>SEYW01000001.1 GCA_004168015.1 Methylolobus aquaticus
TCGCCGGACCGCACCGAGGAAGAGCGTTCGGTTAACCGTCGCGTGGAACTGGTCTGGATGGGCGAATAACGCCTGACGGGTCAGGACAGAATCAGGCCCACGGAAGGGCCCGGACAAACCCGCCACTTGGCGGGTTTGTCTTTTTTGGGGCGGTCACCCGCCTGTTCCCCCCCGGAAGCCGGCGCTTGGCACACTCTACCGGTCAAGCGCACTCGCACGAATTGACGATACCCCGCGGCTCGAAGGTTTTGTAGCCTTGTGTCGGTGTAACGCCGCATCCCCCCAAATCTTCCGCTATTCGCCGCCTCGATTAGTGGAAGGCGCGTGCGTTACACACTACCTACCCCGCACTCGCGCGTTTTCGATTCCCCGCATTTACACGGCCTCGCCGTGATTTCCTGCGCGTGGCGCATGCTACGGGACTACGCGCACGAACCGCCTCAAGGAACGATCTGGGCTTCGGCCGGGCGCGGATTGTAGGTCTTGTCCCGGGCCTTGACGATCCAGCCACCGCCCATGGCCCGATACAACTGGATCGTGGCGACGAAGGTCTCGCGCTGCGCGAACAGCAAGTCGATCTGTGCTTCGTAAAGTTGCCGGAGCGAGTCCAGCACGGTGATGAAGTCGGTATAGCCTTCGTCGTAGCGCAACTTCGCAAGCCGGTAGTACTGATCGACCGAGGCGACGCGCTGCGACTGGTGGTCGCGCCGCTCTCTGGCCTTGCGGCTGTCGACCAGCGCATTCTCGAACTCCCGGAAGGCATTGATGATCGCCTGTCGATAGCTGGCAACGGTTTGGCGCTGCACCGCCTCGGCCGCCTGCACCTCGCCGGCGAGTCGTCCAGCGGTGAAGATCGGCAGCAGAGCGTTCGAACCGACCGTCCAGAAGTTGGCATTGGGTGACATGATGTTGCCCAGGTCCTGACTGACCTGCCCGATATCGCCGGTCAGGAAGATGCGCGGGAAAAACAGGCCGCGCGCGACGCCGATGCGGGCGTTCGCGGCAATCAGGGCCTGCTCGGCCTGGCGGATGTCGGGACGGCGCTCCAACAGATCCGAGGGCAAACCGGCCGGCACGGCGGGCATCTTCAGTTCGTCCAGCGTGAGACCACGGATGATCGTGCCCGGGTTTTCGCCGAGCAGCACCTTGAGGGCATGTTCGGTCTCGGCAATGGTCTGCTCGACCAGCGGCAGGTTGGCACTGCGTCGCTCGAGTTCCGACCGCACCTGCTCGACCTCCAGCTGCGACGTGAAGCCCTCCTGGAACCGGGCCTCGGCAATCCGCAACTGTTCCCGCAGGATCCCCATGATCTCCAGCGTGATGTCGCGGTTCTTGTCCAGTTCGCGCAATACGATATAGGTCTGCGCCACCTGGCTGACCAGCGTCAGGATCACGCCTTGCTCAAAGGCTTCCTGCGCCAGCAGGTCGGCCCGCGCGGCTTCCTTGGTCCGGCGCAGCTTGCCCCAAACGTCGATCTCCCATTCCATCGTCGCCGCGAGCTGGCCGATATTGGTATCGGGAATGCCCCCGAACAGGGCCGGATCGACGCCGAACTGACCGGCCGAAATCTGCTGCCGGCGATACGCCGCCTGGCCGTAGATCTGGGGGAACAGGATGGAACGGGCCGACCCATACAAACCCATGAACTGGTCGACCCGGGCCGCGGCGACCTGCAGATCGAGGTTGCCGCGCAGGGCGCGTTCGATCAGCGCATCGAGACGGCGATCGCCCAGTTGCTCCCACCAGGCCGTGTTCGTGACATCCTTCACTTCCTTGACCCCGAAACGCCATTTTGCCGGCACGGCTTTGGGCAGGGGCTCGTAATCCGGCCCCACCTTCCAGGAGCAGCCGGCGGCCAACAGGCCGGCCATCAGGAAAAAGACGAGACTGGCGCGCACCATCAACCGTTCTTGGCAGCCGAGCCCTGGGCGCGCTGGCGCAGCCGCTCGACGAGGGTGAACGACACCGGAATCAGGAATACGGCGATGAACGAGGCCGCGATCAGGCCGCCGAGAACCGCAAAGCCCATCGCCTGCCGCGCCAGCGCACCCGCCCCCGACGCGAGACACAGCGGCAGGAAGCCCAGAATGCTGGCCAGGCTGGTCATCAGGATAGGCCGCAGCCGCAGCCGCGCCGCCTCCAGTGCCGCCTCGACCAGGGGCTTACCCTGCTCGACCCCGGACTTCGCGAACTCGACGATCAGGATCGCGTTCTTAGCGGCGAGGCCGATCAGCATCACCAGCGCGATCTGCGCATAGATGTTGTTCTCGTAACGGCCGACCATCAGCGCGAAGAACGCCCCGAAGACCGCGATCGGCGTCCCCAGCAACACGCTGAAGGGCAGGCTCCAGCTCTCGTACTGCGCGGCCAGGATCAGGAACACGGCCAACAACGAAAACGCGAAGATGGCCAAGGGCGAAATCCCCTGCTGCGCCTTCTTCTCCTGGTAACTCATGCCCAGATAGTCGTAGCCCATCTCCTGCTTCGGCATCGTCTCGGCGAAGACCTCTTCCAGCGCCCGCATCGCCTGCAGCGAGCTGTAACCGGGGCTCGCGGCGGCGTTGATCTGTGCGCTGCGATACAGGTTGTAGCGCATCGTGAACTCCGGCCCGAGCGTGTTCCGCACGCTGGTCAGCGCCGCCAGCGGGACCATGCCCCCTTCCCTGCTGCGCACGTAGAACTGGCCCAGCTGGTTGGCATCGGTGCGGAATTCGCCCTCAGCCTGCACATAAATCTGCCATTGCCGGCCGAAGCGGTTGAAATAATTGACGAAGCCGCTGCCCATGAAACATTGGAGGGTCTGATAGACGTCGGCGAGGTTGACGCCGCGCGTCAGCACCTTGTCGCGGTCGACTTCGACGAAGGCCTGCGGAATCGTCGGCAGAAAGGTCGTGCTGACCGAAGCGAGCTCCGGCCGCTGCCGCGCCGCCTCGAGGAAGCGTTGGACGTTGTCGGACAGGAAGGCGAGGTCTCGGCCGGCGCGGTCCTGCAACAAAAAGGTCACGCCGCCGGAAGTGCCGATGCCGGGAATGGCCGGGGGCGAGAACGCGAAGCCGATCGCCTGGCTCAGCTGCCGCATCCGGCCGTTGATGCGCATCTTGATCGCCTCGTACTGTTCCTCGGGCGCGGTGCGCTCCTCCCAGTCCTTCAGCGCGATGAAGAAGAAGGCGCTGTAGGTATTGGTGACCTGGCTCAGCATGTTGTAGCCGATCACCGACGAATAGCTTTCGACGCCGGGCGTCTCCGCCAGGATGCTTTCGACCTGCCGCACCACATCGTCCGTCCGCTGCAGCGACGCCGCGTTCGGGAGCTGGATGCCGGCGAACAGATAGCCCTGGTCCTCCTCCGGCAAAAAGCCGGTCGGCAGGCCCTTCCCGATCAGGCCGGACAGCGCCGCGATGCCGAGCAGCAGCAGCACGCTGATCAGGCTCTTGCGGATCAGAAACCCGCATACGCCGACATACCGGTTGGTCGCAATGCCGAAGGCGCGGTTGAACGCATCGTAGAAGCGCTGCATCAGCCCGGCATGTTGGCGCGGGCGCAGCAGCAGGGCCGATAGCGCCGGACTCAAGGTCAGCGCGTTGAAGGTCGAGATCATCACCGACACGCCGACGGTGACCGCAAACTGCTGGTACAGGCTGCCCGAGATGCCCGGGATGAAGGCCGTCGGCAGGAACACCGCGATCAGCACGAGGCTGGTGGCCACGACGGGGCCCGAGACTTCCGCCATGGCCTTCAACGTCGCCTCGCGCGGCGACAGCCCCTGTTCGATCTGATGCTCGACCGCCTCGACCACGACGATCGCATCGTCGACCACCAGACCGATCGCCAGCACCAGCCCCAGCAGCGACAGCGTGTTGATCGAGAAACCCAGCATCGGGAACAGCAGGAAGGTGCCGATCAACGACACCGGCACCGCCAGCAACGGGATCAGCGTCGCGCGCCAGCCCTGCAGGAACAGGAACACCACCAGGATCACGAGGATCAGCGCCTCGTACAGCGTCTGCACGATCTCTTCCATGCCGGCGGTCACGGCCAGCGTCGTGTCCAGCGCGACCATGTAGTCGAGATCGGCCGGGAAACGCTGCTTCAGCTCGCTCATCAGCTGTTTCGCCCCGTTCGCCGCATCCAGCGCGTTCGAACCCGGCTGCTGGTACAGGGCCACCAGCGCGGCCGGCTTCCCGTTCAAGCGGCCGCGCATGTCGTAGGTCTGCGCGCCCAGTTCGATGCGGCCGACATCCCTGATGCGGACCAACGACCCGCTGGGGTTCGCGCGCAGCACGATATTGCCGAATTCCTCCTCGGTCACGAGCCGGCCCTGCGCGCGCACCGCGTAGGTGAATTCCTGGCCGGGCGGCACCGGTTCACCGCCGATCCGGCCAGCCGGATTGACGGTGTTCTGGGCGTCGATCGCGGCCATGATCTCGGGAATCGTGATGTTCAGCTTTGCCAGTTGATCCGGTTTGACCCAGATCCGCATCGCGTATTGCCCGGCACCGAACACCGTGACACTGGCGACGCCCTGAATGCGGGTCATCTGGTCATTGATGTTGATGTACGCGTAGTTGGCCAGGAAGACACTGTCGTAGGTGCCATTCGGCGAGTACAACGCGAACATCAGCAGCGGCGAGGCGGTCGATTTCTCGACCTTGATGCCGAAGTTCCTGACTTCGACCGGGAGCTGTGACTCGGCCTGCGACTTCCGCATCTGGCTCAGAATCAGGCCGGTGTCGGGATCCGAATCGACGTCGAAATTGACGCGCAGCGTGGCCTGCCCGTTGTTGGCGTTGACCGAGTACATGTAATTCATGTTGTCGACGCCGGACATCTGCTGCTCGATCGGCGTCGCGACCGACTGCTCGACGGTGACGGCATCCGCACCCGTGAAGGTGGTCGATATCTGGACCTCGGGCGGAACGATGTCGGGATACTGGGAGATGGGCAGCCCGGCCATTGCGACGAGGCCGAGCAACACCAGGAAGATCGACAGGACGATCGCGACCGTCGGCCGGTTGACGAAGAATTGCGCCATGGCTGGCGGCGCGCCCTAGCCTGGCCGGGACGCCCCGGAGACCGGGGGGGGAGTTTCCGGGGGCGCTTGGTAGGGCTGCGGCTGGACGGGCATTCCCGGCCGCACCTTCTGGATGCCCTCGACGATGACGCGCTCGCCCGAGCGCAGCCCCTCGTCGATCACCCATTGCGATCCGACGCGCTCACCGGTTCGCACCTTGCGAAATTCCACCGTGTTGTCCGGTTTCACGACGGCCAGCTGCGCCATGCCTTGCAGCTCGGTCACAGCGCGCTGCGGTACGAGCACGGCCGCGGGCTGGATGCGGGTCATGGCGCGCACCCGCGCGAACTGGCCCGGCCGCAGGAGATTCCCGGGGTTCGGAAACAGCGTTGCGAGCAGGATCGCGCCCGTCCGGGAATCGACCTGCCGATCGGCGAAATAGACTTGGCCGCGTTCGGAATGCAGCGAGTTGTCGGCCAGGATCAGCTCCATCCCGGTGCCGCGACCATCCGAGCCGCTCGGGTTAGCACGGTTGAACGCGAGATACTCCTGCTCGCTGATCGAGATGTACACACGGATCGGGTTGACCTTGGACACGGTCGTCAGCACGGCATCGCCGGTACCGGGTCCGACCAGATTCCCGAGTTGGGCTTTCGAGATGCCGGCGATGCCGTCGATCGGCGAGACGATGCGCGTGAATGCGAGGTCGAGTTGCGCCTTCTGCAGGCTCGCCTTGGCCGTCAGCACGTCCGCGGCGGCCGTTGACTCGCGACCCACCGCCGCGTCGCGATCCCGAACACTGACGGCATTCTGGGGCAACAGCCGGCGGATGCGCTCCAGTTCCAGCCGCGCGGTGATCAGTTCCGCTTCCTCGCGGGCCAGGGAACTCTTGGCCGCATCCACGGCCGCCTGAAAGGTCCGCGGATCGATTTCGTAGAGCAACTGGCCCTTCCGAACGAGATCGCCCTCGCGATAGTTCTGCTTGACCAGATAACCGGTGACCTGAGCCCGGATCTCGGCGTTGACCATGCCATCCAGCGTGCCTACCCACTCGCGGTAGATCGGCACGTCGCGCTGCGAGGCCGCGACCACCTCGACGGCCGGCGGCGCCGGCGGCGGAGGCGGCTTATTCGCAGCCGGGTCGCACGCGACCAGCAGCAGGGGCACACACAGGCCCAGCCTTCGGATCATGGACGGGAGGCCCTGCGGTCGCTGCCGATTCGGCAACGACCCCGGCAGAGCATGGCGAAGTGACTGGCGGCGACGAACGCTCGGCACGGCCTCAGCGCGGCTCGGACGTGATTTCGTCACCGATGGTCAGCGAGGTCTCCCAAGTCGGGAGAAAACCACCGCGTGGCTTGAAGTAGCGCATGACGACCTGGGTCGACTTGCCCGGCTGGGTGAAGGTGGTCGCGGCACCGGTCTGCCCGCGGGTCTCGGCCTTGGACCACGGCGCCGTCAGGCAACCGGCAATCAAGCCGGCATTTTTCTCGTACGTGGCCCGGGCCTCGGCCTCCGATCCGTCGGGCCAGGTGCAGGCGTAATTCGTGCGGCCGCCGACCCATTCGAACACGTCGCACTGGGAATCCGGGAACACCGGCTGCGTTTCCCATTTCGTCATGCCGGAAAACGGGCTGATCGTCGGTGTCGTCTTGAACTTGCGGAAGCGGGACTCCGACTGCGCGACGACATCCTTCAGGGAGGCGCACAGCTCGGCGGTCGTCGGCGGCGGGGCGGTTTTCTGGGAGGCGCACCCGGATAAGAGCAATGAGCCCGCAAGCCCGATCGCGACAGCGGGAAACGTCAGACGAGCGCCGGAGGTTCGAACGAATTGCATGTTGTATCCTTGTAATCGATTCTTGCGGCCCGATACCGGACGGCGGCCGCAGTACGGCGAAAAAAATGCTATCACGTCGCGACGCACGGGGCCACGTTTGCCCTGCAGCCCATCCGCTTTGCCATTAGAGCTCCCAGCGGCGCATTAGTCCCTCCCGCCATCCGCCGCTCCTGCCGGACGCGCCCAGCGCCGAAACAGCCGCCGCAGGGCGGCGCCGAGCAGCTGATAGACCAGCACGAAGCCCAGCGCCATTGCGCCGATCAGCGCGGCCGCGATCAGAAGCTTGCGATAGGCGTAGTCGACGAGATAACGGCCGCGGGTTTCGGCCTGGCGGGTCACGACGTCCAGTCGCTCGGTCAGGGTTTGGGCGTTCGCGGCGCCAATGGTCTGGTTGAACAAACCCAGCAGTTCGGCGAGGCGCTCGGAGGTCTGGCTGATCTGCGCCGCCGCGGCGGTGTACTCGGCAATGCGGAATGGCTCGGCGTTCGGGTCCGACGGCCGTGCGTTCAACTGCGCCATAACGGCCTGGAACGACTTCAAGGTCGCGTTGGCCGAGTCGGCCATCTGCTTGCCGGCCGTCAGCGCCTGCTTCGACTCGGCGGCCAGCGTCGTCAATCCCTGGCGCTCGGACTTCAGCGTCTCGACCAGTTGCGCGCGTTCATTGCTGATCAGCTCGGGCAATTGCTTCGACAACAGGCTGACACGCTCGGCCGACTCGGACATTTTCGTGGTATCCGCCAGGAGTTTCGAAATCTCCGGCACCTCCACCGTGTTCAGTGTGAAATATTCAGTTTCCCAGCGAATCAGCTCGGGCAGGTGCCGCGACAGGAACAAGGCCCGCTCGGCCATCAGGCGCGTCTCGGCCAGTTCCTTGGCCGCCGGATCGAGCCCGGACAGCGGATCGATCATCAACAGGCTGAACACGCTCGCGGGGGCCGACGAGGAACGGCTCCGGCTGAACCGGCGGATCTCCGAAACGAAATCGAGATCCGCCATGTCGGGCGTGAAGCGCAGCTTGGGGTTGCGGCCCAACCATTCCGTCAGGGCAGCGCGGAGTTCGGCCTGCTGATCGGGCGCGAGCACCGTTGCGCTGATGCGCCAGATCTCGGCTTCCGACTCTCGGAAAGCCTGCAACACCGGTTTGATGTCCTGGTTCTTGGACTGCTCCTTCCAGTAGTTGTCGACGCGCATCCGCGTCAGCGTGACCAGCACCACCATGTCGAGCAGGTTCGCGTAGGCATTGGCTCCCGTCGTGATGGCCAGGACCTCGTTGGTGTACTGGATACGGCGACGAGTGAGTTCACGGCGGGAGATCGGCCGACCATCCCGCTGCAGCAGCCGCATGTTGCGGGTTACCGCCTCCAGGTACTGATCGGCGAAGCGAATGACCTTCGACTGCACTTCGACCGGGTCCCCCTGCGGCTGCCGCACGAAAGGCAGTAGCGCCTGCAAGGCGAGGTCCGGGAGTTGCAACGTGCCCTTGACCAGGGTGCAGCCGCCGAGACCGGCAGACAGCAGCAGCCCGCAAGCGACAGCCGCAGGCTTCAGACCGCCCATCGCGCGTTCCCTGTCTTCGTCTGCAGCATGGTCACGCACCCCCCCGATCCGCATATGGCGTCCTCTCTCCGCATGAATCGCTCCTTAGGTGCCGCCACGCAACGCGCCAGCGGCCGTTCGGCTTCGTCAAGCCAAAGCCGGCAATGTACTGCGGAACCGCGTGACGCGCCATGGAGGGCAGAACCGGACCCGGGGCACCTCCTGCCGGCAGCGGTGCCGATCGGCTTTGCGGCGCGCCCCATACAACTCGACCCGAAGCGTGCGATCCCTTATGCTTCCCGGCCTGTGCCTCGTCACGACGGGATCCCCGGGTGCTTACCCACCTCCCGTCACTCCTGACTCTGCTTGCGAGACTCACCGCCATGACTTACTGCGTCGGATTGTGCCTCGACCAAGGGCTGGTAATGGCTTCAGACTCGCGGACCAACGCCGGGGTCGACTATATTTCCTCGTTCAGCAAGCTGCATGAATTTCAGCCGGCACCGGACCGGCTGTTCGTGCTGCTTGCCGCCGGCAGTCTCGCCACCACACAGGACGTACTGAACCGGATACGCCGCGACCTGGATTACGCCGAGAATGCGCGGGCCCAGGGACTGCAGCCGGGGGTGAGCCTGCTGACCGCGAATTATCTCTTCGAGGCGGCCGCCTATATCGGGCAGTTGATGGTCGCGGTCCAGAACGACTACGGTCCGGCCTTGCGCCAGGCGGGCGTAAGTCCCGAGGCCACCTTGATTTTGGGCGGCCAGATCGCCGGGCAACCGCATGGCCTGTTCCTGATCTATCCCCAGGGCAATTTCATCTCGGCCACCCGCGAGACGCCGTATCTGCAGATCGGGGAAAACAAGTTCGGCAAACCGGTTCTGGATCGTTTCGCCAATCAGGAGCTGTCGCTGGAACACGGCGCGCGCCTGTGCCTGGTGTCGCTGGACGGAACGGCCCGCTCCAATCTGACGGTCGCACCGCCGTTCGAAGTGGCCATTTATCCCCGGGATGCGCTGGCTTTGTCGCACCGGCTCAAGTTTGCCGCCGATTCGCCCGAGTTGGTGGCCTTGTCGCGCAGTTGGGAAGAGAGCCTGGCCCGAGGCTTCCAGGAACTGCCGCGTTTCGCCTGGGAACAGTCGCCGTCGCCCGAATGATTCGGTCCGGACTCAGAAAAAGTCGGTGAACAACTGCAGCTGATACAGGGTCCCGCTCTCCCCCGCCCGGTATCCGGTCAACAGATTCTGGGCGGGGGAGCGATTGACGTTCAGTACCTCGAAAGTCATCCGCCAGTCACGGGACGCGCGCAAATACCAGTTGACGCCACCACCGACCTCGTAGCCGCCCCCGAAACGGCCGCTGACGAACGAACTGCGCGCAAACCCTTCGAGCCGGCCGGGAATCATGAAGTACCCCGTCTGCAACAAGGCCCCGTGGTCGAATAGCGAGTCCATGGGCAACTCACCGCCGCGGTAGTCGAAGCCGTCGAGCCATCGCAGGAAATACTCGCCCGACAGCGTGAAGCCGCGGTATTTCAAGGCCGCGTCGAGGGCCCACAGGTTGACGTTGGCTTTCGACAGTTCCACCCCGGGCGCGAGCGCGCCGGGCCGGAACAGCGGTGTCCCGTCCGACAAGCGCAGGATGGTGTCCTCCGGGTTCCCGTTCTCGATCGCGCCGAAGCCCTGATTCGACTCGCGGGAAACAGCGAAACTGGTGCCGAGACGAGGGCTCAGGCGAGGATGATGCTCGATATCCGACGGCCCGGGCCCGAAGGGTCCCATCGGCTCCCACCAGACCGTCCCGCCGACGGCGATCGACGTACCGATCCGGTCCACGCCCTGATTGAACCGGTTCAGGGAGTTCGCAACCATGGCCACGTAGTGGACGTTGTCGAACGGCTCGCCCTGCGCCCAGACCCCCGGACTGATGTTCGGGCGGAAAAAGGTCGTCGCCATCAGCCGGTCGGCCCCCAGCGTGTAGCGGAAGGATTCGAGCCACTCACGCGTGCCCGGCACGATCCAGTTGCCGGCCCGGAGGTCGAAGGCCCGGTTGAACCGGTAATTGATCCATCCCAGGTAGACCGTGTTGTTGATCGCCGTCGACGAAAAGATGTTGGCGGTGAATTGCAGGCGCGGATCCAGCGCGTAACCCGAGAACTGGATGAAATTACGGGTCAGCTCGAAGGAATCGAAGCTGCTGAGCGGCTGGAGGTTGCCGGCGCTGTCGATCCAGTAGTCCCGATCGCGCGCGAAGTTCGAGTAGCGGATCTGCGTGAACAAATCGGCCCGCAGTTCAAAGGGCATCGGCCCCTGCTGGCGCCGGGCGACGACGATCTGACCGGAGGGATCGTCCTCGTCGGCATCGATGATGGGTTTTTTGGGCGGGGAAGGTCGGGCCGCGGGCGGGGCCACGACGACCGGCTTCGTGGTCAAGCTGGGTGGCGTCCGGGAAGCCGCATCGGCCGACAGTGGGTCCCGCTCGCGCGCATTCGCAGCCGATTGACCCTTGGCGCCTTCGACCAGTTGCCTTGCCAGCGAGTCGTTCTGTTCCGCTAGCCGCGCGTTCTGTTCCATCAGCTTCGCGTTTTGCTCGGCCAGGCGCGCGTTCTGCTCCTCCAGCCGCTTCAAGAGCTGGCTGACCTGTCCGACCGAGATGGGCGGTTCGTCGGCGCGGCCGGGGACGTCCCGGGTGCTCGCCGACACGGGACCCGACTCGGTCGCCACCGCGTCCGGTCCGACCCCGAGGGACAGGAACAGCAGGCTCGCTGCCAGCGTGGGCGGCACAATCCGCACAGCCGCTCCGGCGGCGCCGTGGCGTGCTGCCGTCGCCGACAGATGCCCGCTCATGCGCACGAACCGGCGATGTTTACGCGCTTCCGTGCGGTCGAGAGGTCGAGTGCCTGCACCGGCGCCGCCCTGCGACTATTTAGCGGATCGGCGTCATGACGCCCAGACCGACCAAGCCCATCAGCACCAGCTCGACCGCCAGAGCCACCAGGATGACGCCCATGACCTTGCCCACCACGCTCAGCGCGACCGGGCCCAGCATCCGGGCGATGCCCTGGCAGGCGCGCAGGCAGAGGTAGTTCACCGCCATGATGGCCAGAATGGCTCCCAACAGGTACAGCAGCGCCCAAAGATCGTCGCCGGCCTGCGCTACCAGGGAGACGATCGCGATCAGCCCCGACACCGAGGCCAGCAGCGGCACCGCGATCGGATAGGCCGCCAGCTCCAGCGAAGGCGCGTTGGAAGTTGCTACGCCGTCACCGGGCCCGCTGTCACTGCTCGCCCTGCCGCCCATGACCATCTCGATCGAGAACAGCATCACGATGATGCCGCCGGCAATCTGGAACGCCGGCAATGACACCCGGAACACGAGCAGGATCAGTTCACCGAGAACGGCGAAGACGAGGCAGACACTGGTCGCAATGCGGACGGCCCGCCCCGCGAGTTGCTTCAGGAAGGCCGGGCTGGCATCGCCCGTCAGCGTGGCGCAGACGATCATGGCCCTGAGCGGCCCGATCGTCGCGAATAGCAGCAACATCGCTTCCGAAGGGTTGAATTCCATGTTCGATTCCCGCCGCCGTTGTGCAATGCGCAGAACCCTTTACGCCGGGGCCCCGTGTCCGCTTCGTTCGCGTGGGGGGCTGCTCTGGCCGAACTGGCCTGCCCCCAGCGTGCCACCGCCACGCTATCACAAGCCGCGGGGCGGTACTGCCTTCCGCCGGGACGTGGCGGAAATTCACTGTTTGAAACTAGTTCTTCGGAAAATACCGGCCCTGCAGATAGGCGCCGAGAAAAATGCCGACCAGGGCGATCAGCAGCGGCCAGTTTCCGGCACCCAGCCCTGCGATAGCCGGACCCGGGCAGACACCGCACAGTCCCCAGCCCAACCCAAACAGCGCCGCCCCGATGATCGTGCGGCGGTCGAGAACGCTCTCGCGTTGGGCGAATGTCCCACCCAGCAGCGGCTTCGACAGCAGGCGCGGAGCGATCTGGTAGCACGCGAGCGCCACCACCACGGCCCCGCCCAGGACCAGTAACAGCCCAAGGTCCCGGAACAGCAGGAAATCGATGACGATTTCCGGACGGATCATCGTCGACCAGGCCAAACCAAGACCGAACAGGGTTCCCGCCACGAGCGCGGCCAGCCAGCGCGGCGCGGTCATGGCATGCCTCCCGCCCACTGCACCAGATGCGCCATACCGATCGCCGTCGCGAGAAAGGTCAGCACCGCCAGCAGGGACGGCCATTGCAACGACGCCAGACCGCAGATGCCGTGTCCTGCCGTACAGCCGTTCGACAGGCGCGCACCGAAGCCGATCAGAACGCCACCCAACAGCAGCCGCCAAGCGGCGACCCCTGTCTGGAAGGGTTCGCCGTAGACGGCAAGGTAAAGGGCAGCGCCGAGCACCAGTCCCAACGCGTAGACGGCACGCCATGCGCGGGTGCCGACGAAGCGAGCTTGCTGAAAGAAGGGGCTTTCGACGACATACGACAGGGTCGACGTGAAGAAGGTGCTCGTCCCGCCGATCAGTCCGCGGAGCACGAACAACAGGCCGACCCCGCCGCCGATCAGCATGCCACCGATCAGGTAATGGGCCATTCCTCTCGGAAAAAAACTCTCGATCATCGCCGAATGATTGCTCCTCGCTGAGTGGTCAGTGCTCGGCCCGCGCGCTCGCGCCGGCCTCGGACTCGTGCCGGTGTGTCAGGCGGTAATGCGCTCCGGCGACGGGGTCGTCCAGAACCGGTTCGCCGGAGAAACCGCGCTTCAACGCATCGTGGATGGCCCCGATGTGCTCGGTGTCGCCGATCGTGACCAACTGTTCGACCCAGGTCTCGCGCGGCATCACCCAGATCTCGCTGGCGATGACCTGATAGCCGAGCGACAGCGCCCGATCGACCTGCGCCCGCAGATCCGCCGCCTGTTGCTCAGCGGACCAGTCGGGATGGCGGATCAGGGTCTCGGCGACCGAGATCCACTTGAAGCGCGGGGCAGGACTCGGAGCGGCGGAGAGCCCCTCGACTCCCGGATTGGTCGCACTCCAGGTCGCCCACTTCCACGGGACTTCGAACTCGAAGCCGCGATACAGGAAGACCGTGTGGGCCGGATCGAAGTGCTGTTCCAGACGCGTCAACAGCGACAGGTAGCGGGTGTCCCCGCCCCGCCCCTGGGTCAGCACCGAGGCGTTGTAGACCAGCGGCAGCAGGCACAGCACCGCGGCCAGCGCCAGGCGCCAGGGAGCCGGGCCGGGATTGTGGGACCCGTCCAGCGGATCCCCCTGTCCGGTCAATAGCGACATCATCACGGCCCACCCGAGTATGACCCACGGCATCACGGTCAACTGCATCTGCGGATCGTGCGGCTGGGAGTACAGGTTGAATACCTGGCCCGCGCAGAACGTGCCGCCGAATACGATCAGGTGTGCGACGACGCAGGGCTCGCCGCGCCGCTTCCAGGAATAGCCCAGCGCACCGAGTGCTAGCACGATCAGCAGCAAGGTACCGACCCCGGCCTCCAGCACATGGGCGAGATGCCGGTACCAGTGGTCGGACCCGATGAAGCGTCCGCCGATCAGCGACTGCACCATGCCGACCCAGGCTAGCTTGACCTTGACCCAACTGAACCCCGCCCAACCGGTGCCGAGGCCCTTGCCGGTCCAGAACATCTGCTGCAGGCACTCGGCTGTCCGGGTACAGGTGCCGCGCACCATCAGTGACGAGGTCAACAGCAGCGGCACGATGGTCAAGCCGGCAGCGAACAATACCACCCGCCGCAACCGCGCCGTCCAGCGTCGGGCCGACAGCCACAGCGCCAGCAGCATGGGCGGCACGACGGGAAACATCAGCCGCCACTCGAACAGCCAGCCCACCGACACGACCAGGGCGACCAGCACGATACGCGTCGGGGTTGGGCGGCCGAACCACAGGGCCCCCAGCATCATGCCGGTCAGCGTCCAGACGTAGCTGGGCATGATGTCTTCGTTGATGACGGCCAGCGCCAGAAAGAACCCCGTGCCCAGATAGAACACAGCGGCCAGAAGGCCGATCAGCCGGCTGCGGAACGCCGTCGCGATCCAGAGGTAAATCAGCCCCACACCGATGGACGCGAACACCGTGTTGAGCAGCGCCATTTGCCGCCATGTCTGGCCGACGAAAATCCCGAAGGCATCGAGCAACCGGCACAACAGGCCATAAACCGGGAAATACAGCAGATTGGCAAAATCCACCGGCGCCGTGGCGGGGCTGTTCGCCCACATCCGTACGTAGACGCTCTTCCAGAGCCCGTTGGCGTTGATGACGAAGCAATTGTCGAGGTATTGCAACAGACTGACGAGCAGAACGAGCGTCACCCCCGCAAGTATCAGGGCTTCGGAGATCCGCGCGTCGGGGGACGGCTCGCCTTCCGGCATGACGGTGTTGTAGGGGGGGGCGGCAGTGATCATCGCTGGGGTCGGCCTCCTGCAGGATTGCCGGCGGCAATTGGGCCGAAAGGTTCGCCGGTCAAAGAGCATCAAGAGTATCAGAAAAGCGCGACCACATCGCCGCCATGCAGGGGGGCGCGTGCCAGGCGCGGAAGATGGTGCCGTTCCGCGTTGGAGTGCCACCGATCGAACGGTGTGGCAGCGCGGCTCCGCCCGAGCGTTCAGACCGCGTTCGTCACGGACCGCGCTTCGCGCGCCAGCCCTCGCATCCATTCCCGCGCCACCTCGATGGTCCACTCGGGCGCATCCAGCGGCAGGTCGTGGCCCGCGGTCGGATGGCGGAGCGGTTCGAGTTGCCAGGCCCGCGCAAGAGCGTCGGTGCAGCCCGGCGACACCATGCGGTCGCCCTGCCCGCCCAGCAGCAGGACCGGGACCGGCGGCTTTTCGAGGCGCGGCCGGAACCGGGACGCAGCCCACAATTGCCGCAGCAGCGTGCGCCCGCTGACCGGATGACGGCGATAGGCATCGACGCGAGCGGCGATCTGTTCGGGGCTGAACGAGGCAGCATTGCTGGTGAGCTTCAGGATCTGCTCTTCGCGGCGTGCGACATCGCGTTCGAGGGCCATGCGCAACATGTCCGGCAGCACCCGCCAGTTCAAACGCTGGTGCAGGGGGCTCAGGCCACCCACGCTGGTATTGATCAGCACGACGCCGGCCAGCTCGGCCGGATGTCGGCGCACCCATTCGATCGCGACCATGGCCCCTAGCGAAACCGACAGCAGGAAGAGCGGCGCGCCCGACAACGCGGTCGAGCGCTGCAGCGCTTCGGCCCGTGCCGCTTCCATGATGCTCGCCACAGAGAATGGACTCGGGGTCTGCCAATGCACGCCCGTTCCCGGAAAATCCACCGAGTAGCAGTGCGCCCCCGGCACGCTGGCGGCGAACCGCTGCGGGAAATCGTCCCAATGCGCACTCTCTCGCACCAGGCCGCGCAGCAGCACCCAGCGCGAGGTCATGGCCTCACTTCGCATACCAAAGTCCCACGGCATCGCCCATCAGTCGCTCGCGGATTCCATCGCCCATGGCGGCCCATGGCTCGGGTGATTGCACCGCCCGGTAAAGAAAATCGAACAGATGCAAGTGGCGCCGCAGCGCGCGCTGTTCGCGGTGAGGCAAGTGGGGGTTGAACGCGCCTAGCCGGTCGAACAACTGCCACCAGTTCTTCCTGACCCAGACCCACGAACCCAACTCGAGCGTGAACGGGATGAAATGGCCGCGGGTCCCCAGCACGTGATATTCGTCGTACAGGTAATCCCACAGATCGCCGTGGGTCACGTATTGTCGGGACTGAGGCTCGATACAATAGATATGGTGCGGGTAGGTGCTGTCCAGCAAACCCTTCAATGCCAGCACCTCGGGCACGCGCGGGAACGGTTCGCGCGTCCGGGCGTACGGGAACCAGAAACGGTCCCTGTTCCCGTACCCGGAATGAACATCGACGACCAGGGCGATCGAGGCCGGAAAAATCTCCTCGCGCACCAGCGTACAGACGGCCTGGGCCTCGGCCTCCATCGGCGCGCCCGGTGTGCCCTGGTACCAGGGCAGATGCGGCGAGATGCTGTGACCGGCGAACAGATGCCACCTCCCTATCCCATCGGCCCGTACCGGCGAGTTCCGCATCAGATCGACACCGTTGCCATTCGAGCGACGCTTCAGCAGCATGCCCACCGGATTAACCAACGGGAAAAGCACGATCCGTGTGGTCTTCAGCATCTCGCGGGTGATACGATCCCAGCGCGCCAGTTCACTGAGCGTACGCAGGTAGGACAACACGATGCGGGTGCCGATGCGTTCGAGACCGTGCACGCCACCGAACAGGGCCAGCACTGGCGCCTTTGGATCGTCCGGCCCGAAGGCCACCGAAATCAGCGGAAAGGCGCGGCCCCGGTGCTCGATACTATCCAGCACGTCGACCCGCGCCAAGCCGTGCAGGTTTTCGGTCAGGTCCAATAGATCCCGCATTTCCGGAAAATCCATGCCGCCGGCCATGGCTTCGCGCATGGCCTCGGCGACGGGTGAGCGGAATAGCGGGCGAGTGACGGCGGGAACGGCGTTCAATGGGCTCGGCGACCTCCTGACAGGCTGGGAAATTGAGGGGAACGGTTTGATAGAACAAGAATTCTACGGCGCTCACGGGCGACCGCAAGTTACAGTGCAGCGAACCCGCGGGGGCAATCGGTTGATCGGCATCCGCTCTGCCGGCGGTGAGTTCGGGCCATGATCCGCTTCGGTATCGATCTTGGCGGCACAAAGATTGAACGTACTTTTTTGCACGTTTCCGGACGCTAGAAACCCCCATTTCTTCAGCATCTTGAGCCATCCCGTACATTTTTGAACATCGCCGGAATCCGGTAGAATTGAGTAGCCAGACGAGTAGCTAGAGCCACAGGGCTCGGCTCCAGCTACTCGTTTTGGCTCCTATCCCACGCCGGACGAAGGATGCAGCGATGGCCCGACTTCACACACTGAAAGACCTTCAGCTTCGCAACTGGATCCGTTCCGGGAAGCCTATCGCTCGATCAGACGGCGGGGGCCTGACCTTCACCTTGTCCCCGTCCGGGCACGCAGCCTTCGTGTTGCGGTACCGGTACGCCGGAAAGCAGCGGGAGGTTACCATCGGCCGCTATCCCGATGTCACCCTCGACCAGGCGCGGAGCCTCGCCGCCGGGCTCCGGCGCGAAGTCGCCGCCGGCATCGACGCAGCCAGCGAGAAGCAACGCAAGAAGCAGACGACCACGCGGCCTGTCACCTTTGGGCAGCTGGCCGAAGATTACCTGGCCCGTCCTGGCGCGAAGTTGAAGGAAACGAGCCGATCGGAAATCCGGCGTTACCTCGACAAGGACATCTTGCCGCGGCTCGGTCACCTGCCACTGTCCGACCTTTCCCCCGCCGACGTGGTAGCACTGACCGAAACCATCGCGAAACGGTCGCATAGCGTGGCGCAGCGTGCCTATGAACTGGTGTCTGTCGTCTGTTCCCACGGTCTGGCGAAGTGCCTTCTTGCTGTGCACCCGTGCGCCAGCCTGAAGGTGTCATCGATCATCGGCACGCGCCCGAGGCGCGAGCGGCTGAAGCTCGATCGGGGCGAGCTGGCCGCGTTCCTGTCGGAGCTGCCTGGCATTGGCCGCTCGAATCAAGTCGCCATCAAGATCATCTTGGCGACCGGAGTCCGGAAGTCCGAACTGATCAAGGCGCGATGGTGCGACCTCGACCAGGTCAACGGGGCCTGGCACATCCGGCCGATAACGCCAAGAACGGCCGAGCCTTCACCATCCCGATCCCGGCCACCGTCGCGGCTTGGTTCGAAGATCTGCGCAGCCTGGCCGGCGGTTCTCCCTGGGTACTTCCTGCCCGAGGCCGTGGCCGCCGAACGGCGCACGAACATATCAGCGCCAGCACCCTGAACGCCGCGCTGAAGCGCATCGAAGGGGCTCGCCGGGAACCTTCCCCGCATGATCTGCGCTCGACCGCACGAAGCTACCTCGCCGAGCTTGGCGTTCCGGTCATCGTCGCCGAGCGCTGCCTGAACCACGCGCTTGGCGGGCTCGTTGATGTGTACGACAAGCACGACTACATGGACGAGCGCCGCCGGGCATTGGAGCTGTGGGCGGCCTTCATCGAAACCGCCGAACGTGGCGAGGCGTGGAACGTGACACCGATCAGGG
The DNA here is from genome assembly GCA_004168015.1 of Methylolobus aquaticus. GTDB lineage: Bacteria > Pseudomonadota > Gammaproteobacteria > Methylococcales > Methylococcaceae > Methylotetracoccus > Methylotetracoccus aquaticus. The sequence continues at coordinate 18,537 of SEYW01000001.1, forward strand.
CAACGGCAGGCGCATGAACGCCGCCACATAACCGAGTTATCCCCGTCTAGGCAGTCGCGAGCCGAACCGCCGGAGACCCTCACCGGCTCGACGGGGAAACCCTTTGAGGGAATCACGCTTGAGGGAGTGTGACCATGCCTTTCGATCCGAAAGTCTGGGATCCGATCGACGAGTTCGAGTCAGACCAAGCCGCCTTTCTGTGGTGCGAACTGGAACCGTCCACCAATCATCTAGCACGAACCGGAAGGGTTCTCGCGATTATGAATATGCTATATCGCGCAGCCGAAAGCGGACAGCTTTGCCCATCAAGGGAGACCGGCGGGAGCGTTTCATGGCCTGGGCAATGGGACGATTTCATCGGCGGGGGAAGCCGAAACCGGATCTTCGAACCACCGACAGCCTACTACTCACGCGCCGCGCTTCGAAAATTCGCCGAATCCATCGGGCAACGTCCGGTGTTTCTGTTTCCCGAGGACAGGGCGAGCAACGCGGTTACTGGGAAACCCCGCTACAGATTGCCGGAAAAGTGCGATGAGTGGGCCGAAATCATCGACGCATGCGCTCGCGAATTTGAGCGCGACGAAGGCAGCTACCCGACTGGTACTCAGGTATGGATTCGGCTACTGACAAAGCCGCCGGCCGGGTATCAGATCGAACGTACCGCGGGCGATTCGATAAAGACAGGCTCGGGTTCCGAGCTGGAAAGAACTGATTTCATGAGGCGCTGGGAACGAGGCACCGCCTATAAGCGCCGATAACCACCATTAAGGCCGATAAGCCCCACCAGAAACATCAGGCCATAGCTCGTCGCTACGATGCCTCACAACGCAATCCGCGTTCGATGAGGTACAACGATGGACTTACGCGACGAATCACTTCTTCCCGTCCGGGAGGTATCGACCAAGATCGGCAAGGGCCGCACTTGGATCTACGAAGCAATCCGCGACAAGCGATTTCCCGAGCCAATCCGGGAGAATTCCCGCGTCAACCGCTGGCTGAAGTCAGATGTTGACGCATGGATTCAACAGCACGTGGCCGCGTGCCGATCCCGCCAGCCAGCCCAGAAGGGAGGCGAGTGATGCCCCCGCGCCCCCGGGTCTTTTCACTACCGCCAAAAATTCAGCACGAACTGAATAACCGCTTACGAGCCACCGGTTATGGCCAGCTTCGCGAGCATTCCGCCTGGCTGGCTTCACTCGGCCACTCGATCGGCAAAAGCGCGCTCGGAAAAACTGCGGAGAGGCTACGCGATGAAGATGCCAAATATGGCGTCAGAGCCGCTGCGATCGTGGGAAAACACACCCGGAAGGAACGGCCGAAGCCCACGCCATCGACGCCAGTCAGCGAGGCTCAGACGGCCGCGTCGCCCGCTCGGGATACAGGGCATGGATTCGCCGCCGGCCGCAGTGGTGATGGCGTCAGGGAAAATCAGATCCAGGTCATCGGCCGCATGTTGCTGGCCCGACAAACAGTCAGCAACACGACGGTATTCCCGCTCGGCATACAGCGCCTGTCAGAGCTAATTCGGCGTCTGCGGTGCCGCGGGTGGCCTATCCGCACCGAACAGAAAGGCCGCGCCCGAACGGCAGACTACAGCCTGCCACCGGGCTGGCAACCGCCAGACGCGGAAAAGCCCCGGTAACGCTGACACATTACCGAGGCCCTCACGTTTCACTCGGTCCCTACCCAAGAAGACCGGGGGCGATCGTACACCCCCGGCCAAAGGATTGCCAATGCTTACCCCCGCACATCGCATCCCGCTGCGGATCGGTCATCCGATCCCCTTGACACCGGTTTTCCGCCGGCCTGATACTGCACCCGTCCGTGCCACAGCGCGGCCGGTATTGGCGTACCGGGAACGAAGGCGCACCCCAGCGCCAACCATCGGCGCTTTTTTGTGCCCGATGGAATCTTCATGGCGGGCCGTGCGCGCGCAGCCTTCGGGCTGGCCGGTCCCTTCGTCCGGTACGCCAACGCCGCACGGTTCCGCCTCCACACTGATTGGCGTCAGTCGAGGCGGACTCTTCACCAACGAAGGAGTCCGATCATGACCACACCCACCCCGGGCGCAATCCGCCCGAATTCCGCCCTTCCGTTCTCCGAAGCTCGTCTCCTCGATAGCCGGCTGAACTACCTCGCCGCCGAGCTGCTCGACCTACAGCGCTTTACGGCCGATCTGACTGAGCACCAGGCCGCAGACCAGCGCTTGCGCGGCGTGGCGCGCCTTGTGGCGCGTGCGACAAGCCTTCTCGACCAGGCGAAGCCCCTGGCCCGCCAACTCTGGAACGAAGCCCACAGCGCGGAGGGTCAGGCATGAGCGCCATGACCACCGATCGTTTGGAAAAGCGCCTTGTCGCCATCCGCTACGGCGCCACCCTGTCGGCTCAAGATGTGGTCGATGAGACCGTGAGGAGGGCTCAGGGCATGGCATCGCTGTTGTGTCTGGCCGCCGACAACGCCGCCTTTCGTGGCGATGAGCTGCTTCTCCCCGACGTGGCAAACCTGGCCGCCTCGATCCGCGACGAGCTGGCCGCGGCGTTGGCCGCGCTTGAGGCGTTGCATCATGACTCCCAAGGAGCGCGGCCGAATGAGCGAAAAGCTTGAGGAACTCGAGCGCCGTGTAGCCAAGATCTCGCGGGACGCTGCGCGCGCGGCTCGGTTGCACGGAAGCACCGGCGCGCGCAGCCCATCGCCGGCCGCGAGCATCAGCACCGACACAACCCTTGCCCCGCCGAAGGCTTGCCCCGGATCCGCTCCGGACATGTTCCCCGGCTTAGTCGGTGATGTGGCCCGCGCAGCCACCCGTCATACCGATGTCAGCCCCGTTGCCGTTGCGGCGGGGTTTCTCTCCTTCCTTGGCGCTATGGCCGGCCGGGACGTGTACTTTCCGATCGGCGACACCTGGCACCATCCTCGTCTGTTCACGCTGCACATCGGCCGATCTGGCCGCGGCGGCAAGGGCGATGCCCTTCAGTTGATCCGACGCATTCGGCAGGCCATCGCCAGCGACCGCCCCGAGCTTCTCGGGCAGGTACACAGCGGCGGCCTGTCGAGTCGCGAAGGCCTCGCCATGCTGATTCACGACGGCTTCACGCAGAATCGTGAAGACGTTCCCGCGATTGATGACAAGCGGCTGTGGGTCGTCGAAAGTGAGTTCTCCAACATCCTCGCGCAGGGCAAGCGGGACGGAAACACGCTGTCAGCCGCGCTGCGGGAGCTATGGGACGGCGGAGCTATCCGCCCCGCCACAAAAACCGGCCGCGTATGGGCGAGCCGGCCTCATGTCGGGCTGGCGGCCGCCATCACGCCGAGCGAACTGCACAGCTTGATGAACGCGCGCGACCTATCGAACGGGTTCGCCAACCGATTCTTGATGTTCTGGGCCGAGCGGCCGCGCTACGAGCCGGAACCGCAAGCAACAGCCGCCGACGTGCTGGCCGATCTCGCCGGCAGAACGGCCGACGTCCTGGCCTTCGCCAAGGGCAACTATCCTGCCGACCAGGATACGCGCGTCATGCGCATGAGCCACGCCGCTCGGGAACTGTGGCGGGATACCCATGTCGCGCTGCGGTGCCCCTTGGAATCCGACACCCTGACCGCGCTACTCGAACGGCGCGCCCCCTACGCCGCGCGCCTGGCCATGCTGTTCGCGCTGCGCGATCGGGCTTTGGTCATTGAGGAATGGCACCTGCGGTCTGCGCTGGCGTGGGTGTCGTATGCCTGCGCTTCCGTCCGCTACGTGTTCTCAAACCAGAGCACCGAGGCCAAGGCGCAGGCCTTCGATCAGATGGCCGCCAGAATCGGCGACTTCCTGCGCGAGCGGCCGGACGGAGCGACGATGAAGGAACTTACCAACGAGTGTTTCTCGCGGCGCGCAACAGCCGTACCGCTTGATGACGTGTTGCATCGGATGCTTTCTGACCCTCGCTTTGGCTTGGACCAGGACGAGCAACCGCGGCCGGACGGCCGTCCAGGCAAGGGGCGAAAGGTCTACCGCTTGCGTAATGAAACGCTGCGGACTTAGCGGACTTAGGAAAACCCGCATAAAAGCATACGGTTACAGTGCGGACTTAGGTGCGGACTGTTGCGGACTTAGGCAAGAATCAACAACTTACAGGCGCGTTTTTTGCGGACTTAGGTCCGGTCATGACCCGCAAACACCACGCACGCGACCTAAGTCCGCAAATTTCGACCCTCTGAAAGCCGCATGAATCCACAAAGTCCGCAAAATGAAAAGCTACGTCCGCACTTTGCGGATGCTCTGAAACCCGCATGAATACTGGATTTTTTGAAGGTGCCGACCTAAGTCCGCTAAGTCCGCAGCGAAAACCAACGCATCACGCGGACCAGTCAGACCGACGCTGAAGCCTGATGATCGGGGTGGTGATCGATATGGGTCATCGCCTGTTCGATCGACCTTGCGACCGCTTCGCACGTTTCGAGCGTCTCAAGGTACGCAAGCCACGCGCGCCAAGTCGGAAGATCCGCATAGGGGCTTGGGGGATCGATGATTGCGAACATTGTCGCCTGACTCTACCACGCCAAAAGAATGAGCCCCAAGGCTTGCGCCAAGGGGCTCACCGCTTCCGCCCGGCCATGCTGAAACCGGGCGTTTCCGCTACCCACTGCCACCCGCAGCGGGCACCGAAACTTGGGCCGCTACCGCACCGACCGAAGCCGCTGGGTCTTTTCGAATTCCGCTCGTGAGAGTCCCAGCAAGCGGCATACGGTAGCGTCCGCCGTGGCCTGATCCGATGGCGAAGACTTGGCCGCCGCGATTGCCTGGCTGCCCAGCGTTGCCCTTGTCCGCTCCAGTTCTCCCGGCCTGAGCCACAGTAGGCGGCAGACGGTCGCGTCGGCATCCTCTGATCCGAGATGTGTGGCCTTAGCCGCGGCTAGTGCGTGGTCCTGGCGGACGCGGGCAATTTCTTCGACCGGCAGCCCCAGCAAACGGGACACCTCGCGCTCTTCCGGGCTGGCCTCGAAACTGCGCCGCGCGGCCGCGGCGTACTGCACCGGTGCCATGCCATCGAGGGCCGGGACGTTGGTCAAGCCAGCGTGCAAGACGTCCAGGACTTCCCCGGTTTTCGGGTCATGACGGAAGACGGGCGAGATGTAACGATACTCGCCGGCCATGATCTGGCGCTTAGCGGCATCAGTCCAGGTCACCGAGGTAGCGAAGAGCCCCACATCGTCGATCCACTCCAGCCCGGCAAACCAACCAGCCGCCGGAGCCGGAAGCCCGTTTTTCGCGGCGTTCAGGGTCTGATGCTCGTAATCGATCGGAGCCGGATTTTTGCGCGCCGCGAAGCGGTGCATGACCCGCCCGGCGGCCGCCGAGTCAATGAACCAGCTCACAGCGCGCCCATCCGTGGCCTGAAATCGACCGCTCGGAAGGAGCTGAATCGAGCCTTGCGCGGGGCGTGGTAACTCGACCGGATAAGCGCCTACGCCATTGCCGAAGGTCACAGCACGCCCGCCTTCAGTTCCTGAAGCGAAGCGTCGAGACCGACAATCTCCGCATTCACTCTCTCGATCTGCGCTTCCACGTCGGCAACCTCCTTCCGCCGCGTCGCTCGATCTGAGCCGATCTCAGAGGCCCGGACGTTCTGGTATCCAAGGCCGAAGGCGTCCCAATGCTTCGCCAACACGGTCTTGATCAGATCACCCATGAACAGGAAAAAGATCTGATCCATGCCTTCAGGTTCGCGGAATCCGCAGAGCGGCCGACACTGTAAGCTCTGCCCGTCCCGTGTCCGGGCCCCGGAGCCATGCGGGCCTGCACCGCCCTGCATCAAGACCGCTTCCATTTCGTCGAAGGTCAGCGGAGTGATTTTGTCGGTTGGCACGATTCCCGGGAAGCGCGGCGGGTGAATGAAGCTATGCAGTCGCTTTCGGATCTCCGGCAGAATCCGCTCTCCTTCCGCGTCGATATAGTCCATGAAAAAGCCCTTCAGATCCGCCACCGGAACGTATGCCTGGCGCAGGCTCAACAGCCGCGCTTCGAGCTGTTCACGTTCGGCGATCAGTTCTTCGCGCTTCTGCTGAAGCTCGGTCACTGACGATTTCCACTTCAGGCCAAAGCTCTTGAGTTCTTTCAGGTTCATGGTCGTCTTTGCGTGGGTGGAGAGGAAGGGCGGTTTCGACGGTTGCAGCACTACGTCTTGAGAATCATGGAAATCGCCCGCTCTGTCATGCCGAATTCGAGGGCCAAAGCGCGGAGCGTCCAGCCTTCGGCACGTAGAGAACGGATGCGCTCATTGCGGACGCTGGAAAGGAGCTTTGCGCAGCGCGGAATCTCGATCTTGTCATGGCCATACTCTTGCGCCAGCGCCTTAGCCGCGTCCAACCCGATCAGATCCGTGAGGACTGATGTTGAATCCGGGTATTTCGGAATGAAGACTCGCGTTCCGCCCGCCTTCTCGACCAGGCGCTGAGTCGCCGCGAAACCGATCAATTCGAAGACCCTTTGAAGGCTCTTCGGGAATGGGTTCATGTCTGTCTGCATTTGGGGAATTGTTTCAGCCGCGCTCAGTCCTTCGAGGCTGAAGGCTTTCAGCCGGGGAATTGAGAATGCCCACAGCAACGACGGCCGCAGTCCGGTGCATGATGGACTTCAACATGCCCGACCAGTCCGCCATCGGCTGGCCGCTCACGCTATCCCGGACCCTATAGCAAGCAAGGCGAAGCAGAGGGAGCGCTGCCCGTCACAGCCTGCCGACAATTCACCCGAAAACCCGTAAGATTCCGGACTATCCCGGAAGTGTCGAAACCCCCTCAAGGGCGGTCAAATGTGTAGCCAGACGAGTAGCTCGACCATGTCACGCGGATCAAATCATTCATCAAGTCAAATGATTAGGATCGGAATCGATCTTGGCGGCACAAAGATCGAGTTGCTGGCGCTGAACGGCACGGGCGAAGCCCTGTGGCGACGGCGCGTACCGACACCGAAGGGGGACTATTCGGGCACGCTGCAGTCCATCGGGCAACTCATCGCGGATGCCGAAACGGAGTTGGGCGGCCAGGGGAGCATCGGTATCGGCACGCCCGGTGCGATTTCGAAAGCCAGCGGCCGGATGAAGAACTGCAACTCGACCTGGCTGAACGGACAGCCGCTGCTCGAAGACCTGCAGCAACTGCTGTCCCGCCCGGTGCGGATCGCCAACGATGCCGACTGTTTCGCGCTGTCGGAAGCCGTGGACGGTGCGGCGGCCGGCGCGACCACCGTATTCGGCGTGATTCTGGGCACGGGCGTCGGGGGCGGCATCGTGGTCAGAAACCGCCTGCTGGACGGGCCCAATGCCATTGCGGGCGAATGGGGCCACAATCCCCTGCCCTGGCCGACCGACGACGAACGCCCTGGGCCGGGCTGCTACTGTGGCCGCTCCGGTTGCATTGAGAGCTTTCTGTCGGGCCCGGGATTGACGTGCTGTCATCGCGAGCGGACCGGCGAAACCCTCGAAGCCTTCCAAATCGTCGAGCGCTCCGACGCCGGTGACCCGTCCTGCGGTGCGACGATCGAGATTTACGAGGACCGGCTGGCGCGGGCGCTGGCGCACGTCATCAACATTCTCGACCCGCATGCGATCGTGTTGGGCGGCGGCCTGTCGAACTGTGCGCGCCTGTATCGCTCGGTCCCGCTGTTGTGGGAACGTTACGTGTTCTCGGATCGCGTGGACACGCGCCTCGTACCCCCCCGCCATGGCGACTCCAGCGGCGTCCGCGGGGCGGCCTGGCTGTGGGAGTATTGAGCGGCGGGTAGACAACCGTTCACGCCCCCTCGCGGGAGTGGGCCGGGAGGTCTAGACGCGCCGTGAATCCGTCCCCGGAGGCTAGCCTGCGGGTTCCCGCCCGCAGACGGTCTCTTCCTCCCGGCCCCCCCATCCCACTACCAAGCAAAGTGGGGGTGAATGGTTACACCGGGAAGTGGACGTCCCAAACTGCCACCGGACCTTTCCGGTCAGGGGGAATTAGCGGGGCGGGATCCAGAACGTGCCGGTCGGCAACGCGGTGTTGGCGAAGGTCGCACCCCCTGCCTCCCGCAGCAGAGCGAATAGCCGTCCGGCCGCCTCGGCCTGGCGCTCGGGTGGGTCACCCACCCCGCCCTTGCAGTAGCGCTGGCGCAGCAGCATTATCGCTTTCGGGTTGGTTTCCTGCGTCAACGGCACGATCCGCTGCCACGCGGCATCGTTGTCACACAGGCGTAGATGCGCACTGCGAAACCGTTCCAGCAGCACGCGCAACGCCTCCGGGTGCTGTTTTGCCCACGACTCCCGGAACACGAAGCCCAGATTGGCGAGGTCGGCGTCCACACCGAGTTCCCGCAGCAGGGCGCGGCCGTCGAGCAGCGTTCGGTAACCCTGAGCTTCGAGCTTCACCGCATAGTGCCAGTAGTTCAGCAGCGCATCGAGGCGTCCCTGGGTCAACTGCTGGTTCAGCAGCGGCGGCGCGCCGAACACCGGCTCGATGGCCTGCTCGGCGTCAAGACCGTACTTCCGCTTGGCCAGCAGCTTCAGCATCAGCCAGTTCTTGTCGAGCCCCCCGCCGACGACCCCTAGCTTTTTCCCCTTCAAATCCCCGACGCTCCGGATCGCCGAGTCTGCCGGCACGACCAGCGCACCGTGCATCGTCGAGTAGGGCACGAAGGTGAAATCCAGACCCTGGCTGCGCTGGCGGGCGACCCAGATCCAGTCGGCGACGATGAGGTCGACGGCCTTGCCCTGCAATGCGACCTTCCCGGCCTCGGCGCCCGCCAGCACCGTCGGCACGATGGCCGGGGAGCGGGTTGGCGCCGGGACTTCCGCTTCCATCGCGGCGAGTTCCCAACTAACGGTGCCAAAGGCGAGCACACCGATACGGACAGGCGCAGGCTTCGCGGGCACGCCTTCCGCCGCAGCGTTCCCTGCCGCAAGCAGCGCCATCAACGCGCCGACCAGAAGCCGACAACGCCCGGAGCGGATCACGCGGCAGGCAGCGAGAGGGTCAGCCATTTAGCGCAAGCCGCCGTAGTAGTTGGCCAGCAGTTCGATTTCGTCGGGAGACAAGCGCTCCGCCATGGTCCGCATCCTGCGGTAGATATCGTTGTGGCGCTGCCCGGATTTGTAGGCCAAGAGCGTCTCCTTCAGGTAGGACGCCTTTTGACCTGACAGGCGCGGCGTATCGACCGGCTCGCCCTGCCCATGGCCACCATGGCAGATGCCACAAGGCGCGATCAGGCGTTTGCTGTCGCCGTCGACCACCAGCCGCGGCACATCGCCCCGACCCTCCGGCATCTGCACCGGCTCCTGCCGGCTGTACCACTGGGCAATGTCCGCCATGTCCTGATCGCTGAGCGCCGCAGCGATCCCCGTCATGATCGGATGAGGACGACCACCGGCCTTGTAGTCCTGCAACTGGCGATAGAGATACGTCGCCAGCTGTCCGTTCAGATAGGGGAACGGTGTGGCCGCATTGGCGGGCTCCGCACCGTGGCAGCCTTGGCAACTGGCCGCCTTGGTCTGACCCCGCGCGGGGTCGCCGCTCTTCACCAGATTCAGCGTCTGCGGCGTCCACGCGATGCGGGTCGACGGCTCGGCTGCGGCGACGGCCGAGAGGCCCGACAGAACCAGCCACGCGAGTGCAATGAAAGTTCTCATCTCAGTACCCCCATGCCGACGGACTGAATGAGTCCATAAAGAAGAACTGCCCGATAGGCACGGCGAAACTGACAATCATCAGCACCAGGATCACGCGGTTCCATAGCCCGAAGCCGTTCAACATGGCCGGAAGCTTTACGACCGGGTGCAGCGGCTCGGCGTAGGCCACGGCCCGGTCCGGTTCCTCGGCTCCCTTGGTCTGGGTCTGGAACAGGATGTAGACGAACAGCAGCGCAGAGGCGAGCAGTACGCAGCCACCCAGGATCATTGCCAGTTCGTAGGGATCCCAGGCCAGCGTCAGCAGCGTGTTGTAGGTGACGTCGGAGATCCGCCGCGGCTGACCGAGCAGACCGAGCACGTGCCACGGTGTGGTCAGAATGGCCATGCCGATGAACCAGGACCACAACTGCAGCGTTGGCAGCGAGGCCGAACACAGTTGCTTGCCGGTCAGTTTGGGCCACAGGTAGTACGCGATCGCGAAGTACATCGTGATCACCGTACCGGCAAAGATCAGATGAAAATGACCCGGTACCCACGCCGTGTTGTGGACCATGGTGTTCATCGCGTAGCTGGCGTTGATCATGCCTCCGAAGCCGCCGAGCAGCAGCATCAGCAGCGACAGGATGGCTGCCAGCACCATCGGATTGCGCCAGGGCAGAGCACCGATCCAGCCGAACAGGCCCTGGCCGCCTAGCTTGCGCCCGGCGACTTCCAGCGATGCGATGACCGTAAAGCCGGTCAGCAGCGTCGGGATCGCCACCGCAAAGGTGCCGATGCCATGCGCCAGCTTCCACCCGGCCGCCTGCTCCGGATCGACGTACAGGTGATGAAAACCGATCGGCAGACCGAAGACCATGATCATCACAAACGACACGCGCGCCAGTTCATCACTGAACAGCTTGCCTCCGGCCGCCGCCGGCACGAACACGTAGTACGCCATGTAGGCAGGCAACAGCCAGAAATAGACGATCGGGTGCAGCGTCCACGCAAACAGCGTGCGCGCCAGCCCGACGTCGATCGTATCCATCAGCCCCAGCGCCCAGGGCAGCAACTGGAAGACCATTTCGAGCGCGACGCCGACACTGGTCCACAGCCACAGGATGGCGTTGGCCGCATTGGCGTACATCGGCAAGGGCACGGTTTCACCCGGATGCGCCGTTTTCCACTGGTGCAGCATGACCAGCATGATGCCGGCCCAGAACCAGGATCCGACCACCAGCAAGGTCGCGCCGAGATAGAACAGCACGTTCGCCTGCACTGGCGGATAGAAGGTGTACAGCACCGAGGCCTTGCCCAGCAGCAGCGGGATCGCGGCCATGACCGTGCCGCCCAGTGCGATCCAGTAGCCGGTCTTGGCCAGCGGCTTGTTCCAGATCGGCATCTTCAGGCTCGTCGTGGCCACGTAGTAGCCGAAGCCCATGATGAAGAAGGTGGTCAGCACGTAGGCCATCAAGACCCCGTGGGTACTGACCGATGCGAAATAGACCGCCGGCGACTGGATCGCCGGGATGATGCCGCTGCGTTCCAGCACCTGATAGACGGCGAGCACACAGGCCAGCGCGAAGGCGGCGAAAGCCACCCAGAAATGGTCGATGACGAACCGTCGTGCTTCCTGATCGCTCATGGCTTGCTCCCCTGTTGCTCAGCCGCCGCGACGCCGTGCCACTCTTCCTTGGCGACGACGGTCACTTTGCTCCACATGTGGTCATGTCCGAGCCCGCAATATTCATTACACAGCATCGGGTAATCGCCCGGCTTCGGGAAGGTTGTCGTGATCTGGGACACATAACCCGGCACGACCATCGTGCTCATGTTGGTCATCGGAATGTGCGCGGCATGCAGCACATCGACGCTGGCCATCCGGAAGGTGACCGGCGTATCGGCCGGAATCTCGATGTGGTTGGGATAGAAACCATAGCGGGCTGCGACCAGCGTCACACGGAGCGAACCGTCAGGCTGCTGCCGCACCCCCAGTTTGTCCTCGGCGAACTCGTCGCCCAGATGCAGACTGGCCGAGTCGACGGTCTCGACGTTGCTGGGCGGATGCACGCCCTCGGTGATCGCGGTCAAGACGATCGAGGCCACGAACAGGCCCACCATGCCGAGTGACACGTAAACCCATTTTCTTTCGAGTGGATTGATATGCATACCCGGCCTCACTGCACGACGCCGCGTGGCAGAAAGATGCCGAAATACAGAAAGAGCCAACCAGCTGTCATCGCCGCGCCGACGATGCAGAGCAAGGCCCAGGTTCCGACAGGCGATGTATGATCGCCCGGCGCTTCTTCGTGGTGCTCAGGTGCAGGCATAACCTTCTCCGTTCTCTTAATTGCCGTTCCCGCTCGGCTCGCTCGGCTCGCTCGGCGGGCTGCCGGCAGTCTAGCGGAGCCCGGATGCCCCGGCTAGTCTTTCCTCAGTGATCACAAGGGAATGCCCCGTTTCCTCACGAAGAGGCCACGGGAGGGCGTGCCGGTCGAGGCCCGCAGCGCCCCTAGAGGCCGCTTCAGGGATGACGACGGTGAGGTCGGAGCCGTTGGTGTCCGCCGCCTTCCACCGGTTCGCCCGAGGCGGGGTCGACAGTGCTGACGGCCTGGATCAGGCGACCGACGCGTCGGCCGGACGCGCCGGGTGACCGATTACCACGATCCGGAGGGTTGCCGCTACGCTCGGGAGTCGCTAGCCGCCAGATCGGTAGAGCGAGAAATCGCGAATCACCTGGGCAAACGAGCGGGTGTGCATCTTTTTCAGGATGCTTTCGCGATGCTTTTCGACCGTTCGTTCACTGATGGCCAGATCGGTGCCGATTTTTTTATTCGACTGGCCCTGGACGACGCGCACGAGGATCCCCTGCTCACGCTCGGTCAATTGGTTGAACAATTTATTGAACGTCGTCTTCGCCACATCGCGGACCCGGATCTCCTCGCTGGCGCGCAAGGCATCCCGCACGCGTTCGAGGATCTGCTCCGGCAGACCCGGCTTTTCGATGAAATCGAAGGCACCGCTCTTCACGGCCTGAACGGCCATCGGTATGTCGCCATGCGCCGTCAGCATGATGACCGGGAGGTGGCGGCGTTCCACCTGCAGTTGCCGTAACAGGCTGAGCCCGCCCATGCCGGGCATGCGCACGTCGAGCAACAGGCAGCTGGCCTCGGATGCGTCGGGATGTGCCAGGAAGTCCTCCGCGCTCTTGAACGCGCGCGAACGCAGGCCGATGGATTCGACCAGCCATTGCATGGACTCTCGAATGTCGCGATCGTCGTCGACCACGACGACCGTACCTTCACACTCCACAGTCAGCCTCCTCGCGGCTCAGCGGCAGTGTGACATGAAATGTCGTGCCTTCGCCATGCACCGACTCGGCCTCGATCTCTCCGCCGTGAAGCTCGACGATGCTACGGCAGATCGCCAGGCCAAGCCCCAGGCCCTCCGGCTTGGAACTAACGAAGGGCTTGAACATGCGATCCTCCAGTCCGGGCGCGATACCCGCGCCCGTGTCCGAAATATCGATCCTCAGCGCCGCCGCATCGATTTGCCGCGCGGACAGCGTCAACACCCGTCGCGAACGAAACGTGTCCCGCATCGCCTCAACCCCGTTGGTCACCAGATTCAGGAACAACTGCTTCAGCAGGACCAGCTGGCCCCAGACCGGCGGCAGGTGCGGCGGCAGGTCGACGATCAAGCGTACCCGCCGCAGCTGCAGATCGGGCGACACCAACTGCAGCGTCTCCTCGAACAACTGATCGATGGTCACCCAGGCTGGCTGAAAATCGTGTTTCCTGACCAGATTGCGAATGCCCGAGATGACGCCCGCGGCGCGATCCGACAGCCGCAGCGCCGAATCGATGATCTGCTGCAATGGCGGGTGATCGGCCAGCACAGGCCCGAACCGGAGTTTGGCGCCGCCAAGATAGTTGCTCAAAGCCGCCAGCGGCTGATTCAGCTCGTGCGCCATCATCGCAGCGATTTCGCCGGCGGTCGTGAACTGCTGCGCGTAGGCCAGTTCCTCGTTCTGCTCGGCGAGTCGGAGCTCGAGTTGCTTGCGCGCCGTGATATCCATGTGGGTGCCGCTCGCACGCAGCGGTGTTCCTCCCGGTTCCCGCTCCATGACGCGACCGCGGGACAGCACCCACAGCCATTCGCCGCCGCTCGTGACGAGCCGGTGCTCGGCCTCGTACAACGGCGTCAGACCGCGCAAATGCTCATCGAGCAGGGCCTGCACACGCGGCAGATCATCCGGGTGTACCAGTTTCTCCCACTGCTGAATGTCGGACCGGATCTCGGACGGCTCGTAGCCCAGCATCGTCGCCCATCGATCGCTGAACACGATTTGCCCGGTGGCCAGGTTCCAGTCCCAGGTTCCGAGGTCCGAGCCCAGCAGCGCCAGTTCCAGGCGCTTCTCGCTGTCGCGCAGGGCGGCTTCGGATGCCTTGCGCAAGGTAATGTCGCGCACGAGGCCGACGTAATTGCCGCTATCCGCGCTGGAGAACCGACCGACCGCGATCTCGAGCGGGAAAGTCCCGCCGTCCCGTCGGCTACCGCTCAACTCCCGGACGACATTCGCGGCATGCCACTCGAAGCCCGGGTCCGGAATCAGTCGAGTCATCTCCTTGCCCACCAGCGAGGCCCCCTCATAACCGAACATCGAGGCTGCGGCGGGATTGGCGGTCTCGATCCTGCCATTGCCGTCAAAAACGATGATGCCCTCGATGGCCGTGTCCAGTATCGCCCGCAGGCGCGCCTCGTTCAGACTCAGTTCGTGCTGAATTTGCTCACGTTGAGCGGCTTCCACGCGCAGCCTCTGCACCGCGTGTCGCCGCTGCTCGGCCTCCTGGCTCAGGTCGCGGTTCAACGCGGCGAGCTGAGCTGGTCCCGGCAGCGCCAGTGCGTGCGGGATTAGGCGCCACAGCAGCACCGCCGTGGCCAGCGAAATGCCCGCAGTTAACGCCTTCACCGTGCCCTGGAGAACGTAACTGGGGTGCCAGAGGGTCCATACATCGAGCATGTGGTTGGTGCCGCACGCCAGGATGAAAGCCGCGAACAGCAGGACCATCCAGCGATATGCGAGGTCGGCTCGGCGCCAGGCGAAATAGGCCAGGCCGAAGGGAATCGAATAATACGAGAAGGCAATCACCGTATCGGATACGGCGAACAGTCGCAGCAGATCCGGGTTCCACAACAGGCAACTGGCATGCGGAACCAGGCCTTGCGTTGCCGACCAATCAAACAGACCCGATGTCATCAGCGAACTCCGTCTGGGTGCAGGTACAGACCGACCTCCGTGCTTCTGGAATGCGCCTTGCGATGATAACGCGACGCCGCTTCGTGAATCGAGACCGCGTCGGCTCGATCAGGAGAGTCCCGTTCCTGACTGTGATCGCGCATGTGGTTCCCCATGCGGGCTCACCCAGGCGGTAGCATGAACTCCTGCGCGATCAACTCGAACGCATTGCCTTCCGGATCGCGGCAGAAAATCGCGGGGCGACCAGTGGCACTGTACGTGTAGGGCACTCCAGCCCCATCCAGCTTCGCGCGCATGCCGTCGATGTCATCGATCAGCAGCGCGACATGACGGTCTCGACCGCCGTGTTCAGGACGCACCGCATCGGCATCGGGATTCGGCAGCGCCAGCAAATGGATCTGCTGGGCGCCGATCTCGTACCAGACACCGTCGTACTTCAGCTGGGGCCGCTTCGGGCTGGGCTGCAGGCCGAGAATGTTCTCGTAAAAACCTCGGGCGACGGCGAGATCGCTGACCAGCAACGAGGTGTGATGCAATGCGGTAATGCGTGCCATGGGGATGAAACCTCCGTTCAGTTCAGTTCCGGTTCATATTGCAGACCGCGCGCCGGATCATCCGCAACGGAGCTTCGGCACGGCCGCGAGCAGCCGGCGTGTGTAGGGATGGGCAGGCGCGAGCAGCACCTGAGCCGTGGGACCCTGCTCGACGATCCTGCCCTGATACATCACCGCGACCTCGTGCGCAATTTCGGCCACGACGCCCAGATCGTGTGTGATGAACAGATAACTGAGCCCCAGCCGTCGCTGCAAATCCACCAGCAACGCGAGTATCTGGGCCTGCACCGACACGTCCAGCGCACTGGTCGGCTCGTCGCAGACGAGGAGCCTGGGCTCGACCGCGAGGGCGCGGGCGATGCAGATCCGCTGCCGCTGTCCTCCGGAAAATTCATGCGGATACCGGATTCGGGCATCGGGCGGCAATCCCACGGAGACCAGCAGCGTCTCCACCCGCTCCCGGCGCGAGTCATGCCCGATCTCGGGACGCAGCGCTCGCAGCCCCTCCTCAATGATGTCACCGACCAGCATACGCGGATTCATCGCCGAAAAAGGATCCTGAAACACGATCTGCATCGGCGCCCGCAGCCGGCGCTGCGCGTCGTCACTGCCCGGACGCGAAAGATTCACCCCGTCGTAGCGAAGCTCACCTTCGTTGTGGTCGATCAGTCTCAGCAGCGCCTTCCCGAGCGTCGTCTTGCCGCAGCCCGATTCCCCCACAAGAGCCAGTGTCCGCCCCCGCGGCAGCTCGAGAGACACGCCGTCGACGGCCCGGACCTGGTCGACGACGCGCTGGAACACACCCTTCCGCACCGGATAGTAAACCTTGAAATCGCGCACTTCGAGCAGCGTCAGGGGCGGCGCATCGCCCCCCGCGTCGCGGTGGTTGCGGCAGGCGCTCAGGCGCGGCAGCCGTTCGAGCAACTGGCGGCTGTAGGGGTGCTCGGGCCGGGCGAAGAAGCGCTTGCAATCGGCGGTCTCGACGATTCGTCCGCTCTGCATCACGGCCACGCGATCGGCCATTTCGGCCACGATGCCGAGGTCGTGGGTGATCAGCCACAAGGCCATGCCCAGGTCGCACTGCAGGGTCTTCAGCACGGCCAGTATCTGGGCCTGCAGCGTGACATCAAGCGCGGTGGTCGGCTCATCCGCGATCAGCAGTTCGGGTTCGCCGGCCAGCGCGATGGCAATCATGACCCGCTGACGCATGCCGCCGGAGAGCTGGTGCGGGTAAGCCGACACCGCCCTCCGCGGCTCCGGCAGGCCGACCTGTTCCAGCAGTTCCAGCGTCCGGTCTGCGGCGGCGCGGCCCCGTCGCAGACCATGCCAGGCCAGGACCTCGCCGATCTGGGTTCCGACGGTCAGGACCGGGTTCAGCGAGGTCTGAGGATCCTGGAAGATCACCCCGATGCGGCGGCCCCGCACCCGGCCCATCATGAGTTCGGGCAACTGCAGTAAATCCTCGCCGGCGAGCGCCACCGAACCGGACAGGATGCGCCCGTTCTGCGGCAGCAGCCGCAGCACTGACAGCGCCGTGACGGACTTTCCGGACCCCGACTCGCCGACCAGCGCAAAGGTCTCGCCGGCCCCAACATGGAAATCGACGCCGTCGACCGCCCGAACGACTTCCCCGCCCTGGAGGAATCCGGTGCGCAGGTTCGCGACCTGCAGCAGTGGCACCGACGCCGCGCCTGTCACTCGGCGCGCCTCGGATCCAGCGCATCCCGAACCGCGTCGGCAAACAGGTTCGCCGCCAGCACCAGCGTGAACATGAACACGAACGCTGCCGCCAGCGACCACCATACCGGCGGCTCGCGGGCCAGTTCCAGGCGGGCGCTGTTGATCATGTTGCCCCAGCTCTCGGTCGTCGGGTCCACGCCGATATTGATGTACGACAACACCGCCTCGGCGAGCACCAGTCCGCTGAAATCAAGTACGACCGAGATCAGCACGATGTGGAACACGTTTGGCAGGATATGGCGCAACAGGATGCCGTGATCCCGCACGCCGAGCGCCCGCGCCGCCTGGACATATTCCAGTTCGCGGAGTTTCAGCGTCTCGGCCCGCAACAGCCGACAGAGTCCCGTCCAGTTGGTCAGGCCGAGTATCAGACACAGGAACAACAGCCGCAGGTCAGCCCGCAAGGCCAGACTCGCGAATGCCTCTTCGTGCTTCGCCATATAGACCTGGGTCAGCAGAATCGCGGCCGCGATCAGCAGTACATGGGGTATAGAATTCAAGGTGGTATAGAGGTATTGGATGAGATCGTCGGCCCAGCCACGGAAATAGCCGGCCGCAAGCCCCAGGACCAATGCCAGCGGCAAGGTCACGAAGGTGGTCAGCGTCCCGATCAGCAACCCCGTCCGTATGCTCTTGATGGTCTGATAGAGCACATCGGCGCCGACCTTGTCCGTGCCGAACACATGGTAGTGCGCACTCCACTCGGCAATCGCACCGCCCCCAACGCACAGCAGCAGCAGCGTGAGCAACATCGCACGCCATGGCAGGGGCGTCTGACCGCGGGCCACGCGATGGACGACCCGGCCAATCGGCTCACGCCGCGACCTCGCAATCAGCGCCGCAATACCGGCCGCGGCAATCAGCCACATCAACCCGCCCTGCCCGGCACCGCGCACACCGGTGACGGCGATATCGCGGACCCTCTCGGACTCGGGATCGACCAGATGCGCGCCGCCATATGTCAGTCGGGGGTAATCCCAACGCTGACCGCCGTCGGCAGTCGGCAGATGCTCCTTCGCATAGGCGTAGGCCGCGAAGGGTTCCGAGTAGGTTTTCTCGGTACGGGTACGCAATCCCCCGAGCCAGTGATCGAGCAGGCTGATCGGCTCGTTCGCGCCCGCTGCGCTTCCTGCCGCATCGGCGCGCGGGAAGAAGTGCACGGAGTCAACGATGCCGACGGCGAGATACACCGCGATCACGACCAGGGACACCATCGCGGGGGTGCTCCGCGAAACCGTGCGCCAGGGGCGGCGAAAATGCTCGCGGCGCCGCATCACGAGCACCAGCGCGCCGGCCATGGCCAGCACCAGGAAGAACAGGCCGTCGGTCCAGAACAGGGTCGGGATCAATGCAGGCGTACCCGGGGATCGACGAGGGTATAGGAAATGTCCGTCAGCAGGAGCCCGAGGATGTACAGCGTCGAACCGAGATACACCATTGAGCGGACGATCGCAAAGTCCTGCTGCTGGATCGCGTCGATCGTATAGCTGCCCAGGCCCGGAATCGCGAAGAAGGACTCGTTCAGCAGACTGCCGGTGAACAGCAGCGGCAGCAGCACGACGATGCCGGTCAGGATCGGGATCAGGGCGTTCCGCAGTACGTGCGTGAACAGCACCCGGAGTTCGCCCAGCCCTTTTGCCCGTGCGGTGCGCACATAGTCCTTCTCGACTTCGTCAAGGAACAACGTGCGATACCAGCGCACGCCGGACCCGATCCCGGAAATGACACTGATCGTCAGCGGCAGGATCAGAAACCGCCAGGCGTCGCGACCTCCGTCGTAGCCCGAGATCGGCACCAGCTGCAGCAGCTTTCCGAACAGATACTGGCCGCCGATGATGTAGAACAGCGACGACACGGACATCAGCGCAACGCACAGGGCCATGCCCCAGAACTCGAGATAGGTCAGCCGGAACAGCACGACCAACAGCGCCAGCGAGACATTGACCGCGACACCGAGCACCAGCGACGGCGTCGCGATCGCGAGCGAGGGCCACATTCGGGTCCTTATGTCGGCACCGATGTCACGACCCTGGTCGGAGCGACCGAAACGGAACAGGAACAGACCGACGGACTTCTGGTAGAAGATCGTCTCGGTGACCTGGGCCGTTCCTTCAGCGCCCTCATTCCAGAGCAGCGGCAGGTCGTAGCCGCGCTCGTGCTTCCAGTCGCGGATGGCCTCCGGCCCCACCCGTTTCTGCCCGAGCTGCATGCGCGCCATGTCGTCGGGTGTGTTCACGACAAAGAACAGCAGAAAGGTCAGGATGTTGACTCCCAGCAATAGCGGGACGGCGTACAGCAGGCGTCGGATCAGATAGGCGCTCACAGCGCGCTGGCCCTCTGGCGTCGGCGATAGCCGTGCCAGGCCGGCACCAGCGCCGCGAAGAACAGGATCAGGCCGACCAGCAATGGCCAGACCCGGGGGCGGTTCCATTCCCGTTGCCGCGCCACCCGCTGCGCCGGTTCGATCAGCTGGTACTTGAGGTCGTTGTTCGCCATCAGATTGGGCTTCAGATTGCGGAACCAGGCGTGATGCAGCGCAAAGCTCTTGGGATGGTAGCCGAAGATCCAGGGCGCGTCGTGGCGGACGATCTCCTGTAACTGCTGGATCACCTCCAGGCGCGCAGGCCCGTCGTCCATGTTCCGCATGCGCTCGAATAACCGGTCGAACCGTTCGCTCTGATAGTTGGCCGCATTCTCGCCACCGAGCCCGGCCTTGCGGTTCGGCCCATACAGCAGGAAGAAGAAGTTCTCGGGATCGGGATAATCCGCGTTCCAACCCCACTGAAAAATCTGCGCATTGCCGTTCGCCATCTTCTGCTGGAACTGGTTGTAGTCGGTGGCCCGCAATACGAGTTGGATGCCGAGCTTGTCGAACTGTTTCCGATACCAGTTCAGCAAGGATTTGTCGTCCGGCCCGCGCGCCGTAATGTCCAGATACAGCACCAGAGGCTTGCCGGTCACCGCGTCGACACCCCGCGGATAGCCCGCCTCGGCCAGCCGTTGCCGGGCTGCCTCGATGGACTTGCGGCGTGGCGCATTCCCGACCCAATCATAGACGTAGGGATTAATGCCGCGCAGACCATCAAGATGACCGAAGATCCCCGGCGGCACCATGCCCTGTGCGGGAATGCCCCGACCATTCATGAAGATCGTGATGAACTCCTCGTAGTCCAGCGCGATGCTCAGCGCCTGTCGCAGTTTGCAGTGACGCTCGTCCAGTCCACCGATGACGGGATCCAGCAGATTGAACCCCATGTAATACGAGGAAGCGGCAACCGCTGTCTCGAGCGAGATACCCTGAGCCAGCATCTCCCGCGTCAACTCGGCATTTCCCTGCGCGCTGAACTGCACGGCCTGATCGAAATTGTCCGAGGCCAGACCTGACGAGTCGTAGTAGCCCTGCAGAAACTTGTTCCAGTAGGGGATCGTCTCCTTTTCCAGCGCCAGCACCACGCGATCGATGAATGGCAAGCGATTGCCGGCATTGACCAGCAGGCCCGATTCCCGATCGCCGGGCTCGCCCTCGGTCGGGTAAAACTCGTCATGAAAATAGGGATTCCGGCCCAGCACGATCCGCCGGTTCGGATTGTTCTCGATCAGCTGGTAGGCGCCGGTGCCGACCGGATACCAGTCCAGCGTGATGTTCTTTGCCACCAGCCCCGGCTGACTATAGAAGCGCTCGGCCTCCCACGGCATCGGGGCGAAGAACGGCATGGCCAGCCAGAAGCGGAACTGCGGGTACTTGCCATGCAGGCGCACGCGGTAGTGCTGTCCGTCCATGACCTGCACCCCCTCCAGGGCGTAATCACGCAGATCGAGCACGGCCCTGGGCCCTCGCGCATCGAGATCGCGTTTCAGCACGTCGGCCAGTTCCCTGAACCCGACGATGTAGGTCTTCATCAACTCGGCAATGGGCGAGTGCAGCTGCGGATGGGCCAGTCGCTTGATCTGGTGCGCGTAGTCCTCGGCCGTCACCTCCCGGGTCGCACGCTCACCGAAGTCGTCAAGCCTGGCGATACTCGCCAGTTGCTCGTCGGTCAGCGCGTGATAGCGATAAGCGCCCTCGGAATCGCGCACGAACGCGGGGTGCGGCTGGAAACGAATCCCCGGCTTCAGATGGATCGCATACTCGCTGTAGGCGATGGCGGCCTCCGGCGCATCGTCCGGCAGGACCTTCAGATCCCGGTCCAGATAGCGAACCGTCGGCAATACGCCAGCAGTGAGCGGCTCGAGGGCATACGGCCGCTGCAGATAGTGGTACTGGAGTGGCGGCTCGTAGACCTGCCCGATGATCCGGAATTCGTCCGAGCTGTAGGCGCGCGCCGGATCCAGATGTTTCGGGCGCTCCGAGAACGAGGCGAACAGTGTGCGTCCGGATGCCGCGCCCGCTGGATAAGGGCTGTTCCAGGGCCCCTCGCCGCAAGCCGTCAACAGGATGGCCATGGCAGGCAAAAGGACGGCAGCAAGGCAGCGAGGAAAGGCGGGCAACGGCATCAAAGGGCGGAAGAATGAGGATCAGACGGGGCTGACCGAGCGGCTCGATTATACGCGACGTGAAGCGATGCCCACCGCACCCGGGGCGATGCTGGACACCGCGTGACGGGGCGGACATACTGAGCCGCTTCAAAAATTCGCACAATACGGAGGAAGCCAACGATGGGGTTCATGCAAGGCAAGAAGGTGTTGATCGTCGGCGTGGCCGGCAATCGTTCGATCGCGTGGGGCATCGCTCAGGCGATGAAGCGCGAGGGCGCCGAACTCGCGTTCAATTACCAGAACGAAAAGTTACGCGAGCGCGTCGAGGGTCTGGCCGCCGAATGCGGCTCCTCCATCGTCCTGCCCTGCGATGTGTCCAGCGACGACGAGATCTCGGCGATGTTCGAGCATCTGGGCCAGCGCTGGGACGGCTTGGACTGCATCGTCCACTCCGTGGCTTTCGCACCGCGCGACGCGCTGGAAGGCTCTTACATCGACTCGGTCACACGCGAAAACTTTCGCACCGCACACGACGTCAGCTCCTACAGCTTCGCCGCGCTCGCCAAGGCGGGCCGCGCGTTGATGGCCGGAAGAAACGGTTCGCTGCTGACCCTGAGCTATCTCGGCGCCGAGCGCGCGCTGCCGAACTACAATGTCATGGGCGTCGCGAAGGCCAGCCTCGAAGCGAACGTGCGCTATCTGGCCTACTCGCTGGGGCCTGAAGGCACGCGGGTCAATGCGGTGTCGGCCGGCCCGATCCGGACGCTGGCCGCATCGGGCATCAGCAACTTTCGCGACATGCTGACCAAGGCGGAATCGGCCGCGCCGCTGCGCAAGAACGTCACCATCGAAGAAGTCGGTAATGCCGGGGCGTTTCTGTGTTCCGATCTGGCCTCCGGCATTACCGGCGAGATCGTCTATGTCGATGCAGGCTACAACATCGTGGGCCTGCCGGCGTTCTAGCCGCACGGGCCATTCACCGGATATCGACGTGTATTGGACGCGGGACGCGCTGACTGGATTCGGCGCTTTCCGCGCAGCGCCGCTGCGGAGGAGGCAGCAATCTCAGCCGACTTCCGGCGACACCCACAGTGACCGAGCGGTGTTGGAAGTTCGGCGCTCTGACTGAAGCCAGGACACGCATTGCGCGAACCCGGTCCGTCAGGTTGTGCCGGAGATTCCACCCGTCCCGACCGGGCACCGAGCCCCCCGAATCCTTACCCCGCTAAGCCTCCCCGACACACTGCCAGATTACCGGTATTGTTTGGGCCGACGACAGTGAATATTCACACACGGACTGTGACATTCGTCACAGCGCACCCGGAAACCAGCGCCATTCAGCCGCTCCTAATGGGGTTCCTGTTCCCAACGCGCCCAGCCGCGGGCGGCGTCACCGGCGTTCAAAAACCTACGCCGACGGCATCGCCGGGGCTTTCCGCGCGG
Source organism: Methylolobus aquaticus (assembly GCA_004168015.1). GTDB lineage: Bacteria > Pseudomonadota > Gammaproteobacteria > Methylococcales > Methylococcaceae > Methylotetracoccus > Methylotetracoccus aquaticus. The sequence continues at coordinate 41,624 of SEYW01000001.1, forward strand.
GATGACATTTGAGTTTTCACCCGCCCGTCGCGTTCATGTGGCGAATGATGACCGGCTGCGCAGTCAGATCGAAATGGTGGCGCTCGGGCTTCAGGTCCATGGCCGCCACGATGGCCTGTCGCAAGCGCTCAGTATCTCCGGGGTGACTCCGGATCACGCGCTTCAGATCGACCGAGTGCTCGTTGCCGAGGCACAGCAGCAGCCGACCCTCCGCGGTTACCCGCACCCGGTTGCAACTGCCGCAGAAGTTGTGACTGTGCGGTGAGATGAAGCCGACCCGCGTGTCGCTGCCGGCCAGCCGGAAGTACCGCGAGGGTCCCCCCGTCGATTCCGGCGAGGGCAGCAGCGTGAACACGCGGTCCAGCGTGGTCTTGATCTCGTCGCTGGAACAAAAGTCTTCACTCCGGTCCCGACCATCGACGAGCCCCAGCGGCATTTCTTCAATAAAGCTGATATCAGTGCCGCTATCCGTGGCGAAGCGGACCAGATCCACGACCTCGTCGTCGTTGCGGTACTTCATGATCACGGCATTGAGTTTGATGCGCGCGAAACCGGTGGCGACGGCCAGCTTGATCCCCCGTAACACCTGCGTCAGGTCACCGACGCGGGTAATGGCTCGAAAACGGTCCGGACGCAAGGAGTCAAGGCTGACGTTGATCCTGCGCACGCCGGCGTCTTTCAATGCCGCTGCGTTCTGTGCGAGCTGCGATCCATTGGTCGTGAGCACCAGTTCGCGCAAACCCGGCAGGCGGCCGATCGCTTCGATCAGTCCCAGTGCACCGCGCCGGACCAGCGGCTCTCCGCCGGTTATGCGGATCTTGCCGACGCCCAGTTCGGTGAAGGCGCGAGCCACCTCGTGAACTTCCTCCAGACTCAGGATCTGCGCTCTCGGCAGAAACGTCATGTCTTCCGCCATGCAGTACTGGCAGCGAAAGTCACAACGATCGGTAATCGAGATGCGGACATAGTTCACGGTCCGGCCGAAGCGGTCGGTCAGGAGGGTGGGAGCGGCGCTGGTCATGGTGGTTTGCGGAGTTACACGACGCAATTCAATGGCGGTTATAAATTTTTACATGCTTTGACTGGCGCCAGTAGCAAAATGCTCGGGAATTTTCTGGCGGGCTGCCGGTCCGAGTGTCGCGTACGTCCAAAGATGCTGCTGCGGCGATGTCCAGCCGGGTAGTTTAAGCGCCACACGCCACGATGCTTGGAGTTTCTTTGAAAAACACATATTCTTTGCACTCCTTGAAAGCGACCTGCTGGGATTTGGCAATCGCACTTACATGACCGAACTCCTGCGCTGGCTTCAAACGGGCTCCGCCCTGTCCGAAGATAACGCCAGCTTCATCGAGGACCTCTACTCCAAGTACCTGCGCGATCCGGCTTCGGTGGACCCCAGCTGGCAGCGGACGTTCGCGACGATGCCCTCCGCCGGGCTGGCCGAGCGAGCATCGACGCGCCCCCCATCAGGCGAAACGCGACCGGCCGAGGCATCGAAGGCCCAGTTGCGCAAACAGACCGCAGTGGACCGGTTGATCGACCAGTACCGAACGCTGGGTCATCAAGCTGCCGATAATAACCCGCTAAAACACGCCGGGTTACCGTCGATCCGTGAACTCGAGCCTGCGACCTACGGGCTGGAGCAGACCGATCTCGACCAACTCTTTTACGTCGATCTCCTGAAGGACGACCAGCAACTGACGCTGCGCGAAATCCTCGCGATACTCCGAGAGACCTATTGTGGTCCGATCGGTGTCGAGTACATGCATGTCATGGACACCGAGATCAAGAACTGGCTGCAGACCCGGCTTGAAGGCACCCGCGCCCGGGGAAGCTTCGACGCCGACGAGAAACGGTGGCTACTGAAGCTGCTCGTGGCCGGCGAAGGGATCGAAAAATATCTGCATCGCAAGTACGTAGGACAGAAGCGCTTCTCGCTGGAAGGCGGGGAAGTTCTGATTCCGCTGCTCGACGACATCATTCAGCGCTCAGGAACGAACGGAACGCGGGAAATCGTCATCGGGATGGCTCACCGCGGTCGCCTCAATGTGCTGGTCAACATCCTCGGCAAGAAGCCCTGCGAATTGTTCAAGGAATTCGAAGGCATCGCGCCGCAAGACCAGTTCGTCGGCAACAACGGCGACGTCAAGTATCACATGGGCTTCTCGTCCGATGTCGTAAGTCCCGGCGGCCCCGTCCATCTGGCCCTGGCTTTCAACCCGTCGCACCTCGAAATCATCGGCCCGGTTGTCGAGGGCTCGGTGCGGGCGCGTCAGGATCGTCTAGGGGACGACGGCGAACAGCAGGTGATGGCGATCCTGATTCACGGCGACGCCGCTTTCGCTGGTCAGGGCGTGGTCATGGAAACGCTGAACATGGCCGAGACGCGCGCCTACACGACGGGGGGCACGATCCATATCGTCATCAACAACCAGATCGGTTTCACGACGAGCAATCCCTTCGACGCACGTTCGACCCTTTACTGCACCGACGTCGCCAACATGGTTCAGGCGCCGGTGCTGCATGTGAACGGCGATGACCCGGAGGCCGTGCTGTTTGCGGCGCGTCTGGCCGTGGACTACCGGATCGCCTTCAACCGCGACATCGTCATCGACCTGATTTGCTACCGGCGACATGGGCACAACGAGGCCGACGAGCCGGCCGTGACCCAGCCGGTGATGTACCAGTTCATCCGGCAACATCCCCCGGTGCACCGTCTCTACGCCGAGCGCCTGATCGCCGAAGACATCATCACCCCGGACGACTTCCAACGGATCGACGACGAGTATCAGGCGTCGCTACAGGAGGGTGACGAAGCGCTGATCCGGCCGACGATCGCCGACGCCGCAAGCTACACGAAGACCCGCTGGGACTACTACCTCGATCAGACCTGGACGACGCCCTGCGAGACGGGCGCCCCGCTGGAAACCCTGCAGCAGGTCGCCGAGCGCATGCTCGCAATCCCACCGGATATGGAAGTCCACCCCAGGACGGCAGCGATTCTGCAGGCGCGTGAACAGATGGCGCTCGCGCTCAGCCCCGTCGACTGGGGTTTTGCCGAAAACCTGGCGTATGGAAGCCTGTTGTGGGATGGCCGCAGCGTCCGCCTGACCGGGCAGGACGTTGGTCGCGGTACCTTCTTCCACCGCCATGCGACCATCTACGACCAGAACACCGGCGAGGTCTATGTTCCCCTCCAGAACCTGAAAGCGGGACAGGGCCACTTCCGTTTGTTCGATTCCCTGCTGTCCGAGGAAGGCGTGCTCGGCTTCGAGTACGGCTATAGCACGTCGGAACCCGAAACCTTGGTGATCTGGGAGGCGCAGTTCGGGGATTTCGCCAACGGTGCGCAGGTCGTTATCGACCAGTTCATCTCCTCGGGCGAGACCAAATGGGGACGGTTGTCGGGTCTGGTGATGCTTCTGCCGCACGGGTACGAAGGTCAGGGGCCGGAGCATTCATCGGCGCGCATCGAGCGTTACCTGCAACTCTGTGCGGAGCAGAACATCCAGGTTTGCGTGCCCACGACGCCGGCGCAGATCTTTCATCTGCTGCGCCGACAATCGCTGCGGCGTTTCCGCCGCCCGCTGATCGTCATGACGCCGAAAAGCCTGCTGCGCCACAAGATGGCTGTCTCCAACATCAGTGAACTTGCCGACGGCCAGTTTCGGAACATCATCGGCGAATGCGAGCCGTTGGACCGAAACGCCGTCACGCGCGTGCTCCTGTGCACCGGCAAGATCTTTTACGATCTGTTCGAGAATCGCCGAAAGGAAAACCTCGACCATATCGCCATCATCCGTGTCGAGCAGCTTTACCCGTTCCCGATGGACGAATTCCTGGCGGAGCTGGCCAGCTTCCCGAACGTCCGGGAACTCATCTGGTGTCAGGAAGAGCCTGAGAACCAGGGCGCATGGCACCAGATCAAGCATCGGTTCCTCGGCGTCATGGAAGGCGATATCGCGCTAAGCTATGCGGGGCGGCCGATGTCCGCAGCCCCCGCCGAAGGCCACTTCAAGCGCCACATCGAACAGCACCGCAAGGTCATCGAGGACGCGCTGTTCGGATCGATCGGATCCGGAGAATCCCTGGGAATCGTTCATGCGTATCGAAGTCAACGTACCCAATCTGCCTGAATCCGTCAGTGACGCCACGCTGCTCGACTGGCACAAGAAGCCAGGCGAAAGAGTGAGTCGAGACGACAATCTGATCGACCTGGAAACCGACAAGGTCGTGCTCGAGGTACCGGTCCCCGAGAACGGAATCTTGCAGGAGGCCGTCGGCAACCGCGGTGACGTGGTCACCAGTGGCCAGTTGCTCGCGGTCATCGAGACCGACATGGGCGCGGCCGTGTCGCCCTCCGCGTCCGCGGCTGTTGCCCTGCCCGAGATCATCGCCGAGCCCCCGCCGGCGCCCGCCCCCGCTCCGGCCGCAGTCGTGACCGCAGCGCCGTCACGCCTCGAGACCGTTCAGCAGCCCTTGAGTCCGGCCGTACGCCGACTGGTCGTCGAGTACGGTCTCGATCCCGCGCAGATACTCGGCAGTGGCCGCGAGGGCCGGTTGACCAAGCAGGACGTGCTGGATTACCTGGCACGCACCAACGGGGAACAGCCAGCCACCGCACCAGAAGCGCCATCCCCGAGCCCGCACGTCGGGAGCGCGGGCCCAGCAGCCTCAAGCGGCGATCGCCGTGTACCCATGAGCCGACTGCGGGCCCGCATCGCGGAACGACTGCTGGAAGCCCAGCGCACCACCGCCACGCTGACGACCTTCAACGAGGTCAATCTCCAGCGCATCTACGACGTTCGGAACCGCCTGAAGACCCGCTTCGAAGAACGCCAGGGCGTCAAGCTCGGCTTCATGTCGTTTTTCGTCAAGGCGACGGTTGAGGCGCTGCAGCGCTTCCCGATCATCAATGCGGCCCTGGAAGGCGAGGAGATCGTCTATCACGACCGCTATGACATCGGCATTGCCGTTTCGACCGACCGCGGGCTCGTGGTGCCGGTGCTTCGGAACGCGGACCAGCTCAGCTTTGCCGCCATCGAAAAGTCCATCAACGAGTTTGCCAAACGGGCCCGTGAAGGAAAACTCACGATCGAGGAGCTTACTGACGGAACCTTCACGATCACCAACGGCGGAATCTTCGGGTCCATGCTCTCGACGCCGATTCTGAACCCGCCGCAGAGTGCGATTCTCGGCATGCACGCCGTCAAGGAGCGCCCGGTCGTCGAGGACGGGCAAATCGTCATTCGCCCCATGGTCTATCTGGCGCTGTCCTACGACCACCGCATCATCGATGGCCGCGACGCCGTGCTGTGCCTCTACACGATTAAGGAACTGCTGGAGGATCCCGACCGTCTGCTGTTGGGCGTTTAGGCGCCTTGCCGCCCAGCGCGCAGCCTCGTTCCGCGCCGCAGCCGATTCCCCGGCGGGATACGCTACCGACCATCCTGGAAGCTGCACGCCGTGGATCCGCTCAGTCTCGCTCTGTTCCTGCTGCTCTGGAGTCTCGGATTCCTGCTGGTCTGGCGCGTCGACACCCCGCCGCCGTCAACAGCAGCCAGCCATGCGCTGAACCCGACCGTGTCGGTCATCATTCCGGCGCGCAACGAAGCGGCCAATCTCGGGCCTTTGCTGCAGTCGCTGCGAGAACAGACGCTGCCACCAGCCGAGGTCATCGTCGTCGATGACCAGTCCACCGACGGGACCGCAAGCGTAGCGCTCTCAGCAGGTGCCCGCGTCATCACGACGCCCCCCCTCCCCGAGGGCTGGTGCGGCAAGCCTTGGGCGTGCTGGCAAGGTGCGCACCGCGCCACCGGCGCGATACTGGCTTTTCTGGATGCCGACACGCGCCTCGAACCCGACGGCCTGCGCCGCCTGATCGGCACGCAGGCTGAGGGCGGCGGGCTGGTCTCGGTACAGCCTTACCACCGGATGAGCCAACCCCATGAACAGCTAGCCGCCTTCTTCAACATCGTCAGCTACGCCAGCCTGGCTCCCGCCGGCCCCTTTGGGCGTCATCGCATGAACGCTACGGCATTCGGACCCTGCAACATCTGCGCACGTGAGGACTATTTCACCGCGGGAGGCCATCGGGCCGCTGCCGGTGCGGTGATCGAGAGCCTGCCGCTGGGGCGAGCCTTCGTGGAAGCCGGGCTTCCGCTTCGGAGTCTCGGCGGCAAGGGCACCGTGTGGTTTCGAATGTACCAAGGGGGACTGCATGCGCTGGAGGAAGGCTTCGGCAAGAGCTTCGCCGTCGGTGTGACGCAGGGCCCACCCTGGATTACCTTGTTGATCAGCGGCTGGCTGATCGCCGCCTTCGAACCTATCCGGCATCTGATTCAGGCAGGCATTGTCGGAAATGCGGACACACTGGCCGTCTGGTCTGCGTGCTATTTGCTGTTCGCCACTCAGTTGCACTGGATGCTGGCCCGGCTCGGCAATTTTTATCGGACGACTGCCTTGGCCTATCCGGTACCGCTGGTGTTCTTCGTCTACGTCTTTATTCGCGCGCAGTTGATCGCGCGGCTGACCGGAAAGGTCACCTGGAAAGGTCGGACCATCGACACATGAAGCCGTCGAAAGCCGTGGCGGATCGGTCGGGCAACGGGCCATGAGGCTGATCTACTTGCCGACCGGGGCAACTGTTCTACTGGACATTGCCGCCTGGCTCGTCATTCATCTGGTTGTTTCGGCAGGTTTCTCGGCGCTGCCGCTGCGTCATTTCGACGCCAGCGGGCGCTGGTTCCGCGCGCGTTCCTGGGAACGGGACGGTGAGTTTTACGCCGCAGCGTTCCGGATCCGTTCCTGGAAACGCCTTCTGCCCGATGGCGCTCCCCTGCTGGGACGACTCGGTTTCCCAAAGCGCCATCTCACCGACACCTCCACGGCTCATTTGGAGACCTTCATCGCCGAGACCTGTCGTGCCGAAGTGGTTCACTGGATCATTCTGGCCTGCGCGCCCTGGTTTTTCTTCTGGAACAAGCCGGGCGTGGGCATGCTGATGCTCGTCTATGCCGCGGTAGAAAATCTGCCATTGATCGCGACCCAGCGCTACAACCGCTTTCGTCTATTCCGTGTCGTCGGCAAGCGGAGAGCCGCGAGTGCGCGTTGAGACCCCCACTGCGGTGCGACTCGAAGGCGTCGTTCGTCGCTATGGGGAGTTGGAAGCCGTCCGTGGTATCGACCTGAGCATCGGGCGCGGGGACTTCTTCGGGCTGCTGGGCCCAAATGGCGCGGGAAAGACGACAACCCTAGCCATGATCTGCGGACTGATCGATCCCACGCGGGGTCGCATCCTCATTGACGGCGATGCGCGGCGGCCGCTCGCCGGCCCAACGAAGCGGAAACTCGGGCTGGTACCCCAGGAGTTCGCGTTCTACCCCACACTGACCGCCCGCGAGAATCTGGCCTTCTTCGGGCGCATCTACGGGCTCTCCGGTAACCGATTACGCGAACGGGTCGACGCGGTGCTGACCATCGCCCAACTGCAGGAGCGGGATCGAGAGCCCATCACCCACTATTCCAGTGGCATGAAGCGGCGGCTCAACATCGCGATCGGCTTGTTGCACGAACCCGAGATTCTGATACTCGATGAGCCTACCGTCGGTGTCGATGCGCAAAGCCGCAGCGCCATCCTGGAAACCCTGCGCAAGCTCAATCGGGATGGCACGACCGTGCTGTACAGCACGCACTACATGGAAGAAGCGGAACGGCTCTGCAATCGCGTCGCGATCATCGACCAGGGGCGGGTGATGGCCACGGATGCGCCGCGCGAGTTGGTGCGGGCACTGGCCGCCGGTCTCATCGAGCTGCAACTCGGTGTGCCGGCCACTGCCGACTTCCTGACGAGCTTGCGACGACTCGGGACGGTCGAACTCCCGGGACCTGATGCCATGACCCTCACGGTCAGCACGCTCCAACCCGAGGTGGCGTTGCCCGAACTGCTCGGTTTGGCCCAGGCGGCCGGCCTGCCGATTCGGCGGCTACACCTGCTCGAACCCAATCTGGAGGCCGTCTTCCTTGCCTTGACCGGTCGCCAATTGCGGGACTGAGGCTCACACCGACATGCTGTCAGCGATTGCCGCCATTGCCGTGAAGGAACTGCGTCTGCTCTGGCGTGATCGCCAGGCGCTCGCCCTGTTGTTTCTGATGCCGGCCTTTTTCATCCTGGTCATGAGTGTGGCGCTGGAAGGCGTGTTCGACGCCGGCACCCGCAGCCACCCGCTGCAAATCCTGATCGTCAACCAGGATCGGGGAGAAGCAGCTCACGACACCCTTGAGCAGGCGCGTGCGCTCGAGGGCGTCACGCTGATCGAAGCAGGGCCCAACGGTGCGTGGACTCGGGACGACGCCGAGGCCGCGATTCGGCAGGGACGCTTTCATTTCGCGCTGCTGTTCGGACCCGATTACAGCGACCGCATCGCCGGAATCGAAACAGGGACTGCCGCTGCCCCTTCATCGGAAGGCAACCTGCACCGTTCCAACGAAACGGTCGCGCTTGCTCTGATCGTCGACCCGGCCATCAATCGCCAATTGCAGACCATGGTAGCCGGCACGCTGACCGGTGTGATCGAGCGCGTCCGCCTGGGGACCCAGTTGCCGGCACGTTTCGAGGAGGCTTTCGACTCGGAGGCAGACGACCTCCCTCCCCCGACGGTGGGAGATCCTTCGGCAGCCCCTCCGGATCCGGCCGATGAGGTAGCGGAGGTACTGGGCGACGATGCGCAACGCGTCGAGCTTGAGTTGCTGCCGCCCAGCGGCTTCGATCGCGCACGACGGCCCTCGGCAACCGAGCAGAATGTGCCGGCGTACGCCATCTTCGGCGTATTCTTCATCGTGCTGACGATCGCCAAGAGCTTCCTGCGAGAAAAGCTCGACGGCACCTTCGTCCGCTTATTGACGGCACCGGTGCGGAAAAGCGTCCTGATCATCGGCAAACTGATGCCTTACCTTCTGGTCAATCTGCTGCAGATCGCCCTGATGTTTGCCGTCGGTGCGGCTGTCTTCGGCATGCATCTCGGCAATCTGCCTGCCTTTGTCCTGTTGTCCTTCGGCACGGCAGCCGCCGCCAACGGCCTTGGCCTGCTGGTAGCGGCGCTGGGGCACAGCGAGGCACAGGTCGACACCTTGGCCGTACTGCTCGCGATCACGTTGGCCGCGCTAGGTGGGATCATGGTTCCAACTTTCGTGATGCCCGAGGGACTGCAGCAACTCTCCCGCCTCACCCCCCACGCCTGGGCCTTGTCCGGCTATCAGGATGTGATCGTACGCGGACTCGGTGTCAGCGACATCCTGCCCGAGACCGCGGTGCTGTTGGGCTTTGCATCGATATTCTGGCTCGTCGGGCTTTGGCGGCTGCGGCTCAACTAGCGACTGGTCCGGCAATCCGGGAAGCCGAGCACGGATCGAGCCCTCTGACGGACAGGGTGCCAGTCACGCCGTACCTAGCCGTTTAGGGATTTCGGAGTCCGACCCTCGGCCAAGCATGTCGGGCACGAAGCACCGTTGCGCCCCGAGTATTCAACGCGGGTTACGACCCGCCGGCGGTCACGCCACTCCCATCGCCGTGTCGGAACAGCGCGTCACGAACGCGCTCGCCGCCCTGCGGACCCTCACCCCGACCGCCCGCGTTCTGCAATGAACCGTGAGACGCGTCCGCGCAACGCGGCGGGCTCATCACCGGGACAAGCCTTCGGGCGAGAGCCAAGACACCCGCCAGCCTATCCTCGCGATTGAATACCCGACCGAGTCGTATCGGGAACTCTTACGCTGGTCCCTTCGACCCGCCCCTATGTACGCAGATATACGTATTGGTCGTCACGCAGCGATGCGGGACACTTGAAATTCCTACCGCTTGCGGCATAACCGGATTGAAGGTGCGGGCCAATTTTCGACCTCCGTGGCACTGGCCAAGCCGTGCGGCAGCCAGAGCAGTCACTCGATGCCGGCACTACCGAGTCGCCCGCATGAGCGGCGTGGGTTAACGGAAGCTATTCCGAATGGTGTAAGGCCCGCTTGACAGCGCCCGCCGACAAAAACATCGGATGACTGTTTTTAAAGCGGTTTTTCACCATGGCACGACCTATGCTTTACATAGACGCATTGAAACAGCACGGATTTGGGACCACCTATACAGCGAGTTGATACTCGCCGGAGCGACATCGGAGTCAACTCGGTGGGCCTGGCCGAACTCGAAACGCAGATTGACCCGGTGGCTCGCCCTGGGTTTTGAGCTTCGCCGGGGCGCATCAGGTGCACTTGAACGAGTGGCCGGCGCCGCGCGGGACTCCCGGACACGGTCCGCAATTCGTCACACGATCGATATCGCTGTAAGTGAATCGTTTATGCCGGGGTTACCGCACGCGAGTGCGGGAAAGGTGACCTTCCCCCCAGGGTCACCGATATCCCGGCTTCCTCTTACCAGAGCCGGTCATCACGCGAACTCACCGCGCGACCGGCACGCGACGAAATGGCGCGGGTCCCAACGGGCCTGCCTCCGCTTCGGCGCGCGGGTAGCCGGCGGCCCGGGGGACCGTTTGCGCGCCCATTGTTTTGTGCCGGGGTTGCCGCACGCAAGTGCGGGTAAGGTGGCCTTCCCCCCAAGGTCACCGATACCCCGGCACCCTGAACCACAGCCGGTCAGGCGCGGATTTTCCGCCCGACCGGCACGCGACGAAATGGCGCGGATCCCAACGGTCCGCCTCCGCTTCGCCGCGCGGGTAGCCGGCGGTCTGGAGGCCGCCCGCCCACTGTTTTGTGCCGGGGTTGCCGCACGCAAGTGCGGGAAAGGTGGCCTTCCCCCCAAGGTCGCCGATACCCCGGCACCCTGAACCACAGCCGGTCAGGCGCGGATTTTCCGCCCGACCGGCACGCGACGAAACGGCGTGGGTCCCAACGGGTCCGCTTCCGCTTCGCGGCGCGGGTAGCCGGCGGCCTCGAGGCCGCCCACCCACTGTTTTGTGCCGGGGTTGCCGCACGCAAGTGCGGGAAAGGTGACCTTCCCCCCAGGGTCACCGATACCCCGGCACCCTGAACCACAGCCGGTCAGGCCGCGGACTTTTCGCCCGACCGGCACGCGACGAAACGGTGCGGGCCCCAACGGTCCGCCTCCGCTTCACCGCGCGGGTAGCCGGCGGCCGGGGGGCTGCCCGCCCACTGTTTCGTGCCGGGGTTGCCGCACGCAAGTGCGGGAAAGGCGACCTTCCCCCCAGGGTCACCGATACCCCGGCACCCTGCTTCAGCGATCCGGTCCCCGCGCGCGACCGGGTCATCGCGTCCTTACCGGCCGCTCTACGTACCCGCGAAACCGCGCGGACCTTAAAGCTGCCCGACGCAGCCCATGCAAGCCCATGAGCCAGGAACACGGCTCGCAGATTTACCCTTCCGGAAAATGGCCGTCGATGTAGAACCAGCGACCGCCCTCGCGTGCGAAGCGGCTGATCTCATGGATGCGAAAGGCGCGCCCGTTAAGCTTGTAGCGCGCTTCGAATTCGACGATCGCATGGTCGGCATCGATATGCTCCGATCGCTTGACCCGCAGGCCCAGCCATTTCGTGGGCGGCTCAGTGGCTGCCGCGCCCTCGGGACGCGTGCTTGGATGCCAGGTGTCGGTCAAATACGCGTGCAGTCCCAGTACATACGCCGAATAGCGGGAGCGCATCAGTGCTTCAGCAGTCGTCGGCCGATCACCCAGGTGATAGCGGCCGCAGCAGGCCGCGTAGCTGTCACCGCTGCCGCAGGGACAGGATTGGCCGGAGGTCCCGTTCATGCGCCCGGTCGCAGGGCATAAGCCTGATCGAAAGCGAGTTCGAGGACCGGCGACACTCCACGCAGCCCGTCGACGACCGCCATCGCCCAGTCGAAGTATTCCTGCTTGCGCTCCAGGGTCCAGCCGACGGGCGGGGATTCGGCGACGTCGCGCAGATTGCAAATCTTGTCCGCGAGCTTGACGAGCTTTGCCGCATCCGACAGCACGGGAGAATGCTCGATCTGCAGGCGCTTGCGCTCATTCTTCGGCAACCGTTTGTCGTCGGTGACCTCAAGCACGATGGCGCAGATCTCGGAACCGAATCGCTGTTCGATATCCGTCGGCTCCGCTACCGTGTCCTCGATCGTATCGTGCAGTAGAGCCGCACAGATCACGGCGGGATCGGTCACCCGCCCCTCGCGGATCAGGATCTGGGCCAGCGCGATCGGGTGGTTGATGTACGGCGCCTGTTCGGCGTTCTTGCGGCGCTGATCGCGATGCATGTCCGCGGCGAATGCCAGTGCATCAAAAATGAGCTTGAGGGACTCGGGCTCTGGAAACATGGCGCACGACCACAGAGAACAAGGGGCGTAACTCAAAATGTACCGCAAAACTCGTATCGAACGAAGCCGTGGAAGGCTGCGCACTGGCGAACGGTGGTGCCTTGCCCCATTCTCGGTCCCACCATGGTGGTGTATGCGGCACCTGTCGCTGCCTGCCCGAATTCTGCATAATGAATCAGCAAATTGTTGACCGAAAGCGGTATTCGACAGGCGCGGGAAGTACGCTCGATGCGGCACACCACACTCCACTTCAACAGCACGGCGATCCCACGCGACACGCGGTCCGTGTCCCGTCGCACGCACGATCAGGCGGCTGACGCGCACCGACCGGCGAAGCGGCTCTGCGCCTTCGTTGCCGCGCTGCTCGTGCTGGTCATGACAAGTGCCACGGGACTGGCGACCGCCGGAGAGGTGAGCTGCAATAGCGATACCGGCGACACGGCCCTGTGGTTCTCCCCGCGGATACCGCAACCTGGCGAACCCCTCCGCATTCTTGCCGTCTCGGCGACCGACGCACTCGATGACATCATGGTCGTCAGCGATCAGGGCACGACCCACCGGCTGTCGACGACCGCCCGCGGTGGGCCGCCCTGGAGCGTCGAAGCCGTTTTCGACGAGCTGGATGCCGGACATTACGTGTTCCAGGCCAGATCCAACGGGACTGTGATCGGCTGCTCCGAATTCACGGCGCGGCGCCCAGCGAGCGGACCGGCGGACCGCGGCTGGGATCGAAAGACCGAGGCCTTTTACGCGGCCTGGATCGAAAAGCTGTTCGACGCGCCGCCCGGTGAGAATCTGAGCTTTCCCTCGCTGGAGCCGGTTCTGCGCAATGCCGAACGGAACTTTCTGTATGGCCATCTCGGCTGGGACGAGGACCGGCGTCTGCCGGCAGAACCCGATTGCGCTGACCTACCCTATTTCCTGCGCACCTACTTCGCGTGGAAAGTGGGCCTCCCGATGTCCTTCCGGACCTGCAGCCGGGGCTCTTCCGCAGCGCCGCCGCAATGTGGCGCTCCCGTGATCGAGACGGGATTCACCGGACAGCCGGCCGCTACCGCAAGCTTCCAGCGAGTGGCGCGACGGTTGGTTGACACCGTGCACTCCGGCAGCGCGCGCACCGGCCTGAGCGACAATCAAACCGATTTCTACCCCATCCCGCTGCGGCGGGAGACCTTGTGGCCGGGCAGCGTGTACGCCGACCCTTACGGTCACGTGCTGATCCTGGTCAAGTGGCTGCCGCAGACGGCCAATCAGAGTGGTTTGTTGCTGGCCGTCGATGCGCAGCCCGACAACTCGGTCACGCGCAAGCGCTTTTGGGAAGGCACATTTCTGTTTGCCGGGGGCATCCGCAGCGCCGGCCCGGGATTCAAGGCCTTCCGACCGCTGGCCGTCGACCGCGACGGCGCAGGCCCCGCGCGGTTGTTGTCGAATCTGGCCTTGCTGGATGATCCCCGCTTCCCACCGTACTCGGCCGAGCAGCGCGACCTCGCCGGCGAAGACTTTTATGCGCGCATGAGTCAGTTGATCAATCCGCGCGGGCTCGATCCGGAGCAGGCCTACACCGACACGCTGGATGCGTTGCTCGAACAGGTTCAGACGCGAATTGAATCGGTCGAGAACGGCGAGACCTATCGCCGCCGCAATCCACGGTCGGTCGTCCCGATGCCCAGCGGCGCGGCAATTTTCGAGACTATAGGCGCATGGGAGGACTATGCCACTCCCTCCCGGGACATGCGGCTGCTGATTGCCATGAACGTGCTGGCGGCCGTGCCGGAGCGTATCGTCCGCTACCCGGAACTCTATCGACTTGAGGGCCGCTCCCCCGGAGTCGCCAGGCAGGAAATCGAGGCCCTGCATGAGCGCAGCATCGCTCAGCGCGAAATCACCTATCACCGCAGCGATGGCAGTGTCTGGACCTTGACCCTGGCCGACTTGTTCGCCCGCCAGCGGGCCCTCGAGGCCGCCTACAACCCCAACGACTGCGTCGAACTGCGCTGGGGAGCGGATCCTTCGTCGGCGGAGGCCGCGACCTGCCGGTCTCATGCCCCGGCCGACCAGCGCGCGCGGATGGAACAATACCGCGTCTGGTTCCACGAAACGCGACGACCGCCGCGCTGACCGCGTTCCTGTCGACCCGAGCACCGCTTTCATCCATTCCCCTTCATCTCCCGGATGCCCATGTCGAAGATCAAGACGATCGCCCTGTGCGCAGGTTTGTCTCTGAGCGGTTGCGGTGGCCAGAAGAAGCCACCGCCGGTCTTGCCGTCCCCGGTCGCCGAGGTCCCCGTCTCGGTACCCCTCAAACGGCCGCCGCCCTTGAGTCCGACGAAAAGGGCCATCGTCAACGTCGCCAAGGCGGAGTGGGACTACTTCGGCCAGCAACGCATCGTCTATCAGGGGAACGAGGAGAGCATCCCGCACGTCGGGTTCTGGGAAGATGACGACAGCCATGTGTTCCGGGTCAACATGTACTGGAGCGCTGTCGGCATGCCCGGGCTCGACGGGAATGACTGCAAGCAGCCGTGGTCTGCGGCGTTCATAAGCTATGTCATGCAACGGGCGGGCGTACCGTCCTTCCAGTTCCCACCGGCCCGCGCGCATTGGGTGTATCTCAAGCACTTCGTTCGCGACAATGGGATGCCGGGGCAGGGCTTCGTTCCGCACGGTATCCGGGAGTACCGCGCCCAGCCCGGCGACCTGATCTGCGCAACCCGTGAGCACTACGGCGCCCCCATGCTTCGAGGTCCCGCCGATGCCTCCTTTTTGGACAACAACAAGCTGCATTGCGATATCGTCGTTACGCGCGAGGGCTCCACGCTCGAAGTGATTGGGGGCAATGTGCGCAACTCCGTATCAAAGAGCGTCCTGACTCTCGACGGCAGCGGGTATGTGCAACCCATCAAGCGCCGCCCCTGGTTCGTCGTCGTTGAGAATCGGCTGTAACGCGATGAGACGGACCAGATCGGTCGCCGCCGCGTGCGGGCCCGACCGCTACCACCCCGGCCTGCGCAGATGATGCGTGGTCACGATCAGGCGACGCTGGAACTGAATCGGGCACTGGGTTGGCTCGGCGCAGGGGCACTGCTGGCCGGGTCGGTTATCGGTACCGGCATCTTCCTGGTGCCGTCCACGATGGCGCGGGAAATGGGCTCGGTTCCGGGTGTCTTCTTCATCTGGGTATTCGGCGGTCTACTTTCCTTGGCCGGTGCATTGAGTTACGCGGAACTCGGTGCAGCCTATCCGGAGGCCGGTGGGGAATACGCTTACCTGCGGCGGGCTTACGGGCCCGTCTGGGGCTTTCTCTACGGCTGGCAGCAGATCGCGATCGGCAAGACGGGCTCGATCGCCAGCATCGCCACCGGCTTTGCACTGTTCCTCGGCTTTTTCTTTCCCTGGCTGGCGTCGGAACTCGGTTCCGTCGGTGGCTGGATCTTCAATGGGACACAGGCGGTCGCGCTGGCGACCGTGATTCTGCTGACCGCGGTGAACTATCTCGGCATTGCGATCGGCGGCAGCGTGCAGACGGTCCTGACGGCCCTCAAGGTCGCAGCCATCCTGGCGCTCGCGGCGCTGGTCCTCAGCAGCGGCCGCGGTTCCTGGGCCGAATTCCCGGTGCTGGCTGCGGATCAGGCCTCAAGCAGCGCCACGCTGGTCGGTGGCTTTTTCGCCGCCCTGTCGGCTGCCTTGTGGGCCTATGACGGCTGGAACAACGTCAACATGGTCGCAGGCGAGGTGCGCGACCCGCAGCGCGTGATCCCCAAGGTGCTCGTGTTCGGCATCATCTTGGTCATGGCTGTGTACCTGTTGATCAACGTGGCCTACTTCTATGCCCTGCCACTCGCAAGCCTGCAGCATTCCACCCACGTCGCGCAGGACGTCGCCGAACGCCTGTTCGGTCCCTGGGGTGCTGGGGCAATCACCATCGCCGCGCTGATTTCGACCCTCGCGGCCCTGAACGGCGCGATTCTTTCGGGGGCACGGGTATCATATGCGATGGCTCGCGACGGGCTGTTCTTCCGCCACATGGCCGACCTCAACCCGAACCATCGCACACCCGCCAAGGCCCTGCTGCTGCAAGCCCTTTTCGCGTGCGGCCTGATCGTGCTGTTCGGACACGACAAACTGGCCTTCGAACGGCTGTTCAACTTCGCGATCTTCGG
Source organism: Methylolobus aquaticus (assembly GCA_004168015.1). Classification (GTDB taxonomy): domain Bacteria; phylum Pseudomonadota; class Gammaproteobacteria; order Methylococcales; family Methylococcaceae; genus Methylotetracoccus; species Methylotetracoccus aquaticus. Next base: position 58,096 of record SEYW01000001.1, read on the forward strand.
CATGTGGGGCTTCTACGGCATCACTGCCTTCTCGGTCATTGCATTGCGACGAAGTCAGCCGTATGCGCTGCGGCCTTACCGCGTTCCGGGCTACCCCTGGGTCCCGCTGTGTTTCGTCGCCGTCGCCGCAGCATTCTGCTGCAGCATGCTGATCCAGAGACCGGGAGACACCGGCCTGGGCATCGCCCTGCTGATCGCCGGATTGCCGTTCTACCGGTTCTGGCAATCCGGCGCCCGGGACGCATGCCGCGGCGAGACCAAGCCCCAGGACTGACCCGTGCACGCCATTCGTGGCATATCTTCAAGGCGCAAGTTCGGTAACAATAGGGAACTGATACCGGCAAACCACCCGATAAAGCGCGATGATCGACGACGGATGGAAGGGAAAGGCCCTGAACGAACTGTCACCGGAAGCCTGGGAGAGCCTGTGCGACGGTTGCGCGAAGTGCTGTCTGCACAAGATCGAGGACGAGGACACGGGGGAAATCCTGTTCACGAGCGTCGCCTGCCGCTTGCTCGACATCGACCGCTGTCGCTGTACCGACTACGCGAACCGCAGCGAGCGAGTGCCGGAGTGCCTGCAAATCCGCGATGCCCTCGACCACCCACAGTGGCTGCCGAGCACCTGCGGCTATCGTCTCATCGCGGAGGGTCAGGATCTGCCCGACTGGCACCCCCTGATCGCGGGACGAACCGACGCCGTGCACCGCGCCGGCATCTCGATCAGGTCCTTCGCGATCTCCGAGGAGCAGGTCGGCTGCATCGACGAGCATGTGATCGAATGGCTGCGCTGATGATCAGGCAGTTACCCGGGCCCCAGGTTACGACACCGCGATGAAGGCTCTGAATCCAGTGACCGGAGCCTACGTGCAGCGGGTCGAACAGGCGCTGATCCGCGACTTCGGTGCGCGCGGGGAAGGTCTTGAACAACTCGCCCTGTCGGTTGCCACCGAACTCCCCGACGAAATCAGCGCGCTGTTACGGCAGACGGCCACACGGCTGAACAGTCGGGTGACTCCCGACCAATCCCTGGACGTTGAGGACGCGCTGACCCTGGCGTTCGATTGCGGCCGCTTGCTCGAGCAACTCGACCAGTTCCGGAGGACACGAGCAGAAGCCTTGGTCCATCTCGACACCGACGGCCGCACGGTCACCGACCCCGAGCCGGCAGACCTCGACCGATTGTCCCGTTTCATGGTGCTCCGGGACCGCTGGCTCCGCAAGGCGGCCGACTTCTCGCTGAAGCTGCTGGTCACCGCCGTCCTGATCCTCGTGCTCGGTTTCGCGCTGGGACTCATCTAGGGCCTCGTGCGCCTCCGCTACCGGCAGCGATGACCACGAACACCCGCATCGAATGGACCGAGATGACCTGGAACCCGGTCACCGGCTGCACCAAGCTGAGCCAGGGTTGCAAGCACTGCTATGCCGAGCGCATGGCCACGCGGCTCCAGGCCATGGGCAACCCGCGCTATCCCGACGGTTTCGAGCTGCGCCTGCACGAAGACCTGATCGATGCGCCCCGCCGCTGGAAGAAGCCGTCGCGAGTGTTCGTGAACTCAATGAGCGATCTGTTTCATGAAGACATCCCGGAAAGCTTCATTCAGCGGGTTTTCGCAACGATGGCCAGTTGCCCGCAACATACGTTCCAGATCCTGACCAAACGCAGCCAGCGGCTGGCACACGTGGCCAGCGCATTGCGTTGGACGCCGAATGTCTGGATGGGCGTCAGCGTCGAAAACGCCGCCGTGACGCACCGAATCGACGATCTGCGCACCGTGCCGGCTGCCGTACGCTTTCTTTCCTGCGAACCCCTGATCGGCCCGCTGGAGAATCTCGATCTGAGCCGCATGGATTGGGTGATCGTCGGTGGCGAATCGGGGCCCGGGGCCAGGCCGATGCAGGCCGAGTGGGTTCGGGACCTACGCGATCAATGTCGCAGGTCCGGTACCGCATTCTTCTTCAAACAGTGGGGAGGCGTGCGCAAAGACCTGACCGGACGCCTGCTGGACGGTTGCCTCCACGACGCGATGCCCACCTCGCCCCTGGAGGCTCCCTAGGCCATGCCGCGCCGCGTCCAGCAACGCCGCGTCAAGGGTTGGCGCAAACCTGCAGGCGCCGTCAGCGTCGCGCGACCGAGCCGCTGGGGTAACCCCTTTCCGGTCGAGCATGGAGATCACGCAACGGCGGTGGCACGTTTCGAAGACTATCTGCGCAACCACCCCGAGTTGATTGCCGCCGCACGCGAGGCGCTCCGCGGCAAGGATCTGATGTGCTTTTGTCCGCTGACGGAGCCCTGTCACGCGGACGTCTGGCTCAGAGTGGTCAACGGAATCGTCCCCCCGGCACCGGAACCTCAGACAACTGCTTCGCCTGCCACCACGAAGGATAACGGACCATGATTCATCATTTCTCGATCACGGCCCGGAGCCCCGCGCATGTCGCCGCGGTTCTGGCCGAAGTGCTCGGCGGCCGCAGCTTTCCCTTTGCGATCTTTCCCGGCAGTCATATCGCCATCGCCGACGGCTCCTCGGGCACGGCCATCGAGGTCTACCCACTGGGCACCGAACTCGTCCCGGGCGGGCGGACCGACGCAGTACACGCCGTCACGAATCCGCAGCCGGACATTTTCAGCGGCACCCATGCCGCGATCTCAGTGAGTCTGTCGGAGGAGGAGATCCGGGAGATCGGCCGTCGCGAGGACTGGCGTACCGTGACCTGCGAGCGAAGGGACTTCCGGGTCATCGAGTTCTGGGTCGAAAACCGCTTCCTGATCGAGCTGCTAACCCCGGCGATGACCGAAGACTACCGCCGCGCCATGACCCCCGAGCACCTGAAGGAGTCCGCGCGGTATCTCGTGGCGAAGTGAGAAGGGGCCCCGGATGCCCCCGCCTCCGCGAACCATGTCCACGGTCGTTGAAGGAGAACCTCCAGGGGTTGCACCATGGGTCGAAGACGCTTGACACCCGAGCCAGGAACTCGGAAATTAGTGTTGGAATTTGCGCCGGCCACGAACCGTCAGCGGAGCGGACCGCGCGGGCCACTCGCAGAGTCGCCTGTTACAATACACCGCCTTACAACAAGGCTGCTACCGACTCGCTGGCTGTAACGATGCAGTTAGCTGACGGATTTCTCCGGGACGTTCCGCCCTTCGTGGCGACGAAGGGTCGTCGGGACCGCAGTCGCAAACAGATTCAGTCAGATAGGTTTAGATGATGCAGCGAAAGAACACAGTCGGCGTCAAGGTCGGTGAGGTCCAGATCGGTGGCGGTGCCCCGGTCGTGGTTCAATCGATGACCAACACCGACACGGCAGACATCAACGGTACCATCCAGCAGGTTTATGAACTGGCGCGTGCGGGTTCGGAACTGGTGCGCATCACCGTCAACAACGAGGAATCCGCCGCCGCGGTTGCCCGCATTCGCGACGCACTCGACCGGCGCGGCTGCACGGTGCCGCTGATCGGTGATTTCCACTTCAATGGCCACAAATTGCTGGCCAAATATCCCGACTGCGCCGAGGCGCTGGGCAAATACCGTATCAACCCCGGCAACGTCGGCCGGGGCTCGAAACGCGATCCGCAATTTGCGCAGATGATCGAGTTCGCGTGCCAGTATGGCAAACCGGTCCGCATCGGCGTCAACTGGGGCAGCCTCGATCAGCAGGTCCTCGCGCGCCTGCTGGACGAAAACGCGCAGTTGAATGAGCCCAGGCCGCTGCCCGAGGTCATGCGCGAAGCAGTGATCACGTCTGCGCTGGAAAGTGCCCACCGGGCGGTCGAGTTGGGCCTGCCCAAGGACCGCATCGTGCTGTCATGCAAGATGAGCGGCGTTCAGGAGTTGATCGCGGTCTACGAAGCGCTTTCGTCGCGGTGCGACTATGCGTTGCATCTGGGCCTTACCGAAGCCGGAATGGGGTCCAAAGGTATCGTTGCGTCAACGGCAGCGCTGTCGGTCCTGATGAACCAGGGTATCGGAGACACCATCCGCATCTCTCTGACGCCCGAGCCGGGTGCTGACCGCACGCTGGAAGTCATCGTCGCGCAGGAAATCCTGCAGACGATGGGCATACGGTCGTTCACGCCGATGGTCATCTCCTGCCCCGGTTGCGGCCGCACCACCAGCGATTATTTCCAGAAGCTGGCGCAACAGATCCAAAGCCACCTCCGCCACAAGATGCCCGAGTGGCGCAAGGTCTATCGCGGCGTCGAGGACATGAATGTGGCCGTCATGGGCTGCGTGGTCAACGGCCCGGGCGAGAGCAAGAACGCCAATATCGGCATCAGTCTGCCCGGCACGGGGGAACAGCCGGTGGCGCCGGTCTTTGAAGACGGCGTAAAGACGGTCACGCTGAAAGGCGATCATATCGCCGAAGAATTTCAGGCGCTGGTGGAGCGCTACATCGATAGCCACTACGGTCGCGTCGACACCGACGCGGCCGCCTGACAGCGGCCTGGCCGCAGCCATTCCGCCCGCGGTGCTTTCGGACCGCGGGCGCACGCTTCCGAACCCGCTTCATTCGTCCATCGTGATCACGACCGCGTCACCGCCGAGGCTCAGCATGAGCCCCGTTCGCTTCGCCTTGAGGTGCATGATCACGCCATTCTCGTTCTGTAGCCACAGATCGCCTTTGCTGGTGTCGCCCAGTGCGAAGCCCATCCGGCCCTGTGCGTAAGCTCCGGGAAAGGCGGCCAGGGACTTGAGGTTATACACCTCGCCCGAGGCATCGATCGACGAAACTCCGATACCGCCAACGCCCAAACCTCCGACCGTGAAGGCATGTTCACGGCCATGGAAACTCAGCGTTCCATGCCCACCCCCGGCGCTGCCGATGTAAGCAACCTGAACCTCTTCCATCCTCACATAACCGCTGAGCGGCTTGCCCTGAAGGCTCAGTAGGGGTGCATCCTCACCCGGGCGTGTCGCGCAGCCGGTCAGCAGCAGCGCCGCACCAAGCGCCGCGCAGCTGGCACGGAGCCATGGCGAAACACCGCTAATGCGCAACCGTTGATTTTCTATAGACATGTCATTACTCCCATACGCAGTCCGTTGTGATTCAGTCTGAGTCTTCGCCTAATGATGATGCGCATGGTCCCCAGGTGGTGGCTGCGACAGATCGTTCATCAGGGAATGCCAGCGAGCGCGGAGTGTCGCAAAATCATAGCCGGACTCCGTGAGCCTCAGTCCCCGGTCGGTCATCAATAATCCCATGATCAGAACCAGTAAGCCGGAGACACGGAGTAATTCGTTCAGGACCCGTCGCGACAGCAGATGTGCGAAAAAGCCGAAACCGAGCAACGGTCCCAGCGTGCCCAGCCCGAACAAGGCCAGAATCAGCGCCCCCTCCCGCGGACTGCCCGTCCCTGCCGCCATGACATACATCGCCTGCAGCGCTCCGCACCCGAGCAGAAAACCCGACATCAGACCGATCATCAGCGGCTTCGGTTGCCGTCGGATTCCGCTCTGCACCCCGCGCATGACCGCTTGCGGAAACGCCCAGTTGAGCCAGGCCATTCCCGAGAACAGCTTGAGCATGCGAATGCCCCAGAGAATCAGATAGACGCCGGAGATCGCCGCGACCACACCGCGCATGAATGGCGTGATGGTCAACAGAGCGCCCAGCGCTCCAAAGCCTGCGCCCAGCAGCGCGTACGATACGGTCTTGCCGGCCCCGTACAAGGCATGGGCCGCGATCAACGAGCTCAGTGTGCGCGGTTCACCGCCTGTCGTGTACGACACCACGAAGCTGCCGCACATGCCGATGCAATGAAATCCCGTCAGAAACCCGACCGCGACGAGCATCGCGTGGCCCACTTGCGGGTCGTGCATTTTCGCCATCACACCGGGCATGATGGCGATCCCCCAATAGACCAGCCCGCCGACCAGGGTCAACACCACCGCGTACTTTGCGACGGACAGCAGCCAGGCGCCGGTCCGCCCCTTCGGCGGCGCAGTCAGACCAACCGTCGTGGCAACATAGCCCTTGTCCTCGATGGCCGCCAGAATGCGGCTCAGGCGAAGAACAGCATCGTCGTACCGGACCGCGATATCCGAGGTGCCAAAATGGGCACTGACGTCAATGATGCCATCGAGGACCTTGACTGCGTCCTCGATCGTGGTTTCGCAACCACTGCACTGCATCCCCTCAATTCGCAAGGATTCGGAACGTATGGTCATCTGCAACTCCATTGAACAGGTGTGGCGCGAACCGCCCGGCAACGGCGGGGGTCCGTGCCGCCACCCTGCACCGTCTTTGGCGCGAAGCTTAGCATGCGTCGCTGATCGTAGGCGCGTGAGATCCGGCGCAAAGCTGACGAACGGCGGGCTTCCCGAATATTCGATGCCAGACATGGCCTCAAGTTGCCGCGGGGCCGCCTCGGAGACCCGGACGGCTTCCCGCACGGAGGCCGACGGCAACGCGAGTAGCGGGCGGACCATGCACCGGTCGCGGGTATGCCCCGCGAGGCACGATGACAGCGGCCCGCAAACAAACTTGGTTAGAATATGGCGTGCGGATACTACGACGTTTCGCGTAGTTCCCTGATCGTCCGTGCCGTGTCCGGATGTGCCGGCCGCCGACGCGGGCCGTGACTGCGATGGAGCCACGCTGGACTGCACCGGGCGCACGGAATGACTTCTTTCACACCGTCAAGCACCGGCGTGCTCCGTCGGGTTCATTGGTCCCTTCCACCGCGATACCGAGACCTGAATGCCACCTACTCTCCTTTCGATCAATAACTATTTCTATCGACGCGGCGGGGCCGAGGTCGTTTTTCTCGAGCAAAACCGCCTGTTCGAGGAAATCGGCTGGCGAGTCATCCCGTTTGCGATGAAGCATGCCAAGAACCACCCCTCCGAATGGACCGACTACTTCGTCGATGAAATCGAGTTCGGTGAGAAATACTCGCTTTGGGAAAAGGCCCAGCGTGCCGCGAAGATCACGTACTCGCTCGAAGCGCGAAAGAAAATGGCCTCTCTGTTGGCGCGGACCCAGCCTAGCGTGGCTCATGCCCATAACGTCTACCATCACATCTCACCTTCGTTTTTCGGGACGCTGAAGGCCCATGGGGTGCCCAGCGTACTGACGCTCCACGACCTGAAAATCGCGTGCCCGGCCTACAAGATGCTCACCCATGACGGCGTCTGCGAACGCTGCAAGGGCGGCGCAATCTGGAACGTCGTCCGTCACCGCTGCGTCAAGGAGTCCTTGAACCTGTCAGCGGTCATCTTCATGGAATCCGCCGTACACCGCTTGCTCGGTTGCTACTCGCGCGACGTCGACCGCTTCGTCACCCCAAGCCGGTTCTACCTGGAGAAGTTCGTCGAATGGGGATGGCCCCGGGAACGTTTCACCTACATCCCGAATTTCGTCGACATCAATCACCTGAAGCCACGCGGTGAACCCGGCACCGCCTTTGCCTACTTTGGGCGCCTCGGACCGGAAAAGGGCCTGGCAACCTTCGTCGAGGCCGCGGCACTGGCAGGCGTTCGCGCCTGGATCATCGGCACGGGGTCTGAGGAGCCGCGGCTGCGAGCCCTTGCGGAGGCGCGCGGCGCCGATGTGGAATTCCTCGGTTACCGGACCGGAGAGGATCTGTTCGATCTGATTCGCGCGGCCCGGGCCGTGGTCCTGCCATCGGAGTGGTATGAAAACGCGCCGATGAGCGTGCTCGAAGCCTATGCGCTGGAGCGTCCGGTGATCGGCGCCGACATCGGTGGCATTCCGGAACTGATCCGGCCGGGCGAGACCGGAGATGTCTTTCCCAGCGCCGATGCTCATGCGCTGGCCGACAGACTCCGCAGCTATAGCCGCCTGTCAGCGCCAGACATCCGCGAGATGGGAAGGACCGGGCGCGCCTGGGCGCTCAGCGACTTTACCGCCGAGCGCTACCGCGACCGGCTGTTGAGCCTCTACCAAGAAATGGGAGCAACCGCGGCATGAGACCGAAGATCAAGATCATGTGGCTGGGCTTGCGCGGCTTTCCCGGCATTCAGGGCGGCGTGGAAATGCACGGGGAGAAACTGTGTCCGCTGCTGGCCGAACTCGGCTGCGACATGCATGTCATCGTGCGCTCACCGTATCAGCCGAAAGAGTTCGGCGATACCTGGCACCAGGTGCGGTTTCATCGGCTGTGGGCACCCCGCTCCAAATCGCTGGAAGCGATAGTGCACAGCACATTGGGCGTGCTGTACGCCGGCCTGATCAACCGCCCCGAGATACTGCACATACAGGCGGTCGGACCGGCACTGGTCACCCCGTTGGCCCGCCTCCTCGGACTCAAGGTGGTCGTGACGCACCATGGGCCCGATTACGAACGGCAGAAATGGGGACGCATCGGCAGACTGAGCCTGCAGCTCGGCGAGCGGCTGGGCATGCTCTGGTCGAATGCACGCATCGTGATCTCTCAGGGGATCGCGAATGCCGTCCGGACGAAATACGGGCGCGAATCCACGCTGATCCCCAACGGCGCGACACTGCCGGACCGCCCCGAGGCGACCGACTGTATCGACTCCTTCGGGTTGGAACGCGGGAAGTATGTGCTGCTGGTCAGCCGGCTCGTGCCGGAGAAGCGTCATCTGGATCTGATCGAGGCCTTCAATCAGGCCGCGGTACCCGGCTGGAAGCTCGCGCTGGTCGGGTCTTCCGATCATCCCGACGACTACACGCGCGCGGTGCTGGGAGCCGCCGAAGCCACACCCAATGTCGTCTGTACCGGCTTCCAGACCGGCGCGGCGCTGGCGCAGCTCTACACACATGCGGGTGTCTTCGTGCTGCCTTCCTCGCATGAAGGTCTGCCCATTGCTCTGCTCGAGGCCTTGAGCTATGGGCTGACCGCGGTTGCCAGCGACATTCCCGCCAATCTGGAAGTCGATCTGCCGCCCGAGAATTACTTTCCGCTCGGCGACGTCGAGACTCTGGCCCAGCGGATCGTCCATTTCGCGGCGCAGCCGATCACCGCGGAAGAGCAGGTTTCACGCCGTGACTGGGTGGCACAACGTTACGACTGGGACGATATTGCGCAGAAAACGGCGAGTCTTTATCGGCAGGTCGTGGGTCGGGAATAGCGCCGCGTCGGGCTCAATCGTTGTCAGTCTTCGGCTGCACTGTGCGGTGCCGCAACGGAAGGTCGATAACGGGCCAGCACGTCCAGTTGGTGCACGATGATTCCTAACTGCCCCGCCGCGAGCTGCCGGCTTCGGGTAGCAGTCCAGCGGACAAGCGGCGCCGCGTCGAGGGCACCGCGTTCGCCCTCGCCACGGATGAAGCCGAGCATCGCCTGTAGGCAAACGCTGTCGCGATCCCGATAGCTGTTGCGAAGCGGCGTCAGGTTCCAATCGGACGAACCGTAGGCAACGGTGTCCCAGTCCGGTGTGGCGAGGGCTGCCAGCAGCCGGGTGCCGGAATGCGCGCCGCCCGTCGCGGTGCCCTCCACTCGCCGCTCTTCCATCGAACGATCATATCGGTTGAGCAGTTCCTGCTCGAAACCCGGGTCGTCGAAGGAGGGAAACAGGAAGGTACCGCCATCGTAGTTCAAGCTGGCGTACCAGTACCCCCCGGGAATCAACCACTCTTCCAGCTTGCGGCGCACCGCCGACGGATCGAGCAAGTCGACGACGGCGTGGGCGGTGATCAGATCGTAGCGCGCCGGCGGCGGATTGAACTCGGCGATACGGCAACAGGCAAACTCGACGTTGACCGTTCTGGCAATCGACTCCCCCCGCAGCCAGGATCCCTTGTCCTTGACCACGAGATCGGCGTTTCGGAGTTCATCGACGATACGGCGGCGGGCCGTCGCCAGAAGGTCAGGGTCCTGATCGAGCGCCGTGATGGATAGATCGAGATTCGGAAACCAGCGTAGCAGCCTCCGGATCATCGCGCCGGTACCGCTGCCGAGGTCCAGACAACTCAGCCGCCCGCGTCCATGGCATTCGTCGACGAGTGCCTGCCGCACCGAACCGTTGAGGCTGCGCTCGTCGAGGAAAAACTTGGCGTCCAGAAAATCCCCAAACGGGATCGCCTGCTCATCCTGCCATCTCATGGTGCATAGCCTGCGAAGTCACGGTCGTTTTCCCACAGGGTGACGCTCAAGCGCGTATTGCCCAGCGCCAACCGACCGGCCAGATCCTCCTGCAGGATGCGCGCGAAGCGTTCGAGGCTAGGGTTCAATCCGCCGAAGGTGACTTGGTCGTTCAGCGTACGGTCACGATACTGCCCGATCACACCGAGCAAGCTTCGCTCCAGGTCGACGATATCGATCAGATAACCGTGTTCGTTGAGCTCTCGCCCTTCGATCAGCACCTCGATCCGATAGTGATGGCTATGCAGTTCGTTTTCCTCCCCCCAATCCCCGCCGATCAGAAAGTGCTGGGCGATGAAGTCGCGCGAGATCGAAAGTCGGTACATGGTCCCTTACCGTCACGAATACGTCAGAAGGACTTGCAATGCCCCGGCGGACGGCTCGGCCGCCAGTTCGAAGGCTTCCTGGCAACGCGCTGCCGGCAGGCTGTGGGTCACCAGGCGCTCGGGCCCGATCCTCCTGATCCAGTCCCATGCCAAGGCCAAGCGCCGCGCCTTGGTCCACCGTCCGGTGAGCCCGGGCGCGAGTGTGCTGACCTGGCTCGAGATCAGGCGGATGCGCCGGCGATGGAATGCCCCGGACAAGTCCAGCGCAGGACCGGACCGCGCATACCACGAAGCGACGACGATGCGCCCATCGAATACGGTTCGCGCCATCGCGTCGTTCAGCGCGCCAAGGTTGCCCGAGACTTCGACCACGCCGTCGAAATCGTCTTCTCCCGACAGCTCCCGCTGCAGCTTCGGGACCGACTCGGCCACCGTGTCTGCCCCGAGCACGACCGACCACTGCCTTCGGGCCGCCACCGGATCAACGGCGGCCAGCCTTGCCAGCGGGAAAGCGGCCAGAATGGCCGTGGTCAGCAGGCCCACCACACCCTGCCCGGTGACCAGCAGGCGTTCGCCGACCAAGGGCGCAGCGTCCATGACGAAATTGAGCGCCGACTCCATGTTCGGCAGCAAGGCGGCCGCCTGCGATAAGACACCGTCGGGGACCGGCCAACAGTCGGCCGTGTCGGCCAACACGTGGTCCTGGTGCGGATGGAACAGAAACACGCGTTGCCCAACCCATAGTTCCTCCGCCGAAGAACCCGCGCGGACCACCCGTCCGACCAGCGCGTAGCCATAATGCAGTGGATAGGACCAGCCTCGATTCTTCAGCGCCGGTATCGTTTCATCGAGCGCGACGCCGCTGGGGAAGTCGCCGCGAAAGATCATCGACTCGGTCCCTGGGCTGATCGCGCTCAACTCCGTTTGCACGACGACCTGGCCAGCGCGCGGCTCGGCGACCTCGATCTCCCTGCCCTCGACGGAACCCGGGGCTACATGCATCAGCGCGAGGGCCTTCAACCGACGTCTCCGAACGTCCCAAAAGCGATGATGTCGTTGTCGAGCGTGTGGTAACGGCAGGCGCGAAGCCCCAAAGGCCGGCCGGAGGCGTCCTGCTGCAAACCTTCCACGGCGCGCACACCGCCGATCAGCCTCGGGACGATCGTGATCACGCAATAGTCAACGAGGCCGGTGCGCAGGAACTGCGAAATGATTTGGGCGCCCCCCTCGACCATGATCGTTTGGAGACCGAGGCCTTCCAGCGCCTGCAGCGCTTCAAACAGATCGACGCATCCCTGCGAGTCGGCACTAACGGCCAGAACCTCGGCCCGCTCGCGCAGCCGAACCGCCTTTTCGGACGCACTGGCCCCACTCGTCGTAACAATGATCGGTTGCGGACTGCTAGCCGACAGCACGCGCGCATCCTCGGGAATCCGCAGCTGGGAATCAAGGATCACCGGACGCGGACTCGCCCCGGCACACAGCCGGACGTTGAGCAGCGGGTCATCGCTGATCACGGTATTGACGCCGACCACGAGCGCATCGTGGCGGGACCGCAGATGATGTGTCAACCGCAGCGAGGCCGGACCGCTCAGAGCGCAGGCGGATTTGGTGGACAGAGCAATGCTGCCGTCGAGGCTCTGCGCATAACTGAGCGTCACGAATGGACGGGTGCCAGGTGCCCCTGCCCCACGGCGGGCGGCCAGGAGCTGCCACAAGGCCCCCAGGAAGGCAAAGTCCTCCGCTTCCCGCGTCGGCGGCTCGAACGACAGCCAATGGTCCATCTTGTCCGCCTTCGTACGCAGATACCGCACATTCTCGGTATGGTGCGGAATCTCGATGGGTACACGTTCGGAAATTCTAATGCCGTAAGACTCGAGTTCCTCGATCTTTCGCGGATTGTTGGTCAGAAGGCGCACGCTCTCGATACCGAGGTCTCTCAGCATCAGCGCGGCCACGGCATAGTTTCGCTCGTCGGCGCCATGCCCCAGCCGCAGATTTGCTTCGACCGTATCCAAGCCTTCGTCCTGCAGGTTATACGCCCGCAGCTTCTGAATCAGACCGATGCCCCGCCCTTCCTGGCGCAGATAGAGCAGCACGCCGCAATCCGCCCTGCCGATGCGTTCCAGGGCCTGATCGAGTTGCTCCCCGCAATCGCAGCGCGTTGAACCGAACACATCGCCAGTCAGGCATTCCGAATGCACCCGCACGAGGACATCCGCGGCGCCGTTCACATCGCCATGCACCATGGCCACGTGTTCGCGATGATCCAGCGTGCTGCGGTAGCAATGCAGTACGAACTGGCCGTGCCGGTTCGGCAGGCGGGCGCGGACCAGGTCTTCGACGGTGGGATCAGGCCGGGATTTCATGAGTGGAGGAAACAAGCAATGGCAAACGGCGCCTCAATGAACCGCGACCGTCGAGCGCCGTAACGTGGCAACGGAGCGGTGGGCTGGCTCCATGATGATCAGCGTCGCGTTCGACGTCCAAACAAACAGTGCGAGGGACCGGCGCCTGCAGGACGTACCTGCAGTTTTGCGCGCAACACGGCAACGGGCAAAGAGGCTAGGCCCGGCACATCAGCCGTCTCCGCACTCCAGCAGGGAATGGGATTCTTCGTCGAGTTCATGTACCGCAAGCCGCGAGAGCTCGCTCAAGCCAAACCCCCCATCGCGATTATGCTGAATGATCGCCCGCCGCATCCGTGGGTCCCAGAACTTCTTGACGTGGTCGGCGATCGAGTGCACCGCGACCCGCCGTTCAGGCTCCGCTTCGAAAAATACCGCTATGTCGTTGACCATTTTGACCAGATTCTCGATATGCATCGCTTCGGCGCTCCCGCCCTCCTGCAATTTGACGAACTAATACCCGGTGACTCCCAGCATTCTAAGCCAAGCCGCCGCCGCGGGCGACGCGTTGTCCGCGCAGCACTCGGGTCCACATGACCGAGGCCAGCGCCGTCCTCCCGACGATAGCGACGCCTGTGCCACAAGCTTGTCGCCCGACACGCGTTCGGAGTGATTGACTGGTCGCGCCCCTTCCTCAGGGAACCTTGCGGAACAAATCCGCACGCCCGCTAGCCGATGACGCGCTGGGGGTAGGCGTAAATGGTGTGCACGCCTTGCCGGGCGAACCCGATCAGCGTGACGCGGGACTCCTCGGCCAGCCGAATCGCAAGGCCGGTGGGCGCCGAGATAGCCGCCATTAAGCCGATGCCCGCCGCCGCACATTTCTGAACCATCTCGTAACTGGCGCGGCTGGTCACGATAACGAAGCCGGCTTCCCGATCGATGGATCGCCGCGATAAAGCACCGATCAGTTTGTCCAGCGCGTTGTGTCGCCCGACGTCTTCCCTGACCGTCTGAATACCTTGTCCCGGAAGCACCCAAGCAGCGGCGTGCACCGCCCCGGTCAGTCGGTTCAGTGTCTGGAGGTCGCGCAAGGCGTCCAGCGCACCGTGGACATCGGACGGCGACACGCGGACCGTGCTCTCCACTGGCGCCGGGTGCCGCACGGCCTGCCTTAGGCTTGCCGTCCCACATAGCCCGCAGCCTGTCCGACCGGTCAGGTTCCGCTCGCGGCTGGAGAGCCGCTCGCAACGCTGCTCCGGTATACGCACGCGGACCTCGATGCCTTCCGCTCGCGGGATGACCTTTGCGGATTGCATTTCCGACGGCGAAGCGATGATGCCTTCCGTCAACGAGAACCCCAGAGCAAAGTCCTCGAGGTCGAGCGGAGTGGCCAGCATAACGACGTGCGGCGTCCCGTTGTAGACGAGGGCCACGGGCACTTCCTCGGCCACCTCGTCGGAGGCCGGGAACGGCGCCCCGCCCTCTGCTCGCATCACGGCGATCTGCCGGTGGCTCAGCCAACCGAACTCGCCGGCGAGCGCGAGGGTCATGGAGCGCGACCTCTAGCCAGCCCCGGCCCCAGCCTTTTCGAGCAGCGCCAGCTGTTCCTCGCTGAACGCGCGGTACTCACGCTGCCAGTCTGACGGAGCGCTGACCGGCGTGACCTGAACGGCGGTGACCTTGTACTCCGGACAATTGGTGGCCCAGTCCGAATTGTCGGTCGTGATCACATTGGCACCGGATTCCGGAAAGTGGAAGGTCGTGTAGACGACACCGGGCTGAACCCGTTCGGAGACGCGTGCCCGCAGCACGGTCTCACCGGAGCGGCTCTTGATGCCGACCCAGTCGCCGTCCTTCAGCCCGCGCAGCTCAGCATCGTGCGGATGGATTTCGAGCCGATCCTCTTCATGCCAGCGGGAATTCTCCGTACGTCGTGTCTGGGCGCCCACGTTGTATTGGGACAGGATCCGTCCCGTGGTCAGGATGAGCGGATAGCGGCTGGACGTGCGCTCCGGTGTCGGCACGTATTCGGTCGGCATGAACAAGCCCTTGCCGCGCACGAACTGCTGGGAATGCATGATGGGCGTGCCCTCGGGGGTGGCGTCATCACACGGCCACTGGATGCTGCCGAGCGCGTCGATTTTCTCGTAGCTGACGCCCCTGAACGTCGGCGTCAACCGCGAGATTTCGGCCATGATCTCCCGCGGATGCCGGTAATTCATCGGATAGCCGAGCGCATTCGACAGCATCTGCGTGATTTCCCAGTCCTCATAGCCCGCCTTCGGCGGCATGACCTGACGCACCGGGGAGATGCGGCGCTCGGCGTTCGTGAAGGTTCCATTCTTTTCCAGGAACGAAGACCCCGGTAGGAAGACGTGGGCAAACTTTGCGGTCTCGTTCAGGAACAAATCCTGGACGACTACGCATTCCATCGCCTTCAGCGCAGCCAGCACATGCTGGGTATCGGGGTCCGACTGGGCAATGTCCTCGCCTTCCACATAAAGACCCCTGAACGAGCCATCCAGGGCTGCCGCGAACATGTTCGGTATGCGCAGTCCCGGCTCACCTTCCAGCGTAACGCCCCATTCCTGCTCGAACATCGCCCGGGTCTCGAAATCCGAGACATGACGATAGCCCGGGAACTCGTGGGGAAACGAGCCCATGTCGCAGGATCCCTGGACGTTATTCTGCCCGCGCAGCGGATTCACGCCGACGCCTTCCCGGCCGACATTGCCGGTTGCCATCGCCAGGTTGGCGATGCCGATGACGGTGGTCGAGCCCTGGCTGTGCTCGGTCACACCCAACCCGTAATAAATCGCGCCGTTGCCGCCCGTTGCGAACAACCGCGCGGCGGCCCGCACCGACTCGGCCGCGACGCCGGTCACGTTCGCGGTTGCCTCCGGGGAATTCCGCTCCTGCCGCACGAAGTCGCGCCATTTGTTGAAGGACGCGACATCGCAGCGCTGCTGTATGAAGGCTTCGTCGGTCAGCCCTTCGGTCACGATCACGTGGGCGAGCGCATTGATCAATGCGACGTTCGTGCCGGGCCGCAGCTGCAGGTGGAAGTCGGCTGCGACGTGGGGCGACTTCACCAGGTCGATGGCCCGCGGATCGATCACGATCAGTTTAGCGCCCTGTCGCAGGCGCTTCTTCATCATGGAACCGAACACGGGGTGTCCGTCAGTCGGATTGGCGCCGATCACCACGATCACGTCGGCCTTCATGACCGAATCGAAAGTCTGCGTCCCGGAGGACTCACCGAAAGTGCGCTTCAGACCGTAACCGGTCGGCGAATGACACACGCGCGCGCAGGTGTCGACGTTGTTGTTGCCGAAAGCCGCGCGGACCAGTTTCTGAACCAGATAGGTTTCTTCATTGGTACAGCGACTGGAGGTGATACCGCCGACGGCATAGTGACCGTATGCGTTCTGGATCCGCTTGAACTCCGACGCGGCGTGCGCGATCGCTTCTTCCCAGGTCACCTCGCGCCACGGATCGTTGATGCTCGCGCGGATCATCGGTTTGGTGATGCGGTCAGGGTGCGTGGCATAGCCGAAGGCGAAGCGTCCCTTGACACAGGAATGGCCGTGGTTGGCATGTCCATCCTTGTTGGGCACCATGCGCACCAGTTCCGCGCCCTTCATTTCGGCCTTGAATGAACAGCCCACGCCGCAGTAGGCACAGGTCGTCACGACGCTATGTTCCGGCTGCCCGCGATCGATGACCGACTTTTCCATCAGAGTGGCGGTCGGACAGGCCTGCACACAGGCGCCGCAGGATACGCACTCGGACTCCATGAAGGTCTCCATCTGTCCCGGAGACACTTTGGAGTCGAAGCCGCGGCCGTCCAGCGTGAGCGCGAACGTGCCCTGCACTTCCTCGCAAGCGCGAACACAGCGCGAACACACGATGCATTTCGACGGTTCGAAGGTGAAATAGGGGTTGCTCTCATCCTTGTTCGCGCCCAGGTGGTTCTCACCCTCGTACCCGTAGCGCACTTCGCGGAGTCCGACGGCACCCGCCATGTCCTGCAACTCGCAGTTGCCGTTGGCCGAACAGGTCAGGCAGTCCAGCGGATGATCCGAGATATAGAGTTCCATGACGCCGCGGCGGATCTGGCCGAGCTTGTCGTTCTGCGTGCAGACTTTCATGCCCTCGCTGACCGGCGTGGTGCAGGAGGCGGGGTAGCCGCGGCCGCCTTCTATCTGCACGACGCAGAGCCGGCAGGATCCGAACGGGTCCAGGCTGTCCGTGGCGCACAGGCGCGGGATCTCGATACCAATCGACGCGGCGGCTCGCAGCACCGAAGTGCCTTCCGGAACACTGACCTTGAAGCCGTCGATTTCAAGGCTGACCGTCTTGGAAGAATCGCGCGGGGGCGTACCGTAATCTCTGTCTTTGTGTGCCATGGAATTAACCTCATACTGGCCGGCCTGACGCATCGCCTCCGCCGGAAGCGCTCCGACTCACACCTGGGGCATGGCCGGCTTAACGAACGAGAGCGACTAAGCCGCGTCCGCCTTATCTACCCCGAAGTCCTCGGGGAAATGATTCAGCGCGCTGAGTACCGGGTATGGCGTCATACCACCCAGGGCACACAGTGAACTGTTCAGCATCGTATCGCACAGATCACGCAACAGCGCGACCTGCTCACCGCGGCGCGCTCCGACAATGATCCGGTCAATGACCTCGGTTCCGCGCGTCGACCCAATGCGGCAGGGCGTGCATTTACCGCAGGATTCCACCGCACAGAACTCCATCGCATAGCGGGCCATTTTGGCCATGTCGACGGTGTCGTCGAACGCCACGACACCACCGTGCCCCAGTACCGCCCAGATTACTGCGTAGGCCTCGTAGTCGAGAGGGACGTCGAACTGTGATTCAGGCAGATAGGCACCCAGAGGACCACCCACCTGCACGGCGCGAATCGGACGTCCGCTCGCCGAGCCACCGCCGTAATCGTAGAGCAACTCGCGCAAGGTGATCCCAAATGCCTTTTCGATCAGCCCGGTTTGCTTGATGTTCCCGGCCAACTGGATTGGCAGTGTGCCGCGCGATCGTCCCATGCCGAAATCGCGATAATAGGCCGCCCCCCGATCCAGGATAATCGGCACGGAGGCCAGGGAAATGACATTGTTGATAATGGTCGGTTGGCCGAAGAGTCCCTGTATTGCCGGCAAGGGAGGCTTGTATCGAACCAGCCCCCGCTTCCCCTCCAGGCTTTCGAGCAGCGACGTTTCCTCACCGCAGACGTAGGCACCGGCACCGAGGCGCACCTCGAGATCGAACCGATGACCGCTGCCGAGGATATCGGCGCCGAGATAACCGGCCCCGTATGCCGCTTCGATGGCCGCGTTTAACGCCCGATGAGCATGCGGATATTCGCAGCGCAAATAGATGTAACCTTGGGTTGCGCCCACGGCAAGCCCGGCGATCGTCATGCCCTCGATCAGCACGAACGGATCGCCCTCCATGATCATGCGGTCGGAGAACGTTCCGGAGTCGCCCTCGTCGGCGTTGCAAACGATGTACTTTTGCTCGCCGGCCGCGTTGAGCACGGTATTCCACTTGATCCCGGTGGGGAACGCGGCACCGCCGCGCCCACGCAATCCCGAATCCGTCACTTCACGAACGATTTCCGCCGGCTTCAGTTCCAGTGCGCGCCGCAATCCCCGGTAGCCGTCATGCGCCCGGTAGTCGTCGAGGCTGATCGGATCGGTGATGCCGACACGGGCGAAGGTCAAGCGCTCCTGGCGTTTCAGGAAGGGGATCTCCGCGGTCAGACCGAGCCGGAGCGGATGAGGGCCGCCTTCCCAGAACCGGGCCTCGAACAGTGCCTCGACATCGCCCGCCAGCACGGGTCCGTAAGCCACACGACCTTCGGATGTCTCGACTTCGACGAGCGGCTCCAGCCAGAACATGCCGCGCGACCCGTTCCGGACCAGACGCAATGCGACCCCACGTCGCGCCGCCTCGGCAGTGATCGCCTTCGCGACGGCCTCGGCACCCAGTGACAGCGCGCTGGAGTCACAGGGCACGAAGATCGTTGTGCTCATTTCTCGCTCCTGAGGTCTGCTACGATCGCATCGAAACGTTCGGGCGTGACACGTCCGTAAACGTCATGGTCGACCATGATGGCCGGTGAGCACGCGCAGTTCCCAAGACAGTAGACCGGCTCCAGACTGATCGTGCCATCCGTCGTGGTCTCGTGAAAGTCGATACCGAGTTGCGCCTTCGCATGGGCCTCGAGCCCTGCCGCGTTCATCGACTGACAACTTTCCGCTCGACACAAGTGGATCGTATGCTTTCCCGGGGGCGTGTCACGGAAGTAGTGGTAGAAGGTGATGACGCCGTGGACTTCCGCACGCGATAGATTCAGCTCATCGGCAATGATCGGCACGGCACCGGGAGGAACGAAGCCCAGCGCATCCTGGATACCGTGCAGCACCGGAAGCAAGGCACCCGGCTTCGCTTTGAGCCCGGCGACAATCGAGCGGACCGTTTCGTGGTCCCATGCCTGTGATGACATTGAATCCTCTGAGACTGAAGGGATCGGCTGATGATCGGTGGCGCATCGACCCCGCGCGGACTCGGGACAAGCCTCGCGGCGCTTCTGGCGACACCCGATTTATTGGCCAGTTATTTAAAGCGAATCCTGCGCGGCGCGCAACTTTTTTCCCGACCCTCACAGTCGGATTATCCGGGCTTTGCTGGCGGTGATCCGGGAGGCGTTTGCGGCATGGGCAAGCCCCCCCGATCGACCCTACAATGGTGTGCGCAGGCCGAGCCGTCCAGGGGACATGATGAGAGACATCGAAGCACTGAGCCGCGACGTCGCGACGGAAGTACGACTGACCGCGGGTTGGACGGGGAAGGATCACCTCGATCCGTGCGTGTCGCGCGCGATTCGCGCCGTGCCCCGCGACCGGTTCGTGCCCGAGGAACTGCAGGCGTTTGCCTTCGAAAACGCCCCACTGCAGATCGGTTGTGGGCAGACCATCTCCCAGCCCTACATCGTGGCGCTGATGTCTGACCTGCTAGGACCGCTGCCGGCGGACCGGATGCTCGAGATCGGCGCCGGTTCAGGCTATCAGGCGGCCGTGCTGGCCTGCATCGTCAAGGCAGTCTACTCGGTCGAGATCATCCCCGAGCTGGCGGAAGCGGCAGCGCAGCGCCTCAAAACGCTGGGATTCGGGAACGTCTCAATCCGCCGTGCGGACGGGTGCGAAGGCTGGCCCGAGCAGGCCCCCTTCGATGGCATCATCGTGACCGCCGCGGCACCGCAGATCCCGCCCGCGCTGATTGCTCAACTCAAGACTGGCCGACGGCTGGTGATTCCAATCGGCGTTCCCCATGGACACCAGCAACTCGTCGTCGGCACGAAACAGGCGGACGGCACCTTGACGACACGCGTCGTGCTCGATGTCGCATTCGTGCCACTGACCGGGGCCATGGGAATGGAGCGGGCGGATCCGAGCCCCGCGCCATGACGGTGAGCGACTCCTCGCTTATCTGAGCACTCGTTGTACCCCAGGCTCGTTCTCGCCGCTCTGGCTGCAGGGGGCTCGAGACCCCGAGCGAAACGCTCCGCGCCGTTGCGGTCGATGTCCCAGAACTTTCTGCGCCCCGTACAGTCGGACGAGGCGGAGTTCGCTTCGCAATTGCGCTATCCGGATCATTGGGTGACACTGATCTGTGAGCGTTCGCCGAACCTTCCCGCTGCCCGCCTTCCGAAGGGCATCCACGCAATGAGGCTGTCACGTGTCTGCACTCAAGTTTATCCCAGGGCTGGTCGTCGTCCAGTGTGCTGCCGCAGCACTGGCCATGGTGGCCGTGGGCGGCGCGAGCGGGATCGGTTGGGCGCTGGCCGCCGCAATTGCTGCCGCACTGACCTTGGTCGTCGGTCTGTGGTTCGGCTCGATTGCCGAGCACGTGAAGAAGGACGCGCTCGCAGAATTGCGTGATGGCTTCGCGCGCGACAGAGAGAGTCTACGGGTCTCGGCCGAAGCCGAGAAACGCCAGATCGTCGAGGAAAGCCATCAACGCATTGTCGAGGAAACCCGCCGAGCGCACTCGAAGGCAAACTTCAAACTTGGCGCAGCCGTGACGGGGATGGTGGGCCTTGCGGGAATCCTGCTTTACATCGAATTGTTCACCCTGGCACTGGTGACTGCGACCACGGCGGGAGGCGCATTGGCCGGTTATCTGGCGCGGGCGCGACAGGAAGCCCGCGCACTGCGCGGGCCATCGCTGAAGACGCTGGCCAAGCCCTCGGACATCTCCGAAGGCGAACTGATCGAGCGCCGCCCGGGCAAGCCACCCCTGACGCGCTCGATCAGGCAGATCTCTTGAAACGGCTTGTCGCCTCGTTCGTCACCCCAGGCATCTAAGCTGCAGACGCTTCAACACCGATGCCCTGCTCGCGGTCCTCTGCCGAGACAAGCCGTTATCTCTTCTTCGTCGGCGCGGCCTCGGTCGGCGCAGTAACGCGGATCGAAACCGCTTCGGTGTAGCGCACAACGACGGTATCGCCCTGCTTGACTTCATCCAGACGCTTCACTTCGGGTCCGGCCTTGACCGTTTTGGTCTTGCCTTCCGGCCCGCGCAGTTTCACCATGCGCGTCTTGTAGTCGATGGACTCGACCTGAGCCGTCACTTCGACGCTCTGGACTTCGGTCATTCCGGGCTTGCCGCCCAACGGGGCACGCTCGACTGCACTCGCGGTCCCGGCGGCCGGGGTGACCTTTTCCGAGCTGACGAAAATCTCGACCGATTCAAGGAACTCCGCGGTCACGTCATCACCCACGCGGATCTGCGCGAAATTGCGCACCTCGGGCCCGCATTTGATTTTGGCCGTCTTGCCGTCTGGGTAGACGAGTGTCACGACCCGGCTCTTGCTATCGATTGCCTTGACCTTCGCGGTCACTACGGTCAGTTCGCCCTCCACGACGCCTGGCCGCTCTGTCACCGCCGGCGATGCAGCCGTGTCGCTCACCTTCGGTGCCTCTGCGATCGCTGCCTGGGCAGGGGCTGACGTTGCGGCGGCCTGTGCCGCAGTTCCCGCATCGCGCGATGCGCACCCCGAAACCAACGACCCGGCGGCAATCGTGCCGGAAACCAGCAGCGCTAACGTTTTGATGCGGTATTCCACAAGTCCTCCATTATTCATGATCGGTAAACCCCTGAGCCTGGGCGTCCCTACACTCCGCTGGGGACGCAGGCCGATTCGGCATCCGCGCCACCCCGATTGATTCCATCGTCCACCGCTTGTCGGCCAGGCAGGTTCGCGGACAGGCGCGGCGAGTCTAACGGCTAGCCCGGCCGTTGCCAACCGGGCGAGGCCGGACAGGCGTCACGGCGTCAGAACCGGAACCCGCGATGCCAGCCGTCGGTCAGCGTATTTAGGAAGGCGACGATCGCATCGACATCGTCCGGTTGGAGACCCATGCTGCCCATAGCACGTCCACCGCGGATCTCCCTATCGACCGTCGAGGGGACTTCGGGGGCCGGCCAACAACCTCGGCGCAGGGCGGCTTCCTCGCTGACGCTGACGTCCTGCCCTCGCCCGTTCTGACAACGCGGCCGTGAATCGCGAGAGTTGTAGAACTCCACGATTCCCTTGAGCGTGTTGAAGTAGCCGTTGTGGCCATAGGGCGCCGTCAAGGCGATGTTTCGCAGCGTCGGCACCTTGTGTTTCCCGAGCTGTGCTACGCGATCCTCGGAACCTTCCGGAAAGCTGCCACCCAGCCCCAGATCGACGAAAGCGCCCTGATCAGGATTCAGTTCAGCCGGCATTCGATAGAAGCGGCTGCGAGGATTCTTGGGAAGGCCAATGTTGTGGTAGGTAAAGTCCGTTCCTGGCCTCGGCAGGTTGTTGGGTCCCGGGATGGCGCGCACCGGATGACACTGCGCACAGCCCAACTGATTGTACAAACTCTCGCCGGTGCGCTCCTGCACGGTGAAGCTCGCTCGGCCCGCGACCACGGCATCGAACTTGGAACTGTATTGACCGAATGCCGCCGTCCGCTCGAAGGCGGCGATCGCGGTTGCAATGACGTCGAAAGCCCGTACCGGGTCGGCCAGCACAGCGCGGCCGAAAACGCCCCTGAAGAGAGCTGCATACCCGGAGTTGCGGACCTTCTCGACGACCGTCGCGGCGGCGATTTGCGGGTCGGGCTGAGCGCGGTTGCCCATTTCCAACGGGTTCAGAAACGGCTGCTTGGCCTGCTCTTCCAGGTTCTTGGCGCGTCCGTCCCAGAACTGCCCACCCCGCCAAGCGCGGAGGCTCGGGTCGAACTGAAGTTCGGCATCGGTAGCCGCCGTGGCATACATGACGGTTGGCGTGTTGCGCCGTCCAAACAGACCACCAGTCGCCCCTTCTGAAGTTGGCTGCCATTTGTCGGGATCCGTGAAGGCGAAGGTCGGGTCATGGCATCCCGCGCACGACTGCCCCGGCGGATCCGAAAGGTTCGCATCCAAGAACAGGCGTCGTCCGAGGCGCTCCATATCGGTCAAGCCGGCCGCATCGGCCGCCGGATCCTCGGCGGCACCCGCAACATGTGCATTCATTCCGGTGAATGATGCCAGCCAGAGCAACAGCAGGAGATTGAGAAATTTGTGTTTGACCACTGGGATTTCAACTTGAAAAGGATTCACTCAGTCACCCGAAGAAGATGGGAAGAGCATGCCAATCTGCCGGAACCGACGGCTCCGAGTCAGCCGCACATCGGACGGCCAGCGCTTCTCGATCACGGCAAGCACGACTACCCCACCGAAACAAGCAAGAAACAGGCCCCTCGATACCTAGGCCGTGATCCAGCGATACCGAAATTTGGGGCGGCGGCTTGGGTCAGCGAACCGCACGGGGTGATTGTAAAAAATTCTGACACCGTTACGGCACGCGGCAGCACGGGTCGTCACGGCGTGCGGCACCGTGACAGACCGAGTTCGAATTGCCACAATGGCTGACGGCATCGCCACCAGGCACCGGCGCTGCGACAAGATAACTGTCGCACGTAGCCCACCCGATTGACCGGCGGACGGGCCGTTCAACGAGGATTATTGCGGAATTCAGCCATGCGTCCCGGGCCTGCAATCGTTCCCAAAATCGTCTGATGCGCACACTGATTCGACTGTCCCTGCGGGCGCTTTCGCTCGCGGCACTGAGCATGGCAGCGGCGGCCTTACGTGCGGCCGAGGAACGTTCGCCGATTACCCATGGCCTCATGGTCGGGGAGGTGACCCAAGACACCGCCGTCGTCTGGGCGCGTTCCGACCGCGAAACGACGATGCACGCCTGGGTGCGCGCCGTGCAATCGGACACCGCACTCCATCAACAGGCGCCTGTCATTGCAGCTCACGACTATACCGGGAAACTCGCGTTTCGCGGCCTGGAACCGGACACCGCTTACCAGTACGCGGTTCGCTTCGGTGGCGATTCCGAACCGCCACGGCACGATCCGGTCTCGGGCAGCTTCCGGACGGCGCCGGTGACGCGCGCCCGACAACCGGTGCGCTTTCTTTGGGGCGGCGATCTCGCGGGCCAGAATGTCTGTCGCGACGCCCAGGAAGGTTTCCCAATCTTCCCGCAGCTGACTCGCTCGCGCTGGGACTTTTTCCTGGCCATGGGTAACATGATCTACGCCGACTCCGCTTGCGAGCATCGCGGAAAATACGGCAACGTGCAAATCCCCGGACGAGAGAGCGCGGCACGCACCCTCGCCGAGTTCTGGACCGCCTGGAAATACACGCGCCTCGACCGTGGCCTCCAGGATTTCCTGGCACGAACGCCCTATTTTCCAGTCTGGAACGACCACGAGGTAGTCGACGATTTCGGCCCCCTGCACGACACGTCCACCGCGCGCGCGGGTGAGGCACCGGAACATCTGCTGCCGATCGGCCTGACCGCGTTTTTCGATTACAACCCGCTCCTGTGGTCGCAGGACCGTCCATTCCGCCTTTACCGAAGCGTGCGTTGGGGTCAACACGCCGAGTTGTTCCTGCTCGACACGCGCCAGTATCGGGACGCCAACGGCGCTGAGGATCGCCCGGATCGACCCAAGACACTCCTGGGACGCGAGCAGCTCACGTGGCTTAAGCACCGGCTTTCCAACTCGGACGCCACCTGGAAGTTCATCATTTCCAGCGTGCCGCTGGCCGTGCCAACCGGTAGCCAAGGCGAAAAGGGGCGAGACGGTTGGGCCAGTGCGGATCTGAAGACCGGCTTTGAACGGGAGCTGTCGGACTTGACCGCTTTCATGCGCGGCGAAGGACTCAAGAACATCGTCTGGCTTACGTCCAATACGCAATTCGCTCAGGCGCTGAGATTGCACCCGTTTTCCCCGGACTCTCCTTTTGTCATGCACGAGTTCACGTCGGGACCACTGAATGCGAGCCTGCTGCCGAATCGGACTCTCGATGCCAGCCTGCGCCCGGAACGCCTGTTTTTCTTCGGACCTGACAACCCCGCGAAGATCAAAAGCTTCTCCGAAGCCAAGGAGTGGATGAATGTCGGGGCAGTCGAGATCGACGAGAACGGCACGCTGACCTCTCGCATCATGACCGCGACGGGACGCACGGCCTGGACCAGCGAGCCACTGCAGCCTCGCTAGAGCGACGTACAGCCCGGGACAGTGCGCGCGCCGCACCCTGTCGACACTCAACGAAGGCGACGCGTTCGCCTCCCCGTACTCGGCAACTTACGGGGGCACAGCCACCCCGGAAACCCCACCGCCATGTCAGGATTCCGCTACCCTCAGGCGCCACTCCGGTCGCGCTGCCACGAGGCGCTGCCAGTCCGCCGGCGTGTCGAGGTCTCCCTGATCAGGCAGTTCCTCCCATTCGTAACCCAGGCTCAGCAGGCGTCGGCGGGTCTGCGCCAACACGCGTGCGGTGCCCCATTCGACCCCTTCGAACAGGCCTGCCTCGAGACGAGTCAGGCCGATCAGCACGTACCCGCCGTCTAGTGCCGGCACCAGCACGCCGTCGCTGCCGCTCGCGAGTGTACCGACCGCAGCGATCAGGTCCTCCGCCGTGAGACCGGGCGCGTCACTGCCGAGCAGAAAGACTGCCGCGGCGCGCCGTAGCCCCGCGCGGAACGCACCGCACATGCGCTCGCCGAGGTCGCTACCGCGCTGCGACTCGAGACGCACGCCGAAATCCGTCGCGCACCGCTCGAAAAGCGGGTGTTCCGCATCCGGCGCACACCACAGTTCCACGCACCCATTCAAGGCGTGAGCTGCCGCACAGCAAACTTCCAGACCATGCCGGACCAGAGCACCCTGGAGCCGCGCCGCCCCGTCTACGCCCAGGACCGGGATCAACCGCGTCTTCGCGAAGCCCGGAACGGGGGCTTTCGCAAAGACCTGGAAAAGCGGACCGACGCCGGACCCCGCGCCCTCCGGCGACTGCCCCGCACTCGGGAAGGCTTGTCGCGGCGAGACCATCAGACCGGGCTCTTGGCCGCCCCACCGAGAAGAGGGATGCTGCACCCACGGAGCAACAGTGAAAGTCTGCCCAGAGGTCTCCGCCTCTCGACGCGCCGCTCCGGGAATGGCAAGGTAAGAAGTGCCCGCGTGCCCTTGTGGCGCGCCCCCTGGCTGTTCGAGGCCTCCCTGATGAGCATGACAGAGACCGCAATCACCCGCCTGAGCCTCTTCGCAATCGCCCTGGCTCTGATGTTGTTCTGGGAGTGGCTGAGGCCGTTCCACCGAGACGGCGAGCGCAAACTCTCCCGGGTGACACGACATCTCGCGTTGATGACCTTGAACTTCGGCGTGTTGCGCATGCTGAGCGGCGGCGGCGCTTTAGGTGTCGCATGGTTTGCAGCAGAACGTGGTTGGGGCCTGTTCCCGGCGATCGGACTGTCCCCATGGGCAGCTGCGGTTCTGTCCCTGTTGCTGCTGGATGGTGCCATCTATGCGCAGCATGTGGTGTTTCACAAGGTACCGCTGCTTTGGCGGCTCCACAAGGTTCATCACAGTGACCTCGAGTTCGACACGACGACCGCGATACGCTTCCACCCGTTTGAACTGGTGCTGTCGATGTTCTTCAAGATGGCTTTCGTCGCCGCCCTTGGCATTGCGCCCGCTGTGGTGTTGACCTTCGAGGCCTTGCTGAATGCCTGCGCCCAATTCAACCACGGCAATGTCCGTCTATCGCCACGGACCGAGCGGGCCGTCCGCCGGTTATTGATCACTCCGGATCTGCACCGGATCCACCATTCTCACCGCCGGTGCGAGACCGACTCGAATTTCGGCTTTTCGGTGCCTTGGTGGGACTGGCTGTTTGGCACTTATCTCGCCACGCCTGACAGCGGCCAGGAATCGCTGCAAGTCGGACTGGATGAATTGCCCGACCCGACGCACCTGCGATTCGTCGACCTTTTGAAAATCCCGTTTCAGTCAAGCGCCCAGACCCCGCCCACCTGACGGAGGGAAACCCGTCTGGATCAACTGTTCGTTTGCTCGACCCAACGCGCGGAACGCGCCGATCCGCCGGCACCGCACTAGACTTTCGCTGTGCGCCTTTTCACACAGGGATTTCAGGGTTTTCCCTTGGTGTGACCCGGATCCCAACGTGCCCCTTCACCGCAAGCGCTTGTGGGCGCACGAAAACCGCCAGAGGCACGGCAATTGCTGAATCGCAGGGACAGGAAATCCCCGGCCCCTGATGCCCGGACGCTCGCAGCCTGACCTCCAGTTCATCGACAGGATCGATCCATGACCACCACCGTCATTTCTCGCGCCGGGACGCCACGATCCCGTGACCAGGGCCGATTGCTGCTCGGTACCGGGCTGGCTTTCGCGTCGCTCATTTTGATCCCTGCCATCGCCGCAAGGATCGGGCTCGGAGCGAGTGTAACCGGGGCGCTCCGCATCGCCCTGATGAAGGCCTCCAGCCGTGCGGTAGGCGGATCATCGGGTGGCTCTGAAGCCGCGACGACCTGTTTCGGCTGCCACTGAGAGCGCTCCGCCCGCACGTCCGTTGCCGGCGTCGGGCGGTCCGCACCGCGCGCTGCGTCATACCGGCAGCAGGGGGCTCAGGCCGGCCCTTCAAGCCCCCAGGGGCAGCTTCTCCGCAGGCGTTGGCAATATCGACAAACGCGGCGCATCCCGCTACAGTTACGCCCTGAATCAATAACCATCCGGGGTTCGCGCATGGCCTCCGAAGCGCCGAAGACAGACGTCGCACAGGAAGGCGTCTGCGACCTCTGCGGCCTTCCCGTCGAAGTCGACGATTACGAACTTTCGACCACCTCCGGTAAGCGGCACTTTTGCTGCGA
The DNA here is from genome assembly GCA_004168015.1 of Methylolobus aquaticus. GTDB lineage: Bacteria > Pseudomonadota > Gammaproteobacteria > Methylococcales > Methylococcaceae > Methylotetracoccus > Methylotetracoccus aquaticus. Next base: position 86,131 of record SEYW01000001.1, read on the forward strand.
GGGCTGCTTCGGGATCTTCAAAATGTTGCACGAAGACGAGATCCTACCGAGTGCCCGGCCAGACTGAGGTCCGTCCTTCCGGTCACGATGAGGTCGTCGCACGGAGCTCCCGTCCAACAACGGCGACGAACCGGCAGACCCCGACGCCAGACACCCAAAACGTCACCCCAGCTAACTCAGGGAACGATTCGACGTCATCGAAGCCGGCGATTCCACTGCCGCATCGTAATTCCTGTCCTTGACAACACACGGAGAGAGCATCGCTCATGGTATCGCTATCAAAACATCCCCTTATCGTCTTCGGCCTCGGCGTCGCCGTGGGCTATGTCGCGCACAAGTACCGCAAGGAGATCATCGAATCCGCGAACCGAGCGGCCGAAAAAAGCAAGGACTTCGTCCTTCAACAGCGCGAGAATCTGGAAGACTTGATGGCTGCCGGCAAGGAAGCAGCTGACGACGCCGGCCAGGCCTAGGCCGGAAAACATAATCCCGCAAGCGACAGGATCATCGAATCGCCAAGCGGCGGGTGCTGCCATGGACACGGCAGCGCCCCGCACAAAGATTTACGGGTTAGCGTTTTATGACGCCCGGGACTGAAATCACCGTCCGCTATCGCGCCTCCGGACACGCGCGCTTCGAACTGCCGTTGGCGCTATGCCAAACTGCCGAGGGCGCCCGTCTGACCGCAGCGCTGGCACCCATCGAAGGCGTCTACCGCGTCGACCTTTATCCCCGCCAACGCAAGCTTTCGGTTCGCTTCATCGAGAGCATCTGTTCTTTTCAGAACCTGAGCGAGGCCTTGCTTGCGGTCGCGAGCGGCACCGGCGGGCATTCATGCTGTGGCTCGGAAGCGACTGACAGGCCCGGAAAAGTCGCGCCGCTGCCGCTCCGCGATCGTACCGGCACCGGCTTGAGGCTGCTGACCCGCCGACCGCCTGCCCCCGCCGGAACCGGCCTGCTCGCCCGCATCCCGGTCAAGGAGACTACCGTCGTCGAGTTCCTCAACGACGTGCTGGTCCTGTTCTTGATCAAGCTGCACTGGCACATGATCACGCAGCACTGGCTGCGCGAACCCTGGCGCTATCGCTATGAATGGATGGCTGCGATTTACATGATCTATCTGCTGGTCCGCTCCCGCCGACCCAAGAGCTGAGCCATGGACGACATTTCCAAGCGACCCGCACCCCCACAGCATTTCATTCTCGTGCATAAGCTGCGCCGGCGCGTACGGATCGTGGCCCCGACGCTGCGACGCGATCTCGAGCGCACCTATGCTGCCGAGATTCTGCTGCGCAAGCACAAGGCCGTGCGTCACATCCGGACGGTCCCGGAATTGGGCTCGCTGGCGATCGACTTCGACCCCGCGCAGTTGCCACGCGAAAAACTGCTGCTGGTATTGGATCGCCTGATCGGCAACCTCGGTAGCGGGCCACGCACTTCCCTCGCTGCCGCCGAGACCTTCGATCTGTCGGGCCCCTCCCACGACTACACGCTGGGCGTCGATGGGATGACCTGCGCTTCGTGCGCACTGCTGGTCGAAATGATGCTGCGTCGTGACCCGCGCATCGAGCGAGCGACCGTGAATTTTGCCACCGAAACCGCGGCAATCCGTGGCAAGCTCGACAAGGAAGCGCTGGTCGCCCTGATCGACCGCTGGGGCTACTCCGCCCTACCCCTCGGCTCGCTGGCGCAGCGCAAGCTGATGCTCGAAAAGGAGGAACGGCGGCTGACCGAGGCACGGCGGCGGTTCTTCTGGTCGGCGGTGCTGAGCGCTCCAGCGATCGCGATCGGCATGGCCATGCCTCATGGCAGGATTTTTCACTGGGTGGAACTGGCGCTGACCGCGCCGGTGGTCTGCTGGGCCGCAGCACCCTTCTTCGCTAAGGCCTGGAAACTGGCCAAGCAGCGCTCCGCAAACATGGACACGCTGGTGGCCCTGGGCTCGGGCGCAGCCTACGGTTACAGCATCATCGCGCTGTTGACTCGGCAGCGCGAGTTGTACTTCGAGGCCGCGGCCGGCATCGTCACCTTCGTACTGCTGGGCCGCTTCCTCGAGGAAAAGGCCCGCGGCCAGGCCCAACAAGCCATCCGTAGCCTGATCGACCTGCAGCCGCTAACCGCCAATGTCCTGCGGGACGGTGTAGAGCACGTCGTCCCTATCGACGATGTCGTGGTGGGCGACCTGATGCTGATTCGTCCCGGGGACAAGATCCCGACCGACGGGATGGTGATCGAGGGCCTGTCGACGGTGAACGAGGCAATGGTCACCGGTGAAAGTCTGCCGGTGGTCAAGGAGCCGGGACAGCGGGTAATCGGTGGCTGCGTCAACGGCGCCGGGGCGATGAAAGTCCGCGTGACGGCCGTCGGAGCCGAAACCGTCCTCGCGGGGATCGTCAACATGGTGGATCAGGCTCAGGCCACCAAATTGCCGATTCAGAAAACGGTAGACCGCGTCAGCGCGGTTTTCGTGCCCGGCGTCATGGTGATTTCCGGGTTGACCTTCGCCGGTTGGCTCGCGGTCGGTGCCGGCGTCGGAGCGGCTTTTTCCAATGCCATCGCGGTGCTGCTGATCGCCTGCCCTTGCGCGCTGGGACTCGCTACACCGGCGGCCATCATGGTCGGGACCGGTCAAGCCGCCAAACGGGGCGTGTTCATCCGCAACGGCGAGACGCTTGAGTCCGCCTCGCGCCTGAGCGCGGTGATTTTCGACAAGACCGGCACCCTCACCGAGGGGCAACCGCACGTCGTCGATTTCATCAATCAGTCTACGCTCGGCGACCGGGAGCTGTTGGCCATCGCAGCCAGCGCTGAAACCAATTCCGAACACTTTCTGGGGCAGGCTGTGCTGGCCTACGCGCGCGAGCAGGAGGCGCCGATCTGCGAGGCGAAAGACTTCATTGCTGTACCCGGCCGCGGCATCCGCGCCAAGGTCAAGCGGCGCGAGGTCATCCTGGGCAATGCCGAATGGCTCACCGAACAGGGTATTTCGCTGGAATCCTGGGAAAGCGTCGCCGAAAGTCTGGCTGGCGCCGGCAAGACCCCCGTGTATTGCGCGTTGGGCGGTCGTGCCGTGGCGGTGTTCGGGATCGCGGACAAGGCCCGCGACAACGCACCGCAGGCCATTGCCGAGTTGCACCGCATGGGCGTGCGTACCCTGCTGGTCACCGGTGACGTGGCGGCCGCGGCGCACTACATCGCGGACTGGGTCGGCATCGACGAAGTCGTTGCGCATGCACGCCCGGAACGTAAGCTGGAAATCGTCCACGAACTGCAGCGCGAAGGCGATCTGGTCGGCATGATTGGTGACGGCATCAACGACGCGCCGGCACTGGCGGCTGCCGATGTCGGCTTCGCCATAGGCAGCGGCACCGACATCGCGATGGAAACGGCCGATATGACGCTGGTCCATGGCGACATCACCAAGGTTGCCGAGGCGATGGGGCTGAGTCGCGACACGTTGCGCATCATCCACCAGAATCTGTTCTGGGCGTTCGCCTACAATACGGTGGCAATCCCGGTCGCGGCGTTCGGGCGCCTCAGTCCGATGATTGCCTCGGCGGCGATGGCGCTGAGTTCGGTTTCGGTCGTCGTGAATTCGCTGCGTCTGCAGCGTCGCTGACGGCGGCCCCGCCGGGTCAATCCGAATCCGGTACCCTCTCCTGGCTGTGCCGCATTACGCCGATCCCTGCGAAGCCGGATCGAACGGATGGGACGTACGGGACTCGATCGGCTCCCATCGCCAACGGCCCTGATCTTCCATCGACAGTGCGTAGTCGTAGTAGCGCACGGTTGCCTGATCCTCACCGTTGCCGATCGCGAGGTAGGCGATGTGGCGTTCCCCCAGCCAATCCAACAGCATCTCCACCTGCCCAGCGCTCAGCGCAGTATTGGGGCGCTCCATAATCACGAAGGCCGGCTCCGCAAGGAACAAACGAGCACAGGAAAGCAACTGTTGTTCCCCCAGTGACAGCACATCGCCCCAATGGCGCTCGGTATCGAGACCGCCGGTCTGTTTGACGACACGCTCCAGACCGACCTGGTGCAGCACCGCCAGTACCGTGTCGTCGGCAACACGCACTTCCTGCCCATTACCCAGCAGCGCCTGCCGCAGCGTTCCGGGCGGCACGTAGGGCCGCTCCGGCAACAACAGGATGCGGGAGAGCCCGGGCCGCTGGATGACTCCTTCCCCGGCCCGCCAAATACCCGCCGTCGCCCGGAGCAGCGCCAGTTTCGCCCGCTCGTTGGACCCGGTCACCCAGACCCGCATGCCGGGTTCGACCGTGATCGACAGATCAGCCACCAGAACCCGCCCGTCGCGAGGCGACTTCAGCGTTAGATGGTCGAACACCAACGGCCCCTCATCGCTCTCCGCGATACGGATCTCCGAGACCGCTCGCGACTGTGCCTGCTCGATGGCCTCCCAGAGCGAACCGAGTCTGGCGATCACGGCAGCGAACGCCGAAATCGACTGGAACTGCGTGACGATCAGTGAGAAAGCGCCCAGCAGTTGCGCGAACGCCATCGCCGACTGCGTGATCACTCCGAACTCGACTTCACCCCGGATGAACATCGGCGCAACGATCAGCGCCGGAATGATCTGTATCAGGTAGTTGTAACCCGTGGTGAAGAAACTCAGATTGCGATTCACCGCAATGATCTGCCGAAAATTCAATACCAACAGGTCGAGGTGGTGTTGCAGCCGCTCCCGGAGCCCTCTTTCGCGCCGCAGCAGCGCGATCGACTCCGAGTTCTCCCGAACATGTATCAAATCGGAGCGGAAATCGGCCTCCTTGTCGAGCTGGCTGTAGTTCAGCCACACCAGCGGCCGACCCAGAAACACGGTCAGATAGGAGCCCATGGTGGCATACAGCACGGCGACACCGAACAGCAGTGGGCTGATGGTCCACATGACGCCAGAGAAAGCGATGATGGTGAACGTGCCGTTCAGAATCATCAGCACGAACGACAGTGTCGTCGTCGTGAAGGCCTTGATGTCATCAGCGATCCGTTGGTCCGGATTGGCGATGTCCCCAGTCTCATCGAGTCGGTAGTAGACCGGGTGGACAAGGTATAGACCGATGGCCCTGCGCGTCAGCCACTCCCGCCACAACAGGCCCAGTCGCTCTTCACAGAACCGGTAGAGCACGGCGACCACCGTCGAGGCACCGAACATTGCCACGTAGAGGACGGCCTGCCAGACGAATTCCAACATCTTCCTGTCGGCGACGGCGGTCATGAAATCGCGGCCGACGTAACTGCTGATGACGTTGAACGCGTTGATCCCGACCAGGAAAACCAGCAGGAGCAGTGATAGGAGACGCGCCTTCCAGCCAACCTCGGACCCAATGAAAGCGCGGACGACCCGCACGAATCGCAACCAGGCCGCGCGGTTCAGGGGAAGTTCGGAGTGATCGGTCATTGGATGCCGGCTGTTTCGGGTTGACCACGGGCCGCGCGCCAGCGCTGCCGTCTAGCGGAGGCAGGACGTTACACGCTGCGTCGCTCGCGCGCAATCACTATGCCGCCCGGAGTTTGCTCCGCCCTTGCATCAGGGCTCGGGACGGGACCGATCGGGCCATGCAGTTGCGAGTTCGCACCGCGACTTCGCTTCGGCACGCGCCGCGGCCACGGCATCGCGCGGTGCAAGTCGGAAGTGCCCAAGTGACACCGGCAAGGACCACGAAAACCAGAAATGACGGCGGCAACCCGAGCGAGGAGTTGGCCCCAAGCGCTATCTCCCCAAGCGCCCTGACGCCGCTTGCAAGCCCTCGCGGGCGTTGTGCAATATTTCCGCAATCCGCAAACCCACGCCGTACTCCCCATAGATGGGCGGAAACGCATGTTCCTTCCCTTCGCAGTGCTTTACCGCAGCGGCGACGATATCCTCATGCCGAAACCCTGAAATAATGTTCGCGCCGGACTCAACTGTCTCCATCCGCTCGGAGTTCTCACGAATGGTGACGCAAGGCACGCGCAGGATATACGCCTCTTCCTGAATACAACCACTATCCGTCAGAATAATCTCCGCATACTTTTCGAACGCAAGCGAGGCCAATGGGGGAACGGGATCGATGATTTCGACTTCACCGAGCACGGAGTAGGGAATCGCATGTTCCTTCATGGCATGCCGTGTACGCGGATGCATCGGAAATACGATGCGGCTGAACCTGTTTCTAGCCAGCCACGCAAGCGTCTCAAACACACTGACCATCAAGGCCCTGTGGTCGGTGAACTCCTTCCGGTGCAAGGTCACGTATGCATATCGGTCAGGCACCGGCCTCTCAAGGCCTTCCGAAAAGTCCTCAATTATATCGACGCTGGTGTTGCCTGAATGGAACACCTTGCCGCGAAGCTCATGGTTTTTTTCAAGATATCTCTTCTGTGCTTCGGTATTCGTGAACATGAAATTCGCCGTGCTGTCGCAAATTATCCTGTTGCGCTCTTCATACATTGCCTTGTCGTACGACCTCAAACCCGCTTCGACATGCGCAAGAGGCCTGTCCGAGTAAAGCGCGGCGACTGTACCTACAAGCGACGCCGCGGTGTCTCCGTTGACAAGCAGCAAATCGACAGCTTTCTCCCTTATCAGCTCACGAACCCAATCGATTGCCCGCCCAATCGTGTATTCTTCCGGAAGAATATGGTCCGGCGAATAACCCATCTCATCGAATGCCGCACCCTGCATTGCGTAGTCGGCATGCTGATTTGTGTGGAGTACCAGGAAATCCATTCCAAGTTCTTTGAGCCCCTTAACGACAGGGTAATTCTTAATGACTTCCGGCCGGGTACCGAGTACGATAGCAATCTTCACATCACACCCTATCCATTAAAGTGTAGAGACCGCGGTAGCGAAAGCCTGAGCGATAGCGATATTCCCTTTTTCATTGAAATGCACCGGATCCTCATAGTGTTCCCTTGTGAGGTGATCAAGAGAAATGGTGCGAGCCCTCGAAAACTTCGCGACGGATTCCCTGAGAGCCCTATTATAGTCTAGCCTGAGCTCAGAGGTGGGCCGCTCAAAAAAACTATGTCCATCTGGAAAAATCGGCGGTATCTCCCCGCAAATTATGACCTTGAACTTTTTAATCACTAATGCTCTGAGTATTTGGGTGTAGTACTCGGAAAATAATTCTATATCCGTGCCGTTTCCGACGTCATTGGTGCCGATCATCAAGCAACAAATGAAGGTGTCGCTGAGCGCATCAATCTCCTGATTAATTTTGAACCACAGGTCGCGCGCCGTAAATCCGTTGACACTCCGGTTTATGGTGCGCCACTGGTATGGCGTCTGTTCCGATAGAAACTTCCCCAAATAGAGCGGGTAACAGCCATAACTGCGTGCCCCAAAGGTCTGGCTATCGCCGAAACAAATCAAATTTTGATAGTTCATTGCTATTCCATCATCAAATGAGACTGGCCTATGCGCGACGAAATTGGTGTCCTGGCCAGCAGAGTCTGGCAAAGGTCTGCGAGGCTTGCGGCGCGCCGAAGCCACACGCCGGGAACGCCGCCACGTGTCGTCAACGCCTTTCGCGAATTGGGGCGACGGCGCGGTAAACCTGCAGTGTGCGTTGGGCGACTTCATTCCAATCCGGAATCGACTGCAGCACTCCAGCCATCAACTTCCGGGTGCCCACCTGGTCGCAAGATTTCGCCAGGGCGATGATGCGATCACGCAGAGCATCGCAATCTCGCGATTTGAACCAGCCCTAAAAGCTTATTCGAAAGCTAGCCCGTATTTCTCGAGCGCCAAACGTAATTCCTCAGCATTAGTTATCGTATGGGACGTATTGGATTGGACAACTGCCCGCGGGACCGCCTGCAATGGCATTGCGGAATTAACACCGAGAAAGTCACACACGCGTCCCACTACAGCGCGATTGTCCGAACGAAACTCCTCATACCCAACTCGGATGTAGGCGTGCGACGAACTCAGCTCACCAAGTCGTTGACCAAGATAGTGTTTCATCCTGACCCGTTTCAATGCTTCCGGCACATTCCATGTGACAGCCAGGTCTTGTGGATATTCTTGCCCGAAGTATCGCTGAGTCGCTCTAGCACAGGCAATTGACTTCAACCATTCGAGGTTGTCGCTTCTTACCAGATGAATTATTGAGATATCGCGGCGTGACTGCAGCCAGCGAAGATGCGGGTTGAATCCTTCAACGACATGTACCGGGCTGAAACGCGGATGGAAAAACCACTTGGGAGTCGAGCGAAACAGGAGGCGGAAGCCAATCACCTCGATCTCGGGTCCGTGCCGATCCCTGAGAAAGGCTCGCTCTTTCGGCCGCAAACCGTCGAAGCGGCCCCGAAGGAAATCCTCGGCCAACTTAATCCTAGCGACTCCAAAAACGTGCTCGGTGGACTCCCAGCCGCATGTCACCCCCGGATGCAAGCCCAATTGTTCCGCGAAAGCGCTGCTGCCTGTGCGAAAGGTACCGACGATGAGATACGGCCGCATTGACTTGTTCCTTGATCGATGTTTGCGGAGCCCAGACACTCCACACTAGATGAGCGTCACCAATGCCTCTCACACGACAACAACGAGGCGATTGGCAACGGTTCCAAGGCTACTGAACGTCAACATCACGCTTTGTGTACGTCCATCAACAGGCCTGGGAAACCAAGGCGTTGCATGGATTCTGCGACTTCAGCGCAACAACGGCAAGGGGTCCCCGAATCGAGACGAGGAGAGGGAGCATCATGCACCCGTCCTCGAAGCATTTCGTACGGAGCACACGCACTGATCCCACAAGCCGGCGCCGGTGGTCCGTTGGACGGGACTTGGGTACCGGGAGCTGACCGCGGGCGGCGACCCTACAGAGGGCTTAGCCCACCCGCCGTGTGTCGTGCACGGTCTAGGATGTCGTTCGGCGGCCACTTCGGTATCTGTGAACAATGGGGTCCTGGGTGGCAACACCATCACGAGTGACTTGGTTCCACCCCAGCGCAGGGCACGCTTTACGGCTGACTGGAGACATTGAACATTTGTTAAGGCGAGTCCACAATCCCGTTGCTCCGACTCCCACTCTCCACGCAGCTGACCCGATGCCCCGGCCCGCACTGTTCGCTTCACTGCTGCTACTCGCCGCAAACCCCTGTCTGGGCCGAGCAACGATCGACCTGCAACCGATTGCTACGGGGGTCTTTGTACACCAGGGCGTACATCAACTGCCGGATCACCATAACCGGGGAGAGATCGCCAACATCGGCTTCATCGAAGGCCGGCGCTGCGTCGCCGTCATCGATTCAGGAGGCAGCCCGGAACAGGGTCGCGCACTGCGCGACGGGATCAGGGCACTGACCCGCACGCCGATCTGCTACGTGATCAATACGCATGTGCACCCGGACCACATCTACGGAAATCGCGCCTTCCGAGAGCCCGGCGTGCGCTTCGTCGGCCATTACAAGCTCGGTGCCGCGATGGCGGCCCGCGCAGCTTTTTACAGTGAAAAAGCCGACCGCGATCTGGGTGTAGCGCTGACCGCGGAAGACTTCGTGCTGCCTGACATCGAGGTCAACGGCGAGTTGGAACTCGATTTAGGCGAGCGGCATCTTAAACTGGTCGCCCAGGCAACAGCCCATACCGACAACGATCTGACCGTTTACGATGAAACGACGCAGACGCTGTGGCTGGCAGACCTGTTATTCATGGAACATCTGCCCGTCATCGATGGCAGCCTGAACGGTTGGCTGAAGGTACTGGACCGGGTGCGTAAGATACCGGCTAGACGCGTAGTGCCGGGGCACGGCCCCGTCGCTGCATTCTGGCCGGCCGATGCAGCACCCGAGATAAGGTATCTGAGCGAGTTGCGTACCGAGCTTCGCGCCGCGATCAAGCAAGGCCGTACCATCGAACAGGCGGTGGCATCAGTCGGGCGGTCCGAACGTAGTCGCTGGGCATTGTTCGATGAGTTCCACCCGAGGAACGTCGCGACTGCTTACGCCGAGCTTGAATGGGAAGAGGACTGACTGCGCTCTTGCGGGCAGCAAGAATCGTCATCGAAGAACATACACTGAACGGAGAATCGAATATGCACCGTCGACCCCTTGTCTTCTCCAGCCTCCTTCTGGCCATCGCTCTGCTTTCGCCGAGCCTCGGCTCCAGCGCCAGCAGCGACACACCGGAAGAAACCTCTTGGATCAATGGCCTGCGAGCAAAATTCATCGGTGACAAAGCCATCGAGGAAGGCAACGACGTGATCGAACTGTCCGCTCCCTATCGTGCCGAGGACCCGGCCTTGGTCCCGTTGCAGATCACCAGCCGGATCCCGCAAACGCCCGAGCGGTTCATCAGAAAGATTACGCTGGTCATCGACAACAACCCGGTCCCATTCGGAGCGTCGTTCGAATTCACGCCGGACTCGGGAAAGGCGGATATCGCGATGCGCGTCCGCGTGAACTCGTATAGCTACGTGCGCGCCATCGCGGAGACCAATGACGGCAAGTTGCATATGGCCAAGGCCTTCGTCAAGGCCAGCGGAGGCTGTTCGGCACCGATCGGCGGCGATTTGGAAGCGGCGATGGCCCGCCTCGGCAAGATGAAATTCAAGATGGAAGGCGAGCACCTGACGCCGCAGCAACCCAATCTGACTCAGCTGCTGATCAGCCATCCGAACATTACCGGCCTGCAGATGAACCAGATTTCACGCATGGTGCAGCCGGCGCACTATGTCGAAGAGGTCAAAGTCAGTTTCAACGAAAAGCCGGTCCTGACTGCACAGACCGATATCGCGATCAGCGCGGACCCCAACTTCCGCTTTTACTTCGTGCCGCCAGGTCCAGGCGAGTTGAAGGCAGAAATCCGGGACAATCTTGGCGGCCGCTATTCGACGACGCAGACCTTGACGCCCTGAGGCGGGATGCCGGGCGAAGGCGCGATAGCTTCGCCCGGTGGCGTCACTTGAGCCGCGGGTCCCGGTCGCTGACCAGGACCACCAGAGTCTTGTCCCAGACCAGCAGGCTGTCCTGCTCGAACAGTGGTATTTCGGCGCCCGGGGCACAAATATCGAAGGGCGGTGTCGCCCCGGTGTCAATGGCCTTGAGCCACACGTCGTTTTCCGGGGGATGCGGTAGCACGAAGTTGACGGCATGCGACGTTGGGTTGAACAGCATGCACAATTGCCGCTCCCCACCCATTGCACAATGGAAGTGGCAGCCGATCGCCGCGTCCGTATGCCATTCGGGCATCCAGCCGCAGGCATTGAACCAGCTGAGATCCTGCGGGCGATAGAATTCATCGCGCGACACCACCGGATGGCGGGCCCGGAAGGCCAGCAAACCGCGAGTGAATTCGAACATGGCCCGATTCTGTTCAACCAGACGCCAGTCGAACCAAGAAACCTCGCTATCCTGGCAATAGGCGTTGTTGTTGCCCCGCTGCGTACGACAGAATTCATCGCCGCCCAACAACATCGGCACGCCACGCGACAGCAGCAACGTAGCCAGAAAGTTTTTCATCTGACGCGTTCGGATCCGCTGAATCTGCGGATCGTCGGTAGGCCCTTCGACACCGTAGTTGGCGCTGAAGTTGGCATCGCAGCCATCCCGATTGCTCTCGCCATTGGCCCAGTTGTGCTTCTGCTCGTAGGACACGAGATCGTTGAGCGTGAAGCCGTCATGGCAGGTCACGAAATTGATCGAATGGACCGCCGACCGACCGCTGTGCTCATAAAGGTCGGCGCTACCGGTCAAGCGTTGCGCGAACGAGCCGGCCATACCCTGGTCGCCCCGCCAGTAGCGACGCACATCGTCCCGATAGACACCGTTCCATTCCGACCAACCATCCCCGGGGAAACGTCCCACCAGATAGGCGCCGCCGGCATCCCAGGCCTCGGCGATCAGCTTGGTTTGTCGCAGGATGGGATCCTCGCTGATCGCCTCGAGCAATGGCGGATTCGGAATCAACTGCCCGCTCCGATCGCGGCTGAGGATCGACGCCAGATCGAAGCGAAAGCCGTCGACATGCATCTCGACAACCCAGTAGCGCAGGCACTCGAGAATGAAGTTGATGACGACCGGGTGGTTACAGTTGACGGTGTTGCCGCAGCCGGAATAGTTCTTGTAAGTCCGTTTATCGTCTTCGAGCAAGTAGTAGATGCTGTTATCCAGACCACGAAAGCTGAACGTGGGTCCGGTTTCATCACCCTCTGCCGTATGGTTGAAGACCACGTCCAGCAACACCTCGATACCGCCCTGGTGTAGTGCCTTGACCATCTCCTTGAACTCGTCCACCTGGCAACCGGGATAGCGCCGGGTCCCGAAACCCTGGTGGGGGGCGAAGAAGGCGATCGTGCTGTAGCCCCAGTAATTGGTCAGACGCTCGCCGCTTATCGGGTTGACCCGCGTCAGCTCGTCCGGATTGAACTCCTGCAACGGCAGGAACTCGATGGCCGTGATGCCCAGTTCCTTGAAATAAGGGATCTTGTCGATGACGCCCCGGTAGGTTCCGGGCGCGTTGACCCGCGACGAGGGATGCCAGGTCAGACCCCGCACGTGCGTCTCGTAAATCACGGTCTCCGACCAGGGTAACCGCAGCGGACGATCACCCTCCCAGTCGAACTGCGGGGCTGTGACGAGGCTGCGAACCTGTGACTGCGCCTGCCCCCTGTCACCACACGCTTCGTCAAATGTCCAGGTCGGCGGCGCGTACAAGGCCGTCGCGTACGGGTCGATCAGAACCCGTTCGGGAGCAAACCGGTGTCCTTGCTCCGGTGCGCAGGGCCCGTCGACGCGAAACGCGTACGCCAGCCCGCGGCCGACACCTTCAACTCTGATGTGCCAGATGTCTCCGGTACGATTGCGACGCGGATCCAGTTGAACGATGCTGCAGGGTTCGCGAGCCTCGGCCGTCTCGTAGAGTAGCAGCCACACGCGCGTCGCGTTCCGGCTAAAAAGGCTGAAGTTGACTGCCGTGGACTGCAGAGACGGGCCCAGCGGCAACGGCGAACCGTCGCTGCAACGGAACGCGCGGATAGCTCGCTGGAGAAATCGGTCGGAGAGAAGATCGAGGTTCATGGCCGGAACAATTGCTTAAGGAACACGGTTGATGGCGCACTCCCTAAATCCCCCCTTCCGAAAGATGCCCCCGCAATCACAACCGGTCTCCCTACCGGCAGCGTGACTAAACTTGGGTGCCCGGGTCTAAGCCGGACTGGCTTTCCGAAAAGTGCTCCTGATCAAACGGTACCATACTGCTTCGCACGGGATGCTGCAACGCCACCCAAAGTAGGGATAAAGCGTCCATATGACCGATCCCCGTCTCTGTCCGGCCTGCCCGGACCGGCGCCGGCAAGATGACTGTGCGCCCGAACCGTCCGAAATCAGCCAGGAGAACCCGATGACGTGCTCAGCCCGCTGCCCTTGGTCCTACGCCGGCATGAATGAAGCCTACATTCGCTACCATGACCGGGAATGGGGTGTTCCGGTGCACGATGAGCGTACGCAGTTCGAGTTTCTGCTGCTGGAGGGCGCTCAGGCGGGCCTCAGCTGGGCGACGATCCTCAAGAAGCGTCAGGGCTACCGGGAAGCATTTGCTGATTTCGATCCGGCGGCCGTCGCGCGCTTCGGGCCGGCCGATATCGAGCGCCTGATGGGCTTTCCCGGCATCGTGCGCAATCGTCTCAAGATCCAGAGCGCCATCATCAATGCCCAGAAGACGCTTGCCGTTCAGGATGAATTCGGGGGCCTCGATGCGTTCCTGTGGAGCTTTGTCGATGGTAATCCGATCATCAATCACTGGCAGGATATGGCCGAGATTCCAGCGCACTCGGCCGCATCGGATCGGCTCAGCAAGGAACTGCGCCGGCGTGGTTTCAAGTTCGTCGGCAGCACGATCATTTACGCCCACATGCAGGCCACCGGGATGGTGAACGATCACTTGATCACCTGCTTTCGCCATGCGGAATGTCAGAATTCCAAGGTAACGCGCTCCGTTTAAGCACCGAGCGTCACGGGACCGCCCTTGAAAACCCAGGACGAGCGACCCATTTCGCCTGGGTCATCGGCGTTCGATCGTCACCACGAGCCACCTACAACCAAAGGAGACCTGTCCGGACATGACTACCGCTGAGCAAAAGGTAACACTGGGCTTCGAGGCCGAAGTCAAGCAGTTGCTGAACCTGATGATCCACTCGCTGTACAGCAACAAGGAAATCTTTTTGCGGGAGCTCGTCTCCAACGCCTCGGACGCGATCGACAAGTTGCGATTCCTGGCGCTGACGCATGAGGCGCTGTATGAGGGTGACGCTGAGCTGAAGGTCAGAATCGAATTCGACAAGGCGAATCGGACCATCTCGATCACCGACAACGGCGTCGGCATGAACCGCGAGGAAGTGCAGCAGAACATCGGCACGATCGCCCGCTCCGGAACCCGCAAGTTCTTTGAGTCGCTGACCGGAGACGAGGCCAAGGACAGCCAGCTGATCGGACAGTTCGGCGTCGGCTTCTACTCCAGCTTCATCGTTGCCGACAAGGTCGTGCTCGAGACCCGCAAGGCAGGCCACAGTCAGAGCGACGGCGTCCGCTGGGAGTCCACCGGCGAAGGCGATTACACACTGGAAACGATTGACCGACCGGAACGCGGAACCCGCGTCACGCTGCACCTGCGCGCGGATGAAGACGAATTCCTCGACGGCTGGAAGCTCCGCAGCATCATCCGCAAATTCTCGGACCACATCTCCGTACCCATCCTGATGACGAAGGACAAGGTCCCGGGGGACGAGGGAGAGGAGAAGGCTACGGAAGTCGAATGGGAAACCATCAACAGTGCCTCAGCGCTCTGGGCGAAGTCCAAGGAAGACATCAGCGACGAAGCCTACAACGAGTTCTATAAACACGTCTCGCACGACTTCCAGGAACCCTGGGCCCGCTTGCACAGCCGGGTGGAGGGCACCAACGAGTACACCTTGCTGCTCTACGTGCCCGCGCATGCCCCCTTCGACCTGTGGGACCGCGACGCCAAGCGCGGCGTGCGTCTCTATGTGCGCAAGGTATTCATCATGGAGGACACGGAGAAGCTGATGCCGCGGTATCTGCGCTTCGTGCGCGGCGTGATCGACTCGGATTCCCTGCCGCTGAACGTCTCGCGCGAGATCCTGCAGGAGAACAAGCAACTCGAAAAGATCCGCTCGGGTGCGGTCAAGAAAGTCCTGGGCCTGCTCGAAGACATCGCCGCCAACGACCCTGAGAAATACGCAACATTCTGGAAGGAGTTCGGTTCGGTGCTCAAGGAAGGGCCGATCGAAGACTTCAAGAACCGCGAGCGGATCGCCAAACTGCTCCGCTTCGCCTCAACCCACACCGGTAGCGACGCTCAGACGGTCGCGCTGGCCGACTATCTGGCTCGGATGCCGGAGGATCAGGACAAGATCTATTACATCACCGCTGAATCCTACGGGGCGGCAGCGAACAGCCCGCATCTCGAAGTTTTTCGCAAGAAAGGCGTCGAGGTCCTGCTGCTGCACGATCGCGTGGATGAATGGCTGGTCGGCTACCTGACCGAGTACGAAGGCAAACACCTGCAGTCAGTCGCAAAGGGCGACCTCG
This sequence comes from Methylolobus aquaticus, assembly GCA_004168015.1. GTDB lineage: Bacteria > Pseudomonadota > Gammaproteobacteria > Methylococcales > Methylococcaceae > Methylotetracoccus > Methylotetracoccus aquaticus. Next base: position 101,680 of record SEYW01000001.1, read on the forward strand.
ACCTATCGAAGCTGGGCGAGGACGAAGCTACGGACAAGGAGCAGCAGGAGAAGCTCACCGAAGAGCTGAAACCGCTGACCGAGCGCGTCAAGACGGCTCTCGGCGACAGCGTAAGCGACGTCCGGATCAGCCACCGCCTGACCGAGTCCGCTTCGTGCCTGATCTCGGAAGACTATGGGCTGAGCCGCACGATGGAGCGCATCATGAAGGCCGCCGGCCAGCAGGTACCGGCCAGCAAGCCGGTGCTCGAAATCAACCCTGGCCATGCCATCGTCAACCATCTGAAGCATGAAGCCGACGAACAGCGCTTCAACGATCTCGCCCGCATCCTGTTCGATCAGGCGGTGTTGTCGGAGGGCGGACAACTGGACGATCCGTCACAGTTCGTCCACCGCATCAACAGCCTGTTGCAGGGCTTGATGCAGTAGCCCGCAGTCCGCGGCAATTGCCTTTTGGAGGGGCGCGTCGACCCATCACCCGCGTCCCTCCCCCGGAGATTCGATCCCTAACCGGCGGCCGCCGGCGTCATGACTTACACCCTGTCTTTATGGCATGATGCGCAATTTCGTGCAGAGGTTAGGTATGCGCATCATCCTCTTGGGGAGTCCCGGTTCCGGCAAAGGCACACAAGCCCAGTTCCTGACCGAGCACTATGGCATCCCACAGATTTCGACGGGCGATATGCTGCGCGCCGCGGTAGCCAACGGCACACCGCTCGGACTGCAAGCCAAGCAGGTCATGGACAGTGGGGCCCTTGTATCCGACGACATCATTCTCGGTCTGATCGAAGAGCGCATCGCGCAACCCGATTGCCAGCGAGGTTTCCTGCTCGACGGCTTTCCACGCACCATCAAGCAAGCCGATGGACTGGCTGCAATGGGTATCCAACTCGACTGCGTGGTCGAGATTCGTGTCGATGACGAGACCATCGTCCAGCGCATGAGCGGGCGCCGCATCCACCCTGCATCCGGGCGCACCTACCACACCGTCTTCAATCCGCCGAAAGTGGCGGATCAGGACGACATCACCGGAGAGCCCCTGATCCAGCGCGCGGATGACGAAGAAGCGACGGTACGGAAACGCCTCAACGTCTACCACGAGCAAACTCGGCCACTGGTCGATTACTACACGAAGCACGCGGAGTCCGGCACGCTGAGCTTTGCCAGTATCGATGGCATCGGAACCGTCGACGAGATCCGCTCGCGACTGTTCGCCGCATTGAGCTGAGCGAGCAAAAATCACTACCGTTTGTCGAAACGTACGGGGGACGTCGTCCCACATTGTTTGATACCGAAACCTGCCCGAAGCCGATGACCGCCAAAACGCTCTACGACAAAATCTGGAACGATCATCTCGTCCTGGCCGAAGACGATGGCTCGGCGTTGATCTATATCGACCGCCAGCTGATCCACGAAGTCACCTCACCGCAGGCGTTCGAGGGTCTGCGGCTATCCGGGCGGAAACCCTGGCGTCGGTCCGCAAACCTCGCCGTACCCGACCACAACGTGCCGACCACCGACCGTCAGGCCGGCATCAGCGACCCGATCTCGCGGCTTCAGGTCGAGACGCTGGACCGCAACTGTGCGGAGTTCGGCATTACCGAGTTCGCGATGTCGGACATTCGGCAGGGCGTCGTGCACGTCATGGGACCGGAACAGGGCGCGACCTTGCCCGGCATGACCATCGTCTGTGGCGACTCGCATACCTCGACGCATGGCGCATTCGGGGCCCTGGCCTTCGGCATCGGCACCTCGGAAGTCGAGCACGTACTCGCCACCCAATGTCTGGTGCAGCGGAAAGCCAAGAACATGCGCGTCGCCGTGGAAGGGACCCTTCAGCCGGGTCTGACCGCCAAGGACGTAATTCTGGCCATCATCGGACGGCTCGGCACCGCCGGCGGCACGGGCTACACGATCGAGTTCACCGGGTCGGTCATCCGCGACCTCTCGATGGAGGGCCGCATGACCGTCTGCAACATGGCAATCGAGGCCGGTGCGCGTGCCGGACTGATCGCGGTCGATGCCACCACGGTGAACTATCTGACCAACCGGCCCTTCGCCCCGAAGGGCGCACTTTGGGACCAGGCAGTCGCCGCCTGGGCACACTTGCATAGCGATGACGGCGCCCACTTCGATGCCGAGGTGGAAATCCGCGCCGAGGACATCCGTCCACAAGTCACCTGGGGAACCTCGCCCGAGATGGTGTTGCCGATCGATGGCAGAGTCCCGGATCCGAATGCCGAAGCTGATGCGACGCGCCGCGCGGGGATACAACGCGCACTCGACTACATGGGCCTGAAACCCGGTACCCCGCTGACCGACGTGGCGGTCGACAAAGTTTTCATTGGTTCCTGCACGAATGGGCGCATCGAGGACCTGCGCGCGGCCGCAGCCGTAGTGCAAGGCAGGCAGCGGGCCAGCAATGTGCGGCTTGCGCTGGTCGTACCTGGCTCGGGCCTGGTCAAGGAACAGGCCGAACGCGAAGGACTCGACCGGGTCTTTCGCGACGCCGGATTCGAGTGGCGGGAGCCGGGGTGTTCAATGTGTCTGGCGATGAATGCCGACCGCCTCGAACCCGGCGAACGCTGTGCATCGACGTCAAACCGGAATTTCGAGGGACGCCAGGGCTATGGCGGTCGCACCCATCTCGTGAGCCCGGCCATGGCGGCGGCCGCAGCCGTCCACGGCCATTTCGTCGACATCACCCGCCTCTGAGCCTGATCGGTTAGTCTCCATGAAAGCTTTCACCCGTATCACCGCCCGCGTCGCCCCTATGGATCGGGCCAACATCGATACCGACGCCATCATTCCAAAGCAGTTCCTGAAGTCCATTCAGCGTGCGGGATTCGGTCCGTACCTGTTTGACGAGTTGCGCTATCTGGACCATGGCGAACCGGGTATGGATTGCACCGACCGCCCGTTGAATCCCGAGTTCGTGCTGAACCAGCCGCTCTTCGCCGGGGCTCGTATCCTGCTGACGCGCGAGAATTTCGGCTGCGGCTCGTCACGCGAGCATGCGCCCTGGGCGCTTGAGGACTTCGGCATCCGGGCCATCATCGCCCCCAGCTTCGCTGACATCTTCTACAACAACTGCTTCAAGAACGGCATCCTGCCGATCGTTCTGGATGCAAAAACCGTCGATGAACTATTCACGCTGGCCAAGTCGGGTAACGACCTGACTATCGATCTGGAGCCGCAGACCATCGCGACTCCGGACGGCCGGGTGATTCCGTTCGAAATCGACGCATCGCGCAAGCATCGGCTGCTGCATGGCCTTGATGACATTGCACTGACACTGCAGCACCGCGTGCAAATCGAGGCCTATGAGGCGCGCCGGCGCACTGCCGCGCCTTGGCTGTTTCCGGACACGGCGCCGAACTGAATGCGGGATCCAGCCCCGAGGTGTCGCAAGACAAATCGCCCCTGTCGGGGTGGACGCCACTACTTCGTGCGCCCCCTCGGCCAAAGCGCCAGCTCCGCACAAATAACGAACGACTTTGACCCAAAGCGATGAACAAGACCGTTAATGTGGCCGTACTGGGTGCTACCGGCGCCGTCGGCGAAACTATGCTCTCGATTCTCGCGCAACGGAATTTTCCTGTCGGTGAGGTTTATGCGCTCGCCAGCGCACGGTCCGCCGGAAAGCGAGTCGAGTTCGGTGACGAGACCCTGACGGTCACCGACGTCGAGCAATTCGACTGGACCAAGGCGCAGATCGGGCTGTTTTCGGCTGGCGCTTCCGTGTCGGCGGAATTTGCACCAAAGGCGGCGGCAGCCGGCTGCGTGGTGATCGACAACACCTCCTGCTTCCGCTACGACGACGAGATTCCGCTGGTCGTGCCCGAAGTCAACCCCGAGCGCATCGCAGATTTTCGTCACCGCGGCATCATCGCGAATCCGAACTGCTCGACCATACAGATGGTCGTCGCGCTGAAACCGATCTTCGACGCCGTCGGGATTGCCCGGATCAACGTGTCAACGTACCAGGCCGTTTCGGGGACGGGCCGGAAAGCCATCGAAGAACTCGCCGGCCAGACCGCCAAGCTGCTCAACGGACGCCCGGTGGACCCAGCGGTCTATCCAAAACAGATCGCCTTCAACGTTCTGCCCCAGATCGACGTTTTCATGGACAACGGTTACACCAAAGAAGAAATGAAAATGGTCTGGGAGACCCGTAAGATTTTGGGCGACGACACGGTACAGGTGAATCCGACAACCGTTCGGGTGCCCGTGTTCTATGGGCATTCGGAGGCAGTACACATTGAAACGCGACGGAAAATCACCGCCGACGAGGCCCGCGCCCTCTTGTCCGCCGCACCCGGCGTCATCGTGATCGACGAGCCTCAGCCAGGCGGCTATCCCACCGCCGTGACCGAAGCTGCGGGTCATGATGCCGTTTACGTGGGTCGCATCCGCGAGGACATTTCTCATCCCATGGGCTTGAATTTGTGGGTCGTCGCGGATAACCTTCGCAAAGGTGCGGCCCTGAATAGCGTGCAGATCGCTGAGATGCTACTCCAGCGATTCCTTGCCTAGCACGGCGCGTTGGGCCCGCTCTCGTTCCGAGTCGGTTTAATTCGGTTGACTACAGCGCCGCGCCGCGTGTGATCGAACTGTGATCTAAGTTTGTGTGAAGGGGACCGCGCGCAGAGGCGTCCCCTTCTCATTCATCGCTTAAACCGGAGATTGGCCGCGTGCACAGTTTTTCGAAAGCACTCGTCATCGTCGGATTGCTGGCCCCCGGCAGTGGACAGACGCTCGGCGTTGGCGAAATCAGACTGCATTCCTTTTTGAATCAACCCCTCGACGCCGAGGTCCCGCTGGTTCTGTCCGGCGAACAACTGGATCAGATCCGCATCGGCCTGGCGGCGCCCGCCGAATTCGCGAAGGTCGGTTTGACCCGCTCGCCGGCGATCGGCAAGCTGCGATTCGATGCGGTGCAGCGGCGTGATGGGAGTTTCGCGGTTCGCATCCGCTCTCTGGATGTCATCTCCGAACCTTTTCTCAGCTTCCTGATGGAACTGACGTGGCCCCAGGGCCGCATGCTGCGCAGCTTCACGGTCCTGCTGGACCCGCCTGATGCGTTGGCTCCGCCCGTAACCACCGCGCGCCGGGAACCGACGCCCGAGTGGGGAGGCGACTGGCAGGAGACCCGCCCCGTCTCAGGGGGTTCCGCGGATGCCGCCGCCCAACGCATGGCTCCGCGTCCTACGGGGCAAATCTATGGTCCCGTTGCTCGGAACGAGAACCTCTGGAAGATCGCCGAGCGGCTAAAGCCCGATGCGTCGATTCCGACCGAACGGATGATGACGGCACTCTTCCGTCTGAATCCCCAGGCCTTTTCCCGACCAAGCGTCAATGCCTTGAATGCCGGCACCTACCTGCGGGTCCCCGGGCAGGACGATCTCTTCGGCTCGGGAGATCCCGCACAGTTGCGACAATCGACAGAGGAATCTCCGTTTCAGCCCGAGCGACGGAATCGGTCCGCACAACATCGAGTTGCAGCATTAGCCACCTCGCCGGATGAAGCGAGCGGGGCTGCTCAGCCGAACCTTCACCGTCGTGAGTCCGTAACAGCCGGAGCCTCTTCCCAGGCACGCACACCCGAAAATCCAGCTTGGCCTGCCATCGAGAAACTCCGGCGCGAAAATGAACAGCTGCGCAACCGGATGAGCCAGTTGGAACTGCGGGTGACGGATCTGACCCGTCAGCTTGAGACGCGCGACCGCAGTGCTAGCCTGCCGGCACAAGTGCCCTCAACCCCCGCTATCGTCGTGCCCGCCGCAACTGCAGTACCTGTTGTCGAAGCGGCGTCAACCACTACTTCTCTGTCGGGGACACCAGCGTCACGCGACGTGGAAGCCGCATCGCAGCCCGTCGATGCAACAGGTCCCGCAACGGTCGCCGCGCTTGCACCGGCAGCGACTCCCGCCCAGGTACCGGCCACCGACGGTGCGCAACACGGAACCGAGTTCGAAGGCTCGGGGACTGAATCAAAACCCGCTAACCTACCGATTCCGTCTCACAGACCTGCGGTGCCGCCATCGACGCACCAGACGCAGGCCACCGCCGATGACGGTTTGCAACCCTGGCTCATGGGTCTCGCGGCAGCTCTGGTCGCAGCACTCGTCGGAGGCTACGCGCGGCGACGTATTGAGTTCCGCCGCTCGCGTCCAATGGTCGACGACGAGAATGCGTTGGCGGTGACTGCAAGCAAATCAACGGCTCGCTCGGCGCCGGCCGGACTGATCAATGCGGCGGTAACCGAACCACCGGTTATTGCAGCCGACACACGCCCAGACACCACGACGGTACAGCCAGCGCCGGAATTTGCCCGGACCGAACCGCTGGAAGCAGACGCACTGTTCGAGGCGGAGATTTATCTGTCGTATGGCAAATTCCGTCAGGCCGAGGAGTCCATCAAGCGCGCGATTGAACTCGCCCCCGAGCGTCCCGAGCCCTACCTCAAACTTCTTCAAGTCTACGCGGAGACGCAAGACCGCAACGCCTTTCGGTTATTGACCGAAAAGCTGAAGACGGAACACCCGATCGCCGACCCCGAGTTCTGGGCTCGTGCCGACGCCCTGGCGGAAAAAATAGGTCTGCCCTTGGGAACGCTCGAACAGACACTGTCGAACAGTGCTGACGACAGCACCCCAGCCAACGCAGCACCTGACGAAACCGATCAATTGATTGCCAAACTCAAGCATTTCAGTTTGGAAAGCCGTAGTCCGGACGAGGAAATTCCGAGCGCCGCGCTTGACGATGCAAGTCAGGGCAAGGGAACCGTCCCTCCCCTGTCATCGACGACTGATGGAACGGCCGGCCCGTTGAGTGCCGCTGCTCCAGAAGAGGCGCCGACCGAGTCTACGACAGGTACCGGCGAACAGGGAGAGGATGCGCACGTGATTCCCTACACGCCCATCCCGTTTTCCAAAGAACCGGCGCACGAAAACGCCGAATCGGCTCTCGACACCGATGCTGCGCGGTCGATCGAGGACCTGCTTAAAGAGCTGTCGGCCATGCATTTCGAGGAACACCTCGCCACGGTGCCGGACGGCATGAGCCCTGCGGCGACCAATCGCTCGCTCGCGGCCCAAACGAACGATGGCAGTCATCCCGCCGCAACTGAAGTCGAAGATCTCGAGTCGAAGCTGGATCTGGCTCGGGCCTATGCCGACATGCAGGATGTCGTGCAGGCCCGCATCATCCTGAATGAAGTCATTACCGCTGGAACGGCAGAGCAACGCCGGGAAGCACAGGCCCTGCTGACGCGCCTTGATTGAGACTTGCAGCCTGCCGTGACACGAGTTCATCCGTCGTCCCTCGCGGCGGAAGGCAAGCGTCAGAACAGACTGTCACTGACGGAAGGCGCCGTCTGGGCGGTTGCACCACAGGCACGACCGGTCGGCGGCTCCGAGCCCTTTATGAACGGCATGCGGGCCGCCGTGGGGCAGCCCGACTCGGAGCGCAGCCCCGTTTCGCGATCTATCCAGACCTCCGCCACGTTCTGCGGCCGCGCCAGTGTCACCGGTTCACGCGCGATTTGCTTCATTGTCAGCCCCCAGATCCGCATCGCCCCCTGCGCGCCCGTGAGTCGAGCCGGCTGGTTGTCGTCGCGCCCCACCCAGACCACACCCAGATAGTCTCCAGTAAACCCAGCGAACCAGCTGTCGCGGAGATCGTTCGTGGTACCGGTCTTCCCCGCCACATTGAAATGCCGCGGCAGGAGCGCATAGAGCGACTTGCCAGTGCCCTGGGACACAGCCTCCTGCAGCACGGTGTTGACCAGGAACACCGCCGACGTATCGACTTGCTGCCGGGGCTTGAGTGCGTGGCGCTGCAATACTTTGCCATCGCGTGAGGTGACCGCTCGGATGGTAGTCAGCGGCATCAGGAAACCCTCGGCAGCCAGGGTCTGATACGCCTGCGCCACCTCAATCGGTGTCATGCTGACGGCGCCGAGCAACACCGACGGGAACGTGGGCCCCTTGCGCGACACGCCCATCCGCCGCAGCGTCTCCAGAGTGCGTTCGACTCCGACACTGAGACCAAGCCGGATGGTCGCCAGATTATAGGATTGAGCCAGCGCCGTGCTCAGCAATACGGTCCCATGCTCCTTGCCGTCGTAATTGCTCGGAAGCCACGGCCGACCGCCCTCGGCCTTCAGTCGCAAAGCCCGATCCGACAGCGGCGAGGCGATCGTATAACGCTTCGAGTTTCTCAGTGCCGTCAGGTACACCACTGGCTTGTACAGTGATCCGATCTGCCGCTCGGCATCGAGCGCCCGGTTGAAGCCTGCGGACAGCGGATTCCGCGACCCGACCAGCGCGACGATCTCGCCGCTGTCGCGCCGCGTAACAATCGCGGCCGTTTCAAGTCCACGACGACCTGTCCGCTGTTCCAGTTGCTTGATGCCGTCGCCCACGGCGGCTTCGGCGGCACGCTGCGCATCGACCTCAAGGGTCGTAAAGATGCGCAGCCCCTCCGATGTCAAATCCTCGTTCTGATAGTCCTTGGCCAACTGGCGTTTCAGCAGATCGAGAAAGGCCGGGTACTGGCTGATCGGTTGATGGGGATCGGCAAGAACGTCCAGCGCCTTCCCCTTGGCCTCGGCGACTTGGGCGGACGTGACGTAATGCTGTTCCGCCATCGCATCGAGCACGACATTGCGGCGTTTCACGACGCGATCCGGCGCTTGGAAGGGATCGTAGTAGGAAGGGCCTCGCACCAGACCCACCAACGTCGCGATGTGCTGCAGCTGCAGTTCACTCAGCGCGCGACCGAAGTAATACTGGCTGGCCAGAGCGAAGCCGTGGATCGCGCGTGCACCGTCCTGCCCCAGGTAGATCTGATTCAGATAGGCTTCCAGGATCTGCTGCTTTGAGTAGCGCGCCTCGAGGATCAGCGCCATGAAAGCCTCGTTGATCTTGCGCCACCATGTGCGCTGGGACGACAGGAACAGATTCTTCACCAGTTGCTGGGTCAGCGTGCTGCCGCCCTGAACGATGGACCCCGAGCGGGCGTTGACCCAGACCGCTCGCAGGATGCCCCGCGCCGATATTCCCGTATGCTGATAGAAGTCGCGATCCTCCACGGCAAACAATGCCTTCAACAGCAGGTCGGGAGCTTGGGCCAGCTTGATGAGAATGCGATCCTCCTTGATCGTCGGGTAGAAGCTGCCGACCTGCAGCGGCTCCAGGCGCAACACCGCAAGGCCGCGCCCCTTGTCCAAGTCGGTCAGCGCCGAGATGCGGTCACCGTCGAAGTCGACGCGAATGGTGCGTGCGGGCTCAGCCCTATCGGGAAAGCGGAACGCGCGCGTCTTGACCAACACCGACGTTCCTCGCCGCGCATAGCTGGCGCGCGTCGCAAGCAGCGGATCGGGCCGAAACTTGAGGTCCGCAAGGCGCCGCTCGAGACGTTCAGGCCCGCTCCCGGCACCGACGAATAATTCCATGGGCGCCGCGTAGATACGAGCCGGCAGGGACCATTTCTTCCCCTCGAATTCCTCCCGAATGCGGTAATCGAGGTAAGCGAGGTAGGCTCCAAACCCAACGATGAGAAAAGGCAGGAGAACGAGGATCTGGCGCAGCATAAAACGACGGAACCGTCCGCCGCGTGGGCGTCTGCCTTTCGGTGGTACCCGCTTGCGCTGCTGCCGTGTCATGACCCTCGAACCGGCACCGCTAGAAAGCAGCCAAGTGCGAACTCAGCCCACCAAAGAATCGCGCACATTTCCACTGAACGATCACCAGAGCTCGCGGATGCCGCTGTGCAACGGTGCCGGCCGGGCCGTGCCGATGTCCGGAGTTCGTCCGTCAAGCGCCTCGCGCAACCAGATCGGCAATGACCGACGCGTGCTGTGGGCTGGAGTTCAGGGACGGGATATAGCGATACTGGGATCCTCCTGCGCCGAGGAAGACTTCCCGGTTGGCCACGGCAATTTCCTCCAGTGTTTCCAGACAGTCCACCGCAAAGCCGGGGCAGACCACATCGACTGCGCTGACTCCCTGCTTTGGCAACTCCGCCAAGACCTCGACACAGTAGGGCTTGAGCCACTCCATCGGGCCGAAGCGCGACTGGAACACCAGGCGCCAGCGGGACTCGTCCAATCCGAGGCGACCGGCAATGGCCGATGCGCTCGCGACGCATTGATCATAGTAGGGGTCGCCCAGCGTTCGGCTCCGGGCCGGCAGACCGTGAAAAGAGAACAGCAACATACCCGCGGGTTGACCGTGGCTCTTCCAGTACTGGCTTATGCTACTCGCAACGGCATCGGTATACGCCGGTTCGCGGAAGTAGTCCGCGATGAAGGCATGGGACGGGACGTGTCGCCAGGTGCGGAGCACCTGCGATAGCGCGTCATAGGTCGACGCGGCCGTGGCTGCCGAATACTGGGGATACAGCGGCAAAATGACCAGTTCCTCGACGCCCTCTGCTTTCAGGGCATCGAGCTGACTCCGCACACTGGGATTGCCATAGCGCATGCCCAACCGGACGAGATACCGTGTCCCGTTAACGGCGCCGCGCTCCAGATGTTCCTGCACCGCCGCGGCAAGATCGGACGAATGAAATAGCAGCGGCGAGCCGCGCTCCGTCCACACCGTGGCGTAAGCGTGGGCCGATTTAGGTGCGCGCAGGGGCGCGATCACCAGATTCAGCACGAACCACCAGATCGCTCGCGGAATCTCCACGACCCGCGGATCGGCCAGGAACTCGCGCAAGTAGCGCCGGACCGCAGCCGGTGTGGGCGCATCGGGCGTACCAAGGTTGACCAGCAACACCCCGACTTTTCGCTGTGACTCAGCCGTCATGGCACTCACTTCCGGTTGATCAAGCCAAGAAACTCGGATCGCGTGCTGATCTGGCGCCTGAACAAGCCCAGCATCGAGGAGGTCGTCATCACCGAGTTCTGCTTCTCGACGCCCCGCATCATCATGCACAGGTGTTTGGCCTCGATCACGACGGCCACGCCAGCCGGCTGCAACGCAGTCTGGATCGCATCGGCGATCTGCTTTGTCAGACGCTCCTGTATCTGCAGTCTTCGCGCGTACATCTCGACGATGCGTGCCACTTTGGACAAGCCGATGACCTTGCCCTTGGGCAGATAGGCTACGTGGCACTTGCCAATGAACGGCAGCAAATGATGTTCGCACAACGAGTACAGCTCGATATCCTTGACGATGACCATGTCCTCGGTATCGGCCTCGAACAGCGCGTTATTCAGCACGTTGTCAAGGGATTGGGCGTACCCGCTGTTCAGAAACCGAAATGCAGCGGCGGCCCGCTTCGGGGTGTCGATCAGGCCCTCACGGGTCACATCCTCGCCGAGTTCCTGGATCAGGTCGGAAAACACGGCTTCCATTCGCTTGCTCATGGCTCAGTCTCTTCGGAAAGTCGAAAAATTACCCGGCGGCTCCGGTCGGTGAGGCCAGTGCCGATTCGGAGCACAACCGCGCGGCTTCGATCAGCGCGGCGGCGCTCGCTTGCCGGCCGGTGGCGTTCTCAGTCAAGTAGCGCCGCCAGCGGCGTCCACCGGGTGCTCCGTGATATAGACCGAGCACATGGCGGACCATTGCATGTAAAGGCGTACCCGCGCTTAGCTCGCGTTCGACGTAAGGGAGCCATCGGTCAATAACGCTGTGTCGCGTTACGGGCGAGTTCTCCGCGCCGAAGATTTGCTGATCCGCGCGGGCCAGCAGGAAAGGGTCTCGGTACGCCGCGCGGCCAATCATCACGCCGTCGAAGCTGCGCAACTGGGCGTTCGCCTCTTCGAGCGTGAGAATTCCGCCATTCAGGATAATCTCCAGATCCGGTCGATCCCGCTTGAGTCGCGCAACCACGTCATAGCGGAGTGGCGGCACCTCCCGATTTTCCTTGGGCGATAGTCCCTTCAACCAGGCTTTCCGCGCATGGACGATAAAAACACGGCACCCAGCCGCAGCCACCGTATCGATGAATGCCAACAGTTCTTCATAGGAATCACGCTCGTCGATACCGATCCGGGTCTTGATCGTCACCGGCAAGCACGTGCCCGCCCTCATGGCCGCAACGCCATCCGCGACGAGTGCGGGTTCCGCCATAAGGCAGGCACCGAAACGCCCGTTCTGCACCCGGTCGCTGGGGCAGCCGACATTCAGGTTGACCTCGTCAAACCCGGCCGCGTCGGCCATCGCGGCGCAGGCCGCCAAGGCCTCGGGATCGCTGCCTCCGAGTTGCAACGCCAGCGGCTTCTCCTCCGGGTTGAACGCCAACAGGCGACCGCGGTCACCGTGCAATAGCGCCGTCGTCGTGACCATCTCGGTGTAGAGCAAGGTGCGTTTGGACAGCAGCCGCAAGAAAAACCGGAAGTGGCGGTCGGTGCGATCCATCATCGGCGCGACGGACAGACGCCTATCCAGAATGCAGAAGGGTTCAGTGGTCATTCAGCACGGGTGATGGATTGTGTGCCGGGTTGCCGGGAGCCTGCCCGAGCGCCCCGTGCGGCGCTTTTAGGATGACGGATGAAGGGATCACACCAGAGATCGAGCGGCCGCCCGGGGCGTCGTCAGCACGGCAACAGCACAGGTAGTCCGCTTAAGTGCCCCGCTGGTTTTCGCGGCTTGGACGCATTGCCGGCAATTGGTGGCGAGGAGACGCCGAGATCATTCTGACCTGTTTTGAGGTGCTGAACCACAAACCGATCGCCAAAAGCAGCAACAGCGCAACGCAAACCACCACGGCATAAACGAGGGCCCGCAATTCCTCGACCTGCCCTAGGGGATCCTTCCCCGCAGCGGTCGCAGGGGTCTGGACGGAATGATAGCGGGGATGCTCGGTTGCACCACGGTCGTGACCCATACCGCCCTGTGGCTGAGAACGCAGAAGCCTTAATTCACCCGCTGCGGCCTCGATCAGTTGCAGGTCCTCTCCGCCCAGCGCACCCCTTTCGACACTCTGCTCCAGTCGTCGTAACTTGCTCTCGACCGAAGCGCTCAAGACGCGCGCCAGACGGCCCTCCAACGTTTTCACTTCCGGACTTAGCTGTGGTTCTTGGCCGCTGTTTGCGAGCGCCGGAGCGGAAATCCCGCCTTCCAAACGGGCAAGGGAGGTTTGTACGCGGTATAACCACACGACGATCAGGAGCATCATGGCGATGATGCCAAGTGTCCAGACCAGCTGCTGCAAGCGCCGCAACCATGCCGGCATGGCACGCGTCAGTTGATGATGGTCGCCCTCTATCGTGTAAAGAGTGCGCCGATATGCCGCATCGTCCGGAGGTAAATCAGCCATCGAATGCTCTCATCGGCCGCTGCCCAGGAAGTCAGCCCCCGTCAGCCGGCTTACGGAAACGTTAGGACCATCCTGAGAAAAGATATCAATATGGCAGATCGCGGCTGCCCGGTCAATTCCGTGCGCCGGTCGCTCCGCTGACCAACAATGCCTTCATCTCCCGCACCGCCGCATCGATTCCGCAGAAGACGGCGCGGGCGATAATGGAGTGCCCGATGTTCAATTCGCGAACGGCCGGGAGAGCGCAGACGGGCCCGACGTTGTGGTAATGCAGGCCGTGCCCCGCATGCACGGCCAATCCAGCGTCGGCCGCCGCTTGCGCCGCGCGCTCCAGGCGCTTTAACGCTACGTCACGTTCGGCGTCGTGCACGGCATCCGCGTAGGTTCCGGTGTGCAGTTCGACTGCAGGCGCCCCGACTCGAATCGCCGCATCGATTTGACGCAGATCGGCCTCGATAAACAGGGAAACCTGGATATCGGCCGCGCTGAGTCGCGAACACGCAGCCTGAACCGCGGCGAAGCGTCCCTGTACATCGAGGCCCCCCTCGGTCGTCAACTCCTCCCGCCGCTCTGGAACCAGGCAGACGGATGCCGGACGCACCCGGCAGGCCACCGCGACCATCTCGTCGGTAACGGCCATTTCCAAGTTCAGCCGGGTCGACAGATGCTCCTGTAGCGCGTCGATATCACGGTCCTGTATGTGTCGCCTATCCTCCCGCAAATGGGCAGTGATGCTGTCCGCACCTGCCTGCTCGGCGGCAAGTGCCGCTAGCAATACGGAGGGGTAGCGCGTACCGCGCGCCTGCCGCAGCGTCGCGACATGATCGATGTTGACGCCCAGTGCAATGGACCTTTGGATTGTGGAGTTCGTCGTACTCATGTTCGCGAATATTTGAAGAGCTCCCGACTTTTCAACGAACGCCCGCCCAAGTGATGGGCTATCACACCCCGCATCAGCCGCTTGGCGTCCTTGAGGTCGGAAGCGCTCGAGAAAACGCCCGTCCGCAGCGCGATCAGCGCCGATCCCCGGACGGCCCCGGCCTCCGGCAGGGCTGCGATGGGGCCTTGTTCGACGACATAGCGATAGTATCGGCTCGGATCCAATGCATCGCCCGTGGCGATGTCGCATTCCAGCGGCAACTCGTAGCCGAGCTCCGCGAGCAACAAGACTTCAAAGTTGCGCAGCAACGCTTCCCGTTCATCCGCCGCTGCGAGCCGATGCAGCGCTTGGCCGTAGACTTCGAAGATCGGCGGATGTGGATCATGCGGCGCCAACAGACGAAGAATCAGCTCATTCAGGTATAAACCACAGGCCAGCGCCGTGGCGTCCGCCAACGGCTGAGCAGCGACGACTTCGACATCGGTCAAGATCGGCAATTCGCCACGGGCTGACCATGAAACACGCAGCGGCGCGAATGGAAAGAAAACCGCACTGGCAGCGCCCTTTTTGCGGCGCAATCCCTTGCCAAGCACCGAGACCCGGCCGTGCTCGCGGGTCAGGAACTCAAGAAACAGGCTGGTTTCACGATAACTCGTCCGATGCAGCAAGTACGCCGGTTCGAGCAGTATCCGCCCGGTGTCTGTCATGTTCCCCGGGGCTTGCTGGTTCAGTCCGAATAACCGAAGCGTCTCAGCGCTGCGGCGCTGTCGGACCACCCTTCCTTAACTTTCGCCCAGAGCTGCAGATTGACCTTCTTCTCGATCATGGCTTCCAACTCGCGCCGCGCAGCGGTGCCGATCGCCTTGAGCACTTCGCCCTGCCGCCCGATGACGATGGCCTTCTGGCCTGGGCGTTCCACCCAGATGGTTGCGTGTATCGTCACCAGACCCGGGGTCTCGGTGTATGATTCGATCTCGACGGTCAACGCGTGCGGCACTTCCTGACCGACCCGGTACAGCAGCTTTTCGCGGATCAGCTCGCTGGCAAAGAAGCGCATCGACCGATCCGTCACCTGATCGCCCGGGTATATGGGATCACCTTCCGGCATCAGTGCTATCAGGCACTGTTCCAGTGCCTCGATGTTGATGCCCTTGGTCGCAGAAATTGGGATGATCTCGTGAAACTCACGACCCTCATTGGCGCTTCCCAGAAAGGGGAGCAAGCTCGTCTTGTCGGTCACCCGGTCAATCTTATTGATCGCCAGCAGGATGGGTGCGGACACATCGGCCAGCCGTCGGCGTACGGGTTCGTCCGAAGGCTTCCAGCGTGGACCGTCGATGAGCCAGACGACCGCGTCCGCATGACTCAGCGCCGACTCGGCAGCACGGTTGAGCGCTTGATTGATGCCGCGTCGTATGCCAGCGTGGAGTCCCGGAGTGTCGATAAACACCAGCTGCGCGCGAGGTGTCGTCTTGATGCCGAGAATCCTGTGGCGTGTCGTCTGCGGTCGAGAGGAGACGATACTCAGCTTCTGCCCCACCAGACGGTTGAGCAACGTTGACTTGCCGACGTTTGGGCACCCAACCAGCGCAACGTAACCGACTTTCATGCGGACGCCTTGGTTCCCTCGGTAAGCTGCCTCAGCATTTCCTGCGCCGCCTGTTGCTCCGCCCGCTTGCGCGAACTGCCAGTGCCGGTGGATGGCTCGGCCGACAGCGGAATCCGGCACTCAACGACGAAGCTCTGGTCGTGGGGGCGTCCCGTCAACGACAGGAGGCGGTATTCGGGAAGATCCAGCCCCCTGGCCTGCATCAACTCCTGAAGTTGGGTCTTCGGGTCCTTTTTCCAATCGGCTACCGTAAGGCGCTCGAAGGACTCTCCAAATAGCCTCAACACCAGATCGCGGCAGACTTCATATCCCTGGTCGGTCAACACGGCGCCGATGATCGCTTCGAAAGCATCTGACAGGATCGAGTCACGCCGGAAACCGCCGCTGCGCAACTCTCCTGCCCCCAGAATCAGATAATCACCAAGCTCCAGCGTCCGCGCAATCTGGGCCAGTGAAGTCTGGTTGACCAGCGCGGCGCGGAGCCGGCTCAACACCCCCTCATCCGCGCTGGGAAAACGGTCGAACAGGGCCTGAGCGATCACGAAACCGACGACCGAATCGCCAAGGAACTCCAGTCGTTCATTATTGATGCCGCCTGCGCTGCGATGCGTCAGCGCCGACCGCAGCAGCCTGGGGTCGGTGAAGCGCAAGCCCAGTTTCTGGGCCAGCAAGTCTTCGGGGTGCCTCATGGCTTCAGTTCGATGACGACCACGTCATCGAAGCGCGCGACCACATCGAGATTGCCCAGCACGTGCCGTACGACGTCGTATTGCAACCTCAGTTTCAGGTTCTTGTCGTCCCTTTCGAGCTTTACGTTGCCGGTGGTGACGTCTTCGACGTTATTGATCTCCCAGCGCCGCCGCAGCAAATCGAAGATCTCTTCGCGCGACTTGTTGCCGAGATCGCGATCACTCTCCAGTGATTGCAGAGTGGAGCGGATCATGTAGTGCTCGAAGTAGATCGGCGCCACCCTGACCAAGACCACGGCGCATAGTCCGAGGAACCCCAACAAGAGCAGAAAGCTGATCAGCGTCATGCCGCCCTGCACGGTACGCGCAGACGCGAGATGACGGCGTTGTGAGTCGGCTCGCGTCACGGCGGTCACTGCAGGCTATCACCCAAACGATCCAGAGCCACGCCGTGGTTGTCCCAATCCCAGTTCATCCAGATCAGAAAGGCCTTACCGACCAGATTGGCTTCCGGTACCGTACCCCAGTAGCGACTGTCATTGCTGTTGTCGCGATTGTCGCCCATGACGAAGTACTGCCCCTCCGGCACTCGAAACTCCCCCTGGACGCCGGGCTGACCCTCGCGAATCAGAATATCGTGCGTCACGCCGGTCAGGTCTTCGTTCAGCAGTGCGGCACCGCTCATGCTGGTGCCCTGACCCACCCCGACGTATTCGCCGAGGCGCGTCTGCGGAACCGCCTTTCCATTGAGGTAAAGCTGCTTGTTGTAGTAAGCGATACGGTCACCGGGCAAGCCGATGACGCGCTTGATGTAGTCGACCGAAGGATCCTGCGGAAACTTGAAGACGACGATGTCACCGCGACTCGGCTCGCCCATTGCGAACACCTTAGTTCCGAGCACCGGGAGCCGGATTCCGTAAGTGAACTTGTTGACCAGAATGAAATCGCCGATCAGCAAGGTCGGCATCATTGATCCGGACGGAATCCGAAAGGGCTCGACGATAAACGATCGCAGCACCAGTACGACGAACAGTACCGGGAAGAAGGAGTGCGCATATTCAACCAGCAAAGGTTCCTTGTCATCGCTCGTGGGAGCGCCACCCCATCGCTGCCACAGCAGATAGCCACCCCAGATCACGCCGCTCGCCAGTGTCGCGACAACCAGCACGAACTCAAAATCGACATCCATCGCGCGCGTCCCCTCAGGAATCCTTGCCGACCCGCAACACCGCGAGGAAGGCCTCCTGCGGAATCTCGATCCGACCGACCTGCTTCATGCGCTTCTTGCCGGCCTTCTGTTTCTCAAGCAGTTTCTTCTTGCGCGTGATATCGCCACCGTAGCACTTCGCCAGCACGTTCTTGCGCAACGCCTTCACCGACGAGCGCGCGATGATTTTGGAACCGATCGCTGCCTGAATCGCGACTTCGTACATCTGGCGCGGGATCAGATCCTTCATCTTATCGACGAGATCCCGGCCGCGTGTCTGACTGTTGTCGCGATGGACGATCAGCGACAACGCATCGACCTTGTCGCCATTGATCAGCACGTCGAGCCGCACTAGCGGCGCCGCCTGGAAGTGCTTGAACTCATAGTCGAAGGACGCAAAGCCCCGGCTGACCGACTTGAGCCGGTCAAAGAAATCCAGCACGACCTCGCTCAACGGCAGGTCGAAGCTCAGCGAAACCTGACCGCCGATGTACTGCATGCTCTGCTGAACCCCACGTTTTTCGATGCACAAGCCGATGACGGCACCGAGATGCTCCTGCGGTACCAGGATGTTGGCACGGATGATGGGTTCGCGAATCTCGGAGATCTCATTCAGGGGTGGCAGTTCAGATGGATTGTCCACCGCGACGACTTCTTCGTTGGTCTTCAGTATCTGGTAGACGACGGTCGGTGCGGTCGAAATCAGGTCCAGATCGTACTCTCGTTCCAGCCGCTCCTGCACTATCTCCATGTGGAGCATGCCCAGAAAGCCGCAGCGAAATCCGAAGCCCAGCGCCTGGGACACTTCCGGCTCGAAGTTCAACGCGGCGTCGTTCAGTCGGAGTTTGTTCAGCGCTTCGCGCAGGTTCTCGTAGGCGTCCGACTCGACCGGATATAACCCCGCGAACACGCGCGGCTGCACCGTTTGGAAACCCGGCAGCGCCGTTTGCGTCGGATTGTCAGTCGCGGTGATCGTGTCACCGACCGGCGCACCGAAGATCTCCTTGATCCCGGCGACAACGAAACCGACTTCGCCCGGCCCGAGGCTCGCCTTATCCAGAGGCTTGGGCGTGAATACACCCAATTTCTCGACCGTATGGCTCTTGCCCGTGGACATCATCGTGATGCGTTGACGCCGGGCAATGCGGCCGTTCATCACCCGAACGAGCGACACCACGCCGAGGTAGTTGTCGAACCAGGAATCGATGATGAGCGCCTGGAGCGGCTGATCCGGGTCGCCTTCCGGCGCCGGAATCGCTCCGATCAGTTGTTCGAGCAGATCATTGACCCCGAGGCCAGTTTTCGCACTGATCCGAATCGCGTCCTGCGCCGGCAGACCGATGATTTCTTCGATCTCGCGCGAGACTCGTTCCGGCTCGGCGGAAGGCAGATCGATCTTGTTCAGGACCGGCAAGACTTCCAGCCCCTGCTCGATGGCGGTATAGCAGTTGGCGACGCTCTGCGCCTCGACCCCCTGGGCCGCATCGACGACCAGGAGGGCGCCCTCGCACGCGGCCAACGACCGGGAAACCTCGTACGAGAAGTCGACGTGCCCCGGCGTATCGATGAAGTTCAACAGATACTCATCGCCTGCCTTCGACCGATAGGTCAGAGTCACACTCTGCGCCTTGATCGTGATGCCTCGCTCCCGCTCGAGATCCATCGAGTCGAGAACCTGTTCAGCCATCTCACGATCGGCGAGGCCACCACAGATCTGGATCAGACGGTCGGCCAGAGTCGACTTACCGTGATCGATATGCGCGATGATCGAAAAATTGCGAATATGAGTCCGATCAGTCACGCAGTCATTCCTTGATCTTCATCGGCAGAAACAGCGAGTTGCCGCCCCTCAGCACGAGCACGGCCACCGTCTTGCCCTTGGCGAGTCCCTTCGCAAGGTCCTGCAGATGGGCGACGTCCCTTACCGACTGGTCCTGCAGGCGCTGGATCACGTCTCCCTTCCGCAAACCCGCCTCGAAAGCCGGCGAGCGCTGCACGACATCGGTGACCAGTACGCCGAACTTCGTCACTTCGAGCTGTTCGCGCATTTCTGCGGTGAGGTTGGCCACGCGCACACCCAAGCGGCTCACCATTTGCCCTTCGAGTTCGCCCTTGGCGAGCACGGGCTCGTCGTCATCGGTCGGTAACGCACCAATCTTGACCACCAGTTCCTTATTGGCACCCTCGCGCAACACCTTCAATGTTGCCGTCTCGCCGATCTTGGTCATACCCACCAGAGGGGGCAATGCGCTCGAGTTGGTAATTTCGGTCCCGTTGTAGGCAAGGATGATGTCGCCGACCTGAATCCCGGCGGCCTCAGCAGGGCTCTTGGGCAGGATCTTGGCGACGAGCGCCCCCTGCGGCTTCTTCATACCGAAGGATTCCGCCAGTTCCCGGTTCACGTCCTGAATGTTCACGCCGAGCCAGCCGCGTGACACCTTGCCAGCGGATTTGAGCTGGGCCACGACCTGCGTGGCGACTTCCGTCGGGATCGCGAAGGAAAGCCCCATGAAGCCGCCGGTGCGACTGTAGATCTGCGAATTCACGCCGACGACCTCACCGTTAAGGTTGAACAGAGGGCCACCGGAATTTCCGGGATTAATCGCAACGTCGGTCTGAATGAAGGGCACGTAATTGTCGCTCGGCAGACTGCGACCCTTCGCGCTGACAATGCCGGCCGTCGCCGAGTGCTCGAAACCGAATGGAGAGCCAATGGCCAGCACCCATTCCCCCACCTTCAATGCCTCGGAGGAACCGAGCTTTACGGTGGGCAAGTCAACGGCATCGATCTTCAGCAGCGCGATGTCGCTTCGCTTGTCTGAACCGACCAGCTTGGCGACGAGTTCGCGACGATCCTGAAGCCGCACAATGATTTCGTCGGCGCCCTTTACGACGTGATGGTTGGTCACGACATAACCATCCGAGGACAGAATGAATCCCGAGCCCAGGGATTGGGCCTCGCTGGGTTCACCGCCACCGCCACCACCACCGCCACCGCCCTCGCCAAAGTAGCGCTTCAGAAAATCGTCAAAAGGGGTGCCCTCGGGAATTTCCATGCCCTCTGGGAGCTGAGGCTCGGACGCGGCAACCTTTTGCGTAGTGCTGATATTGACAACCGCCGCATTGTTTCGCTCGACCAGCTCCGTAAAGTCCGGAAGCTGCGCTAACGCGTTGTTCGACAGCCAGAGCGACAATCCCATGCCGACCACCATGAGACGGACGACGCGAGGCACCTCGACGCAAAAATGAGGCATGATCTTCATGGAAAACCCTGAGAAGAAAAAGATGACTGACCCGACATACTCAGGTCACGAGACGCCGGGAAATAACCGGCGCCGAGGCCAGTGATTCGATGAAACCCCATTTCTTGGCTGCCCACAAGCCCAGCGAAAAGGCAAGCGCACCTCCACTTAGCCCGCCGAAATCGACCGCCGAGGGCCAGATCCTGCCCACGGCGAAGTGGCCAACGGAAGCTCCGATGAACAGCGCCAGCAGCGACCCCAGGTAAAAGACTCCGGCCGCAAACATGGTGCGACGGGCCGAAAGACTTACGACGACATGATCTCCCAGCTGCAGCTCGAACTCTGGTTTACGAATGGTGAGCTTGCGCGAAATCCGCTCACTGCCCGCAGCGCAGCGGGTCTGACAACCGCCGCATGCGTCTGCAGCACCGAGTTCAACGACGCACGAATCGCCGTCGACCGCAACGATGATACCGACTTCCTCCACCGTAAGGCAGCTACAGGGCTCGACCGCCGCCGTCAGTCGGCTGACGCGCCACGATGCCGTATGCCATTCGCGATAGCCTGCGCGGTTCTTGCCGGAATTTCACCGATTGCGGTCACGAGAAAGTCGTCGATCTTGCGAGAAAAGGAGTGAATCGCGCCCGATGCCGTGGGTTGGCCAACTACCAGCTTCTCACCGACCTCGTCGAAATAGACCGAGACCGAGGTCAGACCATCGCTGAGCAACAGATGTTCGACAGGCCGGTTCATCGCCCCGTTTCTAATCCGACGAAATGACGCGATCTGAAAACCGACCGGAACTCCATGCAGGGTCCATCGCAATGAATCGATCGGCAGGCCCACTTGTTCTCGAGTCTCCCAGTCGTTTGGCCCTGTTTTCGTCGAGGGCTCAAGCTGCTCGGCAGACACGGGCGTCGCAAGGTCCAACGACGAAAAAACCATCTGCTCCACCACGGTATCCGTACCATCGATGATTTCGACCTTGAGAGGCAGATTGGAAGAGGAATCGACCCATACGCGCCGTCCGTAGCGCATGTCATCCCTCGCGATAATGGCAACGGCTTGCGCATCCCGCTGGGCAATGCGATCCCGTCCGCCCAGGATGAACATGTAGTTCGGACGAAGTTGTTGGAAGTTAGCCGGCAAATCGAACAAATCTCGCCCGGCCGTCTTCGTCTCGACCAACACGGTGCGGCTGTCATGGAGGTAACATCGAACTTCCTGTCCTTGCCGGATTACCTCGCGCATAGGCCCGCTGAGCGATACGAGCCGCTCATGCTCCACTCCGTTGCTGACCGCGTGAACGAATTCGATGTGTTCGACTTTGTTATCGCGGGAATACGCAATTATGCCGCGATATTGCAATTCGCTCATCGCCGTCCGCATCTTTTCCAGCAGCGCGACGGCGACATCGGCCTCGTCCCCGCCCTGTGTCAGATCTGTCGCCAAAGCCTGGAGACAGCATGCCATCGCAAGGAAACCCAGGGACCAGCGGCGGAGCCGTGTCGCCGCGAGGAACAAGCGGATCACGCTAACTACCGGCCTGCTCTGTCGCTACTGACCACACGCAAATAGGGCATCAGGCCACCATTGGCCGCGAGGTAGGCCGTTTCGTTGTGTGTCACCAGATAGTCATGCAACTGGGCTGTCGAGGCGGGGTCCGTGGAGGCCACAGTCATCGGGTTCGCTTCCCGCTCCTGCAGTACCGAACCGCCCACAAATACGGCCAAACCGGCCAGTGTGGCCGCTAGCGCAAGCGTAATCGCCTGATCACTCACGCGCTTCCGCCAGTCGGGGACCACAATCGCAGGTTCGTCTTCTATCGCCGAGTGCACGCGCGATACGAAGTCCGCATCAGCAATCACAGGTTTTCGCGAGCGCAACACTTCTTTCGCGAGAAGGAAGCGGGAAAATTTTGCGGCATCTTCCGCGCTCGATTCCAGCCCTTTCATGAGCTTCATTGCCGCCGCCACATCCATCTGATCATCGACCAGCAGCGACAGTTTTTCGGGCATGTCATCTCTCTTCATTGCAATCACCCTAATACAGTTTGCATTTTTTTGTCGATGGCTTCGCGAGCTCGAAAAATACGCGACCTGACCGTTCCAACGGGACACTCCATGACAGATGCGATCTCTTCGTAGCTAAGCCCATCGAACTCACGCAGGGTTATGGCAACTCTGAGTTCTTCCGGAAGTTCGTCAAGCGCCGATTGTATCACGGAAGCCAACTCGTTACTCAGGGCCAAGCCCTCGGGCGTCTCCAGATCCTTTAGACGCGAGGCGCTCTCGAATTGTTCCGCCGCATCGATGTCGATTTCGTCGTCTGTAGGACGGCGAGCTCGCATTGCCAAGTGATTCTTTGCGGTATTGATCGCGATCCGGTAGAGCCAGGTGTAGAACGCGCTTTCACCACGAAAACTCGGTAGGGCACGGTAGGCTTTGATGAAAGATTCTTGGGCGACGTCAAGCGCTTCGTCGGCATCCTTGACGTAGCGATTGATCAGTTGCGTGATCTTATATTGGTACTTCCTGACCAGACTGTCGAAAGCCTTCTTGTCACCCTTCTGTACGCGTCGGACCAGTTCTTCATCCAGGAGTTCGTTCATGCTTTGTTCTTTACAATGTCGGTATCCGACCCGACCACGGGGAGGGGCTGTTACTGCTCCGGTCGCCGTGCGAGCCGGCCGCCACCTCGCGCCAGGAACGCGTTCTTCGACGGACGCTCCCGGAATGCGGATGAAGTCTGATTTGCGCCGATTATGGATTGTCGCCCCGAAGCGTTCAATCCCGCTGGCTTTTTCGGTAGCATCGTAATCACTCTGTAACTGATCGATACTCCTGCAACGACAAGCGCGATGTCTCCTTCCTTCGATGTCCTGATCATCGGCAGCGGCGCCTCCGGTCTCAGCCTGGCGCTGCGGCTGGCCGACCACTGCCGGGTCGCCGTCGTGTCGAAAGTCGCCCTCAGCGAGGGGAGCACGATCTATGCCCAGGGCGGCATCTCAGCCGTGCTCGACGCCCGCGATTCCGTCGAGTCTCACATTCAGGACACGCTCGTCGCGGGTGCCGGACTGTGTGATCCCGAGATCGTCCGCTTGGTCGTCGAGCGCGGAAAGACATCGATCGATTGGCTGCGGCAGCGGGGGGTACCCTTTACCGAGGTGGAAAACGATCAGGGCACGTCGGAACTGCACCTGACGCGCGAGGGCGGCCATACCCATCGGCGCGTCGTGCATGCCGCGGACGCCACGGGCAGGGCTGTAGAAACGTCCCTGGAGCGCCACGCTCGGGCACATCCGAATATTGAGTTGTTCGAACATCACAACACCATCGACCTGATCACAACCCGCAAGCTCGGCGACGCGTCCGACCAGCGGGTCGTCGGCGCCTATGTACTGGACACGCGGCGGCAACGCGTCCTGACCTTCCGAGCCCGACTGGTTGCTCTGGCCACCGGCGGCGCAAGCAAGGTGTACCTCTACACGAGCAACCCGGACGTCTGCACGGGCGATGGCATCGCGATGGCATGGCGTGCCGGCGCGCGCGTGATGAACATGGAGTTCATCCAGTTCCACCCGACCTGCCTGTTCCATCCCGAGTCTCGTTCTTTCCTAATCAGCGAGGCCGTCCGCGGCGAGGGCGGACGCCTGCTGCTGCCCGACGGGTCACCTTTCCTGAGCCGTTTCGACCCGCGGGCGGAACTGGCGCCGCGCGACATCGTCGCCCGCGCGATCGACTACGAGATGAAACGGCTGGGGATAGACTGCGTCTACCTGGACATCACTCATAAGCCGGCTGATTTCGTGCGGAGTCACTTCCCGACGATTTATGCGCATTGCCTGAGCTTGAATATCGACATCACACGCTCTCCCATCCCGGTCGTTCCGGCAGCGCACTACACCTGCGGCGGAATCGCTACAGACCGGGATGCCCGCACGGACATTCCGGGCTTGTACGCCATCGGGGAAGTGGCCTGCACGGGACTTCACGGCGCAAACCGCATGGCCAGTAATTCGCTTTTGGAATGTCTCGTGTTCGCCGAGCAGGCAGCCCATCACATGCTTGCGGCCCTGCCGGCCACGCAGCCTCCCGCGGAACTGCCAACGTGGGACGAATCGCGTGTCACGGATTCAGATGAAGAAGTCGTCGTGGCACACAACTGGGACGAGGTGCGGCGATTCATGTGGGACTATGTGGGCATCGTCCGAACCAACAAGCGCCTGGAGCGGGCGCTGCGGCGGGTGGAACTGCTGAAACAGGAGATCTCCGACTACTACGGACACTTCCGCGTGACGAGCGATCTGCTCGAGTTACGGAATCTTGTGATCGTCGCCGAACTGATCATTCGATCTGCTTTGGCGCGGCACGAAAGCCGCGGGCTGCACTTCACGCTCGACCATCCCAAACCGGACGACACCCGCGCTCCGCTGAATACCGTGCTGGCGCCGGCAGACTTCGCCGGGCGCGAGGGGTGACATCCAGGCGACGCATCCTCGCCTGCCCGGAGAAGCCCCCGACACCGACACAGCCCGCGAAAGGCCAGTACCGTAGCTAAAACGCCCGGGGAAACAGTTGTTGCAGGGCAGCCATGACCCTGACGTCGGCCAACGCGCTCGCCAGCGCGTAGCCAGCGAGCATCAGGAACATCACTCCACTGATGCGATGCAGCAAGCGCAACGGGATCCGCTGCAAGACCGTACGCCCCGCGTAGATCCCAAGCGCAGAGGTGAAGCCAAGCCCCAGCGTCGCACCCGTCCAGACCGGCAATGGCGCCGCACCGACACTGAGCCCGGCCGTCGCCAGCTGCGTCTTGTCGCCGAACTCGGCCAGCACGAGCATCAGGAACGTGGTCGCAAACACACCGTGACCCCGCATTTCGCGGAACTCGTCGGCCACTTCGTCCTCACGCGACAGCAGGGCAATGACCCCGAAGACAGCGAACAGCGCCGCCACGCCGAACAGCAGCAAGGGCCGCGGGATCCACTCCGCGATCGCAGCCCCGAACACGACCGCCATCAGGTTCAGCAGCGCGAATGCCGCAAGGGCACCGAGCATCACCGGCAAGCCCCGGTGGCGTGCCGACAACATCATGCACACGAGTTGGCTCTTGTCGCCGATTTCCGCGGCCGCAATCACCAGGAAAGTCGTGCCGAACACGGTGAGCCAGCGCCACACCTCTGCATCGAAAACTTGATCGTGCAGCCAGCTATGGAGTTCCGTGGACAGGGGGCACGCCATCGCCGACGCAATCAGCCCAGCAGGTTGTCCAGAACCATCATCACGACAAAGCCGAAGACAAAGGCGAAGGTCGCGGATCGCGCCTTACCCTTCGATTGCGTTTCGGGGATGATGTCATCGGCAATCACGAACAGCATCGCGCCCGCCGCGAAAGCCATTCCTATAGGCAACAGAGGAAAGAAGAAAGACACGGCAGCTACCCCGAGCAACCCCCCGAGCGGCTCAACCAGTCCGGTCAAGGTGGCGATGAAGACGGCCTGACCCCGTGGATAACCGAGACCAACCAGTGGCAGTGCGACGGCCAGCCCTTCGACGATGTTCTGCAGTCCGATCGCGATCGCGATGACGAGACCGTTGTGCCAGTCGCCGCCACCGAAGCTGACGCCGACGGCCATGCCCTCCGGAAAATTATGCAGCGTGATGGCGGCGATGAACAGCCAGACCTTACGCAACGAGGTGATCAGGTCGCCACGATCCGCGAGAAAGCGTTCATAGGGCAGAAAGCGATCCGCGAGCTCCAGAAACCCCGCTCCCGTCAACAAGCCTCCGGAAACGATGAAAATCCCCTTCCCCGGCCAGATCTGGTTGCCGTACTCGATCCCGGGCACCAGCAGGGAGAAAGCGGTCGCCGCGAGCATGACACCGGCCGCGAAGCCCAGCATGATGTACAGCAGGCGCTGCGAGACCTGGCGGAAGAACAACGCCGGCAATGCGCCCAGACCCGTCGCGAGGCCTGCCAAGATACTGGCCAGTGCGCCGATCGCGACGACGGGGCTGACAAAAAAATAGACGATGGCGAGAGAGGCGGTCAGCACGGTCGCCAATGCGGCCACGACCGCGAGGCGCTGCGCCAGCAACGGTTGGGCACGGAACCTTCGGTACGCGGTGCAGGCACCGAGTCGTTGCACGACCGCCGCCTTGATAGTGTTCAGCATGAAGGCTTACTCGAATTCAGGACAGATCGTTGGGCGCATTGCGCGATCCGGGCGACAGCACACTGCCCTCAACATACACTGGCATCGCACAACGGACGCGACATCCTAGCGATCCACCGTCAGCGCGGCAAGGTTGACTCGATAGAATGGCCCTACGCCGCGTCCGGACCGCCACGAGGGTGAGCAAGCGGCAGGGGAAAAGCGCCTGCGGTGTGGTACCATTCGATCTTAGAACCTGCCCCACCGATGCACATTCTGCTAAGCAACGACGACGGTTACGCTGCCCCGGGTCTGATTGCGCTCGCGGAGGCTTTGCGTCCGCTGGTGGACCTCACCGTCGTGGCGCCCGAACGCAATCGCAGCGGCGCCAGTAATTCGTTGACCCTCGAGCGACCACTGCGCGTCGCCGCTGCACCCAACGGGTTCATCAAGGTCGACGGCACCCCGACCGACTGCGTACATCTCGCGATTACCGGCCTGCTGGAACGGGAACCCGACATGGTGTTCGCCGGTATCAACCATGGCGCGAATCTTGGCGACGACGTGATCTACTCCGGCACCGTCGCCGCTGCGACCGAAGGGCGCTTTCTCGGTCTGCCGGCCGTCGCCATTTCGCTCGGTTCGTCGAATCCGACGCACTTCGACACAGCGGCCCGGGTTGCGGTGAACCTTCTGGAACGCGTCCTGAAGGATCCACTACCGCCGGACACGATTCTGAACGTCAACGTCCCCGATATTCCTTACGCGGAACTACGAGGATTCCAGGCGACGCGTCTCGGCCAGCGTCACAAGGCTGAGCCCGTGATCAGGTCACTGGACCCTCGTGGCCGAGAAATCTACTGGGTTGGATCCGCAGGCCCCGAACAGGACGCGGGACCGGGCACCGACTTCTTTGCGGTGCGCAGTCATTACGTGTCCGTTACGCCCTTGCAGATCGACCTGACCCGCTATGAGCGCGTCCCTCTGATCTCGGAGTGGCTGTTGGCGGGGAACAGCTCTTGAATCTGCGGCTGGAGGGTAGCGGGATGACGTCGCGCCGGACGCGCGAGCGGATGATTCGGCGCCTTGAGGACCAGGGCATCAAGAGCCGCGTCGTCCTCGACACGCTGCTCGCCACACCGCGGCACATCTTCGTGGAAGACGCTTTTGCTAGCCGAGCGTATGACGATACGGCGTTGCCGATCGGTTTCAATCAGACGATTTCCCAGCCCTACACCATTGCCCGAATGACCGAGTTGCTGCTGGAGCGGCGCACACCCGAGAAGGTGCTGGAGGTCGGTACCGGCTCTGGCTACCAGACGGCCGTGCTCGCCCAGTTGGTCAAACGGGTCTATTCGGTGGAACGCATTTACCCCTTGCAGCAACGCGCCCGGCGCTGTCTCCAGGACATGGGACTGCGCAACGTGCGCCTCAGGCACAGCGACGGCGCCTGGGGCTGGGATGATTACTCGCCGTTCGACGGTGTGCTCGTCACCGCCGCGCCCACCGAAGTGCCTCAAGCCTTGCTCGATCAACTCGGCCGGGGTGCCGTGATGATCGTCCCGCTCGGAGCGGGGCGAGAGCAGATGCTGCACCGCATTACCAGAACGGAAACCGGATTTGAGATGGAGGCGATCGAACCCGTGACCTTCGTGCCGCTCGTCCCGGGTACCGTCTAAGTCTGTTCCAACCACCAAGGATGCTCCGACTGTGCTGCATGAACTGATCAACTGGCTCGTCACCACCATCGGCTCCATGGGCTACTGGGGGATCTTCCTCCTCATGGCCATGGAAAGCTCGGTGATTCCCATACCCAGCGAAATCGTCATGCCGCCAGCGGGTTACCTGGTACAGCAAGGCCAGATGAACATGACGCTGGTGATTCTCAGCGGAACGCTCGGCAGCCTGGTAGGCGCATACGCCAACTACTTCGCTGCGCGTTATCTGGGGCGACGCCTGCTGCTCCGCTACGGCCGATACGTGATGATCACCGAAGAGCACTTCGCCAAGGTCGAACGCTTTTTTCGCGACCACGGGGAGATTTCGACTTTTGTCGGACGCCTGCTCCCGGTCGCGCGGCATCTGATCTCGCTGCCCGCCGGCCTGGCACGGATGGATCACTGGAAGTTCACCCTATATACGCTGGCCGGCGCCGCGCTGTGGGTTTCCGTACTCACCTGGATCGGCTATTTCATCGGAGCCAACCAGGATCTGATAGAACGCTACTCGAAAAATGCGGTTATCGACATCCTCGTGTTCAGCGCCGTCCTGGTCGCGGTCTATGTGATGTTGCACCGGAGGAAGCTCGCGCGCGCTGCTCGCCAGACCACGGCCGGGGACGCAGATTAGGATTCCGTAGCGGCCCTTTGCCGCCCGGGTTGGAGGTCTTACGAGCCGGCATCGCCTGCGCCCCGTCCACCGTGATCCGCAGCCAAACCAGGGAGTACTCGCCATGAGCCGACATTACCTGGAACCCCTGTTCGCGCCACGATCGATCGCGGTCTTCGGCGCCAGCGAGCGTGCCGACGCCGTCGGCACCCGTCTCTACGCCAATCTCCTGGATGGGGGGTTCGGCGGCCCCATCTTCGCCATCAACCCGAGATACACCGAGGTCAGGGGTATGCCCTGCACACCCTCGATCGAGGCGCTGGGACAAGATGTGGATCTGGCAGTCATCGCGACCCCAGCCTCTACGGTGGTCCCGATCCTGCGCGCCTGCGGGGAACGCCACGTCCGCGCCGCCGTCGTCCTGTCTGCGGGCTTCGGCGAGCGCGACGCCGCGGGCAAGCGCCTGGAGCTGACAGTCGCCGAGGAATGTCGACGCGCGGGAATTCGGCTGCTCGGCCCGAACTGCGTCGGGTTCATCCGCCCGAGCGCTCGGCTCAACGCGACCTTCAGCAATAACGTCGCCGAACCCGGCTCCATCGCATTGATATCCCAATCCGGCGCAATCTGTACCGCCATTCTCGATTGGGCCGGCGCGCACGGCATCGGCTTTTCTCTAATCGTTTCGATCGGCGACGCGGCCGACGTCGGTTTTGGGGAGGTGCTGGATTACCTGACGCTGGATCCCAAAACCCGCAGCATCCTAATGTACGTCGAAGGCGTCACGAACGCCCGCCCCTTCCTCAGCGGCCTGCGCGCCGCAGCGCGCCTCAAGCCGGTCATCGTGATCAAGTCGGGGCGTCATGCCGAGGGATCTCGCGCTGCCATGACTCACACGGGAGCACTGGTCGGTGCGGACGACGTCTTCGCGGCCGCGCTCGAGCGCGCCGGTGTCGTCCGCGCCGCCACGATAGAGCAGTTGTTTGCAGCAGCCCAGTTGCTGTCGTCGCCGCCGCGGATTCGCGGCGACCGATTGGCCATCGTTACCAATGCGGGCGGACCGGGGGTCATGGCTACCGACTGGGCCATCGACAAGGGACTCGAACTCGCCGCGCTCGGTCCCGACGCGCTAAACACTCTGAACCAGCAACTGCCCGAAAACTGGTCTCGGTCCAACCCGGTAGACATCCTCGGCGATGCGTCACCGGAACGGTATCGCACAGCGGTTGAGACCTGCGCCCTGGATCCCGCTGTCGACGGACTCCTTGTGATGCTGACACCGCAGGCCATGTCGCAGCCAGCCGAGGCCGCGGAGGCGGTGATCGCGGCCGCAGGCCGCACGGACAAGCCGCTCCTCGCCTGCTGGCTCGGCGAGCGCCAGGTTCAGGCGGGCCGGGCGCTCTTCCGGGCCGCACGGATTCCGGACTTCGTCAATCCCGAGACGGCAATCGAGGCCTTCGGCTACCTGGTCGAGTACCGACGGAACCAGCGCCTTCTGATGCAGGTGCCCGGGCCGCTAGCCGAGTTAGAACGACCCGATCTCGCCGGTGCCCAACTGATCATTGATGGCGCACTCGCGTCGCGGCAGGGGCTGCTGACCCCACTCGAGACACGAGCGGTCCTGGGCGCCTTTCATATCCCAACGGGCGCGGCGATCGACGCACGGTCGCCTAACGAGGCGCTGGCGGCTGCCGAATGCCTGGGCTTTCCCGTCGCGCTGAAGATCCGGTCCCCCGACATTGTGCATAAATCCGACGTCGATGGCGTCCGGCTGAATATCGACAGCGCCGCATCGATCCGCCACGCTTACTCCGACATGCTGGCACGCGTGCAGGAGTTGCGTCCGGAGGCCACACTGCTCGGCGTCACCGTCGAGAGAATGTACCAGCGGACGAGCGGGCGGGAACTCTTCGTCGGCGTCGTCCAGGACCCGGTATTCGGTCCGGTCATCAGCTTCGGAGCGGGAGGCACTGCAATCGAGGTCCTTCGGGACCGGGCCATTGCGCTACCGCCGCTCAACGAGGATCTCGCTCGGAATCTGATCGCCAAAACCCGAATTTCTCGGCTGTTGGGCCAGTTCCGTAACCTTCCGCCAATCAATCTGGACGCTCTGATCCATTTGCTGCTTCGGATTTCCGAGATGGTTTGCGAACTGCCGCAGATCGAGGAACTGGACATCAATCCACTGGTCGCCGATGAGGATGGCGTTCGCGCGCTGGACACACGCATCATGGTGCGCCCGCCCATTGCCGGTCGACGTCACTTCGACCACATGGCGATTCATCCGTATCCGAGTAACTGGATCAGCCGCTTCCAGTTGCCGGAGGGGCAGGACATCACGATCCGGCCGATCCGGCCGGAAGACGCCGCGATCGAGCGCGCCTTCGTACGAAAACTGTCCCCGGAGGCACGCTACCTCCGCTTCAACCAAGCCCTGCGGGAGTTGAGTCAGGAGTTGCTGGTGAGGTTCACTCAACTCGATTACCACCGGGAACTCGCTCTGATCGCAACCACCCCCGTCGCGGGCGAGGAAACCGAAATCGCAGTCGCCCGTTTTTTTCCAAATCCGGACGCGCGCAGCGCCGAATTCGCCGTGGTCATCGCCGACGACTGGCAACGGCATGGTCTGGGCACGCGACTGATGAATCAGTTGATCGCAGCGAGTCGCGAAAAAGGCTTCGAAACACTGGAGGGCGAAGTGCTAGCCCGCAACACGGCGATGTTGCGCTTCACGGAGAAGCTTGGCTTCCGGGCGAACGAAAAAGAGGATGATCCGGATGTACTCCGTGTCACACTGGTGCTGTGAGCCAGCAATACCACCCGCGCATGGCTGAGCGACCCGCACAGCCAACGAAGCGCCGCCGGCGCGGGCGCGAACTTGGCCAAATCGTTTCGCAAACACCGGGTCTGGCCGACTTCGTCGCACGCTGCCAGATTCACGCTGCAATCGAACAGGCCGTTCGCTCGTCAATACCCGAGCGTCTTGCGAAGCACTGCGTGCATTGTGTCTCACACCACGACCATCTGGTCGTGTTCGCTGACGCGGCGATCCATGCCACTGCGCTGCGTTTCGCGCTGGCGCCCGCGCTCCCGACGCTGAACCACCGGTTCGAGTCGCGTTGGCGACATGTACAGATCCGCGTTTTTCCGGCCTGGCAAATCGACCGGAGGCTCCGCGACCTTGCCCTTCCGACCCGCGCGATCGCCGAGCAAGTCGAAACGGCGGCCAGATACTCTCCAAGCGACGAGATTCAGGCCGCGCTGGCGCGTTTGGCGGAGACGCTCCGCGACCCGGAGCGCCGCTAGCGCCGACTCCCCGCAGCGCTACCTAGCGCTGCGGGAAGGAAGAGAACGAGGGTTGCGAGCGAATCGCCGCCCCCGTTCCGCAAGCATGGGATCAGCGTGCGACCTGGGCCGGACGCATATAGGAAATCGGCAGCGCCTCGTCGTCACGGAACGTGATCATTTCCCAGGCATCCTTCCGGCGCAACAGTTCCATCAGGAGCTTGTTGTTCAGCGCATGCCCGGACTTGTAACCCACGAAGGCGCCGATCAGACTGTGGCCGAGCAGGTAAAGATCCCCGATGGCGTCGAGAATCTTATGCTTCACGAACTCGTCCGCATAGCGCAGGCCGTCTTCGTTCAGGATCCGATAGTTGTCCACGACAATGGCATTGTCCATGCTGCCGCCCAGGGCCAGTCGACGCTTGCGCAACGCCTCGATGTCGCGCATGAAGCCAAAAGTGCGTGCCCTTGCGACTTCTTTGACGAAGGACGTCGAGGAAAAATCGATGCTCGCCGTCTGGCTGTCGGTGTGAAAGGCAGGATGATCGAAGTCGATGGTGAAGGTCACCTTGAAACCGTCGTAGGGCTCGAACCGGGCATACTTCTCGCCATCCTGAACCATCAGGCGACGCTTGATGCGGATGAAGCGCTTCGGCGCTTCCTGCTCCTGAACGCCCGCTGACTGAATCAGAAACACGAACGGGCCCGCGCTCCCGTCCATGATCGGGACCTCCGACGCACTGACGTCCACGTAGGCGTTGTCGATGCCGAGCCCCGCAAACGCCGACAGCAGATGTTCGACGGTCGAGATGCGGACATCGCCTTGCATCAGCGTCGTCGACAAGGTCGTCTCACCCACATTTTCGGGCCTAGCCTCGATGACCACGGGCTCGGGCAAATCGACCCGACTGAATCGGATACCGGTATTCGGTGCCGCGGGACGGAGGGTCAGATAGACCTTTTCGCCCGTATGCAGGCCGACGCCAGTCGCCCGAATCATGTTCTTCAGCGTTCGTTGTCTGATCATCTGACTCTCCTCATTGTGACGGGAACGTCTGCCCCCACCGATGTCGAACGGCGTGCCGCGCCGCGGCAGAACGGCACGTCGAATACGCCGGTGTCTCTCTTGCAATCCTTGGGTCGGGCACGGATTGCCGCGTAGCAAGCGGCGGGCATCAGTCCGCTTGGCGCCGCAGGAACGCGGGGATATCCAGGTAATCCATGTCCATCTCCTTCGCCGTCTCCGCACGCGGCTCATGCTTCGGTTGGCGCCGGTGGACAGCCGGTCGCTGCAACTGCTCGTAGTCGATCTCCCCGGTGTTTTTCTGCACCAGTTTCAGAGCGGTCTCTCCCGAGGCGTGTGAACCGGTCAGGCCTGTGGCGACCACCGTCACGCGCACTTCATCGACCAGGTCGGGGTCAATCACGGTACCGATCACGACGACGGCGTCGTCGGATGCGAACTCCTTGACCTTGTTGCCGACTTCGTCGAACTCGCCGATGGCCAGATCCAGACCACCGGTAATATTGACGAGAATGCCGCGCGCCCCCTGCAGGCTCGTATCTTCGAGCAGCGGGCTCGCGATCGCGCGCTCTGCCGCCTCGCGTGCCCGGTTCTCACCATTGGCGACACCCGTCCCCATCATCGCCATGCCCATCTCGGCCATGACGGTCCGAACGTCGGCAAAGTCGACATTGATGAGACCGGGGCGGGTGATCAGGTCGGCGATACCCTTGACGGCCCCGAGCAACACGTCGTTCGCGGCTGCGAACGCCTGCATCAGGCTGACATCCTTGCCCAGGACCGGTAGCAGTTTGTCATTCGGAATCGTGATCAGTGAGTCGACGAACTGGCTCAGTTCCTCAACGCCCTTGTCCGCGATCTGCCGCCGTTTGCGTCCCTCGAACATAAACGGCTTGGTGACAACCGCGACCGTCAGGATACCGGCTTCCTTGGCGATCTCCGCGATCACTGGCGCAGCCCCCGTACCGGTACCACCACCCATTCCGGCGGTGATGAAAACCATGTCCGCGCCGTCGAGTACTTCCTGGATCCGTTCGCGGTCATCGAGTGCCGCCTGGCGGCCGATGTCCGGATTGGCGCCGGCGCCCAGCCCCTTGGTGAGAGCGCTACCCAACTGGATTACGGAGCGCGCATTGATGCTCTTGAGCGCTTGGGCGTCCGTGTTCGCGCACAGGAACTCCACGCCCTCGATGTGGTTGGTGACCATGTGGTTGACGGCATTGCCACCGCCGCCACCGATACCAACCACCTTGATCACGGCATTCTGACTGTATGAATCCACGAGCTCGAATTTCATGCTCAATCCCTCACGTTCGGTTTGATATGCCTAAAAACTCCCACTGAACCAGTTCCGCATCCTGGTCCATACGCCCTTGAACCCCGGCCCCGCCACGAATTGCCGGTCTCCCCCGCTCTGATGCTGGCGAGCGAACAGCAACAATCCGGCACCGGTTGCATAGATTGGGTTGCGCACGACATCGGTCAGACCCGTGACATGCTGCGGCACCCCGACCCGCACCGGCACATGGAATATTTCTTCCGCGAGTTCGGTCAGACCTTCGACGCGCGCACTGCCGCCCGTAATCACCAAGCCCGCCGCGATCAGGTCTTCAAACCCGCTGCGCCGCAACTCCCCCTGCACCAACAGCAGAAGTTCCTCGTAGCGTGGTTCCACGATTTCGGCCAGATTCAGGCGCGAGATCTTGCGCGCCGGACGGTCCCCAATACTCGGCACCTCGATCGTATCTTCGAGTTTGGCCAGCTGAGTCAGCGCGCAACCGTGGCGAAGCTTGATGTCCTCGGCAAACTGCGTGGGCGTGCGCAGGGCCACGGCGATGTCGTTGGTGACCTGGTCCCCGGCGATCGGTATGACGGCCGTGTGTCGGATGGCGCCATCCGTGAACACGGCGATGTCGGTGGTGCCGCCGCCGATGTCGACGAGACACACACCGAGATCCTTCTCGTCCTCGCTGAGCACCGCGGTACACGAGGCCAACTGATCGAGAATGATGTCCTCGACCTCCAGGCCGCAACGCCGTATGCATTTCACGATGTTCTGGGCGGCGCTGACCGCGCCGGTGACGATGTGCACGCGGGCTTCCAGGCGGATGCCGGACATGCCGATCGGCTCGCGGATGCCCTCCTGGCGGTCGATGACGAATTCCTGCGGCAGGATGTGCAGAATTTTCTGGTCGGCCGGAATGGCCACCGCGCGCGCCGAATCGATCACACGGTCCACGTCGGCTTGCGTGACTTCCTTGTCGCGGATGGCCACGATGCCATGCGAATTCATGCTCGTGATATGGCTTCCGGCGATGCCGGCATAGACCGAATTGATTCGGCAACCTGCCATCAACTCGGCCTCCTCGACCGCCCGCTGAATCGAGAGCACGGTCGTTTCCAGATTCACGACGACACCTTTCTTGATGCCCCGCGACGGATGCGTGCCGATGCCAACCACCTCGATATCGTGATCGCCGTTCAGTTCGCCGACGATACAGGCGACCTTGGACGTTCCGATATCCAGGCCGACGATCAAGTTTCTGTCTGCTTTTCTTACCATTGAAGCGCCGCGAGATGTGAGTTTGGACGTTGCATGAACGGCTGGAGAGAGGCACCCGTACCCCCAGCCGCGCCGTTTTCATCAGGCGCCGGGTCCGGTTCGGTTGCCAGACCCCAGACCACGGCAAAACCGTTGCGGTAGCGCAGGTCGACTCGCTTTACCAGGGCGCCGCGCCGGCGCTGTAGGCTCGGCAACCACCGCCGCAGGCGCTCAAAGCTGGCTACCGGGTCCTGGCGCCCGATGACGATTTCCTGGCCGTCGGAAAGCGTCGCGGTCCAGCTCTGTCGGGCGGTCAATTGCAGCCTGCCGACGCGGACGTTGTCGCCCTGGATCATCGCATTCAGCTTGCTAAACACCGCGAAGACTTCGCGTTCCTGCCCTTCGGGCCCGGATAGGACGGGCAATGCATCGAATCCTCCGCGGCTCGCCGGCGTAAAGCGGACACCACGGTCGTTCAGGAGGCTCCCCTGATTCCAGCGCGCGGCAGGACGATGCTCGCTGACGTTAACGATCAGCGTATCCGGCCATTGCCGCACCACGCGGAGGTCTTCCACCCAGGGGAACGAGCGGCCAACCGACTCGATTGCCGACAGGTCGACGTCAAAAAAACCAACCTGCGCCAGGGGTGAGATGGCCGAACTGAGCTCGCTCTCGTCGAGTTGGAGAATCTTGCCTTCGATTCGAACGTAGCGGATCGGATAGGCATGGCGCAAGCTCTGATCCCAATAGGCCCACGCGCCGCAACCGATGACGCCCAGCAGCCCGAGACTGACCAACGGCGGCAGCCAGTGTGCCATGCGCGACGAACGCAGGCTCTGTTGCGGCGCTCTGCCCCGCGTCACTGCGGTTCTGGGTCTCATATCAACAGCTGGTTTCCAGAATCCGCCAGACGAGTTCGTCGAACGGGATTCCTGCCGCCTTTGCGGCCATGGGCACCAAGCTGTGGTCAGTCATGCCAGGGACCGTGTTGACCTCGATCAGCCAGGGCTGACCATTGCCGTCGACCAGCAGGTCTACGCGCCCCCAACCCTCGACGCCGACGGCCCGACATGCCTTCAAAGCCAACTGCTGAAAACGACGCTCAGTCGCCTCGTCGAGCCCGCTGGGGCAGTGGTAGCGCGTCGTATCAGCCCGGTATTTCGCGTCGAAGTCATAGAACGCGTTGGGCGTCTCCAAACGAATCAGCGGCAGGGGCTCGTCATCCAGGATCGCGGCCGTATATTCCCTGCCCTCGACCCACTGCTCGGCGAAGACGCGGCAATTAAAGGCCGATGCGGCCTGCCAGGCGGCCTGCAGCTCGTCGAGCGTCTCCGCACGACTCATGCCGATGCTGGAACCCTCGGCGGACGGCTTGACGATCACCGGGAAGCCAATGGTCTCGGCACAGCGCTGCAAATCGGACTCGCCGTCCAGCGCGCACCATGCCGGGGTCGGGATGAACGCTCCCATCCAGCACAACTTGGTCCGGAGCTTATCCATGGCCAGGGCCGATGCGAGCACCCCGCTGCCGGTGTACGGCAGGCATAAGGACTCCAATGTACCTTGCAGCACACCGTCTTCCCCGCCCCGTCCGTGAATGATATTGAAGACACGGTCAAAGCCTTGATCAAGCACGCTGGCAACGAGATTCCCCCGAACATCGACTCCGGTCGCCCGGATCCCTCGCTGTTGCAGGGCGGCCAACACCGCTTGTCCGCTCCTCAAGGATACCTCGCGCTCGGCGGCCGTACCGCCCATCAGCACGGCGACGTGCCCGAACTCCTCAGCCTGCCGCACCCGATACTTCACTTGCTACGCCCTCCCGTCGCCGCCAGCCTCTCCCCGACGATCCGCACTTCCGGATGCAGGGTCACGCCGCATAACTGGTTAACTTCAGATTGAACGTGCAAGATCAACCGCTCGATATCCTCTGCCGTGGCATTCCCCAGATTCACGAGAAAATTTGCGTGCTTGGTCGAGACCTGAGCACCGCCGACCTGGAAACCCTTAAGTCCGCAGGCTTCGATTAGTCGGCCGGCGTGATCGCCGGGAGGATTGCGAAAGGTGGAGCCGCAGCTAGGCAGATTCGTGGGCTGTGTACCGGCACGCCGCGCGAGCAATTCCCGAATCTTGCTGCGCGATGCCGAGGCATTGCCCGGCTGCAGGCGTAACTCGGCGCCGATGAACCATTCATCCACAGGAAGCCCGACCACCGAGCGATAGCCCACCGTGAACTCGGCCGCCGCGCGCCACCGGCAGACGCCTGTGCGATCCATGGTCTGCACGCGTTCGACCAGTTCCCACGTCTCGCCACCGAAAGCACCGGCGTTCATGGCCAATGCGCCGCCCACGGTGCCGGGGATGCCGGCGAGGAACTCACCGCCGCCCCACGCGGCATCGGCGCAGAAGCGCGCCACGTGCGCACAGGGGACGCCGCTCTGGACGAAGACGCGCAGGCCATCGCGACGTTCAATCGACTTCAAGCGATTTTTCGTACAAATCACGACACCCCGGATACCCCCATCTCGAACCAGGAGGTTGCTTCCGAGACCCAGCCAAAAGACAGACTCCGTCGGCGCGAGTGTCTGCAGGTAAAGGCTGAGATCGGACGCATCGGCGGGCAGATACAGCCGATCGGCTGGTCCGCCAACGCGCCACGAGGTGAAGTCGGCCAACGGCGCATTGAAAGCCTCGGTACCGGCTGGGCCAGCCCGGCCGGCCGGGTGCTCCATGCGGAAACTAGCGGTCGCCATGCCACCTCTCCGCAAGCGCTTTCGGCAGCGCAGCCGCGGCCGCACCGATATTTCCAGCGCCCAGCGTCAGGACGACGTCACCCGGTTCGATCAGGGGGGCCAGGACTTCCGCCAACTCGTCCAACTCTTCGACGAAAATCGGGTCGATCCGCCCTCTGACACGGATGGCGCGGCTCAACGAGCGCCCGTCGGCACCCGCGATCGCCGGCTCGCCGGCGGCGTAGACGTCAAGCAGGACCAGAAGGTCAGGTTTCGAGAGCACCCGGACGAAGTCTTCGAAGAGATCGCGGGTACGGGTATAGCGATGAGGTTGGAAGACCATCAGCAGCCGGCGGTCTGGCCATGCTTCGCGCGCGGCGTCAAGGGTTGCCGCCACTTCGCGCGGATGATGGCCATAGTCGTCGACGAATGTCACGCTCCGTTCGCCCCGCGAGACTTCGGCGTTGATCTGAAAACGGCGGCCGATACCGCGGAAATTGCGTAAGGCCCGCAGAATAAGGTCGTCCGGCACCTCCAGTTCGGACGCGACCGCAATGGCGGCCAGCGAATTCTGAACATTGTGCCGCCCGGGCAGATTGAGCGTGACGTCGAGGCGCCCCGTCCGCCCCTCGCGCACGAGTTCGAAATGACTCGCCAACCCGAGCTGGCGGATATTCTCGGCACGCACGTCTGCCCCCTCGGAGATGCCATAGGATCTCACGGGCTTGCTGATGCGGGGCAACGCTGCCTGAACGCCGGGATCATCACGGCACAGCACCGCGAGGCCATAGAACGGCAATTGATGTATGAATTCGATGAAAGTGTCCTGGAGCTTGCCGAGGTCCCCACCGTAGGTCTCCATGTGGTCCTGATCGATGTTCGTGACAACAGCGATCATCGGCTGTAGGTGCAGGAAGGACGCATCGCTTTCGTCAGCCTCTGCGACCAAATACTGTCCTGCCCCCAACTGAGCGTTGGTGCCTGCGCTATTCAGCTTCCCGCCGATAACGAATGTCGGATCCAGCCCTGCCTCGGCCAATATACTGGCCGTAAGGCTGGTCGTCGTGGTCTTGCCATGCGTGCCAGCGACGGCGATCCCATAGCGAAACCGCATTAGCTCGGCCAGCATCTCCGCCCGCGAAATCACCGGGATACGTTGCTCACGCGCAGCAACAACCTCGACGTTCGCCGACGCCACGGCGGTGGATGTTACCACGACCTGGGCGCCTTGGACATTCGCGACGGCGTGGCCTATCGCAATTTCTGCCCCCAAATGGCGCAGATGCACGGTGGCAGGACCTTCCTTCAGATCGGACCCCGACACCTGGTATCCGAGGCCCAGCAGCACCTCGGCAATCCCGCTCATGCCGGCACCGCCAATACCGACGAAATGGATACGGCGAATCCGACGCATGGGCGAACCGCTCAGCGGGGCCTCGAAACTGGTCATCATCGTGCCTCCTTCAGAGCGATATCAGCTACCCGTTGCGCCGCCTGCGGCTTGGCGAGATTGCTTGCCTGGCGGCCCATTGCCACCAAGGTCTCGGGATCGGCGGCCAGTTCACGAATAAGCGCAGCCAGGCCGGCGGCGGTTAAGTCGTTCTGAGGGACACAGCGACCGGCGCCTCCTTTCTCGAAAAACCGAGCATTGGCGGTCTGATGATCATCGATCGCGTACGGATAGGGCACCAGGATCGCCGGTAAGCCGACGACTGCCAGTTCGCTGACGGTCATGGCACCGGACCGGCAGACTGCCAGATCGGCCCAGCGATAGGCACTGGCCATATCGTCAATGAAGGCAACGACTTCCGAAGCCACCCCCAGACGACGGTACAAGGCAGCCGTCTGATCGCGCATCGCTGTACCGGTCTGATGCCGGATCTCGCAAGGGAGGTTTAGCTGGGCCAAGGCCTCCGGGACGATCTCATTCAGGGCTTGTGCGCCGAGGCTTCCGCCAAAAACGAAGATGCGGAGCGGAGCATCAGGCAGTCGGGATGCGCGTTGCGCGGCAATCTCGAGCAGGGCCCGCCGCACCGGGTTCCCGGTGCACTCCGCTTGCCGCTCCTTCGGAAAACTGCCGGGAAAGGCTTCCAACACCCTGCGGGCGCTTTTCGCAAGCCAGCGGTTGGTGGTTCCGGGGATGCAGTTCTGTTCATGTATCACGAGCGGGACGCCCAACAAACGGCTCATTAGCCCGCCCGGGCCCGAGACGAACCCGCCGAATCCCAGCACCACTTGCGGCCGATGGCGTCGAAGGATGCCGATGGCCTGCAGACAGGACTTGAGCAACAGAAACGGGCCGGTGACGCGTTCGCGCCAATTCTTACCGCGAAGACCTGCGACACTCAGTGTCTCCAATGTGAACCCAGCGGACGGCACGACACGCGACTCCAGGCCTCGTTGCGTCCCCATCCAGACCAGCTCGCACCCGCGGCTGCGCAATTCCTCCGCGACGGCGAGCGCCGGGTAGACATGTCCGCCGGTACCACCGGCCATGATGACTACGCGCGCGCCCATGTCGTCCGGATCCGGGGTCCGCCGAGTCGCCGCTCGACGGCTTCTGAGCGCACGCGCAGCAATAACGCCAGCGCCGCGCAGGTCACGATCATGCTGCCACCACCGTAGCTCATAAGGGGCAGGGTCAGGCCCTTGGTCGGCAGCATACCCATGTTGACGCCCATGTTGATGAAAGCCTGCAGGCCGAACCAGATCCCGATGCCATACGCAAGATACGCACCGAAGCGCAAACCCTGCTGCTCGGCCAACCGACCAATGGCGAAGGCCCGCCACACGACGACGGCGAACAGCAGGATAACGGCGCAGGCGCCCAGGAGACCCAACTCCTCGCCGATTACGGAAAACAGGAAATCCGTGTGGGCCTCCGGCAGATAAAAGAGCTTCTGAACACTCGATCCCAGTCCCACGCCTGTCCATTCCCCACGGCCGAAGGCGATTAGTGCCTGAGTCAACTGGAATCCGGTGTTCAGCGGATCCGCCCACGGGTCCAGAAAGCTCAACACGCGCTTCAGGCGATATTCTGCCGTGACGACGAGAGCGACCGCTGAAACCACCATCAGGCCGGCCAAAACCCCGAAAGGCCAAAGACGCGCACCCCCGATGAACAGCATGCCCAGCGCCGTTGCCATGATCACCGCGGAGGCTCCGAAATCGGGCTCCATCAACAGCAACCCGCAGGCGATCGCCAACAAACCGAGGGGGTACACCATCCCGAGCACGGACGAGCGGACGACGTCCAGATGTCGCGTCAGATAACTGGCAACATAGATGACCGCGATGAGTTTGAAGATCTCGGAAACCTGGATCCGGACGCCGAACAGGTTAAGCCAGCGGATAGCACCATTGACGCGGGTGCCCAGCCCCGGAATCAGCACGATCAGCAATAACAGAATGCCGAAACCAAATAGAACGAATGAGGATTTCTGCCAAGTATCCAGTTTAACCGTGGCGACCGTCACTGCCAGGAGAAAGCCGGCAAGGATATGGGCCAACTGATGCTTGGGAAAAAAGAAGCTGTCGTCCGCGAATTTATCGCCCAGATGGAGCGAAGCCGACGACACCATGATGAACCCAAGAATCAGCAAGCCACTCGCCGCGAGCAAGAGTAAGGTATCGACGTAAAAACGATTCTGTCCCCAGGCCAGGACCACCCCCTGGCTGCGTTGTGCTACAACCGCATGCTTCATGTCGGCAAACTCCGAACGGCTTCCACGAATACCTGACCCCGGTGCTGATAATCGCGATACTGATCAAGGCTGGCACAGGCCGGGGCGAGCAAGACGGTATCTCCATCCTGAGCCAGAGCCGCAGCGGCGCCTACTGCCTCATGCATCGTGTTCACTCGGGAGACCGGCACCACGTCACCCAGGGCGGATTGCAGCAGCGCCGCATCCTTGCCCATCAACACCGCGGCCCGAAGGTGTCGGGCCGCAGCGTCCCGCAGTATGCTGAAATCCGCGCCCTTGCCATCACCGCCCGCAATCAGCACGGCCTTTCCGGTCAGGCCCGAAAGCGCCGCCAGGCAGGCCCCGACGTTGGTCGCCTTCGAGTCGTTCACGTAAGTCACCCCATGCCGCTCGGCAACCCACTGCATCCGGTGTTCCAATCCCGGGAAAACTCTCAGCGCATCGGCCATCGCCTGTTCCGAAAGGCCGGCAGCCGTCCCCAGGGCTAGCGCCGCGAGCGCATTGCTCAGATTGTGCTGCCCGCGAATCCGAACCTCGCCCGCCGGCATCAGGAACTGCTCACCCCGGGTCAGCCACACCTCTCCCTCGCGCTCCTGGAGACGGAAATCAGCAGCGCCGTTCAAGCCGAACCAGACGACCCGACGCCCCGGCTGCGCCATTCCGGCTACGATGGGATCATCCTGGGTCAGCACCATGACACCGTTTCCATTGAAGATCCGCGCTTTGGCCGCCGCGTAGCCCTCCAGATCCGCGTAGCGATCCATATGGTCGGGAGTGACGTTCAGCACGGTTGCGGCGAGCGGCTCCAGCAGCGACGAGCGTTCCAGCTGAAAGCTCGACAACTCCAACACATAGAGTTCGGCTTCGTCGTCCAGCAGATCGAGCATGGGCTCGCCCAGGTTCCCGCCGACCCGGACTCGGCGTTGGTCGCG
This sequence comes from Methylolobus aquaticus, assembly GCA_004168015.1. Classification (GTDB taxonomy): domain Bacteria; phylum Pseudomonadota; class Gammaproteobacteria; order Methylococcales; family Methylococcaceae; genus Methylotetracoccus; species Methylotetracoccus aquaticus. Next base: position 145,282 of record SEYW01000001.1, read on the forward strand.
CTCTGCCATCAGCCCGAGTAGCGCCGTCACGGTGCTCTTGCCGTTTGAGCCGGTAATGCCGACCACCGGCGCGTTCGCGCAGCAGGCAAACAAATCCACATCACCCAGCACTCGCGCCCCCCTGGCAGCCGCCGCCGCGATGGGAGGAATATCCAACGCCACGCCGGGGTTCACGATCAGATGCGTCGCGGCGGCGAAGGCCGCTGGGGCGAAATCACCAAGGAAAACCCCGACATCGGGGAATGCTTCCCGCAACGCATTCAGGCCCGGGGGGTCGGAACGGCTGTCGACCACAGCGAAGCGGATACCTTTCCCGGCCAGGAAACGGGCGACCGACAAACCGGTCTTGCCGAGACCGACGATCAGCGCCCGCGAATCGGGGCTTAGCCCGGCGGCAGCCAGACGGGAATCGGTCAGGTTACGGGTCAAGGCGAACTCCCTTTGCTCAGCGCAGCTTCAAGGTCGCCAGACCGGCGAGCACCAGAATGACGGTGACGATCCAGAAACGAACGATCACGCGCGGCTCCGGCCAGCCCTTGAGCTCGAAATGATGATGCAGCGGCGCCATGCGGAAGATGCGCTTTCCGGTCATCTTGAACGATGCGACCTGCAATACGACCGAGACCGTTTCCATCACGAAGACGCCGCCCATGATCATCAGCACGACTTCCTGGCGTACGAGGACAGCCAGGGCACCGAGCGCCGCGCCGAGAGCCAGCGCGCCCACGTCGCCCATGAAAACCTGAGCAGGATAGGCATTGAACCACAGAAACCCGAGACCCGCGCCGACCAGTGAGCCGCAGAATACAACCAGATCGCCCGCCTTCGGTACGAAAGGGATACCCAGATATTCGGCAAAGCTCGCGTGCCCCGACGCGTAGGCGAAGATGCCGAGGGCCCCTCCGACCATCACGGTTGGCATAATCGCAAGACCATCGAGGCCATCGGTCAAATTCACGGCATTGCTAGTGCCTACGATGACGAAATAGGTCAGCAAGACGTACCCGGGACCGAGATCGATCACGACGTTCTTGAAGAACGGCACGATATATTGTGTTTCGGCTGGCGTCGACGCCGAATAATAAAGGAACAAGGCGGCTGCCAGCCCGAACACCGACTGCCAGAAATACTTCTCACGAGCCAGCAACCCTTTGCTGTTTCGCAGTACCAGCTTACGGTAGTCATCGACGAAACCGACGATGCCAAAGGCAAGCGTGACCGAGAGCACGGTCCAGATGTAACGATTGGTCAGGTCTCCCCAGAGCAGCGTGCTGGCGGCGATCGAAACCAGGATCAATGCCCCGCCCATGGTCGGCGTGCCGGCCTTCGAGAAATGGCTCTGCGGCCCGTCCTCACGAATGCTTTGCCCGATCTTGTAACGGCTCAGCCGCCGAATCATCGCCGGCCCGACCAGAAACGAGATCAACAAAGCCGTGAGTACCCCGAGGATCCCGCGGAAGGTCAGGTAGTTGAAAACACGGAAAATGTCAAAATAGTTTTCGAGCCAGCGGGTGAGGGTCAGAAGCATGGTGAGCTCCAGCGGCAAATACCCGCGGCAAAACGACTCGATGACCCAGGTCCCCGAGGCGGGCGAGAACCCGGATGTCGCGGTAAGTCAGGTTGTATTTCGTCTTTGTAAAGCATGAAACCTCGATTGGTACCGACGATCGCGCCCTCATGTCGTGCACCCGTATTCAAGTCGCTTCGCCGTCGCCGCGCCGGCTTGCACCACACACTATTCACTGCAGTAACTCGCGCGCTACCACGCGGTCATCGAAGGGTGTTTTGGTCCCGCCGACGTCCTGCACGACCTCATGGCCTTTTCCGGCGATCAAAACCACGTCGCCCGCAGCGGCCGCCTCCATTGCGATCTGCATGGCCTGGCGCCGATCACGCTGAACCCGGACGTCGTTTCCAACGCACCCTGCCAGGATGTCGGCGACAATGGCGTCACCGTCCTCGTGGCGGGGATTATCGTCGGTAATCACGACATGGTCTGCGAGTTCTCCGGCGATGCGCCCCATTAACGGTCGCTTTCCCCGATCGCGTTCACCACCACACCCGAAGACGACCCAGAGATCGCGGGCGCAGCCGCGACGGAGGCTCAGCAGAACACGTTCGAGCGCATCCGGCGTGTGGGCATAGTCGACAACGATGTTGGCACCGGCGGCGCTGCGAAAATGTTCCATGCGACCGGGAACCGGTCGCACGTTCCCGAGACGCTCCACGGAGTCGGTAAGCCCGAAGCCCAAGCCGAGCATTACCGCAAGAACACCAAGAATGTTCTCGGCGTTATAGTGTCCGAACAGAGGCACGACGAACTCGGCATCGCAACCGGCATATTCGACCGAGAGGCGCAGGCCGTCGTCGCGCTGTTCGATTCGCCGCGCCACCACGCCGGTGGGCTCAGCCGTCTTGCTCCCCACCACACTGAAGGGAATCCCGACCACCCCTGAGGGCAGGCGCTCGCCAACGTGCCGGGTTACCGGGTCATCCGCGTTGAAGGCGACGGTCTCCAGACCGGCAAAATCCAGCAATCGCATTTTCGCGGCAATATAGGCCTCGTGCGTGCCGTGGTAATCGAGATGGTCCCGCGTGATGTTGGTAAACAGGGCAGCCTTCGCCAAGACCCCGTTGAGCCGACCCTGCACCAACCCGTGCGACGAGGCCTCCAGTGCCACGGCCCGCACCTCTCGTGACCTGAGTTCCGCGAGAATCGCGTGGATACCGATAGCGTCCGGGGTTGTCTGGTCGGTGGGCATCAGACGACCAGGAACTCCCCAACCCAGCGTGCCGATCACGGCCGCAGGATCACCATTGGTCAGCGCATTGGCCAGAAAATGGGTGCATGAGGTCTTTCCATTCGTGCCAGTCACGGCAATGACGTCCAGGTGCGATGAGGGATGTCCAAAAAAACGGTCGGCTATGAAGCCGACCTTTTGGAGGAGTCCTTCGGCGGGAACGCAGTCCACATCTCGCAGCGCCCCGGCGTAAGCCTCACCGCCCCCCGCCGGATCATACAGGATGGCGCGAGCCCCTCGCCGAACCGCTTCGGCGCTGAACTGCATCCCATGTTGCTGATGGCCCGCCACTGCGACGAAAAGGTCCCCCGGACGAACCGCGCGACTATCGAGGCACAGCCCACTTACTTCCGCCGCACCGCCAACACCCGCCGAAACGAGACCACCGAGCAATTCGCTCAACGGAATAGACTGCCCGCCCTTTCCAAGAGCCATCGACTCAGTCCCCCTGGGCCGTCAGCAAGGGAAAGCTTGTCGGCTCGTCAGGGACGACGTTCAACAGCCGCAAGGCTCCTTCCATGACGCTCGAAAAAACCGGCGCCGCCACGGTGCCGCCGTAATACTCACCGGCCGAGGGCTCGTCGACCATGACCACCATGACCAGACGGGGGTCACTGGCCGGTGCCAGCCCGGCAAAAACCGCCGAATGTGCAGCCGACGCATAGCCCCGTCGCCCCATCGCCTTCTTGACGGTGCCGGTCTTGCCTGCGACGCGGAACCCAGGAACGGCGGCGCGCAGCGCAGTCCCCTCCCGCGTGACGACCTGCTCCAACATGGTGCGAACCGAAACCGCCGTCTTCGCCGACATCACCTGGTAGCTTTTCGACGCCTCGCGCTGAGCGACGAGGTTCACGGAGGGAACGCGCCCCTCGTTGGCGAAGGCGAGGTACGCACGCCCCAAATGGAGCACCGAGGTGGAAAGCCCGTAACCGAAGGACAGCGTGGCCTGTTCGAAATGGTTCCAACCTCGGTGATGCGGCAACCGCCCCTGTGCCTCTCCGGGGAATCCCGTGTGGAGAGGCTGGCCGAAACCGAGATTATTGTAGAAGGCGTAAAACTTCGCGGAAGGAATAGAAAGTGCGATGCGACTCACGCCAACGTTGCTGGACTTTTGCAGAATGCGGGTCACGTTCATGACCCCATAATTGTGCATGTCCTTGACAACATTGGTGCCGACACGCAGGGAACCCGGATTGGTGTTAATCACCGACTCGGGCCTAAACAGGCCGAGCTCGAGTCCACAAGCGACGGCGAATGGCTTCATGGTGGAGCCTGGCTCGAACAGATCCGTGATCGCACGATTACGGAAGAGATTTCCTTTCAAACCCTGCCGGCTGTTCGGATTGAAAGAGGGCTGATTGACCATCGCGAGAATGTCGCCATTGCGCGCGTCCAGTAGCACCAGGCTCCCCGACTTCGCGCGGTTTTTCTGCACGGCCGCCTTTAGTTCCCGGTAAGCAAGGTACTGGAGCCGCTGATCGATCGTCAGCCGGACATCCTTGCCTGCTACCGGTTCAGTGACCTCGTCGAGATCCTCGATAATACGTCGACGGCCGTCGCGGATGATTTTCCGACCGCCCTCAACACCTCTCAGGGAGCGGTCATAAGCCAGCTCAATCCCCTCTTGGCCACGGTCATCAATATCGTTGAAACCGACGACATGAGCGGCAACTTCGCCACTCGGATAATAGCGCTGATACTCCCTGTCGGCATATACGCCGGCGACCCCGAGAGCCAAAACGCGATCCGCCAGCTCCGGGCTTGTGCGCCGCCGCAGAAAGGCAAAGGTACCCTCGTCCTGCCCCGTGACATGCGCTCGCACTCCCGTCACGGGCAAGCGCAGGATGCCGGCAATCAGCCGCAACTGCTCCTCGGTCGGATTGAACTCCCGAGGATTGACCCATACCGACTTCACGGGAGAACTGATAGCGAGCAATTCGCCATTGCGGTCGAGAATGCGCCCGCGATGCGCGGGAATCGGCATGACGCCCACATGGCGTCGATCGCCCTCGTTCTGCAGAAATTGCCGGTTCAGCACCTGGAGGTAAGAAGCACGCACCATAAGCACGAGTAAACCTGCCAGTATCAGGAACAGCAGAACTTGCCACCGCACCGCGTATTCATCACCGTCGAGGCGCTTCGAGGAAGTAGGGTAAATCATCATGATCGTAACCCGCGCTATTGTCCGACGTGAAGGTAAATGATCGATTCCCGGGACGGCAGGATCATGCCGAGCCGTGTATGGGCCAGCTTCTCGATACGGCTGTGCTCGGCCCAAGTATTCTGTTCAAGCTGCAACTGACCCAATTCGACATCGTAGGCCTCAAGCGACTGTTCCAGCCGCTGAACCTCGGTAAACAACATCCGCGATCGGTACTTCGCGTAGATGACCCCCAACGCTGAGGCCACCAGCACGGCAATCAAGATGGCGACCACTTTCACGACGGCAGCCTCTCGGCAATGCGCAGCACCGCACTGCGCGCGCGCGGGTTGGCGGCGATTTCGCCGGCCCCGGCCCGAATCGCGCGCCCCACGCGCCGCAGCCGCGGCGCCTGCCAACCCGTCATTGCGGGCCAACCCAACGCGGCGTCATCGGCGTGCCCGCCTCGGCTCTCGTCACGCAGAAAACGTTTGACGATACGGTCCTCCAATGAGTGGAACGCGATGACGACCAAACGCCCGCCGGTCACGAGCACGTCCACCGCCTGTTCGAGTACCGCCTGAATGTCGTTCAGTTCCTGGTTGATATGGATACGAATCGCCTGGAAAGTACGCGTTGCGGGATGTTGACCTTTCTCCCGTCGCGGCATCGCGGCCGCGACCAGGGAAGCAAGCTGCGCCGTGCTCACCAGCGCACCTCGCGCGCGGCGTTCCACAATGGCGCGCGCAATCCGGCGAGCATAGCGTTCCTCTCCATATTCCTTTATCACCCGGCAAAGTTCCGCTTCACTGACCACGGCCAACCACTCTTCAGCCGTCATCCCCTGGCTCTGGTCCATACGCATGTCGAGGGGCCCATCCCGCATGAAGCTGAAGCCCCGGCCGCCGTCGTCCAGCTGGGGCGACGAGACGCCCAAATCCAACAAGATGCCCGTTACACGCCCTGCCCAACCGGCCGAAGATGCAAGCGCGCCGACTTCGCTGAACCGCGCATGCGCGATGCGGAACCGACGATCCTGAAGCAATCCCAACGCGCTGGCCGAACCCACAGCTTCGGCATCGCGGTCCAGCGCCAGCAGCCGACCGGACTCGCCAAGGCGGTCAAGCACGGCCGCGCTGTGCCCGCCGCGCCCGAAGGTGCCGTCGATGTAAAGGCCGTCGGACTGGATCGCCAGACCTTCGATACACTCTTCCAGCAAGACCGGGGCGTGGCGGAACTGATGTCCGGCTGCCATCAAAAGGTGAGGGATCCAAGCTCGGGAGACAGCTCCCGCAAGTCATCGAGGCTGACCACCCCATGCCATTGTTCGCGGTTCTGATGCCAAGACTCTTCGTCCCAGATCTCGAACACGTTGCCCTGCCCAACCAGCGCAACCCGCTTGGATATACCGGCAAAACTTCGGAGCAGTTCAGGCACCAGGAACCGACCTTGTCCATCGAGTTCGCATTCCGCCGCGTGCCCGATCAGCAGCCGTTTCACGCGCTGCACGCGGGCATCCATCATCGGCAGCTTCATCAGCTTGCGTTCGACGTCTTCAAAGGTCGGCAAAGGCAGCAACAGCAGGCATCGGTCGAAGCCAATCGTCAGGATCATCTGCCCGTCACATGACTCCGCCAATTCGGCACGGTAGCGGGTCGGAATTGCCATCCGCCCCTTCTCGTCCAAATTGATGGCGTTGATGCCCCGAAACAAAGCCCCCCCCTTACACCACTGTTCCCCATTTCTCCCCACTTTTCCCCACGCGCACGACTATAGAAACCTGCCTGATGCAAGTCAAGGAGAAGTTTCGACAAGGTTCTATGATGGGGACTGTGATCAGACACGCAGGCGGGTTCCATCCGGCGACCGAAGTAGGCGACGCAAAAATAACATCTTTTATTTCAGAGCCTTAAGCAGGCGATCGAACGCCACCCGCCTGGCCGCAGCGCAATGCGGCTGATTCATCCGAGGTCTCGAGTGGGTTAATCGCGGGCGATTCGCCGGGCGCGGGTGGTGCCTGCCCAGATACCCCAATGGAAAAGTTCGTTTCGGCCGCGTCGGACATAGCCCACAACTGGTTGCTTTCCAGGAGGTCCTCCGAATACCGGCGACTTCTTTAAGCGTCACTATAAAATGTGGTCGTGGATATCGTCAAGCACAAGATACTGTATAGATTACGATTGATGCACATAGTCGGATGGTGTCGGGACAGTGCCGCCATCAGGGACTAACCTGGTGCGGATACCGGGATTTCGGGTTTTTCCCGATGAGTTGGGTTGGTCGGGTCTCGAGAATGCGCCGAGAGCTCAGACGCAGTGGGATGTGAAGCACGGAGTGCAGCCCGACGCAGCGCGCGGACTAGGCATGGGGCTTATTCGGGGATCGTGCCGCCCGCTTCGGCACGACTGAGAAGAGCGATGAACGCAGGTTCCACAAGGATCGGAATCCCGAGGGACTCTGCTTTGGAGTGCTTGGAGCCCGGGTCTGCGCCGACAACCAGATAGCTGGTCGCCGAAGAAACCGAGCCGACGACCTGTCCCCCGAGCGCCTCAATGCGCCGTTTGGCCTCGGCGCGAGGCATCGACTCCAGCGTTCCAGTCAGCACGAAACGCTGTCCGGAGAGGGGGCCCGCACCCGCAACAACCGTTTCATCGGGCCAATGCACGCCGGCCGCCCGCAGATGCGCGATGACGTCCCGGTTGCTCGGCTGGGCAAAAAAGGTCTCTATGTGAGCCGCCACCGTCGGGCCGATGTCACGCGTTGCCATGAGGCGCACCCGGTCCGCCGCCATGATCGCCTCGAGCGTGCCGAACTCCCGCGCCAGTATTTGCGCGGTGACCTCTCCGACCTCGCGTATACCCAGTGCGTACAGGAAGCGCGCCAAGGTGCTCGACTTGCTGGTCTCGAGCGCGGCGATGAGGTTCTGCGCCGACTTGCGCCCCATACGGTCCAGTGACTCGAGATCCTCGGTCGAGAGGCCGTAAAGATCGGCGACGGTGCCAACCAACTTCCGGCCCAGTAACTGGTCGATCAGTCTGTCACCGAGGCCGTCGATATCCATGGCGCGGCGCGACGCAAAGTGCTTGATGGCCTCCTTATGCTGCGCAGGGCAGTACAGCCCTCCACTGCAGCGGGACACTGCTTCCCCAGGGATCGTTTCGACCACTGACCCACACGCCGGGCAAGACTCCGGCATCACGAACTTGGGCGCACCCGGCGCGCGCTGTTCCGGCAAAACCCTGACGACTTCAGGGATCACATCGCCGGCGCGCCGAACGACTACGGTATCCCCCACACGAACATCCTTGCGATACACTTCGTCGATGTTGTGCAGGGTCGCATTGGTGACCGTGACGCCCCCGACGAACACCGGCGACAGACGCGCAACCGGAGTCAGCGCGCCGGTGCGCCCGACTTGAACCTCAATCGCCTCGACCCGAGTCGTGGCTTCCTCCGCCGGGAACTTGTGGGCGATGGCCCAGCGTGGGGCTCGGGCGACATAACCGAGCAGGGTCTGATAGCGGTATCGGCTGACCTTGTAGACGACCCCGTCTATCTCATACGGCAGCGTGGGTCGCTTTGCGGCCAGGCGCTCGAAATAGCCGAGGCAGCCCGCAATGCCGGACACTTTCTCGATTTCCGGACAGACCGGGAGTCCCCAGGCCGCCAGTGCAGCGAGCAACTCCTCGTGCTCCGCCGGCAATGCGTCGCCGGGAAAAAGCCCGAAACCATAGGCGAAAAAGGCCAGCGGCCTGGCTGCAGTGATGCGGGAATCGAGCTGCCTCAGGCTCCCGGCCGCCGCGTTGCGCGGATTCACGAAGGTCTTTTCGCCTGTCGCACGCGCCCGTTCATTCAACCGGCGGAAGCCTTCCCTGGGCATGAAGACTTCGCCGCGGACTTCAAACCGGTCGGGAAAGTCGGGGCCGCGCAGGCGGGCTGGAATCTCCCGTATCGTCAGCACATTCGCAGTGATGTCTTCGCCGGTCCGTCCGTCGCCCCGGGTCGCACCCCGCACCAACCTGCCCCCTTCGTAGAGCAGGCTCACGGCCAGACCGTCGAGCTTCGGCTCGGCGACGTACCCCACCTCGGCCGATTCCAGTTCCAGACGCTCCCTGACACGGCGATCGAAAGCGGTCACTTCGTCCGCGGTGAAGGCATTGTCCAGTGACAGCATGGGCACCTCATGCTGCACTGGCGCGAAGGTCCGCAGCGGCGCTGCACCGACGCGTCGCGACGGCGAATCAGCCGTTACCAGATCGGGAAATTCGGCTTCGAGGTCGCGCAACTCACGCACGAGTTGGTCGTACTCGGCGTCGGTGATCTGCGGGGCATCCAGCTGATGATATTGCCGGTCATGAAAACGGATCTGCTCGCGCAGATCAGCGGCGCGCCGGCGCGCCGAGTCGGTTGCTGGCACCGGGTCAGCCGCAGGCCGCTTCGACCCGTTCGCGCAGGGCCCGCACGCTCTCTTCGGTCAGCGGTTCCCGGTGCTCGTCCCACTCAATGCCGTCGAGCTTTTCCGCGAGATCGCGGCTGGTCTCAAACAAGTCATCGAATACCGCCAGCGGATCCGGCACTTTAGTAGGCTGAAAGAAGAAGACGACCCCAGGGCAATCGAAGGCCTTCATGTCGTCCATCGGGAAGGTACCGGGCTTTACCAGGCTCGCCACGCTGAACAAGGGCTCCCGAAAGCTGCGGTCGTAGCGGTGGAAGATATCCATCTCGCCGTGCACGAGCCCCAGATCCAGCAGCGCATCGCGCAATTCCTCGCCGGAGAAGGTCTCGCCGCGCCGTGCGACTACGCTGGCCTGAATCAGGAAAGGAGCGCCGACCGCATTGTCCTGCGTCAGTCGCGAATCCCCCTCCGGCACAGTCGAGGGCGCACTGCCCTCAAATCCACCACCACGCCCATCGTCCGCCGCTTCATCGTAGACGTCCGCGGCCGACCAGTTTTCGGCGTTCGCGCCATCACCGCCGGACCAGTCCGCCGGCAGTTCCCCCAAACCATCCGACGAGCGTCGAGGGCGCCCGAGTATCGAACCGTAGCGACCATGCAGATAAATGGCTGCGATCACGAAGACACCGATGATCAGCAAAATAAGTCTAACCGTCTCTCTGTCCATCCTATTGCCTCATGCGTTCGCCAGTTCGACCGCCGCTTCGATATCCACGGCAACGATGCGCGATACGCCGGGTTCCCGCATCGTGATTCCGGCCAGATAGTCGGCAATTTCCATGGTGACCTTGTTATGCGTGATAAACAAAAATTGTACCCTCTCCGACATTTCCTTGACCAACGCCGAAAAGCGGCCGACGTTCGCATCGTCCAGCGGCGCATCGACCTCGTCCAGCAAACAAAACGGTGCCGGGTTCAACTCGAAGATTGCGAACACCAAAGCAACCGCCGTCAGAGCCTTCTCGCCCCCGGACAGCAGGTGGATGGAGCTGTTGCGCTTGCCGGGCGGACGCGCGATCACACTGACGCCCGCTTCGAGCAGGTCGCGCTCGTTGAGTTCCAGATAGGCGTTGCCACCGCCGAACAGCTTCGGGAACATGACCTGAAATCCCGAATTGATCCGTTCGAAAGTCCCCTTAAACAGCGCGCGGCACTCTCGGTCGATTTTCTCGATGGCCTGCATCAGGATCTCCAGCGACTCGTTAAGGTCGGCACGCTGCTGCTCGAGGAGATCGAGGCGCGCCTTCTGGTCAGCAAACTCTTCTACGGCGAGCAGATTCACCGGGCCGAGCTTCTCGATATCCTGAGCGAGCCGGCTGATGGCCTGCTGCAGTTCCGCTTCCGTGCCCGTTGCGGCGGTCAGCCCGCCCTCCCCCGCGTCCGGACTCTCTTCCACAGTGAGCCCCAATTCCGTCAGTTGCTCTTGCAAGCCGTTCTCGCGCACCTGGTGTCCCTCGAGCTCGATCCGGGTCCGTTCGAGGCGTTCCTTGATCCGCTCGATCTCCCGCTCATGTCGGAGACGCTCTTCCGCCGCCTCGCGTGCCGCCTTGTCGATATCGCCCAACCGGCCACGATGGTCGGCCAGCAGGCCTTCGAGCCGTTCCCGTTCGCCCCTGAGCTCAGCGAGTCGTTCCTTCTCCGCCTCGACCAGCGGCTGATCTTCGAAGCGTTCCCGCAGATCCTTCAGCCGCAGGTCCGCATCAGTCGCGTGGGCTTCCGCACGCTCCAGGTGACTCGCGGTCAATCGCTCATTCGAGCGCAGGGATTCATCACGGCTCTCCAGGCGACGGAGCTCATCCTGGGCCAACTGCCAAATACGCTCCGCTTCGGCCCACGCCTCTTCGGCGTCTGCGAGCAGTTCCCGACACGCCGTGACCTCCGCCGTCTGCGCATCGATGGCGGCCCCGGTCTCGCGGAGCTCCTGGCCCGCTTCGGCCCGCTGCTCCGCCAGATCCACCCGCAGCGCTTCCGCTTCCTCCAGTTCGCGCGTGACCGCGGCGAGACGCTTGAGCGCCTGCTGCTGGCGTGCGTTCAGTTGATGTTCCGCATTGCGCAGTTCGAGCGCACTACGTTCGAGTCGACGTCGTTCCTGTTCGTGTCGTAGCCGCTCTTCCTCGGCCGCTGACAGCTCACGCTCCAGTGTTGCAATCTTGGCGGCGAGCTCGCCTTCGTCGGCCAGCAAGCCCTGCAGCGCATCCTTGGCCTGACGCACCTCCCGCTCACGCCGGATGACGCCGCTTCTCGCATCCTCGGCCTTCTGTAACCTGACCCAACCGCGCCCGAGCCGCTCGCCCTTTTGAGTGACGACCGACTCGTGGTCCTCGAGCCAGGCGCCGGCCGCCACAGCCGCGGACAGATCGGGGGCGCAAAACACACCGGAGAGCAGCGCTTCGAGCCGCCACGGAGCAGCCACCTGATCCAGCAACCGCGGCAGCGCCTTGTCCTGGGGAGAGGAACGCGGCACAACATCACAGGTCTCGAAAAAAGCCAGAGATTCCTGCGGCGGGCTTGCCACCAGCGCATTCAGAAAGGGTTGCATGCTGTCGATGCACAGGGCTTCGAGGTGCTGCCCCAACACTTCCTCCACCGCGGCCTCCCAGCCGAGACCGACATCCAGGCGTTCGGCCAGCCGCGGCGCCTGGTCCAGCGAGAGCTGTGCCAGCCAAGCCTGGACGGCCGCACGGTCTTTACCCATGGCGTGCTGCTGCAAGAGCTCCAGGGAGCTGAGGCGCCCCTGCGCCGTATGGATTTCGGCCCGCACCGAGTTCAGACCGAGCCGCTGCTCTTCCAGCCGCGTCCGACCCTCCTTCAAGGCTCCCGTCAATTCCTCGACCCGCGCGGCATGCTCCGCGACCAGCGCCTCTTCTTCGGCGATGGTCTGGCGCAGCGACTCAAGTTCATCGCCGCCGAGCCCTGCCTCCAGGTCCCGGCGTTCGTCGGCCAGCCGCTGCCAGCGAACGTCGGTCTGACGCTGCTGCTCTCCGAGTTGGCGATCGCGCGCGCGAATGATCTCGGTGCGGCTCGCTGCCTGGGCCAGTCGGGACTGCACGGCCTCGAGTTGGATCCGGGCCGCGCGTACCCCCTGGCCAGCGGCTTCCTTCCGGGCGGTCGCTGCTTGTGCCGTCGACCGCGACGCATCGAGAATTCCGGCGAGTTCGACAAGCTCCCGGCGAACCTCGGCGAGCTGCGCCCGGTCGTGCTGAAGTTCCGCGCCGGCCCGCTGCGTCTCCGCTTCCAGACGCTGAAGGTCCTTAACGGTTTCCTCCCGCGACTTCTCTGACCGGCGAATCAGGTCCTCGAGGCGGCCGATATCGGCACCGACCTCGTAGAAGCTAGCCTGGACTTCCTGCATCTCGGACTGCCGACGCTCCCGCGCCAACTGCCACTCGGCCGCCTTCTCGCCGCTTTCCCGGCCCGCCGACACGGCCTCCCGTAGAGCGTCACCCAACCGCTCCAGCTCGGTATGCAAATGGGCCATGGCGGCGCGTGAGGCCTGCCAACGCAGTCGCAGCAGGCTGATCCTCGACTGGCGCTCCTCATCGCGCAGGGCCAGGTAGCGTTCTGCCTTCTTGACCTGCCGCTGCAGGCTCTCGACCTGTTTCGTCAACTCCCCGCGCAGATCATCGACACGCTCCAGATTCTCCCGGGTATGGCGCATCCGGATCTCGGTCTCGTGGCGTCGTTCCTTGTAGCGGGATATGCCGGCCGCTTCCTCGACGATCCCCCGGAGTTCGTCCGGCTTGGCTTCGATCAAGCGGGAGATTGTTCCCTGCTCGATGATCGCGTAACTGCGTGCGCCCAAACCGGTGCCGAGAAACAGGTCGGTGATGTCCTTGCGGCGACAGCGCGAACCGTTGAGCAGATAGGTGGATTGTCCATCACGGCCAACCTGCCGCTTGATTGCGATTTTCTGGTAGCCTGCGTATTCTGCCGTCGCGCGACCGTCGGTATTGTCGAACAACAGTTCCACGGACGCGACGCCGACCGGTTTGCGCGTGCTGGACCCGTTGAAGACGACGTCCGCCATCGTGTCGCCCCGCAGATGCTTGGCCGAGCTCTCGCCCATGACCCATCGCACGGCGTCGATGATGTTCGACTTCCCACAACCGTTGGGACCTACCACCCCCACCAGGTTACCGGGCAAGGGCAGTGTGGTCGGATCCACGAATGACTTGAATCCGGCCAGCTTGATTTTTTCAAGCCGCATCGCGCCAAGCCTCTGCGGAATTTGGACCACCCGGGCCTTGCCCGCGACACGGGAACATGGCGCCCATACAACGACTCAAACCCGGGTATTCACGGCGTCTGTCTTCGAGCACGGGACCAGCCGACAGGCAGCGCACATCTGAATCATCTACCCAACCAAAACACCCATGATCGAAACTTTTGAAAACCCCCGGACCGACCGCGACTACACGATCCGCATCGAAATCCCGGAGTTCACCTGCCTCTGCCCCAAGACCGGCCAGCCGGATTTCGCGACGATCGTGCTCGAATACGTACCCGACGGACTCTGCATCGAATTGAAAGCACTCAAACTCTATATCTGGAGTTTTCGGGATCAGGGGGCGTTTCACGAAGCGGTCACCAACCGCATACTGACCGAACTCTGCGGATGTTGCCGGCCACGCTTCATGCGCATCACGGCTCGCTTCAATGTGCGAGGCGGTATCTATACGACCGTGGTTGCCGAGCATCGAGCCGGAGGCTGGACTCCAAGCCCACCGGTCCAACTTCCATAGACCGCAACGACCTCCCCGCGCGCCGCTCACAGAGCGCGCCGCCGCTGGGTAACGACAGAGTTTCCGGCCTATCTCAAGACGTGTCACGAACTTGACGGCCCCTCGATGCAGGCCCGGACGGGGGCGAACGTTCGCCTGTGGACTGCGCAAGGCCCAATCGCAAGCAAGCGCTGCCTGTGTGCCTGGGTCGGATAGCCCTTGTGCTGGAGAAATCCGTAGTGTGGATAGAGCGCGTCCAGCAACACCATTTCCCGATCCCGAGCGACTTTCGCCAGGATCGATGCCGCCATGATCGTGGGGATGGTGCCGTCCCCGCCGACGACTGCGCGGCCGTTGCAGCCCAACGGCGGAAAGCGGTTGCCATCGACGAGAACCTCATCGGGCACCACAGTCAGGGACCGATAGGCACGTTCCATCGCGAGCATCGACGCCTCTAGCACGTTGACCCGATCAACTTCGCCTGCTTCGGCACGACCGATGGCCCATGCCACTGCACGGTCCTTGATCAGACCTTCCATCACTTCACGGCGCATCGGCGGCAAGCGCTTCGAGTCGTCCAGACCTTCGATCGCGCCCGTTGCGGGATCCCATAGCACAGCCGCGGCGATCACAGGACCAGCGAGAGCGCCCCGCCCCGCCTCATCGATTCCCGCAATGAGTGGCCCAGATGAAACGGAACGAACGACCATAGGGACCCGACGCGCGCGAATCAGCGCATGATGCTGCGGCCGGTGGTCTTCAGGAAGTCCACCAGAGGCACGATCTCCGGATGCTCGACGGTAACTTCGTCCAGTAGCTTGATGGCCTCATCCAGCTTGAAACCGGCCTTGTAGATGATTTTGTAAGCCTTTTTGATCTGGCGCAGGGCTTCCGAACCGAAACCATTGCGCTCCAGTCCGACCGAGTTGATCCCGTAGGGCTTCGTCGGCCGCCCGCCGACCATGACATAGGGAGGGATATCGCGCGAGATGACGCTCCCCATCGCAGAAAAACTGTACTGCCCGATCCGGCAGAATTGATGCACCAGGCTGAAACCGCCCAGAATCGCGAAGTCATCGACCTCCACGTGCCCGGCCAAGGAAGCCGCGTTCGCCATGATGATGCGGTTACCCACCACGCAATCGTGGGCGACATGGGTGTAGGCCATGAAGAGATTGTCGCTACCGATCCGCGTAATGCCCCGATCCTGAGCCGTGCCGCGATGGATCGTGGCGAACTCCCGAACCACATTGCGATCGCCGATTTCCAGCGTGGTCGACTCGCCGCCGTATTTCTTGTCCTGCGGGTCTTCGCCGACGGACGCGAACTGGAAGATGCGATTGTCGCAACCGATGCGCGTAGGACCACGGATCACGACATGCGGCCCGACCTCCGTGCCGGAACCGATCGAAACCTCCGGGCCGATGATCGAAAAGGGGCCGATAGACACACCGTCCGCGATCTGCGCCGACGGATCGACGATGGCGGAGGGATGAATCAAGTCTCCTGCTCCGCGGCCGCGCACATGATCTCCGCACTGGCGACCAATTCACCTTCGACCTCGGCACGGCACGAGAAAGCCCAGATATTCCGCTTGTGCCGCAGATAGGTTGCCTCCAGCGTCAAGCGATCGCCGGGCACGACCGGGCGCTTGAAACGAACCTTGTCGAGACCCACCAAGTAGTACGTCTTGCCCTTGCCCAGCACGCTCGGTGCAGTCTCCGCGGCCAGTAAACCCGTGGTTTGCGCCAGCGCCTCAATGATCAGCACACCCGGCATGATCGGCTGCTCGGGAAAATGTCCTGTGAAGAACGGCTCGTTGTAGGTAACGTTCTTGTACCCGACGAGACGAACGCCCGGTTCGCAGGAGACCACGCGATCGATCAGCAAAAAAGGGTAGCGATGCGGGAGGTACTCCTTTATCTGTTGAATATCCAATGAGAATTCCTGCAGTTAAAAGCCTATAGGGAGCGCATGGAGCAACTAGCTTCCCGACGCGGGTTAGCGCTTGAAACTCGCCTGCAGTTTCTGCTCAATCTTATTGGTGATATCGATGCTTTCCTTCGCAAAAACGACACCGTCTGTCAGCAGCAGATCATAGTTCTCTTCCTTTGCCAGGGACTGAATCGCCTCGAAGATGGACTTCTGCAATTTGCCGAGTTCCTCGTTGCGGCGGAGGTTGAAGTCCTCCCTGAACTCATCTTGTACGCGCTTGGCATCACGCTTGCGGTTCATCAGGTCGCGCTCCAGTTTTTGCCGCTCGGCTTCGTTCATGACAGCCTCGTCCTTAGCCAGCTTTTCCTCCAACGCCTTGATTGTTTTCTGCTCGCTGACCAATTTGGAGTCCCGTGGCTTGAATTCCCGCTCGAGGTCCTTCTTGGCGGCCTCGGCCTGGGGCGCCTTTTCCAGCAGCCGCGCCACGTTGACGAAGCCGATCTTGAGGTCGGCTGCAAAGGAAGGGCTCGCGAACACGAACACCACGAAAACGCTCAGCAATCTTCTACGCATGATTAAAGGTCCCATACCTACTTTATTGAATCCTGAAGCTCCGCTAGACTCCCGCAAAAAAATCGGGAAGCATAGACTCCTGAAGCAGTGGTTTCGACTTGGACGCCGCTCCGCCAAGTGCGCTGACAGCTCGGCAATCTCCGGATTATACAAGAACTCCCCGAACGGGAGCGACTGTACAGGTCCCTCACTCAGAATCCGGAGCCGAAATTGAATTGGAAGTTTTGGATGCGGTCGCCCTGCTTGGAATTGAGTGGTTGGCCCAGACTGACCATGATCGCACCGAACGGCGATAGCCAACGGGCGGACAACCCCGCGGAAACGCGGATTTCGTTGAAGTCATATCCCCCATCAAATACGTTACCGGCATCGACGAAGGCGCCGAGACGCAGGTTCTTGCTTTCCTTGATCAAGGGCACCGGGAACAGCAATTCGGCCGAACCGATCAACTTACTGGAACCACCGATCGGACGGTTGTTCGAGTCGCGTGGACCCAGAGTGTTCTGCAAGAACCCTCGAACCGAGTTCGGACCACCGGCGAAGTAGTTTTCGAAGAACGGCAGTTGGCTCGTATTGCCATAGCCGCCGCCATAGGCGATTTCCCCACCGAGCAACAGCGTGAGGTCCTGCGCGAGCGGAAAATAGTGCCGCGACCGCAGACTCGCCTTGTAGTAGTCCAGGTCGGAGAAGGGCATGGCGCCGAGCACCTGCAGCGTGTGTGAACCGCCCTGTGTCGCAAAAATCGCACGATTCAGGGTGTCGTGGGTGTAACCCAGAGCCACCGTGTACTCGTTGAACGCGTTACCGTTTTCGGAGATGAAATCCAAAATCTGCGTAGGCGTCTGGTTGGTCGTCTTTAGGTTCGTATACTCGTAATCGAGGTTGGTGCGGAGGCTGTCGAATTCGGTAAAGGGCACGCCGACGTTGACACCGACGGCGCCAACGTCAGTCAGGTACTGCGCCAGATTTGCCTGCGCGAAGTTGGTTTCCCGATAGGATGCGTCGAATCCGCCGCTAATGCCGTCCAGGGTCAGATACGGGTCGAGATAGCCGAACTGGTAAATGGTGTTGACCTGGCTGTTGTTGAAGGTCAGATTGACCCGCTTGCCCGTACCGAAGACGTTGTCCTGGGTCACCGCGGCATTGACGATGATGCCTTGCACCTGCGAGAACCCGACACCGGCGGTGATATTCCCCGACGACTTCTCGACGACGCTGTAGTTCACGTCGATCTGGTCCGCGGTGCCGGGAACGGCCGGCGTCTCGACATTGACCTCCTGGAAGTACCCCAAACGCTCCAGGCGCATTTTCGACCGCTCGATCTTCGTGGATGATGCCCAAGCCGCTTCCATCTGCCGCATCTCCCGCCGCAGCACTTCGTCACGTGTCTTGGTATTTCCCTGGAAGTTGATGCGGCGGACGTAAACCTGTTTGCCGGGATCGACGAAGAACGTGATATTGACCGACTTCTTCTCTTCGTTGATGTCCGGCACCATATTGACGTTGGCGAAGATGAACCCTTCTTCGCCCAGGCGATCCGAGATGCCCTTCGATGTTTCGGTCGCCAGCTTGCGGGAAAAAGTGTCTTCCGGTCCGATCTGCACCAGCGGCATGATCTGGTCCGGCGGTACGATCATTTTGCCGGTCAGCTTCACCTCATTGACCTTGTAGACGTCACCTTCCCGAACGTTGACCGTGACGTAGATCTCCTTCTTGTTGGGCGTAATCGAAACCTGTGTGGATTCGATCTCGAACTTGATGTAGCCGCGATCCAGGTAATACGAGCGCAGTCGCTCCAGATCTGCTGACAGTTTCTGCTTCGAATATTGGTCGTCCTTGGTGTACCAGGACAACCAGTTGCTCGTACTGAGCTCGAACTCGTCGATCAAATCCTCGTCTTCGAAGGCGGCATTGCCTACGACATTGATCTGTTTGATCTTCGCTACCTTACCCTCGGAGATCTTGATCGTGACAGCGACCCGGTTCCGATCGAGATCGGCAACTTCCGAGTCGATTTGCAGACCATATTTCCCGCGGCTGTAGTACTGCCGCCGCAGTTCCTGTTCTACCTTGTCCAGAATCTGCCGATCGAAGACCTTGCCTTCGGAAAGGCCGATCCCTTTCAGCGCCTTCAACAACTCTTCCGAACTAAGATCCTTGTTGCCCTCGAGGGTGATGCTGGCGATGGCAGGACGCTCCTCGACCAGAACCACCAGTTGACTGCCATCGTGTTCCAGACGCACGTCCTTGAAGAACCCGGTCTTGAACAGCGCCTTGATCGATTCGGTCGACTGTTTCTGGTCGAAAACGTCGCCCACCTTGACCGGCAGGTAGTTCAGTACCGTGCCCTCGGACACCCGCTCGAGCCCTTCGACGCGAATCGAGTCGATCACAAACGAATCAAAGGCCCAGACCGTCGTTGAGGTGACCGCCAATAACAGCAACGCGGCCGCCAGTCGCAAACGCTTCATAGGGTGGAATCAGAGACTGCCGGGGGGAGGACAACAAAGCGGAAAACGATAACCGCTTCGGCACTGCAGACCCGTATTGTATTGATCGGTGCACAAAAGCGCCACTGGGCACGAGTCGGGCGCCGATTCGAAGCCGCCGCTGCAGCGTCGAGCAGGGACACCTAGTCCCGGCGTCCGCGGCCCAACAAATCCTGCTGCACCTGCTCCAGGCTGATATGCCGGATGTTCTTTCCCTTGACGTAGTAAATGACGTATTCACAGATATTGCAGGCGCGGTCGCCAATGCGCTCGAGTGAGCGCGACGACCACATGATGGCCAGACACACCGGAATCAGACGCGGGTCCTCCATCATGTAGGTGATCTGCTGCCGCATGATGTTTTCGTAAACGCTGTCGACCTGCCTGTCCTGCTGCGCCACCTGAAGCGCCGAATCGACGTCCATGCGCGCGAACGCGTCCAGCGCCTGGCGGATCAGAGCGCGCACCAGTCGCGCCAACTGTTCGACCTCGGTCAACTGGTTGCGCTTCGGATAATGCGAGGCCAGGTCGATCCCGTGCCGGGCAATCCGTTTGGCTTCGTCACCGATGCGTTCCAGATCGGTAATGGTCTTGATGACCGCAACCACCAGCCGCAGGTCCCGAGCGGTCGGTTGTCGCAGCGCAAGAATCTGCGTGCACTCCTCGTCGATCGACACCTCCAGCGAGTTGACCTTGTAATCGTCCGCAATCACTCGCTCGGCCAGAGGAACGTTGCCTTCCATCAAGGATTGCACCGCACTCGCGATTTGTTCCTCGACGAGCCCGCCGAGACTCAGCACCCGGCTACGGATGTCGAACAGTTCGTGGTCATACTGTTTTGAGATGTGGCCGTGGGTATTTTCAGGATCCGAGATGGTCGTCATGTTGGCCTGCTGAAATGGGGCTTCACCGGCAAGGAGGCCGCTGTTGCTGGTTGCTGTTCGTGACTGCGAACGCATCGTGACCGCTGGGGGCAACGTCACCGACTGCGCATTATCGGGCCTTCGCACGGCGGCGACCACCCCACGTTGACCCGGAGCGTCATCGACCGCAACGCGTCAGACCTTTAGATTGAATCGGTTCAGCAACGCGTACAGCGTCGGACGAGTGATTTCAAGCAGTTCCGCAGCCTTCGAAACGTTCTCACCCGCCTCGGTAAGCGCCGCGCAGAGGGCTTTGCGCTCCGCCGCTTCACGCGCCTCACGCAAGGGAGTGACGCGAGGCCTGGTCTCGCCTTCCGACAATTCGAGATCCTTGGGCTCGATCAGTGGCCCCGCCCCCATGACCACCGCCCGCTTGACCTTGTGCTGGACTTCGCGGACGTTTCCCGGCCAGTGGTAGGCCTCGAGCGCGGCCAGCGCGCTGTCGGAAAAGCCCAGGAGGTTGCGACTGAACTGCTTGTTGAAGGTTTCGAGAAAGGCGTTTGCGAGCACGACCGCATCCCCGGTTCGTTCGCGCAGCGGCGGGATATTGATGATCATCTCATTCAGACGAAAGAACAAATCCTCGCGGAACAGGCTCTGCTCGATCAGTCGGGTAAGATTCTGGTGCGTCGCGGCGATGACCCGCACATCGACCTTGATTTCCTGCCGGCCGCCAACCCGTTCCAGGACCCGGTCCTGCAGCACGCGCAGGAGCTTGGGCTGTAGCGATAAAGGGATGTCGCCAATCTCATCGAGAAAGAACGTGCCGCCATTCGCAAGTTCGAACTTGCCCTTGGTCTGCTGCGCGGCGCCGGTGTAGGCGCCGCGCTCATAACCGAAGAGTTCGCTTTCGAGCAGCGTCTCCGGGATCGCGGCCGCATTCACCGCGATAAAGGGCTTGTTCGCCCGGGGACTCAGCCGATGCAGCGCCCGGGCCAGTACTTCTTTGCCGGTACCGCTCTCGCCGAGCAGCAGCACCGTCATGTCGGTCGGTGCCAGGCGCTCGACCATCCTGCACATCTCGTGCATCTCGGGACTCGCGGCAACAATCCCCTCCAGTGGATTCGTGATGTGCAGGCGGGACAACTTCCGGTTCTCCTCCTCGAGCGCACGCAACCTGAAGGCACGCTCGACCACGAAAGCCAGAATCTCCGGATCGATGGGCTTCTGGTAGAAATCGTAAGCACCCAAACCGATCGAACGGGCCGGATTGACCTTATCGTCGTTGCCCGTGATCACGATGACTTTGGTATGCGGCGCAGCGGACAGGATCTCCTGCAGCGTCGCGAAGCCTTCGGAAACACCGCCTGGATCCGGAGGAAGACCGAGATCGAGGGTCACGACGTCAGGCTCATGCTTCCGAACGGCAGCCAACGCCGATTCCCGGTCGTCGGCAACACAAACCTTGTAATCGGTAAAACTCCACCGTAACTGGCTCTGCAGACCGGGATCATCCTCAACAATCAGCAATGTCTGATCCATCACGCCAGTGCCTCCACACGCTGTTCCTGCCGATTTTCGGCGTTCTGTCTGGGGATCACGATGCGAAACGTCGTGCCCTTCCCCAGTTCGCTGGTAACCACCATTTCGCCCCCGATTGAACGCACATACTCGCGCGACTCGTAAGCGCCGATGCCCATGCCGGTCAGACCCTTGGTCGTATCGAAGGGCCGAAACAGGCGGGTCCGGATGAACTCTGCGCTCATGCCCGGTCCGTTGTCTTCTATTTCTATAGCGACGCTCTCCGGTGCCGGATGCATCACGCGCAACTGTACGCGACCGTGTTTGCCAGCAGCATCCTGTGCATTGTGTACGATGTGTTCGAAGGCGGAAAACAGGCGATCGCGATTCGCCGTTACCACAACCCCTTCCGCACCGTCCTGGAATAGCGGCGCCGGCACCTGCGAAGCACGCGCGGTCGTCACCTCAGCGAGGAGTCGTCCGACATCGACAGCTTCCGATACAACACTTGGACCCGCGTTACGCAACTGGTTCATCAAACGATTCATGCGTTCCACGACGTGGTCCAGGGTCTTGAAGGCGTCGCGCACGAAGGCCGGGTTATCGTGATGGCGCTCGGCATTCCGCAACACCAGCGTCAACTGCGCTATCAGATTCTTCAGGTCATGGATCACAAACGCCGACAGGCGATTGAAGCCTTCGAACTGGCGCGCCTCAGTCAACTGCCGGCCGGCATCATCCAGTGCCAGGTAGCTGGCCGCCACGGTGCTGGCCGTCTTCAGCAAATCAAGCACTTCCCAGTCCCATTTGATCGGTGCCCGCGGCTTCGACAGCAGCAGCACGCCGTACAACCGCCCTTCGTCACGGAACATCGGCAACAGCAGCCAGGCGTTGCTTTCCGGTTTCAGCCACACAGGCGGCTGCAGCCCGTCATAGGCTTCGGGCATGGACTCCATCTCCGCCAGATTCACGATCCATTCGCGCTCCACCATGTATGCTACCACCGGATCGTTGCTCTCCAGGCGCGCGACGTCCACTTGAGGTGCGCCATAGCTTGCCCGCCAGGCCAATGCCCCGGCCGAGTCCCGCCACCACAGCACGCCGTTCTGGCTTTCAACCAGGCGCCCGATGGCGTAGATGACCCGCTCCTCGAGGCTCAAGCCCGAAGCGGCATCGGCCAGCGTACGGGTCAAAGTAAGCCACTCCTCGCGATAGTCGTAGGCGTAGTTGAAGAAATTCTTGGTCAGGTAGACCCTGACACGCGCCCGCGCCTGTGCGGAAAAGAGCAGCAACACCAACGCCAGCGAGGCGGCCGCGACGAACACGATCTGTATGACCGGCCCCCACTCGCCGCCGAACACACGGATGTAGTAACCGACAGTGCCCATAGAGAGCAGATAGATGCCGGTCCCCAGGAGCGTTGCCGAGTGGAAGACGATGCGCCGGGAGATGTACAGATCCAGATTCCATTCCGGATTCTTCGCTGCCGAGGTGGCGATCAGGGGAACGATGATGCCGGCAAGGGCCCCCCGCGCCGCCCAGAGGTCGGGATTGATGCGATCGAACAGCAGCGCGTCGGTGTAGAGATAGAAGTCGTAGGCGAACATTCCCCCCAGCGCGAGACAGATCAGCTTGATCCGCCACCGCAGGTCCGGCCGGGTGTTACGGTACACCTGCTCGACCAGCGCCAGCCCCAGAATGGACAGTGCGACCAGACCGAACTCCTGCCAGGACTTGCTGAAAAATTGCGGAAAACTTGATTGCAGATAGGGAGTAAGCCACGCGTAGAGCCCCATGCTCAGCACGGCCACCTGCACACTGGCGCGAACCGCGCCGATACCACGCTGCCTCGGTGGGTACGCAACGCCTTCATGCTGGCCCAGCAGCTTTCCGAAGAAAGCCAGCCAGACGTAATCGCGCAGGAGTTCGATGGTCCAGATCAGCGCGGCAGGCAGGACACCGAACGCCTCCTGTAGCGCCAGCAAAAGACACCAGACAGTCGTGACCGTTGAAGACAGGATCAGCCAGCGACCCCGCAGGCTCTGCGGTCGGCGGAGCGTCAGCAGGACTGCCAGAAACAATTGGGCCAGCGCGCCTGAAAGGTAGCTGAGCGTACCGACGGCCATCACGGCCAACGCGCTGAATCGATGAACACCATGTTCTCCTGGGAGGGGATCGTCCTTTTGACCGAACAATAGTTGCGCGTCATCGAAGGTCCGTCAAGGTTTTACGTAGTGCATGACCCACACGCGGCCACAGCTCGCCCGAGCCTCTCGTCGATCTCAGCCGGCGAGACAAGCCCCACCCGGCGAATACGTGCATGTTAAGATCGAGACGCGCAAGCCGGCGAATCGGAAACGACCGCCAGACGGGCGCGACCCCCGGCCCAATGGGGTCACAACAAGAGGGACTGCGGCGGATGTTTGTTCTCGATCGCTATCGTGTCCTGGCGGCGTGTTGCGGAGCCCTGCTGACGAGTTTGGGTACCGGTTGTCGACTCGCCCAGGAACATGCCGGGCCCGGCTTGCGGGGCGGTGTCGAGCTGAAAGGCGAAACGCTGAGCACCCGTCCGCCGCAGCAGGTACCGCGTCAGGTCTACGTCGCAGACTTTGCTCTCGACTCAGGCGACTTCCAGGGTGATCAGGGCGTCCGAGGCATGCTTCCGGAACGTGCCCAGCACAGTCTGCTGGGACAAGTGGGAGAACGCCTGCCGCATCACTTTGCGACTACCGACCCCGCTGCGCGAGCCCGGGAGATCGTCGACGCGATGGCCACCTCACTGGTGAACAGCCTGCGTGATAAGGGCTTCCCATCCCAGCGTTACCAAGGATCGGACAGCGCGCTACCGAACGACGGCTGGCTGTTGCAGGGTGTGTTCACCGAGGTTGGCGAAGGAAATCGCTTCAAGCGCGCCATCATCGGTTTTGGCCAGGGCGCTTCGACGATGGAGGTTCAGGTGGGCATCAGCGATCTTGCCGGCGCCCATCCGCGCGAACCGTTCATGGTGTTCGGCACCGTGAAGGATCCGAGCAAAATGCCGGGGGCCGCAGTGACAATGAACCCCTACGTCGCGGCCGCGAAATTCATGATGGAAAAGGATGCCACGGGTAAGGACGTGCAGAAGACCGCCGACCAGATCGTCAGCGAAATGTTGAAGTACGAGGACAAGATCCGGCAGGAGGCGCAGAACCGCAAGGCGCGCTGACCGACGAGCGTCACCGCTTCCACTGGCAGGAGAGCAGCTACCGCATGACCCTATTGACCATCGAATCCCGCGACGCCCGCACCTTCCAGGTCACAGTTCAGGGACCCAACCCAACGACCCACACTGTCGCGGTGGACCCCGACTACGCGAGCCGCCTCACCGGCGGACGCCTCTCCTCCACAGAGCTCGTCCGCCGTTCGTTCGAATTCCTGCTCGAACGCGAACCCAACACCAGCATCCTGCGGAGCTTCGAACTGCCCGTCATCGCCCGCTACTTCCCGGAATACGAGACGACGATTCGATCGGGGCTGGCCTGACCGTCACCCCTTTTGGTGATCGCAGCGCGCGACTAACTCTTGATACCCGTGCCCCGGCGCAACAGCACGTAGGCCCAGGTCAGCAGCAGGACAATCAGGCCGCCGATCAAGGCGAAGGCGACGTCCAAACGCACGTCCGACACCCCGACGAAACCATAGCGGAAGGCATTGACCATGTAGAGGATGGGATTCCCCATCGAGACGGTCCGCCACCAGGACGGCAGCAGTTCGATCGAATAGAACACGCCGCCCAGATACACCAGCGGCGTCAGCACGAAGTTGGGCACGATGGAGATGTCGTCGAAACTGTTCGCATAGACGGCATTGATGAACCCCGCCAGCGCGAACAGCGCCGCTGTCAGCGTGCCCATCGCGAGCAGCACGCCAGCATGGGCGACCTGGAGTTGCGTAAAAAACCCGGCCGTGGCTACGACGACAGCGCCGACGACGAGCCCCCGAACCACGCCCCCGCCCACATACCCCGCCAGCACCGCCCATTCGGAGACCGGCGCCGTAATCAACTCCTCGATGTGCCGCTGGAACTTGGTCGAGTAGAACGAGGACACGACATTGCTGTACGCGTTGGTGATGACGGACATCAGTGCAATTCCCGGCACGATGTAGTCCAGGTAGGCGATGCCGTGGATCGGGCCGATGCGCCGCCCCATCAGCGCACCGAAAATCAGCAGGTACAGCGCATTGGTCACCGCGGCAGGCAGTATGGTCTGCGGCCAGATCCGAAAGAAGCGGCTGATTTCCTTGAACAGAATCGTCTGCAGCGCAATCCATTGGCCTGTACCGGACCACCCGCGTTTCCTCATGCGGCTGCGCCTGTCCCATCGCGATCTCCCGATTCCGCGATCAAGCGCATGAAATACTGCTCCAGACGACTCGACCCATTCCGGATGCCCTGGACTTCGATGCCCTGAGCCGCCAGTCGCGTAAACAAGCCATGCACGCCGCCCTCGGGCGGGACTTCTGCGATCAAGGTATACGCATCCTCCCGCTCCACCGCGTAGTCTTCGATAATCGGCACTTGGCTGATCGGATGCTTGAGTTCAAGGGTATATCGCTGCGTCTGAACTTCAGCGAGCAGTTCCTGCATCCGGCGGTTCACGACGATCCGGCCGTGGTCGATGATCGCGATGTGCCGACACAGATTCTCCGCTTCTTCCAGGTAGTGCGTCGTCAGAATGACGGTCGTACCCCGCCGATTGACCGAACGCAGAAACTCCCACATCGAATGGCGGATCTCGATATCCACCCCCGCCGTGGGCTCGTCCAGGATCAGCAGCCGCGGATCGTGCACCAGCGCCCGAGCGATCATCAAACGGCGTTTCATGCCGCCCGACAGTTGCCGCGACACCACGTTGCGCTTGTCCCACAGGTCGACCTGACGCAGGCAGCGCTCGGCCCGGACGAACGCTTCCCGGCGAGGGATTCCGTAGTAACCCGCCTGATTGATGACGATATTCGCGACCTTCTCGAACTGGTTGAAATTTACCTCCTGCGGCACGAGTCCGATACAGCGCTTGGCGGCTTCACGGTCCCGATCAAGATCGAATCCGCAGACCTCGACGCGACCGCTGGTTTTGTTGACCAGCGAACTGACGATGCTGATCAGGGTCGACTTGCCGGCGCCATTGGGACCGAGCAGCGCGAAAAATTCGCCTTCCGGAATTTCCAGATCGACGCCTTTCAGGGCTTCCAGACGGTTGCCGTAGGTCTTGCGCAGATCCCGCAGTAGCAGTGCTGACATCGGGTATTTTCGACGGGCATTGTTTAAAATGGCGGGCATCAGCCGCCCGCAGCACAAAGCTTGCGCATTTTATCAGACCGACGACGCGGCCTTCCGTCACGTCGCACCGATTCCGAGGCTCCGCGTGACCGTAACTCCCCAATCCGATTTGCTCGCCGCCGTCGACCTGGGATCGAACAGTTTCCATCTGCTCGTGGCCAGCCACCGCAACGGGAACCTCACCGTCGTCGACCGGCTCGTCGAAATGGTTCGTCTCGGAGCAGGGCTGGACGCACAAAACAACCTGACGCCCGAAGCGCAGATCCGGGCTCTCGAATGCCTGGAGCGTTTCGGGCAACGGCTACGCAACCTCCCACCCTGCAGCGTCCGCGCCGTTGGCACCAATACCTTCCGCATGGCCCAGAACGCACAGCCCTTCCTGCACCGGGCCGAGCATGCCCTGGGCCATCAGATCGAGATCGTGTCCGGCATCGAGGAGGCCCGTCTGATCTACCAGGGCGTCGCCCGGAGTCTGGCGCCCGACGGTACCCGGCGGTTGGTCATGGACATCGGCGGCGGCAGCACGGAGTTCATCATCGGCGTCGACCAGGAACCCTTGCACAAGGAGAGTTTCCGGATGGGCTGCGTGTCGATGAGTCTCCGTCACTTTCCCGGCGGAAAGATTTCCGCCAAGCGCTTCAAGCGGGCCGTGATCGCCGCACAACGCGAACTGGAGCCCATCGAATTGGCCTTCCGCCGCGGCCAGTGGTCGGAAGCCGTCGGGGCCTCCGGCAGCCTGCGCGCAATCCAAAAGATCATCCTGGCTGCCGGCTGGAGCAAGGAAGGCATCAGCAGCGTCGGTCTGGAGCGGCTGGCCGAGGGCATGATCGCCGCGGGCGACGTCACGAAACTGCAGTTTCCGGAGCTGAACCCCGAACGCGCGCCGGTGCTGCCGGGCGGCGTGGTGATCGTCTACGCGGCGTTCAAGATCCTCGGCATTGAACTGATGAAAGTCGCCGATGGGGCCCTGCGCGAGGGTCTGCTGTACGATCTCGTGGGGCGGTTACATCACACCGACATCCGCTCCACGACGGTCAGCACGCTGGCGACGCGCTACCACGTCGACCGCGAGCATGCCGAACGCGTGCGGCAAACTGCCAGGGAGTTCGCGCGCCAGGCCTTGGGGAAGGAAGCGGTGGATCTGGCAACGGTGGAGCAATGGTTGGGCTGGGCCGCGGAGTTGCATGAGATCGGCTTCGACATCGCCCATAGCGCCTATCACAAGCATGGCGCGTACATCGTCGAGAATGCGGACCTGCCCGGCTTCTCGCAACAGGAGCAGAAGCTGCTCGCGACGCTGGTCCGCGCTCACCGCCGCAAGTTCCCGGTCAAGCTGTTCCGGGAACTGGCTCACCCGTGGGACGAAGTCGCTCCACGCATTGCTATTGCCCTGCGGCTTGGGGTCTTGTTGAATCGCAGCCGGCACCCGGCCCCACTGCCCGCCGTCGAACTGCAACTCCACGACGTTCAGGTTACGCTCCGCTTCCCGGACGGCTGGCTGGCCGATCACCCTCTGACCATGGCCGACCTGGAACAGGAAGCCGAGGTCCTGCAGGTGGCGGGACTCGCCCTCCGCTTCGCGTAGGCCCTGCCGCGGCGCAGCCGTTCAGACTGCACGTCGGAACTGCTCGAGCAAGTAGGACTGCGCCTCGACACCACCGGTCGCGTTGGGCTCGGCACGGCGATAGTGACCATCGGATTGCTGTATCCAGGCCTGGCTGTCGTCGCGCAGGTACAGATCCAGCTCGGCCCGAATGCGGTCGGCCAGCTTCCTGTTTTCGATCGGAAAGCAGGTCTCGACACGGCGGAACATGTTCCGCGACATGCAATCCGCGCTGGAGCAGAACAGTTCCGGCTCCCCATCGTTCTCGAAACTGTACACGCGGCTGTGCTCGAGAAAGCGGCCCACGATCGACCGGACTTCGATCGTCTCCGAGAGTCCCGGCACGCCCGGCCGCAGACAGCAGATTCCGCGGACGATCAGCCTGATCTCCACCCCCGCCATCGAGGCGCGATACAGCGTTTGAATCAGCACCGGCTCGACCACCGAATTCACCTTGATGACGATGCGCGCCCGCTTGCCCTTGCGCGCGTGCTCGATCTCCCGCTCGATCTTTTTGATCAGCGTTTTATGTAGCGTGAACGGCGCCTGCAGCAGTTTGTTCAGGCGCCCCACCTTGCCGAGACTGGTCAGTTGTACGAACACGCGGCGCACATCTTCGCCGAGATCCTTGTCGGCCGTCAGCAGGCTGTAGTCGGTATAAAGGCGCGCCGTCTTCGGATGGTAGTTCCCGGTGCCCAGGTGGGTGTAGTAGCGCAGGTGCTTGCCCTCGCGACGCAGCACCAGCAGCATCTTCGCATGGGTCTTGTAGCCGACGATTCCGTAGACCACCTGCACCCCGGCCTCCTGGAGTCGGGTTGCCAGCGAGATGTTCGCCTTCTCGTCGAAGCGCGCCCTAAGCTCGACCACGACCGTGACTTCCTTGCCGGCACGCGCGGCCTTCTCCAGGGCTTCGACCACGGGTGAATTGGAGCCGGTCCGGTACAGGGTCTGCTTGACCGCAACCACCTGGGGGTCCTCGGCAGCCTGCCGGACCAGTTCGATGACCGGATTGAACGACTCGTAGGGATGGTGCAGGAGGATGTCGTGCTTGCGTATCGCCTCGAACAGCGACTTGGGATCGTTCAGCTGCGGCGGACAGCCGGCCGTAAACGGTGGAAATTTCAGCTCGGGCCGGTCGATCAGATCGCAGACCTCGCGCGAACGGCTCAGATTGACAGGTCCATCGACCCGGTACAGGCGGTCCTTGGTCAATCCGAACTGACCGAGCAGGAAGTCGACCAGATCATCCGGACAATTTGCGGCCACTTCGAGGCGGACCTCATCCCCATAGTTCCGACTGGCCAGTTCCCCCTCGACCGCCCGCAGCAGATCGTGGATTTCTTCCTCATCCAGAAACAGATCACTGTTGCGCGTGACGCGGAACTGATAGCAGCCGCGCACCTTCATCCCGTGGAAGAGATCGTCGATGAACGCGTGGATGATCGACGATAGAAACACGAAATCGTGCGGCCCGCTCTCGGTTTCGACCTGCGGCAGCTGAATGATCCGTGGCAAGGCGCGCGGTGCCTGCAGAATGGCCAGATCCAGATCCCGGCCAAACGCATCCTTGCCGGACAACGAGATGATGAAATTCAACGCCTTGTTGAGGATGCGCGGAAAGGGATGCGTGGGATCGAGACCGATCGGGCTGAGAATCGGCAGTAATTCATCCGTGAAGTAGCGCCTTAGCCATGCCTGCTGTGATTCATTCCAGTCGGAGCGGCGGATGAAACGGATGTTCTCGATGGCCAGGGCGGGCAGCAAGGCTTCGTTAAAGACGCGGTACTGCTCCGCGACCAGCGCGTGCGCGCGACTGCTGATTTCCGCGAGGACTTCGGTCGGCGTGAGCCCGTCGGCCTCGGTCTGCAGCGAGGCCAGTTCGGACCTCTGGATCAAGCCGGCGGCTCGAACCTCGAAGAACTCGTCGAGATTCGAGCAGGAGATGCACAGGAAGTTGAGCCGCTCCAGCAAGGGAGTCCGCGAATCCTTGGACTGTTCGAGCACGCGGCGATTGAACTCGAGCAGACTCAGTTCCCGATTGATGTACCACTGCGAATCGTCGAGTGCGCGGGCGAGTGTCTCGCCGGACGCGGGCGTACTCTGGCCGGGACTGGCCGGCACCACTTGCGCCAAATCCGCCACCGCGTCGCCCTCCCCGACCAAATGTTTAGCTGCGCGAATCATGCGCTGAGCTTTTTGCCGGCTGAAACCCGGGATGAGAATCAACCGTTCGACGGCGACATTCGCCAATTCTTCGACCGAAAAGATGCCATGCTCGGCCAGGCATGCCCGCGTCGACTTGCTGATGCCCTTCACGTCGCTGATGATCAAACCGGATCCTCCAAAAAGCAGTCCATCCGCATTGCCTCCGGCGGAAGCAGCGAAAACGGTCGGGCGATTGCGGCGAAGTCACCCTGACCGCTCACCGGCATGCGCCGGAAGCCACCATTCTAATTTCCGAAGCGGAGTATCGACCTCAATTCTGCTCAAAAATGCTCAGGTAATCGCCGTAGCCTTCCGCGGCCATGTCCTCCTTAGGGACGAAACGCAAGGCAGCCGAGTTCATGCAATAACGTTTTCCGGTGGGTTCCGGGCCATCGTCGAAGACGTGCCCCAGGTGCGAATCGGCATGTCGGCTGCGGACTTCGGTCCGTGTCATCAGGAATGAACGGTCCGAGCGCTCGACCAGATTGGCCGGTTCCAGCGGCTGGGTGAAACTCGGCCACCCCGTACCCGAGTCGAACTTGTCCAACGAACTGAATAAGGGTTCGCCGGATACGACATCGACGTAGATGCCCTCGCGGTGATTGTCCCATAGCGGGTTCTGGAAGGCGCGTTCCGTGCTATCGCGTTGCGTCACGGCGAACTGCTCGCTGCTCAGCCGCTGACGCAACTCGTCTTCACCGGGTTTTTTGTAGCTTGACGGGTCCCAGGCCATTAGCGGTCCTCCTTCATTCAGTTTGTTCCAGATCTGGTGGTTCTTGTTCGTTGCCTGGTCGCCCGGTCATGAAACCCGATCCGGGGGCGGACTACCGTCCTCATGGCAACCGATCCGAGGACGGTCAATATACGCAACTTCACGCGCTTGCGGCACTGGGGCGCAACCCGCATCGCTGCTCGCGAGTTGGATGTGCGACCGCCGCGCTACAGGCCCACTCGATTCAGCGGGCTCCCTGGGTTTGGGATAAAATATGGCCTCCTTGCTGGTGCCTGAGAACCGTTCGGTTCGAGGGTTAAACGGGAAGCCGGTGCAAGACCGGCGCTGCCCCCGCAACGGTAAATGAGTCAAGGCGGATCTCGACAAAGCCACTGTGCCATCGGCATGGGAAGGCGATCCGCCGGACGCTGTCGCTCATGAGCCCGGAGACCGGCCGCAAGGCACATTCCATCGTCGCGGAGGGCGTCGACAGGGACCGCCGCGACGTGCCTGTTGCGCGCTTTTCCCTTTTGCCTCGCGATGCATGGCCCACGAAGCCGCCGTACGGGTGGTACGGCCGAGCCCCGCAGAGGCAGTAACGCATGCACATCCCCCTCATCCGCCTGACTGCGACCGCAGTTTTGGGCACAGCCATTCACGCGCACGCCGCCGGTCAGGAGCCGGTAGCTCGCCAACTCGACGAAGTGGTCGTCACCGCGGCCCGCACCCAGACACCGGTGAACCAGATCGGCAGCAACGTGACCGTGGTCACCGCCGAACAGATCGCGGAACGACAGTATGTCGACGTCGCCGACGTGCTGCGCTACGTCGCCGGGCTCGACGTCATTCGCAATGGCGGAGTCGGCCAGACCACGTCGGTGTTCATGCGTGGCGCGGACGCTCGCTTCTCGCTGGTCCTGATCGATGGCATCGAGGCCAACGACCCGGCCAATCCGGGCGGGCAATTCGACTTCGCGAACCTGATGGTCGACCAGATCGACCGCATCGAAGTCGTACGCGGCGGGGAGAGTGCGATTTACGGCTCCGACGCGATCGGCGGCGTCATCAACATCATCACGAAGAAGGGAGAAGGGAAACCGCAAGCCCAGCTCTCGGCGCAGGGTGGCACTTACGATGAATTCAAGGTCGGTGGCGACAGCAGCGGCAGCCTGGGCCCCGTGAACTACCAGTTCAGCGCGAGCCGCTTTGAGAACCGCGGCTTCTCGGCCGCGGCGCGTGACCTCGGCAACGGGGAACGCGACGGCTATCGGAACACCACCGTGACGGCCGGGCTGAACGGCAAGCCGCTCGACGACCTGGACCTCGACTGGACGCTGCACTACAACCAAGGTCATACGAAACTCGACAACTGCGGTGGACGCGGCTGCGACGATCCCAACAACCGCAGCACGACCAGTCAGCTATTCACGCGCGGCCAGGGCAAGCTGTCGCTGTTCGATGGCCGCTGGCAGCAAACCCTGGGCGTCACACTGAGTTCGACCGACCGTCAGCTGCTCAACCCATATGACCCGCTGAATCCGTTCGTGTTCGGCAGCAACTTCGACGGACAGAAGGTCAAGGTGAGCTGGCTGAACGATGTCGCCCTGACGGACAAGCAGGTGCTAACTTTCGGGGGCGAGGACGAACAGGATGCGATCACCAGCGACTCCACCTTTCTCCAAGGCAGCACGACGTCTGCCGAAGGCCCTTTGGACAAGAGCATGAACACGGGCGGCGTATTCCTGCAGCACCGCGCCCGTATCCAGGACAACTGGTTCAGCACGGCGGGCATCCGCTACGACGACAACAACATCAGCGGCAGCAAGGTGACCTGGCGGACCAGCCAGTCGATCGCCGTCGACCGGATCGGACTCCGCATCAAGGGGAACTACGGCACCGGCTTCAAGGTGCCGACGCTGTACCAGTTGTTTGCACCGCCGACGGTGTTCACGGTCCAGGGGCAGGAGCCGATCGTGTTCCCGGCGCTGGGCAATCCCAACCTGACACCGGAACGCAGCCGCAACTGGGACATCGGGCTGGAGCAGACATTGTGGCAAGACCGAGCGCTCGTCGGCGCCTCCTACTTTCACAACGATTACTACAACCTGATCGAGGTACTGGATTTCAGCGAGGGCTACGTGAATGTCGGGCGGGCCAAAGCGGATGGCGCCGAGGTCTTCCTGCAACTGGATCCCTGGGACAGGCTAAGCCTGCGCGGGCAGTACACCTATATGGACACCGAGCAGCTACCGGATGCCGCCAATCCCCAGGACGAACTGTACGGGGGCCAGTCGCTGCTGCGCCGGCCGCGCAACAAAGGGACGTTCGAAGCGATCGTGCGCCCGACGGAGGCATCGACGGTCAACCTGAACGTGGTCGCGGTTGGACGCAAGGACGATATCGACTTCGCCGTCTTTCCGGCCCAACGCGTCACGGTTCCGGGGTACGTCATCTTCAATGCGACCGCGCGCTACTCCGTTAACGAGCACGTCGAGCTGTTCGCTCGCGCGATCAATCTGCTGAACAAAACATATCAGGAAGTCTACGGCTACGGCACAGCCGGAGTTTCGGGGTTTGCCGGCTTCAACCTGCGCTTCTAGCGGAAGGGCGAACGGAAAGATGGATCACACGGAAATCGGCTCCGGCAATCCGACGTGCCGGAATCACGCCCCCAAGTGCTGCATGCCTTGGGGGCGGCTGGGCGGTCGAAAGCGACGAGCGGAGAGGTTCAAGCGGGGGATGGCGACGCGCGTCGGCTCTGTGAAGACCAAAGTACCGCCAGCAGTACCGGTGCCAGATAAACCAAGGCATCGCCGGCGTAGGCAGGGAAATAGCGGCCCACCGTCTCGGCGTAGGCCCATCCGCCGAGCCCCGTTGCTGCTGCCGTCGCTGCGTAAAAGCCCGCGTTCGACACAATGAACGCCGCGCTTAGGCCGAGCAGGAGCCAAAGCATCGCATTGGCCAGCCACCGATACCCGATCGGCCCGCACTTTCCAGCCAGCCGGCCAGCGCCCCATACCAGACCGTAAGCCGGCACCAGGAAAACATAGGCCGGTGTCAGGCAGGACCAGGGTGCCAAGCCCGCCTGGAACGCGACTCCGTCAGCCAGGAAGGCCACGAGCAGCAGCCAGCCGAACGACCGGGGCTGCGCCAGAACGAGGCCGCCGAGGAAGAAGGCAGCCAGAGTGGCATCCGGCAATTGGAAAGAAAAAATGCCCGGTATGCGCGTCAATGCGATGGCCAGTACCAGACTCAAGGCGAGTCGGTCATCGAGCCTACGATTCGAAAGTGTCATGGTTTTACCCCGCAATCTCTGTTGGCGTGATAGTCAAGCGGCCACGGCACCGCATGCGATGTTGCATCGTCCCGAGCGGCACGGTGACCCGCCCCGGTGCATCAAAGGTTTCTGATATGATACGGGCCCTTAGACAAACCGCGCGTTGGTGCGCGGTGCCCGTTCCGCCATCCCCTCACGCATGAGCGACAACTTACTTTATCGAGTCGTCTTCGTAAACCAGCAGCAGGTGTACGAACTCTATGCGAAGCGCGTCTACCAGGCGGAGCTGTTCGGATTCGTCGTGATCGAGGATTTTGTCTTCGGCGAAGCCAGCTCGATCGTCATCGACCCGGCGGAAGAGAAGCTCCGGAGCGAATTCGAAAACATCAAGCGGTCCTTTGTGCCCATGCACGAGATCATCCGCATCGACCAGGTCGAACGACGCGGAACCGCGAAGATCATCCCGCTGGATCGCGACACGGCGTCGGCGGGCAAGATCGCTAAATTCGCCTACCCCGACAAAGCCTGAGGCCCGACCGACCGCGGCCGCGTCACTTAACAACGCGCAGCGCCGGTTTCCCCTTCTTAGGACTTGGCGCCTCCGGCTCGGGCGGGGGCGTTTCAGGGTCCTCATCGCTGTCGAAAACCATGCCTTTGCCGGTTTCCTTGGCATAGAGGGCCAGCACCGCAGGCAACGGCACGGCAACCTGTGTTGGCGTTCCCCCGAAGCGCGCGCTGAAGGCGATGGTGTCATTGCCCAGCGACAGCCCGACCACCGCTTGAGGATTCAAATTCAGAACGATCCGACCATCCTGCACGTATTGCCGCGGCACGACGACATCCGAGCGGTTGGCGTCGACAAGCAAAAAGGGTGTCAACGCATTGTCGACGATCCAGTCGTAGATCGCCCGAACCAGATACGGCTTAAGTGGCACCATCATATGGCCCTGGCCGCGGCGGCGAAGGTGACCAGTTCCCGCTCGTGCTCGCTGAGGCTGGCCTGAAAGGCTTCGCGCTCGAATACCCGGCGCGCATACCGGCGGATCGTGTCACAAGAGCTGGGCAAGTCGACCCCGAGAGCTCCGAGCCGCCACAATAAGGGCGCGAGCACGCAATCGACCAAGGAATAGTCCTCACTGAGGAAGTACGGTTTGGCACCGAATACCGGGCTGGCGGCGATCAGGCTTTCGCGCAACCGGCTGCGGCCGTGAGCCGCGCTCGGCCCGTCCCCGGCCTCGATCGGCTCCAAGTAAGGGTACCAGTCGCGCTCGATACGGTGTACCAGCATGCGCGATCGCGCGCGCCCGACCGGATCCGTCGGGACCAGCGGAGGGTGCGGAAACCGTTCGTCCAGGTACTCCATGATGATACGGGCGTCGTATAACACGAGATCCCGGTCGACGAGAGTCGGCATCGAGCCATAGGGATTGAGGTCGATCAGATCCTCGGGGGGGTGCGCAGGATCAATGAACTCAACGCCCGAGTCGATCGCTTTCTCGTTCAGCACGATACGGATCTGGTGACCGTGAGCGCACGAGGCGGCGCAGAAAAGTGTCATCGCGGCCTTGCGGCCAGCCGAACTAGCCACGCGTCACCCTGTCGAGCCGCGAACGACGGAGATGCGGCACGGTCCGCAGCGGCCTGTCGGTTCGTTCATGCCTGTATGGATTGCTGTGCCTGATGCCGTCTATGTGTTCGCGAGCGGGCCGGGCCGACGAGCGCTGGCCTACTCCCGTGACGGTCGCGCAGTATAACACGCAACCCGGGTCTCCGGCTCAGGCAGGTCCCCACAAACCGCGCTGGTTCACTGGTCCAGCGCCGCGGCCAGAGCCGCCAGGAACCGATCGTTTTCATCCGGCTTGCCGACCGTCACGCGCAGACAACGGCGCAAGTGACCACTGCCGGCGGCGAAGGCCTTGACCAGAACACCCTGTGTCTTCAGCGACTCGAACACCTCGCGCGCATCCTGCGAGAGGAGTTCGAACAGGATGAAATTCGCATTGCTGGGAAAGGCTCGAACGGCAGAGAGTGCGGTCAAGGCCCGATAGAGCCGCTCGCGCTCTGCGAGAATTCGCTCGACCTGCGCGGCAAACACGTGCGGCTTGCTCAGCGCGAACTCGGCGCTGATCTGGGTCAGGATGTTGATGTTGTAGGGAAGACGGAGTTTGTCGAACTCCCGTATCCAGGCCGGCGCCCCAACCAGATACCCCAGTCGCAGGCCCGCCAGCCCGAGTTTGGACAGGGTCCGCATGACCAGCAGTCCGTCGTGGGCACCTACCCTCGGCAAAAAACTGGTGCCGGCGAACGGCAGATAGGCTTCATCCACGACCACCAGCCCAGGTGCCAGTGCCAGCAGTTCCTCGATCTCTTCCGCGGCATAGAGATTCCCTGTTGGATTGTTCGGGTAGGCGAGAAAAATGACCGCAGGCGCATGCTGTGCCACGGCTTCGCGCATCGCCGGCATATCGAGGGAAAAGTCGTCTGGCCGCAGCGGCACGCCGACGAATCTGAGGCCCAAGCCTTCGGCGAGTTGCCGGTACATCACGAAGGTCGGCTCCGGTGCCATGATGACCGCTTCCCGACCGGCTACCGCCATCAGGATCAACTGAATCAGCTCGTCCGAACCATTGCCGAGCAGGATATCGGCATCGGCCGGCACGTCGGCGGTGACCCGCAGCGCCTCGCGCACCGCGTCGGCCCCCGGATCGGGGTAACGATTCAGGGCCGCCTCGCGCAAGCAGCCCAGCCACTCGTCGATCATGGCCGGGGGCCAGGTATAGGGGTTTTCCATGGCGTCGAGTTTCACCATCCCGACGGCGGGAGGCACGTGATAGGCGGCGAGCCGCGCCAGTTCGGGGCGCAACACCCAGCGGAGCCGGTCGTCCAAAGCGCTCATCCGTCCTTCGGGATCCGATACTCCGCGGAGCGCGCGTGTGCGGTCAGCCCTTCACCACGGGCCAGCCGCGAGGCGGTTCGCCCGAGACCGGCGGCACCGTCGGCCGAGCAGAAAATCAGACTCGAGCGCTTCTGGAAGTCGTACACCCCGAGCGGTGACGAAAAGCGCGCGGTACCGCCGGTCGGCAACACGTGATTCGGCCCGGCGCAATAATCGCCCAGAGCCTCGGCCGTGTACCGTCCCATGAAGATCGCACCCGCATTGCGGATCTTACGCACCAGGCTCCGCGGATCGGCAACGGACAGCTCCAAATGTTCCGGCGCAACTCGATTCGCGACGGCGGCCGCCTCATCCAGGTCGCGAACCAGGATCAGTGCCGCTCCCGACGACAAGGAGGCGGCAATCACCGCCGAACGTTCCATGTCCGGCAGCAGTCGGCGAATGCTCGCTTCCACTGCATCGCGATGAGCCGCATCCGGGGTGATCAGGATGGCCTGCGCGTTCTCGTCATGCTCGGCCTGCGAGAAAAGATCCATCGCGATCCAGTCCGGATCGGTCAGGCCATCGCTGATGATCAGGATCTCGCTGGGCCCGGCGATCATGTCGATCCCCACCTGGCCGAAGACAAGTTGCTTGGCCGTCGCCACATAGATGTTGCCCGGCCCGACGATCTTGTCGACCCGCGGCACCGTCTCGGTCCCGTAGGCGAGCGCGCCGACCGCCTGGGCGCCACCGATCCGGAAGACGCGGTCGACGCCGGCCAGATAAGCGGCGGCCAGCACCCAGGGATTCGTCTCGCCGCCGGGTGTGGGCACGACCATGATGATCTCCGGGACGCCGGCGACCTTGGCGGGTACGACGTTCATCAGCACCGATGAAGGGTATGCGGCCTTACCACCCGGTACGTAGACACCGACGCGGTCCAGCGGCGTGACCTGTTGCCCCAACACGGTGCCGTCGGGCTCCCGGTACTCCCACGATTCCATGGCCTGCCGCTCCGCATAGGCGCGGATGCGCGCCGCCGCTGTCTCCAGCGCCTCGGCACCCTCCGGGGACAACCCTTCCCAAGCCGCTTGCAACTGGCTTCGCGGAATCTCGAGCTCGGCTGCGGACGCCACGTCACACCGATCGAACTCGCGCGTGGTATCGATCAGGGCACTGTCGCCTTCCCGCCGTACGCGCGCCAGGATGGCCGTCACGCGCTCATGTATCTCACGATCGGAGGTCTCGTCCCAGGCCAGGAGGTCGTCGAGCGCATGATCGAAGTCGGAGCTGCCGCTGTCCAGTCGCTTGATCGTGATGTTGACCATCGCCTACTCCGAATGCATGCCCTGCCGCGCGACCGCCTGACCCAGCAGGTCGACGATCGCACAAACGGCCCGGTGTTTCATCTTCATGGCAGCCTTGTTGACCACGAGCCGGCTGCTGATCTCCATGATGAGCTCACGCGGTTCAAGACCATTCGCTCGCAGCGTGTTGCCGGTATCGACCAGATCGACGATGCAGTCGGCCAGCCCCACCAGGGGCGCAAGCTCCATGGAGCCATAGAGCTTGATGATATCCGCCTGTATGCCCCGTCGGGCGAAATAACCCTGCGCGGTACGGACATATTTGGTCGCTACGCGCAGACGCCGCCGACTCGCGACACCGCCGACCGGCGCCGCCGTCATCAAGCGGCAGCGGGCGATGTTCAGATCCAGCGGTTCATACAGCCCTTCCGGGCCGTATTCCAGCAGCGCATCCTTGCCGGCGATGCCGAGATCGGCGGCACCGTATTCAACATAAGTCGGGACATCCGAGGCTCGGACGATCAGCAGCTGGACATCCTCTCGGTTGGTCGGGATGATCAGTTTGCGGCTTTTGTCGGGGTCGACGGTCGGCACGACGCCGGCTGCCGCCAGCAGCGGCAGCGCCTCTTCGAAAATTCGCCCTTTGGAGACGGCCAGTGTCAGCATGGCGTCACTGCGGCACGCGACGAATGGTTGCGCCCAACTGCGACAACTTCTCCTCGATACATTCGTAACCGCGGTCGATGTGGTAGATACGCTGCACGACGGTCTGCCCCTCCGCCACGAGGCCCGCGAGCACCAGGCTCGCGGAGGCACGCAGGTCGGTTGCCATGACAGGCGCCGCCGTCAGCATCGGGACGCCGCGGATGATCGCTGTGTTGGACTCCACCTCGATATTTGCGCCCATGCGCTGCATCTCGTGCACGTGCATGAAGCGATTCTCGAAGACCGTCTCGGTGATCACGCCGACGCCCTGGGCAATGCTGTTCATCGCCGTGAACTGCGCCTGCATGTCGGTCGGGAAGGCCGGATAAGGTGCGGTGCGGAGCGAGACGGCCTGCGGCCGCTGTCCCTTCATGTCGAGTTCGATCCAGTTCTCGCCACAGGTGATTTCGGCGCCGGCCTGACGCAGCTTGACCAGTACCGCATCAAGCAGATCGGGACGCGTATTCTTGAGTTTGACCTTGCCGGCAGTCATTGCCGCCGCGACGAGGTAAGTGCCGGTTTCGATCCGGTCCGGCAGGATGGAGTAGTGGAGGCCGGCACCCGACAGCGATTCGACGCCTTCGATCTCGATGATATCAGTGCCTGCACCGTGGATCTTCGCCCCCATTTCATTCAGGAAGTTCGCGAGGTCCACAACCTCGGGTTCCCGGGCGGCATTCTCGATCACGGTCGTGCCACTGGCCAACGCAGCCGCCATGACCAGATTCTCGGTGCCGGTCACGGTCACCTGGTCGAGGACCAGCCGACAACCGCGCAGCCGCTTAGCCTCGGCATGGATGTAGCCATTGCGGACGGTGATGTCCGCACCCATCGCACTAAGCCCCTCAAGATGCAGATTCACTGGTCGCGAACCGATGGCGCAACCACCCGGCAGCGACACATCCGCTCGCCCGAAACGCGCGACCAGCGGTCCGAGCACCAGAATCGAGGCTCTCATCGTCTTGACGAGCTCGTAGGGCGCGTCGAAGTTCTTGATGGTATCGGCGTTCGCCTCGATGTTGAGTTTCTCGTCGATCAGCAACTCGACGCCCATGCGCCCCAGCAACTCCATCGTCGTCGTGATGTCGTGCAGGTGTGGCACGTTGCCAATCGTCACCGGACCTTCCGACAACAGCGTAGCCGCAAGGATCGGCAGCGCGGCGTTCTTCGCGCCAGAGATCCGCAGTTCGCCCGAAAGCGGCTGACCGCCCGTTATCAGTAATTTATCCATTGGCACCTAGCAAAAGATTCACGATTTTCAACGGCCCTTCTCCTCGCGTGGCAGCATCGCATCGACGCCGGACACGACAGCCAGCGCCTCGACCTGCGCGGGCAGATTACGCAGACGCAAACGCACGTCACGCTGGCACGCCAGCCGCATCGCCTCGATCAGCAACGCCAGGCCGGCGCTGTCAGCCCGGGTAACTTCCCCCAAATCGAGCAACACGTCGCCGCGTTCGCCTTCGATGACGTCGCCGATAGCCTTGAGAGCGGCACGGGCGTTCAGAAAGCTCAGCGTTCCGGCAATGCGATAACAACCTTCGCCCATGCGTCGCACGGCAAAACGCACCTCGTCATCCGCCACTTGCGCGCGCCCGGGAGCGTCGCGACCCGAACGGAGCGGCGCGGCGTTCATTTCGATTCCGCGGCAGCCGATGCGTCGGCCTTCTTATCACCGCCCTCGGCCTTATTGAACAGGAACCGGCTGATCAACTGCTCGAGCACCAGCGCCGACTGCGTCAGCTCGAGTTGGTCACCGTCCTTGAGGTACGTCTCCAGCGCTCCGGCCGTCAGGCCGATGAACTGCTCCCCGAGCAGACCGGCGGTCAGGATGCTGGCGCTGGTATCCTCCGGCAAGGTGTCATATTGCGGATCGATCCGCATCTCGACCACGGCATCGTAGGTCGCTTTGTCGAAGCGGATCGATTTTACCCGCCCGATCGTCACCCCAGCCATCGAAACCGGCGCGCGTACTTTCAGATTCCCGGTGTTCTCGAATCGGGCAAAGAGCGTATATCCCTCGCGACTGGAGCTCAGCTCGCCAAGATTGCTGACCTTCATAGCCAGAAAGAACAGCGCGAGGAAACCAATCCCGACGAACAGTCCCACCCAAATTTCCACGACCCGCGAATGCATCAATCACTCTCCTCTGAGCATCAGGGCGGTCAGTACGAAATCCGATCCCAGCACCGCAAAGGCCGAGTAGACGACCGAGCGCGTCGTCGCCCGACTGA
The DNA here is from genome assembly GCA_004168015.1 of Methylolobus aquaticus. Lineage (GTDB taxonomy): Bacteria > Pseudomonadota > Gammaproteobacteria > Methylococcales > Methylococcaceae > Methylotetracoccus > Methylotetracoccus aquaticus. Next base: position 187,022 of record SEYW01000001.1, read on the forward strand.
CGCCCTCAGCCGTGGGTACCGCATCGTAACCTTCAAATACCGCGATCCAGGTCACAATCAGGCCGAACACCAAACTCTTGATGATGCCGTTGATGATGTCTTCCTCAAAGTCGATCTTGGCCTGCATCTGGGCCCAGAAGGCGCCCTCATCCACACCCAGCAAACCGACGCCAACGAAATAGCCACCGAGCACCCCCACCATGCTGAACAGCGCTGCCAGCAAAGGCATCGACAAAAGACCCGCAAAGAACCGGGGCGCCACCACCCGCTTGATCGGGTCGACCGCCATCATTTCCATGCCGGACAACTGCTCGGTGGCCTTCATTAGTCCGATTTCAGCGGTCAGAGCCGACCCGGCCCGACCCGAGAACAGCAAGGCGGTGACCACGGGGCCCAGTTCGCGCACCAGTGACGCGGCGACCAGTACGCCCAGGCTCTGCTCGGCGTCGAATTCGGACAGCACATTGTGCCCTTGCAGAGCGAGTACCATCCCGACGAACAGGCCGGAGATAGCGATCAGCAGCATGCTGAGCACGCCGACGACATACATCTCGCGCACCAGCAGTCGCAAGCGCAGCAGCAAGCCCGGCAGGCCCAACAGCACGTGCGCCAGGAAAATGTGAGCGCGGCCGATGCGCTGGACGCCGCCGAGCGCCCAGATGCCCCAGCCCTGCAGCACGTCCAGGATCCTCAATGGCGGGCTCCCGGCCGGCGCTTTACCGGTCCCATCAAGTCGCCCGCATAGTCGGCGTCCGACGGGTAGTGGAACGGAACCGGTCCGTCCGCGAGACCATGAACGAACTGGGCCACGAACTGCGAAGCGGAGCGATCCAATTCTTCCGGCGTGCCTTGTCCCACGATCTTGCCTTCCGAAATCATATAGATGTAGTCGGCTATCGAGAGCGTCTCGTGCACGTCATGGGAGACCAGCACGCTGGTCAGGCCAAGACTGTGATTCAGATCGCGGATCAGCTTGACCAGCACGCCCAGCGAGATGGGGTCCTGTCCGGTGAACGGCTCGTCGTACATGATCATCATCGGATCCAGCGCAATCGCCCTGGCCAGCGCGACGCGCCGCGCCATGCCGCCCGACAGCTGCGCCGGCATCAGATGGCGGGCGCCGCGCAAGCCCACCGCCTGCAGCTTCATCAAGACCAGTGTCCGAATCATCGACTCAGGCAAGCGGGTATGTTCTCGCAGGGGGAAAGCGACGTTTTCGAACACGTCGATGTCGGTGAGCAGCGCGCCCGTCTGGAACAACATGCCCATTTTTCTGCGTAGCGCATACAGATCACGCAAGCCCTGCTCATGCACGACCTTGCCGTCGAAGACGACAGTACCCCGATCCGGCCGCAGCTGACCGCCGATCAATTTCAGCAGAGTCGTCTTGCCGGTACCGCTGGGCCCCATGATTGCCGTGACCTTGCCACGACGAATGTCGAGATCGATACCGTCAAAGATCTTTCTTTCATCCCGGGAAAAAACGAGATCGCGGATGGAAACCAGGTTTCCATCCCCCGAACGGTCGGCGATCGTCATGGAGGCGAGTGATTCAACGCTGCGAAAAACCGAGTATTTTGATTGGCTGAGCCGGTTGGCGTCAACCTCGGAGAACGGATCTGCACGCACGGCACCATTAACCTATGGTGCGGAGTCCTCCCATGTAGGGCAGCAAGGCATCAGGCACGACGACGCGCCCCTCCCCGTCCTGGTAATTTTCCATGACAGCAATCAGGGTTCGCCCCACCGCAAGGCCGGAGCCATTGAGGGTGTGCGCCAGTTCCGGCTTGCCGGTGTCGGGGTTACGCCAGCGCGCGCGCAGGCGCCGGGCCTGGAAATCGCGAAAATTGCTGCACGACGAGATTTCGCGATAGGCGTTCTGCCCGGGAAGCCAGACCTCCAGATCGTAGGTCTTGGCCGAAGAGAAACCGGTATCGCCCGCACACAGCACGACGCGACGAAAGGGCAGATCCAGCTTTTTCAGTATCGCCTCGGCATGGGCGGTCAACGCTTCATGGGCAGCCGACGAGTCTTCGGGTCGCGTGATCTGTACCAATTCAACCTTTTCGAACTGGTGCTGGCGAATCATGCCGCGGACATCCTTGCCGTAGGACCCGGCCTCGCTCCGGAAGCATGGCGTGTGGCACACCCACTTCAGCGGCAAACGGTCGGCTTCAACGATCTCGTCCCGCACCAGATTGGTCACAGGGACCTCCGCCGTCGGGATCAGATAATACGGAGGATCGCGCACCAGCTTGAACAGGTCCGTTTCGAACTTCGGCAGTTGGCCGGTGCCGCGCAGGCTGTCGGCGTTGACCATGAACGGCACGTAGGCCTCGACGTAACCGTGCTCGGTCGTATGCATGTCGAGCATGAACTGGGTCAAGGCACGCTGCAGACGAGCCAGCGGGCCCTGCAAGGTCACAAAACGCGAACCGGTAATCTTGACCGCCGCCTCAAAGTCCATTCCGCCCAGTGCGGTGCCCAGATCGAAGTGCTCCTTTGGCGGAACCTCGAAACAACGTGGCTCGCCCCAGCGGAACATCTCGCGATTGTCGGCATCGCTCGCGCCATCCGGCACGTCCCCGTCCAATACATTCGGGATGTTCAGCAGCAGGTCCTCGAGTTCCCGCTGGATCGCGTCGAGTTGCTGCTCGTTACGCTTCAACTCGTCGCCGAAGCCCTGCATCTCGGCCAGCAACGGGGTTACGTCCTCGCCTCGGGCCTTGGCCTGTCCGACGCTTTTCGAACGGGCGTTCCGCTCGCTTTGAAGTTCCTGAGTACGGCTCTGGACCGCCTTGCGGCGGGCTTCCAGTTCGGCGAACGCCGCTGTGTCGAGTTGAAAGCCCCGGCGCGCGAGTTGCTTGGCCACGGCATCGAGGTCGGTGCGAACTAAACGCGGATCCAACATAGTCGGGTCTAGGCTCCTTTTCCTGATTCGAAGATCTTAAGGCTGTCGCGGCGAAGCATGTAACGCGGTGTGCCGCGGGCTACCACGGTCTACAGAACAGCCTGCATACCGCTGTTCGCCGGATTCCGCACCACGCCCCTTTCCGTCACGATGACGTCGATCAGCGCAGCGGGCGTAACATCGAAAACCGGATTCCACGCGCTGATCGTACTATTCGACCCGATGAAACAGGGCGGAAGGAACTCCCGTGGATCGCGCTCCTCGATTACGATGTCCTCGCCGGAGCGGCAATTCCGATCGACGGTCGAGGTCGGTGCGACGACCATGAATTTGACCCCATGTTGCCGCGCCAAAACCGCCAGCGAGTAGGTACCGATCTTGTTGGCAGTATCCCCATTCGCCGCGATTCGATCCGCGCCGACGATCACCCATTGCACCCGTTGGCGGCGCATCAGCAGGCCCGCGGCCGAATCGGCGATCAGGGTCGCCGGAATATGGTCCTGTGACAATTCCCAGGCCGTCAGCCGCGCGCCCTGTGACCAGGGACGGGTCTCGGTCGCATACACGTCCCGCCGCGCGCGCTGGCAGAGGCTCCGAATCACGCCCAGTGCCGTGCCATAGCCACCGGTCGCCAGCGAGCCGGTATTGCAATGGGTCAGCACACCGGCAGCCTCCCCGATCAGATCGGCCCCCAGCTCGCCCATAGCCCGATTCGCCGCGACATCTTCGGCATGGATGGCCTCGGCCTGAGCCAGCAGACCGGGGACAGGCGACGCGCCCGGCACTGTCACAGCAATGACGGAGCGCATCTGGTCAAGCGCCCAGAACAGATTCACCGCCGTCGGACGGGATGCGGCAAGGACCTCCAGATCCGTCGCTATCGTCTGCTTCCAGTTATCGGGACTCTGCGCATATCGGGCGCGCGCCGCGAGTACCACGCCATAAGCCGCCGCTATGCCAATCGCCGGGGCGCCGCGAACCTGCATGGTGGCAATGGCTTCGGCCACACCCATGGCCGTCGAATGGCAATGGTAGTCGCAGGTGTCCGGCAGCCGCCGCTGGTCCAAGACCAGCAAACCCTCATCGGACCAACGCAGCGCGCGCACGGTGTCCTCGACTACCTCGTGGGACGGATTCGACGTCATGGAAAATACGAACCAGGGAATGAAATGACGAACTTTTCAGTCAGCGCCGGAGTCTGTTCTCCAGAGAGTCGATCATCAGACCGATAAACTCAGCGAGTGAAACCCGAGCGCCGAACGATGAAGGCGCATATTATCTTGCGGACACCCAAAACGAAATGACCCTTCACTCTAACCGGCGATGTGAGGTGCGCGCGTGATTCTCGAGCTTTATCTGTGGCTGTGGCCGCGCATGCAGCTGCGGTACTGTCTGCGGCGGGGCGGGTATCTTCTGGGTTTGGCGCTGCTGTTCATCGGACCGTTGATTTATGTCAACGTCGACCTGATCCGCAAGGGATTCAAGCCCTCGCAGGCGGGTTTGATGATCGAGGGCAGTCATGAGCAAGTCCAGGTCGACGGGCATTATCTGCCCGAAACGGAAGACTGAGCGGAACGTTGGCGTACCGCCTCGTAAAGCAGCACACCGGCGGCAACTGATACGTTCAGACTCTCGACGCTGCCCGCCATCGGGATGCGCACCAGGAAATCACATTTCTGCTCGGTCAGGCGCCGCAGGCCACGGCCTTCGGCGCCGAGCACCACGGCCAGCGGGCCGGTCAACTCGGCGCTGTGCAGTGTCTTCTCGGCGCGCCCCGAGGCTCCCACGATCCAAAGCCCTGCTCCCTTGAGCCGATCCAGACAGCGCGCGAGATTCGTGACGCGATAGACCGGCACCGTTTCAGCAGCGCCCGAGGCCACTTTGGCCACGGTCGCCGTCAGGCCAACGGCCTGGTCTTTGGGGACCACCACGCCACAGCACCCCGATGCATCCGCCGTTCGCAAACAGGCGCCGAGATTGTGGGGGTCCTGAACCTGATCCAGCACCAACAATAACGGCGAGGCCGTCGCTGCGGCAAGGCGCTCGAACAGTTCCTCCTCACCCTGCTCTACCGGCAAATTCAGCTCGAGCACGACTCCCTGGTGATTGCCACCGCCCGCCATACGGTCGAGTTGCCCACGGGCGACTCGTTCGATGGCGATCCCCGCCGCATCCAGGGCCTGCGCCAATCGGCCCAGGCGGGCGTCATGCCGCTGCGCGTCAAAATAAGCCGCGAGGATAGGCACACCACCGTGCTGCTGCAGCGCGGACTCCGCCGCGTGCAGCCCGAACACACGCCGGACCTGTTTCAACGTCGCCTTCTCTTCTTCACGGTATCGTCCTGTCGACTGGCCTTGGCGGCCGGCTCCAGGTCGATCTTTCGGTCGTCGAGATCCACGCGCATCACCGTCACGCGCACCGGATCACCGAGCCGGTAACGCACGCCGGTGCGCTCCCCGACCAGCCGGTGCCCCACAGGATCGTAATGGAAGTAGTCCTTGTCGAGGCTGGAGATGTGCACCAACCCTTCGATGAAGATCTCGCGCAGTTCCACGAACAGGCCAAAGGACGTCACCGCCGAAACGACCCCGTCGAAGGTCTGGCCGACCTTGTCGAGCATGTACTCGCACTTCAACCAGCTGACGACGCCACGCGTGGCCTCGTCGGCGCGCCGCTCGGTGCTGGAGCACTGCTCACCGATCATCAGCACGTCGTTCAGCGCATACTCGAAGGTGTCCGCCTTCCCACCGTCAATGGCATGCACGATCGCACGATGGGTCAGCAGATCGGGGTAGCGCCGGATCGGTGATGTGAAATGGGTGTAGGCGGGCAACGCCAAGCCAAAGTGGCCCTTCTTTTCAGGACTGTATACGGCTTGCGACAGGGATCGTAGCAGAACGGTCTGGATCAGGTGTTCGTCAACACGGCCGACGATCTTGTCCAGCACCTGAAAATAATGGATGGGCTCGGGGCTGTCGCCGCCTTCCAGCGACAGGCCGACCTCCCCCAGAAACGCCCGCAGGTCGGCGAGCTTCTCGGCGGAAGGACCATCATGCACACGGAGCAGATGCGGCAACTTCGAGCGCGCGAGGAAGCGCGCCGCGCATTGGTTGGCCAGGATCATGCATTCCTCGATCAGGCGATGCGCGTCGTTGCGCTCCGCTGCGACGATGCTCTCGATCTTCTTACCTTCGCCGAAAATGATCTTGGACTCACGGCTCTCGAAGTCGATGGCGCCGCGCTCCTCGCGGGCCCACCGCAGGCGCTTATAGAGCGCAAACAGTTCCTCCAGGTGCGGTACCAGCTGTCGGCGCGCGCGCCGCAGATGCTTGTCGCTGTCGACCAGGACCTTCGCCACCTCGGTATAGGTCAGACGCGCCTGCGACCGCATCAGCCCGCGGTAGAACTGGGAACGGATGACGGTGCCGTCCACGTTGACGCTCATCTCGCAGACCATGCAGAGCCGATCCTCGTCGGGATTCAGCGAACACAGCCCGTTCGACAGGATCTCCGGCAGCATAGGGATGACCCGCTGCGGGAAATACACCGAGTTCCCCCGCAATAGCGCCTCGTTGTCGAGAGCGGAACGAGGTCGGACGTAATGCGACACGTCGGCGATCGCCACATATAGCTTCCAGCCCTTGGGGGTCCGCTCGCAGTACACTGCGTCGTCGAAATCGCGCGCATCCTCGCCATCGATCGTCACGAGCGGCAGATGCCGCAGGTCGACCCGCGCCGGATGAGCATCCTGCACAACCTGCCCTTCGAAGGGCGCGACTTCGGCCAGCACGGCCTCCGACCAGATATTCGGGAGATCGTAGCTACGAATCGCGACCTCGATCTCCATGCCGGGCGCCATGTGGTCGCCCAACACTTCGATCACGCGACCGATGGGCTCACGGCGCAGCGTCGGCTGCTCGATGATCTCGACGACGACGATCTGGCCGTTCCGGGCTTCGCCGACGGCCGACTCCGGGATCAGGATGTCATGGTTGATGTTGCGCTGTTCCGGCACCACGAACGCGATACCGCGCTCGATGTACAGCCGGCCGACGACCCGTTGCGTGTTCCGCTCCAGGATTTCCACGACGGCACCCTCACGGCGTCCACGCCGATCGATGCCGGTCACGCTGGCGACGATGCGATCACCCGGCATCAGGGCGCGCATCTCCCGCGGCGACAAAAACAGGTCTTCGCCGCCGTCGTCGGGACGCAGGAAGCCGAAGCCGTCGGCATGACCGAGCACCCGTCCGGCTGTCAGATCCTTGCGATTGACCACGCAGTAGCGCTCGCGCCGGTTGCGCAGCAACTGGCCATCGCGTTCCATCGCCTGTAACCGTCGCCGTAGCGACTCGAGATCGTCCTCCTCGGTCACACCGAGCGCCGCCGCCACCTCGTCGAGATTCAGCGGTCGCGCCTGCTCCTTCATCATTTCCAGAATCAGTTCGCGACTCGGAATGGGGCGCTCGTACTTTCCCGCCTCACGCTCGGCGAAGGGGTCCTTGAGTTTGAATTTGGCGGGGTTCGTCGAAGAGGGGTTAGTCATCTGCAAGCAAGAAGGTTGAGCCGGCCGGGATAGCCACGACCGAAAAAAGGATGGGAGATCAGATTAGCTGCGCGCCACGCGGAGTCAGGCCGCCTGTCAACCGCGGGCAAGTCGCGGTCTCTAGAACCGACATGACGCGCGGAATACGGAAAAAATGGAAACATGGTTGACAGGTTGGCCGCGAGTCATTATTCTTCGCGGCTGTTCGAGAGCGTCAAGCCCTCGACATGCCGAGGTGGCGAAATTGGTAGACGCGCATGATTCAGGTTCATGTGGGGAGACCCTTGGAGGTTCAAGTCCTCTCCTCGGCACCACCCTTCTCCGTTCACGCGAACGGATCCCGCAAGACGATCGTGTCCTGACGATCTGGCCCAGTCGAAAGAATGTCGACCGGCACTCCTACCAAGTCCTCGATACGCCGGATGTAGTTCCTCGCATTGGCGGGTAATTCATCCATCTGCGTAATCCCGGCAGTCGACTGCGACCAGCCCGGCAGCGTTTCGATTACCGGTTCACACCGGGCGTAGTTCTCGGCACCCTGCGGCACGACATCGATTTCGGCCCCGTCGTAGCGATAGGCGACGCACAGACCGATGCTCTCCAGCCCATCCAGCACGTCCAGCTTCGTAAGACACAAGCCGCTCAGGCTGTTGAGCCGGGCGGATTTACGCATCAGCACCGCATCGAACCACCCGCAACGCCGCCGCCGGCCAGTGGTGGCACCAAACTCCGCGCCGCGAGACGACAAATGCTCACCCGTCTCGTCGAACAGTTCGGTCGGAAACGGGCCGTTGCCGACTCGGGTCGAATAGGCCTTGGTGATGCCGAGCACATAGTCGAAATCGAGCAGCCCAACGCCGGTGCCGCACGGAGCCCCACCGGCGGTGGTGTTGGACGAGGTCACGAAGGGATACGTACCATGGTCGATGTCGAGCATCGCGCCCTGGGCGCCTTCGAAAAGCACGTTTCGCCCCGCCATCTGCAGGCCATACAAGGTTTCCGCGACGTCACCCAGCATTCCGCGGATATTCTCGCCGACCGCCATGACCTCATCATGCATGCGGTCGAAGTCGATGCCAGGCTCCTCGAAATACCGCGTCAGCACGAAATTATGGAGTTCCCAGAGTTCGCGCAGACGCTCGCTGAACAAGGCCGGATTCAGAAAATCGCCGGCGCGAATGCCGCGCCGTGCCACCTTGTCCTCGTAGGCCGGACCGATGCCCCGCCCCGTCGTCCCGATGGCCTTGCTGCCTCGCGCCTTCTCCCGGGCCGCATCGAGTGCTACGTGCAGGGGCAGCACGATGGCGCAGGACTGGCTGATCTGCAGACGTTCGCGTACCGCCACACCGGCCTTTTCGAGCACGTCGATCTCACTGAGCAGCGCTTCGGGCGACAGGACGACGCCGTTGCCGATCAGACACTGCACGCCTGCCCGCAGGATCCCCGAGGGCACCAGATGCAGTACGGTCTTCCGACCGTCGATCACCAGCGTATGTCCGGCATTGTGACCGCCCTGGAAGCGCACCACGGCATCCGCGTTCTCGGTCAGCAGGTCGACCAGTTTCCCCTTTCCTTCATCGCCCCACTGCGTGCCGATGACGACGACGTTTTTTCCCATGAAAACACTCTCTAGCCAATCAAAATGATGTTGGGCCCGAAGGCTTCCGTCGGGCAGCACCCGCGCGAGCTTCGCCGCCGGGGTGGGGGTGTTTGAGTCCCCGCGAACCGGCGTCGGAACAGAATAGAGACCCCTGCCATGCAGACCGAATCAAGCTGGTCCGTCGAACTCCGACACCGGTGTCAGCTGCCATGCGCCCGCCCGCGACTCCAGTCGGTGGGTGCAGCCCATGGCCTGCGGCGAGGCTGCCTGACCGGGAAGCTCACAGATCACGGTGCGCCCGGCGGCTCTCAAACGACGGATCTCGATATGTAGCGACTCGTCCTCGACGGAAGGGGCGAAGACCGTGCCATGAAGGTCGTCACCGGCGGGCGATTGGACTCCAAGGCGCGCGAGCACCCGCAGATCCGCGCTGAATCCCGTTGCCGGTCTGGCATGACCGAAGACGCGACCGATATCGTCGTAGCGTCCCCCACGCGCGATCTCACGGCCATAGCCCGGTACGAAGGCCGCGAACACGACGCCGGTCTGGTAATGGTAACCCCGGAGTTCAGCGAGGTCGAAATGAATCGGGAGACTGGGGAAGCGTCGCTGCACGGCGTGGGCGATGCTCTCCAGTTCGTCCAGCGCCCGATGCAGTGCGCCGTCGCCCGCAGCGAGACGCTGTCGTGCCTGAGCCAGCACCTCCACCCCACCATTGAGATCGATCAATGCGGCAAACTGGTCGGCTACCGTCGGCGTCACTGCGGCTGCGGTCAGCCACTCACCCAGTTCCGGGCGCGCCTTCCGCTGCAGGATCTCGAACAACTCCCTCTCGGTGATCGAATCCAGCCTGGCGGCTGCCGCCAGCGAACGATAAATACCGACGTGCCCGAGGTCGAGGTGCACGCTGGAGATCCCTGCGACGGCCAGCATCTCCAACATCAGCGCCACGACTTCCAGGTCGCTGGCACCGCCAGCATGGCCGTACAACTCGGCACCGACCTGCATCGGGCTGCGCGAGGACTCCAGCCGATCGTTGAGCGTATGCAGCACGGTTCCGAGATAGCACATTCGGGATGGCACGCCTTCTTCCGAATGGCGGGCATCGATCCGCGCTACCTGCGGTGTCATATCCGCGCGGACCCCCAACAGGCGGCCGCTGACTTGATCGATCAGCTTAAAGGTCTTGATGTCGAGATCATGCCCGGTTCCCGTCAGCAGGGACTCCATGAACTCGATCAGCGGCGTCACCACGAGGCGATAGCCCCATGTGGAAAACAGATCGAGCACTTCTCGACGCATACGTTCCAGACGCGCCGCGTCGTCGGGGAGTATTTCCTCTATGCCCTCAGGGAGCAGCCAAGTATCGTCGTGGAGGCTGGGACGAGTCATGTGATCGGCAATTGACACGGCGTTGCGCCCGGACACCGCTGCGGTGGGCCGGGCGCTGGAATGATACAGGATGGCATCTCGGTCATGAGACCGCGGCAGCGCCCGGGGATCGGGCTGCCGGGGTCCCGGTCCGGAAGTCTAGCGGAGCTGCTTGAAGTAACGGAAGAACTCGGAATCCGGATCTGTCACGATCGTATTCCCTTCGCCCTGGAATGAGCCTTTGTAAGCGCTCAGGCTGCGGTAAAACGCGAAGAAATCCTTGTTCTTGCCATAGGACTGCGCATAGGTTTCGGATGCCGTGGCATCGCCTTCACCGCGCTTCAGTTCCGCATCCCGATAGGCTTCGGCCAGGATGATCTCGCGCTGCCGATCCGCATCGGCGCGAATCCGCTCGGCGCTCTCCGCGCCGCGGGACCGGAAATCACGCGCCACGCGCGCCCGTTCGGCCTCCATTCTCCGATAGACCGACGAACTGACCTCGCTGGGCAGGTCGACGCGCATGATACGGATATCAAGGATCTCGACACCCAATTCCTCGGCCTTGGGGGCGAGCGCCTTTACGAGGATGTCGCGCAATTCGTTGCGTTCCGAGGAAAGCATCTGCCCGATCGTGCGGCGACTGAATTCGCTGCGCGTCGCATCCTTGATGTTCTGGTCGAGGCGGATGTTGGCTTGCGCGATATCTCCCGAGACCTTTTTGTAATAGGTCGCGACATCCTTGACTCGCCATTTGGTGAAGGCGTCGACGATGACGTTCTTCTTTTCCGATGTCAGGTAGCGCTCCGGACGGGACTCCAGGGTCAGCACCCTTGCATCAAACTTCTTGACGTTGTTGATCAGCGGAATCTTGAAATACAAACCTGGCGTGTAGTCGGCCCGAACGATTTCGCCCAACTGAAATTTGATCGCCTTTTCGGTTTCCGACACGGTGAACATCGACATCGACGCCAAAACCAGCAGGACGATACCGATGAATGAAATAGTCTTTATCTGTGTCATTGCTGGCTCCTTCCCTCACGGCCACGCGCTGCAGGGCGTGCGATTCTCGCGCCACTATCGGACGAATCCTGAAGTTGAGAAATTCTGTCCTCTTCGGCCATTGAGACGGCCGGAGCGCTTGCCGCTCGCAGTTTGTCGAGGGGCAGGTAAAACATGTTGTTGCCGCCCTTGACATCGACCAGCGTGACGTTCGAGCGGCTGTAGATATCCTGCAGCGTTTCGATGTAGAGGCGCTCGCGAGTGACGTCCGGGGCCTTTTCGTATTCCGCGAGCAAACGACTGAATCGTCCCGCTTCACCCTGAGCCCGGGCGATAACGCGCTGCTTGTACGCCTCAGCTTCCTCGGACAGGCGCGCCGCCGCGCCTCGTGCCTTCGGAATGACTTCATTGGCGTAGGATTGCGCCTCGTTCTTCAAACGCTGTTCGTCCTCGCGCGCCTTGATGGCATCCGCGAAGGCGGGCTGCACTTCCTCGGGAGGCTGGGCATCCATCAGGTTGACCGACAACACCCGGATGCCCGTGCCGTAGTCGTCCAGCATCCTTTGGACTTCGTTCTTGATTTCCTCGGCAACCTCGCTGCGGCCCTCGGTCAGCACGAAATCCATCGTGCTCTTGCCGATCACCGCGCGCTGGGCGCTCTTGGTGGCCTGCTTCAGCGTGGCTTCCGGGGCAAGTACCGAGAAGAGATACTCCTTGGCATCCTTGATCTGATACTGCACGGTCAGGTGCACGTCGACGATGTTCTCGTCCTGCGTCAGCATCAGAGATTCGCCGGACGCCATGTCTTGCGAGGAGCGACCACTCACGCGAGTGCCGACTTCGGTCACACGCTGTTGTTCGACATTCACGATCTGCACGCTCTCGATGGGCGCCGGAATGTGCCAATGCGGGCCGGGCATCGTGGTCTCTGCGTACTTGCCGAAGCGCGTCACGACGCCACGGTTGCCTTCCTGCACGATGTAGATACCGGTCAGAATCCAGATCAGAACGAGACCGCCTGCGGCCAGTCCCACCAGCTTTCCGGGATTCCCCATGCTGCCGCCCGGGCCTGAGCCGCCGCGGCCGCCGAACAGGCGGTTGAACCGGTCCTGCAAGGATCGCAGCACTTCTTCCAGATCCGGCGGAGATTCCTGCTGGTCGCGCCCACTCCAGGGGTCTTTCTTCGGGCTGCCCGGTTCGTTCCAGGACATTAGTACGCTCCTCATAAACAATCGGTGGCTACGGCCGATCCGCAAGACCGGCGATTATCCGCAAAAAACGGCGTGCTGACAAAATTAAACGCCGGCGCGGTGAGCGCGGACGCGATGCGGGGGAGCTGCGTACTAGGCAGCAGCCTCGGCCACGTCGGTGCGCGGCATGACGAAACCGGATGATTCGAGACGCCGGAGTTCGAGGGTAGGTAGTTCCACCACCAGGTGCCACCCCCCGCCGTCATCGTCACGCTCTTCTAGGACTCTGCCGAGCTGATAAAGTTTGGCTCTCAAAGCGGACTCGGCCGGCGCCAGGCGCAGCTGGAGCACGGTCAGATCGGCGGTGAACTGCTCCTCGAACGCCTGATCGAGCCATTCAAGGCCATCCCGCGACCGCGCGGAAAGCCAGACACGGGCCATGCGCCCTTCCGGATCCCGCTCGTAACGGCTGCTCTCACCCTCGATCAGGTCGATCTTGTTGTAGACCTCGATCCGGGGTACCGACTCCGCCCCGATCTCTGCCAGCACGGCTTCGACTTCCGTGTACTTTTCAGCGGCGTGTTCGTCACTGACGTCGATGACATGAAGCAATAGATCGGCACGACTCGCCTCGTGCAGTGTCGAGCGGAAAGCCGCGATCAGTTCGTGCGGGAGGTCCCGGATGAAGCCGACGGTGTCGGCCAGAATGACCGCCAGATTGGGACCGATCGGGCGCCGCCGCAGAGTCGGATCCAACGTCGCGAACAATTGGTCGGCGGCATACACCTCGGACTGCGTCAAGGCGTTGAACAAGCTGGATTTACCGGCATTCGTGTAACCGACCAGACCGACGATGGGAACCGCGTTGCGCCGACGTGCCTGACGCCCCTGATCGCGCTGTTGCTCGACCTTGTCGAGCTTTTTCCGGATCTGCCGAATCCGATTGGCGATCAGCCGCTTATCCGTTTCCAGCTGCGTCTCGCCGGGTCCGCGGAGTCCGATACCGCCTTTCTGCCGCTCCAAGTGGGTCCAGCCGCGAACCAGTCGCGTGGACAGGTGCCGGAGCTGGGCGAGTTCAACCTGGAGCTTTCCTTCGAAGGACTGCGCGCGCTGCGCAAAGATGTCGAGGATCAGGGCGGTTCGGTCGATCACCCGAACATTCAAGGCCTTTTCGAGATTCCGTTCCTGACTTGGCGTCAGCGAGTTATCGAAAAGAACGAGCTCGGCCTCGTGCGCCCGAACCACCTCGGCGAGTTCGGTCAACTTACCGCTGCCGATACAGTAGCGTGGATCAGGGCTGTGTCGCCGCGTCCGCACCACCGCCACCGGATCGGCACCCGCCGAGACCGCCAACTCTTTCAGTTCGTCAACGTCGCTGGGTACCGGTGCCAGCTGAACGTGGACCAGAACGGCCCGCTCGCCCGCACTCGGCCTATCAAACAATCATCTGCCCCGGCGGCGAGAGTTGGACTGCCGTAAGATTCAGACCCGTGGACACTCAAGCATCCTCGCCTTCGCCCTCTGCATCGTCGCCGTGCGGAAGACGGACTTGTCGAGCGGGTACTATTGTGGAAATGGCATGCTTGTAAACCATCTGGCTGATGGTGTTTTTCAGCATGATCACATATTGATCGAAGGAATCGATCTTGCCCTGCAATTTGATACCGTTCACAAGATAGATAGATACGGGTACATGCTCTTTCCGAAGCACGTTCAGGAAGGGATCCTGCAGATTTTGCCCTTTCGACATCCTATTTCCCCTTATTTTTAGTTCTTGCTGCGGCACCGCTCGCATCACCAAACGCCCACATTTAATCAGAAAACGCCGTTTTCCGCCATCGCGCGCGCCATTGACGGAGCGCTTCCGAAGTCGCGCGATGGCTTCCTCCGCCGGGTTCATTCCCCTGCGCGACAAGCCAGTCCGCCCAAGTTCCGCCCTGCCCGTGGGTGGCGCCGTTGGCCTGGCGAATGGGTTAGAATCCTTAGTCCGCAACTCGTTCCCTTAAGGCTATCGTGAAGACCCACGCGCATCTCGGACCCGTCATGATCGATCTGGCCGGAGTGACGCTGGACGCCACCGAAGGTCGCCGACTGCGACACCCGGCGACCGGCGGCGTTATTCTGTTCTCGCGCAACTACGAGAATCTCGCCCAGCTCCACTCGTTGATCGCCGCGATACGGGACGCGAGACCCGGGGTACTGATCGCCGTCGACCACGAAGGCGGCCGCGTACAACGCTTTCGCACCGAGTTCACACGCCTGCCCGCGGCGGCGGCCTATCGCACCACCGGGTCAGACGCCAGGGCCGCACAAGCCGCTGAATCGGCCGGCTGGCTTATGGCCAGCGAACTGCGTGCGGTGGATGTCGATTTCAGCTTCGCGCCGGTGCTGGACGTGGAATGCGGCATCAGCCAGGTTATCGGTGACCGGGCGTTCTCCAACCACGCCGGTGAAGCCGCCGCACTGGCTGCTGCTTTTTTCCGCGGCATGCAGAGGGCCGGGATGGCAGCCGTCGGCAAACACTTCCCTGGCCACGGTGGCGTCAGCGCGGACTCCCACCTCGCCCTCCCAATAGACCACCGGGCCTGGGAAGAGATTGACGACAGGGATCTGGTCCCCTTTCGTGCTCTGATAGAAGCCGGCATTCAGGGCATCATGCCGGCACACGTCCTGTTCCCCGCCTGCGATGCCTCACCGGCCGGATTTTCCCGGTTTTGGATCGAGGAGGTGCTGCGCCGCCGGCTCGGGTTCACTGGGGCGGTGTTCAGCGACGACTTGTCGATGGTCGGCGCTCAGGTCGCCGGCTCCCTATCCGAACGAGCCCAGGCGGCCCTGGACGCCGGCTGCGACATGGTGCTCGTGTGTAACGTCTCGGAAGCGGTCGAACCCGTGCTGGAGGCGCTCGCCGACAATGACCCGCCGGAGCGCCAGAGGCGGCTGGAAGCGATGCGCGGCCGATTTCCGGTCGCCCGGACTCAGCTCGCGGACAGCGCCGAATGGCGCGAAGCGGCGATGGCGCTGCGCCTCCTGAACGAGGCGCCGGCGGCATGACGACCCTCGAGCATCTGGCCGAAGTCCGTGCGACCGCCGAATTGCTGTACTCCTGTACCGAGGTCGAGTCAGCCATCTGCCGCGTGGCCAACGAACTCTCCCGGAGGGTCGCGGCCAGCAATCCGCTCGTCGTCACCGTCCTCGATGGCGGCATCATTTTCTGCGGCAAGCTTCTGCCGCTGCTGGATTTCCCGCTGCAGCTCGATTCCGTCAGCGTCAGCCGTTACCGCGGCGAGACGCAGGGCAGCAGCCTCCAGTGGCGGCTGCACCCCAGGACACCGCTCGCGGGCCGAACCGTCGTGCTGGTTGACGACGTGCTCGATGAGGGCCACACGCTGGCCGAGTTGCAGCGCTACTGCGTCGAACAAGGCGCTGCCGTCGCGCTGATCGCCGTGCTGATCGAAAAGAGGCTACCGCGCGCCAAACCCTGTCGCGCCGATTTCGTCGGCCTGGAGGCGGACGACCGTTATCTGTTCGGCTACGGGATGGACTATCGCAACTACCTGCGCAACGCCGCCGGAATCTATGCCTGCACCCACCTGTAGCGGACGACGCAAGCCATGACTGTCACGGCGATTATTGGCGGAACCGGACTCACCCGCCTCGAAGGGATCGAGATCACAGGAAGCGAGCGCATCGCGACACCATTCGGCGAGCCGTCCTCCGAACTCCTGCAGGGCCGCCTGCACGGGAGCGAAGTGATTTTCCTTGCGCGACACGGAGACCCGCACCGCACGCCTCCGCATCGCATCAACTACCGCGCCAATATCTGGGCTCTGCGCGCGGCCGGCGCGACCGAGGTCATCGCGGTGGCCGCGGTCGGCGGCATCACCGATGCCATGAGTCCGGGCCGGGTCGTCATCCCCGATCAACTGATCGACTACACGCACAGCCGAGCGGGAACTTTCTTCGAGGACGATCTCGCCGAGGTCGTCCATATCGACTTCACCGAACCCTATACGGCGGATCTGCGCCAGCGACTGCTCGCCGCTGCCGATAGGGCTCAGGTCGCGGCGGTCGATGGCGGAACCTACGGGACCACCCAGGGACCGCGCCTGGAGACTGCAGCCGAGATACAGCGCATGGAGCGCGACGGGTGCGATCTGGTCGGGATGACGGGCATGCCGGAAGCCGCGCTGGCACGCGAGCTCTCGCTGGCTTACGCATGCTGCGCAGTCGTCGCAAACTGGGGCGCAGGAAAATCCGAGGGCGAAATCACCATGGCCGAGATCGAGCAACACCTGGGCCGCGGGATGAAAGACGTGGCGCAACTGCTGCGCGCGTTCTTGATCGGCTGAGCGCTCAGCCACAGCCCCCCACGACGACGCGTACGGGCCTCTCCGTCACGAAATAGCGGCCGTTGGCCCGCGCCAAAGCGACGACGCGGCCGGTTGCATTCAGTTTGACCCGCAGCGTGACGAACGGCACGGCCGGCGCAGCAAAGTCGAAGGCCGCGAGCAGTGGGAAGGGGTTCTTCTCGGCCAACAGCACCAGTCGATCGGTTTGGGCGATCCGGCTTTCCAGACTGACCGGTACCACCGCCCCGTCCTCGGCTACCGACGGAATCGTGAAACTCAGCAGCGCGGTGCTCTCGATCTCGGCCGGCCCGACTTCCCGGCGCAAGGCGAGCGCTAACGGATCGTCAGGGTCGTCCGTAGCCATCCGGGGCCGCGTTCCGGCACGCGAGTCTCCTGCGACACAGACCAGAAGGGCCGCATCGACGAGCCGATACAGAAAGGCTCTCCGGCTACCGGCTTGCCCTGGGTTCATGCGCATGCCACCGCAACGGTTTGTCTGGCCATACGACTATGGATACTCTAGTCGCCGGCATCAGATCAAGCGCGCGGCCAACGTGATCGTTCACGTCGGCGCGCGCTCCCCCTCTTCGAGGCACCTTATCCGGCATGGTCCCGATCAAGATTCGAACCAAACGACTCGACGGCATGACCGAGGTGCGGCTATTGATCACGCATCCGATGCATACGGGACGCCAAAGGGATCCATCCAGCAACGCGCTTATCGCGGCGCACTATCTGCGCGAACTGCGCATCGAGCGAAACGGCCAGTTGCTGGTGGACTGTACACTCAGTACCGCGGTGTCGCGCGATCCCTATCTGTCGTTCCGGTTCGAGGGAGGTGCGTCCGGCGACCGGCTAACGGTTCACTGGTCGGACAACCTCGGCGGCACCGGCACCGAGCAGGTGCTATTACCTTGAATGAACCCCCGAGCGTGATGCCGGCGGGCTTCTTCGGCGCTCCGCCAGGAGAAGGGCATCGCGCCTCGACACAGCCCAGGAGTGATCCCCCAGGGTAGTCACATGAAGTCCAAAGGGGCTTGCTGAAGCGCATCTTTGCCGAGGGATTACCGGAAGATCGCCTCTGCGGTGGGGCGTTGCGTGCGCACGAAATCACTGCGCTGCAACGCGGGATGCGCCAGCACCCGACGCGTACCCCGACCGGCGCTGCACTCGAAACCGGGATTGGCCGCGCGGAAGCTTCCGGGGTAAAGTAACGCGGCAGTTTTGCCTGGCAATGCGCTCAACCCATCCCCTTTCGAAGCCATGATCCGATATCTGACGACCGACTGCCTCCCCCAGCGTGCCCGCCGTTTGGCGCCCTTGCTGGTCCTGGTGGTGCTAACGACCTTGGCGGCGTGTACCCGCGTCCCCGAAGGATTGCAGCCCGTCACCGGCTTCGACGTGAATCGGTATCTCGGCACGTGGTACGAAATCGCACGCCTCGACCACAGCTTTGAAAGGGGGCTGCAAAACGTCAGCGCCGAATACACGTTGAAACCCGACGGCGACATCGCGGTGCTGAATCGTGGCTACAACAACGAGGAGAAGCGCTGGGAACAAGAGGAAGGCAACGCCCGCTTCGTCGGCGACGCGCACGTGGGCAGCCTCAAAGTGTCGTTTTTTGGACCGTTTTACGGCGGGTATCACGTCCTCGCCCTCGATCACGACTACCGCTATGCGATGCTGACCGGACCTTCGCGCAAGTATTTGTGGATCCTGTCACGCCAGGAAACGCTCCCGGAAGACGTGCTTCAAGGCCTGCTGCACCAGGCCAAGGTCTGGGGCTTCGACACCGACAAGATCATTCGGGTCAGCCACGCGCCACCGGCGGAGGCAGCTTCGCCGGTCGGGGCGACAGTTCCCACTCCGCCCACCCAACCGGCCCCGTCCCCCGCCCCGGTTCCCGCGAAACCGTGACGACGCGACCGTTCGCGATGAGCATGCCGTCCAGGATCACTTTCACACCAGCGCCCGCAGGCGCAGGCCGAGCATGAACACCGAATGGGTGGGTGCTGGCGGCGGAGCGCGCCAGGCCGCCATGTGTTCAGCCGTTCCGCGCCCGAAGCGCTGCGCATGTCCGTAAGCCACACCCGCGTGCTCGCGCCCGGCGTCCGGACCATAGAGGTCTGGGCCTGGGCGATGTACGACTTTGCGAACTCCAGCTATACCACGGTCGTCATCACGGCGCTGTTCAATGCCTACTTCGTCGGCGTCGTCGCCGAGGGCAAGGCCTGGGGTACTCTGGCATGGACCGTGGCGCTGGGGCTCTCGTACGCGCTGATCATGATCACCGGACCACTGCTGGGTGCCTACGCCGACGCGCGGGCCGCCAAGAAGCGTGTGCTGCTGGCGACCACGGCGGGCTGCGTGCTGTTCACGGCGGCGCTGAGCCTCATCGGGCGCGGCGATCTGGCGTCCGGCATCGCGCTGATCGTGCTGTCGAACTACTGTTTCGGCAGCGGGGAAAACATCATCGCGGCCTTCCTGCCCGAACTGGCCACCGAAACCGGCATGGGCAAGCTGTCCGGTTGGGGATGGAGCCTGGGCTACCTGGGCGGACTGATGAGCCTGGTCGCCTCGCTCGCCTACCTGAACTGGGCCGATCAGCAAGGGATCGGTTCCGATGCTGCGGTACCCGCGACGATGCTGATCACCGCCGCGATTTTCGCCGCGGCGAGCCTGCCGACCTTTTTGCTGCTCAAGGAGCGTGCGCAACCGCTCGGCGGTGCGCCGGACTGGTACGCCGCGACGTTTGGACGACTGGCGGCGACACTGCATCAGGCTCGACGATATCAGGATCTGTGGCGCTTCCTCATCTGCATCGTGTTCTACCAGGCAGGCATTCAGGCCGTGGTCAGTCTCGCCGCGATCTACGCACAGGTCGCGATGGGATTCACGACCAAGGAAACACTGCTGCTGCTGGTCGTAACCAACATCACCGCCGCCATCGGCGCGTTTGCCTTCGGACAGGCGCAGGACCGGTTAGGCCATGTCGCAACCCTCGCCGTGACACTGGTCGGCTGGTGCGCCGTGGTCATTATCGCCTGGCTCGCGCAGGGGCCGTTGTTGTTCTGGATTGCCGCCAACCTCGTCGGACTGTGCCTCGGTTCCAGCCAGTCCGCTGCGCGCGCACTGGTCGGTTATCTGTCACCGCCCCAGCACGCTGGCGAATTCTTCGGGCTGTGGGGTCTGGCGGTCAAGCTGTCGTCGATTCTCGGCCCGATGACCTATGGCTTGGTCACGTGGATCTCGAACGGCGATCATCGGATGGCGATGCTGCTGACGGGGTCGTTCTTCATCGCGGGTCTGCTGCTGCTGCGCGGTGTGAATGCCCAGCGCGGCCGCGCAGCGGCGATCGCGACGCATTGATCGCTGAACGCACCTGACGCGCTGCGCCCCGCGTGCTGCGTCTGTTAGACTTCCCGGTTGCCGCCGGGGCCCGACCGGGCGCCGGCTTTCCCGACACATCATCACGGAGCGAACCACGATGCATTGTTCTGTCCCTTATTCCAGCGGCTTCCGGCTCTTGACCGCGATTGGACTCGGCGGCCTGCTGCTGTCCGGCTGCGCGACGACCCAAACGCCCTACCAGGTGCTCGGCGGCAATCCGCATTCGGCCGAGGTCGAGTCAGCCTACAAGAGCGCACTCGAGGATCTCGACCAGTCTCGGGCACTCGAAGAGGGACGGCGGCGCAATGTCGTCGGTGAAGTCATGGACCTGACGCCGGACGAGCAAAAGCGCTTCTGGCCCGTGTACACCGCCTATCGTGGCGAGATGTCGGCTCTCGGCGAGCGCATGGCGCGACTCGTGGCCGACTACGCGGCGCGCTTCGGCAAGTTGCAGGATCAGGATGCCTCGGCGATGACGCGCGAATACATGGACATCGATCAAAAGGCGCTCGACGTCAAGAAAAAATACCTGCCGAAGTTCGACGCGGTATTGAATCCCAAGCAGGTCGCCCGCTTCTTCCAGACCGATCAGAAACTCGATGCCGGCATCAAGTTCGGCATGGCCAAGGGCATTCCCTTGATGGAGTGACGCGCGGCGGGCTGCCCCCGAGGCCAGTCGCGCACGCCTTCACGCGGTGAGCTGGACAGTCTTTGCGATCATGGCCGGTGTCATGATCGGCGCCCTGTCGGTTCTGGCCGTGGCGCTTTTCCGGCGCGGCCTCACCCTACCCGTTGCCGTTCCGGACGCAGCCGTCACCCTGGTGATGGCGTTGACCGGGCGCACCGACGGTTTGCCGGGGCTGCTAGCGGCGCTCCAGGCGCAGACACTCAAGCCCCGACGCCTGCTGATCGCCGTCGAATCGACCGACGATCCCGCTTACCGGTGCATTTGCGAGGCCATTCCGACTTGCTCGCTACCGATCGAGCTCATCGTTGCGGGTCTCGCCCAGCGGGCCGGCCAGAAATGCGCGAATCTGGCCGCCGCGCTCGACCGGCTCCACGCCGCGGACGAGTTCGTGGCCTTCATCGACGCCGACATCCAGCCCCAGCCATGGTGGCTATCGGCGCTGGTTTCGCCGCTGAAGAACCGGGGCTATGGCGTGGTTTCGGGTTACCGCTGGCCGACGATCGCACGCAATACACTAGGCGCACATCTGATCTTGGCACTGGACCGCGGCATTGCGACCCTGCCCCGCCTCGGCTGGGCTCAAGCCGTCTGGGGCGGCTCGACCGCGATGCGGCGCGAGACCATCGATCGTCTTGCCCTGGCAGAGCATTTCCGGCGCCGTTTGTCGGACGACCTGACGATAGGCGAGCTCGCGCGACAAGCGGGCATTCCTGTGTTGTTTCGACGCATACTGCGAGTGCCTTCGCCGCTCTCATGCACGCTGGGCGACGCCTGGCGGTTCGGGCGACGCCAGTATCAGATGGTCCGGATCTACCGGCCACAGCTCTGGCTGTTGGCGCTGACGACCGCCACACTGCAACTGGCCTGTTGGGTAGCCATCGCCTGCGCCTTTCGCCAGCCATTGGCAGGATTCGCTGCCGCCGTCCTGTTCAGCCTGGCACTGAGCAAGACGCGGCTTCTCGACCGGATCGGCGTGCAGCTTGGTCACCATGATCAGGCCGACATCCTCCCGCTCCAACTGCTGCTGTGCGTCGCCAAGCCCCTGGTAGATACCTTTCACTGGAGCATGATCATCGCCGCCGCCCGGGTCCGGTCGGTTACCTGGGGGCACGTGACCTACCGTGTGGATGGTCCCACCGCTATCGCCGTCGTTGCGAGAGGCGCATGGCACCCTTCCGAACACTGATCTGGCGCGCCGTCGGGCGCTCGACGCTGCTGACCCGAGCCCTGCGCCGGATCGCACCGAGCCCATTCCGCTTCATCGCAGGCAAGCCGCTCGAGCGCTGGCTGCTGACCTATGATCTCGGCCGCCGCTCGCTCGCCCTGGCCAACGATCCCGCCGTGGTCGAGGCCGTCATGCAGGATCGCACCGGCACTTTTCCGAAAAGCGCAGTGCTCGGCGCGCTGTTGCGCCCTCTGATCGGCGCGGGCGTCTTCGGTCAGCCGGGAGGACCGGAAGTCAGGGAGACGCGGAAGCTTTACTCACGGGCGCTGGCCGCGATTCCGGATGAGGTAGTCGTCGAGGTCACACGCACCGTAACGGAACGTTATTTCCAGCGCTGGCTGCGCTCCGGCGCCCTGGAACGACTTCCCTTCTGCACCGAGATGTCCCGGATGACCGTGGACATCGTCGCGCTGTGCACTCTGGGCACCAGCTTCGACCCCGAGGAGTCCGAACGCTTCGCCGCGCTGTTTTTCGAATATCACCAGCGAGCCGTTCCATTGCTGCTGCTGCCGGTTGCGGACGACTCCAGGTTGCACGCACACATCGTCGACCACATGGAATTGGCAACGATCGGTTCGGCCATGCGGATGCTGATCCGGGACCGCTTCGTCACGCCGCTGCTCACCCGGGATCACGCCGTGCGGGCCGCACCGTTCGCCACCCAACTCATCGAGGCCGGGCTGTTGAATCCGACATCGGATACGGCGGAGCGAGCAGTCGACGAGATCGCGGTGATGTTGCTCGCCGGTCACGAGACGACGGCATCGGTCCTCAGTTGGCTATTCTGGGAACTCGCCCGGTCGCCTGAGCGACAGGCGGCAATCGCAAGCCTGCTCCCAGCGGAGGACCACGAAGCCGTTGCGTCAGAGGAGGCTGACCAAGCGGTGCAGGGCCTCATCAAGGAAGCGCTGCGCCTTTACCCACCGATTGCCTTCTTCCTGCGGGATGCCGATAAGCCGACGACCTTTCGCGGCAAACCCATCCTCAAGGGCAGCTTTTTCGTCATTGCGCCGTGGACTCTGCACCGCCACCGCAAGCTCTGGGAAGGACCCGATGAATTCCGGCCCGAGCGCTGGCAGGGTCAGGGGCCGGGTTGCCCTCGGGCAGCCTACATTCCGTTCGGAATGGGCCCGCGCACGTGTCCCGGCGCGCGCTTCGCGGAACTCGAAGCACAGCAGATCGTCCGCCTGCTGCTCGAACGCTTCCGCTTCACGCCCTCGATGTCGGATCAGCCCGAACCCCTCGGCAGTCTGACCTCCCGCCCCGACCGTGAGATTTACCTGTCGCTGGCACGGCGTGTCAATGAGGCGGCGGACGAGCGGGATGAACCGCGTTGCCCCATCACCGGGGAAGCGCCGCGACGGCGGATTCAGGTGCTCCGCCGCTCGCTGCTGCGCTCGCTGTGGCGCGTCGGCACCGGGATCGATGTCGCCCGCCTGTTTCCGGGTCACACGCCACTCGGTCTATATGAATCCAATGATGGGCTGCTGTTTTTCCACCCTGCCATCGAGGGGGATGCCCGGTTCTATTCGGAGTTTTATTCCCGCGTAGATATGCACGAGCGTCTAATCCGGGAATTGCTCGCCCGGGTCGAGTACCGCCGGGCAGCGCGGCATGTTCGCCCCGGCGATCGCGTGCTCGACATCGGTTGCGGTGTTGGCGCATTCCGCGCCCATGTGCCCGATGCCCGCTTTCTGGGGCTGGACCCCTTTGCTCCGGCCGAAGCGGATTCGCTGGTGCTGCGGGAAGACGCCGAACAGCACTGTCGAGCACATCCCGCCACCTATGACGTCGTGACGGCATTCCAGGTCATCGAGCACCTCGCACAGCCGCGGCGGCTCGTCGCATCCATGGTGGAGGCGCTGAAGCCCGGCGGCCTGTTGATCCTGTGCGCCCCGCTGCACCCCTCACCGATGACCGCCCTACCGAACTTTCTGCTGAATGCACCGCCGCACCATCTGTCATGGTGGAACCGACCTGCCTTTGCAGCGCTCGCTGGGCACTGCGGGCTCGAGGTCATCGAACTGGCCGAGCTCGGCGCCTCCCCTCACGAAGGCATGATCCACTGGATGGAACGCCTGTGCGCGAGCAAGACGGCACACGACCGAGACGGCCGATATTTTGCCCATCGCTGGGACTGGCACCTCAGCCTGGGACTGGCCTGGGGACTGGCTCATCTTGCCCATCGGATCCGTGCAGTGCCTCCGCGCAGCCGCCCGGTGTCGGTGCTCCTCGTGGCGCGCAAGCCAGGCCAAGCCCTTGACGCGACTCCCTGACCTTGACGCCAGCGGCCCCGACAGCGGATCATGTCGGCTGATTACGCTCCGCGCCCAGTTCCTCTTTCGAACCCGCCGTGGCCCGCGCCTCCTCTGCCCTGCCCGTGACCCCACCGCGTTTCCGCCGGCTCGTCAGGGCTCGCTCAACATCTGAACACCGCAACATCCGAAAGTGAAAGGAGTACTCCGATGACCTCCCTATCGCTGAGTTTCCAACGAAACGGCGACAAACAGAATTCCGCATTTTTCGAGGAATACCTCGAACGCCTGCTCGAAGAGCGTGATCGCGTCGGCCTGACCGAGATGATCCGCGAAATCGACGTGATGATGATCACGGTCGAACCCGGCTGCTCGGCTGCCTACGTCGGCGAGTTGTGCCTGATGTCGCCCTACCATTACCTCGTGACGCTGGAATCCGAATCGCACCACACCCATGTGCTGCGGGTGGACATGAACGCGCCGGACATACTGATCCGCGAAGTAAAGGACCCGAATACGCGTGGCGTCTTCCGCAGCCTCAACGAGGTCTATCCGATCGGAGCGCACAAGCCGAACTCACGTTATATGGGCGAGGTGTTCCGGGTCACGAACCTGCACGAAGTCGTCGAACAGCAGCAGGCGCGAGAGATCCGGTTTTTCACGCAGGACCAGATCCGCAAGCTGGAACTGCCCGGGAACATGGCGGTCGTCAAGCCGTCGCCCTACACGCACAACATTCTGGGCTATTGGGAACGTCCGCTCGACCAGCTGCGTGTCTACTCCCTTGGTCTCAGCAGCATCCGCAGCGACGTTCAGGAGTCCTATCTGGCGGCCAAGGAACTGCAGAAAAAGCTCCGGATCGAGGATCTGATCCTGCCAATCGATCACCTCGCGACGCGCGTCTACAGCCAGAACCGAGAGGCGGCGATACTCGAGTTCCTGAGCCTGTCGAGCTATTACTACTGGGGCTCCTACGACATCGTCGACCAGAATTCCTCGACGAACGTGACGAAGAGCGTTCACCATTCAGAGGAGCGCGTGAGTCCGGCCAAGGTCTTCACGGCCGCGAACTACCCCTACTTCGTGAATCACCTGCTGCAGCTGCCGTCACCCACCGAGAACTTCGTTCGCAACTACGGACCGCGGCTCCATCACATCGCGTTCGCCGTGGCCGATGGCGAGCGCGCCGACAAGACCAACATCGACTATGTCGTGGACTCGATTCGCGAAGCCGGCAAGGACTTCCTGCTCGAGGTGATCGGCTCGCAGGAAGAGGGACTCAAGCAGATCTTTTCGAGCGCCTCAGAGCACTCCTCGCTGATCATCGAGTATGTGCAGCGTTTCAACGACTTCCGCGGATTCTTCACGAAGCAGAACGTATCCGAACTGACACACGCCGCGGGCGTCGAGGAAAGCCTGCAAGCCCTTCAGGCCGAAGCCTCTAGCGCCATATTGGATACCTGAATCTCGGCGATGATCTGGCCGCCGGTTCCGAATGACTTGGCCGAACCGGCGAGCCTCACGTTCTAGACGAAAGAGTTACCCATTCGTCCGTGCGGCAGCGAGTCGGCAGGCGGTGGCCTCGGCTCACTCCATCAGCAGGTTCAGCGCGTACCACAGGAACGTGAATCCGGGCACCATGAACTGACCTTTGTAGATCTGCCGTCCCGCAAGCAGGAGCAGCGCGATGAAGACGCCGGACCTGACGTCGAGATATCCGCCGGTCGCACGCCGGAACAACCCGTCGACCCCATGCAGTCCCGCCGCGGCCGTCACCAACGGGCTGCGGCCACCCAGGGGCACCGGTTCACGCAGGTCGAACAGCGCGAGCTTCCGGGCCGACAAGGCCAACTCGTCCGGCTTGAGCCTGACGGGGACCCGTAGCAACACGCTGCCGGTGACCGCGTTCACCGACGCATCCCCGATGCGTTCGCGTGACAGGACCTGCGCCAGACCGGCGAAATAGGCGGCGTCACCGCGTTTGCGGGGGATCCTCAGGCGAATACGCCCAGGCAGCGCGTGGACAAGGTAGGCCGAAACCAGGCCTTCGGTCATTCCGGCTGGACCGCCTCTGCTGCCGCCTCGGAGACCGGTTCGGCGACGCCAAGGCGTTCGGATGCCAGTTCCGCCTTCACCTCCGCGACGATGTCCTCAAAGGCTTCCCCAGCCTCGGCAACGACCTCACGCCCCTTCTCGAAGGACAGGATGGCGGTCTTCAGCACCGCACGCGCGACCGGGCGCACTGCCGGCAGCAGGAATGCTCCCGCCGCGGCAACACCCACGCCAATCGCGACACCGCGGGCAATATCGTTTTGAATCAATTCAGAAATTTTAGGCATGCTCAACACAGCTCAAGCGTACGGATCACATAAGAGTAAACCAGAAAAACCGGCGGCGGCATAGCGCGCAGAACCCGTTGCAGCCCGGATCTGGTCGGGACCCAACGCACCCGGGCCGCCCTTCCAAGGATGGGGCCGGAGACGCAAACGTCGTCATCTCTCGATTCCTGACGCAGCGGAAGCGTGTGGCCGGCCGGTAACGGTAACCGCCGGGCGTTACGGTTTCGTGACGTGCAGCCCTTGGCGCCCGGCGCACACGCCCCTTTAACCGCGCGCAACGCCTGGGCCACAATCGGGAACGGCCAGCGGGGCGCACGGCCTGTCCTATCCTTTGCGGTCAGGCTGGCTCAGCCGACGATTCGCAGCGGTTCGAAGGCAACGCACCATCGTTCTCGGGATTGCCATCGGAACCGCCGGGGTCTCCCGCATGTCAAAACGTCGGCGCGCCAGTTGACGGTCCCGTCATCAGGAGAGTGCGATGAAGAAACAAAATTACCAACGCCTGTCAATCATCGTGGCGCTATTGGCCACGTGTTCGGCTACCACGCCGATCGCTGATACGCACGTGCGGAATTCGCCGGTGGCGACCCCGCAGGAAAGCACAATGTTCTACGACTCTTTCGCGGTCAATTTCGGTTTACACGGGTACGCCGGAGCACTTGCCCCGACGGCGATCGAAAGTCCCCAAATTTCCTACCAGAGCCTGGCCTACGGTCCCGCCATCCATAGCTATCCGCAATTGGGCGAGCAACCCGCGGCGGCCTGGAACGTCACTTACGTGAGTCCGGCCTACGGGCAGTTCATCTACGGCTACCCGGCGGCTGGGGCCGAGCCGGACGAGTTGGGCAAGCTACCTTCCATCGTCATCGAGTGACTCGAAACGAGAGCGGTCGGCCGCGGCGCGCTGCCGATCGCCCTTCGGACGACGTCACCGGACCTGCTGTAGCTGATCCAACACCAAGGCAACGGCGGCACTCCGGGTCTCCACTCCGAGTTTGTAAAACACATGCTCGAGATGCTTATTGACGGTGCGCGGGCTGCTCCCGAGTATCTGTCCGACGTCACGGTTGGTTTTCCCGCGGGCGATCCACATCAGCACTTCGGTCTCGCGGAAGGTCAGGCCGAGCCGGTCCTTGACGGAATTCAGGTCCCACTCGCCCGAACGCCGTTGCAGCAACACCAAATGCTCGCCTTCGATCCGGCCATCACCCATGCGGGCCGTGAAATGGTCACCGCGCTGTCGCAAGCTGAAGGGGGACTCTTCGCCTGCCTCGATTTGTTGCCGTGCCCAGGACGACAGCGGCTCCGGCAAACGCTCGAAAAAATCCGCTTCATCGGCCCCGACCGGGGCCGCGGCTACCGCGCGCAACCAGTAGCGGGCTGAGGGAGTCAGCCAGGTGATCCGACCGTACCTGTCGATCGCCACCGCTGCCAAGTCGTTGTACTCCATCGCCTGCTCTGCCCTCCGGGCGATCCGCGCCTGCGCGACGTGAGCACCGACACGCGCAATGACCTCGTCGTTTCTGAGCGGTTTGACGATGTAATCGATAGCGCCTTCGTCGAAACCGCGCAGCAAATGCTGAAGTTCGCCCAGAGCGGTCATGAATATGATTGGGATATCCCGGGTGGCCGGATCCAGTTTCATGCGCCGACAAGCTTCAAAGCCGTCCATTCCCGGCATCACGCCATCGAGCAGGATCACATCCGGTCTGACACAGCACAGTTGCTCCAGCGCGGAGGGGCCATCCGTTGCTACCAGCACACGGTAACCCGCATCTTCCAGCGCGTCGGAGAGTAAGGCCAGATTGGCCGGTGCGTCATCGACGATCATCACGGTGCCGGCGCTGCCGAAGTTCGAACGGGCCATGCTCAGCCGCCGTTGAGGAAACGTTTGATGTCACCCAACCGAAATTCCTTCGCGAAGCTCTGGACGCGGTTGACGAAGGGCACATACCGGGCATCGTCGGAGGCGAGCACGCGCAGACGTTCCGTCAGCGCGCGGAGGTCACCGATTCGCGCGTCGGCCGCCAACTTGGCCAACTGGATCGAATTGGGCATGAGCATGGGTTCCTCCCACGCCTGCGCACTCACGCTTGGAGGGATGTCTACCAAGGCGTCGGACTCGGCCATCCAGTCCAGGTTGAGGTGCAACTTGATCTGACACAGGAGTTCGCGAATCTGGATCGGCTTCGCGATGAAATCGTCGCATCCAGCCGAGATCGCCTCACGGCGGTCGCTCTGGTACGCGTTGGCACTGACGACAATGATCGGCATCTTGTTCCCCGAGCTTCGCAAGCGGCGGGCCACCTCGACACCGTGCAGGTCGTTCAGCACCAGATCGAGCAAAATGAGGTCCGGTCTGTCGCGGCAGGCTTGGACCAGGCAATCGGCTCCGGACGCCGCCTCACTCAACACGAAACCCAGGGGGGTCAGGATGGAACGGAGCAGAGCCCGATGCTCCGCCTGATCATCCACGATCAGAATACGTTGGCGCCGCCCGGCATAGCCCACGACGGCGGCCTCCTGCTCCGGCGCGCCATGGTGTTCGACGCAGGGCAGAAACAGTTTCAGCGAAAAGGTCGTGCCTTGGCCGACATCGCTTTGCAGGCTCAGTTCACCGCCCATGATCTCCGCGAAGATCTTGCTGATGGTGAGCCCGAGGCCGGTACCGGAAGCGGCATTCCCGTGTTGGCTATTCAAGCGCTTGAACGGTTCGAAGATCACTTCGAACTGATCGAGCGGAATCCCCTCGCCCGTGTCCACGACGTGTATCGTCACCACTTCCCCCGTGCAGCCGATCCGCAACAGGACTTCCCCCGAAGCCGTGAATTTCACGGCGTTGCTGAGGAGGTTGATCAGGATCTGTCCGACCCGCTTCTCGTCCCCCCGAATCCGGCGCGGCAAGGGGTCGACGATCTGACACCGGAAGACCAGACCCTTGGCTTCAGCCACCGGCTTGAACATGCGCACCATTTGCTCGATCAGCGCCGGAAAGTCGAACACGCTACGCTTCAGCTCGAATTTCCGGGCTTCAATGCGCGCAATGTCCAGAATGTCGTCGACCAGACGCGACAGGTGTTCACCGCTCCGCCCGATGATTTCCACCGCATCGCGACGGTGTTCTGGTATGCGCGGGTCCTTCTTGAGCAATTGGGCATAGCCCAGGATGCTGTTCAAGGGCGTGCGGATTTCGTGACTCATATCGCTGAGAAACCGGCTCTTGGCCTGGTTTGAGCGGTCAGCCAGTTGTCGGGCCTGCTGCAACTCCGCGTCGGTCTTGCGGTGCTCGTCGATCTCCCGCAGCAAACGCCCCGTTTGGCGATTGGATTCCTCCTGGGCCACGCGCCGGCTCTCATTGTTCAATACCAGCCACCAGGTGCCGAGTCCCAGGAACACCAGCAAGGACGAGTAGACCTTGATGAAGTTGCTGTAGAGCAAAGAGACCGAGGTGTCCTGCCGGTCGGCCAAAGCCAGTATGTCCTGGTAGTAGATGACGCCGATGAACAGCCCCATCGTGCCGGCCAGAATGGGATAGAGCATCAGGAACTGGCTCAGGCGATACTTGAACTCTGGCGAGAGGCGTCTCGGAAGCCAGCGCTCTCCCAATCGGCGCAACAGGTCTTCCAGTCGCGCACCGGGTTTGCAGGCATCGCGGCAGCGGGCATCCAGGGTACAGCACAGCGAACAGATCGTACCCTGGTAAGCCGGACAATAGGCCTTGTCCTCGGCTTCGAACTGGTTACCACAGATGCAGCAGGCAGCCTCCGGGCTGGCTGCCCCCCAGTGACTCCGGTCGCGTGCGAGGTAGTAGCGGCCACGCGTCAGTTTCGCGATGACCGGAGCCAGCGCAAACGCCGTACCCAGGGCAATGAACGCGGAGAATGCCTGGGGGATTTCACCGAATAATCCGAGGTAAGCAACGATCGACAGTGCGGACGCAGACAGCATCGACACGACGCCGACCGGATTGATGTCGGGCAGATAAGCCCGTTTGAATTCGAGCCCGGAGGGACTGAGACCGAGGGGCTTGTTGACGATCAGGTCTGCCACCAGGGCACCAATCCAGGCGATTGCGACGTTCGAGAACAGGCCAAGCACTCGCTCCAGCGCACCGAAGACGCCCAACTCCATCAGCAACAGTGCGATGACGACGTTGAACACCAGCCACACCACGCGACCTGGATGGCTATGGGTCAGGCGCGAGAAGAAGTTCGACCATGCCAGCGAACCTGCATAGGCGTTGGTGACATTGATCTTGATCTGTGAGACCACCACCAGCGCCGCGGTCGCCGTCAGCGCGATCTGGGGATTGGCGAATACGAAGCCGTAGGCGACCAGATACATCTGGCTGGGTTCGTGTGCATGATCGGGGCTCACGCCATGCTGTATCGCCAGGTAGGCCAGAAACGCCCCACCCAACTGCCGGATGATGCCGAACACGATCCAGCCGGGACCCGCGATGATGGTCGCGGCCCACCAACGCCAGCGGTTGTTCCGCGTCTTGTCCGGCAGAAAGCGCAGGAAGTCGATCTGCTCGCCTATCTGCGCCACCATCGAGAACGCCACGGTGCTCGCGGCCCCGAACTTCAGCCAGTCAAATGCCGCCGGGTGCTCCCCATGGCCTCCGAACGCGCCAAGACCTTGCAGCGCACCGGGCTCGCGGAGGAAGACCGCGACGAATGGGAGCGTGAGCAACAGCAACCAGATCGGCTGCGTCCACAACTGCAGACGGTTGATGTTGGTGATGCCGTAGACCACGAGGGGAATGATCACCAAGGCGCTGATGACGTGAGCCAGCGCGATGGGGATATGAAAATAGAGTTCCAGCGCCAGCGACATGATCGACGCTTCCAACGCGAACAGCGTGAAAGTGAAGGCCGCGTAGATCAACGAGGTCATCGTGGACCCCAGATAGCCGAACCCCGCGCCGCGCGTCAGCAAGTCCATGTCGATGTTGTGCCGCGCCGCGTAATAGGCGATCGGCAACCCGGTCAGGAAAACGATCAGGCCGACGGCGAGGATGGCACTGCAGGCATTGGTGAAGCCGTAGCTGATGGTCAGCGAACCGCCGATCGCTTCGAGTACCAGAAATGAGACGGATCCGAACGCCGTGTTCGCGACCCTGAACTCCGACCATTTGCGGAACGAACGCGGTGCAAAGCGGAGGGCATAATCTTCGAGGGTCTCATCCGCGACCCAGGCGTTGTAGTCGCGGCGGACTTTGGCTACGGACTGCTGGCTAAATACCCTCACGAAAAGGTTCCTGGACGGTGGATGGTGCCGGGGTTTCGTTCCGGGCGCTGGCGTTGTGAACGGCCTGAGTCAGTTCCCAAGCCCCGGACCTCTGCCCGTCGGCGGATGATGCAGCTTGAGCGCTGGCGGGCGTCGCCACAATTTGTGGCAAGCAAGTTACAGGCCGGCGACCGTCCTGCGACGCTATCGGCCCCGTGCCCGATCCAAACCCCAGTCACTGACTCAACAAATAGCCGGCTGAGTTTGCGCAGGCTCTCGCGGCGGCGACTCCCCGGGCGTCACCGCTGGCCCGCACTCTCAAGTCCTGCACTACCTCAGGTCAGGGAACCTCCTGATACGCACCAAACCGGTTCAGCCGCTCGACTGAGGCGACCGGAAAACGCCGCCCCCCGGACATTGGCCTACTTGCGCTCGTAGCCGAACTCGAGGATGACCGGGTTGCCGCGGCTGTGGATGACGACCTGCTTGCGATCGCTGATCTGCGGTGTCCGGACCTCAGTCTTGACATCATCGGAGGCCGGTACGGGTGCCGCCGCCGGCACGGCGACCTGATTGACCGGCACCGGGGTGGGCTCGGCCGTTGCGGTGGGAGCCGGGGATGAAACCCAGGGCAGAACGTCGTCATCGATGCTACCCGGCTTGTCCCGGACTTCGACCCGCACCTCGGGCGTCCAGGGCGCCTGGGTCGCACTCTCGGGCGTGGGCGCCTTCAGGATTCCCAGATTGGCCAGCAGATTCAGACAAACCGTGCCGATACGATCGGTATAGAACGCCATCGAGGCGGGCGCGCGGCGCGCCTGGAGCCAATTGCCGAGCCCCACTTCCAGCGCGAAATCGCCTTTCAAGGTCACCGCCTCGTTTGGCTTCTCGACCGAGCCCAGCAGGCAGGTGATCGACACCACGTCCGCTTTCTGGAAATCGAGCGCGCGCGGATCCGAGCTGCCGAAGGTAAACGACAGCCCCGGCGGGGTGCTGCGCTTCTCGGGCGCCGAGACGCGCGCCCCCATTACGTGCGTGTACGCGGCATGGCCGCCCCGGGCAGGGTCATCGTCGTAAACCGGGTAGCCGTGAGATCGCAGATTGCGGCCAATCGCCGCGGAAAGTTCGCTGGTCCGGCCCAGTGCGGACGCGGGCCCCAGCTGCTCGGAAGTCAATTGCAGGCGAATACTCCTGACGGAGTTGGGCAGCGGGATCATGCCCTCAGGTCGGTTCCCCGTCGCACAGGACGTCAGGACGATCGCCGAAAGCAGCGGAGGAATTGCACGCATAAGCACTCTCTTCTTTGATGTTCACGCAACAGCCATGACCTGCGCCAGCACGATTCGAGCCGTTCCCGGATCGGGGTCGCGCAAGTCCGTGGCGTTCTTTCCCGCGACCTCAATCCCGGGAAGGAGCGCCTTCGCGCCACCGCCTCGCAGCAAGTAGCCGTGTATTGGACACCATGCCGATATCGTCTCCCATACGTCATTTGACGTATTGAGCGGCGCCCGTTGCCAAACTCTAATTAGCCCCGTACGAACAAAGACTTAAACCCGTATCGGTACATTCCTTCCGGTGCCTTCCGACGCCGGACGGCCTCTCGAAGCGGGTTCCGTTCTGGGTTCAGCACTGACTGTCAATCTGTCGACCAAGGGGTTATCGCAATGACAAAAGTCCGATACTTCGGCGCATCAATCAGAGAGCGGATGAAGCCGACGGCGCTGCTGTCGGCAGCGTTGGCCATGGCATCGCTGGGACACTCGCCGACCTCACAGGCCGGCGCCACATTCAAGATTGACGACACCAAGTGGATCAGTATCGGCTTGGGGCTAAGGACCAGTTTCAGTTCGCTGTCGGGCGGGTCCGGGCTCACCGACAACAAGTCATCGAACAACTTCAACATCGACAACATGCGTATCTATTTGAATGCGCAGTTGCACGAATACTTCAAACTGGAGTTCAACACCGATTGCCAGACCTGTAACGACGGGGGCGAAGTCCGCGTGCTAGACGCCATCGCCAAATTCGATGTGCATCCCCTGTTCAATGTCTGGGTCGGCCGCATGCTGGTTCCGGCCGAGCGGCGAGAGATGAACGGACCGTTCTTTTCTCCGACCTATATGCCCTTCGCTTCGGCAGGCGATTCCTCGCAGAACGGCTTCATCACCGGCACGCCCTTCATCTCGGCCGATTTCTTCCCGGTGTTCGCGGGCGGCGGTATCTCCGCCGGTTCATTCGGCCGTGATGACGGCGTAACCGCCTGGGGCGAGTTCTACGAGAAGCGCCTCAAGTATGCCTTCGGGTTCTTCAATGGCTTGAATGGCGGCGCCAACCACGATGCCAATCTGCTGTACGCGCAGCGTGTCGCCTACAACTTCCTCGACGTCGAGAAGAATCCCGCTTACTACACCTCGGGCACCTATTACGGCAAAGGCGGCGACATCCTGACACTCGCGGCCAGCAACCAATACCAGGAGGAAGGTGCCGGCAACCGGCTCAACCCGGGCAACCTGCGTGCCACCTCGGTGGATCTCCTGTTCGAGATGCCTTTCGACAAGGGCGACTCGGGTGTCATCACCTTCAACGGGGAGTACAAGAACTACGGCATCCACGGGTACGACATGGCGGCGCGCCTGGCCGACAAGGCCAATGGCTACGCCAACTCTTTCCCGATGTTCGAAGGTAACTCGATCGACACCAGCCTGATGTATCTGATCCCGAACAAGGTCTGGATCGGGCAGTTCCAGCCGTATGTGCGGTATGTCGAGGTCGCGCCGATCAACAGCCCGGATCGCAACATGTTCGAAGGCGGCGTGAACTATGTCATCGATGGCCACAACCTGCGTATTTCCCTGCTGGGACAATACGGCAGCCTGCTGACCAAAGGCCTGGATTACACGACCACCGCAACCGGCAACAACGCCACGGCCATTTCGCTGGGTTTCCAGATGCAGATCTGACCCGTCTGCCGTCCCGCCCACTTCACTATCATCGCAACCAGGAGCATCTCATTCATGACGAGAATCACGTCAATTCGCGGGTCACTGTCCCGCTTCGCCCTTGTTTCGCTGGCCACCGTATTGCCGGCGACGACGCCCCAGGCCGCAGAAACCATCAAGGTCGGCGTTTTGCATTCACTGTCCGGCACGATGGCGATCAGCGAGACGACGCTGAAAGACACGATGCTGATGCTGATAGAGGAGCAGAACAAGAAGGGCGGACTGCTGGGCAAGAAGCTCGAGGCGGTGGTTGTCGATCCCGCATCGAACTGGCCGTTGTTCGCGGAAAAGGCACGGGAGTTGCTGTCCAAGGAGAAGGTAGCCGCGATTTTCGGGTGCTGGACTTCCGTGTCGCGCAAGTCCGTGTTGCCGGTGATCGAAGAGCTGAACGGCCTGCTGTTCTATCCGGTCCAGTACGAGGGTGAAGAATCGTCCAGGAACGTTTTCTACACCGGGGCGGCGCCGAATCAACAGGCGATCCCGGCAGTCGACTATCTGATGAACGACCTGAAGGTGCAACGCTGGGTCCTGGCAGGAACCGACTATGTCTATCCGCGCACGACCAACAAGATTCTGGAGGCCTATCTGAAGTCCAAGGGAGTGAAGCCCAAGGACATCATGATCAACTACACCCCGTTTGGTCATTCCGACTGGCAGAGCATCGTCGCGGAGATCAAGAAGTTCGGCTCGACCGGCAAGAAGACGGCGGTGGTATCGACCATCAACGGCGATGCGAACGTTCCGTTCTACAAGGAACTCGGCAATCAGGGCATCGCGGCCGACAAGCTGCCGGTGGTCGCCTTCTCGGTCGGCGAGGAAGAGCTTTCCGGCATCGACACCAAGCCGCTGGTCGGACACCTCGCGGCGTGGAACTACTTCATGAGCGTCGACACGCCCGAGAACGTAGATTTCATCAAGAAGTGGCAGACCTTCATCAAGAGCACCAAACGGGTGACGAACGACCCGATGGAAGCGCACTACATCGGCTTCAACATGTGGGTCAAGGCGGTCGAAAAAGCCGGATCGACGGCGACCGACGCAGTCGAGAAGGCCATGATCGGCACCGAGTTCCCCAACCTCACCGGCGGCATCGCCAAGATGAACAAGGCCCATCACCTCTCGAAGCCGGTGCTGATCGGGGAGATTCAGGAGGATGGCCAGTTTCAGACCGTTTGGCAGACCAAAGGCCTGGTGGATGGCGATGCCTGGTCCGACTTCCTGCCGGAGAGCAAAGCCATCGTGGCCGACTGGACGCCGCCGATCAACTGCGGCAACTACAACACCAAGACCAAGAAATGCTCCGGTCAGAAATACTGAGACGGCTCGCCCCACCGCCACCGGACGGGCCCTCCGTGGCCAGCCGGGTGGCGGCGAGCGGCCACACGATGAAATCGGAACCTCGAATCGGGACCAAGGAGGCCGACATTTTGATGTATCGCATGACTTTTTCACGGTTTCCCGCCAGTGTTGGCGGCAGGTGCACTTCCCCACCTCCTCGACGGCGGTCCTGGGGGCTGGGGATCTGGATCATCATCGGCTGCTTACTGATTCCGGCGCTGGTCAGGGCCGAGCCGGAATCGACCGCCTTCGTCAATGCCCTATCGCGTCTGAAGGACGCGCCCACGGCGGACTTGCCGGAAGCGATCGAGCGGTTGGCCACGGTCGATGATCCGCGCGTCCTGGCAGCTTTGAATGCACTGCTGGAGAACCGCCTCTATGTCGTCAAGGCCAGCGGACGCATCGTCTCCGGCACCACGACTGGCGATGGTTTCGATCTGACCGACCTCGAATCCGGTCAATCCGGGGGCAGCGCTGGCCGCTTCGATATCAAGAAGATCGCCATCAACAACACGCTCCGCAACGCGGTGAAGCGGCTGATCGCGCGACGCGAACTTGGCGCCGAGGATGCCGGGCAACGCCTGCAAGCCGTGCAGGCCCTCACCGAACAGGCGGACGACGAATCGACTAGCCTGCTGCGCGCACGCTATCCATTGGAGAAGGATGCGGCGGTCCGTACCGCGATCGGCACGGCACTGGCGCTAGCCGACATCGGCAGCGCGGACAAGGCAACGCGCCTGCAGGCCATCCGCGCCTTGGAAGGGAATCTCGACCAGCAGGTTCGCAACAAGCTTGCCGAACTGGTGGAGACACGAGAGGACGGCAGCTTCGTCGAACCGGACGCCGATGTCCGCAATCTTGCCGCCGCCGTGAACAGTAACCTGGAACTCAAGCTCCAGCTTAATCATCTGGCCGAGACGCTGTTCTTCGGCCTCAGCCTGGGCGCCGTGCTGTTGCTGGCAGCCATCGGACTGGCGATAACGTTTGGCGTCATGGGGGTCATCAACATGGCCCACGGCGAATTGATGATGCTGGGCGCCTACACCACCTATGTCGTGCAGTTGTTGATGCCCGAGCACCTCGATTGGTCGCTGTTCGTGGCGATCCCGGCGGCCTTCGTGCTCTCCGGCCTCGTCGGCATCGGTATCGAGCGCGGCATCATCCGCTTCCTGTACGGGCGGCCTCTCGAAACGCTGCTGGCGACCTTCGGGGTCAGCCTGTTTCTGCAGCAGGTCGTCCGGTCTATCTTTTCGCCGCTGAACCGCAGTGTGGCGACGCCCTCGTGGATGAGCGGCTCAGTCGAAATCAACGGGGCCCTGTCGCTGACGCTGAACCGCTTCTACATCATCGTGTTCGGCCTGCTGGTGTTCTGGGCGCTGCTGGCGATCCTGAAGAAGACTCGTCTGGGGCTGGAAGTGCGAGCAGTCGCCCAGAATCGGTCGATGGCCAAGGCCATGGGAATCCGTACCGATCGCGTCGATGCCATGACCTTCGGACTCGGCTCGGGGGTTGCGGGCGTCGCCGGTGTGGCGCTCAGCCAGCTGACCAACGTCGGCCCCAACCTCGGGCAGGCCTACATCGTCGATTCCTTCATGGTGGTCGTCTTCGGTGGCGTCGGCAATCTGTGGGGAACGCTGGTCGGCGGTATGACGCTGGGCGTTGCCAACAAGATCCTCGAACCCTTTGCCGGGGCTGTGCTCGCCAAGATCCTGATCCTGATCTTCATCATCGTATTCATCCAGAAACGCCCGCGGGGACTGTTCCCGCAGAAAGGGCGCGCGGCGGAGGGCTGAGACATGGGTATTTCCGAATTACTCGCACGCGACGCCGGTGGCCGGGTCTTTCTGACGCTACTGGTGCTGGTCGGTGTGTTTCTTCCCTCGCTCCATCTGCTGCTGCCGGAAACATCGCCCCTGCATATTTCCGCTTACACGCTGACCCTGATCGGCAAGTACCTCTGCTATGCGCTGCTGGCACTGGCGGTGGATCTGGTCTGGGGCTTCGGCGGCATTCTCAGCCTGGGCCATGGCGCCTTTTTCGCACTGGGCGGTTATGCCATGGGCATGCACATGATGCGACAGATCGGCGACCGCGGCGTCTATGGCAATCCGCTGCTGCCGGATTTCATGGTGTTTCTGAACTGGACGGAGCTGCCGTGGTACTGGCTGGGCTTCGACCGGTTCTGGTTCGCCGCGCTGATGGTGCTGCTCGTACCCGGTTCGCTGGCCTTTGTATTCGGTTGGCTGGCTTTCCGTTCGCGGGTGACCGGCGTTTACCTGTCGATCATCACCCAGGCCCTGACCTACGCCCTGATGTTGGCCTTCTTCCGCAACGAAATGGGCTTCGGCGGCAACAACGGATTAACTGATTTCAAGGACATACTCGGTTTCAGCCTGCAGGCTGACGGCACGCGAGTGTTCCTGTTCGTGACGACCGCCCTGTGCCTGGGGCTCGCGTACATCGCCTGCCGCTTCGTCGTGAGTTCGAAACTGGGCCGGGTCGTCGTGGCGGTGCGCGACGCCGAATCGCGCACCCGTTTCATCGGCTACCGCGTCGAGTGGTTCAAGCTCTGGATCTTCGTGTTCTCCGCCGTGCTCGCCGGCCTCGCGGGTGCCCTGTACGTACCGCAGGTCGGCATCATCAATCCCGGTGAGTTTTCCCCGCTGAATTCGCTGGAACTGGTGATCTGGGTAGCGGTCGGCGGCCGGGCGACGCTTTACGGCGCGGTGCTGGGCGCCATCCTGGTCAATTACTCCAAGACCGTGTTCACGGCAATTCTGCCGGAAGTGTGGCTGTTTGCCCTGGGTGCGCTGTTCGTGCTGGTGACCCTGTTCCTGCCGAACGGGCTGATCGGACTGCTGAGCCAGCGGCGCGGAGAAAGAGCATGACCGGCGCGCACGTACTGACGACGAACCCGGCCGGCCCGGCGTCCGCCATCGATGGCGTCGCGGA
Source organism: Methylolobus aquaticus (assembly GCA_004168015.1). Classification (GTDB taxonomy): domain Bacteria; phylum Pseudomonadota; class Gammaproteobacteria; order Methylococcales; family Methylococcaceae; genus Methylotetracoccus; species Methylotetracoccus aquaticus. The sequence continues at coordinate 226,406 of SEYW01000001.1, forward strand.
TCCTCGCCTGGATACCACGCACGGCCCAATTCTTTACCTCGAAGACATCAGCGTCACCTTCGACGGGTTCCGCGCACTGAACCAGCTCACTCTCTACATTGACGACGGTGAGTTGCGGTGCATCATCGGGCCCAACGGGGCCGGGAAGACGACGATGATGGACGTGATCACCGGCAAGACACGGCCCGACCGCGGCACCGCCTTCTTTGGGCAGATCATCGATCTGCTCGAACTCGACGAACCCGCGATCGCCCAGGCCGGCATCGGGCGAAAATTCCAGAAGCCCAGCGTGTTCGAGGAACTCAGTGTCTTCGAGAACCTGGAGCTGGCGATGCGTACGGATAAACGCACCTGGCCCACGCTGTTCGCCAAGCTGAACGGGGCGCAACGCGACGACATTGAAGACGTGCTGCAGACGATTGGTCTCCCGGAACAGCGCCGGCAGCGAGCCGGATCCTTGTCCCATGGTCAGAAACAGTGGCTGGAAATCGGCATGCTGCTGATGCAGAGACCGAAACTGCTGCTGGTGGATGAACCGGTTGCCGGCATGACGCACCAGGAAACCGAGCGCACTGCCGAGTTGCTGCTGTCACTGGCGGGCAAGCATTCCGTGGTGGTCGTCGAACACGACATGGAATTCGTCCGTTCCATTGCTCGCAAGGTCACCGTGCTGCACGAAGGCTCCGTGCTGACCGAAGGGTCGATGGATGAAGTTCAGCAGGATCAACGGGTCATCGAAGTCTATTTGGGGGCCTGATGCTAAAAGTCACGGGATTGAACCAGTTTTACGGCGAGAGCCACATTCTGTGGGATCTCGACCTGACCGTGTTGGGGGGGGCATGCACCTGCCTTATGGGCCGGAATGGCGTCGGCAAGACCACACTGCTGAAATGCATCATGGGGCTCTTGCCGACAAAATCCGGAACGATGGATTTACTCGAGCAGAGCCTGACCAAGGTCAGGGCCGAAGCGCGAGCCAGCCTGGGTATCGGCTATGTCCCGCAGGGACGGGACATCTTTCCGCTGATGACGGTAGAGGAAAACCTGCGAATCGGCCTGGCGGCCCGAGCGGACCGCCGGAAGACGATACCCGACCAGGTGTTCGAGATCTTTCCGGTATTGAAGAGCATGCTGCACCGGCGCGGGGGGGACTTGTCGGGTGGACAGCAACAACAGCTCGCGATCGGGCGCGCGCTGGTGATCGATCCGAAGCTGCTGATCCTCGACGAGCCGACCGAAGGCATCCAGCCCAACATCGTGCATGAGATCGGGGACGTGATCGTCCGGCTCAACCGGGAAATGGGGGTGACGGTGTTGCTGGTGGAACAGAAACTGCCGTTCGCCCGCCGCGTTGCCGACCATTTCGTCATCATGGAGAAGGGTCGGAACGTTGCGTCCGGACCGATGGGCGACCTGAACGATGACATCGTGCAACGGTTTCTGTCCGTTTGACGGCGCCCGGCTGGCCCCGCCAAGCGCGGGCCGATGAAAAGTGCCGGGACCGCCGCCGGACAAGGACGCGCGCTGAACCTGACTTACCCGGGTGACTACCGAAGATGCTGAAGCTGACCCGTTTTGCCGGCTACGGAGCCCAGGCGAGCGACACGCTCACTCTCCCTTTCGACGAGCGTCAGCGCAGCCGCTTCCTGGCGCAGCTCGACAGCGGTCGTGAAGTCGGTGTGGTGCTGGCTCGGGGTTCGGTGCTGCGCAACGGCGACTGCCTGCTGGGCGACGAGGGTCTTGTGGTCCGGGTGCGCGCGGCCCGCGAAGCCGTTTCGATAGTCCGGATCGACGATGAGGGTCTGCTGGCACGGATCGGTCACCAACTGGGCAGCCGCCGTGTGCCACTGCAGATCGGCACCGGCGAAATACGTTATCCCCACGATCATTTGATGAACGAGCTGTTGCGCTCGATAGGTCTGGAGGTCCGCGAGGAGACCGCGCCGTTCACGCCGGAACCCGCGCCTCCGACGGTCGTCGAGACGCCTCCCTACCGCAAACCCTCAAATTGGGTCGGGCTCTCCACCCTGGGTCGCCTTGCCTCCTCTGCTCGGCACCGAGCGGGCTTTCCGGGTTCGGCCCAACGCTTGTGAGGCCGGCCCCAGCCGCTTGATGCCCCACTGCAGACAGTGCGGGCAGGATCCGGTCAGGAGAGCTTTGGTCGGGGGCGCTTTATCGAACGGGAGCAAATCCCTGCGTAGACGTCCGCCCCGGTAAAAGGACGACACAGCAATCGGCCGGCACCGCGTACCCGCCTGCAGCAACTACAGGAAGGCGGCGTTGGGCAGCGCCCGGCCTGTTTTGATACCATCGTCATCAAACGCGGTCCTGCGCTATGCCCCGAATGCCCCGCCGGCGGGCGCTGCGAGCCGTATCCCTGCCGCTGCCCGTCCCGATCGGCCCTGCATCAGACCGGACGGCAATCGCCGGATATCACGGTTTCATGAACCACCCCGGAACTACGGGCCTGCCCGCTCCCTGCAAGGACACGGGCCTCAAACCGCAAGCAAGATCCTGCTCGCGGCGATGACCGGCCATGTCCTTTTTTTGACCGGGAAGCTGGCCGAACCTCAGCTGCGTCAGGTGCTGGCCGAGATCCAGCCGGAGTTCACCTACACGGTGCACCAACTGGGCGTCAGCGTCGCCGCGTTGATGACGGCCGACATGATCCGGCGACGGCTGAAGGACACCTTCGGCGCCGACCGCGTGATCGTGCCCGGCCGCTGTCGGGGCGACCTCGACCAGCTGTCCGCTGATCTCGGCATCCGCTTCGAGCGCGGTCCCGAGGAATTGCGCGATCTGCCGGAATTCTTCGGCCGGAAGGCCCGCCAGCCGGACCTGAGCCATTACAGCCTGCGGATCTTCGCCGAAATCACCGACGCTCCCCGGCTCTCGGTCGAGGATATTGGCCGCCGTGCCACAGCCTATCGCGCCGACGGCGCCGACGTCATCGACCTCGGTTGCCTGCCCGAAACCCCTTTCCCCCATCTCGAGGAGTCGGTCCGGGCACTGAAAGCCGAGGGGTTCCAGGTGAGTGTCGACTCGCTGGAAGACGACGATCTGCTGCGTGGCGGTCGCGCCGGGGCCGATTATCTGCTGAGCCTGCACGAAAGCTCGCTGTGGATCGCCGATGAGGTTGCCGCGACGCCCATCCTGATACCGGAGACCCACGGCGATCTCGACTCGCTGTCGCGGGCCGCAGCCGCACTCGAAGGCCGCGGCCGGCCGTTCATTCTCGACCCGATCCTCGACCCCATCCATTTCGGTTTCACCGACTCGCTGGTGCGCTACAGGGACACGCGCGCGCGGCACCCGGGCGCCGAGATCATGATGGGGGTCGGCAATCTGACCGAGCTGACGCACGCCGATACCGCGGGCATCAATGCTATCCTGTTGGGCGTTTGCTCCGAGCTCGGGATCAACCAGATCCTCGCGACCGAGGTCAGCAAGCATGCTCGACGCGCAGTCGCCGAAGCCGACCTCGCGCGGCGCATCATGCATGCGGCCGCCGGCCTCGGCACACTGCCGAAACTGATTGACGACGGTCTGATGGCCTTGCACGAACGCTCGCCCTTTCCCTACTCCGCGGACGAGATCCGCGCCCTGGCGCAAGCGATTCACGATCCCAGCTACCGTATCCAGGTCAGCAGCGAAGGCATGCACATCTTCAACCGCAACGGCCTGCACACTGCCACCGACCCGTTCGCGCTGTTTCCCGAACTCGGGGTCGAACAGGATGGTGGGCATGCCTTTTACCTCGGCGTCGAACTGGCCCGCGCCCAGATCGCCTGGCTGCTCGGCAAGCGATACACGCAGGACGAGCCGCTGCGCTGGGGCTGCGCTACCAACGACGACACCTCGGCCGGCGTGGATCTGCATGCCTACAAGCAGGCCGGCACTACCCTGCAACGCAAAGCAAAGGACGACGAATGATCCTCGAAACCATCGTCACGAGTCAGGCACCCGGCGGCGCGTGCCACATCGCCCCGATGGGTATCCATGTCGTGGACGCGGGCTACCTGATCATGCCCTTCCGCCCGTCGACAACCCTCGAAAACCTGCTTGCGTCCGGCTGCGCAGTCATCAACATGACCGATGACGTGCGTATCTTCGCCGGCTGTCTGACCGGACGGCGGGACTGGCCGCTGGCCCCGGCCGCTCGGATCGCCGGCAGTCGCCTGCGCGACACGCTCGCTCACGTCGAGGTCGAGGTCATTGAAATCGGAGACGACGACACACGTCCCACGCTGTTGTGCCGTGGCGTGCATGAAGCTCATCACCAGGCATTTCGGGGTTTCAACCGCGCCCAGTTCGCGGTACTTGAGGCCGCCATCCTGGTCAGCCGGCTCGATCGGCTACCGCCGCACAAGATCGAGTCCGAGATGGCCTACCTGCAGATCGGCATGGACAAGACGGCAGGCCCGCGCGAACGTGAAGCCTGGGGCTGGCTGGCGGACCGGATCGCCGAGCACCGGCGGCAGGCGGAAGGCGAGGCGGTGTCGGCATGACCGGTTTTCTCGCCAGCGTCCGGAACCTCGAAGAAGCTCGGATCGCCGCGGCCGCTGCGGTCGATATCCTGGATCTGAAGGCGCCCCAGCACGGCGCCCTTGGAGCACTGGACGTCGCTGACGTGACGGAGATCGTCCGCCGCCTGGGAGACTCCCAGTGCATCAGCGCCACCATCGGCGACCTGCCGCTCGAGGCTGCGCGCATCCTATCGGCGACACGCACCATGGCAGCGACCGGCGTCGACTACGTCAAGCTCGGCTTCTTCCCCGGCGGCGACCTCGCGGGCACGCTCTCGGCGCTGGAGCCCCTGGCCCGATCCGGCACCCAGCTGGTCGCGGTACTGTTCGGCGACCATGCCCCCAGTGCGGAGCTTCCCCGAATGCTGGCTAGCGCCGGCTTCGCCGGCTGCATGCTGGACACGGCCGACAAGACGCGCGGTTCCCTGACCGAGATCTGCTCGCTCCAGTCGCTGTCGCGCTTCGTCACGGAAGTGCGAAGCCAAGGCCTGCTGTGTGGGCTGGCCGGTTCGCTACGCACCGAGGACATCCCGGCGCTGTTACCCCTGCAACCCGACTATCTGGGCTTTCGCGGCGCGCTGTGTTGCGGACATCAACGTACACAGCGCATCGACCCTGGCCTGCTGCAAGACATCGGGATGGCCGTGCGCGGCACCGTCGACGTCCCCTCCCGGCTGGCCCGCGGCATTCCCGTCAACCCCCCGGCATCGTCCGTCGCCCCTCTCGAGATCTGAGACCCATGCACCCGAAGCTCCTGTCCGCTGCCTATCGACTCTCCCGGCCGCTGTTGTTCCAGCTCGCTCCCGAGACCGCCCATCACTGGAGCCTGGCCAGCCTGCAGGCACTCGCCGCGCTCGGACCGCTAAATCCCGTGAGACAGCGCTTACCCTCGCTACCGCGCGACGTCATGGGGCTGCGCTTCGACAATCCGGTCGGCATGGCCGCCGGGATGGACAAGGATGGCGACTGCATCGACGGCCTCGGTGCGCTGGGCTTTGGCTTCATTGAACTCGGGACTGTCACCCCGCGCCCACAACCCGGCAACCCACAACCGCGCCTGTTCCGGCTCCCGCCAGCCGAGGCGCTGATCAACCGGATGGGTTTCAACAACCAGGGCGTTGAGCACCTCGTCGGACGAGTGCGGAAAACCCGGTACCGGGGCGTGCTCGGGATCAACATCGGCAAGAACCTGTCGACGCCAGTCGACGAGGCGCTCGGTGACTACCTGACGTGCCTCCGCGAGGTGTATCCGGTGGCGGGTTACATCGCGATCAATATCTCGTCCCCGAACACACCCGGCCTGCGCGATCTGCAACGCGGCGCGCATCTCGACCGACTCCTGGCCGGCTTGCAAGCGGAAAGAGAAGTCCTGGCACAAGCGCATGGCCGGACCATCCCGATCGCCGTGAAGATCGCCCCGGATCTCGAGGTGCCCGAACTGCGTGAATTGGCCGGCGCGGTCCGCAAGCACGGACTCGATGCGATCATCGCCGGCAACACGACGTCATCGCGTAGCGGCGTCGAAGGTCTACGCCACGGGGAAGAAACCGGCGGGCTCAGTGGCCGGCCGCTACGGGAGCGATCGACCGCAATCGTCGCGCAACTGGCCGATCTGCTCGGCGGAAGCCTCCCGATCATCGCCTGCGGTGGGGTGTTCTCGGGCGAAGACGCGCGCGCCAAGATGGAAGCCGGCGCGAGCCTGGTCCAGGTCTACAGCGCGCTAATCTACCGTGGCCCGGCCATCGTCAGCGAAATCGTCGCGGCGCTGCGCTGAAGCGCGCCGCGCTCGCAAGCCGGACGGGTTGGGGAACCCTTCGCCCGCCGTATTCTCAAAATAGAGGCTGCGGGAATGGATGGCAAGAGGAGGTGCGCCCTCCTGCGCATTGTCCGCCCCGCGGTTCGCGTCTCGCCGTCAGCCAACAAGAGGAGATCAGTCATGTTCACTCCGCGCCGGTTTCGGTCGATCGTCGCCCTGCTGGGTGCATTAGGATTTCAGACTGCCGCATGGTCCTATGGTGGAGGCGGTGGCGGCAGCAGCGGCTGTGAGGATCCGAAGTTCCTGAAGCCGGTGCCGGTTGATGGTTCGACGGTACCCTCCCTGTCGGAATTCGCCTTCCTCGCTTCCGATACCGACGCCAGTACCTTGGTGGTGGAAATCAACGGAGCGGCTGTGCCGACCCAGATCACACCGCTACGTAGCGGTGATCTGCAGGTGAATGTGCTACCCCCGGCACCGATCAGCCAGGCGGGCAAGGTTCGCATCACCGCCAAGGGCCAGAGCCCGGCAGGCTGCGCGGGGTTCACCGCGTTCTACATAAACGTGCAGCCTTGACAGCGAGGCAGTCCATCGCGCGCTGATGCCTTGATGATCGAGCCAAACCCGACCTGAATGGTCGAAACCGCGGAGAGATAGGCTATGTTCAGAGACTTCCTCAGCCGTTTCAACGCCTACCTGGCGGGTCATCCCGGTTTCCTTGCCAAGCTTAAGCTGCTTTTCTGGATCAAGTATTGGGCCCTGACCGGGTTGATGGGCCTGTTTCTCTACCTGATTTACCGCGAGCGTGGCTGGCGTCGTAAAACCCCGGCGCCGTCCCGTACCGCGGGGCACAGCTTCGAGGCCTGAGCGTGTCGCTGCACTCCTGAGAATGGCCCCCTTCTCAATGTTTATGTTGGTGCGTATGCCCGTGCCCGTGAGTATGTGAGTGGGAATGGCCGTGGCCGGCGGCCGCCGGCTGGGGCGCCGCGGCCGCATCCCGGGGCAACGCCTGAGCCGGCACATCCTCGGGCGGAAGATCCGGGAGCATGGTCTCGGCTGAATCCTCGACGGGCTGAACCGAGCGGATCACGACGGCGACCCCATGGCCGTAGACCATCATTCCGCCAAGATCGGCCCCAAGGCTGACGAGCACCAACAGTCCCAACCCTCCAACGAGTTCGAGAACACGCCCCCACCGCCCGGGGCGCTGTCCCACCCATACGTTCCACAAGGAAAGCAGCGCCGCCAATCCCAACACGGCCAGTCCGAAGCGCTCGTGCGCCTCCATCAGTTCGTGCACGGTTTCGTCGTGTTCGACGCTACCCGCTGCCAGCAACCCCGTCACCACCGTAGCGGCAGCCCCGAGGGTACCGAAGTACAGCATCCACGCCGCGGCATGTCGCAGCGATTCCCTTCCGGTCACCAGCGCCAGCGCCGCCGCCACGACATAACCGAACAACAGCGCAATCGGTAGGTGGACCAGCACCGGATGCACGTTGGCCATCGCATTCAAGCCGGGCATCCACTCTGCGATCAGATCATTCATCGGGCCTGTCTCTGGGTTGTGGGGCTGGGTCCGCGCCCGGGCATCGCCCGGCGGGTACTGACCGGGTCATAAGGTCTTGAGGTATTCGAGCACGGCGCGCCGTTCGTCGGCCGTCAGCGCATCGCCGAAGGTATGTCCCGCATTCGAATACCCCGGCAACGTCGTGTCGTAGATTCGCTTGCGCTCTTCGCGATCTTCAACCCCGGCCTTGCCGTGCGGCAATTCGCGGAAGCGCCAGCCCAGGGTCGTTGGGTCGTAATCGTTCGAATCGAACGACCGCGTCCAGTAGGCGGGGCGGCGCGGGCTATCGAGCAGCAGCTCCAGCGTCGGCACCGAACCGTTGTGGAGATACGGTGCGGTCGCCCAGACCCCGTCCAGCGGTGGGGCAATGTAACCCATCGCGGGCGCCGATTCCGCCATTTCTCCGTAGTAGGAACCGTTGAACCAGCGGCTGAACCGATCGCCCTCGCCGCCCGCGGCGAAGCGTGCCATCGCGGGATCAGTACCGATAGTCGCCAGATCCACGACGAGATTCGGATACGTCGGTGACTCGCCATAGGTCCCATGGCAAGCGGCGCAGGTCCGCTCGAACACGGTGCGGCCGCGCTCGACGAGTTTTACCTCGACGCCGAAGGGCCATCGGGGTGGCTTCAGACTGGTCACATAGGCCCGGATGTCGGGTGCGTAGGCGTCTATGGCCTTGACGGTCGCGACCTCGTCCGCGCACAGCAGCGCGCCCAGCATCATGATGCGCGCCTGATCGCCGCGCCCCTCGGTGTTATAGAACATCGCGTGCTTCTTGCCCATGCGCCACCAGGGCGGCACGCTGGTGGCGGCCGGGGTCGGCGGCGGCGGAGCCATCAGCGGCGTGTCGGACCACGCGAGCGTCTTTGGGTCCCGATGCGCCAGTAAAGCCAGAGTCGCCGAGATGGCCGGATTGACACCGACGGTATCGGTCGTCGTATAGGGCGCCGTCGCACGCAGGACAGCGACCCAGCGTTTCCATTCGGCGGCGTCAGCTTCCGCCTCGACATAAGCTCCGGCCGCCTCCGCGCGTGCACTGACGTCCTCGGTGAAATCGAGGTTCTCGTTGCCCAGTCCGATCACGAGTTGGCCATTGAAGAACGACGCATGGCAGGCCAGGCAGTTGCTGACGACCAGATCCGCGCCCGCCGGTGTGCGATGGCGCGTCAGAGAGTACGGCAGTTCCTCGTTGCCGGGAGCGCGCCCCGGCAGCCGTTGTTCCGGAGGGGCGGGTCCGAGCGTCTTGCGCCAGGCCGCGGTCGGCATGCCGCAGCTGATATAGGCTTCGTTGACCAATGCGCGGTAACCCTGGTCCGGATTGCCGGCCCGCTGCAGTGTCGCGGGCACCGTTCCGGTAGGCGACGTGCGCACCACGGGTTCTTCCGGGGCGCAAGCCGACAGCAGCAGAACCACCGCCATGATCAAGGTTGCTCGCCCAGTTGCTGTCACGATGTCCTCCGTCAGAATTGAGCCCCGGCCATGGAATGGCGGCTCACGGTGAACCGACGTCAATGACGCCCCATCCGGTTACCGGCCGCCCGTCATGCTGACCTTCCACACGCACGGAGACCGCCATGCCCTGGTCGGTGGCCGTGTCGTCGGTTGACTCCGTTGTCGCTTCCACTTTCAAACGGGTCCGGCCATCCGGCGTTATCAAGCTCCAGGCGTCGGGACGACGCGAGCCCGTCTTGACCTGCGCCACAGGGCGATCCAGTGCTCGGATCTGGCCGTTGGCCGCGATCCAGACGGCGCGTGACGATGGGGGGGCGCTGCCATCGCGCCGCCGTGTCTGCACCAGGACCAGGGCATCCCCTTGGTCGAATTGCAACAGCCAGCGGTCGAAGGTCACCTGCCCACCGACCGGCGGCACAGGGCCCCAGTTGTGGGTAAACCAGCCGGTACCAAGCACCGGCCGTGCGCCGTCGGCCGTCTTGAGTTCGCCGGACACTGCCAGATGCGGATGCAGGTAGCCCGCCCAGGGCCCTCCAGGCAAATCCGTATCCCCCGACGTCACCCGTGGCGTTGCCAGGGTCAGCTGCAGTCTCGCCTGCAGTTCGCTCTCATGCAGCACCAGTTCCCACTGGTCGCCGCTGGCCTCGGTACGAACCCACGCCAGGCTGTCGCCGTTGATCCAGAGTTTCGGCGGGTCACTGGCCCGCCCCGCGATGCCCAGAGCGACCCGGCTGTTCCGGACCACATGCGCCGATCCGGCAGGTGCGCCAGCCACCAGTGTCAACTCGGCCCGCAGGAATTCGCTGGCTGCCCAGGCCGAGCCTCGGTCCGGAGCGCGCGCCGCGGCGGCCAGACGCAGGAAGCGCACTCGGAGCCAGCGCGTGCCCTGCTCCGACGTCAGCCGCATGACGGTGTCCCAGACTTCGAACGGAACGTCGGCATGGACGCCGTGTTCACGCGGAAAACGCAATTGGCCGCGCTCGGAAGCCGGCCTCGGGAAGTCGCCAGCGGTGGTCTCCCGGTCCCACGCCCTCAACACGGCGGACAGATCATCCCTGGCTGCCGGCGGCTCAGGCCGCTGATGGGAGAACAACACCCAGCCGGCCACCACGAGCGCGGCGGCCAGCACCCAGCTTGCCGGGTGGCGGGACCAGTTAACGTTTTGGCTCACCGATTCGTTTCCGAAGCCCGGAGCAAGCCGCTTGCCAGCGTGCCCGACGGCGGTTTAACTTCACACTACGCTACGACAGCAAGGGGCCGAGAAATGTTCGAAATCCCGTCTGAAGACGCGCGTATCGCGGCCTTGTTCGGCGAGGAGCGCCTGATGGCGCTCGGACCCGGCCGGCCGAACGCCGAGGCACGTCCATTGCTCGAGCAACTGGACCTCGCGACGGCTTTCGGACCGAAACCCATCGTCGACCGCGCGATGGCGCAATGCTGTCTTGCCGGCATCTGGCTTTATCACGACTTCCTCGACGAAAGCCACCGGATCAGCCAGGACATCGCGACCCCGAGCGGCAGTTACTGGCACGGCATCCTGCACCGCCGCGAACCCGATAGTTGGAACAGCCGGTACTGGTTCGACCGTGTGGGCAAACATCCGATCTTCCCCAAGCTCCGGCAGATGGCACGTGACCAGGCACTGGCCGAGGGGGAGCAGCCCGAGGCGCGGTTCCTCATCGAACAGAAACAATGGGACCCCGGCGCCTTCATCGACCTGTGCGAAGCGAGCCGGCTCGGCCGCGCCCAAACGGAGATGCTGTGTCGGAAAATCCAGCTCCGGGAGTGGCAACTGCTGTTCGATTACTGCTTCCGACGCGCGCTCGGTGAGTAATCGTCGTGCTGGGCGCCGGCATGGCGTTCAGGCGATCCGCAGGACCTTGGCGCCGCGCACACGCTTCAGCTTCAGGTCGATCAGCGCCCGGTTCGCATCGACGAAATCGTAAATCTCCACCTCCGGACGCATCGGAATCGTTGCTGCCAGGTCCAGGAACTCGCGCACATCGGCGCGCGTAACATTGGCGACGCTCTTGATTTCCCTTTCCAGCCACAGGTCCCGCGGGTAATCGAGCCGGGTCAACTCGGCCTTGTCCGCCTCTTCCTTGCGGATCGCGTTGATCACGAGGCGCCCGCCCGGCTCGAGGTTTTGCAGGGCCTGCACGACCGGTAACCAGGCCGGCGTCGTGTCGATGATCGCATCCAGCCGCACCGGCGGACGGTCCAGGGTATCGCCGGCCCAGACCGCGCCCAGTTCGAGCGCAAAGGCACGCTCCTCCGGCTTGCGGGCGAACACGTACGACTCGGCGTTGGGAAAGCGATGCCGGACCATCATCAGTACCAGATGCGCCGACGCGCCAAAGCCCGTGAGCCCGAGGCGACCTCCATCACGCAGGCCGGTCAGGGCCAGGGAACGGTATCCGATCGCACCGGCACACAGTAGCGGCGCGGCTTCCTCATCCGAAAAGATCGGTGGTATGCGATGCGCGAACGCCGCCGGGACCGCGATGAACTCGGCATAGCCGCCATTCGCGTCGCGGCCGGTCGCCCGAAACTCGGGGCAAAGATTCTCGGCGCCGGCGAGACAATGCGCGCAGTGGCCGCAGGCCGAGTAGATCCACGCGATTCCGACGCGGTCACCGACCGCCAGATCGCGGACTCCGATGCCGTGGGCAGCCACCACGCCGACCGCCTGATGCCCCGGAATGACCGGCAACGATGGCGGTGTCAGACGCCCTTCGATCTCATCGAGTTCGGTGTGGCACACGCCGCAGGCCGACACCCGCACCAGCACGTCAGCAGGCCCGATTTGAGGCTCCGGCACCTCGCGCAGGGCCAGGGGCCGACCTTCGGGGGTCATCGCCCCGACCCGATCCAGCACCATCGCCCGCATCGCAGATACTCCCGCGCGAAGCCGCGCCGCCCCGAAACCGCCGCTATGCCAGCCCCTTGGAGGCCACCTCGTAGACATCCTTCGAGATACCCGGGGTCCCGGCAATCCGTTGCAATTGCGCCCGCAGTAGCGCGGCGCGTTGCTCGTCGTACCGCCGCCACTGCGTCAGCGCGCCGGCCAGTCGCGCGGCGATCTGCGGGTTCAAGGCATTCAGTGCGATCACGTGATCGGCCAGGAATTCGTAGCCGCGGCCATCCCGGGCATGGAAATTCACCGGGTTAGCCTGGGAAAACATGCCGATCAGCGATCGCACACGATTCGGCACCTTCAGATCGAAATCCGGATGCTGCAACAAACCCACGACCGCCGTCAGCGTATCCGGCAGCGAGCAGGACGCCTGGAGCGCGAACCACTTGTCGATCACCAGCGCCTCTTCCCGCCACTGTTCGTAGAAGCGCTCCAGCAGCCGACTCCGCTCGGGGTGATGGCTGTTGACGGCCAGCGTCAGCGCGGCAATCTGATCGGTCATATTCGTTGCGTCATCGAACTGGGCAGAACACAGTCGATAGGCAGCGTCGGTCTCGCGCGCCATCAAATACCCGAGGCAGACATTCTTCAGGCGCCGCCGGCCGATGGAGCTGGCATCGGCGGGTCCGGACTCGATGCGGTGATGCGCCGTGTACAGGCGCTCGAAACGTGCGCCCAGATCGTCGGCCAGCCGGCGTCGCAAACCCTGCCGGGCGGCATGCACCGCGTCCGGATCCACGCGTTCGAGCAGCGAACTCACATAGTCTTCCGACGGCAGCGTCAGCAGCAAGGCCCAGTATGACCGGTCGTCCAGTTCTCCTGCGGCGACCCGGCCCATCGCATCGAGGAGACAGTCGTCGAGCGCCTGCGTTCGCGCGCTGTCCGCCCCGTCCTGAATCCGCGCGATGATGGCTCGTGCCGCCAGTTCCTGGGCCGCATCCCAACGATTGAACATGTCGCTGTCATATGCCAGCAGAAAGGCCAGGTCTTGCTCGCCGCGCGGCATGTGCAGTCGCACCGGCGCGGAGAATCCGCGCAACGGCGACAACACCGGCGCTGCCGGCAGACCGACGAAGCGAAAGCGCTGCACCGGCTCGGTGACCGACAGGACCCGGTTCGTCGCTGCCCCGTCGGCCCCCTCGCCCTCGAGGATGACCGGGAGATCGGTCCCGTCCGGTCCGACGAGGCCCAGCGCCAGCGGAATGTGGAAGGGCTGCTTGACCGGCTGACCCGGCGTCGCCGGGCAGCTCTGGCGTACCGTCAGTTCCAGCGCCTGGGCCTTGGCATCGTATTGAGCGTCCAGATGCAACTCCGGCGTACCGGCCTGGCCGTACCAGCGCCGGAATTGCGTCAGGTCCACACCGGTGGCGTCCTCCATGCAGCGCACGAAGTCCTCGCAGGTGACCGCCTGACCGTCATGCCGCGCGAAGTACAGGTCACAGCCCTTGCGGAAGCCCTCAGACCCCAGCAAGGTCTGGATCATCCGCACGACCTCAGCCCCTTTCTCATAGACCGTCAGGGTGTAGAAATTGTTGATCTCGATATAGGACTCGGGCCGGACCGGATGGGACAGCGGTCCCGCATCCTCCGCGAACTGACGGATGCGCAGCTGATTCACATCGTCGATCCGCTTCACCCCGCGCGAGGTGTGGTCGGCCGTGAATTCCTGGTCGCGAAACACCGTCAGGCCTTCCTTGAGGCTCAGCTGAAACCAGTCGCGGCACGTGATGCGGTTACCGGTCCAGTTGTGGAAGTATTCGTGCGCGATCACGCCCTGAATGTGCTCGTAGTCCGCATCGGTAGCGGTGTCAGGCCGGGCCAGCACGTACTTTGTATTGAAGACGTTGAGGCCCTTGTTTTCCATGGCCCCCATGTTGAAGTGGCCAACCGCGACGATCATGTACAAATCGAGGTCGTACTCGCGGCCGAAGCGCTCCTCGTCCCAGCGCATCGCCCGCTGCAGCGACTCCATCGCATGCGAGCACTTGTCGCGGTCGTGCGCCTCGACAAAGATCTGCAGGGTGATGTCCCGTCCCGACATCGTCGTGAACCGGTCCTCCAGGCAGTCCAGCCTTCCGGCGACCAGCGCGAACAGATAAGACGGCTTCTTGAACGGGTCTTCCCAGCGGACCCAGTGACGGCCGTCGGGCAGCTCGCCGCCCTCCACGCGGTTGCCGTTGCACAGCAATACCGGATAGCGGTCGCGGTCACCGGTCAGCGTCGCGGTGTAGCGAGCCATCACGTCCGGGCGGTCGAGAAAATACGTAATGCGGCGGAAACCCTGCGCTTCGCATTGGGTACAGAGCATCCCGTTCGACGCATACAGGCCCTCCAGTGCGGTGTTGGCGCCGGGATTAATGCGGGTGACGACTTCGAGTTCGAAGGGCGCATCCGGCACGCGGGACAGGACGAGGCTCTCTTCTCCCACCGCGAACTCGTCCGGGGCCAACAGGCGGCCATCGATTTGCACCGATTCCAGCACGAGTTGCTCGCCCGCCAATTCGAGCGCCGGACGACCGCCGGCACCAGCAGGATTCCGCCGCACCGCCAGCCTGGCCGTCACCCGCGTGTCCGCCTCGTCGAGATCGAATGCGAGATCCACCGTATCGATCAGGTAATCGGGTGGCGTGTAGTCCTTCAGGTAGATCGTTTGGGGCGTCGCTTCGCGCACGGGTACAACCTCGGAGTGAATTGCAGCTATTATACGGCCCGGCGCCGGACCTCGTGCCGCGGCCTAACCGGCCGCGCACCCGTTGGGCCGATTGGCGTCGTACCGTGCCGGCTTCCGCGTGTCAGGACAGGTATATCCCATGAGCACCCGACTGAAGTGCCTTGTCGTCCTGCTGCTTTTGATGGTGCTCGACATTCTGCCGTTCCCCATCGTCGGCTTCATCGGACTTTATGTGATCCTGCAGCGACCATCCTGGTTCCTGGAGGTCGTGCAGCGGCTGTATGCCGAAGGGAAACGGTGAACGGCGCGTTCTAGGGGGCAGTGCGCGACTGGCGCAGGCAGTGACGGGCCAGCAGCAGCCAGCCCAGCATGAAACTGACGCCGCCGAACGGCGTGACCATGCCCAACCAACGTTGCTCGGTCAACACCATCACGAAGAGGCTGCCCGAGAACAGCGCGATGCCGGCGGCCATGGCCGCCGCGCTCCAGCGCAGCAGGCTCGAATCGGGGGATCGGCACCAAAGTGCCGCGATCAGCAGCAAGGCCAGCGCGTGCCAGAACAGATACTGGACCCCGGTCTGAAACGCCGCCAGCAGCTCAGGCGCCCGCTGGCCACGCAGTCCGTGGGCGCCGAAGGCTCCCATCGCCACGCCGACGAAGCCGCTGATGGCCGCAAACAGCCGCACCCGCCATGCCCAGATGTCGTCGACGCCGCCCGGTCCCATCGCGTTATTGCCCTGATTTGGCAGCGCTTGACGGAATCGAGCCAAACCGATCGGCCATGGCTATTCGCTCTTCGGGAAGAACCGGCGAAAGTGGTCGAAAATGAAGGCAGCGAGCCAGATCACGAACATCACGACAACTGCGATCAGGAAGTTGTCGTTGCTGTCGAGATAGGCGTAGAGGCCAACCAGGAAGAGGCCAATCGGGAAAATGACGTTCATTGGGGATCACGAGCGGGGCCACTGTCGGTCGAAACCGCGGCGGCGCTGACAAATGGGCGAAAAAATTAGACTTTCAAAGATACGTAGGGAAACGCTTATAGTCAATCGCGAACCGTGTAAGGACAACGTTCCCCGGCTTTCCTGCCGCAGCATACGACCGGTCGCGAGGCTACGCACCACGCCCGTTCGGACCGCGTGGCCTGGCCGCTGCGACCTCAGGGGCACGAGGCGAACGCACCGCGCCCATCGGCACCGCCCTCCGGATTCCAGCCGAGGCTTTCGGCGGGCAAGGTCGTCTCGAAGCGCCGCAGGAATGTCTCGGTGGGCCGCAACAGGCCCCGCCCGCCCTCGTCCCGATTTTCCCAGGGGAACAGCAGCATGAACGAGGGTGCATAGTCTTGGATGCCGACCCGGACGAAGATCTGAGGTGACCCGTGGATGGCGGCCTGCTGGTCGGCAGCCGGTGGCTGACCTGAGTTGAAAGCGACTTCGTTAAAGCCGGCGCACGTCGTGCTCATTGGGGCCGAGGCGACGCAATACCGATACGTCAGGGCAATGTTCTGCGCCTGTAGACCGAGCCCGGGCAGGTCGGTGGCCGCACGATAGATTGCCGGGGAATTGATGTCGCACACGGCGGCCACGCGGGCCGCCCGACGCGTCGCCTCGCCGAGCAGGTTCCACATCCACAGCGCCCGGATCAACTCGACGAGGCCGACAAGAATCACGATGAACGTAAAAAACGTCAGCGCGAAATCGACAGCTTGCGCCCCGCGCTGGCGATTTGGCCCCCACCCGCGGGCCAAGCGGGGCATGCCCCTATCGTTCGTCACCGCTGGCATGCCGTGCCCGCGCGGTTGTCCCCTGCCAGGGAGGTGATCCGCGCTAAAGCAGTGGCCCGCAGCGTGATCGACTCTCCGAAAACCGTACTTAACCGCTCCGGCCACAAAGTGAACGGGTGGAGATACTCAGCTTGCACGATGGCGTAGCTCAGACCGTCGTGATCGCGACAGAATTCGGCGGTGACCTGTGACTGCGCATCCGGCGGGTTCGCGCATGGCGCTTCGCGGCCGCAATGGACCAGATTAGCGACGACCTGTTCCAGTAACCCGCCTCCGTAGGCCACGCCCAGTGCGGTGGAGGTCGGCAGCCAGGCGGCGGTGGCTGGGTCGATTGCCTGGCTGCTCAGGAATTGAGCGGCGTCGCGCACGTTCTTCGTTAATCGGTTGTAATCCAGCAGCAGCAAGGTCAACTCGACCGTTCCGACGAGCAACACGAATAGCGTCAATACGACGAAAGACAACTCGATGAAGGCGGAACCCGATTGCTGCGCGAATCTGCAGCGAGAGCCGGCGTTCACTCGCGGCGACAGTGGAACGCGTGCGTGCATCAGGAGTCGCCAGCGCCGGGGGTCTTGTACAGCACGATGCGCCACAATGGGGGCAATTGACCGGATACCGGCGGTCGCGAATCGCTCCGCCCGATCACGGTACTGGCCCCACACAGACCCTGGACGAGGCCAGCGTCGATGATCTCGCCAGCGATATGCTGCGAGGTATCCGGGATGACGTCGCTTCGCATACCGCGAGTCAGCAACACGCAAGCATAACCTCTGACCGGATAGGGCCCGTCTTCGGTCGCGCTGTCACAACCAATGACGGGCACGTTAACGATGCGGCGCAAGGGTTGTGTACCGGTGGGCGAGGTCGTAGTCACCATCGTCTCAACATAAGAGTCGATCAGAGCACGATCGCTGTTTGGGAGATCCAAGGTCGCAAGAGGCCCGCAGATCGAGCCCTCCCCTAAACCACTCATGACCCCGTCTTGGCCGGGAGCCAGGAAGTCTGTAGGGTACTGTCCGGCAGGAATACCCGGCCACTGGTCGCGCGAGTAGAAGCGCGTATTGAATGCCCCGCGGTTTTCCATCAAGAATGTGTCTGCATCCTGAGCGTCATCCAACATGATTTGCCCCATCGCGTTCGGCGGTACCGGGCATGCCCCCCTTACGCCCGCCAGTGATGCCCTCTTTCCGGCTTCAATTGGGGTGCTCAAGAACCCTTGTCCTCCTGACGCCTCGGCTGGTAAGCAGCCGAATCCGCCGTTGAGAAACGCCCCTTCCGAGTACTTTGGATAACCGAAACTGCAAAGATCGCCGTTAGCCTCACCTTGACAACCGGGATCAGCATTCGAGGTTTGATCACACAGGAAGATCGGAAATGGGCAACGCCTGTCATCCCACACCGGCGCTGCCGCCGCCGGGCCGGCGACGGCACTGCCGGAAATCCGCAGATCGTAGCGTTCATCCACCAGCCAGGGCTGGATGATGCCCATCAGGAAGTCACTGAATCCGATTGGGGTGTCGATCGGCTGCCTGAGCCGGATTCGCACATAGATCGGCTGGGAGGAATCCGTCTGTGGACAGGCCGTGGAGAACGCGCCCGAGCTCAGGCTGGTGGCGTACTGGATGATTACATCCTCTTCGGCAATCGCGGCGCCCAAGGCCTCGTTGCCCGGCGTGGCCGTCGTATACAGCAGCACGTTCATTACGGCGCGCCGGACACCGAGCACGCCGGTGGGTGGATTCACCGGTGGGGCAGCGCACTTGTCCTGCTGATTCAGCCAAGGGCGGGCATTCATCATGTTGACCTGAGCAGCCCCGGCAAGCGCCATCGCATCCAGCAGGTTCTGGAGTTTGCTGCGATCGGTGAAGGCATAGCCGGAGGTCAGCGTCAGCCCGATCAGCCCGAACAGCGCGATCAGCACGAACGGCACCAATACGACGTAGACGCCCCGCTGCGACACAGGCATCGGGCGAGCCCTCACGCCGGTGTTTCGCTCCGCGACATCCAACACCGTCCGCTCCTGCCGACTGCTTACGCGACTAAGCACCCGCCGGATCAGGACCCTTGCGCGGCCGACCCCGTGAGAGCCCGCAGTTGCTTCATATTGTCGTGCGCCCGCTCGTAGTAGCTCGGTGCCAGCGCGATCGACTCCGCGAAGAATTTCTCCGCCTGCGGGTAGTCGCCCTTCATCATGCAGACATAACCGACATTGTTGTAGGCCGCGTGCGGCCGCATGACCTGCGACAACAGGCTGATCGCCGCCTGATAGTGTCCTTCCCTGGCTTCCACGAGGCCGAGATTGCGGGCGGCGCGCCCGTACCGCGGGTCCAGCCCCAAGGCTTGGTTCAGATACTCGCGCGCGCGGCGCTGATCGCCCGCCAGATAATGCGAATAGCCGATATTGCTCAGCAACATCGGGGACTCCGGCATTACGGCCGCGGCAGCGCGGTAGTGGGCAATCGCGGCGCCGTGGTTGCCGCGCAGGTCGGCGATGATCCCGAGTGCATTCATCGAGCGCCAGCGCCGTCGATCGGACGCCAGAGCGCGCTTCAGATAGCCCTCGGCCTCACCATAGCGCCGACCATTGAGCCGGCTCAGCCCCAGGCTCTCGTTCGCTCCCGCATCGTTGGGCGCCGCCTTGAGCATCGCCCGGTAGGCGAGATCCGCCAGACGGGTATCGCCACGGCGGACGTAAATCGCCGCCATCTTCCGCAGCGAGTCGAGGTTCCGGTTGTCGAGATCGTAGGCGCGCAGGTAGTAGACCAGCGCCAGCTCCTCCTTGCCCTCCCGCAGACTGCCATCCCCGAGGGCGAGTGCCTCCGGTGCCGACTGCACCGTGGGAAACAACTGGTCGAGCAGGCTTTTCTGCGCACTTCCGGAGAACTGCTCCGATCCGTTCGATGGCTTGGGAGGCAGCTTCCCCTTGTCGCCGGCACAAGCGTTCAACAATGCGCCGAGGCACACAGCCAGCAGCGCGACACGGGCACAAGGCATCTTCAACATCATCATCTCCCGTCGCTGCGGACCCTGCCGCCCGACGCAGTGAAACGCACGCTGCTCATCCCATCGACTTCATCGCGACGACCAGCGACAGCATCGCGGCCCCCGCCGTGATGATCAAGAAACCCGGCATGAAGCAGACACCAAGCGGCAAGGCCATCTTCACCGTCAACTTGGCCGCCTGTTCGCGGGCCGCCTGCATGCGCTTGGTCCGCAGTTCCTCGGAGTAGTAGCGCAAACTCTCGGCGATGCTGGTGCCAAACCGCATGCTTTGGGCCAGCGTCATCACCAGCGCCTGGATGTCATCCAGACCGGTGCGCTTGCCGAGATTGCGCAGGGCTTCCATCCGGTCGACCCCCGCCCGAATCTCCGCGATCACGATCGTCAACTCGTCCATCATCTCCGGGTGGCTGACATCCATGTCCCGCGTCACGCGCTGCAATCCGGCATCCAGGCCGAGCCCTGCCTCGGTGCAGACCACAAGGAGGTCGAGTGCATCCGGCAAAGCATGACGAATG
This sequence comes from Methylolobus aquaticus, assembly GCA_004168015.1. Lineage (GTDB taxonomy): Bacteria > Pseudomonadota > Gammaproteobacteria > Methylococcales > Methylococcaceae > Methylotetracoccus > Methylotetracoccus aquaticus. The sequence continues at coordinate 246,599 of SEYW01000001.1, forward strand.
GCGACCTGCCGACGTTTGATCCGCCGGTCGAGCCAGAAACTCGGGCCAACGTAACCGATGCCGAGCAGCAGCACCGCCGGGACGAAGACGGCCCGCAAGCCACCCGGCACGAACAGCCCGATCAGGAGCATCAACAACGGCAGCCCCAAGGCCAGCGCGTAGCGCACCGTGAAAAAGGCGGACATTGCGTCCCGCGAGCGAAAACCCGCATGAAACAGACGCTCACGGATCCGCAGCACGGCTTCGCGGTCGCGCGGGGTCACCCACCGTCCCATCCGCTCCAGCCAGGGGAACCGGGACGCGCGGCCCAGACGTTCCGTGTTGTGGATCCGCCCGAGGCGCCGCCGGATCGGGTCCTGCGACCGCAGTAACCATTCCATGATGGCCAAGACCAGCAGAAAACACGCGGCGCCGACCAGCAGCACGGGCAGCCACAAACCGAACGATCCGGCCACTCAGGGGTCTCCGCGCCCAGATGGGTCGCACACGTTCAGACCTCGATCTTCACGAGCCGGCTGATCCACAGCATGCCGACGAGCAGCAGCACGACCGCGACCCCAAGCAGGTTGCGGCCCGCCGGCGTCGCCAGCATCTCCTGGTAATACCGCGGATTCATCCACTGGATCAGGCCGGCCACGAACAGCGGCATCAGGCACAAAACCCAGGCCGACATTCGACCCTCGGCAGCCAGCACGCCGATCTCGCGCTCGAAAACGAAGCGCTCACGCAGCAGCCGCGCGATCTTGTCGAGGATCTCGGACAAGTTGCCTCCGGTCTCGCGCTGGATCAGGATCGCCGTGCTCATCGCCATCAGGCTGACGCTGGGCACCCGCAGCAACAGATAGCGGAAGGCATCGGCCAGATCGCGACCGTAATTGATCTCGTCGAACACGATTGAAAACTCGTCCGACAGCGGCGAGTCCATCTCGCGGGCGGCGTAGGACAAGGCCACCAGGAAGGGGTTACCGGCTTTCAGCGCCCGCGTGATGATGTCCAGCGCCTCGGGCAACTGTTCCTCGAACTTCTTCAGCCGTTTGCGCCGATCGCGGGCAACCTTTGCGTAGGGGGCGAGCAGCGCGAGCACGGATAAAGCGGCGGCGGCTCGCGCGTCGTGCAATGCGACCCAGCCGGCCAGCCCGAACACCGCGGCCAGCACCAGACTTCCGAGGACCAGCCGATAGGCCGGAAACAGGCGGCCCGACTGCTCGATCATGATGTCCAGCGCATCCATGCCCGCCAGGCTATCCATCCAACGCTCGAACGGCGACAACTCCTTGAGGTACTTCTCTCGCACCAGAGAAACACTGGCCTCGCCACGATCGCCCGAAAGCTGCCGCAGGCGGCGGCGGATTCGTCGGCTGTCCGCCGCCGCACTGCCCAGCACGGGAATCAGGAACAGCTGCAGCAGGAGCAGCACCGCCCCGAAGACGAACAGCGTGAACAGCAGCAACAGGCTATCCGGCATGGCGTGCTCCGGTACCGTCCACCTCAGTCGCGGTACTCGGCGTCGAAGGTCGACATGTCCACCGGCACACCGCGGCGCTGCAGGATCTCATTGAAGCGCGGCACGATGCCGGTCGCCACGAAGGCGCCCTGCACGCGGCCGTGTTCGTCGATCCCGCGCCGCTCGAAACGAAAGATCTCGGCGGTCGCAATCTCCCCCTCGAAGCCGCTGATCTCGTGGATGCTGGTGACCCGCCGGACGCCATCGGTCATGCGCTCGAGTTGCACGACCACGTGTATCGCCGAAGCGATCTGTGCCCGTATCGTCCGCAGCGGAAAATCGAAGCCCGCCATCGAGATCATGCTTTCGATCCTCGATAGCGCATCGCGCGGACTGTTGGCGTGGATCGTCGTCAAAGAACCGTCATGTCCGGTGTTCATCGCCTGCAGCATATCGAAGGCTTCCTCGCCGCGAACCTCGCCGACCACGATGCGGTCGGGCCGCATTCGCAGACTGTTGCGAACCAGATCGCGCTGCGTGACTTCCCCCTTGCCCTCGATGTTCCGCGGCCGGGTTTCGAGCCGGATCACGTGATCCTGCCGCAGCTGCAGCTCGGCCGAGTCCTCGATCGTGATGATGCGCTCGGAGCGCGGAATATATTGCGACAACGCGTTCAGCATCGTCGTCTTGCCGCTGCCGGTACCGCCCGAAATCAGGATGTTCAGGCGCCCGGCCACGGCCGCCTTCAAAAAGGCCGCCATGGGCAGGTTCAGCGAACGCGTTCGCTGCACCAGGTCGTCGAGTTGCATCCGATCCTTCATGAAGCGCCGGATCGACAGGATGGGACCGTCCAGTGCCAGCGGCGGGATGATCACGTTGACCCGGGAGCCATCCTTGAGCCGCGCGTCGACCATCGGGGAGGACTCGTCGATACGACGCCCCACGGACGAGACGATACGGTCGATGATTTTCAGCAAATGCTCGTTGGATACGAAACGCAGCGGCGTTGGTTCGAGGCGACCGAAACGCTCGACGTAGATCTGACGACACCCATTGACCAGGATGTCCGACACGGTCGGCTCCGACAGCAGCGGCTCCAGCGGCCCGAGGCCGAGAATGTCATCCTCGATCAACTGGCAGACACGAATCCGCGACTGGGCACTCAGCGGCGCGGACTGTTCATCGAACAACCGCAGCGCGGTCTCGCGGATCTGCTTGCGCGCCTGCGACGGTTCCACCGTCACGATCAGCGACAGGTCGAGAATCTCCAGGAGCCGCTGGTGTATGCGTTCCTTGAACTCGAGTTCGCGGTCGCTCAGAACGGGCAGGTCGAGGCCATAGCCCTCGACCGGCGCCGCGGCATCGGCCGAGGCCCGCGTCTGTGGATCATTGTCGCGCGAACTACGGTGCGGCAACACGGCCCGGGTCTTGTCCGGGTCCGGATTGGACTGCCCGAGGAGCCCGATTCTACTGCGTAAATCCAGCGGCGAATTCATCGAAGTTCGGGAGGGCGTTGAGACCTTGGGGAGCCTATGCTAACCGATCCACGGTGTGAGGGCTCTCCCATCCGCGTGGCTGCCATAATCGCCCCCGGTTCCAGCCTCAATCCAGAAACGGAAACAAGCGCTGGATCAGGTTTTTCGCAGGACGACGCTGCCGCCCGGTCAGCAGTTCGGCCAGCGAGATCAGACTGCGGGTTATCTCGGCATTCGCGGCAAATTCGAGCAACGGCTGACCGATGTTCGTGGACTGCGCGACATTCTGGTAGTCGTTCGGCAAGGCGTAGACATGGTTGAAGCGGAGTGTCTGCTTGAGCTCGGCCAGCGACATCGATGAGCGTTCCGAATAGCGGTTGACGACAACGAGCAGCCGCTGGTCCGGCACGTTCATATCGTTCCGGAGAATCTGCAGCAACCGTTTGGTATCCCGGACGTGCGCAACACTTTGCTGCATGACCAGGACGAACCGGTCGGCCTCGTCGATGACCCGAGCCAGCACGGGATCGAACAGCCGCGGGACGTCGACGACGATCTGGTCGAACAAGCGGCGCGACAGTTCGATCAGGCGTTTGACCTTGGCCTCCGGTATCTCGCCGGGCAGCGAAATTTCCTGGGAGGAATGCGTCAGCACGCTCAAACCGCTGCGGTGCTTCGACATGTAGGCTTCGAGCGCGACCAGATCGACCTCGTCGATGTCGCTGATCACGCCGGCGGTGGTGTGCGTCGCATGCAGATCGAAATTGAGCCCAACCGAGCCGAACTGGAAGTCGAAATCGAACAACGCCGTGGCGATGCCCAGCTCCGCACTCATGATGTGTGCCACGTTGGAGGCAATCAGCGTCGCGCCGGAGCCACCCTTGGCGTTCATGAATACGTTCAGTTGCCCGTAACGGGAGCCTGATTCCAGCTTCTCCTTGACGACCCGGCGCAGCGCGGCCGCTACCTCGTTGGCATCCGCGGGCCGCACGAAATAGTCGCGCACGCCCGCCTGCAGCGCCTTGCGCATCAGGACGGTGTTGTCCGGCGGGCCGATCAGAAAGATGACGGGGCGCAGATGGAGTGGCGTCTTGCCGAGATTTGCGAGCTCGGCGTCGGGGTCGACCCCGAGTTCCAGCACGACGATGTCGGGCCGAGTGGTCAGATAGCCCAGAGGGTCGACCTCGACCGCGGGAATCCAGAGGCTCTCGATCACGGCGTGGGGTATGCCCTGCAGCTCCAGCTGCAGCTTTTTCAGGCTCAGCTCGGAGCGCCCGGCAAGGAATACGGTCAGCGTCTGCTGCGTCATCGATCAGTTGAATCTCGAACGGTCCACGCGAAGCATCGAGGGTGCGGCGCCATGGCCGACCGTGGGAGGAGCCTCGAGGCTGGCTGTGCTGCGCTCAGGATGCGAATGTGGGCCCGGTGTCTCATTGCCCGCCGCCTCCGCCGCCACCACCACCGCCGGTGAACTGGCTGCTGTTGGTGACGCTGAAGGTTCGAATGTTCTGCCTCTGGAGAACCGTCAGGCGATAATCCTGCAGGGAGTTGTTGGCCTTGTAGCCGTCGAACCGGGTCACCGGATTCGGATCAGGGTGCGCCGCCGCCTCGGGATCGTAGATCTGTGCCACGAGCGTGTGCCGGGCCGACGCACCCAGCGGGTCGTCAAGCAGCACGGGATCCACGCTCCACACCGGTGAGCAGCCCGCCGAACTCGCGGCCGCTGCGGCCAACGCCAACCACACCGTCAGACTCCTCTCGCCTGGCATCGCCATGTCAAGGCTCCTGTTCAGGTTCATCGTCGAGTTGCAGGCCGACCGGCCCTTCGAGGCCACCCTTCCCTCCTGAGCCCAGGGTTTCCATGAAACGATTCAGGCTGGTTCCGCGACGCACGGCACCGTCCATCTTGCCCATCAGGTAGAACTCGATGTCGTCGGGCTCGACGAAATTATCGACCGGAAGCCGGATGTCGCGCGGATCGATCGGCCGGGTCAGGTGCGGCGTCACGAAGATCACGAGTTCCGTCTGGTTGTTCTGAAACTCCTGGCTTCGAAACAGGGCCCCAATGCCAGGCACGTCACCCAGCCACGGAAAGCGGGACGACGCCTCGCGCGTCCGGTTGTTGATCAGGCCGGCAATGCTCATCGTCTGGCCGTCATTGAGTTCCAGGGTGGTCGATGCCTGACGCGTGTTGAGCGACGGGATCACGAACTCGTTGCCGGTGGTGCCGACCGCCACTGCAATCGCCGCATCGCTGGATATGTCCGACACCGTCACGTTGGTCTTCAGATTGATGCGCTGTGGATCGAGCACGATCGGCACGAACTCGACACCGACACCAAAAGGCTTGAAGTCCACCGAGATCGCATTGAAGCCGGCGCCGCCGCCCTGACTGACCGGCACAGGAAACTCGCCACCCGACAGGAACGAGGCTTTCTCACCGCTCTGCGCGGTCAGATTCGGCTCGGCCAGAATCTTCAGCAGGTTCTGCGTCTTGGCGATGTCGAGCACGACGTTGACCAGCACATTGTTCCCGAGAAAGTTGAAGACCCCGCCACTGGCGATCGTCTCCAGGGCCTGAGTCCCGACGTTGCGCGAACCGCCGAAGGCACCGCTTGCCGGCAGTATCGCCCCGCCCGGAATCAGTGCACCGGGCACACTGCCGCCCCCCTGCCCGACCAGGCCCGCCAGAAAGTCACCTTGGCTGCCGAACGTTCGAAAGCGAACATCCATGGTCTTCAACAGGTTCCGGTTGACTTCGGCGACGATCACCGACAGCGTCACCTGCTGGGCCCCGGCCACGGTCAGCAAGTTGATCACGTTCTGATTCCATTCGACACTGCCCTGGCCACCCTGGCCGCCTTGTACGCCGCCACCACCGCCTGACGCGGCGCCGCCACCCCCTGCGCATTGGCGCGCGGTCTGCACCGCGAAGCTGCCGGCGATCTTCAGCGCCGCATCCATTCTGGCCAGGCTGGAAACTTGCCCCTTCAACACGATCCGGCAGGCCGACACGTAGATCTCGAGGCCCCGCTCGTCGGGCAGTGCCTGAAACAGTTTCTGCTTCAGGGTATCGAGGTCGTAGATCACTTCGAGATCCAGTGTCTTGAATACCTGCCCGGCCGCATTCCACAACAGCACATTGCTGCTGCCGAGTTTGTTGCCATGGATCAGCACTTCCCGCGGATTCAGCACGATCAGTTCGGCGACCTCGGGATCGGCCATCGAGATGCGGGCAACTCCCTGTTCCGTCGCGATCACGCGCGCCTTGCGGTGCGGAATCTCGATGCGGTCGGAATCCACATCGCGCATGACGACGCGGCCCTGGGCGAGGCTGGTCAGTGCCCCGAGCAGCAGCGACAGGGCGATCCGGCGCCAGAACGACCCTTTCTTGCTGGACGCCACGTTCACTCGACAGCCTGTCCGACCGCGGAAATCGAATTCAGCAACTCGGAATGCGGTGCCGCGGTCGCCGGGAGCGGACTGCCGCCGCCGGTGACCCGACCACCGCAAGGCCACTGAGTGCATCGCTCCACGACGACCTGACCTTTGCCGGTCCACTCGATAACGGTCAACGTGGGCAGCGTCGGAGCTTTCGGCACCGGCGCCGGCGCGGGCGCGACACGCGGCGGCGAAACGGGCGCGCGTAGCGCGGGCGGCGGCACCGGGACAGCCGGGACCCGCGGCGCTGGCTGCTCGTCATGGGGATTGCGGAGCGTAAAGCGCAGCGGGCTGCGATGTCCGGCCTGGTCGAGCAATTCCGCCTGCTGCGGAGATACTTCGACCGTCAACGCCCGCACCAGGGCCGGCTGGTTCTTTTCGGGCGAGGCTTCCTGGTCGACCGCGAGCACATTCACGCCGGACAGCACCGTGTAGCTGTCCTTGTCCGGCAGGGTACCCAGGATGTCAACCTTGTTGCCCGGCAGAATGAAACCGGCGACGCCCGCGACGTCATCCACGCGGAGACTGATCGCTCGCATGCCCGGCTTGATCATGGCGGACAGGGTACTGCCGCCGAGATGGTCCCGTAGACGCTCGCGCGTAATGGGCTCGTCCCGGACGAAGCTCCGCTGCGCGACCTTGCCTTCAACCTGTTTCGGATCGGAGACCGCGCCGGCGGGGAGCGACTGACTGGGCCAATCGACCAGTTTCAGATGCTTCGGTTCGATCTTGGCGGCAAAGGGGATGTCGCCGGCTGCGACCACGACCGGCGTCGTCGCAATCTGGGCGGGGGCAGGCGCAGCCCGTTGCTCGATGTAACGTTTCGCCATCCAGGCAGCCATGCCCGCCAGGATCACCGCCGCCACGAACATGCTCAGCAGTCGCGCTTTCACGAGCGCCTGGACCGGCAATGGCAGAAGCGGAACGGGATGGCCCGCACCGCATCAGAGCCGGACTCGACCCGCGGCGCAAACGCCGGCTGCCAGGGTTTCGTCGAGAGGGTCAGGCGGTGCATCGAATCAGGTCCAACAGTTCCCGGATCGCGAATATGCGCGCAAAGTCAGCCGACTGCAATATCACGGCCAGCACACCCAAGGTCAACGCCGGCGCCATGGGCATGCGGCGTTTGCCCGGGTCGGCAGCGTGGGCACTCGCCGGCGATCGGGGCGCCAATCGCAGCAACGCCGCCCAGCGCCCCAGCGTCAGCATCCGGTTTGGCGACGCGCCCACGGCCAGCACGGCAACCGCCCCGGCCATCAGGGCCGCCCAAACGGCAGCCGTGACAGTGTGGATAGGGCCCAGGAAGGCGCCGGCAGCCGCCAGGAGTTTGACATCGCCGCCGCCGAGGCCGGCAAACAGATAAAGGGGCAGGCTCAGCGCCAAGCCCATACCCGTGCCCAAGACACTCGTTACCAGTCCATCGGGACCGGCGAAGCAGAACTGGAACGCGCACCCGCCGAGGAAGATCACGACGTTGAGCCCGTCGGGAATGCGGCGGCTGCAGCAATCGGAACGCGCCGCCGCGGTCAACGCGGCGAGCGTCAGGCAAAGACTGAGAGCGATGGCGGGATGCGCGGGTGGTACATGAGGCAAGCAGGCCTTCCTTGGCCGCAGGTCAGGTCCAGCGACGTGGAACCTGTAAGGGTGGACTACGGCGTACCACCGCCACCGAGGCCTCCGGTGGCACCGGACACGTAGGCGCCGATATTGCTCAGCGCATTGTTGGCGGATGTTCCGAGGAAGCTGAGCCCACCGACGATTGCAACGACCAGGACGGCGACGACGATCACCCACTCGACGGTTTCCGCGCCCTCTTCGTCGCGGCGCAGCGCACGCAGTTTCCGTACCAAGGATTTCATTGATTACCCCTCACAAAAAGCTATCATGACCAGCCGGCGCTGCGGAAAGCCAGTCAACGCTTTCCCTTTCCGGCGTTGTACCCGCAGCGGCACTCGTTGTCGGACACGCTGCGCCCGCCCCGTCATCGTTCCAAGTGCGCAGTATACATTCTAACTTCATAAACAGAAGGGCTGCGGGAGACTGCGGTCGATGACGCCCGCGCGCACTGCGAGTACCCCGACGCCGAAGCCGGAACGGCGTTTCGCGCTTCCCCTCCCGATCCTGGCCCTGCTGTTCTTCTTCGCGGCCCTGCTGACTCACTTCGCTCACGACGGCGACGTTTTCTGGCATATCGCAACGGGACAATGGATCCTGTCCCACGGGCACGTCCCGCATGCGGACCCGTTCTCGTTCTCCCGGTTCGATGCCCCCTGGATCGCCCACGAATGGCTGGCTGCCGTCGCCTTCGCTCGGGTGTACGAAGTCGGCGGCTGGCCAGCGCTGCTGATGCTCGTCGCCTTCTGCGCCGCCCTGTCCTACGCGATGCTGCTGCGTTTCCTGCTCCAGCGATTGCAACCGGTTTATGCCGTACCACTGACGGCACTCGCCTTTTTTCTGTCGGTCCATCATTTTCTATTGCGCCCCCATGTGCTGGTCATGCCGTTGCTGGTGGGATGGGTCGGGGCGCTGGTCCACGCCGCTGAGGAGAGCCGCCCCCCGCCTTGGGCAAGCCTGGGGATACTGTGGATCTGGGCCAACCTGCACGGCAGTTTCACATTTGGACTACTGCTCGCGGGCGCGCTGGGGGCAGAAGTGGTGCTGTCAGCGACACCGGGGCCGGCCCGCAACCGGCTCGCCGGGGCGTGGCTGCGCTTCCTGATTGCCGGCCTGGGCGTGGCGCTGCTGACGCCTTACGGCATACATGGCGTGCTGTTTCCAGCGCTACTCTATGGCCATCCGTACCTGCTCGACATGATCACGGAATGGCAGTCTCCCGACTTTCACGAACCGCAGGCGCTGGAATTCTGGTTGCTGTTGCTGGTGGCCTACGCCCTGACGCAAGGCCTGCGTCTGGCGCCGCTGCGCCTGCTCCTCCTCCTGGCACTGATCCACATGGCTCTGCACCACATCCGACATGTCGCACTGCTCGGGTTGATCAGCCCGCTGCTGCTCGCCGGCCCCCTGCGCTCTCAGGGGGCGGACCCGTCTTCGGGCCACCAGGGTCCGCGATCGTTCAATGGCTTCTGCCGACGGTTTGCCCCCCGGCTCAGCCCTCACTCGGCCGCTCTCACCAGCTTGCTGCTGTTTGCCTTGATCGGCGGCGCCTATTGGGCGAACCCACATCCCGACGAGCGGCTGGGTGTCTTCAGAGCCATCGACGTGGCTCGCCAGCACGGTGTCACGGGCAATGTCCTGAACAACCCCGGTTTCGGCGGACCACTCATCTTCCGAGGTATCCGGCCGTTCATCGACGGTCGTCTGGATTTGTACGGCGAGGACTTCCTGCGGCGCTACCTGGCTGCGATCAACCTTCAGGACGCCGAAGTCCTTGCCACGTTGCTGGACGAGTACCGGATCACCTGGACCCTGTTCGATCCCGGGCGGCCGCTGGTGGCGTGGCTGGAGCAGAGCGGCCATTGGCAGCGACTGTATGCAGACCGGTTTGTCGTCGTTCACGTGCGGCGTGAGACGTTTCGGCGAGCTTCTCTGGACGCGACCCGTGATTTGCGCGGAACGCCCGGCATCGGTCCATTCCAATGAGACAGACAACCGATCAGTGGCAGGGATCCGGTCGGGCCCTGTGTATCCGCAAACCGTCCAGAATCTGGTCGATGTAAGCATCGGCCTGGACCGGCGGTAGGCAGAGCTGGCGCAACGGACCCCGCTCCGGCCAACGGCGCCGAATTTCCAGGTCACCGACCTCGGCTTGGGTCGCAAACCCCTCGATCCGGCGCGCGTGAACGGGGACCAGCAGATGCGTGACGATGTCCCGGAGCGAACCGGGCGTCTCACCGGCCGCGCGGAGTTCCGAAGGGAAGTAAACCGGAACGGGTCGGTGCAGATAGTAGTAGCCGCCGGTGGCGACCACCGGCAATGCGAACCGTGGATCCTCGTTCGACAGCAGGGCGCCGAGCTCGGGCTCCTGCGACAAGGCTAGGTAGGCGTCGAGATTCGGCGAGCGGCCGAGCAGAGATCCGGCGTTATAGACTCGCGCCTGCCCCGGCAGACGGTAGGTCAGGCCCAGAGCGGAGACGGCGAAGAACACGGCGATCGCGATCAGGGCGCCGCGCCGATCGAGCCACCCTTTGGCAAGACCCCGTTCCAGCAGGACCGCTGCCGTCAGCCACAGCAGCGGCAAGGCCGCCACGATGAACCGGTACTCCTTGTGCGCGACGAGGCTGTGAGTCGCCAGCACCGCAGCCGCGCAGACCACAGGCAGCCTCGACACCGACAGGCGCCGAACCCAGCCCAGAGCCAGCGGCAGCCAGAGCAAGCCGGCCGAGGTCACGGACATGGCACCGGCATACCATAAGGTGGGCAGCGTGCCGAACCACTCGCTGACATGCATCACCGCGTTCAGGCGGTAGCTGACGATGAACGTCTCGAACCACCCGCCCCAGGTCAACCGGTCGACCGCGCCGGCCAGCATTGCGGCCGCGAACCCGGCGGCCGCGGCGGAAGCCGTCGCGCGCACTGGCCATCGGAGCAGGCAATAAACGCCGATGATCCCCACGCACGGCGCATACTGCAGCCGCAGCACCGCGGCGAGCCCTGCAAAAAAACCACAGCACAGCGCCTGCCGCTGCGAGGGCCGGGGCTCGGTTGCGAACGCCAGGGATGCCACCAGTGAATAGGTCGCTACTGCCTCGGTCAGCGGCTTGTGAGCGAAGTAAATCAACTCGTACCAACCGGCGATCAGCAATGCGGCCAGCAGGCCCGCCCTCGCTCCGGCGATATTTCGCCCGGTGCGATAGGCCGTATAGATCAGCGTCGTCGACAGCGCGCAGAAGGCCAGCTTGATGAAGGGAACGTAGAAGCTCGGGGCGTCGAGGTGGGCGGTCTTGCTGAGCCACAGCCAAAACGCGATGAACCCGGGCAACAGCCACGAACGGGCCGCATACCGGAACTCCCACGGAATATAGCCATACCCGAAAACAGCCCGATGGCCTTGTTCGAGATACTGGAATATCTCGTCCGGCCAGAGAATGTTTTCGGAAACCAGGGCAACAGCGGCCCGCGCGACGAAGCCGCCGAGGATGATGGCCGCCAGGATACGCCTTTCCAGGCCGCCCTTCGCCGAAGTCGGCCAGCCTTGTGCCGAACCGTCACCGCTCGCCGCGGTCGAGGACCCTCGGCCTGCCGCCGCCGCGCGGAACAGCGGTCAATCCAGTGGATCGAAATAGCTCTTGTCGACCCCGCATTCCGGGCACACCCACTCGTCGCTGATGTCCTCCCAAAGGGTTCCCGGTGCGACTCCCGAATCGGGATCACCTTCGGCCTCATCGTAGATGTAGCCGCATGCAGAGCAGATGAATTGTCGTGAATCCGCCATGTTGACTCCTCAGGTCGTAGGGCAGCACCGGGCCGCTTGACCGCCCGGAACATCGAGAGTTGTGGGTTGTGGTTACGCGTCAGTCGACCTTCTGGCCTTCGATCCCGGCCCGCAGGTCCTGTTCCTGATCCTTGGACAAGGAACTCTGCATGACGCGGGCGCGGCCCGTGAACTCGCGCAAGCCCTCGATCAGCTTGTCCGCGGTCACCTTTCGCAACAGGACGAACAGCGCCGAGGTCCCCGGTTTGAGCCCGTCGCCAAGGTCCTTCATGAAATCGTCGTTGATGCCGATGTCGGTCAGCGAAGCGCTGATCGCGCCGGCTCCCGCCCCCACCGCCGCACCGAGCAACGGGTTCAGAAACAACAGCCCGATGAGCATGCCCCAGAATCCGCCGCCAACCGCGCCCTGCGCGGTCAGGTTGACCGCCTGGTCGAGCCGGACCTTGTCATGTTCGTCCTTGTGGACGACCACGACATCTTCCATCTCGATCAGATAGCTTTGCTGCATACGGCCTAACGCAGCGCGCATGGCATAGGCCGTCGTGTCATCATCAAAGGCAAAGACGATCAGTTCGCTCATGTCAGGGAAACTCCGTGGCTATCGTTTCCGGCATCGGGCCGGCGGGGCGATTATCGCAAATGCCGCGCGCCGTGCACACGCCGCCAATGCGGCGCGGCCACCGAACTTTTCGGCCTGCTCAGGGGTCTGCACACTTGGCGACCCGCTTGACGCGCGCGCTTGCGAAGTCCACCGCGGTGACTCCCATAGCAACAGAATCCAGCCCCGCCGATGAACCATCTGTTACCTCGCGTTAAAGACGTGTTCAACCGTCTGAACGACGGCAATTTGGATCTGCTCCAGTCGATCTACGCTCCCGATGTCGAATTCGAGGACCCGGTGCGCCGACTCCATGGGCTGTCAGAGCTCACTGACTACTACAGTCGGCTCTACGAGGGCGTGACGAGCTGTCGCTTCGATTTCGATCAGACGATCGAGCAAGGCAATCAGGCCGTCCTGACCTGGGTCATGCACGTCGAGCATGCGCGCTTTCGCCGTGGCGAGATCATCACTCTAGCCGGCGCGAGCCATCTGCGCTTCGACGCGCGGATCAATTACCACCGGGACTACTTCGACATGGGCGAGTTCCTCTACGAACGGATCCCGGTACTATCCGCCGTGATCCGGCATATCAAGCAACGTCTGTAGGCACCGGCGGAGCGTATTTTGAGAATAGCGATCATCGGCAGCGGCATTGCCGGCCTGACCTGCGCGCACGAGCTTCATCCGCGAGCCTCCGTGACCGTGTTCGAAGCGGCCAGCTACGCCGGCGGCCACACCCGCACGGTGGAGGTGATCAACGGGCAGGAACGCATCGCCATTGACACCGGCTTCATCGTGTTCAATGACCGGACTTACCCCAACTTCGTCCGACTAATGAACGAGTGCGGCGTGGCCTCGCAGCCAACCGACATGGGCTTCAGCTTCAGCTGCGCCCAAACCGGCCTGGAGTACAACGGTCACAGCCTCGCGACCCTTTTTGCACAGCGGCGCAATCTTTTCCGCCCGTCGTTCCATCGGATGATCGCGGACATACTCCGCTTCAATCGGGAGGCGCCGCGTGTCCTGGAACAGCCGGCCTCTGATGCGACCCTCGGAGACTACCTGGCCGAACAGGGTTACCACGGCGAATTCATCGACCACTATCTGGTCCCGATGGGATCGGCCATCTGGTCGGCCGAACGCGAGCGCACGCTGCAGATGCCACTCTCGTTCTTCGTCCGTTTCTTCGTGAACCATGGCCTCCTCTCACTGCGAGACCGCCCGCAGTGGCGCGTGATCCTAGGGGGCTCGCGCGAGTACGTGAAGGCTTTGTCCGCCCCGTTCGCCGATCGAATCCGCTTGAACTGCCCGGTGCGCGCCGTGCAGCGATCCAAGCGAGCGGTGACGGTCACCACAGCCGCGGGCAAGGAAGCTTTCGACCAAGTGATTTTTGCGTGCCACAGCGATCAGGCACTGCGGCTGCTTGCCGATCCAACCGATGCCGAGCGGTCGATACTGGGTGCTCTGCCTTACCAGACCAACGACGCGGTGCTGCACACCGACCTGCGCCAGATGCCTCGCCGACGCCAGGCGTGGGCCGCCTGGAACTCCCGTCGGAGCGCCGGCGCGCACCCATCCTTCGCGGTGACCTATGACATGAACCGCCTGCAGGGCCTGAGCAGCCCAACGCGCTACCTGGTAACGCTGAACCCAACCGACGACATCGAGCCGGACCGGATTATCGATCGCGTGACCTTCCACCACCCGCTGTTCACGCGGGAGGGCATGCGGGCGCAGCAGCGCTGGTCGGAGATCAATGGCGTGCAACGCACCTGGTTCGCCGGCGCCTATTGGGGCTACGGCTTTCACGAGGACGGAGTCTCCAGCGGCCTGCGCGTGTGCCACGCGCTCACCGGCCTCACTCCCGCAACATGAACAGTTGCCTCTATCGCGGCACCGTCATACACCGGCGTTTCGTGCCGAGCCGGCATGAGTTCCGCTACGGCCTGTTCATGCTGTACCTGGATCTCGACGAGATCGATCGCATCTTCGACGACTATTGGCTTTGGTCTGCGTCGCGTCCCAATGTGGCGTGGTTTCGGCGGTCCGATCATCTGGGCGACCCCGGCGAGCCGCTGGCCGAGACGGTGCGTCGAACCGTCCAGGTGGCTACCGGACACAGGCCCGAAGGGCCGATCCGCTTGCTGACCCATCTTCGCTACTGGGGCTACTGCTTCAATCCCATCAGCATCTACTACTGCTTCGGGAGAGATGGGCAGTCGCTGGACGCCGTGCTGGCCGAGGTCACCAATACCCCGTGGAAAGAACGCCACGCCTACGTGATCGTGCCTCCGACCGACGGCGAACCGGCGCGCCGGCGCTTCGCCAAGGCGCTGCATGTGTCCCCCTTCCTGCCAATGACCGTCGACTACCTGTGGCAGAACAACCGGCCCGACGACAGGCTCACGGTGCATATGAAGGTGTGCCGCGACGCGACGGAGTTGTTCGACGCAACCCTGGCCATGCGCAGGGAACCCATCAATGCCTTGAGCCTGGCCCGAAGCCTCTTGCGCTTCCCGCTGATGACGCTGCAGGTCATCGGTGCGATTCATTGGGAAGCGGCGCGACTGTGGCTGAAGGGAGTTCCGGTCCACACCCATCCGGACAGAATCTAGCCCGCCCCTGACTGACCCGCGTCTACGGACCCACACCCCCATGCACAATACCCCTGGACTTACCGCATCGGCCGCCGGCGGCACGCGGCCGAACACCTGGTTTCGAGGCTTGTTGCACGCCCGCCTGCGCTATTTGACCGACGGCCAGCTCCGGCTCGAAGACGACCGTGGCTGCGTGGAATTCGGCCAACCGACCGAACGGTGCGGGCTCAGCGTGACGGTACGGGTGCACGACCTCGCAGCCTACCGCCGGATGGCGCTGCGTGGCACGATAGGCGCCGGCGAAAGCTTTATGGATGGCGAGTGGAGCAGCGACGACCTCACCGGTCTGATCCGGATTCTGCTAGTCAACCGAACCGTCATGGAGGGTATGGAAAAGGGCCTCGCGCGCCTGGCTCATCCCCTGTTCAGGGCATACCACTGGCTCCACCGCAACACGCTACGAGGAAGCCGCAGCAATATTGCCCAACATTACGACCTCAGCAACGAGTTCTACCAGCTCTTCCTCGACGAAACGCTGATGTACTCCTGCGCGGTGTTCCCGGACCCCTCGAGCACTCTTTACGAGGCTTCGGTGGCCAAGAATGACCTGATCTGTCGCAAACTGCAGTTGAAACCGGGAGACCATCTGCTCGAAATCGGCACCGGCTGGGGTGGCTTTGCTCTCCATGCGGCCCGGCGTTACGGCTGTCGCATCACGACGACCACCATTTCGGAGCGCCAGTGGGAGCTGGCGACCCGTCGTATCGCCGAGTCCGGGCTGTCGGATCGCGTGACGGTGCTCTTGCAGGACTATCGGACACTACAGGGACGTTACGACAAGATCGTCTCGATCGAAATGCTGGAAGCAGTGGGCCACGCCTATTACGACACCTACTTCCGCCGGTGCAGCGAGTTGCTGGCACCCGATGGCCTGATGCTGCTGCAGACCATCACGATCGCCGACCGCACTTTCGAGGCGGCGAAGCATCGCGTCGACTTCATCCAGCGCTACATTTTTCCCGGGGGCTGTCTCCCCTCGGTCGCCGCGATTACGCAGTCGCTGGCCGGACACACCGATCTCGCCGTGTTCCATCTCGATGACATCGGTCCGCATTACGTCACAACCCTGCAGCGCTGGCGTGACCGCTTCATGGGTCAGCTCGACGCGGTCAAGGCCCTGGGCTTCTCCGATCACTTCATCCGCATGTGGCTCTTCTATCTTGGGTATTGCGAAGGCGGCTTTGCCGAGCGCGCGATCAGCAACGTCCAGATGTTGCTGACGAAGCCGGAATGCCGCCGCGCAACGCTGGCAGCGGTCGCGCCGTGACGGACTTGCCCTATAGCCAGCTTGCTGCCGCCTGGCTGGTATGCTCACTGGGCTTCACCGCGCTGTGGTGGCACCAGCGCCGCACGGCCAATGCCAACGCAGTGGACGTCGGCTGGGCAATCGCGATCGGCACGCTCGCGGCGATGTATGCGCTGCTGGGCACCGCTTCCGTGCCGATGCGGGCGCTGGTCGGTGTGCTGCCCGCATTGTGGGCGATGCGGCTCGCCCGGCACATTCACCAACGTTCCGGCCATGCCATGGAAGACAGTCGATACCGCTATCTGCGCGCCCACTGGTCCGAACGGACCCAGGCGAAGTTCTTCGTCTTCTACCAGTTTCAGTCGCTGGCCGCCGTGCTCTTTTCCCTACCGTTTTTCGTGCTGGCCAACCAGCCCGGAACCTTGCAGCCGGGGCAGTGGCTGCCGGCGATGGCGATCTGGGTCATCGCCGTGACCGGGGAAGCCCTTGCGGACCGTCAACTCGCCGAGTGGCGCAGCCAGCCCGCAAAGGCCGGACTGACCTGCCGCGCCGGACTGTGGCGGGTTTCCCGCCATCCGAACTACTTTTTCGAGTGGCTGCACTGGTGCAGCTACGTACCGCTGGGACTGTGCACCGCTGCTTGGTGGGTACCGCTCGCCACCCAGGCGCTGATGCTGCTGACCCTGCTTCACGGGACAGGGATCCCCCACGCCGAGCGTCAGGCCGTGCTCAAACGCGGCGATGACTACCGCGATTATCAGGCAACCACCAACGCGTTCTTCCCATGGTTTCCGAAATCCAGACCGCGCTGACGGCTTTCGCCATCGAACTGATGGAACGTGGGCTGCTCCCCGAGACCGCGATCCGCGCTGGGATACGTCGTCTGCTCCGTCAGCGTCTCGCCGAACTCGCCCGAGAAGGCACCGACGGGCAGCAGCGACTGCTCAAAGCCTTGTCGAGCGGGCCCATTGCGGTACACACGGACACGGCCAATGCCCAGCATTACGAGGTGCCGGCGACCTTCTTCGAACACGTCCTCGGCCCGCATCTCAAATACAGTTCCGGCTTTTGGCCCGAAGGCATCGGCGGGCTGGCGGCCGCGGAAAGCGCCATGCTGAAGCTGAGCTGCGACCACGCCGCCATAGAGAATGGCATGGACGTGCTCGAACTGGGGTGCGGATGGGGATCCCTGACCCTGTGGATGGCGCAGCAGTACCCCGAGGCGCGCATCGTCGCGATGTCGAACTCCGACTCGCAGCGGCGCTGGATCGACGCTCAAGCCGCCGGCCTGGGTTTGTCCAATATCGAATGCCTAACCGCGGACATCAACGATTTCGACTGCGACCGCGCATTCGATCGGATCATCTCGGTCGAGATGTTCGAGCATGCCCGCAATTACCGGCTGTTGTTGCAGCAGGTCGCGGGCTGGCTGCGGCCCAAAGGGAAGCTGTTCGTGCACGTCTTCGCCCACCGCGACTGGGCCTATCGGTTTGGCGCGGAAAGCACCGATGACTGGATGGGGCGCTACTTCTTCACCGGCGGCACGATGCCGTCACATGCGCTGCTGCCGACTCTGGCGGCGCCGCACCTGACGCTCGAAGGCGAGTGGCGGCTCAACGGGCAGCACTACCAGCGCACGCTGGAAGCCTGGCGACAGCAGCACGAAGAACACCGCAATCGAATTCTGCCGGTCTTCCGGGCCGTTTACGGTACGGACGCGCAGCGGTGGTGGCAGCGCTGGCGGATCTTCTTCATCGCCTGCTCCGAACTGTTCGGCTACCGCAACGGCGAGGAATGGGGAGTCTCCCATTACCGCTTCGCGCGCCCGTCGAAGGAGCGCTGACTCATGCCCCGCGGCTGGGACGACGGCTCGCTTCAGCGCCAGGCATCCGTCGTGATCAGCACATCGACGCCGGCGTCGGGAACGATGGCCGCGATCGGCAACCGCTCTCCGGCACGCCATGCCGCGACCGCATCAGCCTTACCTGCGCCATTGACCAGGACCATGACCTCGCGTGCATGCGACAGGCGGTTGGCGCTGACCGAAACGCGCTCCGGCGGCGGTTTCGGCGCTCCGCGAACCGCCAGCGCCATCGGGTCGTCCATCCGCTGCCCCCAGTTCTGCCCAGGAAACAGGCTCGCGGTATGACCGTCTTCGCCCAACCCGAGCAGTACCAGGTCGAATGAACCCACATGCTTCAACACGTCGTCGTAGGCACGGGCACCCAGATCCGGCCCGAGTTCCGCCGGGATCGGGAAGATCCGTTCGGCACGCAGCGGCACGTGCGTCAGCCACGCGTCCCGAGCCATACGGCTATTCCGCTCGGGATCATCGACTGGCAGGCAACGCTCGTCACCGAAATAGACGGACCATCGGCTCCAGTCGGTGACGAGGGGCACAAGCCGCTGGTAGAGCGCCTTGGGGGTGGTGCCACCGGCCAGTACGATGCTGAACTCACCCCGCGCGAGAATCGCATGTTCTGCCATCCGGTGGATCGCACTGACCGCACGGTCGACCAGTTCCGCCGTGTCTGGATAAAGGTGCCAACGAAGGGTTTGACTGGTTTGCATAGACCTTCCGACTTGCTGTGAAAAGGGATGATCAAACGGCGAGAACGTGCCCGTGCAGCATCGGTGTCCGCCCGGTCCGGCCGATCAGGACACGCCGCATCGAACTTAACCGCGATGGCCATCCGGCAAGAGCGACTCCTCGGCCAACTGGAACCCGTTCCTGCCGGCCTCTTTGGCCCGGTAAAGCGCTCTGTCTGCCATGGCCACCAAATCGTGCGGGGGCAAGTTGGGATCGCTGTGACGCACCGCGACACCCAGGCTAAGCGTCACGCGAGTGGAGGTGTCAGCGGTGATCGCCGCGGCATCCAGCCCTCGCACCGCCTCGCACAGACGCTCGGCATGCTGCATGGCCTGCGGCATCGACAGCCCCGGCAGGATGACCGCGAATTCCTCGCCCCCGTAGCGCGCAACGAGATCGCCGGGGCGGCGGCTGTTCAGCAACAGCAACGCACCGACCGAACGCAGGCACTGATCGCCGGCCGGGTGGCCGTAACGATCGTTGAAACGCTTGAAGTGGTCGACATCGGCCATGATCAGCGCCAGTGTGTCGCCGGTACGGCACGCACGGCGCCACTCCTCCTCGAGATGCTGATCGAAGGCCCGTCGGTTGGCCAGGCCCGTCAGCGGATCGATCGCCGCCAGGCGTCGCAGCAGGTCCGCCTGACGCTTGATGGTCAGGTGCGCCGAGACCCGGGCCAGGACGATCTCGGGCTGAAAGGGTTTGGAAATGAAATCGACGGCGCCCGCCCGGAGTGCGGCGACTTCGGTTTCCGCGCCGCTGTGGGCCGTCACGAAAATCACGGCCGGTGGCACAGCCGGCGCATCCTCGCCGCGATCTCGCAGTGCCGAGCACACTTCGAAGCCGTTCATGCCGGGCATTTCCATATCCAGCAAGACCAGATCCGGCGCCCACTCGCGCACGATGGACAAGCCCTGCGAACCGTCGGTGGCGTGCCGTATCTCGCCCTCCGACTTCAGCAGCCCGCTCAGGATCTTGATATTGGTGATGTCGTCATCGACGACCAGGATGCGGGCGGGGGCATCGAACATCGGTTTCGTCGTCACAAATCCTTTTCGCATGCCCGTTCAGATACCGACTCGGTGGCGGCAGAATCGAGCGGGACGGCGGCCGCCGAGCCCACGCGCCGCCGCATGCCCCGCGTTGAGGCGATGCCGAGGATCATCTTCGTCGCGTGCATCACCGGTCGACCAGGATCAAACGCCGGTTTCGGTCGTCGATCGTCACCGTGAACCGACTCAGGAAACTCATTCCCAACAGACGGAGATCGCCGAGGCGGCGGTCCTCGACGAAGGAGACGGCCACGTCCTGCGCGAGCTTGGCACCGACAGCCACCGCGGGCAGCGTCGCCAGCTTCACGGGCACGGAACCGCTCGCTGTCTGCGAGCGGGCTTCGGCCAGATCCTGCGCCCGGAACCCCAGCGCCTCGATCATCGACGAGGGCAACACGAGATTGCTGGCGCCGGTGTCGATGATCAAGGTCGTGTCGATCACTCGGCCGTTAGGCCCCGTCAGGGACGCATCGACCCGGTGATGGACGCCGTCGCGCCGCAGCGTGACGGCGGGTGCGGACTCCGCCGCCGGAGCTTCCGGCTTCGCACCGATGATTACCACCTTCTCGATCCGATGGGCTTCCGCCGAGACCACCAGATAGTTGTACCGCTGCAGCAACTGGCGAATCTGGCCGGACAGGTCTCCCGTGGGCAGTCCGTCAACGGCATCGCCCGGCGCAAGGTTTTCCAGCCCCTGGAGGGCGAACTGATGACGTCGTGAGAGCGCTTCGAGGACCACGCCGAGTTCGGCCGCCGGCGCCGGCACCGCGGCCATCAGACACCATGCGACGACCGGGAGCAGCTGGTAGCGACGCCGCGAACGACCGCTAGCGGGTCGCGGTGGGACGGGCGGCATAATCACGTTCGTTGCGGTTCCAGACGGAACGGCCGTAGAGATAGCCTACGTAAGCCCAGACGATGGCCGCCAGTATCACGCGGAAGGTCGCGTTACCCTCGAGGCTCCATGGGCTCCCGAACTGCCGGTAGTGGAAAACCGCCAGCGAGAAGCAGCACATGAAGCCACCCCAGCGCAATACACCGTAAGACCAGATGAAGCGGCTACGCCCCAGCGTTCTCAGGCGCGCCCAGTGCTCCAGGCGATTGCCACAGGCATTGTCCGATCGATTGAACATCAGGCTGTCATACGCCGGCGGACGGAACCCGTTGCCCGCGACATTCCACATGGCGAAGACACTGGCTACTGTTCGGCCGGACGACCGTGCAGCAGAAAGCCGGACGCATCGATGCGGGGGCCGGTTGCCGACAACAGGAAACCACCGAGTTCCGTTAGCGCCTGGCGATAGATCTCGCGCTTGAAATAGACCACATCGTTGATCGGAAACCAGTAGTCCACCCACCGCCAATCGTCGAACTCGGGACGCTCCGAACAGTCGAGCCGTATCGACGAGTCGGGTGAACGCAGACCCAGGACATACCAGATCTGCTTCTGCCCGATACAGAGCGGCGTCGAGTGCCTTCGCACGTAACGTTCCGGTAGTTGGTAACGCAGCCAGGAATCGGTCCGGCCGATGATTTCCACGTCCTCGTTGCGGAGTCCCACCTCTTCGTAGAGTTCGCGAAACATCGCGAACTCGGGCTCCTCGTCCCGCTTTATCCCGCCCTGCGGAAACTGCCACGACCGCATCCCGGCGCGCCGCGCCCAAAATACGCGCCGGTCGCCGTTGCACAGCACGATACCGATGCTGAGGCGGTAGCCTTCGCCATCGATGATGTCCTCACCCAAGGTCAGGCGCCGCTCGTGCTGGTAGAATTTGCCCCGCGAGGCTTGACTTCGCTTCATCTGAACACTGTCGTTCCGGCGAATCCCGTCGCGAACATTGCAATCGACTGCTGATGGCCGATGCATCGCGACAGATCCGTCAGCAAAAATGCGCTGTTGCATAAACCCATGACTCTATAGGAATCGCGTGAGCCTCGCAATATTCGACCTTGACAATACCCTGCTGGCCGGCGATAGCGATTACCTCTGGGGTCAGTACCTCGTTGAACAGGGTGTCGTCGACCGCGATGCCTACGAAGAGGCGAATCTCCAGTTCTATCTGGACTATCAGGCGGGACGGCTCGATATCGAAGCATTCCTGGGATTCGCCTTGCGACCGTTGGCCGAGAACGATCCGGATGCGCTGTGCAGCTGGCGCCGCGAGTTCATCGAGCAGAAGATACGGCCCATCCTGTTGCCCGAGGCCCACCGAATCATCGCTAGGCACCGGGAACAGGGCGACCTGCTGGTTGTCATCACCGCCACCAACCGCTTCGTCACCGAGCCCATCGTCGAACTGTACGGTATCGACCATCTCATCGCGACGACGCCCGAGTTCCTCGACGGCCGTTACACGGGGCGCTTCGTCGGCACGCCCTGCTTCCGCGACGGCAAAGTGACACGGCTGCGGGCCTGGCTCGAGGAATTCGACCAGGACCTAACCGGAAGCTGGTTCTACAGCGATTCACACAACGACGAGCCGCTGCTGGCGCTGGTCGACAACCCGGTGGCCGTGGACCCGGACGAGCACCTGTTGGCCTTGGCGAACGAGCGCGGCTGGCCGGTGATCAGCCTCCGCTGAGCGATGCGGGACCGCCCGGCCAGGGGCCGGCCGTCAGGCTTTGCGGATGAGATAGGATAGGGTTCCGAATTCTTCCCGGCGATCGAGTAGCGTGTGCCCGGTCTGTTCCAGGAATACGCCGAAGTCGAGCACGGAAGCCGGATCGGTCGCCTTGACCCTGACCACCTGCCCCGACTCCATGGCGACCAGTGCCTTCTTCAGACGCAACAACGGCAGCGGGCACACCAGACCGCTCGTATCCAGTTCGCAATGGACCTGAACCATCGCTGCGGAGCGCTCCTCAAGCTCCACGGATTCGCTCGGCGCCGGTGGGGCGGGGGCACGCGTCGAGCCGCAACGCGTCGGCGGCAGGCAGTCGCAACGACGTCATAGCACGCAGCAGGTCAGCCGAAAATCCACGTCCTCCTTGAAGGGGGTCGGGCGATCGCTGTCGACCTGCGTCATGAAACGGATCGTGAAGCGGTGCTTGCCGCCACTGATCTCGGCAAAACACGGATAGCGGCGATCGACCGCCACGCGCAGCAGTTGAAACGGCAGATTGTGGTCCAAGGTCTTCTGGAAGAACCCGCCATCCGCTGTTTCCGTCGTCGCAGTCGCACTGGAACGAAGAAACCCCATCAGCAACTGGATGGCGGACCGAATGCTCGCGAATGGCTCCAGCCACAAGGCCAAGTCTGCCTTGCGTGTCGCGCCGTCCTGTTCCAGCCAGTAATGAAACAAGGGCAAGTCGAACGAGCAGGTGCCGCCCGCGATTGCCGTCCGCTGTGCGATGCCCTTGAACAGATCGGCCTCCATCAGCGACTGTCCCAACTTGCCGGTATTGCGGTAGAGCTGACTGCCGATTTCCTCCAGCGCGGACAGGATGTTCCTGACCTTCGGCTGATCGACATGCGGATTGTCGAGCAGCTTGCCGAGCACCTGATTGTGCCGGTCGATCTCCTTCAGTAATTCCGAACGCAGGTCGAAGCGCGAAAAGATGGTCAACACTTCGATCAGACGCCCGACCACGACGCGCGAGTCCTGCGCCGCCGCACCACGGTTGAAGTAGTCGATCTCCTGGAACAGGCGTTCAAGACGCATGAAGACGCGTATCCGCTCATTCAGCGGGAACTCGTAGAGAATGCTGTCGCTCAAGGGGCTATCGGAAAGTGGGTGGTACGGGGGTCGCTTCAGCGAAGCGGAGAGCAAGTTTGCCGGGGAATTGTGACGGATGGCGGCATTTAGTCAATAGCCGTAGGCCTCGCCCAACAGCAGCGCGGACACGGTCACCGCGCGCGCCGTGCCCACAGCCGGTAAACCGCATCCAGGCGCTCGACACTGCGTTCCACCGCCGCCGGCTCCCCGTCGTTGAGGATGACATCATCCGCCGCCGCGAGCCGCTCCTCGCGACTGGCCTGACGCGCGATGATGCGCCTCATCGTGCCCTCGGAACTGCCGTCACGGCGCATGACCCGTTCGATCTGCAGCGCCACCGGACAATCCACCACCAGCAAGCGGTCGACGAAATCGCGACGGCCGGTCTCGATCAATAGCGGAATACAAAGAATGCCATAGGGCTCGGACAGCTGCCCGGCCCGAAGCGCCAGTTCGCGAAAGACCAGAGGGTGCAGGATGGCTTCCAACTGGAGCCGCTTGCGGTCATCGTGAAAAATCACCTCGCGCAGCGCGGCCCGGTCGAGTTGCCCGCCCCGCAGCAACTCCGACCCGAAGGCCGCCACGATGGAACCAAACGCCGGCGTCCCCGGCTGCACCAGCTCACGCGCGATCTCGTCCGCATCGAGCACGGGTACGCCGCGCGACGCAAACGCACGGGCGACGGTCGACTTGCCGCTGCCGATACCCCCCGTCAAACCGATCCGCAGCAGGCCCAACGACGCGACCTCAGAAACCGGCGTGGAACCAGCCGAGATACGCGTCGATCAGGGCCTGCCCCCAGCACAAGTGGATGAATCCCGCTGCGGCCAGGTAGGGACCGAACGGCAGCGGCTTGCCGCGTTCATGACCGGCGAACAGGATCATGGCCGACCCGACCACCGCGCCGAGAGTGGACGAGATCAGCACGATCACGGGGATCGCTTGCCACCCCAGCCAGGCCCCGAGCAGCGCCAGCAGCTTGAAATCGCCAAACCCCATCCCCTCCTTGCCCGTCGCCAGTCGAAAAAGCTGATAGACGCCCCACAGGGCCAGATAGCCGGCAGCGGCACCGATGATGGCATCGCGCGGTTCCACGAACCAGCCCGTCAGGCTGAGCAGCAAGCCCAGCCACAGCCCCGGGCCGTTGATGGCATCCGGCAGCAACTGATGCTCCAGGTCGATCGCACTGAGGGCGATCAGCATTCCGCTCAACACCAGCGCCGCCAAGCCGGGCCAGGAGGCGCCGAAGCGCCAGACCACGAGCACCGCGATCCCGGCCGTCAGGGCTTCGATGACGGGGTAACGGAGAGGGATACGCGCACCGCAGGCGCGGCAGCGTCCTCGCAGCAACAGGTAACTGATGACGGGGATGTTCTCCCAGGGTCGGATCGGTGCTCGACACGCTGGGCAGAAAGAGTTCGGCCACAGCAGATTGATGTCCGGCCCCGTTTCTGCTGCCGCCTCCAGACCGAGGTACAACTGGCAATCGCGTCGCCAGCCACGCTCCAGCATACGCGGCAACCGGAAGATCACGACGTTCAGGAAACTGCCGACCAGGAGCCCGATCACCCCGGCCAGCACCAACACCACTGCCTCCGGCAACGCCTGCACTTCACTCATCATTGCATCGGTCCCTAAACCACCGAGCCCAGTTTGAAGATGGGCAGGTACATCGCCACCACGAGGCCACCGACGACGATGCCGAGGAAGGCCATGATGAACGGCTCGATCAGGCTGCTAAGCGCGTCCACCGCATTGTCGACTTCCTCCTCGAAGAAATCCGCGACCTTGGACAACATGCCGTCCAACGAGCCGGATTCCTCGCCGATGGCCACCATCTGGATGACCATGTTGGGAAACAGATTGGCCTGGCGCATCGCGAGTTGGAGCTGATGCCCCGTCGCGACTTCATCGCGGATGTGCAACACGGCATCGGAGTAGATCACGTTCCCAGTCGCTCCGGCAACCGACTGCAACGCCTCGACCAACGGCACCCCGGCTGCCGACATCGTCGACAAGGTCCGGGCAAACCGGGCGACCGCCGCCTTGTTCAGAATCACGCCAATGATCGGGATCTTGAGCACGAGCCGGTCCAGCGTATGGTTGAACGCGACCGAGCGCCGTTTCAGCCGGACGAACACGAAACCGACGGCGGCGATCACCCCCAGCAGTACATACCACCACTCCTGCAGCCATTTCGACAGATCGATGACCATCCGCGTGAAAGCCGGCAGATCCGCGCCGAAGCCCTTGAACAGCTCTTCGAATTGCGGCACGACGAACAGCAGCAGGATCGTCGTGACGATCACGGCGACGACGATCACCGCGGTGGGATAGAACAGGGCCTTCTTGATCTTGCCCTTAAGCGACTCCGTCTTCTCCTTATAGTCAGCCACCTTGTGCAGCAGGGTCTCGAGCACACCCGCCTGCTCACCGGCATTCACCAGGTTGCAGAACAACTCATCGAAATGCTCCGGAAACTTCGCGAGCGACTCGCGTAAGGTGCTGCCGCCTTCGATGTCCGCCTTGATCGCGAACAACATGTCCTGCATGCTCGGGTTCTCGTGACCACGCCCCACGATATCGAAAGCCTGCACGAGCGGCACACCGGCACTCAGCATCGTGGCGAGTTGTCGGGAAAACACGGCGATGTCCTTGGGCTTGATCGGCTTCTTGCGCGGCCCGAATAACGGCTTGGCCTTCTTCTTCGCCTTGATGACCTTGATGCCCTGCCGCCGCAACTCGGCCTTCACCAGTGCCTCGCTGCGACCGGGCAGTTCGCCCTTGATCCGGGCCCCGTTGCGGTCGATGCCCTCCCAGGCGAACAGGTCGAGCGTTTCCTTGGCCATGCCGGTCACTCCCGTGTCACGCGTTCGATCTCTTCGAGACTGGTCATGCCGGACTTGACCTTCCGCAAACCCGACTGGCGCAGCGTCGCGACCCCCTCGCGGGCGGCCTGCGAACCGATCTGGATCACATCGCCCCCCGACAGAATGATGCGGTTGATCTCGTCCGAAATGGGCATGACCTGGAACAGACCAACGCGCCCCTTGTAACCCTTGATGCAGCGGTCGCAGCCGACCGGACCATACACCGGGAAGCCGTCCAGCTCGTGCTCGGCGAAGCCGGCCGCGATGAGGATTTCATGCGGCAACGTCAGTTCCCTCTTGCAGTGGTCGCATAACCGCCGGGCAAGGCGCTGCGCCATGATCAGCAGCACCGACGACGCAATGTTGAAAGGGGGGATCCCCATCTGCATCAGCCGGTTCAGAGTCTGCGGCGCATCGTTGGTATGCAGTGTCGACAACACCATATGGCCGGTCTGCGCCGCCTTGACGGCGATCTCGGCCGTTTCGAGGTCGCGCACCTCGCCGACCATAATGATGTCCGGATCCTGTCGCAGGAAGGCGCGCAGCGCCTCGGCAAAGGTCAGTCCCGTCTTGACGTTGACATTGACCTGGTTGATGCCGCCGACGGTGATCTCGACGGGATCTTCGGCCGTCGAGATGTTGCAGTCCCCGCGGTTCAGGATGTTCAGCGCGGTATACAGGGTCACGGTCTTGCCGCTGCCGGTGGGTCCCGTCACGAGCACCATGCCATAGGGCTTGTTGATCGCGGTCAGGAAGGCCTCCTGCTGCGCCGGCTCGAAACCGAGACGCTCGATGCCGATCTGGGCCTGCGCCGGATCTAGGATGCGCAGCACGACCTTTTCGCCGAACAGCGTGGGGCAGGTGTTGACGCGGAAATCGATCGCCCGCGTGCGCGACACCGACATCTTGATGCGGCCGTCCTGAGGCACGCGCCGCTCGGCGATGTCCATGCGCGACATCACCTTGAGCCGGGCGGTGATTCGCGATGCGAGGTTGGCCGGAGGACTGGCGACTTCATGCAGCATGCCATCGTGGCGGAACCGGATCCGGAAGAATTTCTCGTAAGGCTCGAAATGAATGTCGGACGCGCCCTTTTTGATCGCGTCCACCAGGATCTTGTTGACGAAACGCACGATCGGCGCGTCGTCGATCTCGTTCGGTTCGGCGTCGCCTGCGGGGTCTTCGTCACCGGCCGAGATCTGCAGATTGTCGAGGTCGCTGTCCAGAAGATCGGCGATACGCGTGTCGGCCGCATCGAGCACCGCCTCGACGAAACGCGACAGCTTTTCCTCTTCGACGACCACGCATTCGGTCGCCAGGCGCGTCTGAAACTTGACCTCATCCAGACCGTGGAAGTCGGTAGGATCGGACAGCGCGACGAACAGGCGGTTGCCACGTCGGTAGAGCGGCAGGATACGGTGCTGCCTGATCAGCCGCTCGCTGATGAGCTTGACGGGCGCCATCTCCACCAGAAAGGCATCCAGGTCCAGCAGCGGCAGGCCGAATTCACGCGACACGATCTCGGCGATGGTGCGGCCTTCAAGGCGCTTGCTGCCGACCAGATATGAAACCAGCGAAATCTTCTGTTCTGCCGCCTCGGCGCAGCAGGCCTGCGCCGTAGGGTCGGTCAGCACGCCCTGCCGGACCAGGCATTGCGCCAGCCCGCTAAGCGGCGTGGGGGTCGTCACAACGGTCATGTACGCGGTCTCTGCAAGGCTTGAAATCCGTCCGGGCGCCGACGATCAGAACTTAAGCATAACTGCGCCTGAAGCGGTACCACCGCCCTGCTCCGTTCACCAGCAAGCGGCGCACCGGCCGCTCACCGCAGCGCGCCGATCTTATGCTTCTGGGCCTCCAGCTCGGATAGGCTGGCCTGGAGGTCGCGCAGCCGGAGTCGCTCCTTCTCGACCACCGCCGGCGGTGCCTTGGCAATGAATGAGTCATCGCTCAACTTGCCTTCAAGACGCGGCAATTCCTTGCCGATCCGGGCAATCTCCTTGTCCAGCCGCGTGAGTTCGGCATCCACATCGATCAGACCCTTGAGGGGTATCAGTACCTTCATGTCACCGACCAGGGCCATCGCGGCTTCCGGCGCCTGGGCGTCCGGTTCAAGCCAAACGATCGTCTCGAGCCGCGCGACGCTCTCGATGGTGCGACGATGCCGCTCGACACGCTCGCGGTCGGCGCCCTGCGGGCTCTGCATCAGCACGGGCAAGGGCCGGCCCGGTGCGATGTTCATCTCGCCGCGGATGCGCCGGACGGCCATGACTACCTCCATCAACCAGGCCAGTTCGTGTTCGATCAATGGATCGACCAGCGCCGGCTCCGCTTCGGGGTACGGTTGCAACATGATCGTCGCACCGGTTTTTCCCGCCAGCGGCGCGACGCGCTGCCAGATCTCTTCGGAGACGAAAGGCATGATCGGATGAATCAGCCTCAGTGTGGCTTCGAGTACGCCGACGAGGGTCCGCCGCGTCGCGCGCGCGCTCAGCGGGTCGTCACCCTGCAACTCGATCTTGGCGAGTTCCAGATACCAGTCGCAGTACTCGCTCCATACGAAGTCGTACAGCGCCTGCGCCGCGAGATCGAAGCGGTAGCTGCCGATCGCGTCGGTAACCGCCTGAGTCACCCGCTGCAGTCGGCTGAGGATCCAGCGGTCGGGAGCACCGAGCGCGGTCCCGGCTGGGAGATCGGCAAGATCCTGCCCTTCGGTATTCAACATCACGAAGCGGGCCGCATTCCAGAGCTTGTTGCAGAAATTGCGGTAACCCTCGACGCGCTTCAGATCGAAGCGGATGTCTCGGCCGGTCGATGCCAGCGACGCGAATGTGAAACGCAGCGCATCGGTCCCGAACGACGGGATACCGTCCGGATAATCCTTGCGGGTCTGCTTCTCGATACGGGCCGCCATCTGCGGTTGCATCAGCCCCTGCGTGCGCTTCGCGACCAGCGCGTCGATGCCGATGCCATCGATCAGATCGATCGGGTCGAGCACGTTGCCTTTCGACTTGGACATCTTCTGCCCTTCGGCGTCGCGGACCAAGCCATGAATGTAGACCTCATGGAACGGCACGTCGCCCATGAACTCGATGCCCATCATGATCATTCGGGCCACCCAGAAGAAGATGATGTCAAAGCCCGTCACCAGCACTGAGCCTGGGTAGAACGTAGCAAGTTCCGGCGTCCGTTCGGGCCAACCCAGGGTCGAGAACGGCCACAGGGCGGACGAGAACCAGGTGTCGAGCACGTCTTCGTCCTGCCGCAGCGCGACGTCGGGATCGAGGCCATGGGCCTGGCGCACAGCATCCTCGCTGAGACCAACGTACACCTCGCCATCGGCATCGTACCAGGCGGGAATCCGGTGGCCCCACCAGATCTGGCGGGAAATGCACCAGTCCTCGATGTTGTTCATCCACTGGAAATAGGTGTTCTTCCAGTTGTCCGGCACGAAGCGCATGCGCCCGTCCTGCACCGCGGCAATCGCCGGCTCGGCCAGCGGCCTGGCCTTGACGAACCACTGGTCGGTCAGCAACGGTTCGATCACCACGCCCGTCCGGTCGCCGCGCGGCACCATCAGCTTGTGGTCGACGATGGCCTCCATCAGGCCCAGTTCGTTCAGATCGTGCACGATGCGGTCGCGCGCCTCGTAGCGGTCCAGGCCGTGGTAGCGTTCGGGGATGTCGGCCAACGGCAGGATCGCCGCGCTGGGATCCAGCACGTTGATCATGGGCAGCCCATGCCGCACGCCGATCGCGTAGTCGTTGAAATCGTGGGCCGGCGTGATCTTCACGCAACCGGAACCGAATTCCGGGTCGACGTAGTCGTCGGCGATGACGGGAATCTCGCGGCCGGTCAGCGGCAGCCGGATGGATTTCCCGACCAGATGTCGGTAGCGGTCGTCCTCGGGATTCACCGCGACGGCCGTATCACCCAACATCGTCTCGGGGCGCGTGGTCGCGACCACCAGATGGCCCGAGCCGTCGGCCAGCGGGTAGCACATGTGCCACAAGTGGCCGCTTTCCTCCTGAGAGACGACCTCCAGATCGGACACCGCCGTGTGCAGTACCGGATCCCAGTTGACCAGACGCTTGCCGCGATAGATCAAGCCCTTCTCGAACAGGCGGACGAAGACTTCCCGGACGGCCTCGGACAGGCCCTCGTCCATCGTGAACCGCTCGCGGGTCCAGTCGAGCGAGGCCCCCATGCGGCGCAACTGCTGCGTGATCGTGCCGCCGGACTCATGCTTCCACTCCCAGACCTTGGCGACGAAAGCCTCGCGCCCCAGGTCGTGTCGGGACTTGTCCTGCTGGGCCAGTTGCCGCTCGACGACCATCTGCGTCGCGATACCGGCATGGTCCGTGCCCGCCTGCCACAGCGTGCGGCAGCCACGCATGCGGTGATAACGGGTCAGCGTGTCCATGATCGTGTCCTGGAAGGCATGCCCCATGTGCAGGCTGCCGGTCACGTTCGGCGGCGGGATCATGATGCAGTAGGCGGGCCCTTCGCCCGCCGGTGCGAAGTAGCCGCTGTCTTCCCAGCGCCGGTACCAGGCTTTTTCGATGGCGTGTGGTTCGTAAGTCTTTTCCATGGATTGACGGTTCGGGTGAATTCTCGTTGTCGTAACGGAGTGCCTGGCTATCGGCGCATCGGGATCACAGTTACCGGCCGCGGGCCCTCAGGCGGGATCGTCCTTGTCGGCGAGTTGGTGCGTTACCGGCGTATGGCCGCGATCGCGGTAAAAGCGGTAGCGGCGGCGCCCGGCATCCCGGCAGGCCGCGTCCGCATCGACGATCTCGGCGATGCGCTCGAAGCGCTCGTACGCGTCCGGAATGGCTTCGGCGAGGTGGATCAGGACATCCTCGCTGAACGGCGGCGCAGGTCGATGCCCCACCAGCACGGGCACCTCCGGGGCGCCCTCGCCCAACCAGCGGGCGTGCGGCACGAAGCTATTCTGTTTGAAGGTCCACAACAGTTCATCGACTGCCACTTCGTCCTGGGCGGTCGCGGTCTGAACGTACACCCGGTGACCGGCGCGATAGGCCTTCTCGGCCAAGCGGCATGCGGTCAGCTGTCGGGCGTGGGAGGTCGCGCTGGGCAGCACGTAGAAATCGATGCGCGTCATGCCGCGCTTTCGATCAGGTATTGCATCAACAGCGGCACGGGCCGCCCGGTCGCCCCCTTGTCCTGGCCGGTCTTCCAGGCCGTGCCGGCGATGTCGACATGCGCCCACGGGAAGTCCTTGGCAAAGCGCGACAGGAAGCAGCCGGCCGTGATCGCGCCGCCGTCCGGACCACCAATATTCGCCAGGTCGGCGAAGTTGGACTTGAGCTGTTCCTGGTACTCATCCCACAGCGGGAGCCGCCAGACCCGATCCCAGCAACGTTCGCCGGCCTGGAGCAGCGCCTCGCACAGCGCATCCTGATTGCCCATCAGTCCGCTGGGATGGCGTCCAAGCGCGACGATGCAGGCACCGGTAAGGGTCGCGATGTCGATGACGGCGGTCGGATTGTATCGCTTGGCATAGGTCAACGTATCGCAGAGCAGCAAACGTCCTTCAGCATCGGTGTTCAGGATTTCGATGGTCAGACCCGCCATGCTCTCGACGATGTCCCCGGGCTTGTTTGCATTGCCATCGGGCAGGTTTTCGGACGCGGGCACCAGACCGATGACATTGAGCGGCAACTGCAGCTTTTCGACTGCGGCCAGCACACCGATCACGCTCGCTCCGCCGCACATGTCGTACTTCATTTCGTCCATGTTCGCAGCGGGCTTCAGCGAAATGCCGCCGGCATCGAAGGTCAGGCCTTTTCCGATCAGCACCACCGGCTTCGCCTTGGCGGGACCACCGTGGTATTCCATCACGATCATCCTCGGCGGCTGGCGGCTGCCCTTCGCGACCGACAGGAATGCCCCCATCCGCAGTGCTTCGAGCTGGGTCTCGTCCAGCACCTCGACCTTCAATGCCGGGTGATCGCCCATCAGCTTCGCAGCTTCCGTCCCGAGGTAGGTCGGCGTGCACACGTTGCCCGGCAGATTGGCGAGGTCGCGGGCGAGGCGCATGCCATAGCCGATGGCCTCGCCTTCACGCACGCCACGCTCGGCCGCGGCCTTGTGGGCTTTCTCGATCACGAACGTGACAGCGCCGAGACGCACCGGCTTGTCGTCGGCTTCCTTCTTAAGTCGCGCAAAACGATAGGTACCACTCTCGATAATCTCGACCGCCAGCCGAACGGTCGCGCGTGCATCCAGCACCCGCTCGCCGATGCTGAGCTCCGGCAACCATAGCGCCGCATTCTTGGCCTTGCTATCGCGCAGGACCTTGACTGCCGCGGCAAGCGCCTTGCGGATCTTCGCGATGTCGAGCGCCTCTCGCTTCCCGAGCCCCAGCAACAGCAGGCGCTCGCAGCGGGCGCCCTCGACGCCATCGAGCGGATTGATCAACAGCGTCTCGCCTACTTTCCCCTCGAAGTGATCGCGCTTGGCCAGCTTGACGATGCCCTCGGCTAAGCGTTCCTCAAGCGCGCCGAGCGTCGTGGGCCACTTGCGCTCTTCGTGGCAACCCAGCACCAGGCAGTCGCTAGGGACGCGGTCCGGGGCATCGGTCTTAAGGTGATAGTCCATGATAAAATCCGTGATCGAGGGTTTCAGATGAGCCGTAAGCGTGTTCGGGTTGCCGGCCAATCGCGGAGACCCCGGATCCGGCCACAAGCTGTTTAGCTTACTTATGAAATCCCTGCCCTTCAAACCGCGTGCTCGCCTGCGCCCGCAGTTGCCTGCGCTGCTCGACCGGATGCTGCTCGCGGATTTGGCCCGCACCCTGGCGGCCATCCTCTCGGTCCTGGTGATCATCATCGTCAGCCGCAAGTTCCTGGGCATCCTAGCGCGGGCCATCGAAGGCGAGGTTTCGGGCGGAACGCTGTCCACGCTGCTCGCGCTGAAGATCCTGTCGGCTACCTCCATGCTGCTGCCCCCGGCCTCGTTTCTGGCGGCCCTGGTCGTCTTGGGGCGCCTCTACCGTGACAACGAGATGGCCGTGCTGGCCGCGGCCGGCTTCGGCCCGGCCCGCACCTACCAATCCCTGATGTGGTTCGTACTGCCGGTCTCGATCCTGGGAGCCGTCCTGGCCTTGCAGGTCATGCCCTGGTCGGAGCGTCAGGCCCAGGCCCTGATGAAACGCGATGAGCAAGGTGCCGATCTCAGAGGCATCAAGGCCGGGCGCTTCAACGAGTTCAGTCGGGGCGACGTGATCCTCTATGCCGAGGAACTGGCAGACGATGGCTCGATGCGTAACATCTTCGTTCAGAGTCGCAGCGGCGAGCGCACCGGCGTCGTCATCGCCGAGCAGGCGCGGCTCACGACCAACGACAATGACGAACACTTCGTGCTGCTCAGCTATGGTACGCGCTACCAGGGCGTCCCTGGCCGCGCGGACTTCGTCGTCAGTGAGTTCGAACAGTATGCCGTGCGCATCGACGATCCGAATCCGACCAGCCGCGGTACCGAGCGGGAAGGCCGGGACAGCCTGAGCCTGCTCCGGTCAGGGACACCACGGGAACTCGCCGAGTTGCAGAAACGGCTGGCGATACCCCTGGGCATCCTGACGCTGGGCCTGCTGGCCGTGCCGCTGGCCAAGGTACCGCCACGCGCGGGCGCCTGGGGCAATATTCTCAAGGCCTTCCTGATCTACATCGCCTACGAAAACCTGCAAAAGATCTCCCACGGCATGTTGATCTCCCAAAAAGCCCCGCTCCCGGTTGCGTTCGGGGCAGCCTATGTCGCGGTCGGACTGTTGACCCTGGGCATCCTCATCCGTCAGGTCGGCTGGCGCTGGTTCCTGTCGAGTCTCGGGTTCAGGATCAAGGCATGAAGATACTTCACCGCTACATTGCGACCCAGGTGGTCGGCGGCTCCATCCTCGCGACGCTGATTCTGCTCGCACTGCTGAACTTTTTCAGCTTCACCGACGAACTCGGCGAACTCGGCGACGGCGACTACGGCCTCGGTTCAGTCTTTCTCTATCTGACCTTGACCTCACCGCGTAACTTCTACGAGCTCATTCCTTCGGGCGCGCTGCTCGGCAGTCTGGTTACGCTCGGCGCCCTGGCGAACAACCGCGAACTCGTCGCCATGCAGGCAGCCGGGGTCTCGCGCCCCCGCATCATCTGGGCCGTATTGCGTGGCGGGATCATTATCGCCTTCGTGACGGCGCTGATCGGTGAGTACGTGGCACCGATCAGCGAGCGCACCGCGACCGAACTGAAGGCCGCCGCCCTGCGGCAGCAAATCGCCTCACGCACCAAATACGGCTTCTGGCTACGCGACGGTAGCGTCTTCATCAATATCCGCGAGATCGCCCGGCAGGAGAATCTGGGCGACATCAACATCTTCGAACTCAGCCCCTACGGTCGCCTGGACTCCGCGTCACATGCCAAGCGCGCGATCTATGACGGGGAGAAATGGCGCCTGAAGAAACTGAACCGAACGCAATTCGGCCTGGACGAAATAAAGGTCGATAGTACCCCCGAAGCGGACTGGTCATCGGTGCTGGCGCCGGACCTGCTGAACGCCTTCGTCATCCGGCCGGAAAACCTGTCGGCCGTGGACTTGTCGAACTACATCGATTATCTGCAGGAAAACGGACAAAAGTCCCTGGCGGTGGAGCAGGCGTTTTGGGGACGCATCGTGAACCCGCTGGTCACGCTGGTAATGCTGTTGGTCGCGGTGCCGTTCGTGCTCGACTATCGGCGCGATGTCAGCGCCGGCCAGCGGATCGTGATGGGTGTGACGCTCGGTATCGGTTTCTACCTGTTCGACAAGGTGTTCGGTCACCTCGGGCTGATCTACGACATGAATCCGGTGTTCTCGTCCGCGTTCCCGGCAACGCTGGCGCTGGGCCTCGCGCTGTTCGCGATCTGGCGGACCTCGACCAGTTGAGTCCGACGAGATCGGCGGCTCAGGTGCGGGACCGCACCTCGCGCGACGACCGGGGTTCGAACTCGATCCGGGTGCCCGACAGGCGGTCGTGCCAAGCCAGGCCATCGCGATCGACCATGATCCACCAATAGCCCAGCCCGAAGCACGCGAACGACAGCAGCGCGGAACCGAAGCGGAGTGCGGCACGCGCCCATCCCACCGCCATCCCGTCTGCGGTGCGGAGGCGTAAGCGCCAAGCCTTCATGCCCAGCGTCTGCCCGCCGTGCGTCCAGAACCAACCCACGAAACCAAAAGACACGAGTCCAAGATAGACCGGGTAGGCCCATTGCCCCGAGCCGAAAGCGTGCCCCCCATTCAACGGCAGGATCAGCGCCGTCGCAACGAACAATACCGCGAGCAGCAGCAACAGATCGTAGACCAGGCCGGCGAGGCGCCGGAGCAGCGACTTCACTCTCCACATGGGTGGGTCAGTTGGCTTGCCGCCCCTGCCCAGGCTCGCCGAACCGGCATGGCGACAATGCGCACCGCCGCCTGGCCGGCGCGTCGCCCGCTAATGGAAACGGCGTGGTCACCGCCAGTCGATAGACTACGCCGACCCGGCGGCATCAGTGGGCCGCGGCGTCGCGAAGGTCGCGCCGAAGAACATGGACAGATAAACCAAGCCCGCGATCAGCACGATCGACAGCAGCACGGGCGGGCGCACGATCGGCAGGAACATCAGGATCCCGACGTCCGCCACCAGCAGGCTCGTCAGGACCGGGTGTGCCAAGAAACCTTCGAGCCTGATTTTGAACATCGCTGCAACCCCCGCTCCGTGATCTTTTCGTTATCGTCGGTGTGACCGCCTGGATTCGGCGGACGGTCTCATTTCCCCGTCTGGGGCATGGTCAATTTACCAGACGACGCGGGCTCCGGAAAACACCCAGCGCCGGGGACACGTTCCCCGCGCCCCGCGCCTTAGGGCGCACGGGCCGCCGTCACGACCGCAGCAGATAGTCAGCAACGAGACTTGCGAATACCGCCGCACCCAGCCAATGATTGTTCAGGAAGGCGGCGAAACAGCCCGCCCGCTCTCGTTTGGCGATCAAGACCTGCTGATAGACGCTAAGAGCCGCGGCAACACCGAGACCGGCGAGATAGCCAACCTGCAGGCCCTGCTTCCGACCGACGGCGTAAAGCATCAGCAACATGAAGACCTGCAACATCGCGATCGTGATCCGGTCCAGATCTCCGAACAGAATCGCCGTCGACTTGACGCCGATCTTCAGGTCATCCTCGCGATCCACCATGGCATACATGGTGTCATAGATCAGCGCCCACAGAATCGTCGCGCCGTAGAGACTCCACGCCACCTCGGGCACGGTGCCGGTCTCGGCCGCAAAGCTCATCGGCACCGCCCAGCCGAAAGCGAGCCCGAGGTAGGCCTGCGGGATGTAGGTGTAGCGTTTCATGAACGGGTAACTGGCCGCCAGAAACGCGCCGGGGACCGACAGGGCGACCGTCAACGGATTCGTCGTCAGCACCAGCCCGAACGCGATCAGGCACAGGGCAACGAACAGATACAGGGCCTCGCGGGGCGACACCAGGCCGGCAGCGATGGGTCGCCCCTGGGTACGCTCGACATGGGGGTCGATTTCACGATCGGCATAATCGTTGATGACGCAACCCGCCGCACGCATCAGCACGACGCCGGCCACGATCACCGCGACGACCGATGGCTTGGGCCTGCCTTCGCCGGCGATCCAGAGGGCCCACATGGCCGGCCATAGCAGCAGGAAGATGCCGATCGGCCGATCGAAACGCATCAGACGCCAGTACAGCCGAATGCGTTCGAACGGGCGCCGGCTGGCTTCAGCCCGAGTAACCATGCGCCTCATCCTCCAGGCGAAACAGGGCGGGGAGAAAAAACTCGCAGACCAGCAAGCGCTGGCGGCCGATCCGATACAGCGCACGCCGCCCCCACACCGCAGTCCCGCCGGCATCGGCCAGCGGCGGCAAGCCGTGCCATTGCTCCGGCTGGACCCGCGCGAATTCGAGTGCGAGACGGGTCAGATCGGGATTGGTGAACAGCCAGTCACCGAGCGGGCGCTGACCGAGCCGGATCAGCGCTGCATGCCGGCCGCGCAACATCCCATGCGGCATCAGGCTGCGCGCGACGATCAGCGGCCGGTCCCCGGCGAGCAGTGCGACCTCGCGGGTCCAAACCCGTCTTCGCGGATGACTGCGGAGCCGCGCGGCCTCGCCGTGGAACGGTTGCCGCCATGCTTCGCCCAGTACGGCAACCCGGAACGAGGGGCCGCACAGCGCGCGCAGACGACGGGTCAGCGAACCTCGTTCCTGCAGCCAGTTCCTGAGACTTGGATGCTCCCTGGCCGACAGGCCGGAGAGGGTCACGCCGAAGCACGGCTCGGACTTCAGCAGCAGACTTCGGTGACGCAAGGTGGCTAGGTCCAGCGAAAGGGCGCGAGTATACCAAAACGGCACCGCGCTTCCGTCCAGCCGCCGCGCCATCTCGTTCGAGTGCAGACGCGATGTCCGCTACAATCGCCACCATTCCCTTCCGGCCAAGGCAGCCCCATGAATCTGGAAAAGGTCGTATTCGGTTTCTTCATCGTGCTCGCGGCGACGCTGAATTTCGGCTTTTTCATCGGTGATATCGATCACCCCGAGCATCACGAAGTGAACATGCTGTTCGCGACGATCGTCGTGAACCTGATCGCGACGGTGCTGAAGCTTGGCGATCGCACGCAGATCGGCGCCATCCATTTGTCCACCAGCCTGGTGGCCGATCTGCAGCTGATCGCAGCCGCAGTGGTCTGGGGTATTGCCGTCCACGTGCATCAGACCGGGTTCACGCCGCAAACGGCCATATCGGTCGTGTCGCTGTCGGGCGGCGCCTTGCTCGCCAACATCATTTCGGTCGTCCTGCTGATTTCGGAAACCATCATGCTGCGACGCTAGGCACACGATGCCGCCCTCTTCCCTGTTCCTGGTTCTTCGGCGCCTGCGCGCGCCGCTGATCGCGCTGATCCTGATCTACGCGTTGACGATCGCCGGTCTGGTGATCATTCCCGGGGCCGACGAACGGGGCCACCCGGTACGCATGGATTTCCTGCACGCCTTCTATTTCGTCAGCTATACCGCGACGACGATAGGTTTTGGTGAGATTCCCCATGCCTTTACTGACGCGCAGCGCTTGTGGGTCACGTTCTGCATCTACCTGACCGTGATTGGCTGGAGCTACGCCTTCGTGAAGCTGCTGGCGCTGCTACAGGATCCCTGGTTTCGTCAGGCGTTGCTGACCCAGCATTTCAGGCTGCAGGTTCAGCGACTGACGGAACCGTTCTGCATCGTCTGCGCCTACGGCGACACGGGTAGCCTGTTGTGCCGTGCGCTGGACGACCTGGGACGCCGCTTTGTCGTCATCGACCTGGAAGCCGCCCGCGTAGCAGAGGTCGACGTCGCCGGATACCGTATGGACGCGCCCGCGCTGACGGGCGATGCGTGCAACCCCGAGATACTGCTGACGGCCGGACTCCGCCATCGCTGCTGCCACGCCGTGCTGGCACTGACGAACGATGACCGGGTCAATCTGGCCATCGCCGCAGCCGCCCGACTGCTGAATCCGGACATCACGGTACTCGGTCGGGCCGACAAGCCGGCTACGGCTGCCGACATGGCGCTGTTCCGGGTCGACCACCTGATCGATCCACACCGGAAATTCGGGGACTACCTGGCGATGGCCATCGAGTCGCCGGGATCGTACCAGCTCCAGCAGTGGCTGACCGGGATGCCCGGCACCAGCCTGGGCCGTCAGACGGAACCGCCACGCGGGCACTGGATCGTGTATGGCGAGGGTCTGTTCGCGGATGCGGTCACGCAACGCCTGCAAAGTCTGGACATGACCATGGTCAGCCGACTGACCTCACGCGGCGCGCGCACTGCCGGCGTTCCAGCCCCCCCCCATGAGTGGCCCGACGCCGCCGCAAGCACCCGCTCGCTGTCCGATCTGATCGCTTCCGCGGACATCGACAGCGCCCTCGGCTTCGTCGCCGGCAGCGATGACGACATCCGCAATCTGTCGATCGTCGTCGCTGCGCGGCAAATGAAGCCGGACCTGTTCTTTGTCGTGCGCCAGAACCGCGAAATCTCGCAAGCGCTTTTCGAGGCCTTTCAGTCGGACATCACTGTAACCTCGTCCGCGGTCGTGGTGCATGAATGCCTGGCGCGCCTCAACACGCCCCTGTTACCCCGCTTCCTGGACCATGTCGCGACGCAGAATGACGCGTGGGCGGATGCGACCTTGCTGAAACTACGCACGCGCGTGTCGCGAGAAGTGCCTACGATATGGACCGTCGAACTGACGGACTCGGCCGCACCAGGCTGTGTCGATCTCCTTCGCCTGCCCTCGGTCGTGCTGCGGCTGGACCACCTGATCCGCGATCCGGATAACCGCGAGGCGCATCTACCCAGCGTCGCGTTGATGATCACCCGCCGTGACGGGACCGAATTGATCATGCCGCCATCCGACACCGCGCTGGAAATCGGCGACCACATCCTGTTCGCCGGCACACCCACCTGCGAGCGCCGTCAGGCCATCGCGGTGCTGAACGTCAACGTGCTGCAGTATGTGTATTTCGGCCGGTACGTACCAACGAGTTGGGTCTGGCGAAAAGCCCTGAATGGCTGGAAGGGCGCGTCCGCCTGAATGCGGCGCAAACCCGGGCGGCCAGAGGCAACCGCGGTGGAGAGAGTGCCAAGCAGCACCGGGGGAAAGAGGCCGTGGAGTCAGGCCTGGACCGCCGGAGTCCGCCCCGGCGGGGCCAGGTAAGCGTCACACGAGCCGACGATCTCGGGGAACGACAATTCGTATGTGACCGAAAGCCCGAGCGCAAGCAGCGCCCCGTAAGGAACTCTCCAATGGCGCGGAAAGAACGGCTGCGCGCGGCGGGGCCTTGTTGCCCGCGCCGCGCTGTGCGAAGAACCTCAGGGAGTCTCGGTCACCTCGACCAGCGATAAATCGTCGACCCAGACCGTTCCGCCGGGCCCGTTCCACACCTGCACCAGGACGGTGGCGGCATTCGCCGGCGTCACGAACGTTAGGCTGCGTTCCTCATATTCCGTGCCGAAAGGCACGAGATTCCTGTTCGCACTGGGGATCTGATTCCACTGCGCATCACGGTATCGGATTCCAGCAGCCGCCCAATGCGCCACATCCACCCGACCGACAGCCCGGAGTGTATATGTCGTATTCGGCTTGACGGGAATCGTCTGCCC
This sequence comes from Methylolobus aquaticus, assembly GCA_004168015.1. Lineage (GTDB taxonomy): Bacteria > Pseudomonadota > Gammaproteobacteria > Methylococcales > Methylococcaceae > Methylotetracoccus > Methylotetracoccus aquaticus. Next base: position 287,294 of record SEYW01000001.1, read on the forward strand.
GCCGCCCTGGACCTTGGTCACCCGGCCGACCCAGCTGCCGCCGCGCAACTCGTCTTGTACCAGTTCGAGAGAACTGGCCCAACTGTCCCAGGGGGCCAGCGTGCCCGTCTCGAAGTCACCGTTCACTACCAGATTCGAGGGCGGAACGACGATCGGCGCCGGGTCCTCGAAGAACTGCACCGGCCCACCGGGACCGACACCGCGGCTGTTGACCACAAGGAAGCCGGAACGGCCGTCGAGATCGTGGTCGATTGCAGCAACGCGTCCGCCATCACCTTCGGCCGACGAAGCGACGGCTTCGTGTACGAAGACGCCGGCCCCGTTGTTTCGCAGCAGCATGTCGGGCAGGTTGGGCCTGTCGATCGGATTCGTGGTCGAGACGTAAATGTCCAGATCGGCGTCACCGTCGACATCGGCCGCAACAGCGTCGTACATGTTCGTACCCCCGATGACCTGGGGCTCGCTGAAGCTCCATCCACCCCGGCCGTGGAAAATGCTGACCGTTTGCGGGGTGACGACGACCAGATCCGGCTGCCCGTCCTTGTCCACATCGGGCGCCAACACGCTGCGGGTATATTTGTCCAACCCCAAACCGGCCGCCATTTCCGCGAAACCCGTACCGGCCGTGTTGCGGAACATGTAAAGTCGACCCCCGCCGCAGACCAGCAGGTCATCGAAACCGTCCTTGTCCATATCGACGGGGTAGACGCAGTAGCCTCCCAGTTCGGCGGTAAAGCCTGGGATTTCCAACTCGGCGAAATTGGTTCCCGCCTGGTTCACATAGAGACGGTTCGCGCTGGGAATGCCGTCGGCTCGCGGGAAGTGATTACCGACGAACAGATCGGGAAATTCGTCGCCGTTGAAGTTGAACCAACCGACGGAGCGCCCGCGACCGTAGGGGTCGATCGCACCCCAGGCAATTCCCTGCTCCTGAAATGACCCATCGGCCTGCTGTATCCAAAGCTGGTTGGCCTTCATGGCCGTGCCATGCGACGCGCCGCGCGCGCAGTATAGATCCAGGCGACCGTCCACGTTCGGGTCGCCCCATTGGCAATCCAGGCGGTCGCGGATGCCGAAATTGATGCTGAGGTCCTCGACAAAGCTTCCGCCCACATTCTTGTAAAGGCGGAATGGTACAGCCCAGCGACGATTCAGCAGTATATCCGGCCATCCGTCGCCATTGTAATCGGCGACCGCCATGTGATAGGCAGGGGTATTCTCGGCAATACCCACGTCGGCAGCAATGTCAACCAAACCTTCATCCGCCGCAGCCAGAAGCGGCATGCCTGTCGCCCACAATCCGGCCAGAATGGCCATTCGTTCGCGTCGTTTCTTCGCTTCCATCAATACCAGCCCCCCAATCTCTTGATAAACAAATACACCCAACCACACTGCCGGGCCTACAACTCAATGCCCGGACAGCCTCCGGACAATCCGAGAGACTGAGGCACCGCCTGAGCACCCCGATCCGTTCCTATTAGGACCCCAGATCCCGACCAGGCGCTTCTTAAGCAATGTCCGCGCCAACGCCAGAGATTGGCATGGACCATCATCTGCACATCTGTCACCTTGAATTGGCCTGCCGGCTAATGAATCGGGTCTCGGACCTATGACCGTGATTACCGTCAGTCACACCCCAGCCCTGATCCCGCCATGTCAAAAGGGGTGCACAGCTCGCTGCCGAAGACACAGCAACCCGCCGATATACCTTTTGCCGCGCGGTGGCGGATCAATGCCATTGGCAGCAACGTAAGCTTGAACCGCCGCCTCATGTGTTGACCCGGCTGGGGCGAAAATTCGGCGATGACTCCGCAATCCGAACGCCGGAAGCACGGCTCGGCTCGCGCTGACATGCCCGGATGAACGCGAACCGGCGGAAAGCCGCGGCTACTACTTTATGGGGATGATAACCCGAGACGATAGATCGGAAGCAATTACGCATCAGGAAACAGCCTGCTTACCGCTTCCGTAGACGAGACATCCACCTAGAGGCTTAGGCCTGACATTACATACCCCTGTCGCCAAACCCCGACAGCGATCCCAGCTGCGCGCGGTGGCCATTGGTTATCTCAACGCTCGCCTCCGCGCGGCGGTTTGCTACGTTCTTTGCAAAACATGCAAAGCGAGTGAGTCACTGGACGGCAGGCAAACTGCATGTTCCCGACGCTCCCTGACACGAGCCGAGCGGGCGCGCGTCGCCTTTCCACGACATTTTGGGATCTTGACGATCGCGGAATGATCCGAAAACCACTCAGTAACCTCTGCAAATCAACGCCACAACGCGAATAGGTGTGCTTTTTGCGTACCTCTTTTGGTGTATGCCTGGCACCGGAAGCGGGGCCCAGGCCCAACCCAAGACCGAGGGGGTACAGGCAACTTGGAGTCCCTCGCAAGCCTCCATCATCGCATCACAGGAGCGAAAGGCTGAGGCGAGCTTGCCCGACATAGGCGGCCGGGCCGATGGATGAGTCCGCACTGAACTTAGCGAAGTCACGGAGGCAGAGTATTCCTAGCAAACAAGACGACGCCGGATTGGGCCACTTCCGTCTTTCACGATCCATGTAACCTGGGGGGGTTATACAGCATGAGTCTAGTTCGACGACTGCGTTTATCGCTGTTCTCTTTTTTCATCCTTTCGCCCGTCGCGGGCGCCGTTCAAATATCGGTAGCGCAGCTGGATTTTGGCAGCGTCGCAGTTTTCGGCACGAGCCCTCAAAGGACGATCACCTTCACCAACACCAACGCAACCAGGCGCGAAAAAGTCTCAAGCTTCACTATTTCAAGGGGCGACTTCAGGCGCGTCTACAGTAACTGTCCTGAGTTTCTTCAGCCGCTGAAGAGTTGTTACTGGCAGCTATCTTTCAACCCATCGGACCTGGGTCAGCGTTCCGCGACAATCACGCTGTGGACGACCTTCGGAACCTATCGCAGCGCGCTTACCGGGCGCGGTGTAATTGCGCCGTCGGCAAAGTTTGGCCCAAAGAAATGGCATCCGGGTCACTACATGCAGATCCCGGGGGGCCGCAGCCCGCAATGGCTCATGTCGATCATTCAGGTACCGGAAATGCAGGGCGCGCTGCTGCAATACGACTGGTCCGCCCTGGAACCGTCTCAAGGCGTTTACGACTTTTCGTCGATCGAAAATGAGCTTGCCATTCTGAAAGCCAATGGCAAGCGCATGGCCATCATGGTCACCGACAAGGAGTTCAGGGGGCGAACGGATTGTGTTCCTATCGACATGCAGACCGACCCGACCTACCAGGGCGGCGAGATGTTCACCTACGATTCAGCTGGAGAAATCACGGGTTGTATCGCAAAACGCTGGATACCGGCGGTGATGGACCGATTTATCGCACTGCACCGGGCATTGGGCGAACGCTTCGACCCCGAGCCGTATTTCGAAGCCGTGACGACCGAGGAAACCGCCGCGATCGATGGTCCGGTGCTGGATGGGTTGAGCAACCGGGAATATGTCGACCAGTTGAAACGCCTGGGCTCGGCCATGGCGGAGGCCTATCCGCATACCCTGGCAGAGATCTGGGTGAACTGGACGACGGAGCCCTACACCACGGAATTGGTGAACCATCTCTACCATAACGGCATCGGGATCGGGGGACCAGACACCACACCGACCCGGCGTACTCAAACGATCCCGGTGTTGACGGCGCAGTACGCGGGTCGTATGCCCATGCTGACCGCGGTACAACCGACCTGGCTGACGTGGAAGATCAATCCGATCGGGACGGGTGCGCTGACCCTGGACGAGGTATACGACTTTGCGATATCGCGCACCGGTGCCGCCGCTACGCACTTGTACTGGTGGTATTTCGAGAAGGCAGGCACCAACAATTCGTACGACTTCTACGACACGGTGAATCTGATCCGCGCCCGGGGCGGCGCCATCAACCGTAACTGCCCCGCTGACCTGATCTGCGATACCGACTGAGCAGGGCCGCAGCAGCGGTCATCTCGCCAGGCATCGTCCGGAAATCGATCCACCGGGCGATACCTGGCAAGGCTTGCAAGCAATTGGGGCTCGGTAAGCGCGTACCGGGCTCAAACGTCAGCAGCGGGATCGAAGCGGGGGCCCGTCGGTGACCGGCGGACTCGCGGCAGCATCAGACATTGAATCGAAAATGCACGACATCCCCGTCGCGCATGACGTAATCCTTCCCTTCCAGCCGCCACTTCCCTGCTTCCTTGGCGCCCTGCTCGCCGGCGAAATGAATGAAGTCGTCGTAGGCGATGACCTCGGCACGAATGAAGCCCTTCTCGAAATCGGTATGAATCACACCAGCCGCCTGAGGTGCTGTCGCCCCTACCGGAATCGTCCAGGCCCGAACCTCCTTCACTCCCGCGGTGAAGTAGGTCCACAAGCTCAGCAGGCGGTAACCGGCACGGACCACCCGGTTCAGGCCTGGTTCCAAAAAGCCCAGCGCCTGCATGAATTCCTCCCGCTCGGCATCCTCGAGCTGGCTCAACTCGGCCTCGACGGCAGCACACACAGGCACGACTTCTGCCCCTTCCTGAGCCGCCAGTTCGCGGACCCTTTCCAGGAGTGGGTTGTCCTCGAAGCCATCCTCCGTCACATTGGCGAGGTACATGGTCGGCTTCGCTGTCAGCAAGTGAAGGTCGCGGATCAGGGCGCGCTCGGCCTCTGACAGCTTCGCCGCCCGGACCGCGACACCGCGATCGAGCTCCGCCAGCAAATGCTCCAGTAGGGCCTTGCGCGCAAGTTCGTCCTTGTTGCCCGACTTCGAGGCTTTGACGGCCCGCTGCAGGGCTTTGTCGAGAGTTCCCATGTCAGCCAGCGCAAGCTCGGTGTTGATCACTTCGATGTCCGAGGCGGGATCGATGCGGCCGGACACATGGATGACATCGTCGTCTCGAAAGCATCGGACGACGTGCCCGATCGCATCGACCTCGCGGATATGCGCCAGGAACTGGTTGCCGAGGCCCTCTCCCTTTGAGGCTCCTGCGACCAGACCCGCGATGTCGACGAACTCGATCGTGGTGGGGATCGTCGCCTGCGGCCTGACGATCGCCGCGAGTGCATCGAGGCGCGGATCGGGAACGGCGACCACCCCGACATTCGGATCGATGGTGCAGAAGGGATAATTTTCCGCGGCGATGGCGGCGCGCGTAAGCGCGTTGAACAGCGTCGACTTGCCGACATTCGGCAAGCCGACGATTCCGATATGGACACCCATGTTGTTGTCGGTTTCCTCAGTCCTTGGGCGCGCGCCAGTAGCGATCCTCGAAGCGGACGATATCGTCCTCCCCCAGATAGCTCCCCGACTGCACCTCGATGATTTCGAGCGGGATCGCTCCCGGATTCTCCAGGCGGTGTCGGACGCCCACAGGAATGAACGTCGACTCGTTCTCGGTCAGCAGAAAGGTTTCTTCGCCCCGCGTAACGCGGGCCGTACCCTTGACGACCACCCAGTGCTCTGCACGATGGTGGTGCAATTGTAACGACAGTGTCGCGCCCGGCTTCAGGCTAAGGCGCTTGACCTGATAACGGGTGCCGTTGTCGATGGATTCGTAATTACCCCAGGGCCGATGCACCTGGCGATGAAAAACGTGCTCGTGGCGCTCGGCCACCTTCAGATACTCGGTCACGACCTTGATGTCCTGAGCCTTGTCCTTGTGTGCGACCAGCACCGCATCAGTCGTTTCCACCACGACCAGATTCTCGACTCCAAGCGCCGCCAGAAATCGCCCCTGAGCATACAGCAGGCAGTTGCGGGAATCCTTCGCGAACACGTCACCATACGTCACGTTGCCGTCCGCGTCGCGCGCCTTCAAGTCGCTGATGGCGGACCACGAGCCCAGATCCGACCATCCGACATCCAGAGCCAGAACGGCGGCGGTGCGTTCCCGCTCGGCCTCGTCCAAACGTTCCATCACCGCGTAGTCGATCGAGTCGCTGGGGCAGGCCGCGAACAGCTCACGATCCACTCGGATGAAGTCGCCCTCCCGACTTGCCTCGGCGAAGCAGAGCCGGCACTGGGCATCGATATCGGGACGATGCCGGGCGATCGCATCGAGCCAGACGCTGGCCTTCATGACGAACAGACCGCTGTTCCACAGATAATCGCCCGAATGCAGGTAGCCGGTAGCCGTCTCCAGGTCAGGTTTCTCGACGAAGGCATTCAGCACGTAGGCATTCTGTCCGAGCGGGCGGCCCTTCCGAATATAGCCGTAACCTGTTTCCGGACGGTCGGGCACGATGCCGAAAGTCACGAGCATCCCATTCGCCGCCAGCTCTACCGCCGCGGCGACTCTCTTACGAAATTCCGCATCCTGCTGGATGTGATGGTCCGAAGGCATCACGATCAGCACCGGATCGCTGCGCCCATCCGCCGTCGCCTGCAAGGCAGCCAGTGTCATGGCGGGCGCGGTATTACGGCCCAAGGGCTCCAGCACAATCGGCGCGGACTCGAAGCCAATCTCGCGCAACTGTTCGGCCACGAGGAAACGGTGCAATTCATTGCAGATCACGAGCGGCTTCCCAACCCGGATCGGCTGACCCGTAGCTGCTTCGTCGAGCGTTGCGATGCGCGCTACCGTGTTTTGCAACAGGGTCTGATCGCCGATGAACGACAAGAACTGTTTCGGAAAAGCCTCACGGGAATATGGCCAAAGACGGGTCCCCGAACCGCCCGACAAGATCACCGGGAAGACGTCTATCGTCATGAACAGCGACTCCTTTACGCGACGAATAAGCCGGAATTGTAACCCAGCCGCAGAGTGCCCGCGCGTAGCGGGCGCCCCCCGTTCCCGACCCTCGTCACTGACGGACCGGGTCGGCGCAATGATGTCCCGGCACGCAGCAGTTGTCCGGGGGTGAAACCCCCCGAAGTATCGCCCCTTGGTTATAATGCTTGAGCGAACCAAAGCGACAGGCTGTGCGAAGCGTGGCCCCACACCGAAACCGATGTCGATCGATCTCCAGGGAACGATACGGGGATGATGCGATTCAAGGCTGCCGATTGGAGCCGCCGAATGTGCGACGGATGTCGCGCCGCGGTCCGCACCTGATGCCGCTTCCCCCGAGCATGAATGTCTCCCGCGCAGTGGGATCAAACGCACGTGCGTGACCAACACCGGCATCGTTTCCTTAGCCTCTTCTGGAAGGGTTTTCTGTTCCTGAGCCTGCTGATGGTGGGAATCGGGGCCTCGTTTGCGATACTCAATCACCTCCATCTCGAGCGTCAGTTCGAGGAGCAGCAGAAACTCGACAAGGCGCTATTGAACCGGCAGCTCAATGATCTGTTGTCGCGTTCCCTGACTCGTTTGCAGCAGATCGGACCGGTACTGACTTCGGTCGGTAATGTGGCCGAAGCCCTGCGCAAGAAGGACCCACGGCTGCTGCGTTCTTCCGCGTCGATTTACACCACGATCCAGCACGACCTGGACATCGAGCACCTGGAGTTGTTCGACGCATCCGGAAGCGCGTTCTGGCAATGGGGCCTGAAGGCCTCCACCGAGCTCGATTCGGCGCAGGAAGCGACGGCGATCCGCACCGTCCTCGAGCGGGAAGAACCGTCCAATCTGCTGGTCTGCCGCACCCACTGCGCCCTACGCGTCTATTTGCCGGTACTGGTCGATGGACGCCTTGCCGGCGCCTTCGCGTTGAGGCAGTCCATCGCACAGCTCGTCATCGAGTACCAATCACTCACCGGCGCAGACATCGCCATCCTGATTCCGGCCACACCCGCCGAGACGGCCAAAGGGCCGCTCGCCTGGGGCTACAAGCTGGCGGCGCTGACGCATTCGACTGCGCTCGAACCGCTCATCGCCGAGTTGTCCGCGCGGAATCCAGACGAACTCTCGCAGGCGACCGAGGTCATCCAGAGCTGGCGGGGCCGGTATTTCTCGGTGCACAGCATCCCGCTACAGGCGATCGTGCATGCCGAGGCCGCGGCCCTGATCATCGCCGAGGTCACTGACCAGATCGATCAAATCCACAACGCTACCCGCAATGGCATCTTCCTCGCGTCGGTCGCGCTGCTGATCGCCGAGTTGCTACTGTTCCTGATGATGAAGTTCCCGCTCAGACATCTGGGCCGACTGGCAGAGTCGCTTCCTCTGATGGCGCAAGGCGCCTATGCGGAGGCGCGGGAGCACCTGATAGCGGCCAAGCGAACGACACGCTGGCAAGATGAGGTCCTGATACTCGACGACGCTGCGCTCCAGCTTTCGCAACAGCTCGAATCGCAGGCGCGGGCGATAGCCCACAAGACGCGGGAGCTCGCCGCTGAGCGCGACTTCGTGCAGGGGCTACTCGACGCCGCTCAGGTCATGATCCTGACGCAGTCCAGTTCCGGCCGCATCCTGACGGCCAATGAGTTGACGCTGCAGGTCACCGGGTTCGAGCCTCGTGAACTGCGCGGGCGTCCATTCCGGTCGTTGATCCTGGAAACGAAGGTTAGCGAGGAGTTCGAAGAGCACTTTGCCCAACTCTGGTCGGGGCAACGTGAACGGCTGCAGCACGAGACCGAATTGCTCTGTAAGGAGGGCACGCGACGCAGCGTGGTCTGGGTACACACGCGGCTCAAGGATCAGAATCCGAACGATGTGGCCGTGCTCTCGGTCGGACTCGATGTCACCGAGCGGGTCGAAGCGGAAACCCGCTACATGTGGTTGGCGAATCATGACCCACTGACCGGTCTGTATAACCGGCGCGGCTTCCACGAGGAGCTCGAACGCATCTACGGAGAGGTCGAGAAAAGCCAGGCACGCGCCGCGTTGATCCTGTTCGATCTTGACCACTTCAAGGATATCAACGACACGGTTGGGCATCTTGCCGGCGACGAACTCCTGGGCAAGCTGGCCTCAGAGCTCAAGACACGGATTCGCAAGGCGGACATTGCCGCGCGCCTGGGCGGTGACGAGTTTGCAATCCTGATGCCTCATCAGGGACTTGAAGGGGCGATGGCATTCGCCAATCTGCTCAACACACGGCTGAAAACACTACCGATCACCGTGCAACAGAAACTGTTTCACGTGTCCGCGAGCATCGGTGTCGCGGTGATCCCGGACCACGGAAGCAATATCGAAGACATACTCGCCAACGCCGACCTGGCCATGTACCAGGCCAAGAATAGCGGCCGGAGCCGGGTGCATCTGTTCTCCTACAGCGACCACGCACGCGAACGCATATCCGATCGCAGTTACTGGAAGCAAACCATTCAGAATGCTCTGCTGCAGCGGCGCTTCATCTTCCACTACCAACCGATCCTGTCACTGGCCACCGGAGCCATCCCGTACTACGAAGCGCTGGTACGCCTGCGCGGCGACGACGGCACACCGATCCCGCCGAGCGAATTTTTGGAGTATGCGCAACTCACAGGCTTGATCCGCGAAATCGACCGCTATGTGGTGGAGGATGCGATCCGCTTCCTTAGTAAAAATCGGGATTCGGGCCGCTTTACCGCCATCCACGTCAACCTGTCCGCTTCGGCGCTATCCCACCGCGACTGGACGGAGCCGCTTAAGCTGGCCTTGAAAAACCGTGAGATTCAGCCGGAACGACTGATCTTCGAAATTACCGAAACGGCCGCCATTGCCGACTTCGGAACGGCCAAGGACATCATGGACGAACTGGCCCTGCTCGGCTTCCGATTTGCGATCGATGACTTCGGTGTGGGGTTCGCGTCCTTCTCCTACCTGCGCCACCTGCCTGTGCAATTCGTCAAGATCGACAAGAGTTACGTGACCTATATCTCCGGCAACGTGCGGGATGAAGCGTTTGTGTCGGCAATCACGACACTGGCACACGGCAACAAAATGGAAGTCATCGCCGAAGGCGTGGAGGATGCCGAAACGCTGGAAACCATTCGACGGCTGGGGGTAGACCTGGCACAGGGTTACTTCATCGGACGACCCGCACCGTTCGAAGAAGCCCCATCGATCGAGGCCGAGGACAGAACCACTGAAGCGTCCGTGCCCAGATAACCGCCCAGGACGGCCGTGAGGCGGTTCAGAGCCCCCCGGTTCCTGAGAACGTAGGCCTGCGCACGTTCGCCCATCCCCGCCCGCAACGCCACATCCTCCAGCAAGCGCTCCAAGGCCGCCGCAAGCGAAGATTGCCCATCGGTCGCGATAGCGCCGCCAGCCTCCAACAGCGCAGCGCAAATCGCCCGGAAGTTGGCGACATGTGGGCCAAACATGACCGGCAGTCCCGCCATGGCCGGTTCGAGCACATTGTGCCCCCCCACCGGAACCAGGGAGCCGCCGACGAAGGCGACGTCCGCCGCGGCGTAGAACGTGCGCAATTCCCCAATCGTATCCAGCACGAACACCTCGTCCGCGCCACTGCAGGGAATACCGTCGCTACGCCGTACGGTGCTAAAGCCCGCCGCTCGCGCCAGAGCGGCCACCGTCGCAAAGCGCTCCGGATGCCGCGGCACAAGCATCAGCAGCAAACCAGGGAAGCGCTGCCGCAAGCCGCTGAAAATGGACAGCAGGCGTTCCTCCTCCCCGGCATGGGTGCTGGCCGCGATGATGACCGGCCGGCTGCCGAACAGTTCCTCCCGCAAACCCCGACCGCGGGCGACAAGCTCCTCACCGTAATCCACATCGAACTTGATATTGCCCGTCACGGAGATTTTCGACGCGTCCGCGCCGATTGCGGCAAAGCGCTCGGCGTCCTCTGGTGTCTGTGCCGCGATCGCACTGACCGCGGCCAGCGCCGGCCTGACAAGGCCCCCGATGTACCGGTATCGGACGGCGGACCGACTGGACAGCCGTGCATTCGCGATCACCAGAGGAATCCTGTGGGCTGCACAGGCACCGAACAGATTCGGCCAGATCTCGGTCTCCAGGATCACTGCCAGACGGGGCCGGAAACGGCCGAAGAAGCGAGCGATCGGACCAGGAAGATCGTAGGGGAGATAGCAGTGCTCGACGGAACTGCCGAACAGGGCCTGCACGCGTGCCGAGCCGGTCGGCGTCGTCGTGGTCAACAGCAGCGGGATATCGGGGTACCGTTCTCGTAGCTGATGGACCAGCGGTGCGGCGGATTCCGTTTCGCCGACCGAAACAGCGTGAATCCAGACGACGTCGCGACGCGGCATCGCCGACCCATAAGCGCCGAATCGCTCGCCGACACGATCGCGATAAGCGGGATTGCTGCGGCCCCGCCAAAACAGGCGCAGCACGATGAGCGGAGCCGCCCCGTAAAACAGGGCGGTGTAAACGAACCGCATGTCTACGCAGAGACTGCGGCCAGCCGCCGCGGTGGGCTCGCCTTATTCGGGGACGATGTGAACGGCCAGCTTACCAACGACATCGCCATGCAGCTGCACCGCGATCTCATAGTCACCAGTGTGACGGAGAGGACCCGACGGCAGGCGGACCTCCGCCTTATGCAGCTCAACGCCAGCTGCGGTCGCCGCATCGGCGATGTCCTTGGTGCCCACCGATCCGTACAGGCGCCCCTCGTCGCCCGCCTTTTGCGCGATCGTCACGGATAACTGCGCCAACGCATCGGCCCGGGCCTGGGCTGCGGCCAGTTCGCCTGCCGCCTTCTTTTCCAGTTCCTCGCGGCGTTGTTCGAACTCGGCGAGCTTCTCTGCGGTGGCCGGGACGGCTTTGCCCTGGGGCACCAGAAAGTTCCGCCCATAACCGGGCTTTACGGTGACCTTGTCGCCCAAGTTGCCGAGATTGCTGATCTTTTCAAGAAGAATGAGGTCCATCGATTTTACCCAGTGATTCGTTTTCGAGAGATTGATTGGTGCACCCGAGCACACTAACCGGAGAGCCAGCGCCGCCGCCAGTCCATCCAAAGGTCGGTGACCCCCAGCAGAGCCAAAGGCCCTAGCATCTGCGGCACGAACAGGGCCAGCACATAAATCCCCACCAACCAGAACCGTTGGCCGGGCCGCGATGCGAAGACACGGTGCAGAATGGCAAAGCCCAGCACCACGAACAGCACGCCCAGTATCAGCAACAGGTTCCCGAACAGCTCCGCTACCCGCCCATCCAGACCTACGGTCGCACCAGCGCACACCAAAGCCAGATAGTGCGTCACCGGATGCATACGCAGGGCGGTAAACTCGGCGGCGAAACCGCCCGGGTTGAATAACCGCGCCTGCCACCACCTGGCCAGGACGAGACTCAGGATCAGGCTGAGCACTGAACCCGCCGCAATGAGCCCGGTAAGGTATGGGGCGAAGCCCTCGCTGAGCCGAGCGAACGGGGCCGCGTCGGGCGGTGAACCGGCGGCAGTCAGCGGCTCCAGGATCTGCCGAAAACGCTCGGCCCACATCGCGGCTGGATCGTCGACCAAGGCGTAGACCAGTCCAACCGCCAACAGCCCCAGAGCCCCCGCGGCTTCCGTCGCCCAGCCAAAATTTCGCGCCACGCGCAGCACGACGGCCACGAGCCAGGCCGGCACCCACATCATCCCTGCGTACGCCAGCGCCGTCAGAACGGAACCCGTCAACGCGACACCGATCACGCCGACAACCGACGACACCAGTGCGGTGATGGCGAGGCCTTCGCTACTTCCCTTGCGGAGTGTGACCAGCGCGACCGAAGCCGAGCTCAGCAGGCCGACCAGGGGAAAGAACAGCGAGAGCAGCGCGAATCCGAGCACGACCACACTGGCCTGCACTCGACCCCGCAGCGCGTAGGCTGCTGCCCGCAGAAGCATTGTTGCGGTCCCCGGTCAAATCGCCAACGACAGCCGCCGGATCAGGCGACCGGTTTACTGCGGATGAGAATCGCAGAACGGGATCAGCGCCAGGAACCGCGCCCGTTTGATCGCCGTCGCGAGTTGCCGCTGATACTTGGCCTTCGTGCCGGTGATGCGGCTCGGAACGATTTTGCCGGTTTCGGACAGGTACTCTTTGAGGAGATCCAGATCCTTGTAGTCGATCTCCTTGATGTTCTCGGCCGTGAAACGGCAAAATTTTCTGCGTTTGAACTGACGTACGGTAGACATGATCGTGCGATTCTCGCTGACGGGATGAGAGATAAGGGATCAGAAAGCCGCGACTCAATCCGTCTCGGCGGACTCGGTGGCCGGAACGCCGGGTTCGGCGGTCTCGCTGCCGGCATCGTCGCTGTCCCCGGCACTCTCGGAGTGACCCGAGCGCGCCATCGGGGAAGGTTCCGTGACTGGCTCATCCCGCTTCAGCGTCAGACTCCTCAGCACCGCATCGTTGAATCGGAAGCCGCTTTCCAGCTCCTCCAGCGTCGGCTGATCACACTCGATGTTCATCAGCACGTAGTGCGCCTTCAAGACCTTCGCGATGGGGTAAGCGAGGTGGCGGCGGCCCCAGTCCTCGAGGCGGTGAATCGTGCCGGCAGCGCCTTCGATGATCGAGCGATAGCGCTCGATCATGGCGGGAACCTGAGCACTCTGATCCGGATGGACCAGCACGACGATTTCATAATGGCGCATGAAAACTCCTTTCGGAAAATGAGCCTCCCAGCCCGGCTGGACGGGTGAGGCAAGGAGAGGCAACCGAGAAAAACTGTGGCTGCCGGATAAAACCCGCGATGATAGTACAATAGGCTCAGCCTTGGCAACCGAACCGAGCTTTACGAGGGTACCCCGTTCCCTGCGTCCACGGGATCGAGCTGCACCTTCCCGATTTTCCGCCGGCCCACCTGCACGACGCGGGGCGGGCCTGCGGGGATCCGACACCGCGAATCACTGACCCGTTCGCCGTCGATCCGGACAGCACCCTGATCGATCATTCGCAGCGCCTCGGAGGTGCTGGCCGTGAGCCCCAGATCCTTCAGCAGGTTCGCGACGGGGTAGCCGGCCGCATCGACTCCCAGGATCGTGACCGGCAGGTCCGTGGGGATCTGCCGGTCACTGAAGCGGCGCTCGAAAGCCTCGACCGCTCCTTTGCCGGCCGCGGCGCCATGAAAGCGGGCGACGATTTCCTCGGCGAAGCGCACCTTGTAATCGCGTGGGTTGGCGCCCTCGGCGCAGGCTTGCCGCCAAGCCTCGATCTCGGCCACGCTGCGCGCACTCAGCAGCAGCAAATATCGCCACATCAGGGTGTCCGAGATCGACATCAACTTACCGAACATGTCGTCCGGCAAATCAGCGATTCCGACATAATTGCCGAGCGACTTCGACATCTTCTGCACGCCGTCCAGACCTTCCAGGATCGGCATGGTCAAAACGATCTGCGGCTTCTGGCCGTGCAACTCCTGCAAATGCCGCCCCATCAGCAGGTTGAACTTCTGATCCGTGCCGCCGAGCTCGACATCGGCCTTCAGTGCCACCGAATCGTAGCCCTGAATCAGCGGGTACAGGAACTCGTGAATTGCGATTGGCTGGCCGGATTTATAGCGGTTGTTGAAATCCTCGCGCTCCAGCATGCGCGCCACCGTCTGCTTCGCCGCCAGCCCGATCAGCTCGGCCGACGTCAGCGCGTTCATCCAACTCGAATTGAACATCACCAAGGTGCGCTCGGGGCACAGCACCTTGAAGATTTGCTCCTCATAGGTCTTGGCATTCTCGATGACCTCATCGCGGGTCAACGGCTTCCGGGTCGCGTTCTTGCCGGTCGGGTCGCCGATCATGCCGGTGAAATCGCCGATCAGAAATATGGCTTCGTGACCATGGTCCTGAAACTGCTTAAGCTTCGTCAGCAGCACCGTATGCCCCAGATGCAGATCGGGCGCGGTCGGATCGAAGCCGGCCTTGATCCTGAGCGGACGCCCCTGCTGCAGGCGCTCCTGCAGTTCCTGCTCTTTCAGGACCTCTTCAGTCCCGCGCCGCAGTTCATTCAGGGTATCGTCAAGCATGCCAGCCTCTTGGAATCGGTTGCGTGAAATCGCAGGGCCCGCATTCTAAAAGCTGCGCTCGCCCCTGACCAGCCGAAGGACTCCTCGGCATGAGCGGAAATGCACGCATGAATAGCGCGAATGTTCGCGGGTCGCGGCTGTGGAGGTGATGGAGGAGCGCGCGGGGGAATCGGTCCCGGACGAACAGCACGTCGGGCCGGTCAGGACCGGGCTAACGCGCGCGCGGATGCGAAGCTGTGGCGCCCGGCGGCGCCACCCAACCTTATCAGACCGAGAAGGAAGAGCCGCAGCCGCAGGTCGTGGACGCGTTCGGGTTGCGGATGACGAACTGCGCACCGCTGACGTCTTCCTTGTAGTCGATCTCGGCACCCCGCAGATAATCGATGCTCATCGAGTCGATCAGCACGGTCACGCCGTTCTTTTCGATCAGCGTATCGTCGTCGTTCGCGGCTTCGTCAAAAGTGAAGCCATATTGAAAACCCGAACAGCCGCCGCCGGAAACGTAAACACGCAGCTTGAGTTGCTCGTTGCCTTCTTCCTGAATCAGCTCGCTGACTTTCGTCGCGGCATTGTCGGTGAAATGGATGGCTTCTTGGCTCATCTGGAAACCCTGCGTAGTTCTTCAAACACTTTTTCGAGTATGACTATTCCCACCCACGCGGTCAACTTATCACGGCTTTCGCGTCGCGTAAGCTGCGGCAACTGCCGGTTACAGACAAAGCGGGCTCACAATGCCGCAAGCGCGTCGCGCAAGGTTCGGACCGGCGTCACTTCCATGCCCGCAGGGAGATTCTTCGGGGCATTGGGCGCGGGCACCAAGGCATGGCGAAAGCCTTGTTTCTGAGCCTCGCGCAAACGTTCCTCGCCGTTGGTAACCGGACGGACCTCACCGTTCAGGCCTACTTCGCCGAAGACGATCCAATCTCGGGGCACCGGCCGATCCCGGTAGCTGGACGCGATGGCCATCAACACGGGCAGGTCGCCCGACGTCTCGTTCAGACGGAGCCCTCCAACCAGATTGATGAACACGTCCTGGTCCATCACCGGCATGCCCCCATGGCGGTGCAACACCGCCAGCAGCATGGCGAGCCGATTGGTCTCCATGCCGACCGCCACCCGGCGCGGCATCCCGGTGCGGCAGTCGTCGACCAGGGCCTGAACCTCCAGCAGGATGGGCCGACTGCCCTCCCGCATGACCATCACGACACTGCCCGGCAGATCCTCGTCGTACCGCGACAGAAAAATTGCCGAGGGATTCCGCACTTCGCGCAAGCCCGTTTCGGTCATCGCGAAGACACCGAGTTCGTTGACGGCGCCGAAGCGATTCTTGAAGGAACGCACCACACGGAACCGGCTGTTGCTGTCGCCTTCGAAATACAGGACCGTGTCGACCATGTGCTCGAGCACGCGCGGTCCGGCCAGCGCACCTTCCTTCGTCACGTGCCCGATCAGGAAGACACTGCATTGCAGCCGCTTCGCATACCGCACCAGGTGCGCCGCGCATTCCCTGACTTGCGCCACCGAGCCCGGCGCCGACTGCAGCGCTTCGCTGTAGATCGTCTGGATCGAATCGATGACCAGGATCTCCGGCAAGTGAAGACGTGCGGTATCGAGGATACGCTCCAAAGCCGTTTCCGCCAGGATCAGCACGTTGTCGCAGGCGAGATGTAGCCTCCGCGCGCGCAGGCTGACCTGCCCCAGCGACTCTTCGCCGGTGATGTAAAGGGTCTTTGACTGGCCTCCCAGCGCAGCGGCCGTCTGGAGCAGCAGCGTGGACTTGCCGATGCCGGGATCCCCCCCGAGCAGCACGGTGGAGCCTCGCACGAGTCCGCCGCCCAGCACGCGGTCGAGTTCGCTGAGCCCGACTTCCTGCCGATCCAGCAACTCGCCCTCGACCTCGGCCAAGGGCACCGGTTCGCTGCGGTCCTGTTCCCCGGCATACCCGAGATGCCGACGTACCGGGGTTGAGTCCTCGATGCTCTCGACCAGCGTGTTCCAGACACCGCAGCCGGGGCATTGCCCGCCCCATTTATTCTGAACGTGCCCGCACTCGGTGCACCGATAGACGCTGCGCTGGGCCTTTCCCTTCGTCACGCCTGTGGCTTTTCTGCGCTGACGACCGCGTTGTTCCGGTAGCGTTCATGCACGCGGACCGGGTCGAAACCGACCCCCCGGTAAAGCGCCAGTGCCGGCCCCAGCCGCATGACATGTTCCGGCGCTTCGTCGCTGAACAGATGCAGCGTCCAGTCCTCCAGCAGATCCGGCCGCTTGAGTTCGGCGAAGACGCGGAAATACTGGCGCAACTCGTCCTGTATGACGCGCGTCTGTTCGTTGCTGTCGTCCAGCGCATACCGGTCGCCGTTGATCAGCACGCCGCCCGGACGCAGCACCCGGTGGAGCTCGCGTACGATCTCGCATCGGTAGTCGTCGAGAAAATTGTGAAAGGCGTAGCCGGACGCAACCACATCGACGCTGCCCCCGGGAAGCTCCTTGACGAAACTCAAGGCATCGGTCTCGACGAAATGCACCCGTCCCGCCTCGCTCCAGGCTGCCAGATTGGTTTTCGCCTGGGCCAGCATGGGCGCCGCGATGTCGACCGCCGTGATCTCGGTGTCGGCACGCGCATGCAGCAATGCTGCCGTGGTGATACCGGTACCGCAGCCGATCTCGAGCACCTTCAGACGCCGCCCGGCCACGGCGCCGGGACACTGCCAGCCGGCCAAAAAAGCCCCCACCTGCCGGCTCATATCCGCCGCGGCCGGGCAGATCAGCTTCAGCATTTCATATTCGGCGCCGATCAGTCCGCTGAAAGCTTGCTCGGAGGCCGGATCCGCTGTCCGTTCCAAATTTACCGTTGCCATGCGAGTTTCGTGATCCCTGAATTGACGTTGCCAGACTCAATCCTGATAACTGATGCGATAAATCGTGCCGCGCTGATCGTCCGAGACGAGCAGCGATCCATCGGCCAGCTGCAGCACATCCACCGGGCGACCGAGCACGGTCCCGTCGGGCTGCAGCCAGCCCTCGGCGAAGCTACGTTCCGCCACCGGAGATCCGTCGCGGAACTGCAGCACGACGACCCGGTAACCCTGCGGCTTGGTTCGATTCCAGGAACCGTGTTCGGCCACGAACAGGCGGTTCCGGTACTCCTCGGGAAATTGTTTTCCGCTATAGAAACGCATGCCGAGCGGCGCGACATGCGCCGCATACTTCCACACCGGCGCGACGAAGTCGCTGCACGGCCGCTCATCACCGAATTCGGGATCGCCGATGTCGGCCCCATGACAGAACGGGTAACCGTAATGCCGGCCAAGTTCGGGAGCGACGTTCAATTCGTCGGGAGGCCGGTCGTCGCCCAACTCGTCCCGACCGTTATCGTTGAAGAACAGCTTGCCGGTCTCGGGGTGCCAGTCGAAGCCGACGCTGTTGCGGACCCCTCGCGCTACGATCTCCAGATTCTTGCCATCCGGGTCCATGCGCGTCAGCGTCGCAAAAATCTCATTGGGCGACAAGCAGATGTTGCAGGGAGCGCCGACCGGCGCATAGAGCTTTCCGTCCGGTCCGAAGCGCAGATACTTCCACCCGTGGTGCAACTCGCCGGGAAACCCGTCGTAGACGACGGTGGGAACCGGAGGATTGTTCAGCCGGCTGCCTATCCCGGCGAATTTGACGATACGCTGGACTTCGGCCACGTAAAGATCGCCGTTCCGGTACGCGACGCCGTTCGGCACATTCAGACCGGACGCGATGACCTGCACCGCCTCAGCCACACCGTCACCATCCTGGTCGCGCAGCGCATACACTTTGCCGGCCTTGGTGGTGCCGGCGTACACGGTGCCATCATCGCCAACGGTCAGGGAACGGACATTGGGGGTCCGGTCGGAGAAGACTGCAATCCGGAATCCGCCCGGCAACCGGATTTTATCCAGCCAAGCGCTGCCGGGGGCTGCCGACACAGTCGTCACTGCCGACGACAGCAGCAGCCAGCCGATCGAAGCCAGCCTGTTATTCGCCCGTTGCATGTTCATCCTCCAGCAGCCAGAACTTTCGCTGTCTTGATTTTTCATCAGGGGTGCCCAAGTATGGTAACACTGAGATTCAACCGAGAGCCGACCCCATGCGCATCCTGCTTTTCCTGTTGACCAATGCGGCCGTTCTGCTGCTCATCAGCCTGATTTTTCAAGTTTTGGGGCTGGGGCAATTCCTGGATCAGCAAGGCGTACACCTGAATCTGCAAAGCCTGCTGATTTACTCCGGCGTGATCGGCATGACGGGTTCGATCATGTCGTTGGCCATGTCCAAGTGGATGGCCAAGCAGTCAATGGGCGTTCACGTCATTGCCCAGCCGGGTAATGCGACAGAGCGCTGGCTCGTCGACGTCGTCGCCCGTCAGGCAGAAAAGGCCGGCATCGGCATGCCCGAAGTCGGGATCTTCGAATCCCCGGACCCCAACGCCTTCGCTACAGGCATGAGCAAGAATGATGCACTGGTCGCCGTCAGCACCGGCTTGCTGCAGGCCATGAGCGCCGATGAAGTCGAAGCGGTGCTCGGCCATGAAATGAGCCATGTCGCGAATGGCGACATGGTCACCATGGGCTTGCTGCAGGGCGTGGTGAATACCTTCGTGTACTTCTTCGCGACCATCGCCGGCCATCTGGTCGACCGCATGGTATTCCGTTCTGACGACGATCGGGGCGGCTACGGCCCTGCCTATTTCATCACACAGATGGTGGCGCAGATCCTCTTGTCCATCCTTGCGACGATGATCGTGATGTGGTTCTCGCGCTGGCGGGAATTCCGGGCTGACGCAGGCGGCGCGCGGCTTGCCGGCCGGCAGAAGATGATCGGTGCCCTGCGTGCGCTGCAGCGTGCTCACGATCCGCAGGAGCTGCCGGGCGAGTTCGCGGCATTCGGTATCGGCGGCGGCGTGAGCGGGATGTCGCGGCTGTTCTTGAGCCACCCTCCGCTGGAGGAGCGCATCGAAGCCCTGCAGCGCGCGCAACCGTAGACGCGCCAAACGGCGGCCGCGCCGGTCCTGCCTTGTTCACCTTACCCCGACTTCTCGAACGCTCCGCATGAACCCCAACGGCTCCACTGGCCAGTCCGGTTTCGGGCTGGCCACGCTGGACAATCACGCCGTTCTGGCGATCGAGGGAGCCGACGCCGTCGGCTTCCTGCAAGGGCAGACCACCTGCGACGTCAAAGCGCTAAAGCGGGGCCAGATGACACTGGGCGCGATCTGCAATCCCAAAGGACGCACCCTTGCGGTCTTCCGTCTACTGCGAGTCGAAAGCGGCTGCCTGCTGGTGCTGCCCAAGGATAGGATCGATCCCGTCAGGCGCCGCCTGATACCCTACGTCTTGCGCTCGCAGGTACGCATCACCGGGACCGTTGACGCTGGCGAGTGGTCCCTGCTGGGCGGATCGGGGTCAATCGGTCCCGGAGCCGGCGCGGTGCTCGGAATGACTGGCGAACCGCAGCCCGGCCAATCGCTGCTGATGTCCACGGGCGTCTGGGTGCTCGCCCTCGAACACAGCGGAAAGTATCTGGTCGCGGGACCGTCCGCGGTCACGGCTGCGCTCCGTGACCAGTTGCTCGCGGACGGCCTGGCACACGAGATCACGAACGAACGCTGGCAGTGGGCCGAGATCGCCGACGGGATTCCCAGCGTCACCGACGCGACGGCGGAAGAATTCATCCCACAAATGCTCAATCTGGATCTGCTCGGGGGTATCAGCTTCAGCAAGGGCTGCTACACCGGGCAGGAAGTCGTCGCGCGCACTCACTACCTGGGCGCCGTAAAGCGGCGGATGCATCGGCTGCGGACGCAGTCGGACCACCGTCCTGAAGCCGGCATGCGCATCGCGATGGGTCCCGACGACACCTTGGCCGGCCAGGTACTGATCGCTGCCGGCACACCGGAGATGCCGGGTTGCTACGATCTGCTATCCGTGCTGACAGCCGAAGGAGCGCAAGCCCAGGAATTGCGCCTCGGTTCGCCTTCCGGCCCGAGACTCGAGCCGGCACGCCTCCCCTACTCGCTCGAAACCTGAGGACTCTTTTTCCGACTACCGCAGCGGTGGTGCGATGCAAGTGCAACGGCGAGCCAGATTCCGGGTCGGAGCCTTGGAGATCAGGGTGCCCAGTGATAGCATCCGAGCGATTTTTTCACCCCCCCCCCCGAGTATCACCATGATCGACGAGACCGCAACCCGCCGTTATTTCAGGATCGGCCTGATCACCGTCGCGGCGGTCTACTTCCTCATCATGGTCGGCGGTATCGTCCGTGCGTCGGGCGCCGGCATGGGCTGCCCGGACTGGCCGACCTGTTTCGGCCAGTGGATCCCACCGACCTCCGAGGCCGAGTTGCCAGCGAACTATCAGGAGATTTACGCCCAGCGCGGCTATGCCGACACGCGATTCAATCCGCTCAAGACCTGGACCGAATACGTCAATCGGCTGATCGGTGTCACGATCGGCGCGCTGGTCATGTTGACCCTCGCCTGCTCGATCCCGCTGCGCAAGCTCGATCCTCCGGTGTTCTATCTTTCCGGCGCCGTGCTGTTGCTGGTGGGGTTTCAGGGCTGGCTCGGCTCGGCGGTCGTCGCCAGCAATTTGCGTCCAGCGATGATTACGGCCCATATGATCGTGGCCTTTGTCATCGTTTCCCTGCTGCTCTATACGGTGATCCGTTCGCAGCGCACACGCATCCGGAAAGCAGATTTTGCAGCGCTGCCTCCGCGATTCGGCACCGTGCTGATCGCGGCCATGGTCATGACCCTGCTGCAAATTGCCATGGGGACCCAGATCCGGGAGTCGGTCGATGTCATTGCCACGCTGTTCCATGCCGCCGACCGGCATCTCTGGCGTGAGGAATTCCCGACCGTGTTCTACATCCACCGCTCGTTTTCGTCGATTATCCTGTTGACGAACCTGTGGCTCGCCTGGACCCTGCTCAAGTGTCTGGGCCACCGGCATTGGTACACCCGGTTCGGAATGGCCCTAGCCGGCCTAGTGGTCGCAGCGATCGCGGCTGGCGTCGGGCTGGACCGTTTCGGCTTCCCCGCCGTCGTGCAGCCGCTGCATCTGGTATTGGCCAATCTGATTTTCGGCATGCAATTCGCGCTCTTCTCGATTTACCGCTACGCGTCGAACACGCCAGCGCAGGGCGCGGAGCTTACCGCCAGCTACCCCTGAGCCACGCCTTGCGGACTCGAGACCCTGAACCCGACGGGATTCTCGCCATGATCACCGACGACCTGATTCGGCAAATCGCACCGCCTCCCAGCCCCTGTTGATGGGGGCAAACACCTGCGCTGCTGACGGCTGGCGATCGAGTCGGGCGAAATCACGCGTGACTGCACAACCGATCGCTGTGGCAAACAATGTCCGTTGGCATGACGGTGCGATGCGCGGAGACCACCGCGACGAAGCGCGCCCCCCAACTCGAGATGGGATGGTCGCGTGCCGGCACGAGAAGAACACGTGGTCCGGCCGGGGGGCGCGGCGGGGGTATCTTGTGGTACGGCGGTGACATCGGGCGGGAGAGTTGAACCCGCCGACACAATGGTCTTCCCCTGATCCGCGATCCCTCGGGGTTACCCCGAATTCGAGCCCCGTCTGAAGCGCCTCATCCCGCCCCTTCGTCGGCTGGGCGTCTGTCTGACGTCGGCGCCTCTCCGCTATGAACCTCTACCACCGGCCTTGAGCGGGATGCCCGAAAGCATCCCGCAGCGACAGGGCTACTCGACCAGGAACTCGCGCATCATGCCCATGTCCTCGTGCTCGAGGTTATGGCAATGCACCATGAAGACGCCCTTGTAACTCTTGTAGGGCTTGATGATCCGGACCTTCTCGCCGGGCATCACCAGCACGGTATCCTTCCACCCGCTGTCGATGAAACCTTCCTTGACGGTCGCATAGTCCTCCGCTTCCTCGGCACCGATGCTGCGACTGATGATCTGGAACGGTTCTTCGTGCAAGTGGATTGGATGAGCCATGGACATCATCATCCCCATGCCTCCCATGCCTCCCATGCCTCCCATGCCTCCCATGCCTCCCATGCCACCCCCGCCTGATTTTCCCTCGCCGCCATGTTGCATTCCGCCCATTCCGCCCATTCCGCCCATTCCGTGCTGCATTCCGCCGCCGGGCATCTGATCCGGCTTACTTTCGCCCGCATGGCCACCGGGTTTCGCCTCGCCGCCCGACGCACCGCCCCCGTGACCGCCCTCGCCACCGTGAGCGTGGAAGATCTGAACCAGTTGCAGCGTGTTGAACGGGATACGCTCGCTGGGCAGGAAGTCGTTGGGGGCGTAAGGCCGTCCGTTCAGCAGCATTGCACCCGGTGCCTCGGAAATTCCGAGTGGGACGGGGTTGTTTGGATTTGCGGTGTCCTCGATGCGGAGATGGGTGAATTTGCTGAGTTGCGTTGGCAGGCTCGGGCTCTCGCTGACTTTGCGGGTTACCCGCACGGTGAAAATCGGGTAATCGCTGCCGACCGGAAGCTGGCTCCCCATCATGCCCATGCCACCCATGCCCATTCCGCCACCCATACCGTGGCCGCCACCGTCCATGGATTTTCCGTCACCGCCGTGGCGCATGCCGCCCATCATGCCCATACCCATGCCACCGCCCATCATGCCCATGCCCATCTTAGGCAGCACCCCGGTGAAGGGCCGGCTCCGCATCACGAGTTGTGAGCCCACCGGGCGTCCGCTGAAATCGGCCCAGATGTCGAGCCGTTCGCCGGGGCCGAGCATCAGATAAGGCTTGGTCTCCGGCGTCTCGAGCAGACCTCCATCCACACCGATCACGGTCAACGGTGATCCGTCGTCCCAGGCGAGCTTGTAAATGCGGGCATTGGATCCATTGAGGACGCGAAGCCGGTAGGCTCGGGTGGCGACGTCGACACTGAAATCCGGCCTTCCGTTGACCAGGATCCGATTGCCGTGGAAGCCCATCATGCGGTCATGCATGCTGCGCGCGTAAACCAACTGGTTCTGATCGTCAAACAGCCGGTCCTGAATCACGATTGGGATCTCGTATTCACCTGCCGGCAGTCCCAGCTTCTGCTCCTCGGGATCGCTCACCAGCATCGCGCCGGCCAGTCCCTGATAGACCTGTCGCCCAGTGATGCCATGGGTATGCGGGTGATACAGAATCATGCTCGCCCGGTTGCGCATTTCAAACTCGTAGACGAAGGTCTGTCCCTTGTCCAGTGCGTAAACCGGGTGACCGTCCATCAAGGCCGGCACATTCAAGCCATGCCAGTGCGTGATCGTTGGTTCGTCGAGTTCGTTGCGCAGATGGATCCGGATCTTCTGCCCGTTCTGGAAGCGCATCAGCGGTCCGAGGTATGAACCCGGCAGCACGGCCAGCGAATTCTCGGGGCCGTTCACCAGCCGACCGATGTATTGCTGTACGCGGGTTGCCTGCCCGGGCAGGATCGATACCGTACCGGGCCGGCAGAGCAATTCCAGCTCCACATCCGGCTTGAAGTCGGGCGAAGCCCGGTTGGGTGCCATTCTGGGCATGTCGCCCATGCCCTCCATGGCGCGGAGCCACGTTGGCAGGCCGGCATAAGCCATCAGGCTGAGACCGCTTTGGTACAGGAAACGGCGGCGGGAAACACTGTTGGGATTGCGCATATAACCTCCTCGGACGTCATCGTCTCTTTTCGGTGGCCGCACCCCATGGATGGGGTCCGGTGTCTGAAGTCCTTCTCGGCCGCGATCGCCGCCGGAGAGAACGACTGTTGGAACCTGACGGCGCAAGTATTAGCCTGAACTTATGCCGTGTCCATACCCGCCGTATCGGCGGTCACGCGTGTCACGCGCGAGCACTTTACGCTGACCGGTACACCCGTTCGAAGCGAGCGGAGAACCCAGATCTCGTGGAACCCGAGACCTATCCAGCAGGCCCGGCTCGACGCAGACCGTCGGCCGACGAGCGGACAACCTGATGGCATCATCGGAACATCGCGTCGTCGCCACCACCACAACCTCTAGGCCCAAGCCAGCGCGACAGAGCCAAGCGCAACTGCTCTCCGCGCACCGGCTTCGTCAGGTAATCATCCATGCCGGAGGCGAGACACCGCTCGCGGTCGCCCGGCAAGGCATGCGCCGTCAGCGCAATCACCGGCACTGCGTGGTCGAGTACTCGGGACCCGGGATCGCGAATGATTTCCGTCGTCTGGTAACCGTCGAGCTCGGGCATCTGGCAGTCCATCAGGATCACGTCGTAGCGGCGCTGCGCGAGTGCCTCGAGGCACTCGCGGCCATTGATGACGGCGTCGACGCGATGGCCCAGACGACCCAGTAGGGCCAGCAACACGGTCCGATTGACCGGATTGTCTTCGACGAGCAGGACCCTGGCAGATGGGAGCGCGCCGTCTCCGTCCGGCTTCTGCCGATCGCCGAGCAAGGTGGCTGCGGCCGCCGCCCTGCTCTTGCCGAAGATCGCAGTGAACCAAAACGTCGAGCCGTGCCCCAAATCGCTGACAACGCCGGATTCGCCCTGCATCAGGGTGACCAGTCGACGACTGATCGCCAAGCCCAGACCGGTCCCGCCGAACCGGCGGGTCGTCGAGCTGTCGACCTGCACGAACGGGCTGAAGAGGGTCGCCAGCCGGTCGCTCGGTATGCCTATACCCGTGTTCGAAACCGTAAAACGGAGTTTCACCGAATCATCTGCTGAGGACTCCAGGCTAACGCGCAACACGATATCGCCCTGCTCGGTAAACTTGATCGCATTGCCGATGAGATTCATTAGAATCTGCCGGAGACGGACCGGATCGCCGACCAGTTGATCGGGCAAATCCGGCTCCAGGTCGCAACGCACCTGCAACGGCTTGGTGGCTATCTCGACGCTGAACAGGCGAAGCACGGCAAGAGCCTGCTCGCGTGGCGAGAAAGCGACATGCTCGAGTTCGAGTTTGCCGGCCTCGACCTTCGAAAAATCCAGGACATCGTTGACCACGGCCAGCAGCGCCTCACCGCTGGTCTGGATGATGTCGAGATACTCCCGCTGCGACGGCAGGATATCGCCCGCCGACAGCAGCTCAGTCGCACTCAGGATGCCGTTCAGCGGCGTCCGAATCTCATGGCTCATGTTCGCCAGAAATTCGGACTTGGCAACGCTGGCTTTTTCTGCGGCTTCCTTGGCCCGATGTAGGGCTTCCTGGGTCCGCAGCCGCTCGGAAACGTCGACGATGGAACTCAGCACCATCGGGCCTGCATCAGTCTCGATCGGGTTCAGGCCGATCTCCACAGGAAACGTCGATCCATCCTTGCGCTGCGCGAACAATTCGCGACCGCCGGCATTCATGGGCCGAACGGCAGGCCGAGCCAGATAGGCCGCGCGGTTCCGTGCATGCTGCACCCGCTGCATCGTCGGCACCAGCATGTCCACGCCCTGCCCGACGAGTTCCTCACGCGAGTAACCGAACCAGGACTCTGCCTGCGCGTTCGCCAGCTGGATAACACCCCGCGCATCCACCAACAGCAAGGCATTCGCCGACGACTCCACGACCAGCCGAAGGCGCTGTTCCGCACGTTTGCGCTCGGTAATGTCGCGGCCCTCGGGCAGCAGATACGCGATTCGACCATCCAGGTCGGCGATGGGAGTGAGAGAAAACTCGATATGACGGATCGCACCATCAGCCGCCGGGTGTGTGGTCTCGAAGCGGGCGGCAACGCCGGACCTAGCGCGCTCGATCGCATCGTCCAGCTTTGCCTGCTCGTCGGTCGAATGATCCCACCAAGGCGTGTTTCGGAACGGTATGCCCAGCACCTGTGTGGCCTCGACGCCGGCAAAGCGCAATGCCGTCCGGTTGACATCAACCAGACAACCATCCAGATCGAGCAGCCCGATGAAGTGGGAACTGTTGTCAAGGATGGCGCGGTAACGCATCCGGGCCTCCCGG
The DNA here is from genome assembly GCA_004168015.1 of Methylolobus aquaticus. Taxonomy (GTDB): domain Bacteria; phylum Pseudomonadota; class Gammaproteobacteria; order Methylococcales; family Methylococcaceae; genus Methylotetracoccus; species Methylotetracoccus aquaticus. The sequence continues at coordinate 314,001 of SEYW01000001.1, forward strand.
CGCTCCGCTTCGGCCTGCTTACGCGCGGAGACGTCGTGCAGCGAACCGACCACCCCGCCTGAGTCGAGGCGAGAGGCAACCGCTTCGAACACGAGCGCCCCACCTAGGGCATTCGAGACGCGGATCTCCGCATGTCCCGCCCCAGGACATAAGCAGGACGGTAGCGCATCCCACAGACTCCTGTCCTGGTCGACAACGAACTCCGCGAGGGCGCGGCCGAGACAGCTATCCCGAGGGTATTTGAGGATCCGCTCCCAGGCTGCGTTCAGAAAGACGATCCGCCCCTGGGCATCGGTCTCGAAAACGATTTCCCGCAATTGGTCCAGACGCGAGCGGGCAGCGTCCTCCGCCGCCGCGAGTGCTTCGATGAGCCGGTGTCGGGCCTGGATCCCCAGTTCATCCTGCATGGCAATTCCCGGGCAGCGCTAACGGCCGTGCAGCAGTTCGCCGACCAGTTCGCGGCTGGTCATCACGCGCGCGTAAAGAGGGTAAATCTGGGTGACGTAAAAATCCTGCTCGACCAGGGTACGTCCGGACACGCAGTCGGACAGCACGGTTACACGATAACCCCTTTCGAAAGCGGCGCGGCCGGTGGAATCGATGCAGATTGAGGCCACGACCCCGCACAACACGACATCGGTGATCCCTCTTGCGGCGAGTACCTCGTCGAGTTCGGTGTTGGAGAAAGCGTTCAGACCTCGCTTTCCGGGCACCTCGAGCAGCCGGTCACCATAATGGAGCAATTCCGGGATGGTGGCACCGCCGGTCGAGCCAGCCCGAAAGGCGCCCGCATCCCGGATGGTGCGGAGGATACCGACGGGCTCGATCAGTTCCTCATAGTCCGGAGTAAACAGTATAGGCGTCGTGATCATCAGCGCCCGCGTAGCGGCCAGGGCATCGATCACGAACAGCGTATTGTCGAGGGTATGTATCACCTGCGCCGGCTTCTCGATGACCGCATGCAGCGCACCATCCGGCGAAAAGTAGTCATTCTGGTAACCGACCAACAGGATGGCGGTCGTATTGGCATCCATGGCAGTACCCCGTTCGGCTGTTATGGCGTGGGTGCGGCTTGCGCGATGCAGAACCCAGGCCCTGTTGTACCGCGGGGCGCAAACGTCGCGATTATGGGTCGCGCTCCCGGAGCGGTCAACGGTCCCTTTCGGCGCCCCCTTGACCTGTCCCATACCCGCCAACGGCAGCAGAACCGCAGGAGCTTCCGGTGCCGAGTGGCACGGACCGTTGGACCTGCAAGCGAGATGAGGGAGAACGAGAGGGGTCGATCCCGGGCACCTGCCGCGGTGCAAAGGGGGTACCTCGGTAGCAATGAAAGTGGATTGCGGTTAGGGTAGGTTAGGCGTCTCCCTGGCCGCTCCGAGTCACTCATGCGCATTCTTATTATCGATGACCATCCGGTTTTTCGGGCAGGCCTGGAAACGCTGCTGCACCAGTTGGATCCATCGGTCGAGGTCATTCATGCCGGGAACTGCAGCGACGGACTCCGGGCCAGCCGGAACGGCGCGCTGAACCTGGCGTTCCTCGACCTGAACTTACCCGACGGCCGGGATCTCGGCTGCCTGCGGGCCCTGAAGGCTGCGCGCCCAACACTGCCGGTGGTGCTGATCTCGGGAGACCGAACCGGCCGCGAGGTAATCGAACAGGCCCTCGAATTGGGGGCCATGGGCTTCGTCCCGAAATCCGAGGATGCCGATGCGATCATCGCCGCGCTGCAATCAGCCCTGGCCGGCGGGGTATTCCTGCCAGCGCAGTTCGCCTCCGGACGGACTGAACACCCGCCGCGTCGCTGCATCAGCCCCGGCCCGATGCCGAGCCACGGTTCCATCACCGCTGCGGTCGACCCGGTCCACTTCGGCATCACCAAACGTCAGGCAGAAGTGCTGCGTTATGTCGTGCAGGGCTGGCCCAACAAGCATATCGCCAACAAACTGGGCATTTCCGTACCCGTCGTCAAGAAGCACGTCAGCGATCTGCTGGCGCATTTCCGGGTGGTCAGCCGCACCCAGTTGGTCGCGCTGATTGCTGCACAGGGCGTAACGTTCGGCCCGCCAGAACCAAGCGATGCCCGGGATGAGGCAGCGGCCCGCTGAGTGTCCCGGGTCCACTTCTTGGGACGCGATTCGGGTCCGGCAGCGACCGCGGCAACCCGATCCCGGACGCAACAGACTCTCAGGCGACGCTAAACCGCCTTTTTGTCGGTCGCCGGAGCTGAGGCCTCAACTCCGGCATGCTCTGGCGGGTGTAGCTTGACGAACACGTCGAACGCAAACCATAGGAAAAGCCAGCCCGGGACGGCCTCCACCATCAGGCCCTTTCGAGCGGTCGACCACAATCCAGCCGCGAGAAAGAGCAGCGGCAGTAACAGCTTGATGTCCAGTGACAAACCGGTCCAACGGCGAATGCGGCGGTTCAGATCCTCGGCGGCGCCGATGAAACCGGCCTCCGATATCCCCGAGCCGTTCACTGACGGAAGGTGGCCGATGGACTCGACCATCACGTCCAGATCTTCCAGCAAACCGAGCACACCCGCCGTCCCGTGGCGTCCGTGGTCGTAATGCAAGGTCAGACTACCACTGACCGGATTGACCTTGACCCGATGCACGCCGTCGCGCCCTTCCAAACGGCTCTTCAACCGCTCCAGCAAGCCAGCCAATTCATCACCGCGACGGAGCTTGATCCGCAGACGTCCTGGTACCAGGCTGGCAATGCGAGCGGAATGACGGCGATCGGGCGGTGTTGAGGTCATCTGGCTTCTTACCTTCGACATGTTTCAGCCGCGACCAACCCGGCTAGCGAACGCGCTCACTTCGGCCAAAGCGCATTGCGCGCGGAACGCCCCGACAGCGGGATCCCGCAACTGCGCGATCAGATCCAGTCGGAGTCACTGGCACCGTCGTCCGTGTAGGGGTCGTCGGTGTCGTTGGCAAAAAAAGGACTTGCCTCAGGCTCCGACTGCTGCGAATCAGCAAATTCGGAGCTGTCTGTACCGTAGTAGTTGTTTATGATTGTCTGTTCCGTCAACTGCTCGCCCGTCGGATCCAGCCATGAGGACCCCATCCCGTGATGGTGTCCGAGCAGGCCTTCGAGCCCCTGGAACAAAAACGACCCGGCGACGACACCGGCTGCCGTCGTGGCCACATTGCCGAGGAAGCTGCCGCCACCCGCCATCGGCGCCGCGGTGACGCCCGCGGGGCCCGACGAAGGAACGCGATAATGGCTGGCACCCGGGACCGCCACGCGGTCAGATGCCGGCTCGGATTGAGGCGCCCAGGGATTGCGCCCACCCAGGAAGCTGTCCTCGCTGGCAACGGGGCCCACGCGTCGCGCCTGCTCCAGTTCGGCGATTCTCGCCTTGGCTGCATCCAATGCCTGCTCGACCAGCATCGCCCGCTGCACCAGCAGATAGGCCGCGTCGGGCTGTCGGGCGGTCGCCTCCCGGATCAGGGAGTCGGCGTCGCGATCCTTGTCCGTCAGGCGCACTTCCGTCAACTGCTCCAGAAAACGGGACAAAGCTTGGCGTTCTTGGGAATTCATACGGTCTCCGATTGACACGGTCTGCTGGTACTGGCTTGCATCGTTGGGGCGCCAGGCAGAAAAATCAAGCTCACGGAGACTGAGGCGCCCGATCCATGGTCCCGTTGAACACCCGAACACGGAGTGCCGCCCGGCGTTTCATATGCAGGAAGGCGGCTTAGGGAGACCGCCGATCCGGCACGCCAGCTTTAGCGGCCCGTCCGGAAACAATCGGTGAAGATAACGACTGTTGCCCTTATCGTCGCCGAGGGTCTTCTGGATTGCCTTGACGAACATCCGCATATTCGGCAGGTGGCGGTAACGCCGGTAATAATCCTGCATGAACCGGATGATCTCCCAATGGGCGTCGGTCAATTCGATCGCCACGTCGGCGGCGAGCACTGCGGCGACGCCGGCATCCCAGTCGGACGCATCGCGCAGAAAGCCGTCGTCTGTGGTCGCGATCTCCCGCACACCGACCGTCAGCATCGTTCAACACCAGGTAACCGAGGTATCGCAAACGACCGTCAAATCGACGAAGCCCGCGAAATCAACCAACGTGGCGCGGGGGATCAGTTCCGATCCGGTCTGCCCCGCCGCGCTGGCGGACCCCACCAACACGCAGACCGCAACGTCCGCGGGCAGCGCTTCGAGCCGCGCCGCGTCGGCATGTCCGCGCCGTGCCACGTCTGCAGCGCCGTCAATCAGCAGCAGCGCGTCGCCGCAGTTCAGGCTGGCCAGACACCGAGCAAGCGGCGGATCCACCTGGCTCGCCTGCGCCACGATATGCAGCACCCGCATCAGGCCACCTGTATCCGCTCGTGTTGCGTCATCAGATCAGGAATCCGGTCCTCGGCCAACATCGTCGCCGCAATCCGGCAATCGCGCTCCGACAAGCCACGAGCCTGCAACGACTCCACCCCCACGAAGACCTCCCGCACATCGTACAGATCGAGCGCACCCAGCATCGCCCAGGCCCGCTCATCACACGCGGACGCCGGCGTCGACAGCAGGTGCCGCACGCCCTCGTCAAGGAAAAGGACGCGGACTGGCTGATCGAAGGCCGCGAAGGTGAATACCATGTCGAGCGTCTCCGCCAGAGTGGAGCGGTCGCCCGGTCCAGTCCGAATCACGAACAGGAACTGGGGTACCGCTGGCATCATGCGTTGAACACGACGCAGCGATCCGCACGAACACACGCATCGACCCACTGCCCGAGTCCGCCGGTGACGAACCCGGGCGCCAGCGCGACGTCTCCGGACCCTGACGGGTCGAGACCGCGGCGTTCCGCGGCCGATACGCACAAAATCAGTCGGAGCCCGCGCCGAGCCGCCAGTTCCGCCCACTCGCGCGCTGTCGGTCCAGCCGGCGAGTGAGCCGCCACCAGACCGGCGCAGACTCCGTCGTAGTAGAAAAAGACCAGCGAGATCTCGTGGCCTTTCGCCAGGGCGGCTCTGATAAACTGTAGAGCGTGCACCGCGGCTAAGGAAGTCCCAGGGGCACCGTTGACTTGAATCGCATACCGCATGGCCCAATTTTAAGGCATACCACCGACGCGGCACAGGTCTCCAGACTGCCTGCCCCCTTCACCATGGCAGCCGTACCGCGACAGCCGCTTCAGCAGCGAAAGATCCAGGCCCCGAAGGCCCAGGTGCCGATGATCAAATCCCGACCCTTCATCCTGTCCGCCCTGCTCGCAGCCCAGCTCTGTTGCAGTCCGCAGGCGCGGGCCGATGAACCACTGAATCTGCAGTTGCCGGATATCGGCGATCCGACCGGCACGAGCTTCACGCCGCTGCAGGAGCAGCAACTCGGCGAGGCCTTCTATCGCAATCTCCACGCTCAGCTCGAAATCAGCCAGGACCCGGAGGCCACGGACTACATCCAGAACCTCGGCCAGCGCCTGACCACCAACAGCGACAAGCCGGAGCAGCCCTTTCACTTCTTTATCGTCAACAGCGCCCAGATCAACGCCTTCGCCGGGCCCGGCGGATTCATCGGGGTGAATTCCGGCCTGATACTGGCATCCGAAACGGAAAGCGAACTGGCATCGGTCATGGCGCACGAAATCGCGCACGTGACGCAGCGCCATTTATTCCAGGCCTTCCAGGACTCGTCGCGACTGTCGCTGCCGATGGCCGCGGCCATGCTGGCGGCGATGCTGGTCGGCTCGCAGTCCGCGCAGGGCGGACAGGCCGCGCTGCTGGCCACGCAGGCTGCGATGGCACAGCATCAGATCAACTTCACCCGCGACAACGAAGCGGAAGCCGACCGGGTCGGCATGCAGATCCTGTCGAAATCGGCCTTCGATCCCCGCGGAATGCCGACGTTCTTCGAGCGATTGCAGCAATCCACGCGTTTCTCCGGTCACTCCGCGCCGGAATTCCTGCTGACCCACCCGGTCACGACCTCACGCATCTCCGATACACGTGGCCGTGCCGACAGCTTCCCCTATCGCCAATATCCCGATTCGATCGTTTACCAGTTGATCAGGGCCAAGCTACGGGTCGCCTCGACGCGCGACGCGAAGAATGCCGTAAGCTACTTCAAGCTCATCGAGGGCCAGGGAACGACCGAGCAACAGGATGTCGCCCGCTACGGGCTAGCGCTCGCGCTGATTCGCAACTTCCAGACCCGGGAAGGGCAAGACCTGTTGCGCCAGCTAATCCGGAAATACCCCGACCAGCCGTACTTCGTCAGCGCACTGGGCGAATCGCAGATGGAGGCGAAGGACTATGCTGCGGCCGAGCAAACCTTCGAAGCCGGCCTCAAGCGCTTTCCGGACTACCGTTCCATGATGCTTAATTACGTGCGTACTTCGTTGACCGCGCGCAAACCGGAGCAGGCCCGAAAGCTGCTCCAGCAGTACACGCTGCGCAACAAACCGGGGCCGGGCATTTACGAGTTGATGGCCGAGATCTACGGGCAGCTCGGGCAGGAGGCCGAATCCCACCGTTTCGTCGCGGAGTATTACTACGCCTCGGGTCAGACCCGCGCCGCCATGCAGCAGCTGGTTCTCGCGCGACGCGCGGCCGGCGACAACCATTACGTGGCGGCGGTGATCGACGAACGCCTGAAGGAACTGCGCGAAGAAGAAATGGACCGGCGCAAGGAAGATTGAGCGACTCAGTCCGGTCGTTCGAACCCGCGTTCGACCTCGCCGTCACGCCGCAACTCCCGTTTCAGAATCTTGCCGGCGGCGTTCCGCGGCAGCGCTGCGACGATTTCGATTTCGCGCGGCACCTGATGCCGGCCGAGATGCTGGCGACACCAGTCACGAATCGCCGCCTCCGTCAGCGAGCCGGGCTCGTGCAGTGCCACGAAGGCCGCGGGAGTTTCCCCATGCAGACGGTGTGGCTGGCCGACCACGGCCACTTCCCGGACCTGCGGCAGTCGATGCACGACTTCCTCGATCATGCGCGGATAGACGTTCATGCCGTTAACGATGATCAGATCCTTCTTCCGGTCGACGATGCTGAAGTAGCCGTCTTCGTCGCGCATGCCGAGGTCGCCGGTCAGGAACCATGAGCCGGAAAACGAGGCCGCGGTTTCGTCCGGCAGATTCCAGTAGCCCTTGAACACATTCGCCCCGCGCACGGCGATCTCGCCGACCTCCCCGTCCGGCAATTCGTGGCCATCCTCATCCAGGATCCGCATCTCGACGCCGGGCACCGGTAACCCGACGGTGCCCGGTTTGGCCTTGCCGCCAATCGGATTCACGCAAGTCACCGGGGAACATTCGGTCGGGCCGTCGCCTTCGTAAACGGGTATCCCGAACATCCCCTCGAACTGGGCCAGCACAGCCACCGGCAGGGCCGCACCACCCGAGACGCAAAAGCGCAGCGACCGCAAGCCGCTGCGACGACCCTCCTTCAACTTGAGAAACATCGTGAACATGCTCGGCACGCCCAGGAAAATGGTCGCCCCCGTCGCCTCAATGACCCTCGCAACCTGATCGGGGTCGAACTTTGGCACCGGCACCAGCGCGCAACCGCAGGTGAGCGGCGTCAGCAGGCCGACAGTCGCCGCGAACGCATGAAACATGGGCAAGACGACCAGCACGACGTCATCGCCCGGGCGCCAGTGCATGGCCGAGTGGACGCTGCGCGTGTTGGCCAACAGGTTGCCGTGACTCAGCATGGCCCCCTTCGGCCGGCCCGTAGTCCCCGAGGTGTAGAGAATCGCGGCAAGGTCCTCGGAAGTCAGCGGCGGCAGCGCGATCGGAACCTGCCTGCTGGCCAGCACATCGCTCCAGGCGAGCGCACCGTCTTCTGCGTTACCCGTACTGATGCATAGACGCAGACTGGCAACCGACGCCATCAACTGACGACCCGCAGCGGCCAGCTGCGGATGGACGATAAGCGCCGTGGCAGCGGAGTCGTTCAGTATGTACGCGAGTTCCTCGTGCGAAAGCAGCAAGTTGCAGGGAACGACGACGGCACCGGCTGTCACGATGCCCAGGTAGGCGACCGCGAACTCGGGGCAGTTGGGACAGTACAGGGCGACACGGTCGCCCTTGCCGACCCCGCGTGTTGCGAGCGTCGCGGCCAGAGCCCCGCAGCCGTCGCTCAAGGTCGCGTAGCTGAGCGGGTCCCGGTCGGGTAGGATGATGGCCGGCGCGTCACCGTGACGCTCGACCACGCTCTGAAAGGCTTCTCGCAGGGACTCAGACATAGCGCACCAGCGTGATTGGGACCTGTGAAGCCCGAAAACTAGACCGGCAGGGCCTGGCCGCGCGCCAGCTTCGGAAGCTTGCCCTCCAGCCCCATCGCGTAGCGCATGAAGTAAGTCTTCGCGGGTCCGAAGCGCTCCGCGAATCCAAGCCCCAGGTTTCGCACCACCTTCAGCGGTGCATTCTCATTGCCGAAGGCTCGGTAGAACAAATCCATTGCCGTCATCATCATCAAATTGCCGCTACGGCGCAGGCGCTCGTACTCGCGCAGCACCTCCATCGACGCAATGTCGCGACGCTGGCTTGCCGCTCGGACCAGCACTTCGGCCAGCGCAGCGGCATCCAGCAAGCCGATGTTGACGCCCTGCCCCGCCAGCGGATGAATCATGTGCGCCGCATCGCCGATCAGCGCGATCCCCGGCTTGACATAGCTGAGTGCATGCTGGCGTCGCAGCGGAAAACTGCCTCGCGCGACGATGCTCCGGATTTCGCCGAGACAGTCAGGGAACGCGGCGTGTACGGCCGCGAGCAGTTCGGCATCGGGCAAGGCCTTGAGTCGCTTGACCTCGTCGGGCGTGTGGTACCAGACCAGCGAAGCGTAAGACCCGGTCAAAGGGAGGAAGGCGCGAGGCCCGGTCGGGGTGAAATGCTGCCAGGTGATGTCCTGCTGCCCGTAACCCGTCTCGACGGTGAGCACCAGCGCCTGCTGCTCGTAGTCCCAGTGGCTGACCCCCATCCCGGCAACCTGACGCACCCGTGAGAAACCGCCGTCGGCGGCAATCATCAAACGGGAGGATAGCGTCCGCCCGTCGTCGAGCGCCACGGTCGAACCATGCGGGTCGTAGTCGATTGCGCGGGTGCTCGCCGGGCAGAACAGTTCGACATTCGAGAAGGCCGGAATGCGGTCGAGCAAAGCGAGCTGGATTACCCGGTTTTCGACGATGTAGCCGAGCACGGATTCATTGATGTCCTCACTGCGAAACTCCACATCACCCCGCTCTTCCCAGACCCGCATGCGCCGAAAAGGACAGGCGCGGCGTTCGGTGATGCCACGCCAGGCACCGACCGTGCTGAAGATGCTGGCGGAGGCAATGCTGACGGCCGACACGCGCACGTCGCGCGGTTGCTCGGCCGAAAAAGCCGGCGGCCGCTCACCCTCGACCACGGCGACGCGCAACGAACTTCCGCCCAGCGCACAGGCCAGCGTCGCGCCGACCATACCGCCGCCGACGATCACCACATCATATTCTTGAGTCATCTTGTTCCCCATCGGCGGCGCTCCACACAGGAACGCGCTTCGCCCATCGCTTTCATTTTGTCGAATTCAAATTTTACCCCAGGAACACAGTCCCCGGCTTGAAAACGCGACAGCCAGCGCATATGCTTTCTAGCCATTTTTGTCTTTGGCGACAGCCTCATCCGCCGCCCTCCTGCAACGCCTGACGCGGTGGAACGCTGCCGGACTGCGGCAGCGGGTGAGGGCCACTCGGCAACAGCCGGGGGCTTGAGATGCATGCTGCAGCGGCCAACTCGAGGAAATCCATGAGTCATTTTGCGCTACCGACGAAGCAAGGGCTTTACGACCCCCGTCACGAACACGATGCCTGCGGTGTAGGATTCATCGCACACATCAAGGGGAAGAAGAGTCATCACATTATCCAGCAGGGCCTGGAGTTACTGCGCAATCTGACCCACCGGGGCGCGGTCGGTGCCGACCCGCTCGCCGGCGACGGCGCCGGTATTCTATTGCAGATCCCGGACGCTTTCCTCCGCGCCGAGTGTGCCAAGCTCAAGATCGAACTGCCGCCCGCAGGCCACTACGGCATCGGGATGGTGTGCCTGCCGCAGGATGCTGCCAACCGCAAGACCTGTGAGCAGATCACCGAGGAAATCATCCGGCGGGAAGGTCAGATCGTGCTCGGATGGCGTGACGTTCCGGTCGACAACAGTCCGCTGGGCAAGAGCGTGCTGCCGGTAGAACCCGTCAACCGCCAGGTCCTGATCGGTCGGGGCACGAACTGCGCCGACCAGAACGTTTTCGAGCGCAAGCTGTTCGTGATCCGGAAACAGATCGAGAACACCGTCCGGCAGTTGAACCTCAGCGACGGCTCAATGTTCTATTTCCCGTCGTTTTCATCCCGGACACTGGTCTACAAGGGCATGCTGCTGGCGGATCAGGTCGGCGTGTATTACCGGGATCTGCAAAATGCAACGATGGTCTCGGGCCTCGCGCTGGTGCACCAGCGCTTCTCGACGAATACCTTCCCGACCTGGGACCTCGCTCATCCCTTTCGGATGATCGCCCATAACGGCGAGATCAATACCATCCGAGGTAACATCAACTGGATGGCGGCGCGCCGTCAGTCGATGTCGTCGGAGTTGCTGGGCGAGGATCTGGAGAAAATCTGGCCGCTGATCGCCGAAGGCCAGTCCGACTCGGCCTGCTTCGACAACGCACTGGAACTGCTGGTCGCCGGGGGCTATAGCCTGGTGCATGCGATGATGCTGCTGATCCCCGAGGCCTGGGCGGGGAACCCGTTGATGGATCAGAAGCGGCGCGCTTTCTACGAATACTACTCCGCGCTGATGGAGCCGTGGGATGGCCCCGCGGCAGTCGCCTTCACCGATGGCCGACAGATCGGTGCCACGCTGGATCGGAACGGACTGCGCCCGGCCCGTTACCTGATTACCGATGACGATTACGTGATCATGGCGTCGGAGATGGGGGTCCTGACGGTCCCCGAGCACAAGATCATCAAAAAGTGGCGTCTGCAGCCCGGCAAGATGTTCCTGATCGACACCGAGGAAGGCCGCATCATCGACGACGCGGAGATCAAGGCGTCGCTCGCCGAGCGCGCACCCTATCAGCGCTGGCTCGATCAAACCCAGATCCATCTCGAGGACCTTCCGCCCGAGGTCGCAGCCATGCCTCCCGACCCGAAGACCCTGCTGGATCGCCAGCAAGCCTTCGGTTACACCCAGGAGGACATCAAGGTCTTTTTCCGGCCGATGGCACTCAGCGGGCAGGAACCCGTCGGTTCGATGGGCACCGACGCGACCCTGGCCGTGCTGTCGAACCGCCCGCGATTGCTCTACGACTACTTCAAGCAGGGTTTCGCGCAGGTCACCAACCCGGCCATCGACCCGATTCGTGAAGAACTGGTCATGTCACTGGTCTCGCATATCGGACCCCGACCGAATTTGCTGGCGCTTGGCGCCGGCGGCAACAACATGCGGCTCGAGGTGCACCAACCCATCCTCAGCAACCGCGACCTCGAGAAGGTGCGGCGCATCGAGGCGCGGACCGGCGGCGCGTTCAAGACCAAGACGCTCAGCATCTGTTTTCTCGCCGAAACGGGTGCCTCCGGCATGGAGCCGGCGCTGCGGGCCTTGTGCGAGGGCGCGCAGCGCGCGGTCGAGGACGGCAACAACATCCTGATCCTGTCGGATCGGCAGATGGATGCCGAGCATGTCGCGATTCCGGCGCTACTCGCCACCTCGGCGGTCCATCATCACTTGATCCGCGCCGGGCTTCGTACCGTGGCCGGACTGGTCGTCGAAACCGGCGAGGCACGCGAGGTGCATCATTTCGCGTTATTGGCCGGCTACGGGGCCGAGGCCTTGAATCCTTATCTCGCATTCGACACGCTATCGGATCTGCGCCGTCAATTGCCCGAGTCCATGTCCGACGAGGAGGTCCACAAGCGCTACACGAAAGCGATTGGCAAAGGTCTGTTGAAGATCATGTCGAAGATGGGCATCTCCACCTATCAGTCCTATTGCGGCGCGCAGATCTTCAACGCGATCGGCCTGAGCGATGGACTGCTGGCGGCGTATTTCACCGGCACCGACTGCACGACCGATGGTGCGGGTCTGATCGAGATCGCGGAAGAAACCGTGCGCCGACACCGCCTCGCCTTCAGCGATGCCCCACTTTACCGCGGCGCGCTCGACGTCGGCGGAGAATTCGCCTATCGGGTGCGTGGCGAGGACCACGCCTGGACGCCCGACACGATCTCCAAACTGCAGCATGCGACGCGCAAGAATGACTGGAGCCAGTACGTCGAGTACACGAAAAGCATCAACGAGCAGAACGAACGCCTGCTGACGCTGCGCGGCTTGCTCGATTTCAAGCTGGCGAAGGAGCCGATCCCGCTGGACGAAGTCGAATCGGCCAAAGATATCGTCAAGCGTTTCGCGACCGGTGCGATGTCGTTCGGGTCGATCTCTTATGAAGCGCATACGACCCTCGCCATTGCCATGAACCGGATCGGCGGCAAGTCGAACACCGGTGAAGGCGGCGAACTGCCCGAGCGGTTCATACCGCTGCCGAACGGCGATTCCATGCGCTCGGCGATCAAGCAGGTGGCATCGGGACGATTTGGCGTCACCGCCGAATATCTGGTGAACGCCGACGATATTCAAATCAAGGTCTCCCAGGGGGCGAAGCCTGGCGAAGGTGGGCAGTTGCCCGGTCACAAGGTCGACGCCGTCATTGCCAAGGTACGTCATTCAACACCGGGCGTGGGCCTGATTTCGCCGCCACCCCATCACGACATCTATTCGATCGAGGATTTGGCGCAGTTGATCCACGACCTGAAGAACGTGAATCCGGCTGCTCGCATCAGCGTCAAACTGGTATCCGAAGTTGGTGTCGGTACGGTCGCCGCCGGTGTGGCCAAGGCCCATGCGGATCATGTCACCATCGCCGGCTACGACGGAGGTACCGGGGCCAGCCCGATCACCTCGATCAAACACGCCGGTCTGCCATGGGAAATCGGCTTGGCCGAAACACATCAGACGCTGGTACTGAATCGCCTCCGCGGGCGTATTTCGGTTCAGGCCGACGGTGGCATGCGGACCGGCCGCGACGTCGTGATTGCGGCACTGCTCGGTGCCGACGAGTTCGGTTTTGCGACGGCACCCCTGATCGTCACCGGCTGCATCATGATGCGCAAGTGCCATCTGAATACCTGCCCGGTTGGCGTCGCCACGCAGGATCCCGAACTGCGCAAACGGTTCTCCGGACAGCCGGAACATGTCGTCAACTTCTTCTTCTTCATTGCCGAGGAAGTGCGGCAGTGGATGGCCAAGCTCGGCTTCCGCCGCGTTGACGAGATGATCGGTCGTTCGGACCGCCTCGATATGCGGAAAGCGATCACGCAATGGAAGGCATCGAAGATCGACCTGTCGCGGATGCTCTACACTCCGCCGGCTGGGCCGGATGTCGCGATTTACAATTGCGAGCACCAGGACCACGGACTGGAACAGGCGCTGGATCACCAGTTGATTGCGCAGGCGAAGCCAGCCCTGGAGCAGCGTCAGGCCGTGCAGATCGGCACCGAGATCCGCAATTTCAACCGCACAGTGGGCGCCATGTTGTCCGGAGAGGTCGCGAAGCGCTACGGCCATGCCGGCCTGCCCGACGACACGATCTACATCAAGGCGAAAGGCATTGCAGGACAAAGTTTCGGCGCCTTCCTGGCGGCTGGCGTAACCATCGAACTCGAGGGCGAAGCCAACGACTACGTCGGCAAGGGCCTATCGGGCGGACGACTGGTCGTCTATCCGCCAAAGGAGTGCCCCATCGTTCCACACGAGAACATCATCGTGGGTAACACCGTGCTGTACGGCGCGATCAGCGGCGAATGCTACTTTCGCGGCGTTGCCGGAGAGCGCTTTGCGGTGCGCAATTCCGGGGCGATCGCCGTCGTGGAGGGTGTCGGCGACCATGGCTGCGAGTACATGACCGGTGGCGTCGTCATCGTCCTCGGCGAAACTGGGCGCAACTTCGCGGCCGGGATGTCCGGCGGCGTGGCCTACGTTCTGGATGGGAATGGCGACTTCGCCGCCCGTTGCAATCTGGCGATGGTGGAACTCGAGCCGATCCTGGCCGAGGATAGCGCCCTCGAGAAGGCCGAGCACCAGGGCGGCGATCTCGAAATGCACGGCCTGGTGGACCTGTTGCGCGACATGACCCGCAATGACTTGCAGCGCATTCGCACCCTGGTCGAGAAACATCTCCACTACACCGGTAGCCATCGGGCACGTGAGATTCTCGACAATTGGTCCGTCTACTCTGGCAAGTTCATCAAAGTCATGCCGGTGGATTATCGCCGTGCACTGGAAACCATGCAGGCGTCCAGCGCGCGCTCCGAAGCGCACCACTAGCCGCCGCCAAATCGCGCAGCGATGCCGACCCCTCGGGCGGGTGGAAACTCGCCCCTGCGGACCACCATGACAACAATGCCCGACCCCAGCGCCGGGCCAAGAGGTAAGCAAGCAGATGGGTAAGCCCACCGGTTTTATGGAGATCATGCGGCAGGACCGCCGCTACACGCTGGTCGCGGATCGCGTCAACAACTACCGCGAGTTCACGGTCCCACTGACCGACGAGGAGATCTCCCGCCAGGGCGCACGCTGCATGGACTGCGGCATCCCCTACTGTCACCAGGGCTGTCCCATCAACAACATCATTCCGGACTGGAACGATCTCGTTTACCAGGGCAATTGGCAGGAAGCCATCGAGGTATTGCACAGCACCAACAATTTCCCGGAATTCACCGGCCGGATCTGCCCCGCCCCGTGCGAAGCGTCCTGCACGCTGAACCTGACCGATGAGCCGGTCACGATCAAGACGATCGAATGTTCGATCATCGATAAGGCCTGGGAGAATGGCTGGGTGCAGCCACAAATCCCGCAGCACCGGAGCGGCAAGCGAGTGGCCGTGGTCGGCTCGGGCCCGTCCGGACTCGCCTGCGCGCAACAACTCGCGCGCGCCGGCCATAACGTCGTCGTGTTCGAGAAATCCGACCGGATCGGCGGCTTGTTGCGCTACGGCATCCCGGACTTCAAGATGGAAAAGCACCTGATCGATCGCCGCATCGCCCAGATGCAGGCCGAAGGCGTGATCTTCCGACCCAACACCACAGTCGGCCAAGACATCCCGGCCCAGAACATTGTCAATCACTTCGATGCAGTGGTCCTCGCTGGCGGGTCGGAGAAGCCGCGCGACCTTCCCGTTCCCGGCCGTGAACTCGGGGGCGTGTTCTTTGCCATGCAGTTTCTGACACAGCAAAACCGCCGCGTCGCCGGCGACACCGTAGCGGACGACATCGGCATTCTCGCCACCGGCAAACATGTCGTCGTCATCGGCGGGGGCGATACCGGCTCCGACTGTATCGGCACGTCCATCCGTCACGGTGCGGCAAAGGTCACGCAGATCGAGATCCTGCCCAAGCCCCCGGAGAAGGAAGACAAGAGCGTCACTTGGCCCAATTGGCCGAACAAGCTAAGGACCTCGTCCTCTCAGGAGGAAGGCTGCGAGCGCATGTGGTGCATCGCTACCAAGCGCTTCGAAGGCGAGGACGGCCGACTGACCCACATGGTGTGCGCCAAGGTGGAATGGGTTCAGGACAACGGGCGTTGGGTCATGAACGAGATTCCAGGGAGCGAGTTCACCCTGAAGGCCGATCTCGTCCTGTTGGCCATGGGCTTTCTTCACCCCGTACATGAGGGCTTGGTTCAGGAACTGGCGGTCGCGACCGATGAGCGCGGCAACGTCAAGGCCGACACGCACAGCTACCGGACGACTCTGGACAAAGTTTTTGTCGCCGGCGACATGCGCCGCGGGCAATCGCTGGTGGTCTGGGCAATCCGCGAGGGGCGTCAAGCCGCACGGGCCGTCGACGAGTATCTGATGGGCCGTTCGGAACTGCCGCGTTGAACCGTTGCTGAACTGCTTCCGGAGGTAAAGCGGGTGCCCGATTGGCAGTGTCGGACCCGCCCCGCAGCCACATCTGAAGCAGACCTCACTTGAGTCACCGGCGCTCCGACGATGATGGCGGCGCGCCGGAGCCGCCCTCCCCGGGCGAAGCCGCTCCGCGATGAGCCGTAATCGGAAGCTGATGAATCCCCCGCGCAAGTACCTCCGCAGCCTTTCCCAACTGGCGGTCCCAAAGGCGTGACCCGCACACTGACACTGATCCGTGTATTCGGGGCGATGTTGCTGGTCTACAGCCTCGCCGACCTGCCGCCGATCCTCGTGTCGCTGGCCTATCGGGATGGCATGACCTCCCACTTCGTGCAGGACATGACGGTCACTGCAACCGCAGGGCTGATCTTCTATCTCATCGGACGGCCGTTCGAACGCGAACTCAAGGCCAAGGACGGCTTCCTGCTGGTCGTCATGGCGTGGACCGGAGTCGCGGCATTCTCCACTTACCCGTTGATGTCTGCCATCCCGGGACTTTCCTTTACGGACGCGTATTTCGAGGCGATGTCCGGCCTATCGACCACCGGCGCAACGGTATTGACCGGCCTTGATCAATTGCCAGCCTCGGTCAACTTCTGGCGTCACGAGCTCAACTGGCTGGGCGGAATGGGCATCATCGTCCTTGCGGTTGCCATCCTGCCGGTCCTGGGCGTGGGTGGTCGCCAGATGTTCATGGCCGAGACGCCCGGACCAATGAAGGATAGCAAGCTGACCCCGCGCATCACCGAGACCGCGAAGAATCTCTGGCTGATCTATGCAGGGATCACCTTGGCCTGTTTGCTCTCTCTGAAGCTGGCGGGAATGAACTGGCTGGATGCGGTCTGCCACGCCTTCTCGGTGATGGGACTCGGCGGCTTCTCGACTCACGATGCCGGCATCGGTTTTTTCGATTCGCCAGCCATCGAGTTCGTTCTGATCTTCTTCATGCTGATCGCGGGCATGAACTTCGCCACCCACTTTCTGGCCTTCAATGCCCGCAACCTGAATCCCTACCGCCATGACATCGAAGTCACACCGTTCCTGGTCCTGGTCTTGGGCAGTTGCGCCGGCATCGCGATCTACCTGTGGCAGCAAGGGACCTATGCCAGCGTCTGGACCGCGCTGAGGTACGCCAGCTTCAACCTTGTGTCCATGGCGACGGATTGCGGCCTAGTGAGTACCGACTTCAACCAGTGGCCCATCTTCGCGCCGCTCTGGATGCTGTTCCTGAGTTGCATCAGCGTCAGCACCGGCTCCACCGGAGGCGGAATCAAGATGATGCGGACTTTGATTCTGCTGAAGCAGAGTCAGTTGCAGATGTTCCTGCTGACGCACCCGTCCTCGGTAAATCCGTTGAAGCTGGGGCACATGGTGATTTCCGAGAACATCATCCTGTCCGTTCTCGGCTTCATTTTCGTCTATTTCATGAGCATCGTGATCTTGACGCTGCTCCTGATCGTCAGCGGCCTGGACCTGGAGTCGGCCTTTTCCGCCATCCTGGCCTGCATCAACAACGCAGGTCCTGGGCTCAACAAGGTTGGCCCTGCGACGAACTATGCGATCCTGACGGACTTCCAGACCTGGATCTGTGCCCTCAGCATGTTCCTCGGACGCATCGAGGTGTTCACCGCCCTCATTATCTTCACGCCGACTTTCTGGCGAAAGTGACGTCGTAGCGAGGACTGTGCCGCCCTGGCGCAGCGTCTCCTTGACCGGAGGACACCGCACCGGGGGGGGTAAAAGGGTCTGTCGGATTTACCGCTTCAGACCCGCAGCGATCTGCTCGTGGATGTGAGCCAGATACACGTGACGATCGGCAGCTTCCTGATAGCTACGGGAGGCCGCATCAGCATGTTCGATCAAGTCGAGCAGGTTCGGATCACGGCCGTAGACGTCGTGCTTGTGCTCCTTATAGGCCAGCGCCTGGTTGCGCAGTTGCTGCGCCTTCGCGCTCTCGGCCTTGGCCTCATCCGAGTACATCGCGGCAATCTTCAGGTGATCAGCCTTGGTCTTGGCCGTCGCGATCAACACGTCGATCTGCACGTCCTCTGCACTCTCCCGACGGACAGGTTCTGCGTCGGCCGCAAACAGGATATTACCAGCGCCAAGCGACGCCAGGGCCAGCGCTACGATGGACCATTTTTTCATTAGTGCTCCTCAAAAATGTGATCGGTACTGAAAACCGCAGGACACGCCACGTAGCTGGAACAACCCGCACTACCCGTTGCGATGTCAACCCGCATTGTTGCAGCACTTACCCTCTTTTTCCATAGAGGTTACAGCCTTATTAACGATTGGAAACAGTATTTGAAACGCCTTGCGGCGGACCGGGAAGCCTACCGGACAAACATCTGGCCCGCGGCCTGGGCGAGTTAACAACCCGCGAGAGCCGCGGTTCCGCTCGAAGGAGAACCCATGATCGCGAACCGTATCACCGGTCCTTCAACCGCACCGCCAATACATCGCAGCGGGCGTGGTGAATAACGCTCGTCGCAGTGGATCCCAGGAGGAGTTTAACCCCATGCCGGCCGTGCGAGCCGACCACGATGAGATCGATACCGCGCTCCTGTGCGATTCGGACGATCTCCGTCTTGGGGCTCCCCAGTTCGATCAGCCGACGGTCTTCCGGCACGCCGAAAGCCTGTCCAGCCTGATCCATGCGCGAGCGGGCCGCCTCCAACATCTGGTCCGTCAAATCGATTTCGAACGGCATGACGGGACCATAAGTTGAATCAACGACCGGGAGGCTCTCGACCACGTGCACCAACGTTAGATCGGCCCCATAGCGATCGGCCAGATCTTTTCCATGCTCACACACAAACGTCGCCGACTCGGAGAAGTCAAGGGCAACAAGAATATGACGGTAGGTCTGCATGATACGTCTCCTGTTTTCGGCGAACTACGCACCAACCACTCTGCCGCGATGATACACCCTGTCGCCTGCAGTCGGCGGACGTTCAGGCCGGCAGACCAAATAGCATCGTCATGAGCGTATAGGTGACACCGACATAGGTGAGGGCGAGTACAACGCCGAAGGCGAGCGGCCGTGACACCGCCAGCCGCAGCACCTGCGAGATCACGGCCAGGTGCCACACGGTCAGCGCCACCAGACCGAACTGTAATCCGGGGGCATCCGGCCGCGACAGCCACCATGACAGCAACAGTGCGCCCGGCAGACTGATCAGCGCATCCGTCGCCAGCAGGGCTGTGGCCGTCTGCAACAACCGCGACAGCCTGTTTGTGACCCATAGCAGCACCCAACAGAACGCGAGCAGCAACAGTGACTCGGTGACTGCTTGGCCTACGGCTTCCAGCCAGTCGCTCTGCAGACTCAACAGCGCAATCCCGACAATCCAGTAGGCAAGCAGCGCCAGCCCAAACAGCAGCCGCGAAGCCGGCACATCCTGTGGCCCTCTCTTGAACAGACAGATGTCCACGAAGAGCACGATCAGTTCCATCACCTGTCTCCCATGGGCTCGGGTAGCTCCTCCTCCAACTCTGCCAGTTCCAGAGCCTCGCTGTGCGACAGCCATTCCGTCTCCGCCGCCACCAGCGAGCGAGCGATGCGGTCACGCTCGCTCGACAGCGCACCGAGCCGGGCTGGCCCGTCCGGGTCCTGATACAAGCCCGGATCCGCCAGACCCTGTTCGATTTCCAGCATGCGAGCATGCAGGCTTTCGATCTCCAGTTCAGCCTTTCGGACCGCGTTCTGCAGCGGCCTCAAGCGGGTCCGGCGCTCAGCTGCGGCACGACGCTGGTGGCGCGCTGAACCTACGGCATTCGTCTCGCCGCCCTCACCGCCCGGCCGTTCCCGGGACCGTTGCCGGTAATCGTCCAGATCGCCCGGAAAAGGCGTCACGCATTGATCCTCGACCAGCAGGAGTTCATCCGAGACCGCGCGCAGCAGGTAACGATCATGGGAAACCAGCACCAGTGCGCCGGTGTAGTCCTGCAACGCACGTGCAAGTGCGAAACGCATATCGAGATCGAGATGGTTGGTCGGTTCGTCGAGCAACAGCAGATTGGGTCTCTGGTAGATCAGCATCGCCAGGACCAAGCGCGCCTTTTCCCCACCCGAAAAGGAATCTATCGGCTCGAACACGCGGTCGCCCGAAAAACCGAAGCCCCCCAGAAAGGATCGGAGGTCGCGCTCTGTCGCGCCGGGATCCAGCGCCGAAATGTGCGCGAGCGCCGAATCACCCGCATGCAGTTGCTCCAGCGCATGTTGGGCAAAGTATCCGATCGACAGATCGGGTGCGGGCCGCCAGTGCCCCGTGTCCGGTGCATACTGACCCGAAAGCAGCTTCATCAGGGTCGACTTGCCGGCTCCATTGCGCCCGACCAGGGCGAAACGATCGCCGGGCATCAGGCTCAGGTTCACCTGATTGAGGATGACCTTATGTCCCAGTACGACGCGCGCCTCTTCGACCTGCAATAGTGGCGCAGGCAGCTTGGCCGGGGCCGCGAAGCGGAAGTCGAGCGGCGAATCCACATGAGCCTGGGCAATCACCGTCATCCTGGCCAGCGTCTTCATCCGACTCTGTGCCTGCTTGGCCTTGGTTGCCTTCGCCTTGAAACGGTCGATGAACGACTGGACGCGGGCGATTTCGCGCTGCTGCTTCGCTGCTTCGGCGTTACGCTGAGCGAGCATCTCGGCGCGCTTCGCCTCGAAGTCTGAATAGTCGCCCGTATACAGCGTGACAGCCGAATTCTCGATGTGGAGGATACGATCCACGACGGCATCCAGAAAGTCGCGGTCGTGGGAAATCAGCAACAAGGTGCCTTCATAACCGGCAAGCCACTCCTGCAGCCAGATGACGGCGTCGAGGTCGAGGTGATTGGTCGGCTCATCGAGCAGCAGCAGGTCGGAGCGGCACATAAGGGCGCGTGCAAGATTCAGGCGCATCCGCCAGCCGCCCGAGAATTCGTTCAGCGGCCGCTCTGCATCCCCTGCAACGAACCCCAGGCCACTCATCAAGCGCGCCGCGCGTGCGCGCGTCGCATAGCCTCCTATGGCTTCGAACCGAGCCTGCGCCTCGTCCAAACGTCTACCGCCGGCGGCGGCGAGCCCCCGATGCAAGACTTGTTCAAGTTGACGAAACTCTGCATCGCCGTCCATCACGTAGTCGATAGCCGCCCTTCCGCCCGCAGGGGTCTCCTGGGCGACATGAGCAACGACAGCATTCGGGATCAGGGAGAACTCGCCTGAGTCCGTTTCCAGTTCGCCAAGAATCAGCCGCAACAGGCTTGACTTGCCGACGCCGTTGGCACCGATCAGGCCGATCTTGAAACCCCGGTGGACGGTGAAGCAGGCATCCGAAAACAACAACCTGCCGCCGCAACGGAGAGCCACGGCGTCGAAGATCAGCATAAACGAGCGCGAAATGGTAGCGTTAAGTCCAGCTGCCGCCCGACGTCAAGCCGAAACGGAATCGGCCTGTGAGATGCGCTCGTCTGCTGCCTTGATGAACTCATGCAGGTTACCCTTGGAAATCGTCGCCCTGGGAACGATCAGGGCGGCGCGAGGGCCGACGAAGACGAAGGCGTACTTTTTCGTTACCTCGATGCGCAGGACATCCTGCCACGGAGTGAAGGACTCACCGGTTGCATTGACCTCGACGAGATTCGCGGGGTCGACCCGCAGCGAAAACTTGCCCAGTATCGAGGCTCTGTCATCGGAGGAGTAGAGGCCACGTATCTGCCGACGCAGGCTCCACTTCATGTAGGCAGGCACTCCGAAGCCCCAGGCCAGCGCGATAACGGCCACGTAGATCGCGGAGAGCGAATCCTTATAGTAGAACCACAGGAGCAGCGATACCAGAACCATGAAACCCGGGACCTGGGCCTGGTGTCTTCGGAATTGCTTGCGCAAATCCTCGGATTGCTGGGCGAGATGCTCATTGAAGGCGATCAGGTCGCGTTCCCGGACCTCATAGGAAATTTCTGTCATGACGTTAGCAAGATTTAGTCAGCGGATCCGGCGCGATGCGAAGCGCAACCAGCAAAGCGCATCGTTCGCGAAATGGCGTAGTATACGCAATATTGCGGGAGGCTAGTCTGTAGGCTGCCGCCACCCCGCCCGCTCACGACTGACGGCAGGAGAATAACGATGAAAGGCGATTCCGGGATACTGCAAAAGCTCAATGCGCTACTCACCGGCGAGCTGACGGCTGCGGACCAGTATCGCGCCCACTCTAGGATGTACCGGGACTGGGGCTACACGAAGCTATTCGAACGTATCGACCACGAGATGCAGGAAGAACTGGCCCATGCCGATGCCTTGATCGAACGGATCCTGTTCCTGGAGGGCGTTCCAGACCTCGGATCGCGATTGCCCCTCAATATTGGCCAGACCGTGCCGGATATGTTTCGGAACGATCTGCAGGTCGAATACCGCGTCGTTCACGAACTGCGTGAAGTGATCAAGGCCTGCGAGAGCGCTGGTGACTACCGGACCCGCGAGGTCCTTTTGGGGCTGCTGCGTGATACCGAAGAGGATCACACCCATTGGCTCGAAACCCAACTGGGGCTGATCGACCGGATCGGTTTACGGAACTACCTGCAGTCCCAGTGCTGACTTGGGAACCGCACAGAGCCGGCCGCCGCAAAACTACGACTGCCTATTGATAATTATTCTCACCCACCCTAAGATACGGGCGTAGTCAACAAAGCGTCCCGTGTCATGTACGTTTGCATCTGCAAGAAGGTTACTGATAGCCAGATCCGCCGAGCGGTTGCCGAAGGCGGCGTGTACAACATGCGCAGCCTGCGCCGAGAGGTCGGGGGTTGCGACCAGTGCGGCAAGTGCGCCGCCGAGGCCAAGCGGATCCTGCGCTCGAGTCTGGAAGAGAACGCAAGCTTCGAAAACTGCGCAACCGCGTCGTCCTGACGCCTTCCGAAGGCCCTCGGGGTAATGGCCCTCACGCCGCACCCCTGACGAGTGACGGTCGGATCCCCCTCCGCGCTCCTCCTGCCTTACTCACCAAGACCGACATCCACGCTCAGTTAGACGTGGAGTGACGAGGCGAGGGCCCGGAAGCTGTTCGCATTTCTTTCGACCACAAATCTTTTGTAAGTCATCAAGAAAAAGAGGGCCCTTAGGCCCTCTGTAAATGCGACATCCTTGTCGTTCTCGCCAATCGACCGATAATCAATGCGCGTGCGCTAGGGCACGCCCAGATCAGAACGTCACGACGACGTCCGTGGAGAACAGGAGTTGATCTTTACGGTTGCCCTGGTAGCCAACGTCGGCGCCGCCATTGTTGAATGCGTTGACGCTATCCGACCAGTCGTAGCGGATGTTCGGACGCACCATGACCCACTGCAGCGGCTTCCAGTTCAAGCCGAGAGTCACTTCGTAATAGCTTGCTGGCTTGTTGAATCCATAGGCGTTTGGCTGGATCGGGCCGAGCGTACGACCGGGTGAGAACACGCGGGTTCCGTCGTCATCGCGGAACCACTCACCACGGATACCCACACCCAAGGTGTCGGTCATGTCGTAGAAGAGATACGAGTTGATGCCGTACCAAGTGGCGTTTTGGACCTTCCCGGATGCGTCGATCGCCGCCTGATCGGCAAAGCCATGGTCATGCTGGAGGACAAAGTGCAGGTCCTCGGTGATATCCTGCTGCGCGACGAGGCTGTAGATGCTCACGTTGTTCGGGTTCTTGCCGTTCGCGTCACCGGCGGTACCGGTGGCGGCCAGGGTCGTGCCCCAATCGGTGTTTTTATAAGTCAGACCGCCGAGGAAGGCCCAGTTGTTCATGGCCTGGTCGAAACCGCCATCCCAGCCACCGAATTGGCTACCTGTTACACCACCACCAGAGAAGGAGAACTGGTCGTTGATGTTGTAGCTGAACAGCACGCCGGTATGCGTGAATGGTTCGCCGTACTGCATGGTATAGGCATGCGAGTAGAAGAAGTTATCCGGCGCGGTCACGACTTCGTAACCGATGATCGTGTAGAAGTGACCGATCTTGGCTGTGACGCCGTTGCCGAACGGAGCGTAGACTTCCAAATAGGCCTGCGGTATCGCCGTGCCGAGGAAGCGCTCGTTCCATAGGTTCAAGTCCCAGTGTCCCTGCGGCGCGCCGTAGGCCTGAGTGAAGATGGCATCGGTACCGAACATGAAATCGCCGCGGAAACCGACATCCCAGTCGTCACCCTCGCCGGCGACCTCACGCTGGATGTAGAAGTAGGTCTGGTTCAGCTGCAATTCGCCGGTACGGTCGCCGAACGTCACCGGACCGTTGAAGTTACCCGGAGAGTTGTTGAAGTTGGTGCTGACACCCACGTTGATCCAGGCGCCGATCTTCAACCCCAGATTCTTCATGAAGTCGCTCTCGTTCGGATCCCCGAACGCCCAGTCGGCGAAGCCGGTCGTCTCGCCGATATCTTTCGCCAGCCCGGGGACCGCGATCGCGGCGGACAGCAGCCCGCAAATGATTGGGGCCAAGCCTGAGACAGCGTTTCTGTTTTTTGTCATCGAAAACTCCTTACTTTCCACGCTGTTGTACTTTGCACGCCTTATGCCAAAAGCCAGTCGACTGTTTTGTATAGCGATCCATGACAAGCAGAAGACAGAGACGCACCATTCTAGGGCGGTTTGTCCTATTTTCGCACCAGTACAACAACTTTTGCAAAAATGCACCGCGGGAGTAAGGGCTATCGGTCTGGAGCATGCTCGCCGAAGGCTCGCACGGTTGGTCGAAGCTGGGAACACATCCCCTGGATGCGACACACCAAGCGAGACGCCAAGCGTATCTCAGGCCAGCGTGACCACTCGTGGGAGTCGGCGGGAGCCGCCATCGAAACAAACTGGGCGATGCAGGCCGCGGCGCCTGCGAGACCTGCGCAACGCGCGACGCAGACGGAGGTAAAAGTCAGGCCGGACCGCACCGATTCAGGGCGTCAACACAGGCGTCGAGATCGACATGGCACCGGTGCACCCATTCTTCGCCCCAATAGAAGTTGCAACTCGTCTCGGCGCGCAGCAGGCGCCACCAGGCTTCGTCGAGGGCGCATCGATCAAGCTCCGCTGCTGGTGTCTCCTTGCTCGCGGCACGCTCCAAGGCTGTGTTTACCAGCAGACTTACCGCGTTGACACGTGCAAGCGCATCACGCTGCGATTGGGAACCGGTCCACTGCGTGAAGTCCCGACCGTGGTGCCAACCGGTATTCCAGGCTCCCGTCTTCACGTGCACTTCGCCATACGCACCAAAACGGTTCAGATAGTCCGTGATGAATGTCGGGCGGATCAGCCCGACGGACTTTGTGTGTTCGAGCAACTCGGCGTAAAAGGCACCCCAGAAGTTGGCGGCCATGTTCGTGTTGCGAAACCAGCCACCGTTTTCGCCATCCGTGCAGGTCGTGACCAGCGGCGGGAAGTCGCACCAACGGGTGCGCTCTTCCACTTCCCGCAGAAACCACGAGTACTCCATGCCCGACTCCTGGGCATCGGACAGTTCCCGATCGCGCACGATGACCACGATTGAATCGTCGCCATAGGTCGCGATATGGGGTCGATAGCGCACTTCCTCCCAACGCATGTCCGTCAGCGGTTCGACATGCTCGCTATCGACGATCACATAGCGGTAGCCATAGCGCTTGAGGAGCGGAATCAGTTCCATCGAGAACGCCATCTCAGGCGGCCAAAAGCCGTCGAAGCGCTCCCGCCAGAACAGGTGGCGGGCCGTTGCAAGCCAACGTGACAAATGTTCGCCCCGGTCCTGCTCCGGGATCAGCGGCAACACGGGGTGGTAGTATCCGGTCCCAAGAATTTCGAACAGTTCGCGATTCTGTAGGTGCCAAAGCACCGAACCGCAATCGACGATACCGTAGGTCCGGGACTGGAAGTCCGGGTTTGCAAGGTCTTCGAGCAGGGTTCCGGAGAGCGACAGATGAACTCGCGCGAGCCCTTCGTAGTCCCACAGGGCGCGTGCCATCCGATCGTAGGCGAACAAGATTTCCTTGGCCTCCCAAGGCGCCTCGGACAACAAGTAGTCGAGATTACCGGGGGGTTGATGGAGATTCAGAACGAGTGCGTGGTGTATCGTCGACATGGCGGCAATGACGGCTGGTAAAGCGAACGCAACGATCGAACCGCACCGGCAGAGCACAACCGGTCCGGGGTTTCGGTCCGGGGGCCACACGCCTTGGAGTGCCGCCCCCTCCCCGAAAGTTAATGTCGGGGTTTGAACAAATCGTAATAATTTGCGGCCGACTCCTCGGCAACCCGGGCCACGGTCACTCCCTGAAGTCCGGCAATGAAATCGGCCACATGGGCGACATAAGCGGGGTAGTTCGGCTTGCCACGCATCGGGACCGGAGCGAGGTAGGGCGCATCCGTCTCGATCAGATAGCGATCGCGCGGCACGCGTCGCGCCACCTCCTGCAGTACCCGGGCATTCTTGAACGTTACGATGCCTGAAAACGAGATCAGGAAGTTCTGATCCAGTGCCTGACGGGCTTCAGCCCAATCGCCGGTGAAGCAATGGAAAACACCGCCGACCGAGCCGGCGTTCTCTTCGCGCAGAATCCTCAGGGTATCTTCGGCCGCGTCACGGCAATGCACGATCAGCGGCTTCTGGAGCGCCTGCGCCGCCCGAATGTGGGCGCGGAAGCGCTCCTGCTGAACGGCCACCGGGCAGTCCTGCCAATGGTAGTCGAGCCCGGTCTCGCCGATGGCGACAACCCGCGGATCGGCGCCGAGCGCCAGGAGTTCCGCCTCAGTGGCGGCGGCCGTCTCGCCTTCGTTCGGATGGACGCCGACCGACACGTCGATCTCCATCCAAGCCGCGACGAGTTGCCGCATCGCCACGTAGTCGGCGAGATTGATCGAGACACACAACATACGGCTCAGGCCGGCCGCGTGAGCGTGCTCGATGACACCCGAAAAGTCTCCGCTGTAGGGCGTCAGGTCCAGACGATCGAGATGGCAATGGGAGTCAACGAGCATCGGCGGTACTCATACAGCGTTGGCAGCGCAGGCTTGGATGCCCTGCCGCACTACATCGTAAAGGTCGGACGGTCAGCCTCGACGATACCGGCCAGGTAATTCTCGATGCGGCTGCGGGTCGCGCCACCGTCGTTGTCGCCGAATTGTACTCCGACACCAGGCGTGCGATAGCCTTCGGCCGCTTTCGGCGTGACCCAAACGACCTTCCCGGCCACCGTAACGCGTTCGCTCTCGTCCATCAGCGACAGGATCAGAATCACCTCGTCGCCGACCTGATAACTCCGGTGGGTTGCCACGAACAAGCCACCATTCCGCACGTACGGCATGTAGGCCGCGTAAAGCGCACTCTTGTCGCGGATCGTGACCGAGAGAATACCGACGCGGGCGTTGTCGTTCTCGTCGCTCATCGAACGCAGCGCGCTCCACTCACCGGTCGCCGCGCGCAGTCCGGCAACAGGCTATTGCGAGTTCTTCGAGCATCAGTGTGCGGTTTGCCTGACCGGACAGCGCGCGCTTCGCGCCGAAGGCGAGATCGAGCACGCGATACAGTGCACGTAGTTTCAGTCTGGCCGCGAGCGTGCTCAGACTCGAGCCAAGGTCCGGATTGTGCACTGCACGGGGACCCGGCGCGATCTTCAGGCGAATGAGATCTTCCAGCCAGGAAATCAAGCACGATACCAACTCCTCAGAGCCGAACTTTTCCCAACGGCCCGCGACCTGTATGGGGTCCGCGGCACCGGTAGCCAGCGCTTCGAACGATGTCAGGATATCGCGCCGCGCGACCAGACGGGAGGAATCCAGGCTGCGTGCGAGCAGCGGAGCACCTCGCGCGACGATGACGCGCAGTTGCGCCTCTTCCGCCGGCACGTGGTTCCGCAACCACGCCTCGGTCGCCGCACGCGGCGGCAAGGTCACCGCCACCCGCTGACAGCGACTCCGAATCGTTGGCGGCACGGCGCCGGGCTGTTCCGCCAACAGCACAAAACAGGTTTGCAGATCCGGCTCCTCCAAGGTTTTCAGCAAGCTGTTGGCGGCGTAGCGATTCAACCGGTCGACCCTTGGCAGTAACACCATTCGATTATGGGCGTACTGTGGCCGAAGCGACAGCGATGCAATGATGTCGCGGACGAGATCCGTCTTCACCGCCTTGCCCGGTTCCGGCGACTCGACGATCACGAAGTCCGGATGCGTCTCCGCCTCCAGCAGGCGACAGGATCCGCATTCGCCACAGGCAAACTCGCCCCTTTCCGAGGGACACAGCCGGCGCGCGGCGAAAGCTCGCGCCAGTTCCATCTTGCCCGTCCCTGCGGGGCCATGCACCAGCAGCGCGTGCGGCACACGTCCGTCGGCAATGTAGGTGCGCAGCGCAGACCAGGGGCCTTCCAGCCATGGCAAGGCGGTCAGTAAATCAGAACCAGGAAGCACAGCGTTGCTCCAGTGCTGCGAGGAGGTGGGATCGCACTGCGTCGGCCGGACCCGAGGCACCAATCACGACGATGCGCTCCGGGAATGCCGCAGCCCGCTCCAGATAAGCATCACGCACCCGCTCCTGAAAAGCGAGCGCCTCAGACTCGAAACGGTCCGTGCCGCCGCGGGCGAGCACACGTGCCCTTCCAACCTCGACCGGCGCATCCAGCAACAGTGTGAGGTCCGGCTGCAGCGCGCCCGGCAAGAGCCGCTCCAGAAACCGCAGAGTCGCTGCAGGAACCCCGCGACCTCCGCCCTGATAGGCATAACTGGAATCCGTGAAGCGGTCGGAGACGACCCAGCAACCCCGCGCGAGCGCAGGCCAGATGAGTTCCTGAACGTGCTGCACACGCGCGGCGAACATCATCAGCAACTCCGCCTCGACGGTAACGTGTTCGCTGTGCAACAACAGCGCCCTCAGTCCCTCCCCCAGTTGCGTGCCGCCAGGCTCGCGTGTCACGACAACCTCGCGGCCCCAGGCCCGGATCCGTTCGGCAACGGCCTCGATGCAGGTCGTCTTGCCAACACCCTCCCCGCCTTCCAGCGTGATGAAGCGCCCGCTATTCATCATGCCGTTGTTTCTTTAGGAATGCCGCTACCGCGCGCTGATGCTCGGCCAGCGTGCTGGAAAACACGTGAGACCCGTTACCCGCGGCAACGAAATACAGGCTGTCGCCCGCATCCGGGTGCAGCGCCGCCTGCAGTGACGCCAGCCCCGGCATCGCGATTGGCGTCGGCGGCAGACCGGCCCGGGTGTACGTGTTGTAGGGAGTATCAGAAAGCAAGGCCTGCCGTGTGATGTCACCGCGGTAAGCGGCCCCCATACCGTAGATCACGGTTGGGTCCGCCTGCAATCGCATGCCGCGGCGCAAGCGCCGTACGAACACGCCGGCGACACGGGGCCGCTCGGCATCGATCGATGTTTCCTTTTCGACGATCGATGCCAGCGTCAAGGCTTCCGTCGGCGTCGCGTAGGGCAGCCCGTCCTGTCGCTGGCGCCATTCCGTTTCGAGCACCGAGGCCATCTTCTCGTTGGCCCTTCGCAGCAATTCGGTATCCCGATAGCCCTTGGCGAACAGATAGGTATCCGGGAAAAAACGTCCCTCGGGATGTTCTCCGGCCAAACCGATGGCGGCGAGCAGTTCGTCGCGGCCACGACCCGCCAAGGCGTGCTCAAGGGCCGGATGGGCCTGCACCGCATTCAGGATCTGATCGAAGGTCCAGCCCTCGACAAAGGTGATCGAGTGGCGACGGGTTTTCCCCGATGCCAGCAAGGCGAGCAACTGTTCGATCGAGACATGGGGCGGGATCACGTACTCACCGTACTTCAGATTGCGCGCCACGCCTTTCCAGTAGGCCTGGAAAACCAGCCATTTCGGCCATTCGGAGATCCCCTCGGCGCGAAGGCGGCGCGCGACCCCGCGCACGCTCTCGCCCTTGCGGATCTCAAAAATGGTCTCGCTGGAAGTTGCCGAAACGGCCCTCACTGCGCCGAGAAACTCTGCCGCAAGGAACAGGAGGCCAACCAGAAGGATGGCGACACCCGCCCAGCGCCAGCGACTCACACCGTGCCCCCGGTCTCGGCCCGAATGCGGGCCACGAGCTGCCGGTGAAGGCGCTGCGTCACCGGACCTACTGTCCAGGCCAGGTTGTCCAACGCCACGACAGGCCAGATCCGGATCAGGCTGTTGGTCAGGAATACCTCACTGGCCGCACCCAATTCATCGACGGCCACCCGCCGAACTTCGGTTCCAATCCCCTCAGCCTCTGCGAGCGCCAGTACGACCGAACGCATGACACCTGCCACACCGCATTCAGATACGTCGGGTGTCACCAAGCGCCCTCCGACAA
Source organism: Methylolobus aquaticus (assembly GCA_004168015.1). Lineage (GTDB taxonomy): Bacteria > Pseudomonadota > Gammaproteobacteria > Methylococcales > Methylococcaceae > Methylotetracoccus > Methylotetracoccus aquaticus. The sequence continues at coordinate 344,232 of SEYW01000001.1, forward strand.
CCAGGAAAACGTTGGACATCGTCCCCTCGATCAGGGCCCCTGCATTGTCCAGCATCAGACCCTCGCGAATGAGCACATCGTCCCACTCGCTGCGGGCCAGGATTTGCTCGAGCCGGTTCATGTGCTTGATTCCCGCGAGCGCGGGATTGACGCCGAGGCGGGACCGACAGAGCTTCACACGAACCCCCTGTTCCGAAGCCTGGCATGAGTGGCTGACGTGCTCCTGCAGACTCAGCACCCGCGTCGGCTGTGTGTCGGCGATCGGCCGGTAGCCGCGCGGACCGGCCCCGCGCGTGATCTGGATCTTCAGCACGCCATGGCTCTTAACACGACACAATTGCCGGACCTCGGGCTCCAGCACGGAATCCCCGGGAAACGGGATACCGAGCCGGCCACAGTCCCCAGCCAGACGCATCAGATGAAGCGGGAGGAAAATCGGGTGTCCGGCCAAGACCGGCAAGGTCGTGAAGACGCCGTCGCCGTACTGGAAGCCGCGGTCTGCTGCCTCGATGCAGTGACCGTAACGGCCGTTGATCAACAGCATGGCACTCATCTGTCTTGCGAATCGGGCACCACGCGAGACACGTCTTCGCAGCGGCTCATGCATTCCTGCCGGGATAAACCGGGCTGCACGCCGCGCCGACACCATGGTCGGCTTCAAGCTGTCTGGCAGGCTCAGCGCCAGCGCTTGAAAATCAGCGTGCCGTTCGTGCCGCCGAATCCGAACGAGTTGGACATTGCAACCTCGAGCGGGACTTCGCGGGCCACATGCGGCACGTAGTCCAGATCGCACTCCGGGTCAGGGTTATCGAGATTGATAGTCGGCGGGATTACCTGATCCTGCAGCGCAAGAACGGAAAATATCGCCTCCACTCCGCCTGCAGCACCCAACATGTGTCCGGTCATTGACTTCGTCGAACTGATTGGGACCCGGTAGGCATGTTCGCCCAAGGCCGACTTGATCGCTTGCGTTTCGGCAAGATCACCGGCCGGTGTCGAGGTCCCGTGCGCATTGACGTAGTCGATCGCGTCGGCGTTAAGGGCAGCATCACGCAACGCCAGCCGCATACATCGGGCAGCACCCTCGCCATCCTGCAATGGCTGCGTCATATGGTAGGCGTCCGAACTCGTGCCATAGCCGATGAGTTCGGCGTAGATCCGCGCTCCGCGCCGCCGGGCATGTTCCAGTTCCTCGAGCACGACTACGCCGGCACCATCGCTGAGTACGAAGCCGTCACGGTCCCTATCCCAGGGTCGACTGGCCTTCGCCGGATCGTCGTTGCGACGGGATAGCGCGCGCGCTGAAGCGAACCCGCCCAGCGATGTCGGAGACGTTGCCATCTCGGCCCCGCCGGCCACCATCGCGTCCGCATCGCCATACTGGATGATCCGCGCGGCCTCGCCGATGTTGTGGGTACCGGTCGCGCAGGCGGTCACGATCGCGATGTTCGGGCCCTTCAGTCCGTATTTGATGGACAGATTTCCCGAGATCATGTTGATGATGTTGCTCGGCACGAAGAAAGGCGAGATCTTTCGCGCGCCCCCTTTCAGGAAAGCGTTGTGACCTTCTTCGATCCCGGTGATGCCACCGATGCCCGCGCCGATCGCGACGCCGATCCGTTCCGCATCGTCCCGTTCGGCCGTCAGCCCGGAATCCTCCATTGCCTGACACCCGGCAGCCAGCCCGTAATGGATGAAGACATCCATTTTCCGTGCTTCCTTCTCGGGGATGTAGCGGGCAATATCGAAGCCCTTGACGCTGCCTCCGATGCGGGTCGCGAAACCCGAAACGTCGAAGCATTCGATGGGGCCGATACCGCCGCGTCCCTCCCGGACGTTGGTCCACGACTCGGCAACGGTGAGGCCGACAGGCGACACCATGCCGAGCCCCGTGACGACGACACGTCGTTTGGTCAAGGGTCTACCTGCTTGGTCGAAAAGATGGAACGCCCCGGGGCTGCCCCGGCTGCGGAAATGGCAGGAGGGTCGTGAAGACTCAGGAGTGGCTTTCGATGTAATCGATGGCCTGCTGGACGGTGGTGATTTTCTCGGCGTCCTCGTCCGGAATTTCGCATTCGAATTCCTCTTCGAGCGCCATGACCAATTCCACGGTATCCAGAGAGTCAGCGCCGAGGTCGTCCACGAAGGAGGCTTCGTTGGAAATCTCGTCCTTCACCCCAAGCTGCTCGGCAACGATCTTCTTGACACGTTCTGCAACGTCGCTCATTTCAAATCCTCGATTGTTCTCATTGTCTGTGAGGCGCACATAGTAAAAGGGAACATTCATCAATACAAGACGACGGATGTACCCCTCTACCTCCACTGAAAACTCGCCCGCCGCGGCGCAAACGGCGTTCGATGAACGTTAGCCCAGTCCGCACTTCGAACCACGGCAAGCTCCACCCGTCCGGTGTACCGACGGCTCCCGCCGCGGGACAGACCGAACACGCAGCCCACGCTAGGGCATCAGCATCCCACCATTGACATGCAGGGTCTCACCGGTGATGTATGCCGCCTGATCGGAAACGAGGAAGGCGACAGCCGCCGCGATCTCGTCGCACTGCCCGAGCCGACCCAGCGCAATGCTGCCAAGCAGCGCAGCCTTGTGTTCCTCGGGCAGCGCATCGGTCATATCAGTCGCGATGAATCCGGGCGCGACCGCGTTGACCGTGATGCCACGGGACCCGACTTCCCGGGCCAATGATTTCGTGAATCCGATCATGCCCGCCTTGGACGCCGCATAGTTTGTCTGTCCGGCGTTACCCATCGCGCCAACGACGGAGCCGATATTGACGATGCGCCCGGTCTTGGCCTTCATCATCCCGCGGATACAGCCCTTGCACAGGTGGTACACCGAGCTCAGGTTGGTCTGGATGACCCCGTCCCACTCTTCATCCTTCATCCGCATCAGCAGATTGTCCCGCGTGATGCCGGCGTTGTTCACCAGTACGGTCGGTGCGCCGAATTCCTCGGCGACCGACTTCAGAAAGGGCTCGATCGAAGCCACATCGGAGACATCGAGCACACGACCGACGCCGGACAAGCCCGCGTCGGCGAACATCGCGCCGATACCGTCAGCCCCGGAGGACGTCGTTGCGGTAGCAATTACCATCAAACCGTCGGCGGCCAATCGCATCGAAATCGCGCGCCCGATGCCGCGGCTGCCTCCGGTCACTATTGCGATCGTCTGGCTCATACCAACAACTCCCGTGCCACAGCGAAGCTCTCCAGATCGTGAATCGGCATCGACCGGCAGTCGGATGCGATTCGCTTGTTCAGTCCGGCCAACACTTTCCCGGGCCCACACTCGACGATATGTGTCACACCCTGATCGACCAGATGGCGAACCGTCTCGGTCCACCGCACCGACTCGTGCAACTGCGCGGCCAATACGTCACGGAGGTCGTCGGCCTCAGGGTGCTCGCCCACATCGACGTTGTGAACGACGCGCACGACCGACGGAGCGATCGATACGGACGACAGCAAGGCGCGCAGTTTGCCGGCCGCATCAATCATCAGCGGACAGTGGGAAGGCACGCTGACCGGCAACATCATGGCCCGTTTCGCCCCGGCCTGTTTCGCCTGCTCCACGGCGGTCGCAACCGCTGCCGCATGCCCGGCAATGACGACCTGACCTGGCGCATTGAAGTTGGCGGCCGCGACCAGCGCATCGGGGGTCGACAGTTCCCGACACAGGTGCCCGACCTGCTCGTCGGTCAGGCCCAGCAAGGCCGCCATCGCACCGACACCTTCAGGCACGGCTTCCTGCATCAGCCTGCCGCGCATCCGGACCAGTTGCACTGCGTCAGCGAAAGCGATGCGTCCAGCACACACCAAAGCGGTGTACTCGCCCAGGCTGTGTCCGGCCATCCAGGCCGGACGCGCATCCGACTCGGCCTGCCAGAGCCGCCAGACCGCGACGCCAGCCGCGAGCATGGCCGGCTGTGTGTTCTCGGTCCGATTCAGTTCCTCGGCCGGACCTTCGCTGACGAGCCGCCACAGATCGAAGCCCAAGACCTGCGAGGCCTCTGCGAAAGTGCTGTCGACCTCGGGCCGGACCTCGGACAGGCTGCGCAGCATCCCGATGGACTGGGAGCCCTGACCGGGAAACACGAAGGCCAACTGCTCGGACGCGACTGTCATGTCTGCTCTGTCTCCGTCGTTCAATACCGAACCAGCGCGGAACCCCAGGCGAACCCACCGCCGAAGGCCTCCATCAGGATATTCTGCCCCGGTCGGATGCGTCCGTCGCGAACCGCGGCATCCAGCGCCAGCGGAACCGAGGCCGAAGAGGTATTGCCCTGCTTCTCGATGGTCACAACCACGCGATCCATCGACATCCGAAGCTTCTTCGCCGTCGCCGTGATGATCCGGATATTGGCCTGATGCGGCACCAGCCAGTCGATATCCGACTTTTTCATGTGGTTCTGGGCCAACGTCTCGTCGACGATCCGACCCAAGGTGTTGACGGCGACCTTGAACACCTCGTTGCCCTGCATCTGCAGAAAGCCGGACTCATCCCCGTTCGTGCCGGGCCCCGAGCGACTGGGCAGGAAGAGCAGATCCTGATACTGACCGTCCGAGTGTATATGCGTGCTGAGGATCCCCGGCGTGTCCGAAGCCTCGAGCAAAACCGCGCCGGCCCCGTCACCGAACAGAATGCAGGTGCTCCGGTCGCTCCAGTCGACGATGCGCGAGTTGATCTCACTGCCGATCACCAGCACGCGCTTGGCGTGTCCCGACCGGACATACTGATCGGCGACGCTGAGTGCGAAGATGAACCCGGAGCACGCCGCCTGCACGTCGAAGGCTGCACAGCGCCGTATGCCGAGTCGCTGCTGCACCAGACAGGCAGTACTCGGAAAGACGCGGTCGGGACAACTGGTCGCAACGATGATCAGGTTGATGCTGTCGGGATCGATATGCGCCATCTCGATCGCGGCGCGGGCCGCGTTCTCGGCCATGCTCGAGGCAGTTTCCCATTCCTCGGCCACGCGTCGCTCGCGAATCCCGGTCCGCTCGACGATCCATTCATCCGAGGTATCTACACTCTTGGCAATGTCGTCGTTGGTGACGACCTTCGCCGGCACGTAGCCGCCGGTGCCGACGATGCGGGCGAACCGGGTCAAGCGGATTTCCTCTCCGCGAAGATACTGGCGATCCGTTCCTCGATACGCATCGGTACCGCCTTCTCGACCTCCTTCGCAGCGATCATGATGGCATTCGCGAAAGCGAGGCGATCGGCGTTACCGTGACTCTTCACGACGATGCCGCGCAGCCCGATCAACGTGGCCCCGTTGTATTTGCGGGGATCGATCCGGTCCTTGAACGATTTGAGCACGGGCACCGACGCCAGCCCGACCAGCTTCGTGAGCCAGTTTCGTCCGAATTCCTGCCGCATCAGCTGGCTGATCATCTTGGCCAGACCTTCGCTGGTCTTCAGCGCAACGTTGCCAACAAAGCCATCGGTTACAACGACATCGATAGACCCGGAATACAGGTCGTTACCCTCGACATACCCGGCAAAGTTGATATGCGAATCGGCGATCAGGCGCGCGGCCTGCTTCACCTGCTCGTTACCCTTGATCTCCTCCTCGCCGATATTCAACAGCCCGACGCGAGGATTGTCCTTGTCTTCAACGGCGCGGACGAGTTCATAGCCCATGACGGCGAACTGCAGCAAGTGCTCGGCCGAGCAATCGACATTCGCGCCGAGATCCAGCACATGGGTATGTCCGGCCACCGACGGAACGGCCGAGATGATCGCCGGGCGATCAATACCCGGCAGGGTCTTTAGCACGAACTTGGCGATTGCCATCAGCGCGCCGGTGTTGCCGGCACTGACGCACGCGTGTGCGGTCCCGTCCTTGACCAAGTTGATTGCCACGCGCATCGACGAGTCCTTCTTGTTCCGCAACGCCTTCGACGGCAGCTCGTGCATTTCGACGCGCTCCGAAGCGTGATGCACGCGCAGCCGCGCGCCGAGACGCTGCTCAGCGTCCGCCACGAGGGGGGCCACCTGAGCCTCATCGCCGACGAGAATCAGGCTCAGCGCCGGGTTGGCCGCCAGACACTCCAGCGCGGCCGGAACCACGACCGAGGGACCGAAGTCACCCCCCATCGCATCGAGAGCTATTGTTGTGGGCGAGATCACGCGCACCTACCTGCAGCGTGTGGACGAGAATGCGGGGAGGGCGTCGACGCGGCGAGCCTACTCGGCCTCGACCTCACTCTTCGGCGTAAAGATGCGACGACCGCGATAATAGCCATCCGGGCTGACGTGGTGGCGCAAATGCGTTTCGCCGGTCGTGGCTTCCAGCGACAGAGCCGCAGGACGCAGCGCGTCGTGCGCACGACGCATGCCGCGCTTCGATCGAGTTTTCCGGTTCTGTTGTACGGCCATACCTTGTACCTAGCTCCTACCTAATTCTGCTTCGTATTGGATGGAAACAACCCTGCCAAATCGGCAAACGGCCGCCGCCTTACGTTCCCGTCGGCTCCGGCTGCGACCGCCTCTTGCCCGACAGTTTCGCAGACCTCATGCCGCGGCACCTGAGGAATCGACAGCAGGATCTCGTCTTCGACGATTTCGGCGACACGTAACACGCGCGGCTCGTCGAGAATCACGGGTTCGAAGGGTTCGGGCAGCCGGTCCGCTTGCTCGATTGAGCCGACGAAGCCCAGGGCCACTTCCCGATCGATGGCGTAAGCCAGATCGCCGAGACAGGATTGACATTGCAAGACCACTTCGGCCTCGACGCGTCCACGCGCCCCTACCACGACGCCCTCTTTCCCAAACTCCAAACGGAAGCGAACCTCCCCTGAGGTCGCAACCATTTGATCGCGCAAGCGCTCCATCGCACCGAGTGGGATCGCTCCGGAGACGACCCGGCCCTTCTCAGCAAAGTCGACAGGATCGATGATGTCCGGCAGCCCCTTCGACATAAGCGCGGGATGATAGCGCGAAGCGGAAGCGGATGTCAAAAACAGATGCCCCCCAGGAACCCCGCCCAAGCGCTCCACAGACTCAGAGGCACGGGCGCGCAACGGGCTTCAAATCAAGGCGCTGTTCCTGCTGCGAAGCGAGTGGTTCTTCCTCTGATTCGCCAGCCCGCCCGTAGAGACGGATCCAGTCTGCCACGATGGCCGACGAGCGAGGGGAAAGTTGCGGCCATGCGAAGCGCCAGCGCCAGTTGGCGTCACTGAGCGTGCCGGGCGTATTCATGCGATGCCCCGCGCCCAGACCCAGCAGATCCTGCATCGGAATCATGGCTAGGCGCGCGTCCGACGCCAGCGCGCTGCGAATCAAGGCCTCGGGCATTGGAATCTCAGGAAACCCGAGATACGCGTAAACGTGTTGCTGCTCTTCCGGCTTGAGCCCGGCGAACCACGACACCGTCGTATCGTTGTCGTGCGTACCGGTGTAGACGACGCAATTCGGCGGATGATTATGCGGCAGGTAAGGATTTTCCGGTCCGCCATCGAACGCGAATTGCAGAATCTTCATGCCCGGCAGCGCGAAACGGTCGCGCAGCGCATCAACCTCCGGGGTGATCACACCGAGGTCTTCCGCAATCAATGGCAACGCTGCGCCGTCCCGGGCAAAGGCCCGCAGTGCTGTCTCCAGCAGACGCTCTCCCGGCGCCTTGACCCAGCGCCCCTCAATCGCGGTTGCGGCATCCGCAGGTATCTCCCAGTAGGCTTCGAATCCGCGAAAGTGGTCGATGCGCACCCAGTCGTACAGCGCGAACTGGCTGCGCAGCCGACCGAGCCACCATTGGAAACCATCCGCCTCCATGACCGCCCAGTCGTAGTGCGGGTTACCCCAGCGCTGACCGGTCGCCGAAAAATAGTCCGGCGGCACACCGGCCACGACGCGCGGGTGGCCCTCGGGGGTCAGATCGAAGTATTCGCGGGAGGCCCACACGTCGGCACTGTCGCCGGCGACAAAGATCGGCATGTCCCCGAACAGCAGCACGCCTTTCTGTCGCGCGTAGTCCCGCACGACGTTCCATTGCGTATGGAACACGAACTGCTCGAATTCAAAACGCGACACGTCCGCGGCCAGACGGCGCCGCGCCACGGCGAGAGCGGCCGGCCACCGATCACGCAGCGAGGCCGGCCACTGCTGCCAGGGGTCCTGACCGCACTCTTCGCGCACCGCCATGAACAACGCGTAATCGTCGAGCCACCATTGATGTTCGGCCACGAATTCCCGGAATGCCACGCGCTCGGGCGTGCTCTCTGGCAGGCCCTGAAAAGTCTTGAAGGCATCGGAGATGGCCTGCCGCCGGGCCCGCTCGGTCTCGATCGGCGTAGAACCCGGATCGAATCGGGCCAGCCATCCCTTCTCGACGAACCAGCGCGGATCAATCAGCAGCGGACTGCCGGCGTGCACCGACAAACATTGGTAGGGAGAACCGTCGGGATGGGTTGGGTTGATCGGCAAGGTCTGCCAGATCGAAAGCCCCAAATCGGATAACCAGTCGACGAACCGAAGGGCATCGGCACCGAGGTCGCCATTGCCGGCCCCGCCGGGGAGAGAAGTGATGTGCAGAAGAACCCCGGCACGGCGGCGATCGAGAATACTGTTTGCCTGTGTCACGCTGGACTGATATCCCCCTTGCGGATCAAATGGCGCGAGCACGGAAACCCGTGCTCGCGGTTAAGACCTCGGAGGCAGGACCGCCCCGCCCCCTGAGTCGGCCGACTGCCCCCAACCGAAAAGCGCACCGCAACGCGTATCCGGAATACTTAAGACGTCGCGGCAGCGGTCTCACCTGGCGTAATGCAATTTCTGGCCCAGGTCATCGGGGGTTACCAGCACCACTCCACCCGGACTGACATGGAAGCGCTTCGCATCCTCCGCCGGATCCTCACCAATCACGGTGTTCGGCGGAATATTGCAGCCCTTGTCGATGACCGCCTTGGTAATACGGCAGTGCCGGCCTATGTTGACGTCCGGCAGGATCACGGAATCCTTCACAACGCAGAAGCTGTTGACGCGAACATTCGAAAACAGCAAGGAGTGACGGACTTCCGAGCCCGAAATGATGCAGCCCCCGGAAACCATGGAATCGACCGCCATACCTCTCCGGTCGGGATCGTCGAAGACGAACTTCGCCGGCGGTGTCTGCGCCTGATAGGTCCAGATTGGCCATTCATTATCGTACAGGTTCAGTTCAGGGTCGACATCGATCAGTTCGATGTTGGCCGACCAGTACGCGTCGAGGGTCCCGACGTCCCGCCAATAGGCCTGGACGCCGCTCTGCACGTTACGGAACGGATACGCAAAAACGCGGTAGTTCTTGAGCACCGCCGGAATGATGTCGTGACCGAAATCGTGGCTTGACCCAACGGTATCGGCATCCTTGATCAACTGCTCGAACAGGAAGGCGGTATTGAAGATGTAGATTCCCATTGAGGCCAGCGTGTAATCCGGCCGACCCGGCATCGGCGGCGGATTCAGCGGTTTCTCGATGAACTCCCGGATGCGGGAATCCTCGCCCACATCCATGACACCGAAGGCACCGCTGGCCTCTTCGAGCGTTACTTCCATGCAGCCGATCGTCAGATCGGCCTGATTCTCGACATGGGCGGCCAGCATCAGACCGTAGTCCATCTTGTAGATGTGATCACCGGCCAGCACGACGATATACTCGGGCGCCCGCTGCCGCAGGATGTCGAGGTTCTGATACACGGCATCGGCGGTACCCGAGTACCAAGTATCCACTAGGCGCTGCTGGGCCGGCATGATGTCGATGAACTCGCCGAACTCGGCCCGGAGGAAACCCCAGCCTTGCTGGATATGACGGATCAGCGAGTCGGCCTTGTACTGGGTCAGCACCCCGACGCGGCGAATACCCGAGTTGAGGCAGTTCGACAGCGCGAAATCGATGATACGGAACTTGCCGCCGAAGGGCACCGCGGGCTTGGCCCGCCATTCCGTGAGTTTGTGAAGTCGGGAGCCGCGTCCTCCGGCAAGGATCAAGGCCATGCTCTGCCGGGTGAGGCGACTGACGAAACGCGATGAATGGCTTGATCCTGGCATGTGCAACTCCCGATGCAAGTGGTTCACGGCCCCTTGAGCGCGGGCAATAAGGGCTCAAATTTGTTACCATCGCCGGTCAACTGGTAGACCTGTTGTCGGCTGCTGGGCGGACGAATTGTACTATTAGAGGATCGATCAAGTGAACCTGAGCGAAGGGCAAGCCCACCTCCATATCCGCTCCGACCTTCCCGAAGACCTCGTCAGACTGATCGAAGCCCGGCACCATGACCCGTTTTCGGCGCTCGGCCGTCACCGCCGCGAAGGCGCCGACCTGATCCGGCTGATTCTTCCGCAAGCCGAGCATGTCGCACTCGGCGACGACGGACCCGAGGTCCCGCGGATCCCCGGGACCGACCTTTTCGAACTGGACATCAGCGGCCTCGAAATTCCCTACCACTACCGGCTGCACTGGCTCGACAAGCAAGGCCAGCGACAGAATCACATCGACCCCTACACGTTTCCGCCGCAACTGTCCGACTTCGACCTGTACCTGTTCGGCGAAGGGCGTCATTGGCACATCTACCGGATTCTCGGCGCGCACCCGCACACGATCGACGGCATCCCCGGTACCTTGTTCGCGACCTGGGCTCCGAACGCCGAGCGCGTCAGCGTCGTCGGCGATTTCAACGAATGGGACGGACGCCGGCACCCGATGCGGATCCACGGAAGCAGCGGAGTCTGGGAGCTTTTCATTCCTGAGTTGCCGAGCGGCACGCTCTACAAGTTCGAGATCCGCAACCGCCAATACGGCAGCATCCTGCTGAAGACGGACCCCTACGGACAGGAATTCGAGCTGCGTCCCAACACGGCATCGATCGTCCGCAGCGGCGAACCCTACCCGTGGTCCGACGCCGCGTGGGTCGAAGCCCGTCAGGGCTGGGACTGGCTGCATGAGCCGCTGTCGATCTACGAGGTCCACCTGGGCTCCTGGCGCCGCACGGCGGACGGTGAGTTCATCGGCTATCGGGAACTGGCGGCCCAACTGGTTCCGTACGTCAAGGCACAGGGCTTCACGCACATCGAGCTGCTGCCGATTACCGAACACCCTCTGGACGCCTCCTGGGGCTATCAGACCACCGGTTATTTCGCACCGACCCGCCGCTTCGGCGATCCGGACGATTTCCGCTACTTCGTAGACTACTGCCACCAGCACGGCGTGGGCGTGATGCTGGACTGGGTGCCGGCGCATTTCCCGAAGGATGCACACGGGCTGGCGAACTTCGACGGCACCGCATTGTACGAGCACGCCGATCCCCGGCTGGGCGAGCACCGCGACTGGGGCACGCTAATCTATAACTACGGCCGCAACGAGATCCGGAACTTCCTGATCGGCAGCGCCCTTTTCTGGCTGGAAGAGTTCCATCTCGACGGCCTGCGTGTCGATGCCGTGGCGTCCATGCTCTACCTCGACTATTCCCGCCAACCGGGCGACTGGATTCCGAACAAGTATGGCGGCAACGAGAATCTCGAGGCGATCGCCTTCCTGCGCGACCTCAATACCGTGACCCACCAGCAGCATCCGGGCGTGCTCATCATGGCCGAGGAATCCACGGCCTGGCCCCAGGTCACGCGCCCCACCTGGACCGGTGGTCTCGGCTTCTCGATGAAGTGGAACATGGGCTGGATGCACGACTCGCTGGTCTACATGGGCAAGGACCCGGTCCACCGTCACTACCATCACGACATGCTGAGCTTCGGCCTGTTGTACGCGTTCACCGAGAATTTCATCCTGCCTTTCTCGCATGACGAGGTCGTGCACGGCAAACGCTCACTGCTGCACCGGATGCCCGGCGACGAGTGGCAGCGCTTCGCCAACCTGCGCGCCCTGTATACCTACATGTTCACCTACCCGGGGAAGAAGCTGCTCTTCATGGGCTGTGAGTTCGGCCAGGGCGAAGAATGGAACTTCGACCGCGAACTGGACTGGTACGTGGTCGATTATCCACTGCACAAAGGCGTACAGCGACTCATCGCAGACCTGAACGCTCTTTATCGCGAGGATTCCGCACTGCACTATCACGATTTCGAGGGCCGGGGCTTCGAATGGATCGACTGCCACGACGCAACGCAGTCGGTGCTGAGCTACCTGCGCCGCAATGGTGAAGAGTTCACGGTGACTGTTCTGAACCTGACCCCGGTGCCGCGCTACGATTACCGCATCGGCGTCCCGCTGGACGGCCGCTACCGTGAGGTCCTGAACTCCGACGCCACCGTGTATGGCGGCAGCGGCACGGCCAATGGCGAACTCGAGGCCGAAACTCGGGAATGGATGGGCAGACCTTACTCCTTACGTCTGACCTTACCGCCGCTGGCGGGCATCGTAATCCGGCCGGTGACGGCGGAAGGCTCGGAACCGTGAAGAAAATCCTGTTCGTCTCCAGCGAGGTCTTCCCTCTGATGAAGACCGGCGGGCTGGGGGACATCTCCAGCAGCCTGCCGGGCGCATTGCACGCACTGGGGCAGGATGTCCGCGTGCTGACGCCGGCTTATGGCGACACGCTCACGGCCTTGGCACACACCCGCGAAATCACCATCGTTCAGGCCGGGACGGAACTCCGCCTCGTCGAGGGGACGATCCCTGAGACTTCGGTACCGATCTGGCTGCTCGTTCATCCCGATTTCTCCGAACGCCCCGGCAACCCGTACCTGGCGCCGGACGGCTCGCCGTGGCTCGACAACGCGGAGCGCTTCACGTTTCTGTGCCGGGCCGCCGTCGACATCGCGATGGACCGTGTGGGCCTGGGCTGGAAGCCCGAACTGGTGCACTGCAACGACTGGCAAACCGGGCTGATTCCGCCCTTGCTGGCCGATGAGCCGGCGCGCCCGGCAACCGTCTTCACGGTTCACAACATGGCCTATCAGGGGCTGTTCCCACACGACGTCTTCCTCCGGCTGGGCCTGCCGCGCTGGCTCTGGTCGCCGGACGCCCTGGAGTTCTACGAGCAGATGTCGTTCATCAAGGGCGGGCTGGTGTTCTCGGACCGGATCAACACCGTCAGCCCGACCTATGCCGAAGAGATTCAAACCGACGAGTTCGGATGCGGTCTGCAAGGCCTGCTGAGAAAGCGCCGCAACGACTTGCGCGGGATCCTGAACGGCATCGACGACGGACACTGGAACCCGGCCAGCGACGCGTTGATCGAGGCCCGCTTCGACGTGACATCACTGGATCAGAAAGCCCTCAACAAAACGGCGTTGCGGCGCGAATTCGCGTTGCATGACGCACCGGACCGCGCCCTGGCGGTGCTCGTCGGGCGTCTCGTGCAGCAGAAAGGCATTGATCTCGTCGTTGAGGCGATCCCGGACCTGATCGAAGCCGGGGTGCAACTGGCGGTGCTCGGAACGGGCGATCCGGTCTACGAACAGCGGCTGCTGCAGGCCGTAAGACGCTATCCGGGCCAGGTCGGCGTACGGATTGGCTATGACGAGGCGCTCGCTCACCGGGTCGAGGCCGGCGCCGATCTGTTCCTGATGCCGTCGCGCTTCGAGCCTTGCGGGCTGAACCAGATGTACAGCCAGCGCTACGGTACCGTGCCTGTGGTCCGGCGCGTCGGCGGCCTGGCCGACACGGTCGAGGATGCCAACCCGACCAATCTGACGCTGGGCCGGGCCAGCGGCATTTTGTTCCACGAACCAACACCGGCGGCCCTGGTCAAGGCCGTGCAGCGGGCACTGGTGATTTATCGTCAGCCGGCAGTCTGGCGGAAACTGCAGTGTACCGGCATGTGCAAGGACTTCTCGTGGCGGCAAAGCGCCCGGCAGTACCTGGAGTTGTATCGCGCTGCGGTGCTTTCCTGCCAGCAGGCGAAGGAATCGGCCGGAGCGCATTTCCGCAATTGAGTCAGGCGCGGCGCAACGCTGTCACGCCAGTCACCGGAGTTCAGAGCCCGGGATCGTTCAGCGCGCCGTAACGCGTTCGGAGTTGGTCCCGGTTCAGCGCGAGCCATTGCAGGGCCACGATGGGGATCGCCGAATCGATTTTGCCCTGCGCAAGCAGATCGATCGCGTCCCGGTAATCGACGACCCGGACCCAGATGTCCTCCTGTTCCTCCGCCAGTCCGTAATGGCCGCCGATCTGACTCGCATCGACGATCCCACAGAACAGCGTCAGCTTTTCGGAACACCCTCCCGGCGTCGTGAAGAACTCATAGACCGGAATCAGCTCTTCGAGCGTGCAGCCGGCTTCTTCCAGGGCCTCACGGTGCGCGACTTCCGGCGGCTCCTCGCCCTCTTCGATCGCCCCGGCGACGATCTCCAGCAACCACGGATCCTGCTCGGTCTTCATCGCGCCCACGCGGAACTGCTCGATCAACACCACTCGATCCAGTTTCGGATCGTAGGGGATCACCGCGACGCAGCGCCCGCGATGAAACAGCTCGCGCTCCAGGACTTCGGACCACCCTCCGCGATACAGCGTGTGGCGGAACCGGTAGCGAATCAGGCTGAAGAACCCCTGGTAGACGGTTTCTTCCGCCACGACCGAGAACGCTTTGTCCATCGCAACAGCGCCCTTGCTCAGCGCAGGGTTGCCGTCAGCAACTGGTTTTTCCACAGCAACCCGGCAAACGTCGTGCCGACACGCTGCGACAAGCGCTCGAACCAGTCCTCTGTCTCGGTGAAATCGGCAAGCTCGGCGGCTCCAATCTCCTTCTCCGCGACCGACCGTACGTCACCGTAGCCATCGACCAGCCCCAGTGCGACAGCCTCGGGCCCGCTCCAGATCAAGCCCGAGAACAGATCGGGGTTGTCCTTCAGGCGCGGACCCCGCCCTTCCTTGACCGCTGCGATGAACTGCTGATGGATGCCGTTCAGAACGGTTTGCACGTGCGCCTGCTCGGTTGGCTGTATGGCCCGAAACGGATCGAGCAGCGCCTTGTGGTCGCCCGCCGTCAATGCACGCCGTTCGATGCCGAGCTTATCCATCGCGCCGACGAAACCGAAGCCGTTCATTATCACGCCGATGGAACCGACGATGCTGGAAGGATTCACGAAGATCTTGTCCGCCGCCGCGGCGATGTAATAACCACCGGATGCACATAAATCGGTCACCACGGCATGGACCGGCAATTTCGGATGATCCTTCTTGAGAGTCCGAATCGCCTCAAACACGTAGGCCGCCTGAACCGGTGTGCCGCCGGGCGTGTTCATCTTCAGGATGATGCCCTTGGTACCCGTGTTTTCGGCCGCCCCCTTCAGCGCCCGGATGATCGCGTCGGCATTGGCGCGACTGCCGTCCGCAATCAGCCCCTCGATCTTGATAACCGCGGTGTGAGCCTTGCCGACCCCTGGACGCGCAGACGAAAGCGGCTTGAACGCGGCCCATAGCGCGATCCCGAGATAAGCCAGGAACGCGAGCTTGAAACCGATATTCCAACGCCGCGCGATCCGCTGCTCGCGGATGGATTCCAGCAGCACTTTCTCAAGCACACCGCGCTCCCAGGCGCTTGACTCCGTTCCGCTGGAGGTCTTGTGAGTATGGGTCGGGGCGATTTCCTCGTTCATCGTATTCCGTGTCGGGGTTTGCGAAGTGGACCGGGCGTAGGGCTCAGCCCGCGTGGAGAATTGCCGGCAGATCGACCACCCGGTTCAGACAGCTTAACGGGTTCATTTCGGTCAGCTCGGCGCGATTGTTGGCGCCGCTGGTAACGGCAATCCCGGCGATCCCGGCGTTGGCTGCCATGCGGAGGTCGTGGATCGAATCGCCGATCATGACGGCCCGATGCGGCGCAATGCCGGTGACTGCGAGAATTTCGTGCAGCATCGCGGGATCCGGTTTGGACGCGGTCTCATCGGCGCAGCGCGTCGTCTCGAACAACGGGCCCACCCCGGTCTGCTCCAGGGCGTGATCCAGCCCCCGCCGAGCCTTGCCGGTCGCGATTGCGAGCCGGAAGCCCGCGTCCCGCAATTCTCCCAGCATATCGGATACCCCATCGAACAGGTCCGCTGCTGTCAACTGACGGGTGAAGAAATGTCGGCGGTAGGCCTCCATCAACGGACCGATGCGCTCGCCGTCGATTCCCGGGAAGGCCGCCTTCAGCGCTTCGTCCAGACTCAAGCCGATGACCGACCGGGCCACGGCATCGGTCGGCACCGGGAGACCGGACTCGAAGGCCGCATTCTGCAGGCACTCGACGATCCAATCGACCGAGTCGAGCAATGTACCATCCCAGTCGAAGACCAGCAGATCAAACCGTCTCACCATCATGGACACCGTTCCAGGAAGCCCTGCAGCTCGGCATCGAGCGGGGCCTCCACCGTCAGCGGCCGGCCCGACCCCGGATGCACGAATGTGAGCCGTGAAGCATGCAGGAAAAGCCGGCGCAGACCCTGTTGCCGAAACGCGCGATTCCGCTCTGACAAACCGTAACGCTCATCGCCGGCAATCGGATGCCCCATGAACTGGGCATGCACGCGGATCTGGTGGGTACGACCCGTGTGCGGCTCCGCCGCAACCAGCGTCGCCGTCTGGAATGCCCGCAGTCGGCGGAATGTCGTCGTGGCCGCTTTGCCGGCGGCGGAGGCCTTGACCATCCGCTCGCCTCCCTGCAGCACATTTTTGTCGAGAGCCGCGTCCACCGTTCGAATTTTCTGATTCCAGGCGCCGGTCAGTAACGCGGTATAAACCTTTTTGACGGCATTCTCGCGGAATTGTTCGTGCAGACCGCGCAGCGCACTGCGTTTCTTGGCGATCACGAGACAGCCGGAGGTATCGCGATCCAGCCGGTGGACGAGTTCCAGAAAACGCGCCTCGGGCCGCAACTTTCGCACGCCTTCGATAATCCCGAGGACCAGACCGCTGCCACCGTGCACGGCGATGCCCGCCGGCTTGTTGATGACCAGCAGTTCGGAATCATCGATCAGGATCCGCGGCGCCAGCCGCTCTGCGAATGCGTCGACCGCACCGGAGGGTGGCTCATCGGGACTGGCCGCCACCTGCAGCGGCGGGATACGGACCAGATCGCCACTGGCGATGCGCCGCGCGGCATCGATCCGTCCGCCGTTCAGGCGCACCTGCCCGGTGCGCAGTATCCGGTAGATGTGGCTTTTAGGAACGCCCTTGAGCTGTGTCAGAAGGAAATTGTCAATGCGCTGTCCGGCGTGTTCCTCGCCGATACGAACAAGCCTGACCGACGCAGGAGGCCGGAGTGTTTCAGTCATTGTCGAATAATAACAAGTTCGTTCGCGAAATTGATGCTGAATGACAAGCTTGTTATAGTGATGACAGTTCAATGCAGAGTTTTCGGGGCGACCTGAGAGACCTCCAGACCGGACGATGGGAACAACTCCGGGTGCAATCGAGATCGGGTAGCGGGCTGGGTCGTGACCGAGCGACAGTGGTCGCGGGGTTCCCGCCGCCGCATTCCGCGAGTGGCTACCGAGCGCCGGCTTCCCTCATTGCGACCGGCCGCAGCTCGACGCGACTGATCGATATCCCAGAACGAACCGCGCGCCGGACCGATCTCCCCGGTTTCCCCCAAGCTTGAGCTCGCATTCGAACTGCCTCGTGCCGCATAACGAACAGGGTTTTCTCGCTCGACCCCAGATGAGCGAGTCGTCTTCCGTCGCATCGTTTTCCCGGAGCGTAGAGCCCCGTGGGATGCGGACTGATGTCGAATGGCAGCGCCGGCCTCAGAACGGCGTGGTGCCATATCGATACAGGCCGATCACCCAAGAAAGAGGCCCATCCTCATGAACGAAAAAGCAGGCGCGTTCCGCGCCGGGAAATGGTCGGCGGCGACACCGAAGGACCTAATAAATGAGAAGAATGCTGATCAACGCGACGCAGCCGGAAGAGCTGCGCGTAGCGCTCGTCGATGGACAGAAACTCTATGATTTCGACATAGAGGTCCCCTCCAAGGAACAGAAGAAGGCCAATATCTATAAAGGCACCATCACCCGGGTAGAGCCGAGCCTCGAAGCCGCGTTCGTCAACTATGGCGCCGATCGCCATGGCTTCCTGCCGTTCAAGGAAATCACGCCGGAGAACATCGCGCGGAACGGTGAGGAGGAGTATACCCGGCGCGACATCAAGGACCTGATCAAGGAAGGTCAGCAGATCATCGTCCAGATCGAAAAGGAGGAACGCGGCAACAAAGGCGCCGCGCTGACCACCTACATCAGTCTGGCCGGCAGCTACCTGGTGCTGATGCCGAACAACCCCAAGGCGGGCGGCATCTCCCGGCGAATCGAGGGCGACATTCGCTCCGACATGCGCGAAGTGATGGCGCAGCTGACGATTCCCGAGGGTATGGGACTGATCGTCCGGACTGCCGGTGGCGGTAAGTCGCCCGAAGAATTGCAGTGGGATCTGAACTACCTGCTGCAGCTGTGGGAGGCGATCGAGCGCTCCGCGACCGAAAAGCCCGCACCGTTCCTGATCTTTCAGGAAAGCAACGTCATCATCCGGGCGTTGCGCGACCATCTGCGCGGCGACATCGACGAAATCCTGATCGACAACCCGGCGACGCACAAGCTGGTGCAGAGCTTCCTGCAGCAGGTCATGCCGCAGTTCATCGAGCGCGCGAAGATCTATGAGGACACGGTCCCGCTGTTCAGCCGCTACCAGATCGAAAGCCAGATCGAGCGCGCTTATGCCCGGGACGTGCCGCTGCCATCGGGCGGCGCCATCGTCATCGACCACACCGAGGCGCTGACGACCATCGACATCAACTCGGCGCGCGCGACCAAGGGCGGCGATATCGAAGAAACAGCGCTGAACACCAACCTGGAGGCGGCCGACGAGATTGCCCGGCAATTGCGACTGCGCGATCTGGGCGGCCTGTTCGTGATCGACTTCATCGACATGATGGCCTCGCGCAACCAGCGCGCGGTGGAGACGCGTCTGCGCGATGCGGTCAAGAGCGACCGTGCACGCATCCAGGTCGGCCGCATCTCGCGCTTCGGCCTGATGGAGATGTCGCGCCAGCGGATCCGACCGTCATTGGGAGAGTCCACGCTGCTGACCTGCCCTCGCTGCAAGGGACAGGGCTCGATCCGCAGCGTCGAGTCGCTGTCGCTGTCGATTCTGCGCATCCTCGAAGAGGACGCGATGAAGCGGAACACCGACAAGATCATCGCGCACGTACCGATCGAGGTCGCAACCTTCCTGCTCAACGAAAAGCGCTCGACGCTGGAGCAGATCGAACAGCGGCACGATGTCGGCATCGTCGTGATCCCCAGCAAACACCACGAAACGCCATCTTACGACATCCAGCGCGTGCGTTCGGCCACCGGCAGCGCCGATGACGAGGCGACGACCCGACCGAGCTACGGGATGATCAAGGATCCCGAGACCGCCCCGGCTGCGGCGAAGCCCTCCCGCGAACAGTCGCAGGCGACCCAGGAACCCGCGATACGGAACTTCCTGCCGGCCCAGCCGGCACCCGCCGGCGTTCCCGACAAGGCTCCGGCAGCGCCAGCCCCCAGCGGCGGTTTCATCAAACGCTTTCTGAATATCCTGACCGGTGGTCGGCCGGAGGACGAGGAGGAAAATGCCGAGCCCACTACCGAACGCAAGGAGCCGCCTCGATCGGGCAGCCCCTACGGTTCGGTTCCCAGGCCGACCGAACGCGCCGCGGAGCCCCGCCGCTCGGAAAGCAATAACCGCTCGTCGTCCGCGACCCGTGACGAGAGCGACTCGCACGGGGAGCCGAAGCGCGAGCCCTCGAAGCGGAGCAGCCGCCGCCGGCGCTCCCGCCGCAGCGACGGCGACTCTCGTTCACCTTCGAACGGCTCGAGCCCGACTTCGAATGCCCCGCGCGACGCGACCGAGCCGCGCGAAGAGCGCCGTAGCCAGGAGCGCGCTCCGGAGCACGTTGTGCGCGAGGAGAGCGCTCCAAGCAATGACATCAGGTCACCAAGCGAAGAAGCTTTCGTAACCTTCGACACGGAAGAAAGCGCAGCGCGGGCAATGGCCGTGGTCTCGTCCCATCCGAAGAGCCGGAACTACCGTGAGCCACGGGAGCCGCGCGAGCGGTCAGCACCCGTGCGCGATGACAGCCCAGTTGAGCGCAGCGATGACGAACCGGTCCTGACTGTCGATGGCGTCGAAGGCACCACGGAATCGGCCGAGACGCCGCCGCCGCGTTCCAGCCGACGTTCGTCGCGTCGTCGCGGGCGCGGCCGCCGTGGTAGCGGCGGCGGTGACCGCTCGGCGTCCACTGGCAGCGCCTCACCCGACCAACAGGAAGGCGGTGGCGACTTCTCGCCGGCTGAAGGGAATGACTACGACAACACCGACAGCACTCCGTCGCAACAGGCGGAGCCGACCGGCGCCCCGCCGTTCAGCCAAGGCTTTACGCCCCGTGCCGAACCCTCGGCGCCCGAGCCCGCGCCTCTTCACGTCGACCATCAGCCTGCACCCCCCGTGTTCGAGGAGCCGCGTCCCACGCCCTACCCGAACGGCAACGGCACCAACGAGACATCGGCACCGACGTCGGACTGACTGCGCGCCATTGGGGTCGCCCGCAGCGACCCCAATGGCCGAAAACTGGTACGCCGACCGCTTCGCCCGCTAACCGGCGGGCGCGGCCGAAGGCGATTTTCCGATGGTGCCCTAAGGCTGACCGCATGCAGGCTTCGAGCAAGCCATGTACGCCCACTCGCCGCTCGTCTTTCCCGCAAAAGCGGGAATCCAATGCCCTGACTGTGGGCGACCGATCATCGCGACGACTCGCTTCAGGGGCCGCTCCAAAAAATAGGGGGCAGTTCCCCCACGTCGAAGCGAGCCTCGGGCTTTATGAATGAATACCGGATTTCCGGTGCAACACCCCGCCCATGCATGTCTTGCAAGCCGTCGACCTAGGCATCTGTGCGTCAGGCACCATGATCATTCCCTGAGCCGGCTCGCACCTCGTAACGGAGAAAATCGGACAGCCGCCTTGACTCCTTGACCTCATCGTGGGGAACGAGCAGGTAGGTCCAAGGCTTCGTACCAACCGTCCCCGCATAGTCAGACGCGTGCTTGCACCACTGCACGGCTGCGGATGCCTTGGCCTGAACCTCGTGAGTATTGATCTCGTCGCGCGCTTTCGTCTCGACCATCAGGATCGTCGCGTCGGTTTCGGCAACAAAGTCGGGCAGGTACTCCGGCTGCTCGGGGCCGAGCTTGTAGTAGATCTGGAACTGCCCTTTAGCGGGCTTGAACCATTTCGAGGCATCCCGTTCCAAGATGATCGCGAAGCGCCTTTCGGTGTCTGAATCAAACTTCTGCAACGGATATAGACAACGCGCAAAGCCGCCGAAAAGCATCTGTTTGATGCGGTTCGTCTCGATCAGCGTCTCACGGAAATGGTGGGCCGCTCGACCCGCCGTGGCCGTGTAGTTACAGGGTTTGAGTCCAGTGAAGCCGCGACTGACTTGCACCTCGTACTCGGTTGCCTCCTCCCAGAAGTGAGCCATCATCTCGGCATGGATTAGCCGCGCCAGCTCGGAACCATAAGTGTCCAGGATCTCGTGTAGCTCGCTGTCCGAATAGCCCCGATTCCGGTAGTACGCGACGGCTTGTCCGGCCAGGTCATACAACAGTTCGGACTGCGTAAAGTAGTCGATGTCGTCGAAATCGATCAACTTCCTGACGATGTAGTCTTCCAGGCGGAGTTCGCGGACTCCGGACTCGCGGCTCAGAATGAACTGATGATTGGTCCGCAACTCCTGCCCCAGGATCTCTCGTTGCCCGGGCTGGAAATTGGGCAACATACCAAGCCTAAAGGCATGAAAACCCGTGGTGACCTCGCCGGCTGGAACTACAGCGATGCGGGGGATATCGATGGTCTGCTGCACCACGATCTCAGTAGTCTTCGCGACCACGGCCGACAAGTCGATCGCGGGCGCTGACGCATCCTCGTACCCCAGCAGGTCCCCTTGCAGCGGCTTCAGGCGCTCGGCGACTTCCGCCAGGATTTCCTTCTGCACCTCAGGTTTCAGCAGCGCGCCGCTGGTAGGCACGAGATCGCGCTTGACCTCGTAATTGCCAATGACGTCCATCACCATGCGCGCGGCCTGCTTTTCCGCCTCGGTCGTGAAGATCGGTGCCGGCGACGTGGAAAGTCCCGGGGCTTGAATGGCGGCAGATGTTCCGTCAGCCACGACCGATACATCCGTCAAACCGAGCCGCGCTGCAGCTCCCGATTCGACCTGCACGCTGACCTTCCTGTCGTCAGCGCTCGGCGCTTCAAGGATGATCTGCTTCAAGCGGATCGGCGAGTCGCCGCGGTTGGCCTCGTCGATGATGTCCTGAAACTTGTCGTGGGCAACGATGTTCAAGCGATCCACCGCCGCCACTCCGGTGCGCTTGCCGTAGGGCAGGCGCAAGCCACGGCCGATGGACTGCTCGATCAGCGTGCGCGCATTGGCGGCGCGCAGCGGCACGATCGTGTAGAGGTTGGTCACGTCCCAGCCTTCCTTCAGCATGTTGACGTGAATCACGATCTCGGTCGGCTCGTCCACGCTCTCGACCGCCAGCAGGCGGGTGATCATCTGCTCCTCTTCCGCGCCGGTGCGACTGGAATCGACCTGAATGACCTTCCCCCGGTAACGTGCCTCATAGAAGGCTTCGGATTCGATCAGCGCCAAAAGCTGCGCGGCATGTGTCGTATCGCGGGCAATCACGAGCATGAAGGGTTTGACCGGCGCGACACCATTCTCCCGGGCATAGGTCAGCAGTTCGACCTTGGTCGTCTCGTGCAGGCGGATGCCGTCTTCCAGTTTGGTCTTCTCGACCTCGTCGGCGGTGTGGGCTCTGGCGTCGAAGTTTCGCTGTGTGACCACGGCGGGTTCCTTGACGAACCCGTCCTCCATCGCACGCGCCAAGGGGTAGTCCATCACGACATTCCGGAACGGCACCGGCCCGCGGCCCGACTCCACGAAGGGCGTCGCCGTCAACTCCAGACCGAACAAGGGCTTTAGCTCATTGATCGCACGCACTCCGGCACTGGCCCGGTAGCGGTGCGACTCGTCCATCAGCAGGACGAGATCGGGCAGGTTGGCCAGGTGATTGAAGTAGCTGTCGCCCAGCACCTCACGCATGCGCTTGATGCGCGGTTCCTTGCCGCCGCGCACTTCGGAGTTGATCTTGGAGATGTTGAAAATATTGATGCGCACGTCGTGGGCAAAACCCAGGGCGCGATCGTCCACCGCCGCGCCGGTCTGGTCGTAATTGTCGCCGGTGATGATCAAGGGCGATTGCTGCGCGAACTCGGCAATGCCCTTGAAGACGTACTTCGGTATGTTGCGCGTGAAATCGGCAATGAGCTTGTTGTAGATCGTCAGGTTGGGCGCCAGCACGAAAAAATTACTGACGCCGTGCGCCAGGTGCAGGTAGGCGATGAAAGCCCCCATCAGGCGCGTCTTGCCCACGCCGGTAGCCAGCGCGAAGCACAGCGACGGGAACTCGCGCTCGAAGTCTTCCAGCGTGCTGAACTCGGCTTTCAGTGCGGAGAGAATGTCCGCTGCGTCCCGCTGCTGCCGCAACAGTTCCGGTGCCGCATCGAGCGCGCGCACCAGCCGGGCGAGCGACTCCGCCTGCGGAGGGCGCAGCGACAAGCGCCCGGTGACGTGGTGAAGCACGCGAGCCTGCATCAGCTGGCTCCGCGGTTCAATTGCTGCGCCAACTCGTCGGCAGCCACGCGAACGATTCGGCCATTGCGCATGATGACTATCGCCGTCCGCGTCTGAATCGCGATTTCGCGAGCGGATTGGGCCGCCCTCAGCAGGGCGGAAAGAGATGCGCGCAAATCTGAATTGCGCGCCTTCGAGAGCTCGTCTGGTGTCATTGGTTCTCTCCCCATGCGATCAGCTCCGGTACTACTCCGGCATTGTCGTAAAGCGCCCAGTCATCGACCTCGCTGCGATAATGACGCTCGAAGTTGCGGCGCCCGGCATCGAAACGCCGCCGTATCACATGCTCAGGCACATCATGGCCACCTTGCCGCACCCGCTCGGCGACACGCGCAATGGCCAGTTCCACCGTCGGCAGCGAAAGAAAAAAGAGACTCACACTATAGCCGCGCGCCCGCCACAAACGGATGTGCCGAAGGTAACCGAAACCGGACAAAGTGGTTTCAAACGCAAAGCTTTCGCGCTTCTCGAAGCGCTCACCGATCTCGTGCAACATCAGGCGTCCTGCTTTCACGGCCGCAAGCTCCGGCGCAAATGGCGACAGGCCGGCTGCAATCAGATCGGCGTTGATGAAATGAGGGCACTGCGCCTCGGCGGGCAGGAATGCCCTGGCGAAGGTTGTCTTGCCAGCACCATTGGGGCCAGCGATGACGATGACCTTCTTCACAGCTCAACCCCAAGCATCAGATCACCCGCCCAAGCATCGAGCTCTTGGACTTCCTGCTCGCAACAACCAGAATCGAGCTGGGGAAGATCCCGCAGCAGCGAGGTAATCCGTGCTTCGAGATCGAGCGATAAGCTGGGACCGGCTTACCATCCAGCCACGAACTCTCAGGACGAGTTGGGTCACCATACCGCCCTTGGCTCAGGACCTTTCGCAAACCATTGAGACCGCGCACCCGCCGGGCGAGCGACTCCGCCTGCGGAGGGCGCAGCGACAAGCGCCCGGTGACGTGGTGCAGGACGCGTTGCTTCGTGCGGAAACATCCCGTTGGAAGGCTTCGATCTCCCCTCGCCTTGCGGTGGGCCTGGAACTGAAAATCCAGCACATCGACGGGATGGGGGCGCTTGCTCAGGTGCAAGATTTCCAGGCCCACGATTTCGCCGCTCGCGTCATAATCGACGATGATGCCCGGCGCCGCCTCTTCCGACTCGATGACATCGGTATCCACCCGTTGCAGATGCAAGGCATCGGCGGCTTCATCAACGCTCAGCCTCATAGCTTGTCCCTAAATGCTGTCCGAAATTCGGTTACCGCTTGGCGAATACGTTCCAAAACGGCTTCCGTTTGCCCCAGAATCTCGTGATTCCAGAAGCGCAAGACCGTATATCCATGCGCATGAAACCAAGCATCTCGTTCTGCATCCGCGTCGCCACCACGCTGCCCGCCGTTCGCCTCGATAAGCAAGCGGAGTTCGATGCACACAAAATCCGCGATGTAGGGACCAATCGGCTTTTGCCGCTTGAATTTCAGACCCATGAAGCGCTGGGCGCGCAAGTGATACCAAAGCCGCTGTTCCTCCTCGGTTTGGTTGGATCGGAGATATTTGGCATACCGAAGTTGGAGATTACCCTCTCCTCACTCCCTCTCCCGCAAGAGGGAGTGGGGCGCATATGCCACTTCGCGCTCATCGATCCTCCTCGAACAGATCCATCGTCGCGTTGGCCCTAGCGCGGGGCCTCTGACCCCCCTCTCCCGTGGGCGGGAGAGGGGCGGGGGGAGAGGGTGGCTCGGGCGTTGCCATCGGCAGATTGGCGACGTTCAGGCTGTAGTCGTCATGGCCCCACTCGCAACGGGCCAGTACCATTTTCGGGATCTTCTTCAGCGTCAGGTTCGGCCAGCGCTCCGCCGCCCGGTCGGCGCCGACGCCCCGAAAAGCCGAGCAGCAGACCAGCAGGCTCCGGGCGGAACCGACCTCGTCGGACAGCGCCTGCAGTTGCTCGGCCGAAAGATTCTGCGTGGTCACGTAGATGAAGTCGCGCTCGCTGGAGTGACCCTGCTGCCAGAAGCAAGACTCCGACGGCGCGTAGGTGAAACCTTCCAGCTTGCACAGCGCCTCGGCCAGCATCGCCGCGTTGTATTCGGGGTTGATGACCGGGTTACCCCAGCGGTCGTCGATGATCAGCGTGGGCGCCAGCCGGTAGTAGCGAAAACCGCCGCCGCCTTTCCAGTTCATCGCTGCTGTGACACCTGCCGAGTCGGCGCCATCAATCACTCGCTTCATTCGTGGAATGATCTGGGAGTGGCAGTGATCACCCAACTCGACCATGATCCAGCGACGCCCCATTTTCTGTGCAACAGCGCCGGTGGTCCCGGAGCCAGCAAATGAATCAAGTACGATGTCGCCTGCTGTCGTGGAAAGCTCAAGGCACCTCTTAATTAACGCTTCGGGCTTCTTTCCATTCGGAAAGGAGACTCCCCCTTCGTTATGTAAGTTGTTCGATAGCAAGTCGTCCCAAAGATTCGTTAGCGGTGACGCGGTCGTTGGCTTACCGTCAATCACGCGCGTCTTGGCCCTGTAAAAAATTAGCTGCTCACCCCCGAAGAAGTAGTAGTCATCCCTGTCTTCCCGCACAGACCGATAAACCATTGCGCGATCAGCAATGGATTGAGTAAGGGCATCCCTCGCTGCTTCATTGACATCTCTTGGTGCAACACGTGCGGTGCGAACAACCCGGTGAGCATTGGTCACAACAAAGTCGGCCAACTTGGCTTCGAGCTTATCAGCGAATTTCGCCTTCGCGTCGTCCCACGATTGCAGTCTGTTGTTACGCAGGAATGCCTCGCGAAGCCCGATAAGGTTCCACTCCTGAAATTCGTCCTCGTAGTTTTCTATGTACTTGGAGTACCTATCATCGCGAGGCCCTGGCACAAAGACGCGGTTTGGTAGCCATACATCTTTATTTTTCGCGTAATAGAGGATGTAGTTATTAGTCGTTACAAGGCCAGGATTTATGGCCTTCGGCCCTGAGGCGGAACTCTGTTTGAAAGTTATTACCCCAATGCGGTTACGTCGACCAAACACTTCGTCAAGCAATACTATTAGGTAACCAAGTTCATTATCGTCGATATGAACAAACAGCGTTCCGTCATCGGACAGCAATCGCCGAAGTGATTCGGCACGATCTCGAATAAGTCCAAGCCAGATGGAGTGCTCGTACCCATCGTCGTAGTGCTCAAATGCCTGCTGCGTATTGAAAGGCGGATCGATATAGACGCACTTAACCTTGCCGCTGAACTCCTGCTCCAGGGCCTTCAACGCCAGCAGGTTGTCACCGAAGATCAGCCGGTTGTCGAAGATGTCATCGTCCGTCACACGATGCTTGGCATGATAGGACCTCGCGGGATCTTCCAGCAGAATCCGCGGCTCCAGTTTGGGGCGTTTTTCTTTTCCAATCCAGGTAAGCTCCAGCTTTTGCTTCGTCATGACCGATCCCTCCCTGGAGCGACGCCCAGCCGCACCATCCAAGGTGCGGCGTTCGCGCCTGAAAAAGCCATGTTAAATGGCTTTTTCTCGCCGGTCGGCGACCGGCACTCACCCTTCCCGATCCAGGTGATTTCGAGTCTTTGCGTGCGAGTCATGGTTCAGTCTGGTCCCTTCATTGTACCGACGCAGTCCAGGCGTCCCACGCATCCGGCGCCCTGCGGCGCAACTCCGCAAAGGGTTCGAGGCGGGCGCCCACGGGACCCAGACACCAGCCCAAAAGACCGTGGTCATCGGCCCGTTGCAGGTCTTGCGCAAGCTTCTGCAGTTCGATGGCGTCTTCCGTCAGGGCCTTGCGCACGCAGGCCTCCATCCGCAAATACGTTCGCCGATAACCCGCCGCCATCCCTTCGCGGCGGTCCAACTTCAGGGTCTTCACTGTGTGTTCACCCTTGGGCGATGGCGCCCCACAGTTCGCCAGATAACGGGCGGTGAGGTTGCCCGTGTCCGGGTCGAAATCCAGGTGTTCCCACGGATCCTCGGCACTCGGATCTACCAGCATCGGCTGACCGGCGTTCGATAGCGGAAACCGGTTGCCCTTGAATCGTCCGCACTCCGTGCAGCACAGCAGCATGTTCGACCACACAAATGCGCGATCCGGATAGGTTGCCTTCGGCCAGAAATGATCGATGTCGCTGCCGTGGGAGTCCACACAGTACATACAGCGCTGGCGAGAGGCCCCATCATCGACCGCAAAGTTTCGACGACGGTGGCCAGCGTCCGCGTCTGACGCGCGGCCTTCCATGCGCGTTCGACGCTTGGCGTGCCGGCGGTCGCCGCTGCCCTCCTGTATAGGTACGCCTGCACGCGCCCGGGTAGCGCCGGACGATGGACTTTGCGCATGAATCAGAGCTCCTCGTCCGTCCGAGCAAACAAGTCTAACTGCTGCATCTCCCTCTGATCATCCTGGCTCAGTTTCACGCCGGAGCGTTCCTTGGCTTTCAACCTCGCGTATTGCGCACGCGCTTCGACGGCCTTCGGCGAGCGGGTATTCTGCAGCCCGAAAGCCGATGTAAGCAGGATAGTGTCGGGACGGGAGGCAATGACCTTTTTGTACTCGTCGTCACTCAGTGGGTGCGGCCTGTCGTCGCTGCCCGGCTCGGGTAATACAAATAATCCATTGGGATCGGCCGCCTGACAGATGATCGGGCTGTGCGTAGTCACGAGGAACTGGATGTTCGGGAAGTGGCGCTTGAGCCAGAAGCCGATTTCGCGCTGCCATTCCGGATGCAGGTGCGCATCGATCTCGTCGATGAGAACGACGCCGCTGCGCTTGAAGAACAGCCTGCCTTCATCGTCGCGAGCCGTGAGGTGTGCGAGTCCATACAGGTTGATCAGATGACGGAGTATGTCGGCCAGCAAGGCAAGCGCCGCTCGGTAGCCGTCGCTCATTTCGCTCCAGGACAACTCGAGCCCATTGCGGTCCTTGAGCCATAGCCCATCTGAATCGATGCGATCGACGGTGATCTGATTAGGCATGAGTTCATCGCGCAGCACCTCAAGAATGAGCGCCAGTTGCTCCTTTGCCTCCGATTTGTCCTCCAGGGCCTTGTGACTCAAGGTGCGGAGCCACTGGTCCACTTCGGCGAGCGATGCGGCTTCCTGGAACATCGTGACGAATCGTTCGGTTGTGGGCGCCACCATCTGACGCGTGGCCTCTGGCGAGGCCCCGAAGACACGGCGAAAGGGTCCATAACCGCAGGAAAACCAGCCCTTAGCATCCTGTGACCAAATGCTTCGTTGTGGCGTTGCGTAGTTCTTTCGGGTGATTCCCGTCGGTAAAGCCGCCTCAATCTGTGGCTCTTTCTGGCCGTTTCTCAATGCGATACGGGCAAGAAACATCTTCTCAGTTACTCGTCCGCCCTCTGAAAAGCTATCGTCGTCGGCGATCGGCGCTATGCCAAGCTCAACCGCGGCCTCATGTCGTCCCGCCCGAATCCAGCGATGAAAAGTGGGCTGCAAGGCGCGCGCTGTATCCCTGCCGGTCAACGCAATAGCAATCGCTTTGAGCAGGGTGCTCTTTCCAGAGCCGTTGTCGCCGGTAAATACCGTCCACCCTGCGTAATCGCCATTCGGACGCTTGAGATCGAATTCAAGATCCGCGAATCCCCGAACATCCTTTAGTGTGATTTTGCTTATGTACATAGCTGAGATTCCGGGATTTCGCATCGACTGAGAGGGAAGCTTCCCGCCGTCATGCGAGCTCCCATGCAATGGTGAACAGCATTCGCTCCTCCACCTGCTGCTGGAGTTGCGCTTCCAACTGACTGATGAGTTCGTTGCGCTGCGCCTCGACTTCATCCTGCCGGGCGAATAGCTCGCGGCGCAGTTTGCCGCGCCTGGTCTCAAGTTCGCGCTGTCGCTTCTGCCAAGACAGCTTCTCTTCCAGGGTCGGCGCGATGGCCGCGGTACGGCGCACCTCCTTGATCTCGCGGTCGATCGCCTTGATTTCCTGTTCCAGCCCCAACTTCATATCATCCGCCCACGCATCGAGCTTCTGCACTTCCTGCTCGAAGTAGCCCAGGTTACGTTGATTGATCTCGCGCAGGAGCGCCGTCTTTCTGGACTCCATATCGTTTGCCAGTATCTCGGGCACGCTGTTGTCGTCCTCTGCCCCGCTTTGATCGGGAAGGGCAAAGGTCTGCGCCGGGAGGCGCAGCAACTTTTCCGGACCATCTTCCGCCAGCACGGCACCGTCCGGCGTGGTCGCGGCGATCAGCAGATGTTGCTCCTCGTTGCCGAGCGCCTCTACCGAAATCAGTGTCACGGCGAGCCACCCGGACTTGCCGCGATACGCTTCGAGCGTGGTGATCTTCGAGCCATAAGCGCCATAGTCGAAGATCAGGTGGGCCTTGTCGAGCGACCGGGCCTTGGCTTGTCCGGTTACCCAAAGCGCGAGTGGGTGGTTGATGCGGTACAGGTGTGCATCACCGGAACGGCGGGGCAATTCGTAGCGTCCCAAGGGGACTTCGCCTTCGCCCCAAACTCCGATCCCGGCGGCCGAGTCGAGCAAGCCCGCCGGGAGGCGATGCAACGTGAACCCGTCATCGTCAAAGGTGGCGCAATCCCGAAGTTCGGCGTGGGTGAGATCCATCAGCATATGTTCGAAGCGGCTGCGTGCGGCGTGACTGTCCTCGGCCCCGATGCGCAGCTTGTCCTGGACTTCTTCGTCGAAGTGCTCCATCAGGAGTTGGCGCGTCTTGACCATCGCCGCATTGACTTCGCCCGAGAGCTCACGCTGGAGTCGCTCGAAGCTGGACTTGATCTGCTCGGGCTCGCGGCAGTTCTGGTAGATGTCGGCGATACGCCGCTCGAAATCGACACCTGAACCGATGACGCCCAGCACTTCGTCGCTGGCGCCGAAAACACCCTCGAAAAGCTGGAACTTCTGTGACAGCAGTTCGTAGACGCGCCTGTCGGCTTCGTTGCTGAGGTCAACGAAATTCACCACGACGACATCGTGCTTCTGCCCATAGCGGTGGCAGCGTCCGATCCGCTGTTCGATACGCTGCGGATTCCACGGCAAGTCGTAGTTGATGACCAGCGAGCAGAACTGGAGGTTGATCCCTTCGGCGCCAGCTTCGGTCGCGATCATGATGGTGCCACGGTCCCTGAAATACTCGACCAAGGCCGCGCGGGTGTCGGCGGTCTTCGAGCCGCTAATCCGGTCGGTGCCTCGATGTTGCGAAAGCCACTCCTGGTAGATGGCTTGCGCTCGGCGGTCGGAGTTCGTACCGTTGAACAGGACGATTCCGTCTCCATAAGGCGTGTCGGCCAACAACTCGAGGAGATACTGCTGAGTCCGTTTTGATTCGGTAAAGATGATCGCCTTTCGGGCTGCACCCAACCGGTCCAACTCGGCGAAAGCCCGGTCTAGCGCGGTGAGTAGCGCCTTGCCCTTGCTGTTGTCCCGGATGCTGGTCGCCAGCGCTTTGAAGCGGCGAAGCTCCTCGATCTCGCGCGCGATCGCGTCGCGCTCCTCGTGATTGGGGACAGTTCGATCCGGCGCACCCGCGCCCCACTCATCCGCTGTTTCGTTGAGCGACTCGTAGTCCCCATCGAATTCCTCGGCCAGATCGGAACCAACCGGGACTTTGTCCAGTACGGCCTGCAGGCGTTTGGCCATCGTGTCCAATGCGCCCGCTATGGCGTGAGAACTGGACGCCAACAGCTTCCACAGTACCAGCGAAATCAGTTGTCGCTGACTGTCCGGCAGCGCCTGTAGCTTCGGGCGTCGCAGGTAATCGGCAACGAGTGTGGACAGCGCCTGCTCCTCGCTCGATGGTGTGAACTCCTGGACGATCGCTCGGCGCGCCGTGTACGAGACATAGGCCTGCACCTGCTTGCGCAGTGTCCGCTTGCAAACCGGGGCCAATCGTTCTCTGAGGTTCCTGAAGACCTGTTCGCTAGCTGGCCCCATGAACTGCTCACGGTAGCTGTCCAGATCGCCGAACACGCGGTCGTCGATGATGCTGACCAACCCGTAGAGTTCGAGCAGCGAGTTCTGTAGTGGTGTTGCCGTCAGAAGCGCCTTGGAATGGACGCGCGCCAGCGCCTCCTTCAGTGCCTTGGCGATCACATTGCTGGTCTTGTAGACATTGCGTAACCGATGCGCTTCGTCGAGGACGACCAAGTCCCAGGCGATGGCCTTGACGTCCTCGGCCTTCGCCTTCGCGAACTGGTAGGAACAGATGACAGGACCGGTTGCGACGACGAATGGGTTCTGCTGTCCCTGCTTGCGCAGCGCGCTGTAGCTCTTCGCTTCTAGGATCAACGCCTGCAGTCCGAACTTGTCCTGCAGTTCCTGATGCCATTGCTTCCGCAGATTTGCCGGCACGATGATTAGCAACTTGCGCCGCCGTTCGGCCCAACGTTGCGAGATGACCAGACCCGCCTCGATGGTCTTGCCGAGGCCCACTTCGTCGGCCAGGATCACGCCGCGCGAGAGCGGATTCCGGCAGGCGAACAAAGCGGCGTCGACCTGATGCGGGTTGAGGTCCACCTGCGCGTCGACCAGGGTTGAAGCCAGCGACTCGACCGAGTCGCTGGCAGCGCGCCGGGTCAACAGCCAGGCAATGTATTGGCTCTGGTGCGGGGTTAGCGGCCTATTGGGCATGTAGCGCGGAACCATTCCATGGAGACTGTCGCAGAAAGCACGCACCAGCGTGCGAATCCGGTCTAAGGGCAACTATGTCGCAGTTGATTTGGGTGGAGCCGCCGAGCAGTTCCTCGTTGATAGGCATTCCAAGGATCAACCGAGTGAGCTTGTCGCGCAGCGCGACGTATGAGCTGTCCTAGATGCCGTTACGTGCATAGGCACGCGTGATGTATCAATATACCGGATACCGCTTCACTCATGCCCCTGAATCGCCCGAACTGTCAGCGGACTCCGGCAGGTTCCAAAGCTCAGAGTGCCGCAATGGCGGCGCCGGACGCTGGCCGACTACCCGAGCTTTGGATCCTTCACGGACGAGCCCGTTTCCGGCGCTCCCGGACCCAGCAGTATCGCGATCGGACGGGTGTGCGGGCTCGCGTCGAGCGCGATGACCAGGGCCGTCGTCAGTGGCACGGACAGGAACATGCCGGTCGTGCCGAATAGCCAGCCCCAGAACAATAGCGCGATCAGGATGGTCAGTGCCGAGATGCCGAGGCCCTTGCCCATGATCCGTGGCTCCAGCACATCGCCGATGACGACATGGATGGCCAGATAACCTCCCAGGACCAGCGCGGTCGTCTGTAGGTCGGTCTGCACCAGTGCCAGCAGGACCGGCGGAATCATCATCACGATGCCGCCTACCACGGGCACGAAGTTCAGAAAGAAGGCCAGCACACCCCAGAGAACGGCAAAATCGATCTCCAGCAGGTGCAGCAGAAGCCAGGCGCAGACTCCCGTGGCGAGGCTCATCGCCGTCTTGATGAGCATGTAGTGGTTGATGGAACCAACCAGCTTCTTGAGCCGCGCATCGCCCTCTTCGGTGAGATGGAAGGCGGCCGAGAGCTTCGCGGGCAACGCGGGCGCTTCCAGCAGCATGAAGATCACGATCAACAGCACCATAAGTCCGGTGGCCAACAGATCGCCTGCATTGGACAGCAGCAAGCGCACGACACCGACCACCTTGTTTGGGTCCATCAGGTCAGGCACCGCTTCGCGCGAGCCGCCGATCCCGACGCTCTCGGCCCACCGGCCGAATTGGTCGCTCAACAACAGGAAGCGCTCCTGATAACTCGGCAGGCTTTCCCGGAACCCTTCGAGCGCTCCCGTCGTGATCAGGGCGAACAGGCTGCCGAGGTCCAGTAGCACGAAGACAATCAATGCCAAGGCGCCCCATTTCGGTACCCCGTGACGCCTCAGCCAGCGCAGCGCCGGCGTGGCGACAATCGTGATGAACACCGCGAGCAGAATCGGGGTCAGTATCGGCGCCGCCAGCTTCATCAGGCCGATTACGAGAGCGCAGGACCCGGCCACCAGGACGGCCCTGGCAGGTGGACTGAAGAGCAAGTCGGACCTCATTCGGGCTACCCCCACTGATGCGATGATATGCGGACCGGGACGGAAGCCCGCGCGGCGGCGGACGTTCGCTTGAACCGCGGGCAAAGGATGTGACCCCTGCGGTCCGGTGTCAACACGGTCGATGCGGGCGTCGGCCCGGCGTTCGCACGATCGGTGCGAAGGTCCGACCCGCTTATTGAAAACGACGCACACCGCCGGGTATGGCGTAGTCGCTGCCGGCCTCGTGGCTGGCTGCCCTTGCAGTCGAAACGCCTCGCCGCGGTTCATTTCGCCTATGGCAAAATGCGTAGCGGTTTCCGCATCGATAGCGCTAACATCCCGGCGGCTCGGTTTCGGTATCCCACCCCGCGCTGCAACCGAGTCGACAGGTATTACCCCGCATGCCATTGCCCCACTTCACCCGCGGCGACCTCGACGGCTTCTTTGGGCTGTTCGTCGACAACCTGCTGCAGCTGATGCTGATCGGCCTGCTCGGTCCCGTGGTCTGCGGCTTCACGCCGGAGCTGATCGCCGAGCGCATCCTGCCCGGCGCCGCCCTGTCCGTGCTGTTCGGCAATCTGTTCTACGCCCGGCAGGCGCGGCGCCTCGCGGCGCGCAGCGGGCGTGCCGATGTCACCGCCCTGCCCTATGGCATCAACACGGTCAGCCTGCTGGCCTTTATGTTCCTGGTCATCGGGCCCGTGTACCGCGAGACCGGCGACCCGGTCCTGGCCTGGAAGGTCGGGCTGTTCGCCTGCTTCCTGAATGCCGGCATGGAACTGGTCGGCGCGTTCGGCGCGGACTGGCTGCGCCGCAATACCCCGCGCTCGGCACTGCTGTCGGCCCTGGCCGGTATTGCGCTGACCTTCATCGGCATGGGCTTCGTGTTTCAGATCTACGCCGCCCCCGGCCTCGCGTTGCTCCCGATGATGCTGATCCTGGCGGTTTACGCCTCGAAGCGGTCGCTGCCGCTCGGGCTACCGGGCGGCCTCGTCGCGGTGCTGAGCGGCATGGTCATCGCGTGGGTACTGCATGCGGGCGGCTGGATTGCCGCGGCTCCGGTCCCGCCAGCTGCGCCGATCGGCCTGCACCTGCCGCAGCCGGTCATCAGCGCCATGCTGGAACTGATCGGCTCGCCGCTGGGGTGGAAATACCTTGCGGTGCTTTTCCCGATGGGTCTGTTGAACATCATCGGCTCACTGCAGAACCTGGAAAGCGCCGAGGCAGCCGGTGACCGCTACGAGACGCGCCCGTCACTGCTCGCAAACGGCGTCGGCAGCCTAGTCGCGGCCTCGTTCGGCAGCGCCTTCCCGACGACGATCTACATCGGTCATCCCGCGTGGAAAACCATGGGCGCCGGTACCGGCTATTCGGTTCTGAACGGGTTGGCAATGAGCCTGCTGTGTTTTACCGGCGCGTACGCCTGGGTACTGCGCATCGTGCCGGTCGAGGCCACGCTGGGCATCCTGCTCTGGATCGGCCTGATCATCACGGCCCAGGCCTTCCAGGAAACACCGCGTCGGCATGCGCTGGCAGTCAGCTTCGGCATGGTCCCGTCGCTGTCGGCCTGGGCGCTGCTGCTGATCGAGACCGCGTTACGCGTCGCCGGCAGTTCGCTGTTCACGGTGGCCGACCGTTTCGGCGGAGATCTGCATATCTATGGCTTGATCGCGCTAAGCCAGGGCTTCGTGTTCACGTCGACCATCCTGGCCGCCGTGCTGGCCTTCATCATCGACCGGCGTTTCGATAGGGCCGCCGCCTGGACGCTCGGCGCCGCCGCGCTGTCTTTCTTCGGCGTGATCCACGCTTACGCGCTAACCCCGCAAGGCGTCCAGAACCGGTTCGGCCTCAATGCCGCACCGGAGTTCGCGGTCTGCTATGCAGCCTCTGCTCTGATGCTCTGGTTGTTGCACCTTGGGGCGCAGCGACAGCGCGAGGCACCTCACCCTCCCGCCGACCGTTAGCATCGGCCATCCCCGCTTGCTGGCCCCTATCCCGGGGATTCGTGGTCTGCGAGTACACGGAGCGACAAACGACCCAGTGAAGCGGCGCCATCGCGTTCGAGCGCCCGATCTGCGACCACGGCACTAAGAGCGAACTCACCCGCTTCCTGAGGCGTCCATTCGACCCAGACGTAAGCACCCTCGCCTGCCGCAACCCCTTGCACCGTCGTGCCGATGACAACCTTCGGCTCGCTGTCACCCGCATTGTTCCGGGCCAGGATCAGTAACCTTCGCAAGCGTGTGTCGTCGCGGTTACCGGCGACATGAATGCGCAGTGCGAGGGGCTCGCCGACTCGCGCGAAAACTTCCTCAGAAGTAAGGGCGCCGTTACGTGGATCACGGGCCAGGACCGCATCGACCGCCAGATGGGACGGAGGAAGCCCGCGCGCGAGGGCACGCGCGGGCTCGCTCGCGGCCACCGAACCGGCCGTGCGCTCTGCAGCCACTATGCTGACCAAGCCCCAGCCCTCGTTATTCTGGCCGGGATCGACGGTTCCGCGCGGCTCGGTATCGTAGATTTCATCGATCGCATTCGCCGGATCGAGCACGACGTAGATGCGGTAAGCAGTCGAGCCGGTCCCGCTAGCGGGACCGAAGCCACTCGTGTCCCAATCGATCGCGGCCACCTTCATCTGCCTCGGCGAGAGGCGCGCGACCCGAGTCTGGCCGATGCGCCGGCGGGGTCCGACCTCACGATTCTCGGCCGAATCGTAGGGCACGGCGAAGAACCGCACGAGGACATCCTGCGCCGTTCTGGCCGTGCTGTAGTTATACACGCGCGCCTGCAGACGCACCGACTCCCCGTCCTGGGGCACCCGGGTCAACTCCGCGCAGGGGCTCGTCGGTCGGCCGACCGCCTGGCAAGCGAAGAAGCCGCGCATCCGCTTGCGGCTGTCTCGCCGATTGGCGAGCCACACGCCATTCAGATTCTGAACGAAGCGCCGCGGCAGGTTCAGTGCCGGGTCCGGCTTTCGGCCATAGGCTTGCTGCCACCAGGAATCCGGTCCGTTGAGTCCGCCCACGGTATGCGTGACTTTGAAGGTGCCGTCCTGAGCAACGTAGACGCTGGGCGCGAACGGATAGCTCTTCGTCGCGTCACCGTTGAAAGGTTTGCTCAGCGTGATGCCCGTCGACTCACTGGTCGTGTTGTCATTCGTCGTCAGGTTTCCCCAACTCACATCACCCGTCAACGACGCGTTGACCGAACGTTCGCTAGAACCGCCCACACTTCCTGTAGGGCTGGAGAACTCGGCGCTGGCGGAGGCCGACACACCAATATCCAGGCTGGCACCCAGCGTATGTGTGTATTCGCGCGCACTACCCGCCCCGGAGCTGGTCGTGAAGTCGAGGCGCACCTCCCCACTGGTGCCGTCGTAATTCAGCAGTTGCGGGGGAATCAACGGCTCGCTGAGCGTGGGTCCGCCGGGCAGTCGGAAACTGCCGAGATCAGGCGGCGTGGACGATCGGCCCGTCAACACGGGATACGACAGAATGTTCCCATTCTCGTGAATCGGCTGGTACCAGTCGAACGTGAGCCCGCCGCCGCGCGCCTCCAGACGGGGCCCGGGGAACACCATTTCCAGAAACGCGTGAGCTTGATCACCGTTACGATCCGTAGCGCGAGCACCATAGGCCCGATAACGCCAGATATCGAAGAGCTGAATCTGGCTGACCAGATAGTCATCCGCGTTGGTCTGACCGGTGAAGCTCAGAGTGCGCTCCGCATAAGACGAGTTGTAGCCCTCGCGGTGTTCGTTGTAGTCGTAGCTGAACCGGGCCGTCTGCTCCAGCGAGACTTCCCCTTCAAATTTCGCGATCCCGATATTGCCGCTGCTGGACACCGTGTCCTTGGCGGAGATTTCCAGCGCGGCGCCAAAGCCAAAGTCGGTCTTGTTGGTGCTGCGTGTCGCGAACGATGCCGACTGACTGTCTCTCAGTTCGACGAAGAAATCGCCGCGGCGGCTGATATTGCGAATGCGGCCGCCCACGTACGCCAGGTGTTTCGGCGGTTCCTGGATGATGAAATCGGTACGGGCGAGGTCCGTCAGTGTGAAATGCACCGGCGCTCCGACATACAGGCTGTCGCCGTCGTCATCGTAGGCCACGAGCGCCGGACGGGCGCTCCCGAGAACGGGCAGCACCGGAGCCGCGACGGTCTGTGGGGAACCCGACTGAGCGGCACAACCGGGGCTCTCGAAGTTGACCCGTGTCACCTGAAGGGTCCCGTCGGCGTTCCAACCGCTCAACACCAGGTTCCAAAGCGGACTCCGGCCTTCGACATACCCCTGCAAGTTCCCGGCTGCCGCGGCGAACCGATTTCCCGACGGGCCACCGAAAGAGGTTTGCAGCGGCGGGCCAATCACGCCCGGGGCCTTCGGGCAGGACATCACCAGCGCGGCGCTCAAGTCGTCTTCCGGCTCGAGTGGCAACACCCTGAGGGTCGCGTCGGCGGATCCGCCGAATGGCAAGGGCGGCGAGAAAACCAGAGCGAGTTGACGACGGCTGAAATCGAACCCGTCGGCCGGCGCAAACTTGAACAACCCGGCAACGGCCTGGATGCGCACCGACGGCACGTCCGGAAGGAAAAACTGGTGCGATTCCCGATAGCTCCCCTTATGACGGACCGCCAGTTGCCCATCGGTGTCGAAAAACTGAGCCTGGGCGTAGAGCAAGGGTTCGAATGAGGGATACCAGCTAACGGCAGCGGCGGCCAGTTCATCCTTGCCATCGCCGTTGAAATCCCCGGCCACGAGATCGAGGGTGCCGATGAAATAGCTGGTGCTGGCAAGGCTGGTCTGACTGATCTCCCGGAGTCTCGCGACGCCCTGTCGATCCTTGCGGTAGCGAAAGAGACTGAGCCGGAGAGTGGTGGCATCCTGAAGATGAGCCAGAGCGATCTCGTTCCGCCCGTCGCCATCGAAGTCGCCCGCAGCACAGGCCACCACATTGTCGACCGGGTGAATCTTCCCGGACGTACGCGCCTGGAAAGCGCTGGTATCGATGAGGCCGGAGGATCGGCGACGCGTCACCGAGGGCGCCGCGAGCTGGCCGCCGGTGTAATCGAGTACCGTGACCATGATCTGCAATCGGCCCGGGCTGCTCGCAGCGGTCGCATGGCACACCACGACCTCGTCGTGGTAGCGACCCTGTGCGTCAGCGGCGTTGTCGAGATCAGCCGCCACGAGATCCACGAACTCCGTACTGCCCGCGGGCGACCGCGAGAAGCCGGGCAGGAGCGCGCTCCGCCGCAGCGAACGTGTCCCCTGAGGCAGCAGCCAGATCGAAACGTTCGCCCCCGTCCGACGCGCGATCGCGACTTGATCTCGCCCTTCGGTCAGAATGCGCCCGGCAACCGCGGCGAGTGGCGGTGTGCGGATCGACAAGGCGTTCGGCACGGCGCCGATGGGTACGAATTCACCCGACTCCCTGTTTAACGCGAGACCGGCGGCGACACTCCCCAGAAACCCGGTTTCAGGATAGCTCGGAAGAAATGCCATGAGTTCATGATCCGGGAACAGACTCCGCCGACTTGGCTTGGCGATGGGATCGGTCTCGCCCGGCCTGCCTTCAGTCGCCGCAGCAGCGCAGGTGGGCCACAACCCGCCCAGACTCGCACCGAGCCACAACAGCTGGGATAGGAACCACCAACGCCCGAACCCGAGGTGGTCACCCGCCCGTTGCGATCGTGGGCAGATGCCCCTTGGCGCAGGCATAGGCGCTTGCCGATCGTCGGCGTAGCGGCTGCACGGATCGCGCGCATTCTTTTTCGAGAGATACATCGGCGCCTCCTAAGGGATTGGCGATGGGGTACCGGTCCGCTGCCCGATCCTGATGGGCCAAACCAGCGCGCCACGTCGCAGGGAGGGGCTTTCTGCCCCAACCCAACGCGCCGCTACTCGGGCCCCATCCAGACCGGACCCGGTGACTTCTCAGCCCGATAACAGTTTGCTGCAAATGTAAATATTCACCGACCACCCGACTTGATGACCACCGAAGACTCGGCGCTTCGGTCCCTCCGGGTCATCGAAACACCGCATCGGAGGGTCGGACCGGCGTGCCTCGAAGCCCTCCGCCATAGTCTGTACCGGTGGATGCCTAGCACGGTAAGCTGACCTACAACGGCGAACGGTTGCGCCGAACAGGGCATCGAGACGGCTGCTGATCGACTCCGTCGGCTGCCCGCTCCGGATGGCACACATCGCACCGGGCGATCGAGGCCATGGTCTGTCCAGATTAGCGAGGTCCACATCAATAGTCGCTCAATAGCACCGCTGGTTACCGTCGCGGCAGTAGCGCTGATCGCCGCGACGCTGCTGCCGCCTATCGCGCAGGATCCGGCCTATCACACGTTCGCCGACCGGCGCACGCTGCTCGACATCCCGAATTGCGTTGATGCGCTCAGCAACCTGCCCTTCATCGTGGTGGGAGCGCTGGGACTGCGCATCCTGTCATCAGGCTGTCCGCCCGGCGGCCTGACCGAACTGCTGCCCGCTTATCGCGCATTCTTTGCCGGGATGGTGTTGGTCGGAGTCGGCTCCCTGTACTACCACCTGGATCCGACCAACGCGACACTGGTCTGGGACCGGCTGCCGATGACGATATCGTTCATGGCTTTTTTTGCGGCCGTCGTCGGCGAGCATCTGTCACCGGCACTCGGACGACGGCTACTATGGCCGCTCGTCGTCCTGGGTCTGGCAACCGTGCTGTACTGGCATCTGACCGAAACCGCCGGCCGCGGCGACCTGCGGCCCTATGCCCTGGTGCAGTTCCTGCCAC
Source organism: Methylolobus aquaticus (assembly GCA_004168015.1). Lineage (GTDB taxonomy): Bacteria > Pseudomonadota > Gammaproteobacteria > Methylococcales > Methylococcaceae > Methylotetracoccus > Methylotetracoccus aquaticus. The sequence continues at coordinate 384,654 of SEYW01000001.1, forward strand.
TGGCGCTGATGCCGCTGATCCTGCTGCGCCATCCTTCGCGGCTGCAGGGCACACGCTACCTGTGGGCGGTGCTCGCGGCTTATGCACTGGCCAAGGGCGCCGAAGCGGCCGACGCATGGATCTTTGGCGCTACGGGTTTCATCAGCGGCCACAGCCTCAAGCATCTGCTCGCTGCAGGCGGGGGTGACGCCTTTCTGTTGGCCTTGCGACAGCGACATCCGTCAAACTGCGACCTTGCAGGATGAGTCTCCCGCGCCGGATAGGCGCCCCAGTGCACTCGTCCGCGGCCGAGGCCCTTGCTGCGATGGAACCTTCCTCCCTCCGTCTCGTCCCATTGTCTGGGCAGCGCTAGGACATGATGCCGCCGGTTCCCGTGCGCACGGGAAGGAACAGCGAACCACCTGCAACACCAATTGCCAACTCCGACAACGGGGACTCTTTGCACTGTGGTAGGCTATTCCCATGGCCAAACCGTTGACCGGCGCCGTGCCCGAGGTCCACTGCCAGCGATCTTCAGCGAACGTCGATGACTGCCGCACTTCTACCCGCTCCGACGCGGTTTAATGCGACCCTCCGGTCGTCACTGCGCCCCGCGTGTTGCTCATTCGGCGACGCTGCTCCAGCCAAAACGCGCACTCTCTCATCTACCGGTAACTGACCATGGCACTATTCGACCGCTATCAGACACGCTACGAAAAGAGCAAGCAGGAGGAATTGAGCCTACAGGAGTTCCTGGAAATCTGCCGCGAGGATCCGTCCGCCTACGCCAGCCCCGCGGAGCGCATGCTGCTCGCCATCGGCGAGCCCGTGATGGTGGACACCCGCACCGACGCGCGCCTGAGCCGCGTCTTCGCCAACAAGATGATCAAGCGCTATCCGGCGTTCTCCGACTTCTACGGCATGGAGGAAGTGGTCGAGCAGATCGTGGCGTATTTCCGGCACGCGGCCCAAGGCCTGGAAGAACGCAAACAGATCCTATATCTGCTCGGCCCGGTTGGCGGCGGCAAATCGTCGCTGGCCGAGAAATTGAAATCGCTGATCGAGAAGGTGCCCTTCTACGCGATCAAGGGATCGCCGGTGAACGAGTCGCCCCTCGGCCTGTTCTCGCCGGACGAAGACGGCGCCATTCTCGAAGAGGAATACGGCATCCCGCGCCGCCATGTGAACGGGGTCATGTCGCCGTGGGCGGTCAAGCGCCTGCACGAGTACAACGGCGACATCACGCAGTTCAAGGTCGTCAAGCTGTATCCATCCATCCTGGATCAGCGCGCGGTCACCAAGACCGAACCGGGCGACGAGAACAATCAGGACATCTCCTCGCTGGTCGGCAAGGTCGACATCCGCAAGCTCGAACGCTTTTCGCAGGACGATCCCGACGCCTACAGCTTCTCCGGCGGACTGTGCCTGGGCAACCGCGGCATCATGGAATTCGTCGAGATGTTCAAGGCGCCGATCAAGGTGCTGCACCCGCTGCTGACGGCGACGCAGGAAGGGAACTACAAGGGAACGGAAGGTCTGTCGGCCATCCCGTTCGAGGGCATCATCCTGGCGCACTCGAACGAGTCCGAATGGACGCAGTTCCGTAACAACAAGAACAATGAGGCCTTCCTGGACCGTGTCTACGTGGTCAAGGTGCCGTATTGCCTGCGCGTCAGCGACGAGATCCGGATTTACGAGAAGCTGCTGGTGCACAGTTCGCTGTCCGAATCGCCGTGCGCGCCGCACACGCTGAAGATGCTGGCGCAGTTCATCGTCCTGTCGCGGCTCAAGGAGCCGGAAAACTCGAACATCTACTCGAAGATGCGGGTCTACGACGGCGAGAACCTGAAGGACACCGATCCGAAGGCCAAGTCCTACCAGGAGTACAAGGACTATGCCGGCGTCGACGAAGGCATGGAAGGCCTGTCGACCCGCTTCGCGTTCAAGATCCTGTCCAAGGTATTCAATTTCGATCATTCCGAGGTTGCGGCCAACCCCGTTCATCTGCTGTACGTGCTGGAACAGCAGATCGCGCAGGAACAGTTTCCGCCCGAAACGCAGGAACGCTATCTGCGGTTCATCAAGGAATACCTGGTGCCGCGCTACGTCGACTTCATCGGCAAGGAAGTGCAGACGGCCTATCTGGAATCGTATTCGGAATACGGGCAGAACATCTTCGACCGCTACGTGACCTATGCGGACTACTGGATCCAGGATCAGGAATACCGCGATCCGGACACCGGCGAGAACTTCGACCGCCGCGCACTGAACGAGGAACTGGAAAAAATCGAGAAACCGGCCGGCATCAGCAACCCGAAGGATTTCCGCAACGAAATCGTGAACTTCGTGCTGCGCGCACGCGCCAGCAACGCCGGCCGCAACCCGGCCTGGACCAGCTACGAGAAGCTGCGCGCGGTTATCGAGAAGAAGATGTTCGCCAACACCGAGGAGTTGCTGCCGGTCATCTCTTTCAACGCGAAGGCCTCGGCCGACGACCAGAAAAAGCATGAGGATTTTGTGAACCGCATGGTGCTGAAAGGCTACACGCCGAAGCAGGTGCGACTCTTGTCCGAATGGTATCTGCGCGTCAGGAAGTCCTCCTGAGGCAGGGCCCAGCCTATGTCCAGCTTCGTCGATCGCCGGCTGAATCCGAAGAACAAGAGCGCCGTCAACCGTCAGCGCTTTCTGAAGCGTTTTCACACACAGATTCGGCGGGCGGTCGCGGATGCGATCTCGAAACGCTCGGTCACCGACATCGAAAGCGGCGAGAAAGTTCGTATTCCGTCACGCGACACGTCCGAACCCTACTTCAAGCACGGGCCCGGCGGACGGCGCGAGATGGTCCATCCGGGCAACCAGAAGTTCGTCACGGGCGACCGCGTCGCCCGACCCGAGGGCGGCGGCGGCAAGGGCGGCGGACAGGGTGACGACTCCACAGAAGGCTCCGACGATTTCGTCTTCGAACTGACGCGGGAAGAATTCCTCGATTATTTCTTCGAGGACCTGGAACTGCCGAATCTGGTCAAGACGCAACTCGCGCGCGAGGAAATCCCGAAGAGCGTGCGCGCCGGCTTCACGTCCGATGGTGTGCCCGCCAACCTGCATGTGCTGCGCTCGCTGCGCGGCGCGCTGGCCCGTCGCACCGCCCTATCCGGTCCTTACCGGCGGGAAAAGCTCGCGTTCGAAGAGGAACTGGAGGCGCTGCTGCCGGAGACCGACGGTAACCGCACACGCGTCGCCGTGCTCCGCGAGGAGATAGAGGCACTGCAGCGAAAAATCGACGCCGTACCGTTCATCGACACCTTCGATCTGCGCTATCGCAGCCGGGTGCAACTGCCGGCGCCGACCTCGAAGGCCGTCATGTTCTGCGTGATGGACGTCTCCGGCTCGATGGATCAGGCCAAAAAGGACCTGGCGAAGCGCTTCTTCCTGCTGCTGTACCTGTTCCTGCGCCGCAACTACGACCGCATCGACGTGGTATTCATCCGCCACCACACGATCGCGCAGGAAGTGGACGAAGAAACCTTCTTCTATTCCCGCGAGAGCGGCGGCACCGTCGTATCGAGCGCGCTGAACCTGATGCGCGATGTAATCCGTGACCGCTACCCTTCGCGCGAATGGAACATCTATGGCGCGCAAGCCTCCGACGGCGACAACTGGCCCGAGGACTCGGGCAAGTGCCACGCGATACTCAGCGACGAAATCATGCCGTCGGTGCAGTACTACGCCTACATCGAGATCAACAACGACAATCGCCAGGGGCTTTGGGCCGAATACGAAAAGGTCGAGGAAGCCTGGCCGAACTTTGCGATGCGCGCAATCTACGACGCCTCCGAAATCTACCCCGTGTTCCGCGAACTGTTCCAGAAACAACAGGCATGAAGCCGCTTTCCGAAGGCTCCGAGTGGACGTTCGAATTGCTCGAACGCTACGACCGTGAAATCGCGCGCATCGCCGCGGAATTCGGTCTGGACACGTATCCGAACCAGATCGAGGTCATCACCTCCGAACAGATGATGGATGCCTATTCGAGCACCGGTATGCCGGTGTTCTACCATCACTGGTCGTTCGGCAAGCAGTTCCTCAACGTCGAAAAGAGTTACCGGCGCGGGCAGATGGGCCTCGCTTACGAGCTGGTGATCAATTCGAACCCCTGCATCGCCTATCTGATGGAGGAGAACACGATGACCATGCAGGCGCTGGTCATCGCGCACGCCTGCTACGGGCACAATTCCTTCTTCAAGAACAACTACCTGTTCAAGGCCTGGACCAGTGCCGATGCGATCGTCGACTATCTGGTCTTCGCACGAAACTATATCTCGCAGTGCGAGGAGCGCCACGGCCAGGAGGCGGTGGAGGACATCCTGGACTCCTGCCATGCCTTGATGAGCTACGGCGTCGACCGGTACCGGAAGCCGCCACCGCTGTCGATGGAAGAGGAACGGACACGCCAGCAGGAGCGCGCCGATTACCTCCAGTCGCAGCTGAACGACTTGTGGCGCATCACGGTGCCGTCCCGGGCCCATGCCGGCGCGCAGAAGCATGAGCGCTTCCTGCCGGAGCCCGAGGAAAACCTGTTGTACTTCATCGAGAAAAATGCACCGCTGCTCGAAACCTGGCAGCGCGAGATCATCCGTATCGTCCGCAAGGTCGGCCAGTATCTGTACCCGCAGCGACAGACCAAGGTCATGAACGAGGGCTGGGCCACGTTCTGGCACTACACGCTGCTGAACCGGATGTTCGAGGAAGGTCTGGTGACCGAAGGTTTCATGCTGGAGTTCCTGTCGTCGCACACCAACGTCGTGTTCCAGCCGACCTACGACAAGCCTTACTACAGCGGCATCAATCCCTATGCGCTCGGCTTTGCGATGATGAGCGACATCCGCCGCATTTGCGAGCGGCCCACCGACGAAGATCGGCACTGGTTTCCGGAATGGGCCGGTTCCGATTGGATCAAGACGCTGGACTGGGCGATGCGTAACTTCAAGGACGAGAGCTTCATCGCGCAGTTCCTGTCGCCGCAGGTCATCCGCGATTTCAAGCTCTTCAGCGTGCTGGACGACGAGGATGACGACGAACTGGAGATCACCGGCATCCACGACGAGGCTGGCTACCGGGCGGTGCGCCAGCGCCTGTCCGACCAGTACAACCTCGGCAACATCGAACCGAACATCCAGGTCTACGATGTGGACACGCGCGGCGACCGTTCTATGACCCTGCGCCATTACCGCCACAACCGCCGCCCCCTCGCCGACAACGCCGACGAGATGCTGCGCCACGTTCGCCGCCTGTGGGGTTTCACCGTATTCCTCGAGTCGGTCGAGCCGGACGGCCGGGTCGTCGACACCTTCGAGACGGATTGAGCGAGCAGCGACCCCTCGCCCCCAGCAACCTGGGTCCAGCCTCCGTACTACGCTGCGTGTGTTCCCGGCTTTACCCGGCCCGCTGATCCAAGAACGACGGGGATCGCTGACGGCCGGGATACGTGCCGCGGGATTGAGGTACCTCCAGCCTATCGTCGCGGCTGTACGACAGCGTCCCCGGGTGCCAGCATGGCCACCACCCGTCCCTGTTCGCTACACATCACAGGACGGCCTCCCTGCCCCGATTGCGCGCGCGGATGCCCGGCCTGGCGCTTCAGGCGCCGCGCACCTCAGGCCAAGCCGCGATCAAGGCTGCAAGAAGAATCTGATATAGTGGACTCGGCGTCGGCTAGGCCGACAGAGTGCTTCGACAACAGGCGGCCGCAAGGGTATGCCTGTCCGGGAGGGGTCGGAGCATAGATGCCGCTCGGTTCCGGGGGAAGGCGAACCGGCTTTTGGGGGGATTATCGATAACCCCGCAGCGGATTGTCAGGAGACACCCATGGATTCGATCACTTTTTCCCGCGCGCCACCCATCTCGGACCGGCCCGCCGTTCGTCAGCCGAGCGCCCATCATTCGCACCCGCGCCACCCGTTACCATCGCTCTCCTCTCAGCCGCCTGCCGCGGCGACAGGTTGCTACATTGACCTGATGCTGACCCCGTTGCTGCTGATGGCGGCCGCAAGCGCGACCGCGAGCGGCGAGACGACCCGGATCAGTGAACGTTCGGGCAGCAGCGTCGGGCTGTCGAGCTACGAGCGACCCGGCGTTTCTGCTGATGGGCGCTATGTCGCCTTTGCTTCGCGATCCAGCGACGTGGTGGCTGGCGATACGAACGGGGTCTCGGATGTGTTCGTGCGCGACCGGGCCACGCGACGAACCATCAGGATCAGCGTCGGCTTGGATGGCAGGCAAACTGACGCGATGTCGGATGCACCGTCCCTGTCCGCCAATGGCCGCTTCATCGCCTTCCGTTCATCCGCCAGCAATCTCGTGCCCTCCGACACGAATGGCGCCGCGGATGTCTTCGTCCATGAACTGAAAACGGGTGAGACGACTCGCGCCAGCATCGACTCGAGCGGAACGCAGGGCGATCTGTCTTCCGGTCCCGAGATCGCCCTCTCGGCAGATGGTCGCTTCATCGCTTTCAGTTCGGCGGCGTCGAATCTCGTTCCCGGCGACACCAACGGCGAGCGCGATTTCTTCGTCCACGACCGAAATACGCGCGAGACTAAGCGCATAAATGTCGATTCCCGGGGCAGACAGTCGGCGTTGGCCTATAGCGACAACGGTTTGGCCATCCCGGCCGATGGCCGCTTCGTGGCCTTCACGTCGAGTGCCAACGCACTGGTCTCCGGCGATACCAACGACAAAGCCGACGTGTTTGTCCATGACCGGCAAACGCAGGAAACCACCCGTATCAGTGTCGATTCGGCTGGCGCCGAGCAGAACGGATCGGTATTGCGGGGCATAGACCTGTCGGCCGACGGGCGGTACGTCGCATTTTCTTCAGGCGCCGACAATCTCGTACCCAACGACACCAATCGCGTCTACGACATTTTCGTGCACGATCGATCGAATGGTATGACCACTCTGGCCAGTGTACGGTCCGGAACCGCCCTGCCGTTCGCCAATGCGCTGGAGCCCAGGCTCTCGGCCGACGGCCGCTTCGTCGCATTCGGTTCGCTCGACCCGAACTTCGCCTCCGGTGACGCCAATCGGGCCGGCGACGTCTTCGTCTACGACCGTCTGACGCGGCAGACCCAGCGGATCAGCAACAATCCGGACGGACTTGCCGGCGACACGGGCTCGTTCGTTCCTGCGTCGATCTCCGCCGACGGGCACTTTGTCGCGTTCACCTCGGATGCCAGCGACCTGATTGACCGCGATACCAACGGAGCCACCGACATTTTCGTCCGCGACCGGTTGGTGGACCGTACCGCAATGGCCGACCTGGCCATCACGCAGACCGTCAGCCCAAGTGCGTTCGAGCCGCTCGCCCCCGTGACTTACACCGTGACGGCCGTGAACCATCGACCCCATCCTGCCACCGAGGTCGCGCTCGTCGATCGCCCGCCACTCCTCAGTGCGAGCGTAAGCAGCGCCACGCCTAGCCAGGGCCATTGCAGCCAGGGCACCCCGCTGGTCTGCTACTTCGGTGTGCTCGCGCCCGGCGCCGAAGCCACCGTCACACTGACCCTGCAACCCCGATGGCAAGGCACTCCGAGCCTGTCGAACACCGCCTCCATCAGCGCATCACCCGTCGACCCGGACAACGGCAACAACCGTTCGGCGGTCCGGGTGGATGCAGCCTCTCAAGCCACAACTACACGCTGATGCATCCGATGCGGTCGACCCGACAAAGGCGCCCTGCCCCCTGTACTTGAACGACCTCCATTGAAATCAACGGAAAACAGACCATGAAGACACCGCACCGTTCCTCTCAAGAAGCCCGCAGGGCAATGTGGCCCGTCTTTCGCTGCCTGCCACTCGTGCTGGTGATGATGACCGATTACGCGCTGGCCGCCGGCGAGACCACGCTCGTCAGTGTGTCCCAAACGGGGCAGCGCGGTGACAAGTCCTCTCGCGAGAGCGCCCTGTCGGCCGACGGACGCTACGTCGCTTTCATTTCAGGTGCCGGCAATCTGGTTCCGGATGACACCAATAACGCGTGGGATGCCTTCATCCGCGATCGAGTGTCCGGGAAAACGACCCGCGTCAGCGTCACCTCCAACGGCCAGCAAAGTGAGGGAGATATGTTCATCGGTCTGCGAGTGGCAATTTCTGCGAATGGCCGTTACGTGGCTTTTCAGTCTTTTGCCGGCGACCTCGTTCCGCAAGACAACAATCGCGCGGCCGATATCTTCGTGCACGATCAGAAAACGGGTCGCACGGAACGCGTCAGCGTCGACTCCTCGGGTAATGAGGGTAACGCCAATTCGGCTTGGCCATCCATTTCCGCCGATGGTCGGTTCGTGGCCTTTTGGTCCGTGGCCAGTAACCTGGTGCCTGATGACACCAATGACCGGAATGACGTGTTTGTGCACGACCGGGTCACCGGCCGGACGGATCGTGTCAGCGTCGATTCGGCTGGCAATCAGTTTCTGCGTGCCGATTCGATGGACTGCGCAATATCCGGCAACGGCCGCTACATCGCGTTCAGCAAGGGTTCCAGTAATCCTTTACCGGGTATACCAGCACCTCCGGATGGGGGTATCTATCTGCATGATCGTCAGACGCGCGAGACGGTGCTGGCCAGTTTCGACGCTGCCAACAACCCGGTCTTTGAAGCCGGCTTCGATCCGGTCGTCTCCGCAGATGGCAGGTTTGTCGCGTTTGCTACCGGAATGCCACTTGTGCCGAACGACACCAACGGAACTACTGACGTCTACATTCGGGATCGGCAGGGCGAACGAACCATCCTCGCCAGCGTCGACTTCGCAGGAAGGCCGACCCGGGACGGCGGCTCGCGTCCCCTGATCTCCTCCGATGGGCGCTTTGTTTCTTTTCTATCGGCGACCGTACAACTCTACGACTCGACGACCGGCCGATCAGCCTTGGTGACCGATGAGCTACCGGGCCCGACGGGCTTCTGCCGCAACGGCGGTGTTTCGGCCGACGGCCGGGTTGTTGGCTTCGAATGCACCACTAATTCCGGCACCGCGCAGAAATTTGACACCTTCGTTCGCGACCGCCTGCTCGATCGCTCGGCGACGGCCGACCTCGCCGTCACACAAACCGTCAGCCCGAGTGCGTTCGAGCCGCTCGCCCCGGTGACGTATACCGTGACGGCCGTCAACCACGGGCCCGATGCCGCCGACGAAGTCTCGCTCTATGACACCCCAGCGTTGCGCAGCGCGACCGTGAGCAGCGCCACGCCCAGCCAGGGCCACTGCAGCCAGGGTGCACCGCTGGTCTGCTATTTCGGCGCGCTCACGCCCGGCGCCGAAGCCACCCTGACGCTGACCCTACAACCCAAGTGGCGGGGCACCCCGCGCCTGTCGAACACCGCGCGCATCAGCGCCGCCCCGGTCGATCCGAACCCTCGCAACAACAAGACCGGCCTGCATGTCAGCGTCACGCCCTGACGCGCAGCGCCGCGGAGAAAGGGGGGTGTCGGGCGGCCCGGCGCCCGCTTCCCCCTTGACGCCGCCAACCCATCTGCCCGGGGCCAACCGGGATAGCATGACTGACGTTTTTTTCACTCCACCGCAATCCGCCGGATCAGCACAAGGCCTTGGCCTTGTTTACCACGCGAGGTCGAGCAGTGAGTAACGATTGCCCGCTGTTGCAGGCGGATTAGCCGTCATCGCGGTTAGGAAAGGCTGATCTTATGCTGTTGGTGCTCGAGATGCCGGCCTACTGCTTCGACAACAGGCAATCGATAAGTGACGTCTGCCGGGATTGGGTCGAAGCCAATTGCCGCTGTTTGACGAGTAAGGCCGTGGGCACCGGGTTAACCTACATGCCCCCGCAAGGGATGGTCAGGAGCCTCGCGATGGATGACATCTTTTCTCAATTTCGCTCAATGATTGCGGGCTTCGAATCACGGTCCTCGCTCGGATCGTCGCGATCCACCCTGGCGCGTTCGTTTTTTGTCACCACATTCGTTTCCGCTCATCACTGCCGGCCCACAGGTCATAGCCTGGCGTGGCCCCACGCCGCTCCATCCAGGCAATGGCTGTGCGCGACAAACAGCCGTTCACCCTTGAACCCCACCCGGCTCATTACCCTTCGCGAGATACCGAACATGAACACCCGTCCCCCTTCATCCCAACGAACCTCCAAGTCGATCTTGCTGGTACGGCGCTATCTCCCGTTGGCACTCGCCCTGGTAACGGGCCATGCCATCGCCGTCGGTGACACGACAATCATCAAGGCCGACCCCATAGAGCCGTCCGACGATAGCCAGCCGGCACTCTCAGCCGATGGGCGATTCGTCGCCTTCCGGGCCGTGACGAACCGGCAGGGTCCCGCATTGAACGCCGGGATCTATCTGCTCGACCGTCACCGCCTCGAAACCGTTCGCATCGCGGACATGCTGAGTGATCCTCAGCATTTCCCTCCCCAGAACCCGGCGCTTTCCGCCAACGGGCGATTCGTTGCCTTCCATACACGCGCTTCAAATCTTGTACCAGGCGACACGAACGATCAGGACGACGTGTTCGTCTACGATCGGCTGACGCGGAAGATCACTCGGGACAGTGTCGACTCCAACGGCAATCAGGGCACCCGGAACTCGGTGTTCCCTGTTCTGTCGGCCGATGGACGATTCGTCGCATTCCTGTCCTCGGCGGATAACCTCGTGCCGGGAGACACCAATGGCGCGGATGATGTCTTCGTGCATGATAGGCTTACGGAAAAAACGACGCGTATCAGCGTCGATTCGACGGGCACTCAAGGGAATGCGGGGACGGATTTCGGCCGCATCGGCATCTCCGCCGACGGCCGTTATGTCGCGTTCACCTCCTATGCGAGCAACCTTGTCCCCGGCGACACCAATGCGCGTCGCGATGTGTTCGTGCACGATCGGCGATCAGGACATACCACACGCGTCAGCGTGGACTCCGCAGGTAATCAGGGCTACGGGCCGGAGGCACTGTACCCGGAAGAGCGGGACGTCTCGATCTCCGCAGACGGACGCTGCGTTGCATACACCTCCCGCGCAGCGACGCTGGTTCCTGACGATACCAATCGCGTGGCTGACATCCTGGTCCACGACCGCGTTAGCAGGCAGACCACTCGCGTCAGCCTCGCCTCCGATGGCAGCCAGGCCACATTCGACTCTCGCGCCCCAGTCCTGTCGTCGGATGGCCGCTTCGTCGTATTTGTGTCAGGCGATCCGGCTCTCGACCCGGAAGTGAGCGGACCACCGCGGCTCGAAGTCTATCGCCACGATCGGCAGACTGGCACAACGCAGGTCGTCAGCGTCGACTCCCTCGGCACCCGCCTGGGAACCGAATGGTTCCAGCCACCACCTGCCCTGTCGGCAGATGGGCGTCAGGTCGCTTTTGCTTCGGGAAGCTATCCGACAAACATTTATGTACGCGATGCACTGATCGATCGCTCGGTCACGGCCGACCTCGGCGTGATCCAGACCGTCAGCCCGAACGCCTTCGAGCCTCTCGCCCCGATAACCTACACCGTGACGGCTGTCAACCACGGGCCCGATGCCGCGGACGAAGTCATGCTGATCGATCACCCGCCACTCCTCAGCGCGACCGTGAGCAGCGCCACGCCCAGCCAGGGCCACTGCAGCCAGGGTGCACCGCTGGTCTGCTATTTCGGCGCGCTCGCGTCCGGCGCCGAAGCCACCCTGACGCTGACCCTGCAACCCAAGTGGCGGGGCACCCCGAGCCTGTCGAACACCGCGCGCATCAGCGCCGCACCGGTCGACCCCTTGTCCCGGAATAACGCGACCACGCTCCGCGTCGATGGCGCGCCATAGCAGAGGGGCGGGCAGCAGGCACCGACACCGCGCGCGGCGCCAGCTTGCCGCTACCTGCCACGTAGTGCAGGAGCGGCAAGCAACCGCCGTTCAATACGACGACTTTTTGACTGACTTTCAACCGAGAGAAACCACCATGAACACCCCTATCCCAGGGAATGGCAATCCGAATGGGCGCGCATTTCCAGGCGACAACGGTCCAGCCAGGGCAGCCGACGGACACCGAGCACCGACGGCGGGGATTCACTCGCGCGCCTCCGCCCTACGCGTGGCGCCACTGATGTTCGCGGCGGGCTTGACCCTGTCCGCCGAGGTCCAGGCGGTCGGCGAGACCACCCGGGTCAGTGTCGATTCCGCGGGGGAACAGGGTAATCGCGGGTCGCTCCAACCGACCGTCTCCGCGGATGGGCGCTTCGTGGCGTTTGTGAGCGATGCCAACAACCTTGTCCCGGATGATACGAACCGCACCACCGATGTCTTTGTTCATGACCGGCTGACGCGACAAACCACCCGCGTCAGCGTCGCCTCCACGGGAGAGCAAGGGAATAGAACTAGCTATGACCAGACAGCACTTTCTGCCGACGGCCGCTTCGTGGCCTACTCGTCCCTCGCAACCCATCTCGTCCCTGGTGACAGCAATGGATCTAGGGATATCTTCGTTCACGACCGGTTGATCCATCAGACGACGCGTGTCAGCATCGATAGTGACGGCCACGAGGGCAACGCAGGCTCGTCTATGGGTGCGCTGTCCGCGGACGGGCGTTTCGTGGCCTTTTACTCTGTCGCCAGCAATCTCGCTCCCGGCGATACCAATGAGCTGAGCGATGTCTTTGTGCATGACCGCAAGTTGCATCAGACCACCCGCGTCAGCGTCGATAGCGCCGGCAACCAAGGACAAGGCTCCTCTATAACTCCCGCCCTTTCCGCCGACGGACGCTTCGTTGCCTTCGCGTCCAGCGCCGCAACGCTGGCGCCTGGCAATGACGTGGGTGGGCAGTTCATCTATGTTCACGACCGGCAGACGCATGAGACCACGCGCATCACCCACTATTCCACGGCCGGCAATGCTCAATCCTACCAGCCGTCGATATCGGCTGACGGAAGGTTTGTTGCCTTCTATTCGGCCTATAGTTTTTTCCCTGACGACACCAACTACCTAGACGATATCTTCGTTCACGACCGGTTGACGCGGCAGACGAGCCAAGTCAGCGTCGCTTCCGACGGCAGCCAAGGGAACGGCGCGTCGTCCTTACCGAGCCTTTCGGCCGATGGACGGTTTGTGGCGTATGGTTCCGAAGCGACAAATCTCGGCCCCAGCGGTACGAATGGGGTAGCAACTGGTGGCTACCTGCATGACCGGCTGAGCCGCCAGACGACCCGCATCAACGGCGATGCCGCGGACAGACATGGGACAACGGAGCCAACGCTGTCCGCCGATGGACGTTTCGTGGCCTTTGCCTCCTTCTCCAGGCAAAACGTTGCCGGCGACACGAACGCTGCCTGGGACGTATTCGTTCGCGACCGCCTGCTCGATCGCTCGACCACGGCCGACCTGGCTGTGACCCAGACCGCCAGCCCGTCGCCCTTCCCGGCGTCGAGTCTGATTACCTACACCGTCACCGTAAGCAATCACGGCCCGGACGCCGCCAACGACGTCACGCTGGTCGACGGACCGTTGAAAGCCACGGCAGTCGCCAGCCAGGGCACCTGCAGCGCTGGAGCCCCCAAGGTCTGTTACCTGGGAACGCTGGCGGCCGGTGCCGAAGCGACCGTCACCCTGACCTTGCGTCCCCGCTCGGCCGGCACGACCCGGGTATGGAACTCCGCTCGGGTCGATGCCGCCCCGGCCGATCCGAACCCGCGCAACAACAAGACCGGCCTGCATGTCAGCGCCGCGCCCTAACCCGTCCAGCAGTTTCGATGCGCCCGCAGGTGTCGTCCGACTCGCGGTGCCTGCTGGGGGTAGCCCTCAGTGCCGCACGGCATTCGAGTAGAGGTTGATCACGATTACGCCGGCCACGATCAGCGCGACGCCGATCAAGGCCGGCGTATCCAGTGCCTGCTGGTAAAGCAACCAACCCAGCAGCGACACGAGGACGACGCCGACGCCGGACCAGATCGCATAGGCGATGCCGACCGGTATCGAGTCCAAGGTCAGCGACAGAAAAAAGAACGCGACCGCGTACCCCGCAAAAACGAGCAACGAGGGCCACAGCCGTGTGAAACCCTCCGCAGACTTCAACGCCGAGGTCGCCACAACTTCGGCGACGATCGCAATCCCCAGATACAAGTAATCCCAGCGCATGTTTCAAACCGGCAAGGTTTCCGACACGAAGCGGTAGACTATCACGCCCGGCCGATGGCAGCGCCGGGACTGGAAATGTCCCTTAAACCCACCAAAGATGTGAAATCGTCGTTATGCAACCATCCGAAGTTCGCGACCTGATTCAGGTCGTCCTCCCCGAGGCGCACGTTGCCGTCGAGGGTGAGGGCTGCAGTTTCTCCGTGATCGTCGTCAGCGAGGTGTTCGAGGGGCTGTCGCTGGTCAAGCGGCAGCAGCAGGTCTTGAGCGCAGTCCAGGATCCGCTGTCTACCGGCGCCCTGCACGCCATCACGATCAAGGCCCACACACCGGCGGAATGGCAGGCCCGGCAGGGGTAGCCGGCAACGTAGTCGACCGCGCCGACCTACCCGGCTTGACGCGAAACGCCCGACTAGCGAGTGACGCAAGGCACTTGCACAATCGGCTTAGGCCCTGCATCCTTCGGCAGTCGCAGCCGGCCAGCGGTCTGTCAACTGATGCGTCAGGGCCGGAAACCAACGCTCAACTAGTGAGGCGAGTCCGGCGCCGCCCCGAATCGGCCTGCGAATCACCGCCGCAACGATGATCATGTTTAACCATTGACCAGGAACGCTCTGGAAGGAGAAGACAGCCGTGTCCGAAAGCCCAGTGATGTCTGCCGTACACTTCACGATCGACTGGATCCAGGCGCGTCTGCGCGAGCGCACCTCATGGGATGGCTTCACCATCATCATCATCAGCCTGATGGTGCTGGCCGCTTCTCCGCTGGTCCGCTACGCGGCCTGGGGCGGCTTGCTCTACGGGGCCTGGACGCTGTGGCGCAAGGAGAAACGAACCCCGACCGCCGAAAAATCCGCCGTGAAATGAGCCTTCGCACCCCAGGCTGGACCGCCAGACCCGGCGCGGCGGTTCTGCTGTCGCTCGCCGCTGCCCTGCTCTTGGGCTGTGCCGGCGACGGTAAGACGCTGACACAGGAACTGGACCCGGATGCGGACCAGCGGATCACCCGCCAGGACGAAGTCGCCGTGGAGGTCGTTGCGGTGGCTGGCCTGGACACCGGTGCTCTTGATCTGCGACGTCTGGCCAAGAACCTCCGCGACCGGATCGACCGGAGGAAGGCCACGATCCCGTCACCCCGCCCCGCTCGCCGCTTCGACCTGTCGCTGACGATCACCCGCTACGACGGCGGCCAGGCCGCGGGGGCGGCGGGTTTCGGGCAGACCCATATCGATGGCTGGCGCCTGCTGACGAATCCCGACATCATCGCCCGCGCCCACCGTTACCGTGACCGGGTCGTCGACCGGCAGA
Organism: Methylolobus aquaticus; assembly: GCA_004168015.1. Taxonomy (GTDB): domain Bacteria; phylum Pseudomonadota; class Gammaproteobacteria; order Methylococcales; family Methylococcaceae; genus Methylotetracoccus; species Methylotetracoccus aquaticus. The sequence continues at coordinate 400,055 of SEYW01000001.1, forward strand.
CCTTTGACTGGGGACGTGCCTACGCAACACCAACACCGGTGGAAACGGTCGAGGGCGACTTCGCGGACGCGGTGGCCTCGGATCTGTTCGACGCTCAATGACCGCTTGAGCCGGTCGCGGGGCGAACCCCTCGGGAAGCCTCGCGCTCAGCGCTGCTCTATCATCCGGACGCGCTGCGTGACGTTGCACAACAGCACGTAGGGGATCGTATTTGCGTGGCGGGCGACTTCCTCGACCGGCAGCCCCTGCCCCCACAGCGTGACCGTATCGCCGACGCGGGCCTGCGGGTGCTCGCTCAGGTCGACCGTAATCATGTCCATCGATACGCGCCCGATCAGCGGCGCGCTCTGCTCGTTGACCAGCACCGGCGTGCCCGAGGCGGCACTCCGCGGATAGCCATCACCATAGCCGATCGACGCGATGCCCATGCGGGTCGGATGGGGACAGATCCAGTCGCCGCCGTAACCGACCGGATCGCCGCGCCGCAAATTCTTGATCGCGATCAGCCGCGTCTTCAAGGTCATGACCGGCCGGAAACCGTCCTTGGCGCCCGAGCGGAACGGAAATGGGGACACGCCGTAAAGCGCGAGGCCCGGGCGCACCCATTCCGCGTGCGATGCCGGCCAGGCGAGCAGGCCAGCCGAATTGGCGGCGACCCGCTCGACGGGATCGGAGGCGACACCGTTGAACACCGCCAGCTGCCGTTCGGTCGTCGTGTCGGTGACGACATCGGCATTGGCCAGATGCGTCATGATCGGCAGGGGATCCTTCAAGTGAACATTGCCGGATAGCCGCTGATAGCAGTCCCGGAACTCGGCCGGATCCAGCCCCAGCCGATGCATCCCGGTGTCGAGCTTGACCCAGGCACCGAGCCGCGCATCCCGGGGCGGGTGTTGCTCCAGGAGGTCGATCTGATGCACCGAGTGGATGACCGGCTCCAGGTCGAAGCGCGCGTGCAACTCCAGTTCTTCGGGGCAGATGAACCCCTGCAGCACCACGATCCGTTGCCGGATGCCGGCTTCCCGCAAGGCCACGCCTTCGTCGAGCCGCGCGACCGCGAAGGCATCGGCGGTCGGCAGCGCCGAAGCAACGCGCACCATGCCGTGGCCGTAGGCATTGGCCTTGATGACCGCCATCACCTTGGCCCTGGGCGCGGCCTCGCGCAACCGCGAAAGATTGTGTTCCAGAGCCCCGAGATCGAGTTCCGCGAATGCCGCCGGCGTCATGCTCAAAAGCCCTGGTCGGAATACGGGTCGGCGATGAAATTCTCGAAGCGGGTGAACTGACCGAGAAACGTCAGCCGGGTCGTGCCGATCGGGCCGTTACGCTGCTTCGCGATGATGATTTCGGCCGTGCCCTTGTCGGCCGTATCGGGATGATAAACCTCGTCGCGATAAATGAAGACGATCAGGTCGGCGTCCTGCTCGATCGAGCCGGATTCGCGCAGATCGGACATCACCGGCCGTTTGTTGGGGCGCTGCTCCAGATTGCGGTTAAGCTGCGACAGTGCGATCACCGGCACGTTCAGCTCCTTGGCCAGCGCTTTCAACGAGCGCGAGATGTCGGAGATTTCGGCGGTACGGTTCTCGCCACTCCCGGGGGACTGCATCAACTGCAGGTAGTCGAGCACGACCAGACCCAGCTGGCCGTGCTCGCGGTGCAACCGGCGGCAGCGCGCGCGGACTTCGGTCGGCGTCAGCGCCGGCGTATCGTCGATGAACATCGAGGTTTCCGCCAGGATGTTGATGGCCGACGTCATCCGCGGCCACTCGTCGTCCTCCAGCTTCCCGGTACGCACCCGGTGCTGGTCGATGCGGCCCAGCGAGGACATCATGCGCATCGCCAGCTGCTCGCCGGGCATTTCCATGCTGAACACCGCGACCGGCACCTTCTCGCGTATCGCGACATGTTCGGCCAGGTTCATCGCGAACGTAGTCTTGCCCATGGAAGGACGGCCGGCGACGATGATCAGGTCGGAGGCCTGCATGCCCGAGGTCATCTCGTCGAAGTCGGTAAAGCCGCTGCTGACGCCGGTGATGTGCCCTTCCTGCTTGAACAGCGTGTCGATGCGATCGATCGCCTTCGCCAACAGCCCCTTGATCGAATTGAACCCGCCCGCGCCGCGCGAGCGCTGCTCGGCAATCTTGAAAACGCGCTGCTCCGCCTCCTCCAGCAAGCTCTGGATCGGGCGTTCGCCGGGCTGGTAGGCCGAATCCGCGATTTCGGTACCGACGTGGATCAGCTGGCGCAGCACCGAGCGCTCGCGCACGATGTCCGCATAGGCCGCGATATTTGCGGCACTGGGCGTCTCCTTCGCCAGCAGCGCCAGATACGCCAGCCCGCCGGCGGCTTCGAGGTCACCGACCTTTTCCATCCACTCGGACAGCGTGACCGCATCGAATGGGGTCTGTGTCTCCGCCAGCTTCCGGATCGCACGGAAGATGGTCCGGTGTTCCTTGGTGTAGAAGTCCTCTTCCCCGACCCGGTCCGCGACGGTGTCCCAGGTTTCGTTGTCGAGCATCAAGCCGCCCAGCAGTGACTGCTCCGCCTGTACCGAGTTCGGCGGCACCCTGATGGCAGCGACCTTCCGGTCTTCCTGGTAGGCGGTATCCGTCATGTTCCTTCCCGTATCGCCGCAATCAGGCGGCTGGTCGAAAAGCCCTCGACATAGTCCAGCAACTGCACCGTCCCGCCATGCGCCACGACGCAATCGTGCCCGGCTATCGCGCTGATGTCCCGGTAGTCGCCGCCCTTGACCAGGATGTCGGGCAGGATTCGGCAAATTGCCTCGCGCGGCGTGTCGTCGTCGAAGAAACTGACCCAGTCGACGCATTCCAGTGCGGCGAGCATGTCCATGCGGTGGTCAAGAGCGTTGACCGGCCGCTCTTCGCCCTTGAGTCGCCGTACGGAGGCATCGCTGTTGACCAGCACGATCAGTCGATCCCCCAAGGCTCTGGCCTGGCGCAGATAGGTCACGTGTCCCGGGTGAAGGATGTCGAAACAACCGTTGGTCACGACGATCCGCTCCCCGCGCGCTCTGGCCACCGCCACGAGTCGCAATAATTCGTCGAGGCCGACGACCCCGTGGTGCTCGGCCCGCGGACCCTCGACAGCCGTCCCCAGTTCGTCCACGCTGATCGTGGCCGTGCCGAGTTTGCCGACGACGATACCGGCTGCGAGGTTGGCGAGGCGGGTCGCATCCGCCCAGGACTGTCCGGCCGCACGGGCGGCCGCCAGCACGGACAGCACGGTATCCCCTGCCCCCGTCACATCGAAGACCTCCTTTGCGTGGGCCCGCAGATGCAGCGGCGGCCGGCCGCGCTCGAACAGCGTCATGCCGGCCTCGCCGCGAGTCACCAGCAATACCTCCAGGTCGAGTTCCTGGAGCAGCGCCGCAGCCTTCGCGCAAAACCCGGCCTCATCCTCGGAGCGACCGACGACCGCTTCGAACTCGCTCAGATTGGGCGTCAGGACGGTCGCATGGCGGTAACGACCGAAATCATTGCCCTTGGGATCCACCAGCACCGGCTTGCCGGCGCCGCGCGCCCGGGCAATCAGAATCTCGATCTGGCTCAAGGTGCCCTTCGCATAATCCGAAAGCACCACCGCGTCGGCCTCCGCCAGATCGGCGGCGAAGCGATCCAGCAGCCCGCTCGGTTCCTCCGGAATCAAGGGTTCCTCGAAGTCGAGCCGGATCAGTTGTTGATGCTGGCTGATGATGCGCAGCTTGGTGATCGTCGGATGGTGCGGCAGTTGCTCCAGCCGGCAGCGCACGCCGGATCGTTCGAGCAGGCCCGCCAACGCATCGCCGGCCTCGTCGCGGCCGCGATAGCCCACCAGGGTCACGGAACAGCCCAGACGGGCCAGGTTCAGCGCGACATTGCCGGCGCCCCCGGCACGCTCCTCGTACTGCTGTATTCGCACGATCGGAACGGGAGCTTCCGGCGAGATGCGCGTGGCAGGCCCGAACCAGTAACGGTCCAGCATCGTATCGCCGGCGACCAGCAGGCGAGCGGTGGAGAATTCGGGGAGATTCATGAGGAAGGTGTCGAAAACGCGGCTAGCGTACCACAGCAGCAGCCGGATACGGGGCACGGCCGAACCGACCGCGCGCCGCGGGGTCCGCGAACCCGCGACGAGGGCATCGCTGGCCTGCGCAGCGGCTCAGCCCTCGCCTTGGAGCCGATCGAGCAGCCGGTCCACCGCACTCACCAGGGCATCCACCATCTCGTCACCGGCCGCCAGGTGCCCGGCGTTCGGCAACATCGTCAGTCGAGCGTCCGGCAGATGGCGCTGCAAGGTCAGTGCGGCCTCGGGCGGACAAACCAGGTCGCGGCGGCCATGGATGAGGATCGCCGGGCGATGCCGAACTGCGGCGCAGGCATCCAGCACCTGACCCTCCGCGACGAAGTAACGTCGGCGGGCATAGTGCAACTCGATACGCGCGCGGTGGACCGTGGTCAATGAGACATGTTCGACGCCCTCGGCGGCGGGCCGATACGCTTCGCCCAGCGCGACGCGGCTGGACCAGGCGTCCCAGTCGCGCGCCATGCGCCGCTGCGCCAGTTCGTCGGGGCCGTGCAGCCGGGTTTCGATTGCGGCCAGCAGATCGCTGCCTCCTCCGGGCGAAAGGCCCGCCGCCAGTTGAGCCCAGGCCTCGGGGTAAATGCGCGGCGCACCATCGCGGATGAACCACTGCAGATCCTGCTCGCGCGCCAGGAAACTGCCGCGTAGGATCAGTCCCGCGACCCGCTCCGGGTAACACTGACCATAGAGCAAGGCCAGCGCCGCTCCCCACGAGCCCCCGAACAAGACCCAACGGGGTATGTCGAGCGCGATACGTATCTGCTCGAGATCCTCGATCAAGGCCGACGTGGTGTTATGTTCCAGCCTGCCCGACGGCAAGGAACGGCCGGCGCCGCGCTGGTCCACCAACACCGCGCGGCAGCGGGCGGGATCGAAAAAACGCCGATGTTCCGCCCGACAGCCCGAACCCGGCCCGCCATGCAGGAACAGTACAGGGACGCCGTCGGGATGACCGCACTCCTCGAAATAGACCTGATGACCCTCGCGCTCCAGGGTGTGGGTCGAATAAGGCTCCAGCGGTGGATGCAGAACACGCATCGCGTGAGGAATCGGGGGTCCGAGGCCGTATATTGAAGCGAAGACTTGGGAGCGGATACTAGCCTCTGTCCGCCCCCTGACACAATGGGGTAAGGCATGCATTCGCCTTGCGGATCGCGGAGCGGCAGCCAACAAAAAAGGGGGATGTCGCCATCCCCCTTTTTGCGCTGCGATGTCGCCTGAGCTTAGAAGCCGAAGCCCAGAGTACCGCCGACCATCAGGCCGTCGATGTTGGTCTGCTTGAGAGCGACCGCGCCACCACCCGGCAAACGCGCACGGTAGTTGAAGTCACCGCCGGTGAAGTTGTAGCGGAAGTCCATGCCGGCCCACAGGTTTTCCCAGATCCGGTATTCGACACCGGTACCGAGCATCAGGCCGGGATTCAACACCGTGACGCCGCTGGACGGCGGGCTGATGACGTTGATCGACAGACCGAACGGGATGATCCACGGACGCAGGTTGCCGTCGAGCAGGTTGAACTTCAGCTTGGGCGAGGCGCTGATTGTCAACTGGGTCAGCTGATTCTCGATCTGCAGCGGTGCCCCGACCACACTCGCCGCGTAATTTCCGACCAGAGCGTTGTAGCTGGTGCCGAAGTTCATGTACTGGAACATGACTTCGCCGTCGACCGCCATCAGGTCCGTCATGCCCCAGGTATCGTCCGTCAGGCGGTGATCGAAACCGGCACCCACGTACCAGCCGTCGCCGTTATTCGCCTCAAGCGGGCCAGGATTCAGGAGCTGATTGTTCAGCAGCAATTCGCCGTCGCGGTTGCTGGTCATGTGCGTGAAGCCGCCGCGGAAGAACAGCAGGCTCTTCGGCTTCTTGACCTTGTCTTCGTCCTGGGCCAGCTTCTGTTCGGTCTGGACCTGGCGCTGCTCGGTTTGCTCGAGGCGCTGAGCGCTCTCCTGAGCGGCTCTCTGCGACTCGGCCTTCGACGCCGCCAGTTCCGAACGGAGTGCCTGCATCTCCGCTTCCATTGAATTTAGACGGCTTTCCAGCAGTGCGGTCGAACTGGCGCTGTGCCCGTGGGCCTCGGCAGAGCCCGAAACTCCGCCCAGGACCGCGACAGAGGCGGCAATTGCGGCCGTAACGGCCGCGGTATTCTTGGTCTTTTTCATCGCTACTCCCCTCCAAACTGTTGTCACTGTTGCGGTTGCATACCAACAACAAATAGTTGTTCAGCGTTCCAACATTACCACAAAAATCATCTGTACAACAACTTGATTTCCACAGACGATCTACCGTGTCAACGAAATAAACCAAGCAAAGCGCAAGTGATTTTATATAATTGCCGGTCAATTTTGATTCGTATCGGATTTCGCGCGCGTCTGCAGCCCTCGACACCGCCCCTCAGGCGGACTTGTTCCGCTGGCGCTCTCCTCGACGGCAGTCACCCGACTGCTGCATCAAAACAACAAGGAGTCAGCGAGCCATCGGATCCCAGGACCGAACGACCGGCATACATCAAACAGGATTCAAATGGCCATCAAAAACCGTCTGCACCGGAGTGAACTGGCAGTACCCGGCAGCAACAAACGCATGCTCGAGAAGGCACCGACCTCGGGGGCCGACATCGTTTTCCTGGATCTGGAGGACGCCGTTGCACCCGACGACAAAGCCCAGGCGCGCGCCAACATCATCGAGGCCTTGTCGTCCTATGACTGGTCACGATGCGCCGTCTCCATCCGTATCAATGGACTGGACACTCACTTCTGCTATCGCGACCTGGTCGAGATCGTCGAGGCCTGCGGTGACAAGCTCGACACGATCCTGATCCCGAAGGTCGGCAGCCCGGAGGACGTCTATTTCGTCGCAACCATGCTGTCGCAGATCGAACAGGCCAGGGGCTTCGCCCCGATCAACATTCACGTGCTGATCGAGACCGCCATGGGCATGGCCAATGTCGAGGCCATCGCGCGGTGCTGCCCCGAACGCATGGAAGCCATGGTATTCGGCGTCGCCGACTATGCCGCATCGGTCCGCGCCCGCACCACTCAGATCGGGGGAGCCAACCCGGAGTACGGCATGCTGACGGACCCCAACGATGGCGGCGAGCGCTTTTTCCACTGGGGCGATCAATGGCATTTTGGCTTGTCCCGAATGGCGGCCGCCTGTCGCGCCTACGGCTTGCGCCCGATCGACGGGCCGTTCGGCGATTTCAGCGACCCCGAAGGCTTTCGCGCCGCCGCGCGCCGAGCGGCAGCGCTGGGCTGCGAGGGTAAATGGGCGATCCATCCGTCCCAAGTGGCACTCGCCAACGAAGTCTTCACCCCGACCGAGAAGGAAGTGGACCGGGCGCACCGCATCATCGCGGCCATGCAGCAAGCCGCTCGGGAAGGCAAAGGCGCCGTGTCACTCGACGGGCGACTGATCGACGCGGCCTCGATCCGCATGGCCGAAAACGTCGTCACCCAGATAAATCAGATCGAATCCCGCCGGAACGTCCAGTAAGCCCGCGGAAGACTCGAACGCCGATCCGCCGGTACACCCGCGGCGCAAATGCAATCGATCAGGAGAGCACACCGTGAACATCCATGAGTATCAGGCCAAAGAACTGCTGAAAACCTACGGCGTTCCCGTCCCCTTGGGCGGAGTGGCCTACTCGGACAAACAGGCGGCCAACGTCGCCGAAGAAATCAGCGGCGACCGCTGGGTCGTCAAGGCGCAGATCCATGCCGGCGGCCGCGGCAAAGCCGGCGGCGTCCGGCTGGCCCATTCGATCGGCGAGGTCCGGCAAGCGGCCGACAACATGCTGGGCCGTCGGCTTGTGACCCATCAGACCGGTCCCGGGGGGTCTTTGGTCCAGCGCATCTGGATCGAGCAAGCCAGCGACATCGCCAAGGAATACTACCTCGGCTTCGTGATCGACCGTGGCTCTCAGCGCATCACGATGATCGCCTCCTCCGAAGGGGGTATGGACATTGAGGAAGTCAACCGGACGCACCCGGAAAAAGTGATCAAGGAGACGGTCGATCCGGCCATCGGATTGCGCGACTTCCAGTGCCGCAAGGTGGCCGCCGCCATGGGCCTGCGCGGCAAGCTGATGCCCCAGGCCGTCAAGATCATGAAGGCCATCTATCGCTGTATCCGCGACAAGGATGCGTTGTTGGCGGAAATCAATCCGCTCGCAGTCAACAGCAATGACCAGCTCGTCGCACTGGACGCCAAAATCACCTTCGACGACAACGCGCTGTATCGCCAGCACCAGATCAATGAAATGCGCGACTTCGACGAGGAAGACCCGAAGGAGGTCGAAGCGTCCGGCCACGGTCTGAATTACATTGCGCTGGACGGCAGCATCGGCTGCATCGTCAACGGCGCGGGGCTGGCGATGGCCACCATGGATGCAATCACACTGCACGGCGGACGGCCGGCCAATTTCCTCGATGTCGGCGGCGGCGCCTCTCCAGAGAAGGTGACCAATGCCTGCCGCATCGTATTGCAGGACCCGAATGTCAAGGCGATCCTGGTCAATATCTTCGCCGGCATCAATCGCTGCGACTGGATCGCCAAGGGCCTGATCCAAGCCATGGAAAGCCTCAACATTACCGCTCCGATGGTCGTTCGGCTGGCCGGAACGAACGTCGAGGCCGGCCGGGAACTCCTCGAGAGTTCAGGGCTTTCGTTCATCACCGCACAAAACCTCGACGACGCCGCCGCGAAGGCTGTCGCTGCTGCCCAGGACTAAACCATGAGCGTATTCGTCAACAAGGATTCCAAGGTCATCTTCCAGGGCTTTACCGGCGAGCACGCCACCTTCCATGCTCAGGATGCGATCAAGATCGGCACCCAGGTCGTCGGCGGCGTCACGCCGGGCAAAGGCGGCACCCGCCACCTGGGCCTGCCGGTATTCGATACCGTCGCGTCAGCCGTCAGGGAGACGGGTGCCGATGTCTCGGGAGTCTTCGTACCGCCGCCATTCGCCGTAGACGCTGTGATGGAAGCCATCGATGCCGGCATCAAGGTCGTCGTCGTCATCGCCGACGGCGTGCCCGTGCAGGACATGGTCCGGTTGCAGCGGTACCGCGAAGGGAAGGACTGCATCGTGATCGGCCCCAACACACCGGGTATCATCACACCGGGCGAATGCAAGGTCGGCATCATGCCCGCGAATATCTACAAGAGGGGCCGGATCGGTGTCGTGTCGCGCTCCGGCACCTTGAACTATGAGGCCACCGAACAGATGTCGGCACTCGGCCTCGGCCAGAGTTCCTCGGTCGGGATCGGCGGCGACCCCGTCAACGGCACGGATTTTGTCACCGTACTGCGCGCCTTCGAAGCGGATCCTGACACCGATTTGATCGTCATGATCGGTGAGATCGGCGGACCGCAAGAGGTGGCGGCGGCCCAGTGGGCGAAAGCCAACATGACGAAACCCATCGTCGGCTTCGTGGCTGGCGTCTCGTCGCCGCCCGGGCGCCGGATGGGCCACGCGGGGGCCATCATCGCCGGCACTTCCGACACGGCCAACGCCAAGATGGATGCAATGGAGGAGTTGGGGCTGTACGTGGCGCGCAATCCCGCACACATCGGCCAGGCCGTCATGCGCGCACTCACGGAAAGCGGCATCAAGTACTGACGATAACGCGCATCCGTCACTCCCCTGCCCCTGTACCTAGCCTGTTGCCGAGCGAGATCTTCCCGATGAAGCAGATCACCCCCACCCAGTTGCACCAGTACTTGCAGTCGGATGATAAACATTCCGTCGTCTTGCTCGACGTTCGGGAACCGCTGGAATTTCGGCATGCCCACATCGCGGGTAGTGTCCATATCCCGATGCAGGAGGTTCCGCGGCGTCTGACCGAACTCAGTCCTGACGCGGAGATTGTCGTGATCTGCCACCATGGCATGCGCAGCGCCCAGGTCGCAGGATTCCTCGAAGGGCGCGGGTTCAGCAACGTAACCAACCTGAGCGGGGGCATCGATGCGTGGTCGGTGCAGGTCGATCCCAGCCTGCCCCGCTACTAGCCACGGACGGTGATCGCCGTCATCCAGCGTGTGACCCGCGCCTCCGTCGACGTGGCCGATGAACGCATCGCGACCATCGGCCGGGGCATGCTGGCTCTCGTCGCTGTCGAAAAGGGCGACGGGGAAGCGCAGGTGGAGCGGTTGGCCGAGCGGTTGCTCGGCTATCGTGTCTTCCCCGACCCGGAAGGACGGATGAACCTGAGTCTTGACGAAATCGGCGGTGAACTGCTGCTGGTTTCGCAATTCACTTTGGCCGCCGACACGGCAAAAGGTCGGCGGCCGAGCTTCACCCCGGCAGCAGAACCGGCACTCGGTGCAGCGCTGTTCAGCGCGCTGGTCGACGAATGCCGGCGCCACCTCGGCGAAGGGCGCGTTGCCCGTGGCCGCTTCGGCGCGGACATGCTCGTCTCGCTGGTCAACGATGGTCCCGTTACCTTCATCCTGAAGGCAACTTAAACCGCAGTACCCCCGCTCCACTGACGCGTGCGTTGCCAGGGGCTGGAATGCCGGGAGCGGCCACCTCCAGAAGAAACGCGTAAGCGAAAGGCTGGTGGTTGGCGAAACGATGGCGGGCCATCGCGGTAATGCGAGGCCAGATGTGATGCGCGCTAAATACCGCCCCTGCGCGACAAACAGAGTGCGCCGGGCCACGCTGTATGGCAGCGGCTCAGGATAGGTGGACTGGAATCGTGATCGCCCTTCGCGGGTCCGGCAGGGCGATGCGGATGGCGTGGGCCAATGGGACTTGCCGGAGAAAGGTTTGTTGCAGGGCTGACGTTTATCACCAGCTCTGCAACAAACCCGAATAGTTGCTCCTCCTGAACTTTCGTTCCATTGCTGCATTTCATGAGCCGCGGGGCCCAGATTTGCAGCCTGCTTCTTATTATTGTTGTTTTCGGGTTTTCTTATTGTTTTTTGTAATCGAAAAAGCCGAGCTGGCCTACTACTTGTTTCTCATGATCTGGCGCTCGACCTCAGCTTTCGTCTCTTCGAAAGCCTTGACCGGAACGCTTTCCATCTCGCGGCTCTTCAGCAGAAACACGAGCACGACAGCCAGAGCAATGATGCCGCCGATGTAGAGCCAGAAATTGTCTTTTTCGTTTTCCATTCTTGTACCTCAACAGAACGCAGATCATTCCACTAGTTCAGCCCACCGGTAGGGCAGGACTAGCACCAAACGCGGTCCTTGACCGCGTAGCGTTGACCGGGAAACGAGACGCTAGCTTCCCAATCACCGCGATTATTTTAATTGCGGTTGACAGACATGTTCAACACCGCAGGGAATTTTTTCTCGTATTTTTCGTATCGCACCCGCCGAGTCGGCGCGATCGCGTGGGAGAGAGCCCTTTACAGCCGCATGATTGCTCTTTCGAAACAGCGGGTTATGCACGAACGACAGCCAGACCGCCAGTACTCTCAGAATGCGGCAGCGAAACCCAGCATCCCTATGGTGGACGGCGTGGACGCCGTGGTGCCGCCGCTCATCTGGCCATAGATCGCCAGTCGCTGATCGACGGTCCAGATGAAACCCAGACCCACCGCGTTCTGTTTGGCTTCACCCAGTTGGGCTGACGTGACGCGGACGTTAGGCAGGCGGGGCAACGTCATCGCGTTGTAGAAGCCGTGCACGAACAGCGCAAGGTCCTCGCCGAAAAAATCCCGCTGCAAGGCCCACTGGAAGCTCTCCTCCCAGACGTTCTCGCCGGATGCACTCTGCATACGTGTGGCGCCCAGGTTGTATTCGAGATCGATCTCGAATGGCAGAGATTGGTCAAAATTGAGGGTGATCGACGGCTGCGTGCCGCCGTTGAAGGGGCGACTGCCGAACCACTGTGTCTGCAGATAGGCTTCGGCTGCGGCGGCCGGCAGGTACCAGTCCGGCTTTTCGGTCCAGAGCTGGATCTTCGTATCGAAAGCAATCGGCGCGAAGCCCCAGGCCGATGCCGCACCGCCGGACCAGCTCACGCCATTGCCGAAAATGCGGAACTCGACATCGTCGGTCAAGCCATAGCGCAGGAGAAACTCGGCGTTGTATTGGGCGGGCGCGCCTTCCGCGCTGCCGTAGTAGGTCAGCGGCGAGATCTCGACGTAGGCCCGACCGGCCGGAAGCGTGAACGCGCTATTCGGAAAATTGGCGAGATCAGGCCCCGGATTGGCAATGTCAACGCGCTGGCGCCAGAGCGCGATGTTCTCGGCCAGGCGTGCCCGCGAACGGTCGTAGCGCCCGCGAAAAAAACCCTCCTCGAGCCGCTCCGCCTGCGCGTGCGCATAGCGGCGCAGCGGTACCTCATTGATTTCGTGTCTGACCTGAATGGTGCCAGGACCGGCTGGACCCGAGGCCTGTGCGATCGCCCCGCCCGGCAGGCCGGCCCCCTGTCGGCTGAAGAACGCATCGCTCAGCCGGCCCGCCTGGCGGTGAGCGAGCGCGTGCACGCGTCCGCTGAACCGTTTAAGTTCTTGCATCGCATCATCGGGAGTCGGCCTGACACTCTGACGCTGGCGCGACGAACTCGCAGGAGACGTCGCGGGTTTAGTCTGCGTCGCGCCCCGCGAGCCAGACGAGTGGCCCGCATGTGACAGCGTCCGGGTCTCTGCCGGACGCTCAGCGGCCGCGCCGTCCCCAACCGCGGACATCAGCCCGGCGACCAACAAGCTGGCCCACCGGAATGTACGCCGAAACTTACGATCACGGCCCGCAACCACCGGGGCCGCGCTGGCGCCGGCAATGCAGTCCGAGGTCATTGGATCAGCGGTATCTCGACGGCTGTTTCGGCGCTGACTGCGGCGTGAATTTTCTCTTCGATCTGATAATAACGTGCCACCTTCCGGGCCGGCAGCACTTTCTGGAACGACGGCAAATACTGGCGCATCAGCCGGATCCGGCGCTCTTCGTGCTGCAGCAGTTCCTTGGTGTACTCGAGTGCCAGCGCATCCGTCATGGCCGCATAGTCGCGACCGTAGTTCCTAAGGTGCTCCTCGCGATCGCTCTGCAGCGCCCGCCACTCGCTCTGCAGACGTTCGTACAGCGGCCAGAAGCCCGAGGCTTCGGCCGTGCTGAGCTGCAGAAAATCGCCTACCAGTTGCCGCTTGTCGGCCTGGTCGGCCAAACCCTCTGGTCCCATCACGGGAGCGGCGGACAGCCTTGAGCCGGCCTCGATGACGAACACCAGTAACGCGGTCACCCCTCGCCGCATGGCCACTCCTGTCTTGAATCATCACCGTGCCGCGCTGGCGGCCACACCGCAGCATGCGAACGGCACCTGACCCGCAGGTTCGCTGAAAATACCGGCGGATGCAAGCCATCGAGCCCTGCCACCGTGCAGGGATCCTCCTGTCATCAAGCTGACACACATCGTGAGGATACTGAGCGCGCTTGAAGACCCCATCTGCGCGGCATTGGCAAGGAGAGCGTGACAACGCCGACAGCAGACCGAACGAACCCCGATCTGACAGCGGAGCCCCCGTGTACGAGAAGCGCGTCATCGAAACCAGCGACAGCTTTTGCTGCGAAATCTCCTACAAGACACGGCAGGAACCTGAATCCGCCATGCCCCGGATTCGTTACCGGCACGTCAGCCATTTCATGCACGCGCTGCAGGCGGTCGTGATCGTGCTGGGAGTCCTCTAGTCCCGACAGCGACGACGCCAGCCCGGCGATCGCGGCATCCACAAGCCCGCCGCGCTGCCGGCAAGCAATTCCCTACCTTTCCGCGTTAGAATATGAGCGTTTCCCGCCACCTTCGGTGTGTGCCCGCCCATGTGTCTCGCGATCCCGATGCAGATTGTCCAAATCGACGGGCACAATGCCGTCTGCAGTGTGCAGGGCGTTAGACGGGAAGTCAGCCTGTCTCTCGTTCAGGATCAGGCGCTCGCCGCCGGCGATTTCGTGCTGGTGCATGTCGGCTATGCGATCCAGACGCTCACGCCCGAAGAGGCGCAAGTCTCGCTCGATCTGTTTGACGAACTGATGACGGCGGACGCCGTCGACGCCGAGTCATCGTCGCATGCATGAGCTGTCGCTCTGCGAGGACATCATCGACCAACTGACCGCCCTCACCCGGCGGCATGGCGCGAAAGGGGTGGCGCGGGTCTCGGTCCGGATCGGCGCCCTGGCCGGGGTCGAACCCATGTTGCTGGAGCACGCTTTCCGCAGTGCGTGCATCGACACCGTCGCCGAGCGGGCCGAGTTCCATACCGAGTGGGTAAAGACCCGTGTGAGCTGCCTTGCATGTGGCATGGACGCCGAAACAGCCCCGAACGATTTGCGCTGTCCCGCGTGCGGCAGCCACGATACGAAACTGACGCGCGGCGAGGAATTGACGCTGGCGTCGGTCGAGTTGCTCCTTCCCGAACCCGATCCCGTTTCGCTGGACTGCGTCCCTGCGCCAAGAGGTCACTAGCATGTGCAATACCTGCGGCTGTAACCTGACCCCCGGCAACCGCCACTTGCTGCAACCGCTGGCCCAGCCGTCCAAGGCGGCCGCAGCCCCCGAAAAGATCCTCGGCGAGCTGCTCGCCGCGAACCGCCGCCAGGCCGAGGCTAACCGCGCCCGGCTCGACGCCCACGGCATCCTGACGATCAACCTGATGTCCTCGCCGGGGTCGGGCAAGACGGCGCTTCTGGAAGCGACGATCAGAACCCTGCCGGCCGGACTGCGCATCGCCGTCATCGAAGGCGACCTCGAAACCGAGAACGATGCCGAACGCATTCGCGCTCTCGGCGTGACGGCCTACCAGATTACCACCGGCACCGCGTGCCACCTCGACGCGCATCTGGTCGCGCTCGGTCTGGACCAACTCGACCTGCTGGCGATCGACATCCTGTTCATCGAGAACGTCGGGAATCTGGTCTGTCCGGCCAGCTTCGATCTCGGGCACCACCGCAACGTGACCCTGTTGTCGGTCACCGAGGGGGACGACAAACCGGCGAAGTATCCGGTCATGTTCCGTGCCGCAGACCTCATGCTGATCACCAAGAGCGACCTGCTGCCCCATCTGCCCGAGTTTTCGCCCGCGCGCGCGGAAACCTACGTGCGCCGGCTGGCGAGCGACGCACCGGTGATCGCGTTGTCGGCGAAGAGCGGCGATGGGGTAGACCTTTGGCACGAATGGCTCGCTCGCGAGCGCGATCATTACCGCGAACTGCGCCGGCAGCAACGGAGCCTGCACCCCCGCATTCAGCCCGACGGCGCGCGACTACACGCCTCGGCCACACCCGATATTCGCTTCGTCCCCGTCGCTGCGAGCATGGCCTCGGGCCGGCCCGGCCGATGAGCGCCGCGCGCGATCAGTTGGCCGCCATCCGCGCGCTCCCGCTGTCCGGCCCGGTGCGGATCATGAACGTCTGTGGCGGACACGAGCGGACGATTTCGATGGCCGGTCTGCGCACCGCACTCCCCGACGCTATTCGGCTGATCCCCGGGCCCGGGTGTCCGGTCTGCATCTGCCCGGAGGAGGACATCTATCAGGCGATCCGGCTCGCGCTGGACGAACGGGTCATCGTGACCAGTTTCGGGGACATGCTGAGAGTGCCGGTCAACGTGCCGCGCAGCGCCGTCCGTTCGCTGGATCAGGCGCGCGCGGCAGGCGGTGACGTGCGGCCGATCGCATCGCCGCGGGACGCCGTCCGTATCGCCCGCGAGCACCCGGGTCGGCCGGTGGTGTTCCATGCCGTCGGCTTCGAGACGACCTTGGGACCGATCGCCGCAATGATCGAGGAAGGCCTCCCCGACAATCTGTCGCTTTTGGTCAGTGGGCGTCTGACCTGGCCCGCGGTGGCGATGCTGTTGGAGTCCGAGCAACCGGGTTTCGACGCGCTGATCGCGCCCGGTCATGTGTCGACACTGATGGGCCCGGAAGAGTGGACCTTCGTACCGGAGCACCACGGCCTACCGACCGCCGTCGCCGGCTTCACCCCGGATAGCATCGTCGCAGCGACGCTGTCGGTGCTGACGCAGCGGCTGGAAGGGCGCGCCGTGCTGGACAACTGCTATTCCGCAGCGCGCCCGGGTGGGAACGCGGGCGCCCGCGCCGCGCTCGGGCGATGCTTCGATATCGTTCCCGCGATCTGGCGCGGCATCGGCTCCATCCCCGGATCGGGTTTCGCGTTGAAGCCGCATCTGACCGCGCACGACGCCCGACAGCGTTTTCCCGGCTACGCTGACGAGGCGCGGCGAAACGCCGGCGCCATGCCGCCAGGCTGCGACTGCGCCCGCGTCGTCGTGGGCAAGATCGTGCCCTCCGAGTGCCGCATCTACGGCTCGCCGTGCACGCCACGGACTCCGGTGGGTCCGTGCATGGTCTCCGACGAGGGCGCCTGCCGGATCTGGTGGTCCAGCGGGATTCGGGAGCGCTCTGCGGAGCGACGCGCGGACGCACCCGCCGCCCCGGCCTGACGCACCCCGACCGCCGCCATGGGTGAGTTGCTCGCCCGTCTCATCACGGTCGAAGGACGCGTCCAGGGGGTCGGCTTCCGCCCCTTCGTCGCCCGCCTCGCCCGTCAACTCGAAGTCACCGGGTGGGTACGGAACCGCGCCGGGCGTGTCGAGATTCACGCGGAAGCGTGCGCGGGCGTGCTCGACCTCTTCGTGCGGGAACTGTCGGAACGCGCACCACCGCTGTCCCGGATCATGCCTCCCGCGGTCGAGAAGGCGGTTACCAGGGGCTTTCGAGAGTTCGAGATACAGGCCAGCGAAGTTAGCGACGGCGCTGCTGGCCGGATTCCACCCGACTACTTCGTCTGCGACGACTGCCTGGCGGAAATGCGCGATCCCGCCCAGCGACGTTATCGCTATCCGTTCATCAACTGCACGCAATGCGGCCCACGCTACACGCTGATCGATCGGCTACCGTATGATCGGCCAAACACCGCAATGGCCTCGTTCGCATTCTGCGCCGATTGCCGCGCCGAGTATCTGGACCCTTTCGACCGCCGCTACCATGCCCAGCCCCTCGCCTGCCCCAACTGCGGCCCCAGCCTTTCGTTCCGCGCCCGCGGGGCACCCGAGGTCGTTGGTAACGAAGCTTCGCTTGCCGCCTGCCTGGCCACCTTGCGGTCGGGCGCCATCGTTGCCATCAAGGGCGTCGGCGGCTATCACCTGCTCTGCGACGCGGCCGACGAAGCGGCGGTCGCGCGGCTGCGCCAGCGTAAAAAGCGGCCAGCGAAACCGCTTGCGGTACTGGTGCCATGGCAGGGGGCGGATGGGCTCGACCGCGTCATGGAAATTGCCGAACCCGACGCCCGCGAGCAGCATCTGCTGACCTCGCCGCTGCGACCCATCGTGCTGGTCCTAAAGCGGAGCCCGTCGCCGCTGGCACCGAACATCGCTCCTGACCTCGCCGAGGTCGGTGTGATGCTGCCCTACAGCCCGCTGCACCATCTGTTGTGCGAGGATTATGGCGCTCCGCTCGTGGCCACTTCGGGGAACATCAGCGGCGAACCGGTACTCACCGAACGTGATCAGGCGGAACAGCGCCTGGGTTCGGTCGCGGATGCGTTTCTGCATCACGACCGGCCGATCCGACGGCCGGCCGATGACGCGGTCTTTCGCCGCATCGCCGGAAGCCCGCGCCCCTTGCGGCTCGGCCGAGGCAACGCACCCGCCGAGTATGACTTGCCATTCACGCTGGCCGAACCAACACTCGCGCTGGGTGCTGATCTGAAGAATACCGTCGCCCTGGGCTTCGGCGACCGCGTGGTGATCTCGCCGCATGTCGGCGACCTCGGATCGCCCCGGAGCGAAGCCATTTTCGAGCAGGTCATCGACGCATTGCAGTCGCTGTATGCGCAGCGCGCGACACGCATCGTCTGCGATGCCCATCCGGGATACCGCTCGGCACGCTGGACACGTGCCAGTCACCTGCCGGTGGAGCGCGTATTCCATCATCACGCGCACGCTGCGGCGCTGGCGGGCGAATTCGGTCTGTCGGAGGACATCCTGGTCTTTACCTGGGATGGCATCGGTTACGGAGAGGACGGCCGCCTATGGGGCGGCGAGGCCCTGCTGGGCCGGCCGGGCGCCTGGCGGCGTGTCGGCACGCTTCGTCCTTTCCGATTGCCGGGCGGCGAGCTGGCCAGCCGCGCACCCTGGCGCTGCGCCCTGGCACTGTGCTGGGAACAGGGGCTCGACTGGAACGCCTGCCCGGAGCCGAGTGGACTGGTGCGACAGGCCTGGGAGCGCGGGATGAACAGCCCAATCACTCATTCGGCCGGCCGCTTGTTCGATGGCGCAGCCGCATTGCTTGGACTATCCACGACGACCAGCTACGAAGCGCAGGCCGCAATGACGCTGGAGGCGCTCGCCGTCCCCACGGAAGAGCGTGTAGCGCTGCCGTTGCAGCCTGACCGGGAGGGCGTCCTGGTCATCGACTGGGCACCACTGATCCCGCCGCTTATCGACCAAGACACAAGTGCGTCGCAGCGCGCCTCGCTGTTTCATTCCAGCCTCGCGCAGGCCATCGCCGAACTGGCGTGCGTGGTCCGCGCTCGGCATGGCGTTCGGTGGGTGGGCCTGACAGGCGGCGTCTTCCAGAATCGGCTGCTGACCGAGCAGGCGACTTCCCACCTGACTTCCGCCGGCTTCGAAACACTGCTGCCGAAAGAGGTTCCCGGCAACGATGCCGGCATCGCCTATGGGCAGATCATCGAGGCCGGTGCCCGCATCAGGGCGCTCCGCGCCAGCTCGGCCTGACCAAAGCCCATCGAACGGCTCACCGACGGCGCGGCGACTCTCACTGACACTGCTGAGCATCTCATGACAACGACACCCGACGGCAGCTTCATCACCATGGCCCATGGCAACGGCGGGCGACTGATGCGCGAACTGATCGAACAAGTCTTCGCGCCGGCCCTCGGGAATCCCGACCTCGACACCAACGCCGACGCCGTGCGGTTGCCTGACTTATCCGGGGATGGCGAGTGGTTGATCACGACGGATGGCTTCACGGTCGATCCGCTGGAATTTCCGGGCGGCAACATCGGCAGCCTGGCAATTCACGGCACCGTCAACGACCTCGCGGTGTCGGGTGCGACCCCGTGCTACGTGACGCTGAATGCATTCATCGAGGAAGGACTGAGCCTGTCGACACTGGAGCGGCTCGCTCGCGGTATCGGTGAGGCGAGCCGGGAAAGCGGAGTGCGTATCGTGGCCGGCGATACCAAGGTCGTCGGACGCGGCCAGGGCGGTGGGCTCTATCTGGCAACGACCGGGGTCGGGCTCCGGCCCCATGGCTTGCAGTTGGGCCTCGACCGGATCCGTGCCGGTGACCGCATCCTGGTCAGTGGCCCCGTCGGCGACCACGGCACGGCGGTGCTGCTCGCGCGCGAGCAGTTCGGGCTCAGCGGCGACCTCCGGTCGGATGCAACCAGCGTGCTGCCGGTCGCTCAGGCGCTGATCAAGGGCCCGGGACTGCGCTTCATGCGGGATCCCACGCGCGGCGGCATCGCCACGGTCGCCCACGAAATCGCCCGAACCACGGGCCACACGGTACGACTCCGGGCAGCACGGATTCCGGTCCGCCCCCCGGTGCGGGCGGTCTGCGACATGCTGGGCTATGATCCCTGCTACCTGGCCTGCGAAGGTCGTGTCGCGGCGGTAGTCTCACCCGAAGCGGCAACGGCGGCACTGGCCGCGCTGCGCAGCCTCGGGCACCGGCATGCCGCGATCATCGGAGAGATCGCAGCCGGGCGTCCCAGCGTCGTGCTGGAGACGCCGCTGGGCGGTGAGCGCATCCTCGAAGAACTCGAGGACGACCCGCTGCCGCGAATCTGTTGATGTCACAACCGCGCGGCCCCGGCGTGGCGCTGGCTCCTCACCCACCTTCGGACATATGATCATGCCCGGCTTCCGACCTGCACCCCGACGCAGTGGGCGGAAGCCGCGACGCACAACGACGAACCGAGGAGGTCGAGATGAACACTGCGCTTACACTCACCGGCACCGCTCTTATCCTGCTGGCGGGACTGTCCAGCGCCACCGCGGCGGAACACGCCGAGGAAGCCCTGAAGCATGCGCAGGATGCGGCAAATGCACCCGGTGACTCGCTATCGATCCGGGAACATGCCTCCGAGGCGCTGAAGCACATCGAGGCGGCGAAGGAAACACATGCGCAGCAACCGGAGGTCATCGAGCACCTCGAAAAAGGCGAGGCGGAACTCAAGAACGCGATCGACCATGCCAGCCATTACAATGCGACCAGCGCGACCGATACGGCATCGGATGCCAAGGCGCACCTGGAACGGGCGCACGATGCGGCTGGTGCAACGCCCGCTCCAGTCCCCTAGCCGACGACCGATCGCAGGACAGGCCGGACAGCGGTTGCCAATACGGCGCGCCTGAGCGATCCTGCCACGTCAAAGACATTCAATCCGACCGAGGTAGCGAAGGATGCGACTGGAAGATGAATCCGAAAGTACGAATGTGGAGGACCGGCGCGGGTCCGGGCCGGCGACCGGCTTCGGAAAGCGCAAGCTTGGCATCTGGGCGATCGTCATTGCCCTCGTGGCGGCGTACTTCGGGATCGATCCGCGTCTGATCCTCGGTTTTCTGTCCGTCGGCGGACAGGTCGTCGAGCAACACTCAACTGCGGCGACGCCAGCCCGTCCCGGGCCCAAGGACGAGGCATCGATCTTCGTCGCCAAGGTGCTGGGCAATACCGAACGGGTCTGGGAGCAGATCTTCGACGAGTTGGGCGCACGCTACAGCAAACCCGCCTTGGTGCTCTATACGGGCGCCACTCCGTCGGCCTGCGGCCTCGGGCAGGGGGCGATGGGGCCGTTCTATTGCCCTCTCGACCAGAAGGTCTACGTGGATCTGCGTTTCTTCGATGAGCTCCAGCACCGTTACGGAGCACCGGGCGACTTCGCCCGAGCCTACGTGCTGGCCCATGAAGTGGGCCATCATGTCCAGAAGTTGTTGGGAATTTCGGACAAGGTGCAGTCTTTGCAGCAGCGATCCGGGGAGGCCCAGGCGAACCAACTCTCTGTCCGGCTGGAGCTGCAGGCCGACTGTCTGGCGGGCGTCTGGGCGAATCGGGCCCATGAGTTGCGAAACATCCTGGAACCCGGCGATATCGAGGACGGACTGCGCGCTGCAGCGGCGGTCGGTGATGACACCCTGCAACGCCGGACTCAGGGTTACGTCGTTCCGGAGAGCTTCACTCACGGGAGTTCAGCCGACCGGGCCAAGTGGTTTCGGCTCGGTTTGAAGGAAGGCCGTCTGCAGGGCTGTGATACCTTTGGGCGTTGACTTTGTGGGCTTCAGCCACGCATCCAGAGCAAGCGCGCCATACGAGGCCGTGGCCGGCGGTGCCGCGACGGCAGAGCCAGGAACCCTGGCCTATCGTTACAGGCGTGCGTCATGCCCCCGGCCCCGGAACACACGGAGAAGTCCCATGACTACGCATTTCTCGAATCTCGCGGCCTTGATCCTGACCGGCTTGGTCATTTCCACCTCTACCGAGGCCTGTACGCTCGTAGACAAGCGCCCGGCCCAACTCGGAACGGATCGAGGTGTACAAGGCCGCTGTGCCAACAACGGCGGATCCATCACCTGCACCATCGCCGACGACGGGGAAGGGATCAACTGTTCGGGACCCTCCGGCGAGTTCTCCGGGGACAATATGGTCAATCTGGTCAGAGCCGCATGCGGCTGCTCAGCTCCGCAACAGGATCCACAGAATTTGCAGCAGCAGCTCGACGCATATCCCTGAACTCAGGCCGGGGAACCCGCCGACCGCGGTACTCCGGAGATGCACCAGCTGCCGGCCAGGCGGCGGTTCGTCGACTCTGACGGACCGCCGACGCCTGTCGGCTCGAAAACACGATGGATAGGAAAGCCAACATGCCGTTTCGATGCCTGATGTTCCTGTTGCTCAGCCTGAGCCTGCCGCCTGCGTGGGCGGCAGAGACTGGCGCAGTCGATCCGCTACCGGCCTGGACTGCGGGTGTAAACAAGCAGGCGATCATGGCCTTCGTCGAACGTGTGACACGCCCGAACAGCCCTGATTTCGTGCCCGTTCCGGAACGCATTGCGGTGTTCGATCACGATGGCACACTCTGGGTCGAACAGCCCATCTACCCCCAATTCGTTTTCGTACTAGAGCGCTTGCGCACGCTCGCTCCACGTTTTCCCGGATGGCCCAGCAAGCAGCCGTTCAAGGCCGCCCTCGAAGGGAATTACGCCAGCCTCGCCGGCCAGGGACCCATCGCACTGCAGCAACTGACGATCGCTACGCACTCCGGCCTGACGACGGATCAATTCGATGCGGCGGTGAAGGACTGGCTCGCGCACGCTCGGCACCCGCGTTTCGTTCGACCGTACAGCGAACTTGCCTATCAGCCGATGCTCGAATTGCTGAGCTACCTCGAGCGTCATGAGTTCAAGAACTGGATCGTGTCCGGCGGCAGCGCGGATTTCATTCGGGTTTGGTCCGAGCGGGTCTACCGCATACCGCCGGAGCGCGTGATCGGCAGCAGCGTCAAACTGAAATTTGAGATGGCGGAGGGAAAATCGCTCCTGGTTCGCCTGCCGGAGATCGATTTCATCAACAGCCACGCCGCAAAGCCGGTCGGCATCCAGCAACAGATCGGCCGCCGGCCCCTCATGGCATTCGGCAACGCCGACGGGGATCTACAGATGCTGGAATGGACTTCGGGCGGCTCGGGTCCGCGCTTCGTCGGTTTGATTCGGCATACCGACGCAGCCCGCGAATACGCGTACGACCGGGAGGCCAGCGTTGGTCATCTCGAACTGGCGCTGGACGAAGCCAAACGCCGGCGCTGGCCCGTCGTGAGTATCCGGGACGACTGGGCGAAGGTATTCGCGTTCGACCGATGACATCAACGGCTCTGCCCGGCAGGCCGTCGTCACAGGCCGGCTGGGGACGGCATCACGCCAAAGCCACCGCCATACCCAAAGACAGATCGAGAACTGCCCTCGCGGAACCGCGACTGACGGCGATCTCGATCAATCCGATCGAGTTGCAGTACCAGAACGCCGTGCCCGCCTCCACCGCAGAGAAGGTACGCGCCTCCTCCAGCCAGTGCGATCCGACACGAAGTCTCCGTCCACCGAACGTCGGGAGGTAACGCCGTCCGGTCATGGCGTTACCGTAGGCATCGAAGTAAATCACGCGATCGAATTCGTCGGGCCAGGCCGTCAGATCGGGACCCGCATAGGGCGTGTGCGCCCAGGTAAAATCCCGCTGCGCGATGCGGGCCGCGATCGGCGCGAACAGGTCGCGCCCATGGAAGGTCGGCGTCAGCAACCCGGGGCGCCAGTCGATGCGAAACCAGGCTGGCTGTCGGCAGCGGGCCGCCACGGTGTTGAAGAGGCCGTTGTCGGGCCCGACGAACCATCGACCATCCGCCTCAAGCACGATGGGGGCACGGTCGCCGCCCACCCCTGGATCGACGACACCGAGAATCACGCTCGACGGCGGCGTGAAAGGAACGAGCGCAGCCAGCAGGAATGCGCTGGCAGCCGGGTCGAAACGCGGGGCATCGTTCATCAGGCGCACGATGTCGCGATTGCCGTGTTGCAGTAGGACCGAATCCATCTGGCCCAGATAGGGTCCTTCGTCGCCGAAGTCGGTGAACAGGAAAATCATGCGCGGCGGCGAGGCCGGTCGCATCGGTCCAGCGAACCCCTCGACCGCGGTCTCTTTATCCGGCTGGTCTCAGGCTCCGGGATATTCGCCGCACTCAGATCGGCGCCTCCCCTCCCCGAGTCAGCCACCGCCGATCTGCACGGAGTCGTCAACGGTGCGGGCGGGAACGAAGAAGCGCGAGAACAACAGGCCCAGTTCGAACAACAGCCACATCGGAATGGCCAGCAAGGATTGCGAAACCACATCCGGGGGAGTCAGAACCGCACCCACGATGAACGCGGCGACGATGATGTACGGGCGCTTCTCGCCCAGGCTCTTGCGATCGACGACCCCGCTCCAGACCAGCAGGATCGTTGCGATCGGGACTTCGAATGCCGCACCGAAGGCGACGAACAAGGTCAGTACGAAATCGAGATAACGCGTGATGTCAGTCATCATCGTGACCCCTTTCGGCGCGGCGGCAGTCAAGAAACCGAATAGCAGAGGGAACACGACGAAATAGGCGAAGGCGATGCCGCCGTAGAACAACAGGGTACTGGCTACCAGCAGCGGCAACATCAGACGGCGCTCATGCCGGTACAGGCCCGGGGCAATGAAGGCCCAGGCCTGGTACAAGACATAAGGGATCGCTGCCAGGAAGGCGACCACCAGCGTCAGTTTGAACGGCGTAAAAAAGGGCGATGCGACTTCGATCGCGATCATCTGCGTACCGGCCGGCATATGCTTCAGCAGTGGGCCAGCCAGAAAGGCGTAGATGTCGTTGGCGTAGTAGGCAAGGCCAAGAAAGATCAGCAGGATCGCGACAATGGAGCGCAGCAGACGATCCCGGAGTTCGACCAGATGCGAAACGAAGCTCTGCGCTGTATCGTCCGGTGTATGGCCATCAACCATCGCGCGTTACCCCCTCGACGCGGGATGGCTCGGGGGTAGCGTCGACCTGCCCAGACTCGACGGGAGACTGTGGCTCCTCTACTGACAAGCGGTCCACCAAACCGTCGATGGTGACGTTGCTCAGCGCCTTCCGCTGTTTGTTCAGAGATTCGCGAAGATCCTGGACCTGCAGTTCCTGATCGATCTCCTGTTTCACCGACGACACCATGGATCGCGCCTTACGGACCCAGAGGGCCGTCTCGCGCGCGACACGCGGCAGCTTTTCGGGGCCGAACACGAGGAGCCCGACGATTCCGACCAGCACCATCTCCCAAAAGCCGATTTCGAACATAGACGGCTAGGGGGTCCGCGGTTTGTCGGAATCCTCCTTGACGGCTTCGGCATCTATCGTGCGGCCCGATTCGGCCTTGTCCTCGCTCTCGCTCATTGCGCCGCGAAAGCTGCGGATGGCACCACCCAGGTCACCGCCGATGTTGCGCAACCGCTTCGTACCGAAGATCACGAGAACGATCAGAAAGATCAGTACCAATTCCCAGACACCTAAACCCATGACATCACCTCGGTAGACGTTAGCTCGGTGCGGCAGCGATCGTTGACCGGAACGAAATCCCGAACTCGCCAGCGAGGCCGACCAAAGCCAGATAGAAATCCACGCAAAAACGGGCGACTATTTGATTTTCAGCAATGACTTCCCTTCGGAATCAAACTTGCAGAAGTTGGCAAGGAAGTAGCGGCACTCTTCCGACTGCCTCGTCTTTGCAGCATCGCCATCCAGCGTGATCTCGACCGAACAGTAATGCGCCTCGCCGGGGATCTGCTTCTTCAATAGGATCGTCTTGTCGCCGGTTTTCTTGGCCTCCCCCTCGACATCGACCGAGCACGGTTTGACGCCACGCGCCGCTTCCTCCGGCGTCGGCTCGAAATCCACATCCATGGCGGCATTGATCTCGTCACCGATCGTCGTGATCTTCAGGTGCTGCACGTGACCACCGTCTCGGCGGAGGTAATGGTCGGTAGAGGCATTAGCCTGGGAGGCCGCCATCACTGCGAAACTCAGGAACATCGCCCGTTTCATCAATCCTATCCCTCTCGGTCAATTTCGTTTTTATTCGCCGCAACCGGCATTCAATCCCCGCCATCCGGCGCAAACACTAGTCGCGGAGCAATTCGTTGATCCCCACTTTGCCGCGGGTTCTTTCGTCGACTTGCTTGATGATTACAGCACAGTACAAGCTGTGACTACCATCCTGGGCAGGGAGGTTGCCCGAGACGACGACTGAGCCGGCGGGGATGCGCCCGTAGGTAACCTCACCCGTCATCCGATTATAAATCTTCGTGCTCTGCCCGATGTAAACGCCCATGGAAATCACCGAGCCACGCTCGACGATGACGCCCTCCACCACTTCCGACCGTGCACCGATGAAACAGTCGTCCTCGATGATGGTCGGCGCCGCCTGCAGCGGCTCCAGAACACCCCCGATACCGACACCACCGGAAAGGTGCACGTTCTTGCCGATCTGCGCACAGGACCCGACCGTGGCCCAGGTATCGACCATGGTGCCCGAATCAACGAACGCGCCGATGTTGACAAACGACGGCATCAGCACGACGTTCGGCGCGATGTAGGCTCCCTGCCGGACGGCCGCCGGCGGCACGACCCTCGCTCCGGTACGCCGGAAATCGTCAGGGCCGAAACTACCGAACTTGGGCTCGACCTTGTCGAAATACCGCGTCTCGCCACCGTCCATGACTCGGTTATCGTTGATCCGGAACGACAGCAGAACCGCCTTTTTTAGCCATTGATGCACGACCCAGCCTGCGGGCGTCGGTTCCGCGACCCGGGCCCGCCCGCTGTCCAGCAGCTGCAGCGACTCCCCCACGGCCTCACGGAGTTCCGGGGACGCTGTGGCCGGCGTAATCTCCGACCGCTGTTCAAAGGCCTTTTCGATGATGGTTTCGAGGGACATAGGACTCATCCGCGACTGTTGACAAAGTGGGCGATGCGATGCGCCGCGTCGACGCATTCATCCAGGGACGCCACAAGGGCCATTCTGACGTAATCGGCGCCGGGGTCACGACCATGCGCTACACGGGACAGGAAACTTCCCGGCAGCACGGTCACATTCTGTTCCGCGTACAGTCCGCGGGCAAACTGTTGATCACTCCCAGGGGTTCGGGTCCAGCAATAGAATCCCCCGTCGGGCTGCGAGACATCCAACAACGCCCCGAGCACGCTGCCGACGGCCGCGAACTTCTCGCGATACAACCGCCGGTTTTCCTGCACATGCGATTCGTCTTCCCAGGCGGCGATGCTGGCATGTTGCACCGGCAAGGACATCGCACAGCCGTGATACGTTCGGTAGAGACCGTATTGGCGAATTATGTCCGCGTCTCCCGCCACGAAACCGGAACGCAGGCCGGGCGCATTCGAGCGCTTCGACAAACTGTGAAATACGACGCAACGCCGGAAGTCGGTGTTGCCCATCGCAGCCGCCGCGCCTAACAGGCCGGGAGGCGGGGCGTTGTCGTCCCGATAGATCTCCGAATAGCACTCGTCCGATGCGATCACGAAGTCGTGGCGATCGGCCAGTGCGATCAATCGCTGCAAGGCTGCGGTACTCAGCACCGCACCGCTCGGGTTTCCCGGAGAACAGACATAGAGCAACTCGCACCGCTGCCAGACCGCAGCCGGCACCGCATCGAACTCCGGCAGAAAGCCCGTTTCGGCTCCTCCGTTGACAAAGTACGGCGTCGCGCCTGCCAACAGGGCCGCGCCTTCATAGATCTGGTAGAAGGGGTTGGGCATCACCACCAACGGCCGCCGCGCCGCATCGACCACGGCTTGCGCGAACGAAAACAAGGCCTCGCGGGTCCCGTTGACCGGGAGCACGTGTCGCTCCGGATCGACCGCCTGAATGGGCAGCTCGAACCGGCGGGTCAACCACGACGCAATCGACTGTCGCAACTCTGGCTGCCCCCTGGTCACCGGATAGCGACTCAGACCACCCAGGTTAGCGACCAGCGCATCCTTGATGAGCGTGGGCGTGGGATGCTGGGGTTCGCCGATGGAGAGCGCGATGGGCCGCAATCCCGCGGGCGGTGTCACGCCTTGCCTGAGCGCACCGAGTCGTTCGAAGGGATAGGGCTGAAGAGCGGACAGTCGCGGATTCATGTTGAGGCAATGATCAGCCGCGCGCAGCGGGCGCGAAATCCCGGCGCAACCGCGGCAGAAGGGGGCCGGTTACGTGCAGGGCCGCAAGTATAGAGGATCGCACCAACGGGTTCCATGGCTGAGGACCTGCCGAACGCCCGGCAGGGAACTGCTGCGACCGAGAGGTCGGTTGGGCACCCACCCTGGCAGCGCCCGGACCCGAACTTCGGACGTTTAGTGAAATTCCGGGCCGTGGCTGTCCGGAAACTTTACAGTCAGGGCGTTCGAATGGCCCATCTCAACCAAATACCGAACTTGAGTACTGTCTTACTTCGAGTTTTTAGCGTTGGCATATTCCTCGCTTTATGGTGCGCAACGGTGCCAGATGCAACTCACGGTGCCCGAAAATAACGTCGATCAACCCGCGAATGTGGAGAGATTCATGAAGCACGCGTTCCTCAGCAAAGCGTTCATAGTTGTAGCAGCCGCGGTACTGGCGGCACCGGCCAGCGCCAAGGTTTACCAGATGGGTGACCTGTTGTCCCCGAGCACGGTCGGTACCGCCTCCGGCAACACCGGACGTCATGTCGTCAGGGGTAACAAGGTCAGCGGCCAATTCCGTGACACCTTCAAATTCGACCTGTCGAAAGATGCGGACGTCGATCTGACCCGCATGTTCGGTGGCGGCAAGCTCGGTAAGCAGGTCCAGTGGAGCAGCGTCCGGATGAAGCTCCTGGACAACGAGAACAACGTGATCGCTCGTGCGCGTGGCGGCCGGCTTGCGAGTTTCGCGGGCAGTCTGGACGAGGGCTCGTATCAGGTTCGCATCGGCGGCAAGCTGAAGCCGAGCTTCGGTCGCGGCGCCTATAAGTTCAGCGCCGGCGCAATTGCCGCTCCCGTGCCGGAGCCGGAAGAATGGGCGCTAATGATCCTCGGCGCCGGCCTCATGGGCTATCAGGTTCGTCGCAAGCAGCGGCAACTGGCAGTCGAGAGCGAAACCCCGCTGACCGCCCTGCCCGCCTGAGGCGAAGGGTTCGACCCGGCGCCCGGAACGAATCAACCCCGAGGGCTGGTGCCGGACCGGATTCATCTGGGAACCGACGGTCGTGAATTGGCGCGCCGTCGGTTCACCGGGAATTGAGCCCGCTACCCCGGATGGAATCGAAAGCCTGTGGGGATTGGGACTTCGTTTTCTCCCGATCACCGTGCAACGGGTCAGCCGGGAAGCCCGGCCTCCGCCGTTCCACCCATAGCCAGGCGATAAGCCACGCCAGCAAGCAGGCCGCCGCGGCACCCGAAAACACCCCACCCGCGCCAAAAGGCCCCCAGGCCTCTCCGCTGAGTAGGCTTCCCAGGGCACCGCCCAACCCAAAGCTCGCACTGCTGTATAGCGCCTGTCCCTTGTTGCGATGGCGGCCCGAAAAATAAGACTGCGTCAGCTGGATGCCGACCGCGTGCGTCGCACCGAAACTCGCGCCATGTAGCAATTGGGCCAGACAGAGGAGAGCAACATTCTCGACTGCCCACCCGATCAACAGCCAGCGGAGTACCCCCAACAGCAGGCTCGCCAGCAGGATTCGGCGCAGCGTGTACCGTCGCAGCAAGCGTGGTGCCGACACGAACAAGGCGATCTCCGCCAGCACGCCCAGCACCCAGAATTGTCCGATCTGCTCCGGATCGAAACCCCGCTCTTCGAGATAAATCGAGAAGAACACGTAGTACGGTCCGTGCGAGGCTTGCAGCAGCATCACAACGGCGAAGAACGCGACCACTTCCCTGCGCCAGAAGGTTCTTACGAAGCGGTCACCGTGCCGCGAAGCCGGAGCGCCGCGCTTCGGGATCACGAGACTGGCAAGCCATTCGCAGCCGAGCAACAGGCCCACTACGATCGGCACCTGCGCCAGCGTAACCCGATCATGGCTGAGGGCCGATCCGAGCAGCATGACCGCCAGAATGAAACCGATGGAGCCCCAGACGCGAATCTGGCTGTAGCGCTCCACCTGACCCGCCAGCTGTCGCAGCGTCAGCGCTTCGAACAACGGCAGACAGGCATTCCAGAAGAAGCTGAAGGCCAGGGTTATCCAGAACAACCACCAGAAGCCGGCGCGCCACGGGAGAGCCGCAAAGGCGAGGACGGTGGCAAAGCCCGCCCATCGGATCAGCCGCAGGTCGGCGCCCGTCCGATCCGCCAGCCAGCCCCAGATATTCGGCGCAACGACTTTGGTTCCAGCGACCAGCGCCATGAGTTGCCCGATCTCCGCGGCCGAAAATTTCAGCGAAGCGAGATACAGGCTCCAGTAGGGCAGGAACGCCCCGAGCGCGGTGAAGTACCAGAAATAGAAGCCGGAAAGGCGCCAGTACGGGAGCGCCTGCGGTCCGGTCATCCGCTGCCGAGAAGACTGCCCGGAACGGTCACGACCGGCCGGCCGGGACCGCCTGCAACGGGATCTCGACGTCGGCATTCTGTGCGCGATGGCGCAGCCAGTGATCCATCAGCACCAGCGCCATCATTGCCTCGGCAATCGGCGTGGCGCGGATGCCGACACAGGGGTCGTGGCGGCCGGTCGTGACAACCTCGACCGGCTCGCCACGAACGTTGATCGTCTGACCGGGCAGCCGCAGGCTGGACGTCGGCTTCAGCGCGATGCTGGCAACGATGTCCTGGCCCGTGGAAATGCCCCCTAGCACACCGCCTGCATGGTTGCTCAGAAAGCCTTCAGGGGTGATTTCGTCACGAAACGCCGTACCCTTGCTATCGACGCAAGCAAACCCGTCGCCAATTTCGACGGCCTTGACGGCGTTGATGCTCATCAGCGCATAGGCCAGTTCGGCGTCCAGCCTGTCGAAGATCGGCTCACCCAGTCCGGGCGGCACCCCCGTCGCGACGACCGTGATTCGCGCACCGATCGAATCGCCCTCCTTGCGGAGCCGGTCCATGTAGTCTTCCAGCGCCGGAACCTGATCCGGGTCCGGACAGAAAAACGGGTTGTTGTCGATCTCATCCCAAACGACGCGCTCGGCCCGAATCGGGCCCAGTTGCGCCAGATAACCGCGGATCTCGATGCCGAGGCGTGTCCGAAGGTACTTCTTGGCAATCGCGCCGCCGGCCACCCGCATCGCGGTTTCCCGCGCCGATGAGCGCCCGCCCCCGCGGTAATCGCGTGTCCCGTACTTCATGTGGTAGGCGTAATCGGCGTGGCCGGGCCGAAAACTGTCGGCGAGATTGCCGTAGTCCTTGGAACGCTGGTCGACGTTCTCAATGAGCAGCCCGATGGGCACCCCGGTGGTCTTGCCTTCGAAGACACCCGACAGGATCTTCACCTCGTCCGGTTCACGGCGCTGCGTCGTGTGGCGGCTCTTGCCCGGCCGCCGGCGCTCCAGCTCGACCTGCAAATCCGCCTCGGTCAGCGGCAGTCCGGGTGGACAGCCATCGACGATACAGCCAATCGCAGGACCGTGGCTCTCGCCAAAGGAGGTGAGCGTGAAGAGCTTGCCGATCGTGTTGCCGGACATCAGAAACTCCGTGGTCGCGAGTGATTCATGGACCCGGCGTGCCGCCGAAGTGCTGAGCGCCGGACTCGAAGACAACCCGATGTTCCGCGAGTTCCCGGGCAGTGAGCAGGAATACACCGTCTCCGCCGTGCTCGAAGTCCAGCCAGGTGAACGGCACTGTCGGATACGCCGCCATCAGGGCTTCCGCACTACTGCCGACTTCGACGACGAGAACGCCCTCGGGGTTCAGATGATGGATTGCCCCGACGAGGATCTGACGCACGCAATCGAGTCCATCTTCGCCCGACTCAAGCCCCAGGCGAGGTTCCGCGTGGTACTCGGCCGGCAAGGATTCCCACTCGCCGCGGCTGACATAGGGAGGATTGCTGACGATGATGTCGTAGCGAGCGGCCCCCAGACCGGCAAACAGGTCGGAGTCGATCAACTCGACGGCGTCCTCGACGCCGTGGCGCTGTACGTTTTCCCTGGCAACAGCGAGGGCTTCCTGAGATACGTCCACCGCATCGATGGCTGCCTCCGGGAAGACATGCGCACACAGGATCGCAATACAGCCTGAGCCTGTACATAAATCGAGCACCGACTGGATCTGCTCGGGATCCATCCAGGGCACGAAGCGATTCAGGATGAGTTCGGCCAGTGGGGACCGCGGCACGAGGACGCGCTCGTCGACCCGGAAGGCGAGTCCGCCAAACCAGGCCTCGCCGAGCAGATAAGCCAGCGGCTTGCGCTCCGCGATGCGCTGCTCCACCCGATCGACGATGCGCGCGCGTTCCTCCGGCGTCAACGCCGCCCCGAGGTAGATCGCCGGCAAATCATGCGGCTGGTGCAGCGTATGCAGGACCAGCGCCGCGGCTTCATCGAATGCGGTCGCAGTGCCATGGCCAAAACACAATCCCGCTTCCGCGAAGCGGCTGGAGGCCCACCGGATGTAGTCGCGAATCGTCGCCAAGGTTCCGACGACCGTCGTTCGAGAGTCGTTCGTCATGGGTACAACCCGATACCGCGCAGACCGAGATCCTCGTCCCAGCCCAACGCCAGATTCATGCATTGCACTGCCTGGCCCGCGGCTCCCTTCACGAGATTGTCGATCACCGCCAACACCACGACGGTGCTGCCCCCTTGCGGACGATGAACGGCGATCTGACAACGATTCGAACCCTTGACGTTACGCGTATCGGGATGGGAACCAGGCGGCAGTACGTCGACGAAAGGCTCGTCCGCATACCGGGCTTCGAAGACCTGCTGAAGATCAGCGGCCGAATCGGCGAGTTGGGCATACAGCGTCGCGTGGATGCCACGTATCATGGGCAACAGATGCGGCACGAACGTCAAGCCGACCGGCGCGCCGACCACTCGCTCCAGGCCTTGGACGATCTCCGGCCAGTGGCGGTGACGCGCCGCGCTGTAGGCCTTGAAGCTCTCCCCGGTCTCGCTCATCAGCAGCGGCAACTCGGCCTTGCGCCCCGCACCGCTGACGCCTGATTTGACGTCTGCGATGAGTCCATCGAACCGGATCAGGCCAGCCTCCAACAACGGCAGAAAGCCGAGCTGAACCGCCGTCGGATAACAACCTGGACACGCGATCAGGCGAGCGGCGCGGATGGACTCCCGATTGACCTCGGGCAGACCGTACACGGCTTCAGGCAATAGCTGCGGACACGCATGCGGCTCGCCGTACCAGTCTGCCCAGGTGTCAGGGTCGGTAAGACGAAAATCCGCCGCGAGGTCGATGACGCGGATGCCGCGTGCCAGCAGTTCAGGCGCCATCCGCATGGCGGTGCCATTGGGTGTGGCGAAAAACACGACATCGCAATCCATCAGCGACGCGACCTCGGCCGGAACGAAATGGGCATCGACCGCACCGCGAAGATTCGGATAGGCCTCTGCCACGGGGCGGCCGACATCGGCGCGCGACGTGACGGCGGTGATGCGGATTTGCGGATGCAACGCGAGCAGGCGCAACAATTCTACGCCGGTGTACCCGGTACCTCCGACGATGCCTACGTCGACCATAGTCGTTGTTCGTTCTAGCTTATGTTTCCGCGTCGTGAAGACCGGGCGCACAGAGGACCTGTCTGTAGCCGCAACAGGACACTCGCAAAGAAGAGACGTCAGCTGCTCGATCCGCACCGGTCGGAAATAACCGTGCAGACGATCGTGCGCTCCGAGCGCGGCCCGTCGAACTCGCAAAAGAAAACGTTTTGCCAGCGTGACAGGCCCAGCCGGCCATCGATGACCGGAATGGTCTCCGAGGGCCCCACCAGCCCCGCCTTCAGATGGGCGTCCCCATTCCCGTCCTGCTGGTCATGCTGCCAGACACCCTTGGGTATCAGACCGCGCAACAGGCTTAGGACATCACGCGGAACGCTGTCGTCCCAATTTTCCTGGATCATCATCGCGGCCGTGGCGCCCTGAGCGTAAAGCACGACGATACCATCGCGGACCGCGCTTTGCGCGACGAGATCGCTCACCTGGCCGGTCACGTCGATCAGTTGTTCCCGGGCGGTCGATTGCAACCGCAGCAGCGCCCGCATGCTATCGACTAGCCGCGACGGGTACTGGACAATTCGCGTGCAGTCTCCACTGGGGCGCCACCCGGCGCGACCGGTTGGACCGGAGCCGCCTACCGCTATCAGCCAGCGCTTTCGTCACGCTGGTGCGGGGGCGGCTCGAGCCGGGATTGCTCGACGCGGGCCTTGAGTTTCTGGCCGGCCTTGAAGGTGACGACGCGGCGTGCGGTGACCGGGATTTCCTCTCCGGTCTTCGGGTTCCGGCCAGGTCGTTGGCGCTTGTCGCGGAGATCGAAATTCCCGAATCCGGACAGCTTGATCGGTGAGCCTGACGCCAGCGCACTCTTGATAGCCTCGAAGAACTCGTCGACCAGTTCTTTCGCGTCCTTCCGACCGAGCCCGACCTCGGTGAGCAGTTTTTCGACCATATCGGCTTTTGTCAGTGCCATCGGTTCAAGTCCTCAATTCGGCAGCCAGTTCAGTTGTTAACCGCTCCATGACCAGTCCTACGACCTGGTCGACGCGCGCGTCCGTCAATGTCTCATCGTCTGCCTGGAGGATCAGGCCGAACGCGATGCTCTTCTTCCCGGCCGCTATGCCGGTGCCCTGATACACGTCGAACAGCACGACGTGGCGGATGAGATCTTCCCCGGCGACCCGCACACAAGCCACCACGTCTGCGCTTGTGATAGCCTCATCGACGACGACGGCCAGATCACGGCGGACGCGAGGGAATTTCGACAGTGGCGTGAAACGCGGTACCCGACGCCCCAGACTCTCAGCCAGTTCGAGTTCGAAGAGGAAGACGTTCTGCCCAAACCCGAGCGATTTCTGCAACGCCGGGTGTAGCATCCCCAGACAACCGGCACGCTGACCCGCAATCAGAATCGCAGCCGTCTGCCCGGGGTGCAGTGCCGGATGTTCGGCCGTGACGAAGCTCAGCTCCTTGGCACGGCCGGAAAGGACGAACATCGCCTCGATGTCACCCTTGATGTCGAAGAAGTCGATTTCGCCTGCCGCCTCGGACCATTGCTCTGGCCGTCGCGGCCCCATCGCCAGACCGGCCAGGACGTTCGGTTGCCGCAAGCCCTCAGGGGCGTTGATGAACTTCGTGCCGACCTCGAATAGCCTCACGCGCGATTCCTGGCGTGCCTGATTCTTCAGCGCGGCATCGAGCAAGCCCGCCCACAGAGTCGTCCGCATCACGGCCATTTCGGCGGAGATGGGGTTCTTGACCGCCAGTGACGGAACGTCCGGCTCCAGACGCTGCAGCAGCGTCGGCTCCACAAAACTGTAAGTGATCGCTTCCTGATATCCGCGGTCGACGAGCGCATCCCGAAACCGGTCGGCGTCGAGCCGGTGTTCGGTGGCTGGCTGCATCGCGGCCGGCAGCATGGGCGCCCGCTGCGGGATGCGGTCGTAGCCGTAGACCCGCCCCACTTCTTCGATCAGATCGATCTCTCGGGTGATATCGAAGCGGAAACTGGGAGGACGAACGCGCCAGCCGCCGCTCAGACTCGACACCTGCATCGACAGGCGTCGCAGGATGCTCTCGACCAGATCCTCGTCGATCGCAAGCCCGAGCACCTTTTCGACTCGATCGGCACGCAGGACGATCTCGTCGCGCACCGGCAAACTGCCGGGTTCACTAACGTCGAACACCGGACCGGGCTCGCCGCCGACCAGCTCGACGATCAACTGCGTGCAACGCTCAATCGCCCGCAGCTGGAGTTCGGGATCGACGCCGCGCTCGAAGCGATGCGAGGATTCCGTCGCCAAGCCATAGCGGCGCGCCCGCCCGCTGATCGCCGTCGGTGCAAAGAAGGCACACTCTACGAACAGGTCGCGCGTCTCGGCCGTCACGGCGGAATCGCGACCGCCCATGATGCCGGCCAGGGCCAGCGGTCGCTCGCGGTCGGCAATCACCAGCGTATCCGGATCGGGCTCGACGGTCTGGTCGTTAAGCAAGGTCAGACGGTCTCCGGCGCGCGCAAAGCGGACCTCGATCCCGCCCTTCAGTCTGGCCAGATCGAAGGCGTGCAGCGGCTGCCCGAGTTCCAGCAGGACATAGTTGGTTACGTCGACGACGGGATCCAGCGATCTTACGCCACAACGGCGCAAGCGCTCCTTCATCCATAGCGGCGTGACGGCGCCGCCACGAATGTTCCGGATGATCCGGCCGAGATAACGGGGGCAGGCTTCCGGCGCCGTCACGGCAACCGGAAAGACGTCGCTGCCGACGACCACGACGGATGGCGGCACCGGGTCCGGCACCGCCTGCCCGAAAAGCACGGCAACCTCGCGCGCAATGCCTTCCACGCTGAGGCAGTCGGCACGGTTTGGGGTCAGGTCGACTTCCAGGATCTGATCGTCGAGGTCCAGGTACTCACGGAAATCCTGGCCGACTGGGGCATCGACGGGGAGTGGCAACAGGCCTGACGCACTATCCTCCAGTCCCAGTTCCTTGGCCGAGCAGAGCATGCCCTGCGATTCGACACCGCGCAGCTTCGACCGGCCGATCGCCATGCCACCCGGTAACCGGGCACCTTCGACAGCCAAGGGTGCTCGCATCCCCACCGCCACATTCGGCGCACCACAGACGATCTGCAGCGGCTGAGCCGCACCGATGCCGACCTGGCAAACTTTGAGTCGGTCCGCTTGCGGGTGCGGTGCAATCGCTTCGACTTCCGCGACGACGACGCCGGAAAACGCCGGCGCAGCCCGGACTGCGCTGTCGACTTCCAGACCGGCCATGGTCAACTGGTGCACCAGTTGGCCACTGTCCGCCGCGGGGTCTACATAGGTCCTGAGCCACCGTTCACTGAGTCGCATGATACCGTCCGAAAACTGCTGGCAACGCCGCTAGAACGGCGGAAACTGTCGAAGGAACCTCAGATCGTTCTCGAAGAACAGGCGCAGGTCGTTGATCCCGTAACGCAGCATGGCCAGACGCTCGACACCCAGCCCAAAGGCGAAGCCGGTATAACGCTCGTGATCGATGCCGACGAAGTCGAACACCCGGGGATGGATCATCCCGCAACCCATGACCTCCAGCCAGCCGCTCTCGCCGCAGACGCGGCAACCGGCGCCATCGCACATGACGCAGCCGATATCGACCTCGGCCGAGGGCTCGGTGAAGGGAAAGTAGGACGGGCGGAACCGTATGGCGATCTGCCGCTCGAAAAACAGGCTCAGGAACTCGTACAGAATTCCCTTGAGGTCGGCAAAACTGGTCTGTTCGTCGACCCAGAACCCCTCGACCTGATGAAACATCGGCGTGTGGGTCAGATCCGAGTCGCAGCGATAGACGCGCCCCGGCGCGATCACACGCAACGGCGGCTGGTTCGACTCCATCACACGTATCTGCACCGGCGACGTGTGGGTGCGCAGCAACGTGTGCGCATCGAAGTAAAAGGTATCGTGCATCGCCCGCGCCGGGTGATGCGCGGGGATATTGAGGGCCTCGAAGTTGTGATAATCGTCCTCGACCTCCGGCCCCTCATGGATCTCGAAGCCCACACTACGGAAAAGCCGGGAGATCCGCCGCATCGTCAACGTGACCGGGTGCAGACCACCCGTCTCGCTGCCCCGGCCGGGCAGAGACACATCGATCCGCTCGCTGCGAAGCCGCGCTGCGAGTTCACGCTGCTCGAGCGCCTCGCGGGCGTTCTCCAGGTCGCTCTGCAGGCGGTCGCGGATTTCGTTCAACTGCCGTCCCAGATCGCGCCGCTCGGCGTCGGTCGCCTGACCCAGGCCCTTCAGACGCTCGGTCAGCAGCCCCTTCTTGCCGAGGTACTGAACCCGGATCTGCTCCAGTGTGCCTAGGGATTCGGCCGACTCCAGCGACTGCCGGGCCTGCAGGTAGAGATCATCGAGGGATGGATGCACCGCCCTGCTCTCTGGGGGTCTGGTTGAATCGAGAAGGAAGAGCGCACGGGGCGAACGTCAATACGTTCACCCGCTGCGCGAGAAAGAAAGGACGGTCAGCCTTGGGCGATGCGCGCCAGCTCCGCGAAGGCGGTCTTGTCGTGCACGGCGATGTCAGCCAGCACTTTGCGGTCCATGTCGACTGAAGCCTTCTTCAAGCCATCCATGAAACGGCTGTACGACAGTCCGCATTCACGCGCGGCGGCGTTGATGCGGGTGATCCACAGAGCACGGAACTGCCGCTTGCGCTGACGGCGGTCGCGATACGCGTATTGACCGGCCTTGATGACCGCCTGTTTGGCGACGCGATAAACGCGGCTGCGGGCACCATAGTAACCCTTGGCCGCCTTCAGGACCTTCTTGTGTCTGGCTCTCGCGGTGACTCCGCGCTTGACTCTAGGCATACCGCCTCCTCAGAAATTCGCTTCGAAAATAACGGGTCAACTGTACGGCAGGAGACGGGCTGCAGACTTGCTGTCGGAAGCGTGAATCGTATACGCCTTCCGCAACTGGCGCTTCCGCTTGGTCGTCTTCTTGGTCAGGATGTGCCGACGGTGCGAATGGTTGCATTTGAAACTGCCGGAGGCAGTCCGCTTGAAACGCTTCGCCGCGCCGCGATTCGTCTTCATTTTGGGCATGATCGGTCTCTCAATCGTTTTCGGTAGCTTACTTTTTCTTTTTCGGCGCCAGCGTCATGATCATCTGCTTCCCTTCCATCTTCGGATGCTGCTCGACAGTTGCGTATTCCACCAGGTCGTTCTCGACCCGTTGCAGCAACTCCATTCCCAACTCGCGATGGGCCAATTCCCGACCGCGGAAGCGGCAGGTCACCTTGGCCTTGTCACCCTCGGTCAGGAACCGGGTCAGGTTCCGAAGCTTGATCTGATAGTCGCCTTCGTCCGTTCCGGGACGGAACTTGACTTCCTTGACGTGAATCAGCTTCTGCTTTTTCTTCGCCGCCGCCAGCTTCTTGTTCTGCTCGAAACGGAATTTCCCGAAATCCATGACCCGGCAAACCGGAGGGTCTGCGGTGGGGGAAATTTCGACCAGATCCAACTCAGCATCGTAGGCAATCTGCTGGGCCTGCCGTACCGGCACGACACCGGCCTGATTGCCTTCCGCATCGATCAGACGCACCATCGGCGCCGTGATCTGTTCGTTAAGGCGCGGATCCTTTTTATCGTGGGCAGTGATACTTATTCCTCCAGCGCTGTCATTCTCCGGACGGTCCGTGTTTGTCGGCCGCCTCTTTTCTGAACCGTTCAGCCAAGTCGCTCAAGACCAAGGCACCGAGATCAGCGCCATTCTGAGTGCGGACGGAGACCGTTTCAGACTCTTCCTCTTTGGGCCCGACGACAAGCAAATACGGGACCCGTTGCATCGAGTGATCGCGGATTTTAAAGCCGATCTTCTCATTTCTCAAGTCCACCCGGACCCGAAAGCCTTGAACTGCCAGCGATTCGACCACGCGGCGCGCATAATCGGCTTGGCGGTCGGTGATATTCATGACTACCGCCTGCACCGGCGCGAGCCAGAAGGGGAAGAAACCCGCATGATGCTCGATCAAGATTCCGAGGAAGCGTTCCATCGAACCGAGGATCGCCCGATGCAGCATCACCGGCGTACGGCGCGAGCTGTCCTCGGCCACGTAGACGGCACCCAGACGCTCCGGCATCGAGAAGTCCACCTGTATCGTGCCGCATTGCCAGATCCGCCCGAGGCAGTCCTTGAGCGAGAACTCGATCTTTGGCCCGTAGAACGCGCCCTCACCCGGCTGTAGCTGCCACTCGAGACCTTTGGCATCGAGCGCCTGCGCCAGGGCCGCCTCGGCCTTGTCCCACACTTTGTCGGAGCCCACCCGCTTTTCCGGGCGCGTCGACAGCTTGATCAGCACCTGATCGAAACCGAAGTCCGCATAGACGCGGAACAGCAGGTCGATGAACAGCGACACTTCCGGCTGAATCTGGTCGTCCGAGCAGAAGATATGGGCATCGTCTTGCGTGAACGAGCGCAGCCGCATGACGCCATGCAACACGCCGGACAATTCGTTGCGGTGACAGGAGCCGAACTCGGCCAGTCGCAGCGGCAGGTCGCGGTAGCTCTTCAAACCCTGGTTGTAGACCTGCACGTGGCACGGGCAGTTCATCGGCTTGATCGCATAGTCGCGCTCATCCGCCTGGGTCGTGAACATCTCGTCGGCGAATTTGTCCCAGTGACCCGACTTTTCCCAGAGACTGCGCGACACCACCTGCGGCGTCCGAATCTCCTGGTAGCCGTTGTCGCGAAACACGTCGCGCATGTACTGTTCCACCGTCTGCCACAGCGTCCAGCCGTTCGGGTGCCAGAACACCATGCCGGGCGCCTCTTCCTGGAGATGAAACAGCCCCAACTGCTTGCCGAGCTTGCGGTGATCGCGCTTCTCGGCCTCTTCCAGCCGATGCAGGTATTCGTCGAGACTTTTCTTGTCCGACCATGCCGTACCGTAGATGCGCTGCAGCATCTCGTTCCGGGAATCGCCGCGCCAATAGGCGCCGGCGACCCGCATCAGCTTGAACGCCTTCAGGTGACCCGTGTGCGGCACGTGCGGACCGCGGCACAGATCGACGAAGTCACCCTGGGCGTACAGCGAGATGACTTCCCCTGCCGGGATCTCCCGGATGATCTCCGCCTTATAGCGCTCACCCAGCCCGCTGAAGTACTCGACCGCGTCGTCCCTGGGCATGACCGAGCGCGTGACCGGCAGCGCGGCGGCTGCCAACTCCGCCATCTTCCGCTCGATCGCCTCGAGGTCTTCGGGCGTGAATGGACGTTCAAACGAGAAATCGTAATAGAATCCGTCCTCGACCACCGGACCGATCGTGACCTGAGCCGACGGATACAGCGACTTGACCGCCTCGGCAAGGAGATGCGCCGTCGAATGACGGATGATCTCCAGACCTTCCGGCTGCTTGGCCGTGATGATCGCCACCTCAGCGTCATGTTCGATGAGGTGCGAGGTATCGACCAAACGGCCATCAACCCGGCCGGCGAGTGCAGCCCGGGCCAGTCCCGCACCGATCGATTCGGCGACCTGCATGACACTGATGGCCCCGGGGAATTCCCGGCGGGAACCGTCCGGCAGCGTGATGACGGGCATGATCCGCTCTAGCCTGAGGTGTGATGAGAATTCATGCCGCGAGAAACAAAAAAGCATCGCCGAGCGATGCCTGTTTCCTGCAGCCATTTGGTAGGCGCGATTGGACTCGAACCAACGACCCCCACCATGTCAAGGTGGTGCTCTAACCAACTGAGCTACGCGCCTGCACTGCCCGTGACAGGGCAAGAGCGCATCTTACCGGGAATTCGGACCTCGGGTCAAGCCCATCGAGATGCGGGGGGGCAGCCACCTTGCTTCCGCCCTTCCGCAGGACCGTGGCGCGAAAAATCATGTTAAATGTACCGAATCCCACTCGCTCACCGACCACATCCCGATGAAAACAGCCCATGTCATTCGCCACGTCCCCTTCGAAGACCTCGGCAATCTGGCGCCCGCGCTCGCCGCTGCGGGCTTCACCATGGAGTATCGGGAAGCCGGCCTCGACGATCTGGCCTCTTCCGATGCGGCGGACCCAGACCTTTTGATCGTGCTGGGCGGCCCGATCGGGGTTTACGAAAACCGCGCCTACCCGTTTCTTGCCGATGAACTGCGACTGCTGGAGCGACGCCTAGCGGCCGACCGCCCCACGCTGGGCATTTGTCTCGGCGCACAACTGATTGCCGCAGCACTCGGCGGCCGCGTCTATCCCGGGGCACGGGGCAAGGAAATCGGCTGGTCGACGCTCCATCCCGGGTCCGACCTCACCGCTGCTTCTCCCCTGGCGGATCTCATCGCCGACGGCGTCGAGGTGCTGCATTGGCACGGCGATACCTTTGATCTGCCGGACGGGGCGACGCACCTCGCCGCAAGCACCCTGTACCAGAACCAAGCCTTTGCCTGGGGCAAGCGGACGCTGGCGCTGCAATTCCACCCGGAAGTCACCCGCGCCGGCCTCGAGCGCTGGTATATCGGCCATGCCTGCGAACTGTCCCAGGGCGGCCTGGATCCGGCGGCAATGAGGGCGGAAGGCGCCGTCAAGGCCCCTCGCCTTGGTGAAGCGGCCGCGCCGTTCTGGCAGGCCTGGCTAACCGATGGCGGCTGAGTTCTCATCCGGAGAGCGACCCGGCCTATCGGGACCTGTTTCAAGCTTCGAAGGACACCGATCGGATCTGCTGGATCTGGTCGCGCAGGCGCGCCGCTTCCTCGAACTCCAGATCGCGGGCGTGGGCGTACATCTTGTCCTCGAGTTGTTTGATCAGCCGTGCCGCATCCTTGGGCGCCATCGGCGCGTATTCCGCCGGGGTCTCCGCCACGCGCTTGCGGCCGGGCTTGCTGTTCCGCGCAAACCCGACGCCCGGGATCGGCACCTCCAGGATATCGGTAACCGCCTTGCTGATGCCGCGCGGGGTCAGCCCATGTAATTCGTTGTAGCTGCGTTGCTTGCACCGACGCCGTTCGGTTTCGTCGATGGCCCGCTCCATGGATCCCGTCATCCGATCGGCATAGAGGATCGCCTTGCCGGTCAGGTTGCGCGCGGCCCGGCCAATCGTCTGAATGAGCGATACGGTCGAGCGCAGAAAGCCCTCCTTGTCTGCATCCAGTATCGCGACCAGCGAAACCTCCGGAATATCCAGCCCCTCGCGCAGCAGGTTGATGCCGACCAGCACATCGAAAACGCCGAGGCGCAGGTCGCGAATGATCTCGACCCGCTCCACCGTGTCGATGTCGGAATGCAGATAACGCACGGCAACGCCATGTTCGAGCAGATATTCGGTCAGGTCTTCGGCCATGCGCTTGGTCAGCGTCGTCACCAG
Organism: Methylolobus aquaticus; assembly: GCA_004168015.1. GTDB lineage: Bacteria > Pseudomonadota > Gammaproteobacteria > Methylococcales > Methylococcaceae > Methylotetracoccus > Methylotetracoccus aquaticus. The sequence goes on from SEYW01000001.1 coordinate 442,640, forward strand.
CACGCGCTCCTTCCGCCCGACGCGTTCACGAACCTCGGACAGCAGATCATCGACCTGCGTCGTAGCCGGCCGCACCTCGACCTCGGGATCCACCAGACCCGTCGGCCGCACGACCTGCTCGACCACGACGCCCGAGTGTGTCTGCTCATAGGGACCCGGCGTGGCCGAGATGTAGATGCGCTGCGGCGACCGCAGTTCAAACTCCTCGAATCGCAGCGGCCGGTTGTCCAGCGCCGACGGCAGGCGAAAACCGTATTCGACCAGCGTTTCCTTCCGGGAGCGGTCGCCGCGGAACATCGCGCCGATCTGCGGGATCGTCACGTGGCTTTCGTCGATGAACAGCAGCGCATCGGGCGGCAGGTAATCGAACAGCGTCGGCGGCGAGTCTCCCGCTGCCCGACCCGAAAGGTACCGGGAGTAGTTCTCGATGCCGGGACAATAGCCGACCTCCAGCATGATCTCGATATCGAACAGCGTCCGTTGCTCGAGTCGCTGCGCCTCGACGAGCTTGTTCAGTGAATAAAGCTGTTCGAGTCGCTCCTTCAGCTCGACCTTGATCTCCTCGACGGCGGCGACGATCTTCTCGCGCGGCGTGACGTAATGGGTCTTCGGGTAGACCGTATAGCGGGCAATACGGCTCAGCACCTCCCCCGTTAGTGGATCGAACAGCGACAGGCGCTCGATCTCGTCATCGAACAACTCGACCCGCAGGGCTTCCTTCTCGCTTTCCGCCGGGTGGATGTCGATCACGTCGCCTCGCACACGGAACGTACCGCGTCGCAACTCGGTCTCGTTGCGGGTGTATTGCAGCTCGGCGAGGCGCATCAACATCTGGCGCTGGCTGATCATGTCGCCGCGGACCAGGTGCAAGACCATCGCAAAATACGAGGCCGGTTCGCCGAGGCCATAGATGGCCGAGACGGTCGCCACGATGACCGTGTCGCGTCGTTCCAGCAGTGCCTTGGTCGCGGACAGCCGCATCTGCTCGATGTGCTCATTGAGCGACGCGTCCTTCTCGATATAGGTGTCGGACGACGGCACGTAAGCTTCGGGCTGGTAATAGTCGTAATACGAGACGAAGTACTCGACGGAGTTCTCCGGAAAAAACTCTTTCATCTCACCGTACAACTGCGCTGCCAGGGTCTTGTTCGGCGCCAGAATCAGCGCCGGGCGCTGCACTGCCGCGATGACATTGGCCATCGTGAAGGTCTTGCCTGACCCGGTGACACCCAGCAAGGTCTGGTGGACTTCCCCGTCGGCGAGCCCCTCCACGAGCCGCCGAATGGCCTCGGGCTGATCGCCCGCAGGCGCGAAGCTGCTGTTAAGGCGCAGCTTCTTGTCTTTCAGCGGATACAGATTGCTGGTGTGATCGGTTATCATATCTGGCTTTTTCAAGGTTTCAGCCGCATCGCGAGACAAAGCCGGCTGTGGAAATCCCTGTTTCGATTGTGTTTCGTATCGGGCATCACCGCGACGCGGTCCCCCTCGCTACGCAAGGCTTTCCATTCCGCCCATCCGGGCGGGCGCTTTGTTCAACTGTCTGACTTCCAGCTTCGAGCCTACCCCATGAGCATCCGTCTTTCCGATCGCGTTCAAGCCATCAAGCCCTCCCCGACACTCGCCGTCACCGCACGCGCCGCCGCCATGAAGGCCGCCGGCAAGGACATCGTCGGCCTAGGCGCCGGCGAGCCGGACTTCGACACGCCGGAGCACATCAAGGAAGCGGCGATCAAGGCCATACGCGACGGCTTCACCAAATACACCGCGGTCGACGGCACGGCGGGCCTCAAGAAGGCCATCGCCGCCAAGTTCAGCCGCGAAAACGCGCTCGAATACCCGACGAACCAGATCCTCGTGTCGTGCGGCGGCAAGCAGAGCTTCTACAACCTCGCGCAAGCGCTGCTGAACCCCGGCGACGAAGTGGTTATCCCGGCACCCTACTGGGTATCTTACCCCGACATGGTCATGCTGGCAGGCGCCACGCCGGTGATCGTCACGGCCGGACAGGAGCAACATTTCAAGATCACCGCGAACCAGCTTGAGAGTGCGCTGACCCCGCGCACCCGCCTGTTCGTGATCAACAGCCCGTCGAATCCGACCGGCATGAACTACAGCGAGAGCGAACTGAAGGCCCTGGCCGACGTCCTGCTTCGCCATCCGCAGGTGGTCATCGCAACCGACGACATGTACGAGCACATCCTGTGGAGTCGCGGCCCATTCAAGAACATCCTGAATGTCTGCCCGGCGCTGGCCGACAGGACCATGGTCCTGAATGGCGTGTCCAAGGCCTATTCGATGACCGGCTGGCGCATCGGCTATGCGGCTGGACCGAAGCCCCTGATCGAGGCGATGACGAATATCCAGTCGCAGAGCACATCGAACCCGACATCGATCTCACAGGTCGCGGCCGAAGCCGCGCTGAACGGCGACCAAAGCTTTATAGAAACCATGGTGTCGGCCTTCAAACTGCGCCACGACTTCGTCGTCAGCTCGCTGAACCAGATCCCGGGCGTCGACTGCCTGGGGACCGACGGCACCTTCTACGTGCTGCCGAGTTTCCAGGGCGTCATCGACCGGATGCCGGCGATTGCCGATGATCTCCAACTGGCGGAGTACCTGATCGAGCAGGCCGGCGTGGCAGCCGTGCCGGGCTCGGCCTTTGGCGCGCCGGGACACATGCGCCTGTCCATCGCAACCAGCATGGGGAATCTCGAAAAGGCCGTCGACCGGCTCCGGACGGCACTGGCGTGAAACCTTGCCCCATCGGATAGCGAACCACCGGACCTGATCCACGCGCATGCGAGTCGCCCTGCAGACACTCGGCTGTCGCGTCAACGAAGCGGAAATCGAGCGGTGGTCCCGAGAGTTTCGCGCGGCGGGACATCAGGTCGTGCCGCCATCCGAGGATCCCGAACTGGTCGTTCTGAACTCCTGCGCCGTCACCCAGGAAGCGGTGCGCAAGTCACGCAGCCTGCTGCGCCGGATCCACCGCGAGCACCCTGCAGCCAAGCTCGTCCTGAGCGGGTGCTACGCGACGCTGAGCCCGTCGGCAGCGGCGGCCCTGGGTGTCGATCTCGTGGTCGCCAATAGCGAGAAGGATCGGCTGCTGGAGCGGGTAGAGCAGGAGCTGGCCGTCGCCACGATGCCGGCCATGGCTGCCGATCCGGACCAGGGTTCGCTGCTCTTGCCGGTCAACCGCCACCGCGCCTTCGTCAAGGTGCAGGACGGCTGCCGCTACCGCTGCACCTTTTGCATCGTCACGGTCGCGCGCGGCGCGGAACGCAGCCGGCCACCCGCCGACGTGGTCGACGAGATCAATACGCTGCACGCAAGCGGAGTGGAGGAGGTCGTACTGACGGGAGTCCATCTCGGTGGCTACGGCAGCGACCTCGGTCAAGGTTTGGACCAACTCGTGCGCACGGTGCTGGACCGGACTGCGATCCCGCGACTTCGCTTCGGCTCGATCGAGCCCTGGGATTTGCCCGAGGGCTTCCTTGAATTGTGGCGCAGCCCACGACTGATGCCGCACCTGCACCTGCCACTGCAGAGCGGCTGCGACGCGACGCTGCGTCGCATGGCTCGCCGCTGCAAAACCAGGGACTACCGGCAGCTTGTCGACCAGGCGCGCGCGGCCATTCCGGAGCTCAACATCACGACCGATGTTATCGTGGGCTTTCCCGGCGAAACCGATCAGGAATGGGAGGCAAGCCTGGCCTTCATCCGCGACTGCGGCTTCGGCCACGTGCACATCTTCCCCTACTCGCCGCGCGAGGGCACCAAGGCTGCCGAGTTGCCTGGCGCCGTCCCCCCGGAAACAAAGAAGGCACGGGCCCTGAGCCTGCGCGAGGCGGCGATGGAGGCGCGCCGTGCCTTTCAGGCACGCTGCGTCGGGCAGCGCGTGGAGGTGTTGATCGAGGGTGACCTCAAGACGGCGGGCGCCGATGAAATCCGGAGCCTGTCTGGTTATTCGCCGAACTACCTGCGGGTGGGAGTCGAAACATTTCCACCGCCGACAGCCGGGAGCCGGATTATGACCGTGGAGATCACCGGCACCGATCCACAGCGGGACACACTGCTCGGACGCAGCATTCCGGCATCGGATCGGCCAACACCCTCGGCCTGATTGCCAGCGCGGTCGCGCCCACCCGAACGGGAACGAAAACCGCACCCGCTTCGGGGAACTCAACCGGCAGGCTGACCGAAAATTCGAGCTCGCGCCGCGCCGTCGAGCGCCTTCAGCAAGTCGTCGACGAAGCCTCGCTCAATTTCGAAGGCACTGTCGTTGTCGTTGTCGATACTCGAAACTCGCACCAGGAAGCCGTCCGGCACGACTCCGGACAGCGCAAAGTGCAGCCGGACCAGCTTCGCGTCCCAGCCGGACTGGACCAGCCGCCCACCAATGACCATCCAGTACGTCACGGGCTCGTTGCGGAGAGACTTCCGGGCAACGAAGCGCATGACCGGCAGATCCCCGGCCAGGGTCTTCAGCGTCGCCTTGAACGGCTCGACAACTGCGAAGCCCTGAGCCCGATAACAGACCTTGGGTTCATGCAGACGCAGGCTATCGCTTTGGGCCGCGCCGTAAGCGATCGACAGCATCACCTGCCGGCCGTCGGACGCGACGTAAGAGCGCGCGATCGTTTGCGAATAAATCCGCTCCAACTCGGCCTGCGCGTTGGGCTCGGGCACGACCGGCAAAATGCTGGGATCCTCGCGCCAGTCGCCGAAGGCCGCAGGAATGGTGGCGACCAGATCGATCGCGTTGACGGCCGGGATTGCTCTCGGTCGCAGCGCCGACGCGGCCGCGACGCTGGCGATCATCAGCAGCGCGACGACCACGGCTCGGGTGCGCGGACCAGACATCATGCCGTTTGGCCAAGGTTGAGACCCAAGCGCCGCGCCACCGGCATCAGCACACCGTCCAGGGCCATCACCAAGCTCAACGCAACGGCGAACAACAACAGACCGGCAAAGGAATGCACGAAACCCTGCCCGGCCTCGTCGCCAAAGTGATAAGTCACGAGGACCAGCACGACCACACGGACCACGTTGGCGGCAATCGCGATCGGCACGGCGCAGGCTAGCAGCATCAAGTTGTAGGACAGACTGCGGTAACGCATCAGGTACAGGTAAAGCGCCGTCAGCGCTACCAGCGTAAAGATGGAATTCAAACCGGAGCAGGCATCGGCCACGAGCAACTCGTAGGGTCCGACGCTGAGGATCACTCCGCTGCGCGCGATCGGATATCCAACGGCGTAGAGCAGATTCTCCGCGATCACCGAGACCAATTGCTTCAACGGGCCGGTTAGTCCGCTGATGACAAAGTCCGGGAGCGGAATCAGGAATAGGAGAAAGAAGACAGGGAACCAGACCGGACGCAACGACGGCCAGCCACGGATCGCCAGTATCGCGCCGGGAAACACCAGCAACTGCGACCCCAGGCTCAGCATGTAGATGTCCTGCGAGCGGCCGAGGGCATAGAACATCAGACCGACAACGAGCGCCACCCAGCCAATCACACGTCCGGCAGGGTCATCAGCTGGGGCCGAGGAGAAATCACGCCGGCGCTGCCATGCCAACCACAGGCAAACGGCAAGAATGATCGGGCCGTGAAAATCGTCCTCTATTGGCCACACGTCCTGGGCGAGGCCGATGTAGACCGGTAGGTAGAGTGCCGCGACGCACAAAAAAACCAGCAGGTAGGGCCAAGACGGGCTGTCCAGCCAGCGCCGTTGCTCCATTGAAGCGCTCATGTCGCCACGTGCAGGACTACCCGCGGGAAAACACCCGATCAAGCGTCGATCAGCACGGACCCGAGCACGTTGACCCCCACCTGGCGCAGCGTTTCAGCGACGTTGCCAACGCCCGACAAACTGGTCTTGCCCTTCTTGGCGATGACCAGAGCCGCTCCGGCCGCCGCTGCGACGATATGCACGTCGGCGATGCCCTCGGCCTCCGGAGTGTCGAGTATGATCACATCGTAATCTTCACGCAGTTCGTTGATGCGCTTGTTGAAGGCGCCGCGGGCCAGCAGTTCTTGAGGATTGGGGGGCTTGGGACCGGCCGGCAGGACCCACAGGTCGACCAGATCAGGTATGTGGCGGATAGCGTCGTTCCATGAAGCGCGCCCCGACAACACCGAGGACAATCCGACCGACGGATCGAGTTGAAAGAGGTCATGCTGGCGCGGATGACGCATGTCCGCGTCGATCAACAGGGTTTTCTCGCCTACTTGGCAAAAGACAATCGCCAGATTCGCAGCGAGCACGCTCCGTCCCTCACCGCGGGCGGGACTGACGATGACCAGCGCCCGGTGACCCGGCTCGCCGGTGAACCACCGCAGCATGATGTGGCTGCGAAGTGCGCGCAAGGCTTCGGCTCGCTGGCCGTACGGTTCGAAGGCCGCGACCAGTTCGGGTGACAATAAGCTGGATTCGCGCGCGAGATAGGGGTAATTGAATTGCCTCGCCAGCGCGTACTGGATATCTTCGGGCGTCAGCACCCCAATCGCGATGCCGGCCTCGCCGAATTCGAGCCCCTGGTCCTCCTGAACGTCCCGAATGCGGTCGAGATCCTCGGGCGAAAGACGGCCCGTCTCGATCAGGATCGCACCCAGCGACAGGTTGTATCCGGGTTCGCCCACGTCGTCGGCCGACGGAAGATTCATCGTCCTTTCTTTGGTCATCGGTCCAGGCCTGAGTTATGAGAGATACGTGACGAGCCCCGCTAGAATACCAGAAATGCCCGAGTCGCTGGACTTCGGGGCACGGACCGATTGACCGGAAGGGTTCGTCTTTTGCAACCGCTGCACGGCAGCCGGCGACGTTACAGGACCTGCGTATCGCCAACCTCGCGATGCCTGACCAGCACATCCCAGGCGCTGGATTCGAAGCGGCGGGCCAGCGTTTCGGCAACGTAGACGGAACGGTGCTGCCCCCCCGTACAGCCGATGGCGATCGTCAGATAACTCCGGTTTTCTGCCTGGAAACGGGGTATCCACCGGCTCAGAAACCCCGTCAGATCGTCGAGATACCCGCTCACGTCGCTGCTGTTCGATAGAAACTCGGCCACGGCAACATCCTTGCCTGTCATGGCACGCAACGTGGGCTCCCAGTAAGGATTGGGCAGGCAGCGCACGTCGAACAGGAAGTCCGCGTCGAGCGGTACGCCATGTTTGAAACCAAAAGACAGGAAATAGAGTGACATGAGCGGCTTCCGGTCGGTATCGAAGCGCGCCCGCACCAGTTCCCGCAATTGCCGTACGTTCGTGTGCGTCGTGTCGATCACGACATCCGCACGACAGGACACCGGCTCGAGCAATTCCCGCTCGAACACGATCGCCTCCCCGAGAGGCAGTCCCGACCCCGTCAGCGGATGCTTGCGGCGCGTTTCGCTGAAGCGCTTCAGCAAGGCGCCGTCCTCCGCCTTGAGAAATAAAACCCGGGCATCGATGCCGAGCTGTCTGGCCAGTTCCAGACTGCCCGGAAACTGGTCGAGGCTGACCTGCTGACTGCGGGCATCGATACTGATCGCCGTGCGCCGGAAGGCGTCCTGTGAAGATGCCACCGCCTGCGTAAGGAAGGACTCCAGCAGCGTGACGGGCAGATTGTCGATGCAGTAGAAGCCGCAGTCCTCCAGCGTTTCCAGCGCAACGCTCTTGCCGGAACCGGAGAGTCCACTGACAACCACCAGCTTCATGTCATCCCCCCCTGGGTAGGTCGCGCAGTCGGCCACGGCACCACCTGAGCGGCCGACTGTACCGTTATTCGAAGCCGTCTTCGAATCAGCCCCGATTGACCAGCTGAGTCTTTTCCTTATGGCGCAGCACCTGACGATCCAGCTTGTCGATCAAGCCATCGATCGCCGCGTAGAGGTCCTCCTGCACATCCTCGGCATGGATCTTCGCACCGTTGAGTTGCACGGTTGCTTCGGCTTTCTGCTCCAGCTTCTCGACGGTCAGAACGACATGCACGTCGATCACGTGATCGAAATGACGCTCGATGCGGCTGAGCTTTTCGGACACGTAAGTGCGCAACGCATCGGTAAGATTCACGTGGTGGCCGGTAATACTGATTTGCATGGCTGTCTTCCTTAAGGTGTCGTGGAGTTGGCAGGCATTCAGATCACCTGCCTGCGCTCGTTGGAAGGCGGTATGGCCAGCGCCTCCCGGTACTTGGCGATCGTGCGGCGTGCCACGTTGATACCCTTTTGCTTGAAGATATCCGCTATGGCGTGATCGCTCAGGGGCTTTTCGGGATTCTCGGCATCGACGATGGCGCGCAGGTGCGCCTTTATTGCCGTCGCCGAACACTCGCCGCCAGCATTCGTCGACACGTGGCTGGAAAAAAAATACTTGAACTCGAATATGCCGTTGGCGGTGTGCATGTACTTCTGTGTGGTAACCCGCGAGATCGTCGACTCGTGCATACCCACCTCCTCGGCTACATCCCGCAGTACCAACGGCTTCATGGCCATGGGTCCCTGCTCGAGAAAATCCTTCTGGTGCTCGACGATGGAGCGCGCGACCTTCAGCAAGGTCTCATTGCGACTGTGCAGACTCTTGATGAACCAGCGTGCCTCCTGCAGGTGATTTTTCATGGCGACATTGTCGGCGCTGCTGTCGGCCCGGCGCACCATGCCCGAGTAGAACGGGTTGATCCGCAGCTTCGGCGCGATATCCGGGTTCAGGTTCACCACCCATTGCGATCCGATCTTCGACACGAATACGTCGGGAACGACATACTGCGATTCCCCGGTCTGCACCAGGCGCCCTGGTTTGGGCTCGAGCGTGCGGATCAGCGCGACGATTTCCGCCAACTGGGCATCGTTGACGTCCAGAACGCGCTTCAGGCGCGCCAGATCCTTTTTGCCGAGCACCTCGAGATAGTGCTGGACCAACTCCAAGGCCTTTTTGCGATGCGGTGTGGCCTCGGGCAGCTGACGGAGCTGGATGGCGAGGCAATCGGCCAGATCCGCTGCGGCCACACCCGCCGGATCGAGATTCTGAACCAGGTGCAGGACCGCGGTGACTTCCTCCGGGTCCAGTCCGTCCAACTGCGTCTGCAGAGACTGTACGATGTCGTTGATCGGGCTGCTCAGGTAACCCTCATCGTTGACCGCATCGACGATGGCAAGGCCGATGGCATGGTCTCGCTCGCTCAACGGCAGCATGTCGAGTTGCCAGCCAAGATGATCCCGCAAGCTCTGGGGCTGAGCCCGCTGGAAGACGAAATCGTCGCTATCATTGTCGGGGAGCGAGTTGGAATACGACTGCAGTCCTTCATAGACCTCGTCCCAGGAGGAGTCGATCGGCAACTCCTGAGGAATGTCGGAGGCTTTGTCGAGGTCAGGCAGCTCCTGAAAATCCGTCGCGGCCGACTCCACGGGAACGGTGTCGGACGACTCCGGGAAGGCACCGTCATCCTCTGCCGCCTCGAGCATCATGTTGGAGTCCAGAGCCTGCTGGATCTCCTGATGCAGTTCGAGGGTCGACAACTGCAGCAGCTTGATGGCCTGTTGCAGCTGGGGCGTCATCGCCAGCTGCTGGCCCAGACGGAGTTGGAGGCTTTGTTTCATTGGGCAATCGAATCGCGCTGAGCGAAAAAATCTACTGCTGGACGACCTTGCCCGAGGCTCTCGGCGCGTCGCCGGATCGGGCGATGACATCGCCTCGCCCCACCTGAGCACCACCCGTCAAAGTTCGCCGTCATGCCATCGCGCCTACATTGAGAAATTTTCACCCAGATACACCTGGCGCACTTCGGGATTAGCGACAATCTGCTCGCTGTCCCCCTCAGCGATCACACGGCCACCGGCCAGGATATAGGCGCGGTCGCAAATTCCGAGGGTCTCCCGCACATTGTGCTCGGTGATCAGAATCCCGATACCCCGATCCTTCAGGTGATTGATGATTTTCTGGATGTCGATGATCGAGATGGGGTCAACACCGGCAAAGGGCTCGTCGAGCAACATGAAGCGCGGCTCGCACGCCAAGGCGCGAGCGATCTCCACACGTCGCCGCTCGCCACCCGAGAGTCCCATCGCCTTTTGCGCATGAAGGTGTCCGATGGCGAATTCCTCGAGCAATTCTTCGATGATCAACTCTCGCTGGCCATTCGTCAGTTCGTCGCGCAATTCGAGCACCGCACGCAGATTCTGACGGACGGTCAGTCGCCGAAAGATCGACGGTTCCTGCGGCAGATAACCAATGCCGAGCCGGGCTCTGGCATGCATCGGCAGGTGAGTCACGTTTGCCTCATCGATCGCGATGCCGCCGCTGTCCGGCCGGATCAGGCCGACGATCATGTAGAAGCTGGTGGTCTTGCCGGCGCCGTTCGGACCCAGTAGACCGACAATCTCCCCGGACTGTATGGAGAGGCTGACGCCGTCCACCACCTTCCGTTTGTGGTAATCCTTGCACAGATTGACGGCGGACAGTACGGTCATCGGTCATTCACGCTATTTGTCTTTCGGCTGCAGCGTCACATGGACGCGCTTGCTCGCGGATGCGGGGCTGCCCGCTTTAGCGACGCCCTTCGCACTGTCGTACTCGATCCGATCGCTCTCAGTCGTCATCGTGCCCTGGGTCACCACGGCCCGCTCGAGCAGGATCAGAATGCCGGTTTCCGGAAAGTATTCCATGCGCTGGGAGACCCCGTTCAGTTCCTCGCCGCCCCCCTCTGGCGTCTGTTTCAGGCGGACCGGACGGCCTACCGCGACGACCTTGTCAGTCTTTGAATCCTTCTGGTAGACGGTCATCTGATCGGAGTTCACGACCAGACTACCCTGCGTAGCCTGAACATCGCCGATGTAGACGGTCTCCCCGGTCGTCTCGTCGAACGTCGCCTGATTGGCCTCGATGAAGATAGGCTGGCTGGAGTCGCTGTCCAACGCCAGCGCCGGGGACATCCCCAGCGACCCTGCCCCCAGCATCCAACAAACACGACGCAAGACCCGAATCGTCAACATAAGCTCAGCCTATTTTCTTTTCCCGGCCTGCTGCGGCCGCACCTTGCGTCGCGGCCGCGTGTCGGGCGCGCGGACCACATCGTGCCTGCGCCGCACCGACGACAGCACCGTCACCTTTAAAGCCTTCCCGAAATGCGCCTGCATGCCGACGCCTGACAACTCGTCGGGGGGGCTTACGATCTGCACGAAATCGTCCGTTTCCCCATACTCCTCGTCGGGCAGGATCTTGACGTTGGACGCTTCCGCCCGGACCGTGCGTCCATTGCGGTCGGCATCACGCAGAACCAGCACAGGCCCCTTGAGAAAGACCTCGCTGCCGCGAGACGACACGGTACCCTGCTCCCCGTGTACGACCCAGGGCGGCCCGTCTCCGGAGAACATCGTCAGCACCGGCTTTTCCAGCTCCGAATGGTCATCGTTGTCGTAATGCGTCAGCTTTTCGGCGTACAGGATATTCTTGGTCTTCCCCGCTTCGTCGGCAATGGTGCGCAGTAGGTTTACCGCATAATAGTCGACCGTGCCCTTGGGCTTAGGTTCGATCGGCTCAGCGGGTGGCGTCAACCACTGGGCCAGCCAGCCCGTGCCGCCGACGATCAGCAGCAGCACCCCATACAGCAACACGCTCCGCGGCGACGCGGACGTCGGGAACTTCATGCGTAGCGCTCGACGACCCCAGGCAAAGTCCCTTGCGCATACATGACGAGATCACAAACCTCGCGCGCCGCCCCGTGTCCGCCGGCTTGCCGCGTCTGCCAGTGCGCGATGCCAAGCAGCGTGAAATGCGCATCGGCCACGGCAACGCCAAGCCCCACTCTCCGCATGACCGCGAGATCCAACAAGTCGTCGCCGACATAAGCCACCTGATCGAGGGACAGCGCCTGCTGTGCACAGAGAACCTGCAAGACCGGCAGTTTGTCCTCGATACCCTGAAAGACACGATCAATCCCGAGGTTTTCCATACGCCGCGACACCGACTCGGACTTGCGCCCGGAAATCACCGCGGTCTCGACCCCGGTCGATCGCAACAGCTTCAGGCCATGGCCATCCCGCGCATGGAAGGCCTTGTACTCCCTGCCCTGCTCGTCGAAAAAGAGTTTGCCATCGGTCAGGACCCCGTCGACATCGAAGACCACGAGCCGGACCTTCGCGGCCCGCGCCACCACGTCGGCAGCGACATCAAGCGCGATGGGTGGCAGAGGTGGAGGAAGGCTGTGCATAGAAGCAGGGCTCGGCAAAGGCGCTCAATCGGCTCACAGGTATCTACATCACTCCGGCGCGCAGCAGGTCATGCATGTTCAAGGCTCCCAGCAGGCGGTGCTCCGAATCAACGATCAGCAAGGCATTGATAGACAGCTCTTGCATCAGGCGCAAGGCTTCCGCCGCAAGCACATCGGGGCCCAGCGTCCGGCAACCCCGGGTCATGACGTCGGCGATCGGCGTGGCATGGATGTCATGGGCCTTTTCAAAAAGGCGACGCAAATCGCCATCCGTGAAAATGCCGCAAACCCGGGCTTCGGCATCGGCTACCGCCGTCATGCCCAGTTTCTTGGCAGTCATTTCCAACACGGCGTCGCTGACCGCAACAGTCGGTGGAACCACCGGGATCTCATTGCCCTGATGCATGACGTCGCGAACCCGCAGCAGCAGGCGCCGGCCAAGGCTGCCACCGGGGTGGGACAAGGCGAAGTCTTCCTGCGTGAACCCGCGCGCTTCCAGCAGCGCTACCGCCAAGGCATCGCCGATAACCAGTGCCGCGGTCGAACTCGAGGTTGGCGCCAGACCGAGCGGGCAGGCCTCGACCCTCACGCTCGCATCGATGTGGGCATCTGCCTCCCGGGCCAGCGTGGACCCTGGGTTGCCGGTAATGGCCACCAGAGGGACGCCCAAGCGCTTGATCAAAGGAAGGATAGTCAGTAACTCTTCGGTGCAGCCCGAATTCGATAGCGCCAGCACGACGTCCGCGGCGGTGATCATGCCCAGATCCCCATGGCAGGCTTCGCCCGGATGAACGAAGAAGGCGGGACTGCCCGTGCTGGCCAGGGTCGCCGCAATCTTGCCGCCCACATGCCCTGACTTGCCCATGCCGGTCACTACGATGCGTCCGGCACACTCCATCAAAAGGCGGCAGGCATGAGCGAATTGCATATCGATGCGCGCCTCAAGCGCCGCTACCGCTTCGGCCTCAATCGCAATCACCCGCCGCCCCATGGCAAGGAAGGTGTCGTCAGCGGATGACTTGATTGCAGCCAAAGTGGCAGCCGATGGTTTGCTCATTTCAATAATTATGCCATGAACATTCCCGGCTGTACCCGTCACACTGATCCGGAAGTGCCTCAGAGGTATTGATGAACTCGTCGGAACGGCATCGAGGAGGCTTCGCGGGCCACGAGGAGGAGCGTCGTGCTGGACGCGGATCCAGGGCCCCGGTAATAAGCGAACGAGGGGGAAGTTTGACAAATCATATCTGTTGCTTATCATGGGGTCGCGGAGGCTTTTCCGCCAACCGAAGGAGGCCCGCGTGGCTTTGTCAACAAAAAAGTTTAAGTTTTTATTGTTATTGATGTTTTTTGGAGCACAAGCAATTAGCTCCCTGGCTTCGGCGCATCAGACGGCGGTAGGCACGGCGTCGTTCTACGCAGAACGCTTCCACGGCCGGAAGACTGCCAGCGGCGAACGCTATAACATGCACGACCTTACCGCCGCGACCGTGCACTCGCGCTATCCGTTGGGTTCCATTCTGCGGGTGACGAATCTTGGCAACGACCGTAGCGTCGAGGTACGCGTAAACGATCGAGGGCCGTTACCGCGCGGACGCGTGCTCGACCTGTCCAAGCGCGCCGCCACGGAGCTTGGCTTCTTGCACGCCGGCCTGGCCCGTGTAAAGGTGGAAGTCCTGCGTTGGGGCAGATCGGAATCTGGAAACGAACCGTCCTGAGAGGATAGACGGAACCTCTAACATCGGAAAACCTTGGAGCTGACCGAAGTTTTCGGCGATGTTACTCGACTAGCACGCTCCGCAACGGCAGCGTGCCGTTACCGTGACCTGAAGCGGATCGCCAGTAAGCGCCACCCCGCCCCGTGAGGGCGACCCCGGAAGCGGACTGGCGATACGCTCCCTCCTTAAAGGACGCCCCGGCACAAAGACGGCGCCGGTTCCAAAAACGGCGCTTGCAATTATCGCCGCCCCAGAGAACCCAAAAAGTTGGCGCGCCCGGAGGGACTCGAACCCCCGACCACCTGGTTCGAAGCCAGATACTCTATCCAACTGAGCTACAGGCGCTTCTGCCGCTCTATTCTACGGACACCGCCGGCGCGCGTCACCTGGGCTCGATTCCGTCTGGCGATTGCAGGCGACCGAGACGCCTCGCCGAACAGGTCTCGCGGGCACGCTCCACAAGGACGAGAGCCTTGATCCCCTCCCCGGACGTGAGTGGCATCCTTGGTGAGCCCCTGATATGAAGGACCCTGCCAAATCACCGTAACGGCGAACTGACCAGCACCTTGTTGGCGCTGTCCCGGAGATCCAGATTGCCTCGTACCAGCGCTTTTGCCTCGTTGATCCAGATCTTGCAGGCATAGACGGAACCGCCTCCGATGTCGCCGCTGACGAGACACGTCTTGTTCGGCCCCAGGGGCAAATTGAAATGACCGCAGTGCCCTTCCTGAGTCGGGAGGGTTACGTCGGTTCCCGACTGATCGAGGATTCTGCGAGCACCAAAGGTGATACTCGTTCCGCTACCGTTGAACACGTAACAGTAAGCCTTGACCTGCGAGGATCCACCATAGACTCCCCCGACGGCAAGCAGGGATGCCGCGGCCGAGGGCATACTGCAGACCAGCAGCATTGTGCTGATAGCAGGGGTTAGCACGTTCTTCATGGCACGCTTCTCCGTTCAAAACGCTGTCAAGCCGTTGTCAGTCACTCTCTCATCGGCCCTTTATCGCCGCTCACGGGGCAGGCCGTTTAGCTGAGTCATGTCCTGTGTCCAGCGAACTCCGCACCGCCGCGGTGCGACGGCCGATTCGCCCCCGCCCTTCAACACCCTACGACCGTCGCAGAATCCAGTCTATGGGCAGGACTGCCTAAGCCGAAACAGCGCAGAGCACTCCCGCCCGGCAACTCCGCTGGTGTGATCACACGGCCGCTTGTCGGCCGCGCTAGGTGCTCGACGGCGAACTCACGGCGCAATCCCCATCTACGAACCGCAACGGTAACGCTACCGTAAGTAGCACGACACATCCGCCGTATATCGTCGCGCCGCCGAGACCCTATCGGCCATCGCCTATGCGCGATGCAAACCCAAGCTGAATTTCTAATGGGAAACACCATGAGTTTGATGCTACGACAAGCGATCACGTCCGCGCTGGCCCTAACTTCTAGCTTTGCTTTCGCGGCCGGCAACAGCCCAGACTTCGGTCTGCGCGTCCAGCGCATGCTCGGCAACGCCAGCCTTAATTACTTCGGCGTGGAAGCGCCCCTGGCAAAATCTGCCGTCGATCCGAACGGGGAGGACACGCCTTCCCGAGATCCCGGCCAAGCCGCATCCAGCCTGATCACCCTGGCGGATGGATTATCCGCCCGCTACCTGACGCGGTCTGCTGCCGATAGCACCGACATGATGGCCTTCTGGCCCAGCGACGATGCCCCGACGCATATCATCAGTTGCGTCGAAGGCGGTCTAGAAACGCTCGGAAACGGCCTCAAGAATCCTTCCGTGCAACGCATTCGGCTGTCGGACGGCAAGGTCGACACCATTCTGCGCGGCATGGAGGGTTGCGACGGCATACGCCTAACGCCCTGGGGAAGCATCCTGGCCACGGAGGAAACCGATGACGGCGGTGCCTACGAGATCATTCGCCCCACGCTCATCAACGATTCGACGATCACCGATCGCACCACCGGAACCATCGTCAAGGCGGACGACGCGGTAGAAACGCGAATCGCCAAGCGCCCGGCTTTGGCGAAGCTGCGTTGGGAAGGTCTCCAGGTGTATCCGAACGGCGTCGTCTATTTCGGCGATGAATTGCGACCGGGCGACCGGGAGGATGCCGGCGGCAACAAGATCGCAGATTCCGACGGCGGCGCGATGTACAAGTTCGTGCCCACCACCCCTCGCACCGGTGCGGAACGGATCAACGCCCTCAGCGATTCGCCCCTGGTTTCGGGGAACAACTATGCCATGCGCCTGTCCTGCCTCGAAAGCGGCGTACAGTACGGGCAGGGCTGTGAGGTCGGTAGCGGGAGCTGGGTCCCGGTCAGCGCCAGCAATGCACCCGTTGACGCCGCGAAGGCCGGAGCCACTGGTTACTACCGACCGGAAGACCTGCACAGCGATCCGCTTTACGTAGCGCGCAAGTCAATGCCCAACGGCGTTCGCTTTTGCTGGACGAATACCGGTCGCGCGGACAACGCCCATTACGGTGAGGTGATGTGTGCCGAAGATGTCGATTCCTCAACCACCGATTCGAAAGTCACGACCCAGCGCCTCCTGGAAGGAGACCGTCAACTGAATCAGCCAGACAACCTCGCATTCCAGCCGGTCACTGGCAACGTCTACGTTATCGAGGACAATCCCAATGGCGATGTCTGGGCCTGCCTCAGGGACGGACGCGACCGGGACAACAAGAGCGATGGCTGCGTGCGCATTTTGTCGGTGGTCGACGCCTCAGCCGAGCCGACCGGATTCTTCTTCAGCGCTGATGGCACCAAGGCCTACGTGTCGATACAACATTCCGCCGACGACAACATGCCGCTGGTAGACGGGTACGGCACTGACGACGTACTCGAGATCAGCGGGTTCAAGATGACCTCACCCTAAGCTCGGGTCAGTTTAGGCCGCGGCGGCCGGGGACGCAGGAAACGCGGCTCCCGGCCATCTCGGTCCCGACTACCGTCGCCAAGCCCGGAACGGGAGACACCCCCTCTGAACAGGGCGGCGTGGCGCTATTTAGACTTCCACGTATAGATCGACGTTACGGCATAGTTCCAGACCGCGCCGACCACAATGCCCGCGATTGCCGACAAGACCCAGAAGGCCTTCTCTTCCTGGAATAGGTAAGTCGCGATGCCGACGTTGGCGAGTGCCCCGATGCTGCAGGCCAGCACGAAGGTGAGCCAACCCCAGAGCCAGCCCCAACCCGACAGGCGGCGGTCGCGGTACGTGAACACGTTGTTGACGATGAAGTTGAACGTCATCGCCACCAGGGTCGCCACACTTTGCCCCGACAGGAAGCTGCTTCCCGCCAGCTTGAACATCGAGGTCAACACGGCAAGGTGCACGAACACGCCCAACCCTCCGACCATCATGAACACGACGAAGCGCACGGGTATGAATCGCCCGAGCGTCTTGTCGAGAATCAGCATCAAATAGTCCCAAGCGACCTTGGAATCCAGCTTGCTCTCACCCGCGATCCGTTCCCGGAACTCATAGGGCAGTTCCCGGACGCGCAGACCTTGCGCCGAGGATGCGAGAATATCCAGCAGAATTTTGAAGCCAATGGCCGACAGGTGGCGCACGGTGGCATGCAGGACATTGCTACGCAGCGCGAAGAACCCGCTCATCGGGTCGCTAAGAGGCACCTTGACCGCAAAATGGGCCAGCCAGGTGGCAAACCGGCTCTTCCGGAGTCGGGAGGCGTCCCAGTTGCCAACGCCACCGCCAGCGACGTAACGGCTGCCGACCACGACATCCACGTCGCCCGTACGCAGCGCACGCAGCATGTCGGGCAACAGGCTTTCGTCGTGCTGCAGGTCGGCGTCCATGACCGCGACGTAGGGTGCAGAACTGGCCAGCATACCCTCGACGCAAGCCGACGACAGTCCACGCCGCCCGACGCGCTGCAGGCAGCGCACGCGCCGGTCGACACGGCCGAGTTCCCGGACCGCATCAGCGGTCCCGTCGGGCGAATCGTCATCGACGAAGATGACTTCCCATTGGATCCCGGCCAGCACGCGCCTGAGCCTCGCCACCAGTTCGGCGACGTTCGCCCTTTCCTTATAAGTCGGGACTACGATCGAGAACTCGGGCCCTTCTGCGGCAGGGGCAATGCGGCTGCCCTCGGCGCTCAGCCCGTCGCTATCCACCAGCATCAAGTGAAAAACTCCATCGGATAATCAGGTTGGTCATCGCATCGTCAAGACTGTCGACGCAACACGGAGCGACCGGGAGGGGAAGATCACGGGGCAGGCCCGAGGGACGCTTGGCGTCGGCGACTCACCGCAGCGCGTCAACCGTCCGCATCATCCATCGTGCCCCGCGCCCGGTGCGCGAGGCCGATGTCACCGGCTGTGACGGCAGCCCAGCCCGCGAACGTCAAAGATCATGCCGCAGGATGTCGGAGACCCGGCGGCACAATTCACGGCCGTAATCGGTCCAGAGCCCCTGCCCCCAGTAACGGTAACAGCTTGTCTGGGCGGTCATCAGGTGAAACAGCGCATTGCGGAAGCGCGGATCGCTATTGGGGACACCGGGCTTGATCGCCCGTTCGTAGAACAGTGCGCTGGCCTCATCCATCGGACGCAGAACGTCCTCATATCCGCGCACCCACGAGATGTCGTTGGTCCAGCTGCCGCCCTCCATGTGGAAGTGCGGCACTTCCTGCTTCAACTCCTCGATTAGCGCGGCCATCTTCTCCGGACCCTCTCCGGGACTGAAGCGGTCCCAGATGGGTTTCTGGAGGATGGGTTGCAGCACCGGAAGATCGTCCGGTGTAACGCCGGCCGCATAGAGCAGTTCCAGATACTCGCTGACGTTCATCAACGGAGTCGGCGAACCGCTGGCCTCGCGCACGACCTCCATGTACTTCCCGGGAAACTCATTCATCATGACACCGCCGTTCTCCCCATCGGCGATCTGGGTTACCAGGGGGGGCAACTGCCGGCCAGCAAGCGCCTGTCGCTCAAGACTCTTGGCTTCGTAATATGGCTGCATCTGCGCCACCAGCTTGGTGTCGCTGCCCTGCGTCTTGATGATGGCGATGATACTCGCCGACTCGCCATGGGAATTTGTGCAGACCAGCCGATGCGGCAAATGCTTGAGGGATGGCCCCTGTCCCCTCTCGGGGTTCTCGACAGTGTGCTCCTGCACCAGCACCCACTGGTAGCCGCAATCGCGAAGCGTCTTCACGAACTCGTACGCAACGTCGGGGTGGTTCGGCAAAGCCATCTCCGAGGGCGAAAAGCCCCTCACCCGCGTCAGAGCCTCGAGCCCGAAGATCGCCGCGAAGTGATGCTGCCAAGCGCGCACGTGCAAACGATAGTCCTGCGTCGGCGTCGAGGGCGCAACCGCATGACCCCACGGCGCACCCAGCCATTCGACAGCGCGTTGATAACGCGGCTCGCATGTGACCACCCGCAAGGCATCGAACACGTCATGGAGGCCCATCTTGCGGAGACCGTGGAACAGCGTTCCGGAGTATTCCAGCATGACGCGGGGCTCCTTGCCCTCGTCCATCAGTTGCGGAACGATCTCGCCCATCCGCTTGTAGCACCAATGAAAACCGGGGGCGTTGTGGTTGTCACCTACCCCCTGGTTCTCCATCATGTACTGCAGGTTGCTGATCAGCTCGGCGGTCGCAAGATCCTGCCCACCCGCCGGAATCAGGGGCTGATGCATGTGCAACGCGACCGCACAAGCGCTCTTGATGCTTTCCAGGGCAGGCGTGCCCGGCGTCTTGTAAATCCATTGGCGACCCTGCGCGAGAGCGTTCTCGATCTCGGCCTCGGAACCGCTGATATTGGGCAAACCGTCGACATACTCACTGAGCATAAGTCGGAAACCTCATCCTATTGAATAAACTCTCAAGGGGGTCGGTATCCTCGCCCTGAAAGACGCCACACACGGGTTCAAGAGGTCATGCACGAGAGCGGGCTCCTCGTCACTCCCAGCGTGCGAAGACCCTGCCGATCGGCATACTCAGGAAACCAGGCGACGCACGCGTCCCCTGCGTGCAAGATCCGGGAGCTTAGGCGCATACCTCACCCGATAGCGGACGGCGGTGCTAATCTGCCGCGTCGTCACTGTAGGTCGCCAGAAGACCTGCAAAAGCCGCGAGGAAACCGTTGACCATCATCCAGAAGGGCAGTCGCGCCAGTTCCGGAAACGGCGCATCCATGGTGACCGACCACAGCGCTGCGGCGAGGGCAGATAGCAGGGTTCCCAGAGCGCCCACGCCCAGGCCGTAGAAGAACCCGTTCTTGCCAGAAACCGTTGCCGCTACGTACCCCGACGCCATACAGGTCGCCAAGCCGAGGAACTGATGCACGCCGAATACGATCGACTCGGCATCGCCTTTTGCAAAGGCCTTCGACAGCCACGGCAGGATCAGCAAATGAATGCAGTACAGGGCGATGAATACCAGCGTACCCTGGACCAGCGCTCGAACATTGATCTGTTTCATGACGTCTTCCAGTTCCGACGAAACTGCCGTTCGTTGACGGGTTTGGACGAGCCCAGACGACGCAGGACTCGCGCGTCGTCGAGGCTCAGCTTGCGCGACGCGCCCGAGCGCAGCACCGGGCGCTTGCTCGTCAAACTAAGTTCCTAGACCCTATGCGGGCGCCAGCGTTCCCCCCAGACTCGCGTCCTCGACCCGTGCCGCGGCTCCCTCGCCCCCGGCAGGGATCTGAACGGATCCTAGCCGTTGATCCAGTAATGCGTCAGGATGCTCGCGGCGTAACCTGCCGCAACCGCGGGAGTCCATTTGATGTGACTGAAGAACGTATACATGCCGCGGGAAGTTCCCATCAGTGCGACGCCGGCCGCCGATCCGACCGATAGCATCGAACCGCCCACACCCGCCGTCAGCGTGACCAGCATCCACTGATAAAGGTCCATGTCGGGATTCATGTTCAGCACTGCGAACATGACCGGGATGTTGTCGACGATCGCCGACAGGATGCCGATCAGAATGTTGGCTGTCGTTGCGCCGAGGCCGTCGTACATCGCGATGGAGGCCAGCTCGAGATATCCGATATAGCCCAGACCACCGACCGCGAAGACCACCCCGAAGAAGAACAGCAACGTGTCCCACTCGGCATCGCGCACGTTGTTGAACACATCGAACCGGTCTTCCGCATTATGAAAAATCATTTTCAGGCGGTAGCCGAAGAACATCAGAATCGACAGGCCAACCATCATGCCCATGAACGGCGGCAGGTGCAGAAACTGCTTGAACGACACCGCAATGGCGATCGTCAGGATGAACAGGGCACAAATCACGAGGGCCCCTGGCTTCATCTGCACCTGATCTTCCTCGGGGAAACTCGGCAACTCGTCCGGGATCGCAAAATGCATCATGGCGGCCGGCACGACGAAATTGACGACCGACGGGACAAACAGCGTGAAGAAGTCGAAGAACTCGGCACGTCCAGCCTGCCAGACCATCAGCGTGGTAATGTCTCCGAATGGGCTGAACGCGCCACCGGCGTTGGCAGCGATCACCAGATTGATGAAGCCCAGGCTGACGAACTTGGGGCTATTGGCCCCGACGGCCATGACCACCGCACCGACCAGCAGCGCGGATGTCAGATTGTCTGCGACCGATGATAGGAAGAACGTGATGACGCCGGTAATCCAGAACAGCTTCCGGTAACCAAACTTGCGGCTGACCAACCAGGACCGCAGCGCCTCGAAGACGTTGCGCTCGGCCATCGCGTTGATGTAGGTCATGGCCACCAGCAGGAACAGCATCAATTCGGCGTATTCCTTCAGGTCATGCTCAAATGCCTGATGGACCTGTTCCGACGGGACGTTGCTGGTGCTGGCCATGTAGGCTACCTGCGCCCAGATGATGCCTGCCGCCAGGATGACCGGCTTCGACTTGCGCAGGTGCGTAAACTCCTCGGTCATCACGAAGGCATAGGCGATGACGAAGATCAGCAGACAGTAGATGCCGCGTTGAGCGCCGGTCAGTCCAAGATTTTGAAACTCTTCAGCAAACGCCACCTCCGGGAGGAGGAGCGACAGGGACAGGAATACAAGCGCGCGTGCCAAGTTGGAACCCTCTTCTTTCTCGATGCGGTGACTGGAACCCATCACACCAACTGCCGCGCATTGTGCGACATTGGCCACTCCCAAAAAAACCCGCCGATTATATAGGAGCATCTTCGGGTTGGACACCTCCACGCCCATGCCATCCCCTTTCGGGCAGGGCATCTGGCACAGCGCGTTGCATCCCCGCGGCCTCACTTGACGTAAAAAGTTATAAGGCTAGCATTTTTTATCACTTCCGAACGGGATGCGCACCATGTTAACCTGACTGGGAAAGTAGGCTTTACCCGATGTGCAACAGAGTTTTCCATGTATCAGTACGATGAATTCGATCAGCGGATTGTCGACGAGCGGGTGCGGCAGTTCCGCGACCAAACGGCACGTTTCCTCGCTGGACAACTGACAGAGGACCAGTTCCGCCCCTTGCGGCTGATGAACGGCCTGTACCTGCAGCGGCACGCACCGATGCTGCGGGTGGCGATTCCTTATGGCCTGTTGTCGACGAGGCAACTGCGTATGCTGGCGCACATCGCCCGCACCTATGACCGGGGCTACGGGCATTTCACGACTCGGCAAAACGTCCAGTACAACTGGCCGGAACTGAACCGAGTTCCCGACATTCTTGCGGACCTCGCCTCCGTCCAGATGCATGCGATTCAGACCAGCGGCAACTGCATCCGTAACGTCACCAGCGACCCTATCGCCGGCGTGGCCGCCGACGAGCTCGAAGATCCGCGCCCCTACTGCGAGATCATCCGCCAATGGTCGACCTTCCATCCCGAATTCAGCTATCTACCGCGCAAGTTCAAGATCGCCGTCACCGGGGCCGAACAGGATCGCGCAGCGGTGCAGGTGCACGACATCGGACTGCGCCTCGTTCGGAATGAGGCCGGCGAAGTGGGTTTCGCAGTGCTGGTCGGGGGCGGCCTGGGCCGCACCCCGATCATCGGGGAAACGACACGCCCGTTTCTCGCGAAGCGGGACCTCTTGTCCTACCTCGAAGCGATACTCCGCGTATATAACCGCTTCGGGCGGCGCGACAACAAATACAAGGCGCGCATCAAGATTCTGCTGAAGGAGACCGGGGTCGCTGCCTTCACGACGCAGGTGGAACAGGAGTGGCAACAGATCAAGGATCACCTGGTGCTCGATGACACCGAAATCGAGCGCGTGAAAGCCCACTTCACCGAGCCGCCCTACGAGACCCTGCCTGCGGAACTGCCGGGGGCCGTGGCACAGCGGACCGAATCCGATCCGGCCTTCGCGGCCTGGTTCCGCCACAACACGTTCGCGCACAAAGTCCCCGGCTATCGCATCGTCTTCCTGTCGCTGAAACCCCCCAAGGTGCCGCCTGGCGACCTGGACCACCGGCAGATGGACGCCATCGCCGAACTGGCCGACCGCTTCAGCTTCGGCGAAATCAGGGTTACGCACAACCAGAACATGATCTTCGCGGATGTGCGGGCGTCGGAGCTCCACGCGCTCTGGACCGAGCTTCGCGAGTGGGGCGTAGCGACCCCGAACATCAACAAAGCCACGGACATCATCTGCTGCCCCGGGCTGGATTTCTGTTCACTCGCCAATGCCAGCTCGATCCCGATCGCCGAGGAAATATATTCTCGCCTCGACAATTTCGATTATCTGTATGACCTGGGTGACCTGCGTATCAATATCTCCGGCTGCATGAACGGCTGCGGCCACCATACCGTGGGGCACATCGGTATCCTCGGCGTCGACAAGAAGGGCGAGGAGTGGTATCAGCTGACCCTGGGCGGCTCATCCGCCAACGAAGCCGCTCTGGGCGAGCGCCTCGGGCCCGCCATCGCCAAACCGGACGTGGCCGACGCGGTCACGACCATCTTGAAGACCTACGTGGAACTCCGCGCACCGGACGAATCCTTTCTGCAAACGGTGCGCCGGATCGGCATTACCCCCTTTCAGGAGCAGGTTTATGGTCATCATTAAGGATGGTCGGGCGATAACCGACGAATGGCTGCACCTGGACGATGAGGCGGCGATACCGCCGTCCGGCCAGGTGACCGTGTCCCTGCTCCGCTGGCACGCAGAGCGGACAGCACTGATGGCGAGGCCGGACCCGGTCGGTTTGCGTCTCGAAGCAGGGGATGCGCCTGACACGATTGCCGACGACCTGCAGCGCTTCCCGCTGATCGTACTGAGCTTTGCCACGATGGCCGATGGCCGCCTGTTCAGTCTGGCTCGCCTGCTGCGCGAGCGCTTCGGATTCGCCGGAGAATTGCGGGCCCGGGGCGACTTCATCGTGGACCAGATCTTTTTTCTGAGTCGCGTTGGCGTCGATACGTTCGAGCCGACCGAAGACATCAGCCCGGAAGCGGTAGGGCAAGCGATTACGACGTTTTCAGTCCTCTATCAGGCAGCCACCGACGAGAAACATCCGTTGTATCGTCGAGCACGCAGATAAGTGCCGGCGGTGCGGCTCCCGGCAGCAGGCGAATGGAAGGCGGCAATAGCCTCGGCGAACGATCGGGAAGACGCCGTCGCAGCCGCCTTGCGACGTGGCTTGCTAGCACAGTTCGTGAGCCTTACTTCTTCGCGAGCCCCTTGCTGCCCGTATGCCGCATGATGTTGATCCCCTTCAGCAAGTTCAGGGCCTCGTTCAACGGAAAATCCTGAACCGCCAGAGCATCGTCTTCCTTCGCAGCATCATCGCCTTTGCCGTCGTCTCCGGCGGGCGCTTTCTCGTTGGTCAGATGGTTAGCCAAATCGGCCTCTTTGATCGGCGCAAATTCTGACTTTTCCGCCATCTGGAGCTTGACCTTCGAAATTGGAACGTCCGGGGCAATCCCCTCGGCCTGTATCGAGCGGCCCGACGGCGTGTAGTAGCGGGCCGTCGTGAGCTTTACGGCACCGCCATTGCTGGTGGGCATGATGGTCTGCACGGAGCCCTTGCCAAAGGTCTTCTCGCCCATGATGACGGCGCGCTTGTGATCCTGGAGCGCCCCGGCAACGATCTCCGAAGCCGATGCGGAACCGGCATTGATCAGCACCACGATCGGCGCCCCCTTCAACACGTCGTTCGCGGTCGCGCTGAACTTCATCTTCGAGTCCTCGATGCGACCATCCGTGTAGACGATCAGACCGCTCTCGAGGAACGCGTCGCTGACCGCGACGGCAGCGTTGAGCACGCCGCCGGGATTATTTCGCAAATCGAGCACCAGCCCCTTGATCTCGCCCTTCTTCCTGAGTTCGTCGATCGCCTCGACGACGCTGTCACCGGTTTGCGACTGGAAGCTGGTGATGCGGACGTAGGCGTAACCATCCTCCAACAGGCGGCTCTTGACGCTTTTGATGCGAATCACGTCGCGGGTAATCGTGATCTTCAGCGGCTGCTGCACACCCTCGCGGACGACGGTCAGCACGATGTCGGTGCCGGGCTCCCCGCGCATCATCTTCACCGCGTCATTCAGCGCCATACCCTTGACCGGACGGTCATCGAGACGAATGATCAGGTCGCCCGCCTTGATACCCGCCTTGTCGGCCGGCGTATCGTCGATCGGCGCGATGACCTTGACGAAGCCATTCTCCATACCGACCTCGATCCCCAGACCGCCGAACTGTCCGGTCGTACCCACCTTCAGTTCGTTGTACTGCTCCTGATCGAGGTAAGCCGAATGCGGGTCGAGGCCCGTCAGCATGCCTCGAATGGCATCTTCGAGCAGCTTTTCGTCGGGAACGGATTCGACATAGTCCTGCCGGATTCTCCCGTAGACTTCCGAAAAGGTGCGCAACCCCTCGTAGGGAATCGCACCCACTCCCGGCTCGGGCTGCTTGTCGGCCGCCAGCGGAGCCGTACCGCTCAGCAGCGTTAGGATCGTCAGCCGAGTAGCGAACTGGCGTGTGCTCAACATCGAAATCTACCGGAAGAAAAACGGGGAAAGGGACGGGCGGCCCCGGGAAACCTATGGCCTTCGCGCCGCCGGGACATTGGCGGCCTGCCGCGCTCGCGCCGCAGGCGGATCTCCCGCACCTCTGACGCGGACCCGGTCAGCTGAGAGCGCTCGGTTGATGCGCGGCGGACAGGGCTCTGCGCATTGCCTTAGGGCCTTTGCCCGAACTCAGGCCGTGGCACCAAAGACCGCGCGTTCGACGGGGCCATAGCGACGCACCGCGCACCGCTGGAGAAAGCCGTGCACCAGCGACCGAACGCGCAATATCGCATACGTAGCGGGTCCGGGACCATGACCGGCCCGGGCCCGCCGCGGAGACAAATGGTGTGGCAACCGAACGGTTCAACGTATACTGCAGCAATGCAACTGGACCTTGGGATCTCAGTGGCCACCACCGGCCACCATTTAGTTTGCACGTCGACAATAGCATGATTGTATCTTTTTTGAGAGCATAAGTCGTCGCCCGACACGAGCCTGTTCCCGGAAACGCAGCGTAGCCCCGAGATGACCGACCCCAAGAGCCTGCTGATCGCCGACGACGCCGACATTCGGCGCGCTGCACATTGCCTGAAGGCCATGTCACACCCCTTGCGGCTGAAGATCCTGTGCACGCTGGGTCACGCAAGCATCAGCGTACAGGATATCGTCGACCGCGTCGGAACCACGCAGAGCAACGTGTCGCAGCACCTAGGGATCCTGCGAGAGAAAGGGATTCTGGCTTGCAGGAAGGACGCAAACCGGGTGTACTACTACGTCGACGACAAGCGGACACTGCAGCTGATCGAGATGATGAAAGAAGTGTTTTGTCCGCACTGAGCCCGCTACCTGTGAGCGGCCGCTTCGCCCTCCCCGCTCGTTTCCCCGTCAAATTTCAAGGCCCGTTGTATGGATCTGGATCGTATTTTCGAATTTCTCGGCAACCATTGGATCATGGTTGGAGCGACCGTCGTAGTCGCAGTGTTGCTGGCCCAGGATCTCATCGAGACCATGCTGCGCAAGCACAAACTGGTGACGCCCGCCGGGGCAGTTGCGCTCATGAATGGCGAACAAACCATCGTGATCGATGTCCGGGAACCTCACGAATTCTCGGCAGGGCACATTGAAAATGCGCGCCACATACCCCTCGGCAAGATCGATGACCGCGCCTACGAGCTGCAGGAATCCAAAACCTCCCCGGTGATCGTCGCCTGCCAGTCGGGTACCCGCTCACCGCAGGCATGCCGCAAGCTTGCAGCGCTCGGATTCACCGACGTATACGAACTGCAAGGCGGCATGGTGGCCTGGGAAGAGGCAAAACTGCCGATAAGCCGCAAGCGTTCGAAGAATTAACGCTGACCCTCATCAAC
Organism: Methylolobus aquaticus; assembly: GCA_004168015.1. GTDB lineage: Bacteria > Pseudomonadota > Gammaproteobacteria > Methylococcales > Methylococcaceae > Methylotetracoccus > Methylotetracoccus aquaticus. Next base: position 469,871 of record SEYW01000001.1, read on the forward strand.
CCTACAATCACTTTCACGAAGGTTCTCGGATGGCCGACGAAGGCAAGCAACCCGAACGGCAGCTCGCGCTGCAGAAGCTGTATGTCAAGGATGTCTCGTTCGAGACCCCCAACAGCCCCAACGTGTTCACGCTCAAATGGGAGCCAACGGTTGAGTTCAACCTCAACACCAATGCCACCACGCTGCAGGAAGACCTCTACGAAGTCACCCTGACGGTGACCGTCACCGTCAAACTCGAGGACAAGACCGCTTATCTCGTGGAGGTGTCTCAAGCCGGCATCTTCGCAATGATGGGTTTTTCCGCGGCAGAACTCGGCCCGCTGATCGGTAGCTATTGCCCCAACATCCTGTTCCCGTTCGCGCGCGAAGCGGTCTCGGATTTGGTCATCAAGGGCGGATTTCCACCGATGCTGCTCGCGCCGGTGAACTTTGACGCGCTTTATGCCCAACACCTGCAACAGGCTCAGGAGGCCTCGCCCGACGCCTCACAGCGCAGCCATTGACCGCAAGCCAAGCTGCAGGATACGAGGCTTGAGGGCGATAAGCCGGGTTAGATGACGGGATCGACGATCGCAATCCTGGGTGCCGGTTCGTGGGGTACCGCTCTGGCGATCCGGCTGGCGCGCAACGGCCATCGCTGCATGCTGTGGGGCCACGATCCGGCCCATATTGCTCGGCTTCGCGCCGACCGCAGCAACCAACAGTATCTGCCCGGCATCCCTTTCCCGCCGCAACTCGATGTTTGCGAGGACCTCCAGGCAACCGTCGCCGGTGTCGGATTGGTCGTGCTCGTGCTGCCCAGCCATGCGTTTCGGTCCTGTCTGCAGACCGTCGCACCGTGGCTGGCTCCGGACGTCCACATCGCGTGGGCGACCAAAGGGCTCGAGCTGACCACCGGTCGACTGCTGGATGACGTGGTATCCGAGCTCCTCGATCCGACCACGCCAGCCGCCGTGATCTCGGGACCCACTTTCGCCGCTGAGGTCGCAGCGGACCTCCCCACCGCCGTCACGGTCGCCTCTCGTCAGCCCGGCTTTGCCCAAGAAGTCGCTGCGCGGCTGCACAGCGAGCAGTTCCGCGCCTATACCAGTGACGACGTGATCGGCGTACAGGTTGGAGGCGCCACGAAGAACGTGCTCGCGATCGCCGCTGGAGTCGCCGATGGTATCGGGTTCGGAGCCAATGCCCGCGCCGCCCTGATCACCCGCGGCCTGTCGGAAATCATGCGGCTCGGCCTGGTCCTGGGCGCGCGTAGCGAAACGCTGATGGGACTCGCAGGCCTGGGCGATCTGATCCTGACCTGCACCGACAATCAGTCGCGCAATCGGCGGTTCGGACTGGGCCTGGGTCGCGGACTCCGCAGAGAAGACGTTGCCGCGGAGATCGGACAGGAAATCGAAGGAGTCGTCACGACGCGACTCGTCTATCAGCGCTCACGGGAACTTGGTGTCGACATGCCGATCACCGAGCAGGTATACCGTATGCTTTACGAAGATCTGCCCGCCGTCGACGCGGTGAGGAATCTGCTGCTGCGCAGCCAGAAGGCGGAGACGATGGGCCGTTAACCAGCGGTCCCCGTGACGACTGGATCGCTCACGAACCCGCATTGTCGCCAGGCCTCGTACGCGACCACCGCCACACAATTCGACAGGTTCATACTGCGGGAACCGGCCGCCATCGGCACCGACAAGCGGGAGCCGGCATCAAACGTATCGAGCAGGCTCCTGGACAGGCCGCGCGATTCCGGACCGAACACCAGGCCATCGCCGGCTCGAAACTGAACCTCGGCATAGCAACGCTCGCCCTTCGTCGTGATCGCGAAAGTCCGCTGCGGACGAACCGCCTCGACGAAGCCCATCCACGACGCGTGTTCGCTGACTCGAGCCAGATCTCGATAGTCCATGCCGGCCCTTCGCAGCTGCTTGTCGCTGAGCTCAAAACCCAGCGGGTGGATCAGGTGCAGATGCGCCCCCAAGTTCGCGGTCAGGCGGATTATGTTGCCCGCATTGGGCGGAATTTCCGGCTCAACGAGTACGATGTGGAACACGCACCGCCTCCCAGCCCGCGAACGAGTGCGTCCGATAGCTAGAGCGCGGCCCGCGCCGGGATCGGTCGGAGCCTCCAGATATCCCGGTTGTACTCGCTGATTGTGCGGTCCGTTGAAAACTGCCCGCTGGCAGCGGTGTTCAGGATGCTCATGCGCGTCCAATCGTCCTGATCCCGGTAGGCCGCTGCAGCCTGCTGCTGCGCCAGAACATAGCTCGCGAAATCGGCGGCCGTCATCCAAGGATCGTAGGCGCTGCGGACCGAATGCACGATAGGCTCGAAGATGCCTGGCTCGTACTGGTTGAAGTAGCCGCTCTCTAACAGATTCATGACCCGCTTCAGGTCGTCGTTACCCTCGATGATCGAAGTCGGATCGTAGTAGGCTCGCGTCGCTTCGACCTCTTCTGCCGTCAAGCCGAACAGGAAGAAATTGTCGGCGCCGACTTCGCGGCGGATCTCGATGTTGGCACCATCCAGCGTGCCGATCGTCAGGGCACCGTTCATCATGAACTTCATGTTGCCCGTGCCGGACGCTTCCTTACCAGCCGTGGAAATCTGCTCGGAAAGGTCGGTACCTGGACAGATCACTTCCATCGCGGACACGCGGTAATTCGGCAGGAACGCGACGCGCAGCAAATCCTTCAGCGCCGGATCGCGATTGACGACCGTCGCCACATTGTTGATCAGCTTGATGATCAACTTGGCCATTGCATAGCCGGGCGCCGCCTTGCCACCAAAGATAACGCAGCGCGGCGTCCAGTCGCCCCCCGCATCACCGCGCTTGATGCGGTCGTACAAGTGGATCACGTGAAGGATGTTCAGGAGCTGGCGTTTGTATTCATGGATCCGCTTGACCTGCACATCGAACATCGCGAAACGATCGACTTCGAGACCCAACTCGCGTCGCTTGAAATCGATCAGTCGATCCTTGTTCTCCTGTTTGACCTTGCGCCACCGCTCCCGGAATGCCCGGTCTCCGGCAAAGTCGCGCAGGCGGCTCAATTGGCCCAGGTCCGTGACCCAGCTGTCGCCAATCGCCTCCGTGATCAGCGCGTTCAATCCGGGGTTGCAGCTGGCCAGCCAGCGCCGCGGCGTGATGCCATTAGTCTTGTTGTTGAACCGCTCCGGCCATAGCTCATAGAAGTCGCGGAACAATCCCTGCATCAGCAGATTGGAATGCAGCTCCGCCACACCATTGACGGAATAGCTGCCGACGATCGCCAGATAGGCCATGCGAACCTGCTTCTGGTACCCTTCTTCGATCAGCGACATACGGGCCAGGCGATCGAGATCCCCGGGCCATCGATTCGCGACTTCACCGAGAAACTTGGCGTTGATCTCGTAAATGATCTCGAGCAAACGAGGCAACATCTGCTCGAACAGTCGCACCGGCCAGCGCTCCAGTGCCTCGGGCAACAGCGTATGGTTGGTGTAGGCCATGGTCTGATTGGTGATGGCCCAGGCCTGGTCCCATGACAGATCGTGCTCGTCGATCAACAGGCGCATCAATTCGGCAACGGCAATGCTCGGGTGTGTATCGTTGAGTTGAAAGGAGTTTTTCGCGGCGAACTCAGTGAAATCCTGGCCATGCTTCAACACCCAGTTCCGCAACACGTCCTGCAGACTGGCCGAGGCCAGGAAATACTGCTGGCGCAGCCGGAGTTCCTTGCCGTTCTCACTGGCATCGTTCGGATACAGAACCATCGTGATGTTTTCGGCCAGATTTTTGGCACGCACCGATTCGGCATAGTCCCCGGCATTGAACTCGTTCAGGTCGAACTCATCCGTCGCTGCCGCTTTCCACAGGCGCAACGTATTCACGGTACCGTTGCGGTAGCCGGGAATCGGCACGTCGTAGGGCACGGCCAGCACGTCGTGCGTGTCGGTCCAGCGTACCCGACGCCGGCGATCCTGTTCCGCATAGTGTTCGACGCGCCCGCCGAAACGGATGCGCAGCGTCAGCTCCGGCCGCTCCAACTCCCACACATGGCCGTTGCGAAGCCAGTGATCCGGCTCCTCGACCTGAAAGCCGTTCTCGACATTTTGGCGAAACATGCCGTATTCATAGCGGAGCCCGTAGCCCATGACCGGCAACTGCAGCGTCGCGCAACTGTCGATGAAACACGCAGCCAGCCGGCCGAGACCACCATTGCCGAGGCCCGCGTCCTGTTCACAAGCAACCAGTTCCTCCAGATCCACACCGAGTTCGGTGAGAGCCGTACCGAGCGGCCCTTCGACACCGAGATTCAGAATCGCATTGCTCAGCGCGCGACCGAGCAAGAACTCGAGCGACAGATAATAGGTCTTGCGGCTGTCGGCAGACTCGTAGGCAGACTGTGTGTTGCGCCAGCATTCCATCAGTCGATCGCGGACGGCCAGCGCCAAAGCCGTGTAGGCGTAGTGAGCCGACTTGCAGTTCTTGTCCCGACCCAACGTGAAGTTGAAATGACGGCGAATGTCACCGCAGAACGCCTCGGTGGACTCACCCAGGATCGGTGACTCGCTAAGGCGCGGAGTCGAACTGCTTTTCGTCAATTTTGTTGCAGGCATGGCTCGGATTGGAATCGGGTATCGGAAGGTAATGAGACTGTCTCGACGGCCAGGGAAGAGAAATGGCCGGTCATCTTGTGAATTCAGGGGCTCTCGCCCCAAGCGCCACGGCAACATTATCTCATGCCGCAAGCGACGCGGCGAAAGCTGCCACCCACCGAGTAAACCGCGACACTAGACGTCGAGGTTAAGCTCGTTGATCTTGCGGGTCAGAGTGTTGCGACCGTAGCCGAGCAGTTTGGCGGCTTCCTGCCTGCGCCCGCGGGTAAATTGCAGAGCTGTGGCAATCAGGATGCCCTCCGCGGAATCGATCGCGTCCTTGGCGACATTGTGGTCACCGCGCCGCAGCCGGTTGTCGACCCACTGCCGGAACGTTTGCTCCCAGGTTTCGGCAAAAGCCGTGGACTCGGGCTTGATCTGCAGCAACTCCGGGGGCAAATCGTCGAGGTGCACTTCCTTACCCGCCGCCATCACGGTGATCCAACGACAGGTATTCTCGAGTTGGCGCACGTTGCCTGGCCAGTCGAGCTGACACAGATAATCTTCGACTTCCGGCAACAGAATCTTGGTCTCGACGTTGAGCTCAAGACTCGCTTCCGCCAGAAAATGGCGCAGCAGCAGCGGGATATCCTGGCGCCGTTCCCGCATCGGAGGGATATGGATCCGGATGACATTGATGCGATGGAACAAGTCCTCCCGGAAGCGGCCTTCCGCCACCAGGGTCTCGAGATTCTGATGAGTGGCGGCGATGATGCGGACATCCACCCGGCTCGGCGTATGGGCCCCGACGGGGAAGAACTCCCCCACGGCGAGTACGCGCAGCAGGCGCGTCTGCAGTTCGGCCGGCATGTCACCGATCTCATCCAGGAACAGCGTTCCGCCGTCCGCCTGTTCGAACCGACCCGAACGCCGCGCCTGGGCCCCGGTGAAGGCGCCGCGCTCATGCCCGAACAGCTCGGACTCGAGCAGGTCGCGCGGAATCGCTGCCATGTTCAACGCGATGAAGGGCTTTTCGGCTCTAGGGCTATGGCGGTGCAGGGCCCGGGCGACCAGTTCCTTGCCGGTCCCGGACTCACCGTTGATCAGCACCGTGATGTGCGAGCGCGCCAGACGCGCGATCGCCCGGAAGACCTCCTGCATCGCGGGGGCCTCGCCGATGATCTCGGGCGTTCGTCCCGCGACGGCCGGTTCGGTCGCGGCATCGCGACGGCGGCTGTGAGCACAGGCCCGCTGCACCAGATCAACCGCTTCGTCGACATCGAAGGGCTTCGGCAGATACTCGAAAGCGCCGCCATGGAAGGCGGAGACCGCACTCTCGAGATCCGAGTGCGCGGTCATGATGATCACCGGCAACTCGGGATAGCCGGCCTGAATATTCTTCAGCAGCTCGATGCCATCCATGCCGGGCATACGGATGTCGGTCAGTATTGCATCGGGCTTGTCGAACGAGAGCGCATCTAGCAGAGCGTTACCGTTCGTGAAGCTGCGCGTCTCCAGTGAGGCTTTCTGGAGTGCCTTCTCCAATACCCACCGGATCGAACGGTCATCGTCGACTACCCAGACCTGGGCTGCGCTCTTCATGCTCCTTCTCCAACGGCAAGAAAATCGAGAATACCGTGTGCCCCGGGGAACTGCTGCATTCCACCAGACCACCATGTTGATTGATCAGGGACTGGGCGATCGAAAGACCGAGACCCGTACCTTCGCCACGCCCGGTGACCATCGGGTAGAAAATCTGCTGCAGCAACTCGGGTTCGATACCGGGCCCGTTGTCGACGATGTCGATCCGAATCGCCAGCGGGCTGCGCCGGTGACCGATGGTGACCTGCCGATGGATGCGTGTCTGCAGCACGATCTCGCCGCTGTCGCCCACCGCCTGCAACGCATTGCGCACGATGTTTAGTATGGCCTGTATCAGCTGGTCGCTGTCACCATAAACATCGGGAATGCTGGGATCGTAATCGCGGACGATACTGACGCCATCCGGAGCTTCCGCCTGCACGAGTTGGCGGACACGCTCCATTACCCGGTGAATGTTCAACAGGCTTTTCCGTGGCGGCTTGTTCGGCGCGAGCATCCGGTCGACGAGCGACTGCAGCCGGTCCGATTCCTCGATGATGATGCGTGTGTACTCGCGCAATTCCTCTTCCGGCAGTTCCCGGTCGAGCAACTGGGCGGCGCCCCGCAAGCCGCCGAGCGGATTCTTGATTTCGTGCGCCAGACCCCGCAGCAGCATCTTGGCCGCGTTCTGCTGTACCAGCAAATGTTCCCCCATCGAGACTCGCAGGTGTCGATCCACCTGCTGCACCTGCAGCAACACGCCCGGCGTCTTTCCGATAAACAGCGGCGTGACGTTGACGTTGACGGTCATGGACCGGTTGAGCTGCGACAACAGGATATTGCGCTTGGTCAGCGATATCCCGGAATCCACGACATGTCGGAATTCGGCTTCCGACAGCTGGTCCTCGGCGAAGAGCACGTTCAACAGCTTTGTGTCCTGTACCTGCCGCGAACTCAAGCCGAACATCATCTCGCCGGCGGAATTCATATAGCGCAGGCGCAGGGCATCGTCGAAAAGGAGCACGGCATCCGACAGGTGATCCAGGATCTGTCGATAGAAGGAAATCGATCGCCGGTCACTCATAGGTCATCTGCAAGCAATACACGAGCCAATATTTAAAAACTCATCGGCGTCACGAGGCACCACAGCGCGCCGCCAGCACCGACGCTCTCGCCGGGAAGTCGCAACGCCTGAGCACCCGCAGGCACAGCCGAATCGACACCGGGCGGATACCGTTCCGACCGCCCTGACCGCCGGACGATTCCTTCGATCGGATGCCCTCCCTTAACCTGGCGCGTTCCTGCAAAAAAAAGGGGCGCCCCGGAATGGGGCGCCCCTTTCGGTAGGTGGGAGTTCGACGAATTACAGGCTGTAGTACATATCGAATTCCACCGGATGGGTGCTCATCCGCAGACGAGTCACATCCTGCATTTTCAGCGCGATGTACGCGTCGATCACGTCGTCGGTGAAAACGCCACCCCGGGTCAGGAACTCGCGATCGTTCTCAAGAGCTTCCAACGCCATGTCGAGCGAATAGCACACCTGCGGAATCGCCTTCTCTTCCTCCGGCGGCAGATCGTACAAGTCCTTGTCCATCGCATCGCCGGGATGGATCTTGTTCTGGATGCCGTCCAGACCAGCCATCAACATCGCCGCAAACGCCAGGTAAGGGTTCGCGGTCGAGTCCGGGAACCGCACTTCGATACGGCGTGCCTTCGGATTCTGTACGTACGGAATACGAATCGACGCCGACCGGTTGCGGGCGGAGTAGGCGAGCATGACCGGCGCCTCGAACCCCGGTACCAGACGCTTGTAGCTGTTCGTCGACGCGTTGCAGAAAGCGTTCAGAGCCTTGGCGTGTTTGATGATGCCGCCGATGTAGTACAGCGCGGTTTCGGACAAACCACCGTACAGGTCACCGGAAAACAGATTCACGCCGCCCTTGGCGATCGACTGATGGACGTGCATGCCGCTGCCATTGTCGCCGACCAGCGGCTTCGGCATGAAGGTCAGCGTCTTGCCGTAGGCATGAGCCACATTCTGCAACACGTACTTGAGGATCAGCACCTCGTCGGCCTTTTTGACCAAGGTGTTGAACTTCAGGCCAAGTTCGCATTGGCCGGCAGTCGCGACTTCGTGATGATGGACCTCGACGACCTGGCCCATCTCCTCCAGCGTGTTGCACATCGCGGCGCGTATATCCTGCAGCGAGTCCACCGGCGGCACCGGAAAGTAGCCACCCTTGACCGACGGACGGTGGCCGATGTTGCCGTCCTCGTAGACCTTTTCGGAGTTCCAGCCGGCTTCCTCGGAGTCGATCTTGAAGAACGCCCCCTCCATCCCCGCACCCCAGCGGACGTCGTCGAATACGAAGAACTCGTTCTCGGGGCCGAAAAATGCGGTGTCGCCGATACCGGTGGACTGCAGATAGGCCTCCGCGCGCTTGGCAATCGAACGCGGATCGCGCTCATAACCCTGCATCGTCGACGGCTCCACGATGTCGCAGCGCAGAATCAAGGTCGCGTCGTCGAAGAACGGGTCCATGACCGCCGTACTGGGGTCAGGCATCAGGATCATGTCGGACTCGTTGATGCCTTTCCAACCGGCGATCGACGAACCGTCGAACATCTTGCCGTCCTCGAACAAGTCCTCGTCGATCGTGTGCACCGGCACGGTGACGTGCTGCTCCTTGCCGCGCGTATCGCAAAAACGGAAGTCCACGAACTTGACTTCCTTTTCCTTGATCAGTTGCAGGATCTCTTTGGGTGTCATTATTCTCCCCTCTTGGGACGTTTGTACAAATATCGGCCAATTAAGTTAGCAGAAAGCATACCAACCACTGAGTGGACCTACCTCGATATTTCGCCCCCCTTATCGCCGCCAGCCAACACGAATGACGCACCAAGATAGAACATATAGCACCAGTTCAGTGCCTCATTCCAGAAAGGCGCGGACAGCAGCGATTCCCCGTGCGCCAGAATGACGCGCACTCGCCAGATCGACCTCGGCCAACCCGCCCAGCGCATACACCGGAAAATTCACTGCGTCGACCAACTCCGCAAATCGCCCCCAGCCGAGCGGAGTCATACCGGGGTGGGTCGTCGTCGCCGCCACGGGCCCGAGCACCGCGAAATCGACACCGATGCCCTCGGCATGCTGCAACTCCGCCGCGTCATGACAGGAGGCTGCGACCCAGAAGGCGTCGTTACCCGGCCGTTCGCGAAGCTTCATCAGACGCTGTGAAGTCAGGTGCACCCCATCGGCGCCCAACGTGTGGGCCAGCGCCGGCTCGGCGTTGATCAAGACCCGGATACCGCGAGCCCGACAGAACTCGACGACCTGCCGCGCGAACGCCGGGAATCCCGGCTGAGCCTGCAAGGCCTTCGCGCGGCACTGAATCAGGCGGATCCCGTTTTCGGTCAGGCGCCGGAGATTCGCCAACAGCAGTCCGGGATCGGGGCTGTCGGCCTCGAGGATTGCGTAACGCTCGGGTAACCGGGCCGCCGTGGCAATCGGGCGATTCGCTGCAGGGAACCTGATGCCACTCAGGGCCTCGGCGACGACCCACTGCAGGGGTTGGCCTTGCTGCCCCTCAGGCCGGCCCGCAAACGCCGTCACCTCCCATACGTCGAGCAGCACGCGGCGCTCTGGGTAGTCGTGCCGGATCCGGAGCAGCGGCATCGCTGCGGTGACCGCGATCCCGAGCTCCTCTTGCAACTCACGGATCAGGCCGCTAAGCGGCGTTTCCCCCGGCTCGAGCTTACCGCCGGGAAACTCCCAGAGCCCCGCCAGGTGCGTCCCAGCGAGCCGTTGGGCTATCAGGATCTCACCGCGCGGGTTGCGGATGACGCCAACCGCGACGTGAATGGCATCCGGCAGCTTGCCTGGCACGGCGGAAACGCCGCCGTTACGTCCGGTAATCGGCGTTGATGCGGACATAGTCGTAGGACAGATCGCATGTCAGCACGGTCTGTGCCGCCTGTCCTCGACCGAGCGCAACCCGCACCGTAATGTCGCTCTGCGCCATGACCGCTTGTCCGGCCTCCTCGGTGTAATCGGGCGAACGCGCTCCGGCCGTGACGATCGCCACATCGTTCAGCCAGACGCCGACTCGATCGATGTCGAGTTCATTCACGCCGGCGCGGCCAACTGCGGCCAGGATGCGCCCCCAGTTCGGATCACTGGCAAAGAATGCGGTCTTCACCAGTGGCGAATGGGCAATCGTCAATCCCACGGCTCGCGCCTCCGCGGAGCTTGCCGCCTCTTCGACGCGAATGCGCATCAGCTTGGTGGCTCCCTCGCCGTCGCGCACGATCGCCTCGGCCAGATCTCCACAAACGGCCGCGAGTGCCGCTTCGAAACACTGAAGGTCCGGGCTTCCAACCGCGAGTTCCGAACCGCTGGCCACCCCGCTGGCGACAAGGACGCAGGCATCGTTCGTCGACGTATCTCCATCCACCGTAATGCAATTGAACGTTTCGTCCGCGACGCGCGCCAGGCAAGCCTGCAGCACCGGCTGGGCTATCCTGGCATCCGTAGCGATGAAGCTCAGCATCGTGGCCATATTCGGGTGGATCATGCCAGCTCCTTTGGCAATGCCGGTGATGGTCAGACTGCGTCCGGAAACCTCCACCGAGCGCGACACCAGTTTGGGCCGGGTGTCGGTGGTCATGATCGCTAGCGCGGCCCTGCCCCACGCGTTCTCGTCGAGGCTGGCCAACGCAAACGGCAGCGCCGCCTCGATGCGGTCGACCGGCAGATACTCGCCGATGACGCCGGTCGAGAACGGCAGGACCTGCACGCAGGCCCCACCGGTCAGGGCGGCTACCGCTTCGCAGGAGCGGAGTGCATCGACCATGCCGCGCTCGCCGGTGCCGGCATTGGCGTTGCCGGAGTTGACCAGCAGCCAGCGCGGCGCGTGGGTCAGATGATCACGGGCTACTCGCACCGGCGCGGCACAGAACGCATTGCGCGTGAATACGGCCGCGACGCTGCCGCCCGGTGCAACTTCCATCAGCAACACGTCGTCACGATCGGGCCGCTTGATTCCTGCGGCCGCTGTCCCGAGGCGGATGCCGGGGACCGGCGCGAATGGCAGTTCGGTCATGGCAGGGGTCCGTCAGGCCAGCTTGCCATGGCAATTCTTGTACTTCTGACCGGAACCGCAGGGACAGGGCTCGTTGCGACCGACCTTGCGCTCGTCGCGGACGAACGGCTTCGCCTCCGCCTTCGTGGGCGCCTCATCGGGGACTGCCTCCGCTTCCGGTTCGAGTGCGCTGACGTCGGCATGCTGGTACTGCATGTCGTCGATCGCCGGCTGATTCTGCTCCTCGATGACGCGGATGTCCTCTTCGCCACGTACCTGGACACGCGACACGATACCGATGAACTCGTCCTTGATGCCTTCCAGCATCGACGTGAACATCTCGAACGCTTCCCGCTTGTACTCCTGCTTCGGATCCTTCTGGGCATAGCCGCGCAGATGGATCCCCTGTCGCAAATGGTCCATGGCCGCCAGATGTTCCTTCCAGGCGTTGTCCAACACCTGCAGCAACACCGACTTCTCGAACGGATGCATGACTTCCGGCCCGATTGCCTCGACCTTGCCGCGGTAAATGGCTTCAGTGGACTCGATGATCCGTTCCCGCAAGGTCTCCTCGTGCAGATCCGGATGCTCGTCCAGCCACGCGCCGATGGGCAGCGCCGCGCCCAACTCCCGATCCAGGGCTTCCTCCAGCCCCTTCACGTTCCATTGCTCCTCCATCGTCATCGGCGGGATGTACTGATTGATCAACGTGGTGAGCATGTCGGCGCGCATGCTGGTGACGGTCCCGGAGATATCTTCCGCTTCCATCAACTCCTCGCGCATGTGATAGATCACCTTGCGCTGATCATTCGCGACGTTGTCGTATTCCAGCAACTGCTTGCGGATGTCGAAGTTCCGCGCTTCGACCTTCCGCTGTGCGTTCTCGATCGCCCGTGTCACCCACGGATGCTCGATTGCCTCGCCCTCCTGCATCCCCAGCTTCTGCATCAGCGCCGACACCCGCTCGGACGCGAAAATGCGCATCAGAGGATCTTCCAGCGCAAGATAGAAACGGGTGGAACCCGGATCGCCCTGACGGCCCGAGCGGCCGCGCAACTGGTTGTCGACGCGACGCGATTCGTGACGTTCGGAGCCCACCACATGAAGCCCCCCCGCCTCGATGACCTGCCGGTGACGCTCCTGCCATTCGGCGCGCAGACCCGCGATGACGCCGGTGTCGTCGGTGCCGGCCCGCGCGATATCCTCCTCGAGGCTGCCGCCGAGCACGATGTCGGTACCACGGCCGGCCATGTTCGTCGCGATGGTCACGGCGCCGGGACGCCCGGCCTGCGCGACGATGTGGGCCTCCATCTCGTGCTGTTTGGCGTTCAGCACGTTGTGGGCGATACCGGCTTGCCGTAACAGACCCGCCAGCAGTTCCGAGTTTTCGATCGACGTGGTGCCGACCAGCACGGGCTGGCCGCGTTCGACGCAATCCTTGATGTCCTCGATGATCGCCAGGAACTTTTCCCGCGTCGTCAGGTACACGACGTCACCCAGGTCCTTCCGGACCATCGCCTGATTGGTCGGAATCACCACGACCTCGAGGCCATAGATCTGATGGAACTCCGGTGCCTCGGTGTCCGCGGTGCCAGTCATGCCGGACAGCTTGTTATACAGACGGAAATAGTTCTGAAAGGTGATCGATGCCAGCGTCTGGTTCTCGTTCTGTACCGGCACGTTTTCCTTGGCTTCGATCGCCTGATGCAGCCCCTCGGACCAGCGCCGGCCCGGCATGGCGCGCCCCGTGAACTCGTCGACGATGATGACCTGATTGTCCCGAACGATGTATTCGACATCCTTCTGAAACAGCACATGCGCGCGAAGACACGCATTGATGTAGTGCATCAGGCGGATGTTGACGGCATCGTAGAGGCTTTCGTTCGGGCTCATCAAGCCGTTGCGCACGAGCAGGTTCTCGATGCGCTCGTGCCCGGCATCGGTCAGGTGGACCTGCCTGGCTTTCTCGTCGACCGAATAGTCCCCTGGACCGTCCTCCTTCTCCTGTTTTGTCAGCGACGGGATGATGGCCGTCATCTTGTGGTACAGGTCACTGCGGTCCTCGGTCGGACCCGAAATGATCAGGGGCGTCCGGGCCTCGTCAATCAGGATCGAGTCGACCTCGTCAACGATCGCGAAGAACCGCCCGCGCTGGACCTTCTGATCCAGCGTGAAAGCCATGTTGTCGCGCAGGTAGTCGAAACCGTATTCGTTGTTGGTGCCGTAAGTGATATCGGCAGCGTAGGCGTCACGCCGCTCTTCCTGGCTGAGCCCGGCCACGATGACCCCGGTCGTCATACCCAGAAAGCCGTAGATCTTTCCCATCCAGGCCGCATCGCGACGCGCGAGGTAGTCGTTGACCGTCACGACATGGACGCCTTTGCCAGGCAGGGCATTCAGATACGCCGCCAGAGTCGCGACCAGCGTCTTGCCTTCACCGGTCTTCATTTCGGCGATCTTGCCGTCATGCAGCACCATGCCGCCGATGAGCTGCACATCGAAATGACGCATGCTCAGCGTCCGGCGCGAGGCCTCGCGAACCGCGGCGAACGCTTCGGGCAGCAGGTCGCTCAGCGTTTCACCGGCGGCGAGCCGCTCGCGAAACTCGACGGTCTTTTGGCGTAGCGCGTCATCCGAGAGCGCGGTGTAGGTGGGCTCGAGCTGATTGATCTTCTTGACGATCCGCCGCTTCTTCTTGATCAGTCGCTCATTGCGACTGCCAAGGATGGTCTTGAATAGCTTCTGGAGCATCTTGGCGATAGTTCCGTGGCGACAAATAAACCGGCGATGATAGCGCAAATGTGCCCGGCGGTAATCATCGGCTCCCACCCGACTGCCCCGGCTCGGTCGGCGGCCGCGCGCCCCCGTGCTGCGGATCCCACCAACGAACGGCAACGCGCTTTAATGCAGACGGGCCGCCTTTCGATGCGGAACCTTACATATAATGGCGTGCCGTGAACCACGCCCCCCGAATGAATACGCCCGACACCAACCCTCCACCCTTCGACGCACCGTCCTTCCTGGCGACACTGACGCAGCGACCGGGTGTCTACCGGATGCTCGACGGCCAGGGCGAAGTGATCTATGTCGGCAAGGCCAAGAATCTCAAGAGACGTCTAGCAAGCCATTTTGGACAGGGCGATGCATCAAGCAAGCAGCGGGCGATGATCACGCGCGTCCGCGACGTGCAGGTCACGGTCACGCATACCGAGCGCGAAGCCCTGTTGCTAGAGAATCAACTGATCAAGGCGCACAAACCGCGTTACAACATCAACCTCCGGGACGACAAAAGCTACCCCTACATCACCGTCTCGACCCATCAGGAATTTCCTCGAGTGTCGTTCCACCGCGGCGCGCGCCCCAAACAGGGCCGCCACTTCGGCCCTTTTGCCAGCGCCGGCGCGGTGCGCGAGAGCCTGAAGCTGTTGCAGAAGATCTTTCGGGTACGGCAGTGCCGTGACTCTTTTTTTCGGAATCGGAGCCGGCCCTGCCTGCAGCATCAGATCCAGCGCTGCACGGCGCCGTGTGTCGGGCTGATCGACGCGGCCGGCTATGCGGAAGACGTCGCGGATACGGTGCTGTTTCTGGAGGGCAAGGGCGAACGGTTGATCGGGCAACTGATCGAACGCATGCAAAAGGCCTCGGAACGACAGCACTTCGAACTGGCCGCCCGCTACCGCGACCAGATCGCCAGCCTCCGAACCGTGCTGGCAACGCAGGCTGTAGCCGGCGAAACCGGCGATCTGGACATCATCGCCGCGGCCTGCCACGGCGCGATGGCCTGCGTGCAGGTGGTTTTCATTCGGACCGGGCAACTGGTCGGAGACCGTACCTTTTTCCTGCAGGCACCCGACGACACCGACGCCGCAGACCTGATTGAGGCGTTCATCCCTCAGTACTACCTCGACCGACCGGTGCCGCGCGAACTCATCGTCAGTCACGAACTGCGGAATGAAACCTTGCTCGCAGAGTTCCTGACCATTCAGGCGCAGCATCCGGTCGGAATCTCCGCCCGTGTTCGGGGCGAGCGCCTCAAACGCCTGCAACTGGCGGTGACGAACGCCGAAAGTCTGTTGAAGTCCAGGCTGTCCTCGCGCATGGACCAGCGCGACCGCTTCGATGACCTCGGCCGCGCGCTGGGATTGGCCCAGACGCCGAACCGGCTCGAATGTTTCGACATCAGCCATCTGCAGGGAGACCAGACGGTCGCGTCCTGTGTCGTTTTCGATCGTGACGGACCGCTGAAATCAGCGTATCGTCGGTTCAACATCGAGGGCGTGCAGCCCGGCGACGATTACGCCGCACTGGCCCAGGCGGTGGATCGACGCTACCAACGCATACGCCGCGGCGAGGTGGAAGCACCCGACATCCTGTTCATCGACGGCGGCAAGGGACAGGTTCGCGCGGTCCAGGATGCGCTCGATGCGCTCGGCATGGCCGAAATCACGGTACTCGGCGTCGCCAAAGGACCCGATCGCCGGGCGGGGATGGAGGTCCTGTTTCGGCCGGACCATGGCAGCGGCATTGAACTGCCCACAAGTTCGCCCGCTCGCCTGCTGATCCAACACATCCGCGACGAGGCACATCGCTTCGCGATCACTGGACATCGCCAACGGCGCCGTTCCGGCGCAACGACTTCGATTCTGGACTCGATCGAGGGACTCGGTCCCAAGCGGCGGCAGACCCTGCTGCACCATTTCGGTGGGCTGCGTGAAATCGGGCGGGCCGGCGTCGATGCTCTGTGCAGTGTTCAGGGCATCAATCGCCAGCTTGCTCAACGCATTTATGAGACCCTGAACGAGCGGGATTCCTGACCATGGAACTCAATCTGCCTACCGCCCTGACCCTGTTGAGGATCGTGCTAATCCCCTTCCTGGTCCTGGCGTTCTACCTGCCCTGGAAGGGTGCGCACATCATTTGCGCGGTCATCTTCCTGATCGCTGCAATCACCGACTGGCTCGACGGCTATCTGGCACGCAAGATGAGCCAGACGACACAGTTCGGTGCGTTTCTGGACCCCGTGGCGGACAAACTGATGGTCGTCGTCACACTGGTACTCGTGGTGCAGGCAGACCCGAGCCCCTATGTGGCCATTGCCGCGGCGGTCATCATCGGACGGGAGATCACGATTGCGTCCCTGCGTGAGTGGATGGCGGAAATCGGTCAACGCAACCGCGTCGCGGTAAGCTGGCTGGGCAAATGGAAAACGACCACGCAGATGATCGCAATCATCACCCTGCTATTCAGCATGGACGTGTGGGAACAACCGCTGAAACCGATTGGCCAGGCACTCCTTGCCATTTCCGCGGTCCTGACGCTCTGGTCGATGATCTGCTATCTGAAAGCGGCCATCCCGGCACTCCGCGGGCCCTGAGCGCGCCAATCGCAGCCGGCCGATCCAGCAAAGCCCCGTCCGCACTTGCTGTCTCGGCCGACTACTTGGTCGTCAGCGCCTTTTCGAGCTTGTTCTGCAGAATACTCGCTTCTTGGGCATCGTCACTGGCGACGAGGATCATCACGAATACGCCGGTGTCGATCTTTAGGCACTCGACGATCCCGGCCGTCTTTTCGCTCCACGAACGCACCGAGTCGTTGTCCTTGACGATCCGCCCGGTCTTGTCACCCAGCATGACGGCCTCGGCCTTGCTCAGGCAATCCGCCTGACTCAATACCGTATGGACGTGATGCCAGTAGACGTTGGGCGCGGCGTTAACAACAACCGCACCGCTCAGCAGCAGCGCACCGACCGCCAGAGACGATAAACGCTTTACAGACATGGCATTGCTCCCTTGCTTTGGCTGAAATGGAACCAGCGACGGACTGACTCGCGCCCTTCCCGAGATTGCGGGGTACGACCGGCGGACTGGCCGCCGCCGTGGGCGCACCGCCCGCCGCGACAAGATCATACACGCATTTCGAGCGGGGCCATCAAGCACGGCAGCGAGTGGGCACATCGTCCCGACCTGCCGTGAGCAGCGTATTCGATCAGCAACAGCCGCCGGATCGACCGCCGTCGGCCACCTGCCGTCCACCCTTGGTTTCAGCCGGGGTCCGCCGCGTGCCCGCCGGCGCGCACCAGGCCTGCGGCTCCGCCAGGGTACGAGGCACAATCCCGATGAAGTCGCCGCGGTTCGGACCCTCGGTGAGCAAGCCAAAAGTCCGCTCACAGACGGCGATGCGCTCCCCGCGCGGAAACACATGGCCTTCCTCGTCACGCACCTCGGCGTAGGGACCGCGATAGAGCACCGCATGCCCGCGATCGACGCATTCGGACCCGCGACCTTTCACGGCACAGACCGTCACCGCCCGAAACTCGATCCTGTCGATCACCTGCCACGGATCGACCGCCCACTGGTCGATCCGGACCGCCCCGAATCCCGCCCTGACGAAGGCATCGACGAACGCGTGCTCCTGGAATGCCCCGGCAATGCAACCGCTCCACAATTCGGGTTGTGCCTTAAGCTCCGGCGGGACCGGTTCGTCGCAGACGATGTCCGAAATCGCGACCCGTCCACCCGGCTTCAGCACCCGAAAAATCTCGCTGAACAAGCGGAGCTTATCGGCATCGCCGACCAGATTCAGGACACAGTTCGAAATGACCAGATCGACCGACTCGTCCGCCACCAACGGCCGACCTTGCCGTTGTTCATCCTGCCAGGCACGCAGCGCGTGCCACGACTTCACGTCATGGACCGGGTACTCGCTCAGAAAACGCTCCATCGCCTCGACGTCGAGCGCCAGATCCTGGATGTATCCCTTGCGGAAACTTACCCGATTGCCGCCTAAGGCTGCGGCCATCTCGGCCTCGTACTTTCGGGCCAGCGCCAGCATGTCGTCATTCATGTCCACGCCGATCACATGCCCCTCTGCCCCCACGAGCTGCGCGGCAATGTAGCAGACCTTGCCGCCACCCGAACCCAGATCGAGGACATGATCCCCTTCACGCACGTAGCGCGATGGATCGCCGCAGCCGTAGTCCTTTTCGATGATCTCCGGGGGCAGCTGCTTCAACAGCTCACGGTCATAGTCCACCGGGCAGCAAAGCGACTCCTCGCGTTCGCGGGCGCCCTGGCTGTATCGTTCGATGACCGAATTTTCTACATTCATTGGGAGTTTTCCTTCAAGGTCGTGGGGACGGATCGGTCGAGACCCAGGGCTCCGCCGCAACTGCTGCCGGGACCGGCAGTGCAGCCGTAGCAGTGGTTGGCCGTCGCGATCGACGCCCCGGTCAGGCGGCCTGGGTCCAGCTGACTAATGTGAACGCGCGCCCCGCCGAGCGGGAGACCCAGCATCTGGTTGAAGTCGCAGTCGTAGAGGTAGCCGCGCCAGTCGATACTGATCAGGCTGCGACACATCACGCTCCCCAGGTTACCTGGTCGGTGCGCGTTGCGCAGAAGGCTCATATATGCGTCGAACTCCCCGCGGGACACCAGCGTACTGCCGAAGCGCTGGATAGGCATGTTGGTCAGTGCAAACAGCTGATTGAAGCGGATGCCGTAGCGCGCGGCCAGTTCCCGCCGGTAGTCCGCTTCGAGCTCCCGCTGGGGCGGTGGCAATACCGGCCCCTGTGGATTGAACACGAGATTCAACGCCAAGCCCGACCCCTCCTGGCCATAGCCCAGTGCATTGAGCCGGTGCAAAGCGCGCACGCTGGCTTCGAAGACGCCGCGTCCGCGCTGACGGTCGACGTTATCTTCCAGGTAGCATGGCAACGACGCGACGATCTCGACCGCACAGTCGGCAAGAAAATCGGCCAGGTCGCCATAGCCGGGCTCTTCCAGAATCGTCAGATTGCAGCGGTCGATGACCTTGACTCCCAGCCCCCGGGCAGTTGCGACAACGTGTCGAAAATGCGGGTTCATTTCCGGGGCACCGCCGGTCAGGTCGAGGGTCGCTGCTCCGGAGGCCCGCAGAAACCGCAGCACCTGCTCCATTGTCTCACTTAACATCACCTCCCGGCGCGTCGGTCCGGCGTTCACATGGCAGTGAACACAGGCCTGGTTGCATTGATACCCGAGATTGACCTGAACGACCTCTAGAGCAGCCCGGTCAATTGGAGGGAAATCGCTATCGTGCAGCAGAGGCAAGGTGGCATGCATTGCAAATCTCGGCTAGTGGCGGGGTCGGTCGGGTCGGCCGGCTGCGGCAATGGCGCACTTGCCGATGAGACCGCGTCTTATCGGGACGGTTCGACGCCGACGCGAGCGCTGCCGCACACTCCATGGTACGTTACCGTTCGCGCACCGCGTTTTCAAACACTCACCAGCCACGGCGAGGCCGCACCCGGATGCAACGTTCCCGTCTCCTCGTGTTTCTGATTGCCGTCGCATGCGTTGCCGCCTTCTTCGCGCTCGGCCTGGACCACCTGCTGACGCTGGAGGCACTGCACGCAAGACAAGCCGCTGCGATCGCATACCGCGAGGCTCACCCCCTGCTGGCTGCCGGTGCCTACGCGGCCATCTACGTGGTCGTAACCGGACTCTCGCTACCCGGCGCCACTGTGCTGACGCTGGCCGGCGGCGCGCTGTTCGGGCTTCTGTGGGGCACGGTGATCGTGTCCTTTGCCTCGACCATCGGGGCCACACTGGCCTTCCTCGGCGCGCGGTTTCTATTTCGCGATGCCGTTCAGGCGCACTTTGGCGAACGCATGCAGATCATCGACGCCGGTATCGCGCGCGAGGGTCTGCTCTACCTGTTCACGCTGCGGCTCGTGCCGCTCTTTCCGTTTTTCGTGATTAATCTGCTGATGGGCTTGACGGCCATGCGTCCGCTGAGCTTCGCAGCGGTCAGCCAGCTCGGCATGCTCGCCGGCACGGTCGTTTACGTCAATGCGGGCACACAGCTCGCTCAACTCGATTCCCTGGTCGGCGTCCTGTCCCCGCGGCTGTTGTTCGCCTTCGCCTTGCTTGGCGTCTTCCCGCTGTTCGCACGCCGGGCCGTCGACCTGCTCCGGGCACGCAAGGTCTACCGCGGATGGTGTAAACCTGCGCACTTCGACCGCAACGTGATTGTGATCGGCGCCGGCTCGGGCGGACTCGTCAGCGCTTACCTGGCGGCCGCCCTAAAGGCCAGGGTGACCTTGATCGAAAAGCAACGGATGGGAGGCGACTGCCTCAATACGGGCTGCGTGCCATCGAAGGCGCTGATCAGAACCGCCAGACTCCTGGCACAAATCCAGCAAGCCCCCCGGTACGGGATCCGCCGAGCCAGCGCGGTCTTCGACTTCGCGACCGCCATGGAACGCGTACAGGAAGTGGTCCGCGCGATCGCACCGCACGACTCGATTGAGCGCTATGCCGAACTGGGGGTCGAGGTCATTCAAGGCACCGCGCAAATCGTCAGCCCGTGGGCCGTCTCCACCGAGACCGACGGCGGCCGCATCACGCTGACGACCCGCAACATCATCGTTGCGACCGGCGCGCGGCCGGTTGTCCCGCCGTTGCCAGGACTCGCCGAAGCCGGCTACCTGACCTCAGACACGATCTGGGACCTGCGCACCCTGCCCGAACGCCTGCTGATCCTCGGCGGTGGCCCGATCGGCTGTGAACTGGCGCAATGCTTCGCCCGCTTCGGCAGCCGCGTCAGCATCGTCGAACTCGCACCGCAGCTGATGGTGCGCGAAGACCTGGATGTGTCCGAATCGGTCGCCGAACACTTGCAGGCGGATGGCGTTGATCTGTACTTACGGCACCGCGCGCTGCGGGTCCTCAACGAGAATGGCACCACGCAACTGGTAGCTGATCATCAAGGTACCGAGATCCGGATCCCATTCGATGCGGTGCTGGTCGCTGTCGGCCGGATCGCCAACACCACCGGCTACGGGCTGGAGACGCTCGGCATCCCGACCAGTGCCCGGGACACCATCGAAGTCAACGAATTTCTACAGACGCGCTACCCGAACATCTATGCCTGCGGCGATGTGGCCGGGCCGTTCCAGTTTACCCATGCCGCCGCGCATCAGGCTTGGTACGCCGTGGTGAACGCCCTGTTCGGAAGCCTCCGACGGTTCCGCACCGACTATTCGACGCTTCCCTATGCCACTTTCACCGACCCGGAGATCGCCCGCGTCGGACTCAACGAACAAGAGGCACTCGCCCGTGGCATCAGGTACGAAATCACGCGCTACCCGCTGAAGGAACTGGATCGAGCGATCATCGACAGCGTCGCCGACGGCTTCGTCAAGGTTCTGACCGCACCGGGCCGGGACCGCATCCTCGGTGTCACGATCGTGGGCGAGCATGCCGGCGAGCTGATCGCCGAATTCGTCATGGCGATGAAGCACGGGATCGGATTGAACAAGTTGCTGGGGACCGTGCACATCTATCCGACGCTGGCAGAAGCCAACAAATACGCGGCCGGCGTCTGGAAGCGGACCCACGCGCCGGCGCGCCTGCTACGCTGGGTAAAGGGCTACCTGGCCTGGCTCCGTGGCTGAGACCCTCTCCATCATCATCCCCACGCTGAATGAGGCGGACCGGATCGACAGCCTACTGGCTTCGCTCGCCCCGCTGCGGGCTCAGGGCCACGAGCTCATCGTCGTCGATGGCGGCAGCGCCGACGGCACGGCCGAGCGCGCACGATCCGGTGCGGACCGGGTCTGCTCGGCCCCACGGGGACGCGCGCTGCAGATGAATGCCGGCGCCGCGATCGCCGGCGGCTCAGTGCTGTTGTTCCTGCACGCGGATACGGAACTGCGACCGACTGCCGCTGAGGCCGTGCTCGACGGACTGGGAAGAAGCGGCCGGGATTGGGGCCGTTTCGACGTGGACATCGCAGGGCGGCATCCGATGCTGCGGGTCATCGCCTGGTGCATGAATCATCGCTCCCGACTTTCCGGGATTGCGACAGGGGATCAGGCGCTATTCGTCCGTCGGGCGACTTTCTGGGCAGTGGGCGCCTTTCCCGACCAGCCGTTGATGGAAGACATCGAACTGTCGAAGCGCCTGCGGCGTGTGAGCCGACCGCTGTGCCTCCGAACGCGGATCACCACCTCGGGTCGACGCTGGGAAGCGCACGGTGTCTGGCGAACGATCGGGCTGATGTGGCTGCTGCGCTGGCTCTACTGGCGCGGCGTTTCGCCGGAGCGGCTTGCCAGCCGGTACCAATGACGTTCCTTGGCCTGCCAGGGCATTGCGCAATGTGCGCATTACCCGCCATCAACGACACGGGCCTCTTTGGTACTGCACCGCAGGACGGCGGACCGAACCATACGAGCAGAAAACGCAGCCGTCACCCGGTCAGGGCTGCAGCGAGCTTGTGCCGCCTGGGCATTCGAGAAGAGCTGGCACCCATCGGTCGGCACCTGCTCCCACTCGGCATGCCCATAGCGGGGAAAAACGACGGTCGACTCCAGCCCGGAGCCAGTCACTGTGATGGGGTTTCAGGCTGCGCTGGCCCCCATTGGGCGGAACTGGGCGAACACCTGCCCGGTGCCCTCGGGTGAACTGTCGTCGTAATACATCGAGACGAGCTTAAGATGTCCCGCAGACCCGAGCTCGGGTCCGGGCAGGAGGGTACGGAAGGCCTGCCCGCCGAGCAACTGGTGCGTGGTCGTCTGAAACAGGCGCACCAGACACCCGTCCCGCAACATGGTATCGAGCATGTGAGGACCGGCAATCAGATAAGGCCGACGGTAACCTCGCTGCCCCAGCGCGCGAATCAGCGCCGCACCTTCGACCGTCTCCCCGGTCCCTGTCACCAGCACCTCATAGCCCTTCGCCTGCCACGCCGCGATCCTCCCTGAATCGGCACCGGCGCCGGTCGCGATGCAGCAGCGCTGACCATGGTGGGCAAGCGAGTCGGGCATCGGAAAGTCGAGGCTCGCACTCGCCACGACGACATCCGGCTGTGGGGGCAATCCATTCGCCACGCGCCAGGCGAGCAGATCGCGATGGGGTTCCACCAAACCGATTTGCAGAATGTTGCCCAGCCTGCCTTCTGCCAGGGAGCGCAGGTAGCCGCCATGCGTGATCAGGCAATCCGACTGCGCAGCCAGTTCGAGGAACAAGCGGAAGTCGTCCGGCGTCGTCAGCGTCTTCGGCAAATAGGTCTGACCCGTGGCGTCCTCCAGCGCAATCCGTCCATCGAGGCTGCACAAAAAGTTCGCATAAACGAAGGGATCGGCTGGCGTTCCAAGCTGATGAAGCGCCAGATCGAGATACAGTCCCTGTAACGGAACGCACTCGGCTGGGGAGGGGAATAGTCGGAGGAGTTGCTTGGACACGAATCGGAGGTCAGCGTGCTGTGTCGCAGCGAAGTGCCGCTGCGTTCCGTCTCGACTCCGGCACCACTGGCATTCAGCCAGTCGGATAATGTACGGCCAACCAGATCGCAGCCGGATGACTCGACGTCCACTCGACGCGATGCCGGCAACCCGCCGGAATCGTCAGGAAGTCGCCAGGCTGCAGCGCTCTCAGCCCTTCCCTCTCAAAACGCAAGGTCGCTTGCCCCTGAAGGAGAACGACCCACTCCGTGTCCGGCTGATCGTACCACGTCCCGGGCGGCGTCACGTGCCCGATCGATACGATCCGCAGGATTCGGGTGTCTGCCGACGCCGCCAGACATTCGATCCGCTCGTCCTGCAGCACTGCTGGCACGCCGGAAAACAGATTGCCCCAACCGATCGCATTGTCATCCGGTTCGGTACCCTGGGTACCAGGGGCTATCGCAGACGGGGCGGACATGTCCGGCGTCACCAGCGGAAGACGGCCTAGCAGAGGGCCGCGGGGGGCAGCGCAGCCGCAGTTGGCGAACACTCCGCCTGCTGCAACGGACGCGCCACCAGCAAGCGGGCAACGCGAACCTCCGAGTTGTAGATAACCGCCGCCGTGACATCGCGTGCCTCGACCGTCGCGACGATCCCGATGCCCTTTGCGAAGAAGCGGTACTGGACGTCGCGCAAGCGCGCCGGCCCGATGCTGCCGTCAAACACCGACCGCGTCAGGATGACATCATGGACGCCACTCGGCGTATTGATGCGGTAAGCGCCCAGATAGCGATGAGCCAGTTCCAAGGTGCCTCGGTGCACGACCTGCGTGGGATCGGCGGGATCGTAGACTTGCACCTCCATGCGCCGCGTCCGTTCCTCGCCGGGAACCATCCCTTTCACCAGCAGCGGCTCCGCCGGCGTGTAGCGGGTCAGGGCCTTCTCCTTCAAATCCTCGATCCCGGAGATCTCGAAGCTGCCGTCTGGCGTGCGTTCGACCAGACCGGTCTCGGAATCCCCTGCCCGATAACGCCAGGTCGTTTGCATGCTCTGCATGCCGGGAGACTCCCAGCGATGAGTCTCGTCAATCTCACCGTTATCGCGGTCGCGGACGCGGTAAACCCGCGGTGCCGCATCCAGTTCGAGGAACTGAGCCGGATTCGATAGACGGGGCGCGGGCAATGCCACGACGATAAGGCCCGCGCCGGCCACGTCTTCAATGGCCTTGCGGTCGTGGGCCGGCAATTCCAGTGTCGGGTCGGACGGACCAGCCGCAACGGCCCCGGTCCAGAGCAGGGCACAGGCCGCGCGAGCGAAAACGTAGGGTAGCTTCAATCGAGACTCCGTGGATTCGGGCAGCGAGGCATTCGTGGCAGGTTCGGATCAAGAACCGCAGCCGCGGTCGAACTCGGTCCCACTGGGGCAGTTCTTGCCATCAGTACTGCACAATAATGTCGGTCGCGAACATCAACTGATCCTGCCGCTTTCCGGCATCGAAAGCATTGGCCTGGTCCGCCCAGTCATAGCGCAGCTCTGGCCGCACGGTAACCCATTTCAGAGGCGACCACCGCGCACCCAACGTGAATTCGTAGTAACTGGAGCCAATGCCGGGGGCTGAGCTTGCCGGCCCGACCGCATTGATCGGCGCGCTCCCGGGGCGATCGTTGTAACGGAAACGCACACCATCCTGGTCGCGTTGCCACTCGCCACGCAAACCGAAGGCCAACTCATCGTCGACGTTGTAGAACACGTAGCTCTGGATGCCGTACCAGGAGGTATCCTTGCCGTTTCGCAACGGATCGTTCTGCTGGATGCCGTTCGTCCACTGGAGAACGCCTTCCCAATCGGTCAGGAACTTGTGCTCGATGCGGAATGTGTAGCGGGTCAGGTTGTCGAGGTTCGGCTGGTCACCAGTGATGATCGCAAAACTGGCGTTGGTACCCTTGTCGTCGCTGGTCCAGCCGAACTTTCCGAGGAAGTTCCAGACTGACATGTACGCGTTGACGTTGTTCCAGCCCATCACGCCGCCGGCCGTCAATTCGAAGTTGTCGTCAATCTGGTAGGTGGGCAATACACCGGTATGCGTGAAGGGACCATCCCACATGAAGCTCATGCTGTGGGAATAGAAGAAGTTCTTGGTCGCCATGACCGACTCGTAGTTGGTCAGACCATAGAAATGGCCGACCTTGGTTGAGAGGCCGTTGCCAAGCGGTGCGTAGACTTCGGCGTACAACTGCGGCAACGCGAGATTATAAAAGCGCGACTCGCTCGTCGGGATCAGACCCTTGTCCCAGTTGTTCGTGGACTGCGCGATGAAGGCATCGGTACCGTATAGGACGTCAAATCGCCCGCCGATGTCCCAGGCATCACTTCTCTTGACGAGGCGCTCGAGCACGAAATAGAGCTGGCTGATCCGCGGCTCCGCGGTACGGTCGATCAGACCGACCGGGCCATTGAAATTATCCGGGGAAGCGTTGAAGTTGGTCGCGATACCCGCGTCGATCCAGCCTCCGAAGGTCAGGTCGAGATCCTTCATCCACTGTGGTTTCTGGACGGTCGGGAAAGCAGCTTCCCAGGCGTTCGCGGTATCGCGGAGCGCTTTCGATTCCGCCGCCGAGCAGACGAGAAGCCCGACGAAGGATAAAGCGACCGCAGTCCTGGTATGTCGTGTCATGGAAAGCGTTCCTTGTTCTTGGCGGAACAGATGATCGAGCCGGTACAG
This sequence comes from Methylolobus aquaticus, assembly GCA_004168015.1. Lineage (GTDB taxonomy): Bacteria > Pseudomonadota > Gammaproteobacteria > Methylococcales > Methylococcaceae > Methylotetracoccus > Methylotetracoccus aquaticus. The sequence continues at coordinate 496,041 of SEYW01000001.1, forward strand.
CACGTGTTGCACATCAGACATTTGCTGATGCTTAAAGTACACAACATGTTGCTTGTTAGCAAGTGTTGTGCATCGCGCCACCGGCCTATGCCGTGGCCGAGGGCGTTGCCAGACCGTACTGGAGACATCCACAGTCCCTGTTCAGCGAGGGCCACCAGATGAGCAGTGTCTCCGCAGCCTCCACCTGCCGACTCTTGCCTTCCGGCCCATGCTGCCATTCCGTGGCGACCTGTTCGCGAGCAAGGTTGTCACCTTTGTCGCCGAAGGTCACCGCGGCGCCGCGAGGCGGGGCGGAGAGGAACGGGATTCGCACGGAGAACGCATCGGCTGACGAACTTGATGCGGCGGTCTGCGCGGCGAGCCTGCTCATCCCTGGCGAACCTCGGCAATCGCCGGACGCGCTGAGGTGGCTGGGAAAAGCAACTTCGGGGCGGAGTTAAGCCGCGCGATCTGGACGGCGCACCGAGTTGTCCGCACCGGTTAACGGCGTGGCAGTAACGCCTTGTGCGCTGCCGCCCGACCGTTCGTCCTGTACCCGGCCTGTTCTTCTGCGGAGAGACACCCCCAAAGAAGGGCGCCACGGACAGGAGGGCCGCGTGCGCGGCAACCGCGCGTAGGGCTGGTTCGGAGGACGCGAGACACCCACCCTGCCTCCCCGAATGATCCAACCCGAGGCACGCAAGGCGGTAAAGTGGCTAGACGCCAATATCCTCGTGCCAGAGCGCGGGCGCACGCTCGATGAATGCCCGCATCAACCGGATGCACTCCGCGTCCTGCAGTACGTCGAGTTCGACGTTCTGCGAACGCAGCCAATCTTCGGCACCGAGGAACGTCCGGTTCTCGCCAATCACGATCTTTGGAATCCGGTACAGCAGGGCGGCGCCGCTGCACATGGGACACGGAGAAAGCGTCGTGTAGAGCACGCACTCACGATAAACCTGCGCAGGCTGGCGGCCCGCGGCCCGGAAAGCGCTCATTTCACCGTGCAACAATGGATCGCCATTCTGCACTCGAAGATTGTGACCTCGTCCGATGATCCTGCCGCGGTGTACCAACACGGCTCCGATGGGAATACCGCCCTCGGCCAAACCCCGCTGCGCCTCATCCACTGCCGCCTGGAAAAATGCATCCCCGTTCATCGCCAACTCCCACATCAAGCCCTCGGAGCAACTGCGCACCGGGTCGATCCGCCGTCTATCGTAACAGTCTCCCGCTTCGCGCAGAGCGGCTCCAGGCAAGCCCGCCGCCTCGCATCGCCCATTGGCGCTGTTCTCCGCCTCCATGTCATTTGACAGAGGCCGAACCCGACGCGCATGCTGGGCCTTCGGGGTACGCGAACACTGGTCGCAATTCCGTTCTCTAAACACTTACGCAACCGGCAGGCACCGAGCCATGAATCCACCGCGCGACCCTGCCGCAGCCATCAATCGCCCATGGCATGGCACCCGAGGCGAAATGTTGGTGGTGCTGCAGTTCGTGCTCGTTGGCGCCTTTTTCTTTGCCCCTCCTTGGAATCCCTGGCTCGCCCCTGACGCGCCCGCCTCGACCGGCATCGCACGTTCGGCGGCGCTATCAATCCTTAGCGGCACGGCGGGTGCGATGGCTGCACTCGCCCTGATGAAGATCCGCCGCTACCTGACGCCACTGCCCTACCCCGTCGCTCATAGCGAACTGGTTACCAGCGGCATCTACGGCTGGGTCCGCCACCCGCTCTACAGTTGCCAACTCATCGCCGGCCTGGGCTGGACCATCTACAGCCTCAGCGCATTACATCTCGGACTGCTCGTAGCCGGCTTTCTATTCTTCGACTATAAGGCCACGATTGAAGAGCGGTGGCTCACTGAACGGCATCCGGGCTATCCTGCTTACGCCAACCGGGTGCGAAAGCTCTTGCCATGGTTGTATTGACAACCGAAGCCACTCGATGAGCAGTCCAGCGGTGGCGTTGAACCAAACCCCCACCCCCCGCCGATTGTCGGCACAGTCCGCCGCCCCGCAAGCTTGCGGGGGTGAATGCGGGTACGCGAAGCCGGCAAACCAATCCAACTGAGGGTTCGGCAAGTCCGGCCAACCGAAAGCCTCGCGAATCCGAACTCCCACCCGCATCGCACGACCCGCACAAAAGGGAGGGCCAGGAATGACAAACCCGCCAAGCGGCGGGTTCGTCCGGGCCCTTCCGTGGGCCTGATTCTGTCCTGATCGGTCAGGCGTTATTCGCCCATCCAGACCAGTTCCACGCGACGGTTAACCGAACGCTCTTCCTCGGTGCGGTCCGGCGA
>SEYW01000020.1 GCA_004168015.1 Methylolobus aquaticus
GAATAACGCCTGACCGATCAGGACAGAATCAGGCCCACGGAAGGGCCCGGACGAACCCGCCGCTTGGCGGGTTTGTCTTTTGTGGGGACTTGTGTTTGCATTCCTGCCCGGAGGCCTCGGCGACCGCTTCGCCTGACCGGCTTCGTGCAGCGACTGAATTCAGACTGACTAGAGGACGTAATGAACAACGCCGGAATACTCAAGATCGCGGCTGCGCTCGGCGCGGCACTGGCTCTGTGCACTCAAGGCGCCATGGCTCGCGACTATATCCACATCGTGGGGTCGTCCACCGTCGCGCCTTTCTCCAAGGCGGTCGCGGAACAACTGGGCACGGGTGGCACCGAAAGGGTTGGCAAGAAGGGGACGAAGAAAGCGGTTGCCGGGCTGAAGTCACCCTGGCTCGAGTCCACAGGGACCAAGGGTGGCATTCAGTTGTTCTGCGAGAGCAACAACGAGGACTCGGTGGATATCGTCAATGCGGTTCGCCGCATGACCAAGCGGGAATACGAGCAGTGTCGCAACAACGGCGTCAACGAGATCGTGGAGATCGCGATTGGCCGTGACGCAATGGTCTTTGCCCAGTCGGCGAAGAGCCCCGCGATGAATCTGACGCGGCGTGACTTGTACAATGCGCTGAGCCGGATGATTCCGAGCACCGACCGGAAACTGCGCTTGAATACCAACAAAACGTGGAAGCAGATCAACGCAGCGCTGCCGGATCGCAAGATCGAGGTCATCGGCCCCCCCGCGAACTCGGGCTTTCGCGAGATTTTCCAGGATATGGTGCTGGAACCGGGATGCGACGGTTTTCCCTGGCTGTCGGCGCAGCGCGCCACGATGACCCAGGACTACAAGAAGGCCTGTCAGGACGTCCGCACGGATCAGGCCTACATCCAGGTGACGGTGAATGACGACCTGGTCGTGCGCGAGCTGGTCGGCAACGACCATGCGCTCGGACTGGTATCCTACAGCCTCTATCTGCGTAACAAGGACAAGTTGTCAGCCCTCGAAATCGACGGCGTGGCGCCTAAGTCGGATACGATCACGTCCGAGCTGTATCCTCTGTCCGGCGAGCTGTACATCTACGTCAAGAAGTCGCACCTGGAATACATCCCCGGCTTGGCGCGTTTCATTCAGGAGTTCACCAGCGAGCACGCTTTTGGCGACAAGGGTTACCTTGTCGTGAAGAACGGGCTGATTCCTCTGGCGCAGGTGGACCGCAAGGTCTCGACCGACATCGCCAAGACCTTCGCACCGATGATGACTGCGCCAACGGAGTGACGCGGTGAAGCCGCCGCGCCGCGGGGGCTTGCGGCAATCGACGGGCGGGTTTTTCCGGCCGCCTCGGGTGCCGTGGGTGGTCGTAGCACTGGGAATCGGCCTCGCCTCGGTCGCGGTGTTTGCCGCTGAAACGGGTCGCATCCAGGCTTGTCCGCCGACACCGAATTGTGTGTCGAGCAGCAGTCGGTCAGACAGCCAGTATGTCCGGGCTTTTTCCTTCGAGGGTGACCCGGATGCCGCCTGGGCCAGGCTGAAGCAGGCCGCGCAGCGGGAGCAGGGCATGGAGGTGGTCGAGGACAGTCCGGATGATCGCTATCTGCGCCTGGAGGCGACCAGCCGGGTGTTTCGCTTCGTCGACGATGTCGAGTTCCAATTGCTGCCGGCCACCAAAATGATTGCAGTGCGCTCCGCATCGCGCGTTGGCTATTGGGACTTCGGTGTCAATGGTCGCCGTGTGGAGCGCTTGCGCGAACGGTTCAACGCTTCGTTCGAAGCGCGCTGACAAGGCGTTACGCTACCGTGAATACCCGCATCGAACCTCTCGCCGTCGATCCCGGGCAAATCGCCTCGCTACTGGCCGAAGACGTGGGCAAGGGCGACGTGACCGCATTGATCGTGCCGGCGACGGCAACCGCGTCGGCGACGCTGACCACCCGCGAGGCGATGGTTCTCTGCGGCCGTCCCTGGTTCGATGCGGTATTTCGGCACTTGGATCCCGAGGTCTCGCTGGTGTGGCAGGCCGAGGACGGCGACGAGGTCGCCGCGGATCGGGTGTTGTGTCGCCTGTTCGGCAATGCGCGGGCCTTGTTGACCGGCGAGCGCACCGCGTTGAACCTGTTGCAGACCCTGAGTGGCACCGCCACGCTGGCGCGTTCCTACGCGCATGCCGTGGCCGGTACCGGTGTCAAAGTCCTCGATACCCGCAAGACCGTTCCGGGACTGCGGCTGGCGCAGAAGTATGCGGTGCGCTGTGGCGGTTGCCACAATCACCGGCTCGGGCTGTTCGACGCCATCTTGATCAAGGAAAACCATATCCTGGCTTGCGGCTCGATTGCGCAGGCCGTGCGCGCGGCGCGACAGGTCGCTCCGGACCTGTCCGTGGAAATCGAGGTCGAAACGCTGGATGAGCTTGATCAGGCGCTCTCGGCAGGTGTGGAACGGATATTGCTAGATAATTTTGAAATTGACCGGATCCGCCAGGCCGTGCAGCGTACGGCGGGCAGAGCGACGCTGGAAGTCTCGGGCAATCTGTCGCTGGAGACCATCCGGCCATTGGCTGAAACGGGCGTCGACTACCTTTCAGTCGGTGCGTTGACAAAGAATGTTCGTGCCGTGGATTTGTCCCTGCGCATCGATCTCGATCTCTGAATGTGGCTGGTGCGATGGTGGGGACTTGTTCCAATTTAGTGCAGACACGGCGCTGATCGGAGCACAGCGGCGAACGTGAAGATTGCGACCTGGAACGTAAACTCGCTGCGCGTGCGCTTGCCGCATGTCCTCGCGTGGCTGGAACGGCATCAACCCGACGCGTTGGCCTTGCAGGAAACGAAGGTCACGGACCCGGAGTTCCCGGTAGCGGCGTTTGATGATATCGGTTACCGCGCGGTCTTCAGCGGTCAGCGTACCTATAACGGCGTGGCGGTGCTCAGTCGCAGTCCCGCGCTCGACTGCGTGACGGACCCTCCTCAACTCGCCGAGGATCCCCAGCGGCGTGTTCTGGCCGTGACCGTCGACGGTGTGCGCATCGTGAATCTCTATGTACCGAACGGTAGCGAGGTCGGTTCCGAGAAATATGCGTACAAGCTGGACTGGCTGATGAAGATGCGGTCGTTCCTGGAGCACGAGTTGTCTCGCTGTCCGTCACTGGCGGTCGTCGGCGACTTCAACATCGCGCCGGAAGATTCCGATGTCTACGATCCGGAGGCATGGCGCGAGCGTATTCTGTGCAGCACGCCGGAGCGCGAAGCCCTCCGCCGCTTGAGTGCCCTGCCACTGTCCGACGCCTTCCGTCTGTTTGAGCAGCCGGAGGCGAGCTATTCGTGGTGGGACTACCGCACCGGGGCTTTCCGACGCAACCAGGGCTTGCGAATCGATCTGATCCTGCTCAGCGACGCGTTGAAGGAGCGCATTCAGTCGTGTGCGATCGATACCGAACCGCGGAGGCTGGAACGCCCATCGGACCATGCACCGGTCTGGGCGGCGTTTGCGGCTGCGCCCTGACGGAAGCGCGACTCGAGAACGACTCACGCCCCGGCACCTTCTACCTCACTCTCCTCGTTCATTCTGGAAAGCACTTATGCATCATGTGACACTCATACCCGGCGATGGCATCGGCCCCGCTATCGTGGATGCGACTGTTCGGGTCATCGAAGCCGCTGGCGTCCGGATCGACTGGGATCCGCAGCTGGCCGGCATGGCGGCGGTCGAAAAGCATGCGACGCCGCTCCCGGATGAAACGCTGGAGTCGATCCGGCGCCACCGCGTGTGTCTCAAGGGACCGCTGACGACACCGGTCGGCGGCGGCTACCGCAGCGTCAACGTAACCTTGCGGCAGGCCTTCAATCTTTACGCCAATGTGCGGCCGGCGCTGTCCTTCGAGGGCATGGACGATCTGCCGTTTCCGCATGTGGATCTGGTCACGATCCGCGAGAACACCGAAGGGCTCTACGCCGGCATCGAGCACTTCATCAAGGTCGATCAGGAGAAGATCGCGGCAGAGAGCATTGCGGTGATCACCCGCAAAGGCTCGGAACGGATCATTCGTTACGCGTTCGACTTTGCGCGTCAGGCGCGCCGCAAAAAGGTCACGCTGGTCCACAAGGCAAACATCCTGAAATGTTCCTCGGGGCTGTTCCTGGAGATCGGGCGCGAGGTAGCCAAGGACTATCCGGACATCGAGTTCGATGACCGCATCGTGGATGCGTGCTGCATGCAACTCGTCATGAAGCCGGAGATCTTCGACGTCATCGTGACGACGAATCTGTTCGGGGACATTCTGTCGGATCTGGCGGCGGGCTTGGTAGGAGGCCTGGGCCTGACGGCCGGCGCGAACATCGGGACCGACGCTGCGCTGTTCGAGGCGGTGCACGGCAGCGCTCCGGACATAGCCGAACTGGGCATCGCCAACCCGACCGCGACGATCATCGCGGGTGCGATGATGTTGCGGCATCTGGGAGAGCCGGAGGCTGCCGACCGGATCGAACAAGCCGTCCGGGCGGTGATCAAGGAAGGCAAAACCCTGACGCCGGATCTGAAGAAGGGATCCAAGGACGGCACCAACGCCATGACCGACGCCATCATCGCTCGACTGTAGAGGCGCGGCGGCCGACTCAGTAGCAGTCGATAGGGTCGACATCCAGCGACCAGCGTACGTTGCACGCGCGCGTCAGGCCAGTTAGGTGCGGCTGCAGCTGATCGAGGACTGCGTGCAGTGCGGGTCGCTCCCCACTTTGCAGTAATAGTTGATAGCGGTGCCGGCCTGACTGGCGCAGCATCGGCGCAGGAGCCGGGCCGAGCACCTCGATCCCGTGCCCGCAGCAAGCGAGGGCGTGCTCGCGCAGACGCGTCAGAAAGCGCTGCGGTACCTCGCCGTCGATTGCTTCGGCCCGCCACACTGCAAGGTGGCCGAAGGGTGGCAGGCCCGCCGCTCGACGCTCTTCCAGCGCCAGGGTCGCAAAACCGGGGTATCCCTGGTCGATCAGCGTCTGCAGCAGCGGATGTTCGGGGTTCCGTGTTTGGAGCAGAACCGTGCCGGGCTTTTCGGCGCGTCCGGCGCGTCCTGCCACCTGCACGATGAGCTGGGCCATACGCTCGCTTGCGCGGAAATCAGTCGCGAACAGCATCGCGTCGGCATCGACGATTCCTACCAATGTGACCCGAGGAAAATGGTGGCCCTTGGCCAGCATCTGCGTTCCGATCAGGATGTCGACATCCCCGGAATGCACGTCGGCGAGCTTTTCCTGAAGGCTTCCGCTGGTCGCGGTGCTGTCCCGATCGATCCGCGTGAGTCGGGCGGCCGGGAATAGTTCCTCCAGAGCCTGCTCGATCCGTTCAGTGCCCATCCCCAGGGGACGCAGGTCGCGGCCCCCGCAGGATGGACATCCCCGCGGTACCGCCTGCTCGTAGGCGCAGTGGTGACAGCGCAGGCGGTTTTCCCGCTGGTGGATCACCAGTCGGGCGTCGCAGGTGCGACACTCGGCGACCCAACCGCAGTCGTTGCAGATCAGGGTCGGTGCATAGCCCCGCCGATTGATGAACAGCAAGGCCTGATGCCCTTCGGACAGCGTGCCGTCTATCGCGTCGATCAAGCGGCGCGATAGACCTTCGACCAGGCGTTGTCGCCGCACATCAACCAAGCGCAGCGGCGGGGCGGCAGCGCCGCCGGCCCGATCCGGCAATCGCAACCGTCGATAGCGCTGCCGCTCCGCGTTCCACAGGCTCTCCAGGCTTGGGGTGGCCGAGCCCAGCACAATGGGAACGCCGAGGTCTCGGGCACGCTTGATCGCGACGTCGCGTGCCGAGAAGCGAAACCCGTCCTGCTGTTTGTACGATGCCTCATGTTCCTCATCGACGATGATCAGCCCTGGTCGCTGCATCGGGCAGAACACCGCCGAGCGTGTGCCGAGCAGTATCGGTGCGGCGCCGCTCTGCAGTGCCATCCATGACTGGAGGCGTTCGAGTTCGGACAGGCGGGAATGGAAGACCGGGACGCTGCGGCCGAGCCCGTTGACGAACCGCTGTTCGATCTGGGGCGTCAGGCTGATTTCCGGCAGCAGCAGCAAACACTGCTCGCCCCGCTCCATCACCCGTCGTACGAGACTCAGATAGACCTCGGTCTTCCCGCTCCCCGTCACGCCCTCGAGGAGGAAGGTGGCCGATCGCCCGAAGGTTTCCGCAACGGCATTGACTGCGGCGACCTGGGCCGGGTTGAGTTTCGGATCAGGGTGACTTCTCACACCCTCCGGAGACGAAGCCCACGCGTAATCGTCCGGCTGTTCGCAGTGGCAGGCGAGGCCTTTCGCAATCAGGGCCGGGGCCGCTCGTCGCCAGCCGGGCAACGCCGCCGTCAAAGCGGACTCCGCGAGCCGATGGCCATTCGCCTCGTGCAAGGTCCGCAACAACAGGGCTTGACGCGGCGCGCGGCTTAGCGTATCCAATGGAGCGGTTGTGCCTTTTTCGGTGAGCGCCAGGTATTTGAGGGATGCGACCATGGGTGCCCGGCCCTTCCGGAGTAGGACCGGGAAGGCTGTCAGCAGTACTTCGCCCAAGGGATGGTGGTAATAACGCGCCGCCCACGTCAACAATCCCAGGTCCTCGGCACGAAGCAGCGGTGATTCGTCGAGGACTGCGGCCGCGGTCTTGAGTCGAGTGGGCTCGATATCCGAGCCATCGACGATGTCGAGCAGACACCCTACCTGGGATTGCCGTCCGAAGGGGACTCTGATGCGGCAGCCCGGCTGCGGCGTCGGCGATCCGGGAATCGGCAGGTAGTCGAATACTCGGTAGAGCGGGACCGGGACCGCAATGCGCCAGATCGTTGTCAACGGGCGACCGGTCCCCACCGATGCCGCGCAGTGCTGGCAGTTCTGTCGGTTTCAGAACGCTGGCGGGCGTTATCCACAGATTCTGTGGATAAGTCTGTGGGCAGGGGTTTAGGAATGGCCGGGAACGGCTGTCGCGCATGTACCTTCTTATTGCTGTAAAAAATTTCGACAACAATAACGGCAAAACGTGAAATCAAACACTTGAGTTGGCGCCAGGCCACCGCAACCTGCTCAATCCGCCAACTCCGCGGACTTGACAAGGGCGAAACGGCAACTGTGAATAACTCGCTCGTCGGCATTTTGGAATCTTGCCCAAACCGTGGCTCAACACCTTGCGATCTTCCGGAGGGAATATGTTGGTCTGTCAGTTCCAGGTACTTCGCACCGATAGTTCGGGAATGCCTCTCGAATGGATCGGTTACCAGGAGGCTGCGAAACTCTACCATCTGGAACAGGTTGCGTATGCTTGCGGCTCGGTGCTTTATCAATTACGCGGCGGGATCAACGCGCGCACCGGGTGCCGGAGCGTGATAACGGTCAACTCGATTATCGCAACCCATGGACATCCGCACACCGGATACAAGGTGAACTCCGGCTATGTCCCCCCACTGAATAATCCGGCCCTGTTTCGGCGGGATGGCTATCTGTGCCTCTACTGCGGGCAGCGCTTCCGCCATTCCGAATTGTCGCGGGACCATGTCCGGCCGATCAGCCGCGGTGGCACAGATCATTGGAACAATGTGGTTACGGCCTGCAAGCGCTGCAATAACCACAAGGCGGGCAGGACGCCGGAGCAGGCGGGCATGGAGTTGCTGGCAATCCCTTTCGCGCCGACGCATGCCGAATACGTGTATTTGCAGGGTCGGCGGGTACTGTCGGACCAGATGGAATTTCTGCGGGCCCACTTCCCTCGGCGAAGTCCGTTGCACCAGCGGTCAAGTTGACGCGCGCGGATCGCGAACCCAGGCGCATGTCGCGTCCCTTAACGGTGATAGCCGACGACCCGTTCGACCTCGTTCTTTGACCCCAGTATCAACGGCACGCGCTGATGAATCGCGGCGGGTTGTAATTCCATGATGCGCTCGCGCCCGTTCGAACTCGCGCCTCCCGCCTGTTCGACGATGAAGCTCATGGGGTTGGCTTCGTACATCAGACGCAGATGACCGGACTGTCCACCAGGGCGGCAGTCGGACGGGTACAGGAAGATCCCGCCACGCGTCAGGATGCGGTAAACCTCGGCCACCAGTGATGCGATCCAGCGCATGTTGAAGTTCTTGTCGCGCACGCCGGTTTCACCGCGCACGCATTCGTCCACGTACCGTTGAACCGGTGCTTCCCAGAAGCGCTGGTTCGACATGTTGATCGCGAACTCCCGCGTATCCTCGGGAATCCGGATGTTCGGATGAGTCAGGATGAACTCTCCGACATCGCGATCGAGCGTGAAGCCGTTGACGCCATTCCCGGTGGTCAGCACCATGATCGTCGTTGGGCCGTAGATGCAGAAGCCGGCACTGACCTGTTTAATACCCGGTTGCAGGAAAGTGCTTTCGGTGGGAGTCTCGCAGTGGTCCGGACAGCGCAACACCGAGAAGATGGTGCCGACCGAGAGATTCAGATCGATATTGGACGATCCATCGAGGGGATCGAAACAGACGAGATAATTGCCGCGCGGTAGCGCCGCAGGAATCGGAATGATCTCGTCGTTTTCCTCCGAGGCCATCGCCGCGAAATGGCCGGTCCATTCCAGCGAGCGCAGGAACAGTTCATTGGCGATCAGATCGAGTTTTTTCTGCGCCTCGCCCTGGACATTGCTCGACCCGGCCAGACCCAGGTTGCCGGCCAGTGCCCCGCGATTGACCTCATGGGCAATGGCTTTGCAGGCGGCCGCGATGTCGTTCAGCAGCAGCGTGAACTCGCCACTCGCGGCCGGTGTCTTGCGCTGTTCGTGAATCAGGAACTGCGTCAGCGACTCCCCGCGCATCCTGGATCCTGGGCCTGTCCCGTCGTGCCGGGTCAGCCGGCAGCGGAACGCTGCGGGGCAGCGGCCAGCACTTCCGAGATCCGGGCGATCTTCATGGCGTTGGTGCCACCCTTGACGCCGGTCAGGTCGCCCTTCGTCAGGATGACCAGATCATCCGGCTTGGCAACGCCCAGAGCCATCAACTGCTCGACGATGGCGCGGTTCAGCTCGGCGTGATCGGAGGTGTCGTGGTGGAAGGAGATGGGGTAAACACCACGGAACAAAGCGACCTTGCGGCAGGTCCGTTCGTGCGGCGTCAACGCGAAGATCGGAATGCCCGAGCTGATGCGCGACATCCACAGCGGCGTGGAGCCGGTCTCGGTCAGGGCACCGATGGCGCAGACCTTGGTATGGTTGGCGGCATACATGGCCGACATGGCAATGGCTTCGTCGATCCGGTGGAAATGTTCGTCGATCCGGTGATCGGACTGCCGGGCGCGCGGGTGTTTCTCCGCTTCGAGGCATACGCGGTCCATCGCGGCGACGGCCCGATCCGGAAAGCGCCCGCTGGCGGTCTCGGCCGACAGCATCACGGCGTCGGTGCCGTCGATCACGGCATTCGCGACGTCGAACACTTCGGCACGGGTCGGCTGCGGATTCTGGATCATCGATTCCATCATCTGCGTCGCCGTGATCACGACGCGATTGCGGGCGCGTGCCATGCCGATGAGCTGCTTCTGCACCCACGGCAGTTGAGCGTCGCCGATTTCGACGCCAAGATCGCCGCGGGCAACCATGATGGCGTCGGAGACATCGACGATTTCCTCGATGACGCCAGGATGCAGGGCCTCGGCGCGCTCGATTTTCGAGACGATGGCGGCATCGCCGCCGGCCGTGCGCAGCAAGGATCGTGCTTCGCGGACATCATCCGCGGTGCGCGGAAACGAAATGGCGAGATAGTCGGCCCCGATCTCGACCGCGGTGAGGATGTCGGCGCGGTCCTTGTCGGTCAGGGCGCTGGCGGAAAGGCCACCGCCCTTCTTGTTGATGCCTTTGTGATTGGAGAGTTCGCCGCCGATCACGACCCGGCAGGCCACTCGGCTGCCCTTCACGGACTCGACCTCGAGTTCGATCAGGCCGTCGTTCAACAACAGGCTATCGCCGGCTTTGACATCCGCCGGCAACTCCTCGTAGCAGCAGCCCACCTGGGTATCGTCACCGGCATCGGCGGGCAGGGCCGGGTCGATCGCGAACGGAGCGCCCGGTTCGAGCTGGATCTTGCGATCTCCGCTGAATCGGGCGATGCGAATCTTCGGGCCTTGCAGATCGACCAGAATGCCGATGTGGCGTCCGAGTTCCTCCGCAAACTGCCTAACCAGATTGGCCCGGCGCAGATGCTGTTCCGGTGTGCCGTGAGAAAAATTCAGGCGAACTACGTCGACACCGGCCTCGAGAACGGAACGCAAAGCCGCCGGTTCATCAGTCGCGGGTCCAAGGGTCGCAATGATCTTGGTGCGTCGCATCCAGTTCATCGAGGTATTGGTGATCATCGGCTTTCTCAGGCCTTCATCAGCGCGATGGTGGTGTCGAGCATCCGGTTCGAGAAACCCCACTCGTTGTCGTACCAGGACAGCACCTTGACCAGCGTGCCGTCCTTGCTGACCTTGGTCAGCGTGGAATCGAATACGGACGAGGCGGTCGAATGGTTATAGTCCATCGAGACCAGCGGCAGGGCGTTGTATTCCAGGACGCCTTTAAGTTCGCCTTCCGACGCCGCCTTCAGGATGCCGTTCACTTCGTCCTTGCTTGTTGGCTTCGCCGCGACGAATGACAAGTCGACCAGCGAAACGTTGATGGTCGGCACGCGGACCGCGAAGCCGTCGAGTTTGCCGTTCAGCTCCGGCAGCACCAGGCCGACCGCAGCGGCTGCACCGGTCTTGGTCGGGATCATCGACATCGTGGCCGAGCGTGCACGGCGCAAGTCCTTGTGGAAGACGTCCGTCAGAACCTGATCGTTGGTATACGAATGAATCGTGGTCATCAGACCGTTCACGAGACCGATCTTCTCGTGCAGCGGCTTGACCAGCGGCGCGAGGCAGTTCGTCGTGCATGACGCATTCGAGATGACGGTGTCAGTGCTCTTCAGCGTTCCGTGGTTGACGCCGTAGACGATGGTCGCATCCACGTCTTCGCCGCCCGGCGCCGACAGGATGACTTTCTTGGCACCGGCGCTGATATGCGCGGAGCACTTCGCCTTCGACGTGAAAATGCCGGTGCACTCGTGCACGACGTCGATGCCCAGCTCGGCCCATGGCAGCTTGGCCGGGTCACGTTCGGCCAGCACCCGGATCCGGTCGCCATTGACGATCATGTAATCGCCATCGACCGATACCTCGCCGCTGAACCGGCCGTGTACGGTGTCGTACTTGGTCAGATGCGCGTTGGTGTTGGCATCGCCCAGATCGTTGATCGCGACGATCTGGATCTCGCTGGTGCGCTTGTTCTCGTACAGAGCGCGAAGAATGTTTCGCCCGATACGGCCGTACCCATTGATAGCCACCTTGATCGACATACGCGTCTCCCGGTTTAGTGAATCAGTATCTTAGAAGAAGAAAGCCGGCGCGTGGAGGAGGGAGTGAGCCGGGCAGCGGAAAACGGACCAGGACAGGGAAGGCCTAGACGTGAAGCCCAGGACTGAGGATTCCCCTACCGACAGCGTTGACCGACCGACTCTCAAAATGCGCCAGAAAACCCGAATTTAGGACGCGAATGGTAGCAAGCCGGCGGGTCCGGCGTCCAGTTCTTGCGATGCCCCGGGTCCGGCGATAGCGTATCCGAGAACGCCCTGACGGGAATCCGGCACAACTGTAGCCCATTGCGGCTGCGACCCGGATCGTGGCCGCGAGGGTCTTGCGCCGCCCTGCCGTCGTCCTTTTAACTCAACCCGCTACGGGGAGCCTCATGCCCTTATCGCCGCTGCCCCCGGATGATCTGATACCGCCGGCCGCAACCCGCCGCCTGCCATTCGCAACGACAGCGGAGCTCGAGGCTTGGGAGGGTCCGTTGGGGCATCGCCGCGCCATCGATGCGATCAGCCTGGCGGTCGCGATGCCGGGTGAAGGCTACAACGTGTTCGTCATGGGCGAGCCGGGGACGGGACGGCTGTCGCTGCTCCGGCAGCAGCTCAGGGCTGCGGCGCAGGGTCAGCCGTCTCCGGGTGACTGGCTGTACCTGAACCGTTTCGACGAGCCGCGCGAGCCGTCTCCGCTCCGCTTGCTCCCGCGTCAGGGCAGTGTGCTGGCAACCGATATCGAGGGCCTGATCGATGCCGTTACCGCGAACCTCGCCGCGGTCGCCGGCAATCTGGCCTACCAGCGGCGCCGCAGCCGCGCGATGCGCGCCCTGCAACTTCGCTGTGACGCCGTGCTGGAGCGGGTTGCAGCAGGGGCGAAGGCCCTCGGGGTGGCCGTACTGCGCGATGGCGAGGCCTTGTCGTTCGCGCCGCTACGGGACGGTCGCGTGATCGAGGATGCCGCCCTCACGGCTGCCGAGCGCGAGCGGTTCCAGGCCGCGTCCTGCCAGGTCGAGACCACGCTGGGCGATGCACTGGTCGACCTGCCCCGGTGGCGCCAGGAGCGCGACGAGCAGCTGCGCGCGTTGGCGTCCGAAGCGATGGCCAATGCTATTCGCTCACCGCTGGGCGTGCTCGTGGAGAAGTACCGCGCATTCGACGGTGTCACCCGCCACCTGCAGGCCATCGAGCGGGATCTGTGCCGCGTGCTGGCGCCCCGCCTGGACGACGAGAACGAGCCGGACCGCGAAGCCCCCGGCGCGGATTGGCTGCGTCGGCGTTACACGCCCCGCGTGCTGGTCAGCCACGCACCGGACTGTGGCGCGCCAGTGATTTACGAGCCGAATCCGAATCTGTCGAATCTGTTCGGGCGGATCGAGTTCGCCAGCGAGCAGGGTTCGCTGATCGCCGACCATCACCTGATCTTCCCGGGCGCCCTCCATCACGCCAACGGCGGATTCCTGATACTCGAGGCAGCAAAGGTGCTCGAGGATCCCGCGGTGTGGTCCGCACTGAAGCGAGCCCTCAAGAGCGGTTGGTTGCGGATCGAATCGTCCTCCGCCGAGCAGGGCGGACCGGCCGTCGCGACGCTGAGCCCCGCCCCGCTGCCGCTACGGGTCAAGATCGCACTCCTGGGACCACACGACCTTTACTACGAGCTCCGTTCGCTAGATGCGGAATTCCCCGAATTGTTCCGCGTGCTGGCCGAGTTCGATGGGTACTTCCCGCGTGATGCGGGCTTTACCTGCAACTACGCCAGGCTGCTGAAGACCTTGACCGAGGCGCAGGGGCTGCCGCCGCTGACCGCGCCGGCCATGGTGGCCCTGTGCGACTTCAGCAGCCGCGTGGTCGCGCATCGTCGCCGGCTCTCGCCGCATATCGCGCCCATGGTCCAGGTCGCGCTGGAGGCGGACTTCATGCGTCTCCGCGCAGGCGCCGTCCAGATTGAGGTCGCCCACGTGCATGCCGCCCTGGCGGCACAGCGCGAGCGTGCGGGGCGCGCCGCCGAATACCTGCTCCGCGATATCCTCGACGGGATCGTGCTGATCGATACCGAGGGCATGGCCGTCGGTCGGGCCAACGCACTGACACTGGCTGAGATCGGCGATGCCCGGATCGGCATGCCGGCGCGGGTCAGCGCGACCGTCTGTCCCGGCGCGCGCGGGGTGGTCGATATCGAGCGTGAAGCAGAGCTGGGCCAGGCCATCCATTCGAAGGGCGTCATGATCCTGGCGGGGTATCTCGGGCAGAAGTACGCGCGGCGCTTTCCGCTGGCGATCTCCGCCAATCTCGCGCTGGAGCAGTCCTACGGCTACGTGGATGGCGATTCGGCCGCGCTCGCGGAGTTGTGTGCGCTGATCTCCGCCCTGACGGGCATTCCGCTGCGGCAGTCTTTTGCCGTCACCGCGTCGATCAACCAGTACGGCGAGGTTCAGGCGGTCGGCGGTGTCAATGAGAAAATCGAAGGTTTCTTCGAACTCTGCGCGGCGCGCTCACTTAACGGAGTTCAGGGGGTCCTGATCCCGTGGGCCAATCGCGACAATCTGGTATTGCGCGATGACGTGGTCGGGGCCGCGCGCGCCGGGCTGTTCGGCGTCTATCCGGTGCGGACCGTGGATGAGGCGCTGGAACTGCTCACCGGCAAACCCGCGGCGGCGATCAACGATCTCGCCATGGCACGCCTGGAAAAATACTCCGCCCTGTCCCGCGAGGCTCCGCGCGATTGAGCGGCGCGACGGAGCGATTTTATGGGTACCGCTCCTCGATCCGCCCGTCGGCCGCGATCAGGACTCCGCTGCTCAGCCCGCGGAAGATGCCGTGTTCGACGACGCCCGGCGTGTCGTTCAGGGCCGTATCGAGCTCGGTGCAGTTCAGGTCCGGAGCAAAGTGCATGTCGAGGACCAGGCTGCCGTGCGAGGTGACCGCCAGGCCGTCACCGGCCGCATTGGGTCGCAAATCGCCGCTGCCGCCCAGGGTCTCGAGGCGCTGCTTGACCAGTCGCCAGGCGAACGGCATCACCTCCACCGGGATCGGGAACCGCTCGCCGATCCGCGCGACCAGCTTGCTGCGGTCGACCAGAACCAGGAAGCGGTCGCTGCCGCGGGCCAACAGTTTCTCCCGCACCAGATCCGAACCGCGACCCTTCAACACCGTCAGGTCGGGAGCGACTTCATCGGCGCCGTCCACATACAGGTCCAGCCGGCCGACATTTTCGATGGCCGTCAGCGGCAGGCCGTGTTGCCGTGCCTTGATGCCACTGATCACCGAACTGGCGACGGTCATGACCGAGAGACCTTCATCGCGCTGTCGTCGCGCCAGTTCCGCGATGAAACAATTGGCGGTCGAGCCGGTGCCCAGCCCGATGAGCATGCCCGCTTCAACCTGTGCCGCGGCGTGACGGGCGACGAGTTCTTTATCGCTCATAAAAGTAAGGGAATTCAATTGCCTTGAACCGATTTATGGGGACGATGCGCTGCCCCTCGCGCCTTGTCAAGCGGGGCCCTGGGCGTCTCGCGCAGGGCTCCCTGGAATCGTCAGGCGGCGGGCGACGAACGGCTCTAGGCCGTGCCGTGCCCGCATCCGGATAGGCAATGGATCAGACGGCTTCCGTTTCGAGGCTCTTATGTTTTTGGGCGATCAGCCGCAACAGCGCCTTGTGCGGCTCGGCGAATTTCGCCGTGCCCTCGTCCATCAGCACTGCTTCCAGCCTTGCCGCGTCGACCCTGGCGTCGATCTCGTCCAGAACCGACTGCTCCGGCAACCGATCCACGAGCCGTGTGTAGGCCTTGCCGAGTCTATCGACGGCCTCGTTGGTGGCCGGCGGATTGGTCTGGATGTCGCTGCCGGCCAGCGCCTCGACATACTTGTCGGGGGGATCCTGCGGGCGCTTGCTGCCGGTACTCGCGAAGACGATTTCCTGCTGCAGCGGCAGCTGCTTGTCTCGCCAGAATTCCTCATTGAGCCGCCACAGGCGCTTGACGTTGACGATACCCACCAGTCCCTGCGCCGCCGGGCTGAGCTCGGGCACGTGTTTCTCCGTGTACACGTCGACCCGCGAGACGAAGATGCTGTAGACACTCTTGAAATGCCGGAGGTCCCCGCGCCGCTGTGCGCCGCGCCAGATCGCATCCCGCGCGATGCGGTACTGGCGCTCCGAAAAGATTAGCGTGACGTTCAGGTTGATGCCGGCTGCGGCGAGCTCCTCCAGTGAGTCGAGCCCGGCCGCCGTCGCGGGGATCTTGATCAGCCGGTTGACGTGACCGCGCCCCCAGTGTTTGCCGAGCTCGACGTATTCGCGGACCCGCCGCTCGTGCGGTGGTCCGAGTTCCCGGTCTTCCAGCAGCGGGTCGAGTTCGAAACTGACATAGCCGTCGTTGCCTCGCGTCTCCTCCCAGACCGGCAGGAACACGTCCTGCGCGCGGCGGACCAGGTAGTCGGTCATCTCCCACAGGATGGCCGCATCGTCCATGCGCTCGTCGATCAAAGCCCGCATGTGCGCATCGAAGCGGCCGGTGTTGATGATGTCGGCGATGATGATGGGGTTCGAGGTGGCCCCGGTAGCTCCGAGCGCCCGGTCGCGCTCGACGAGGTCCGGGTCGATCGAATCGAGCCAGAGTTTGGTGCCGGATTGAATCAGCGCTTGCAGAGACATGGCAGCCTCCTGTTCCGGTAGGGAACGGCAGGTGAACGTTGCCATGTCTTAGACCCGAACCGCCGGCGACAATTCAACCGGGCTGTTCGCTATCGAAACGGCCTGGCAGCCGGCACGAGGCGGATCAGCGCCGGTACGCCCCTCCGGCCGCGTCCAGGCGCCGCTTCTGTGCCGCGAAGTGGCGTTCGATATAGCCCAGTTCGAAGCGTTCGTAGCGTGTCTGGGCCGCCACCTGCTCGATCAACGCCGGGTCGAGGATGGCCAGCGGCTGCCCGCTGCTCATGGCGAGGAGTTGCGTCTGCGCGGCCCGCTCGACGAAGTACAGGTCGTCCCAGGCCTGCGCAATCGTAGGCGCCGCCGTCATGACCCCGTGATTGCCGAGGAACAGCAATTCCGCTTCGCCGAGGATACTGGCCATGCGCGCCCCGACCGAGTCGCTGAGTGCCACCCCATCGTAGTCGGTGTCGTAGGCCACCCGGCCGTGGAATCGGCAACTGGTGTGCAGTGCCCATTCCAGCCGTCCGCCGCGGAGCATCGTCAGTGCGGTCGCATGCGGCTGGTGGGTGTGCATCAGTACACGGGCGCGAGGCACGCGGCGGTGGATCGGCGCGTGAATATGGTGAGCGGATGCGGCGGGTTCGCCCTCACCGCGGACGACTCGGCCCTCGAAATCGCAGACGATGAGGTTCGACGCGGTGATCTCGGAGAAATGCAGCCCGAAAGGATTGACCAGGAAGTGGCGATCGTCCGGCAGGACGGCCGAGAAATGGTTGGCGATGCCCTCGTGCAGATCGTACTCGACCGCGAGATGGAAGGCGGCAGCGAGATCCAGGCGTAGCTGCCATTCGTCTGGGCTGAGGTTTACCATGGGATTGCGGTCTCGCGAGTTCGGAAAGCGCCGAGGCCTTCGGCGGGCTCCCACGTTGCGGCAGTGTCCGGGCCGTGTCAAGCCGCGTCCGGGTCTGTGCCCGCCCGCTGCACATGGCGGAACGCGAGGCATCTCGGCGGGTCTCAGTGTGACGATAACGGGGCGATTGATCTCCTGCCCCGTCGGAAGCTCGTGGTTTGGCATAAGCGCCTGTTATGTCGGCTTCTGCCGAAAGGACCGGTGCCAGATGCCCGCTCCCGTTGCGTCACACGGCTTTTGCCCCGAATTCTCTGCCTTGACCCATCCGGCAATCTCCAACACAATCCGTCACGGAATTCGGGCCCGGGAGCCCGGGAAATAACATAGAGAGCGGCGTGAAATTCAGCGGAGTTGATGCATGACCGACGATATCGATAACAGGAAACGACGCTTCCTGACGCAGAGCGCCGCTGTCGTAGGAGCCATAGGCGCAGGGTTTGCCGTCACGCCGTTCCTCGCCTCGATGCAGCCCAGTGCCAAAGCGCGTGCCTCCGGCGCGCCGGTAGAAGTGGATATCAGCCGACTGGAGCCGGGGCAGCTGATCCGCGTGATGTGGCGCGGCAAACCGGTCTGGGTGCTGCGGCGCACGCCCGAAGCCCTGGCGACGCTGGCCGAGGTGCGCGATAAGCTGCTCGACCCGGATTCCGAGGAATCCGAGCAGCCCGAGTACGCTGCCAACGAAGCCCGCTCGCTGAAGCCCGAGATCTTTGTCGCGGTTGGCGTCTGCACCCACCTGGGGTGTTCGCCGACGTATCGGCCCGACCAGCGGCCGGCGGATCTGGGTCCGGACTGGCTCGGTGGTTTCTTCTGTCCCTGCCACGGCTCGCTGTTCGACATCGCCGGTCGGGTCTACAAGGGCGTTCCCGCCCCGAAGAACCTCGAAATTCCCCCTTATCGCTACCTGACCGAGAGCCTGCTGTTCATAGGCGGCGCCAACGAGGAGGAGTCCGCGTGATGTGGAGCGAACGAGCAAGCGCATTCATGGCCTGGGTCGATGAGCGGCTACCGGTCACGAAGTTCTGGAACGATCACGCCGCGAAGTACTACGCGCCGAAGAACTTCAATTTCTTCTATTTCTTCGGTTCGCTGGCGTTGCTGGTGCTGATCAACCAGCTCGTGACCGGTATCTTCCTCGCGATGGCCTACAAGCCGGACGCAACGCTCGCGTTCGACTCGGTCGAGATGATCATGCGCGACATCAGCTGGGGCTGGCTGTTGCGCTACATGCATTCGACCGGCGCGTCGGCCTTCTTCATCGTCATTTACCTGCACATGTTCCGCGCGCTGTTGTACGGCTCGTACAAGAAGCCGCGCGAACTGATCTGGCTGTTCGGCATGGTGATCTTCGTGCTGCTGATGGCCGAGGCCTTCATGGGCTATCTGCTGCCCTGGGGACAGATGTCCTACTGGGGTGCGCAGGTGATCATCTCGCTGTTCGGCGCGATTCCGGTCATCGGCGAGGATCTGGCGCTATGGATCCGCGGCGACTACGTGGTGGCGGATGCGACCTTGAACCGCTTCTTCGCGCTGCACGTCGTGGCAATCCCGATCATGCTGCTGGCGCTGGTGGTATTCCACCTGGCGGCGCTGCACACGACTGGCTCCAATAATCCGGACGGCGTCGAGATCAAGAAGCTGAAGGGGATGGACGACATCCCGTTGGACGGCATTCCTTTCCACCCGTACTACACCGTCAAGGATCTGTTCGGCGCCGGGGTGTTCATCATCCTGTTCGTGCTGGTCGTCTTTTACCTGCCGGAGGGCGGCGGATTCTTCCTGGAAGGCCCGAACTTCGAGCCGGCCGATCCGCTGAAGACGCCGGAGCACATCGCGCCGGTCTGGTACTTCACGCCGTTCTATTCCATCCTGCGCGCCGTGCCCAGCAAATTCGGCGGCGTCGTTGCGATGGGGGCATCGATCGTCGTGCTGTTCCTGCTGCCCTGGCTCGATCGTTGCCGCGTGAAGTCGATACGCTACCGCAGTCCGGTCTACGGCATTCTGCTGGGCCTTTTCGTACTCGCCTTCTTCGGGCTCGGCGTGCTCGGGACGAAACCGGTGAGCCCGCTGAACACGATCCTGGCGCGGGTCTTCGCGATGATGTATTTCGGGTTCTTCCTGCTGATGCCGTGGTACTCAGCAAAGGAGAAGACCTTCCCGGAGCCGATGCGCCTGGGCGAAGCCGTCGTGCCGCTGGCGAAGCGCCGCGGTCGCCACTGGGACATCGTTCGACAGGGACTGGCTGCGATTCAGAATTCTGCGATTTTCCAGAGCATGATCCTCCGGGTCGTCGTCGGGTTCATCGTTTTCTTCGTCCTGCTCGATTTCCTCTTCTATTTCTGACCCCAGAGTGATGAACTCGGAAGTCACACTAGGCAACCTTTTAGGGAACAGCAACTCATGAAAAGGCTCCTGGCGGTCACGCTGGCCGCGGTATCCCTAACGGTGGGTGCAAGCGAAGGGCTACCCCCGATTCAGAGCGTGGACATCGACGTGTTCGATCGCGATTCCGTGCGGCGCGGTGCCGAGTTCTACGTGAACTATTGCCAGGGCTGCCATTCGCTCAAGCACATTCGTTACTCACGCCTCGCCGCGGATTACGACATCAGCGACGAGATCATGAAGTCGAACTTCCTGCTGGGTGAGCGCAAGATGCATGAAACCCTGCAGAGCGCCATGAAGCCGGAAGACTCCGAGAAGTGGTTCGGCGCACCCGCGCCGGATCTGTCGCTCGCCGCGCGGGCGCGGGGCGCGGACTGGATTTACAGCTATCTGCGAGGCTTCTACCTCGATCCTTCGCGTCCGACCGGCGTCAACAATCTTTACCTGCCGAATGTCGCGATGCCGAACGTCCTGGGTGGGTTGCAGGGTCTGCAGAAGCCCGTGATTTCGCACGAGGGCGGGATGGAATTCGTGGAGAGGCTCGAACTGGCCAAGCCGGGTTCGATGACCCCGGATCAGTTCGACGAAGCCTTGACCGACCTGATGAACTTCCTGGTCTACGTGTCCGAGCCGTCCATGCTGCAGCGCCTCCCGCTGGGCAAGTACGTGCTCGGTTTCATGGTCCTGCTCACCTATCTGCTGTATCGCGTCAAGAAGGAATACTGGAAGGACGTGCACTAGCGTCCGAACGCGCGAAGGCGGGGCGTTCCCACCCCGCCGGATTGCCTGAGCCCGCGTGCCGGGCATGAGTCGGGAAGTCCGGGGTCGGCGGGCCAACGGCAGCGAGGGTGTAGGTCGATGGAAAATCAGGCGAAAGCGCTCCCGGCGATGATCCGGGCCATCGATGGCGCGATTCGGGTCAACGGGGACAACGTCACCCAGCTCGATCAGGCCATCGGTGATGGTGACCATGTCTTCAATCTGCAACGCGGTATCGAAGCCCTGCTTCCGCTGTGCGATGAGCTTGCCGGGAGTGCCTGGCACGCCGCGTTCAAGACGATCGGCATGACGGTCATGAGCACGATCGGCGGTGCCTCGGGCTCGCTCTACGCGACGCTCTTCCTGGGCATGGCCAAATCCCTGCAGGGGCAGGATTCCAGTTTCCTGAGCTTCGCCGAGGCATTTCGCAGCGGCGTCGAAGCCGTCAAGGCGCGCGGCAAAGCCGATGTCGGTGAAAAGACCATGCTCGATGTGCTGGTGCCCGTGTCTCGGGTACTGTCAGAGGGAGCCACCTCGTCGGCGCCCATCGACGAGGTGCTGCGCGAGGTTTGCGCGGCGGCCGATGCGGGAGTCGAGACGACCCGGGACATGCTGGCAACGAAAGGCCGGGCCTCGTTTCTCGGCGAGCGGGCGCGGGGGCATCTCGATCCCGGCGCCAAGACTGCGCAGTTGATGATCTGCGCGGTCTGCAGCGTCCTGCTCCCGACCTGAGCGCGATCATCCCGCGCCGCCTGCGGCGGATATCGGCGTCGGCGGGGTGGGGGCTGCGAAGCGGTGCATCCGGTTGCGGCCCGTCCGTTTGGCGATGTACATGGCCTGATCGGCGTGGCGCAGCAAAATGTCCGCGGTGCTTCGGTCAGGCGGGCTCAGGGTGACGCCGATGCTGCCCGACACGAGGACGGTTTGCCCATTGGGCAGCGCGTAGGGCCGCGATACGCTTTCCAGTGTCCGCGAGAGGATCTTCTCG
The DNA here is from genome assembly GCA_004168015.1 of Methylolobus aquaticus. Classification (GTDB taxonomy): domain Bacteria; phylum Pseudomonadota; class Gammaproteobacteria; order Methylococcales; family Methylococcaceae; genus Methylotetracoccus; species Methylotetracoccus aquaticus. The sequence goes on from SEYW01000020.1 coordinate 21,041, forward strand.
CACTCCTCCCACCCACGCAGTCCAGCCAGGATGATCACGAACTCGTCGCCGCCCAGACGGCAGACGGTGTCGTGTTCGCGCACCGAGGCCTTCAGCCGGCGGGCGACTTCGCACAGCAGCAGATCCCCGGCTTTGTGGCCATGCGTGTCGTTGACCGGCTTGAAGTCATCCAGATCGAGATAGGCGACCGAGACCAGCGAGTCGTCCCGTCGCCCCCTGGCCAGCGCCTGCTCGAGACGGTCCAGCAGCAGCGCGCGATTGGGCAGATCCGTCAACGCATCGAAGTAGGCGAGGTGCTCGATGCGTTCCTGCTGGGTCTTGCGATCGGTGACATCGGAGAACAGATCGATGAAATGGCTGATCCGGCCGTTTTCGTCCCTGACCGCGCTGACCGTGGCCTGCACCGCGACCAGATCGCCGCCGCGGTGCCGGTTCCAGATTTCCCCGCGCCAGACGCCCTCTTTGACCAAGGTTTGCCAGAACTCGCGGTAGAACGCGGCATCATGCACCCCGGATTTGAGCATCCGGGGATTTTTCCCTAGCACCTCCTCGCGCGGGTAGCCGGTGATCTGCGAGAAGGTTCCGTTGACGTCGATGATGTTGCCGGAGGCATCCGTGATCACGATGGCTTCCTGCGCATCGTGAAAGACCGTCGCGGCCAGACGGAGCCGCTCCTCCGAGGTTTCGCGTTGCGCCCGGGCCGTGGCGATGCGAAACCCCATGAAGGTCAGCAGGCCCGACACCAGCAATCCGCCGAGTGCGATCATCTTCCCCCGGTGGTCGAGAAAATCGAACAGCGTCATGGCCCGAATGGGAACGAAGGTCAGCGTGACCGAACGGTCCGCCAGTGTGATCTGCTCCTCGACCCGATGCGGGTACTGCGCCAGCTCTGCCCGCAGCAGGCGGGGCTCTACCCGCACCTCGCTCGCTTTCCTGGACTCGTGAACGTACACCGCCCGCGCGTCGGCTCGGACGGTATCGAAGACATAGACATGCTGGCCCAGGTGGGATGATCGCGAGAATACCGCCTCGAACAGGTCACGGTAGCGATAGGTGCCGCAGATGAACCCGGCGAGCAGGCCGACGCGGGCGTCGGGCGTCACCGGAGGGAGGCCGCTCCGGTAGATCGGAGTGAACAATCGGAACGCATGGCCCCCGGCTTCGTGCGGTACGTCGGCCAAGGCCGTTCGGCCCGAGGCCGCCGCTTTCTGAGCGGCCGCGGCGGCAGACGGATCGCTCGACAGGTCCAAGCCCGGCGCGCTCAGTTCGGTGCGTACCGGTTCCACGTAGCGGATAGCCAGCTGGAATGGTACCGCGGCATTCTGCGCCCTGCGCGCCGGTTCCGTCGACGCGGAGAAATGCGTATTGGCTGCGCCGTAGTCTTTCCGCAATGCGCGCTCGAAGTTCTGGCGCTCCGCCGGCGATACGCGCTGCAGGAGTGACATCGACAAGCGGGCGGTGGCGGTGCCCGCCTCGGTCTGTCGCACGAAGTTCCGAAACTCCTCGGCATCGATAGTTCCCGACGCCGCGAACAGCGCTCCGACCCCTTGCTGTCGGGTCAGCTCGACGAGGTAGAGCGTCTTGACCTGTTCCGCACGCTCCTTCGCGTTCGCGGCGAACTCCTCGAGGTAGATGGTCCGGTTGGTCCAGCTGTTCCAGGCGCAGAAACCCGCAGTGACCAGCAGGCCGATCAGGCCATAGCTCAGGCCTGCCAGCCGGGTGAGCCGCCGATGTCCGGGGGCGGGCGGCTTAGGCTGCGGTGCAAGCATCGACAGGCCTGCCGGCTCGGGTCGGATTGAAGGCGATGTGGGCCGGTGGCCTTGCGGGTCGCACGGGGTGGAGGCGTATCGGTGTCAGCAGCCCCAACGGAGCGATGCGGTGTGGACGGGCGCATCCCACAGGCGGAGCAGTTCGTCATCGAGCATCGTCAGCGTGATCGAACAGCCGGCCATGTCCAGTGACGTGGTGTAATTGCCCACCAAACTGCGAACGACCGTCACGCCGCGCCCGGTCCAGTAGCGGCAAGCCTGTTCGTAGACCAGGTAGAGTTCCAGCAGGGGGGTCGCGCCGAGTCCGTTGACGTGCAGCAAAGCGGTCTGGCCAGCCGCGGGCCGCAGTTCGTGGTGGATGGCTTCGGCGAGCAGGGCGACGATCTCCGAGGCGGTGCCGAGCGCACGGCGCTCGCGGCCGGCTTCGCCATGGATACCGACGCCGACTTCCATTTCATTGTCCGCCAGCGCGAACATGGGTCTGCCGAGGGCGGGTACCGTGCAGCTCGTCAACGCGACACCCATGGACGCGGTGGCCTGCACCACCCGATCGCCCAGTGCCTTGCAGGTTACCAGGTCGGCGCCTTCCTCGGCCGCTGCGCCAATGATCTTCTCGACGATCGTCGTCCCGGCGACGCCGCGCCGACCCATGCTGTGATTGGCCGGCAGCGCGACGTCGTCGTCGACCACGACGGTCGCAAACGGGCAATCGAGCATCTCCGAGGCCATTTCGAAATTCATGATGTCGCCGGCGTAGTTCTTGACGACGAACAGCACGCCGCCGCCCGATTCGACCGCGTCCGTTGCAGCGACCATCTGATCGGGCGTAGGCGACGTGAAAATCTGCCCCGGGCAGGCCGCGTCGAGCATGCCGAAACCGACGAAGCCGCTGTGCAGCGGCTCATGCCCGGACCCGCCGCCGGAGATCACCGCGACCTTGCCAGTGCGGCCGGGCACCTTGCGCCGCAGGAAATGCGGGTGATCGTTGAGGACCACCAGATCCCGATGGGCCAGCGCGAAGCCGCGCAGACTGTCGTCGAGCAGGGATTCAGGGCGATCGATCAGCTTTTTCATGGCGGAGCCTCCGGCTCGGTTATGCGGCCTTGTGGGTGTTTACCACACCCGTCATTGTCCCAAAAAACCCTGCCAGCTGTGCAGCAGTGGAGTCAGCGCGCGCCAGGACCCGCGCGGGACGGTTGTGGGCCGGTCAGGATCCCGTCCGAAGGAAGCGGCGCGCGACCAGCATCGGCCACCGCATCAGCCATTCCAGCATCAAACGGATGTGCATCAGCGTGAGCAGCGTATTGTCCCGGCCGTAACGGAAGTGCGAGACACCACCCTCCGCCGCCGACAGGTAGCGGACCGGTGCCGGAAGGTTGACGGTCGGCACGCCGGCCCAGCTGAGGCGAACCGCGGATTCCGGGTCGAAATCGAAGCGGCGCATCCAGACGGTTCGGTCCATGATCGCGAGCAGCGGCGCAATGGGATAGACGCGAAAGCCGAACAGGGAGTCGGCCGCGCCGGCGCCGAGTGTTTCGAGCCGCACCCAGGCATTCGAGATCCGGCGACCACGCACACGCAACGCGGGTGCTTCGGCGCCGAAGACCGGAACGCCGGCGATGAGCGCCTGCGGCGTGGCTGACGAACGGTCCATGAATTCCCGGATCTTCGACGGCGGATGCTGCCCGTCGGCATCCATCGTCAGCACGTGGGTATAGCCCTCCGCCGCGGCCAGCCCAAGTGCGTGATGGATCGCAGCACCCTTGCCGCGGTTCTCCGGGAGGGCGAGCAAGCGGATGCCCGGATCATTCGCGGCCTGTGCGGCAAGGCGCCGGGCACTCCCGTCGGTGCTGCCATCGATGACGATCCACACTGGGCTCCATTCGGCGCGGGCGCGCCGGACGGTGTCGAGCAGCAGGTCGCCGGTGTTGAAGCTGGGGATGACCACGACATGCGTCGCCGACGGCGTCATGGCGACCGCGCCCGTTCGAATCGGCTCTCCAGGACCGCGCGCATATAGTCCTCGACGCGGGTGCGCAGGCGCCCGGAATCGTCATCGTGGGGAAATTGCATCCCGAGTTCGACGCGATAGTGGATCGGGAATTCAGGTTTGCGAAACAGCGGCCAGCCGCGGCACAGATAGGCGCTGTCCGACCGGATGAACACTGTCTGCACCGGCACCCGAGCCTGCTTCGCCATCAGCGCGAAATTGCCCTTGAACTCGTTGAGCGGCGGTGTTTGCGTTCTTGTCCCCTCCGGGAACACCAGTAACTGCCGGCCGGAAGCCAAGGCTTCACGCGCCCGCTTCATCATCTCCATGGGATGGTCTGCGCGAATATAGCCGGCCAGGCGGGCGCCGCCCCCGAGGAATGGGTTGTCCAGGATTTGCGCCTTCATGATGCAGACGACACGCGGCAGGCGGGAAACGATCAGTACGGCATCGAGCAGTGACGGGTGGTTCGCGACGATGATCAGCGGCTGGCCGCGCAGCGGGTCCAGTGCGGACAGATCGCAGTGCACGATCCGGCTCAGCTGCAGCAGTCCGATGAAGAAGCGGAACAGGGCCATCATGACCCATTGCCCGACGCGGTTCGCCAGGTCGCGCGGCAGGGCCGCGCCAACCAGTGGGCTGATGGCGGTGTAGATCAGTCCGCCGGTGCCGAACACGAGTAGCGCACCGTACAGCACGGCCTGTTCGTAAGCGGATCTCAGCAGTTTCGGCAAGGTTCGAACGGAGTGACTGATGCGCATGCGTTTCTGCGGGACTGCGAGAGCCAGTGCGAAGTGGCGCCCCGGGGCAGCAAAAGAGTACCCCTTTTTTTACGCGCTAGGCACCCTTGGCGGGCTCAAGGCACTGCGCGCCGTGCCCTGCGGGAGCGGGGATAAAGCGATGTCGGCACCAAAAGCGGTGCCATGAGGACTACGGCAACACGCCCTGGGCTTGATCTGCCGTGGGCTGCCGTAACGGGCGGTGGGTGTCGCAAGTTGGGGTCAGCGGCGGGCTCCGGGCGTCCCAACCGGGTCATCGACGACGTCGGCGGGATGCGGGGAGGAACCTGGGCATTCCGCTTTCCCGCGGCCCAGGTCCCGGCTGATGTCGTTAGCTTCCCTGAATCAGGCAATTTCGGTCTTACGGGGCAGGCGGAGCCGGCAGCGGAAGGATCGGGCCCTTACGGATGTCGAGCTTGAACGGGAACACCCCCGTCGGCCCGGCAGGTCCACAATCCTGGCTGTTGCAGCTTCCGCCCACGGCCAGCAGATACTGTCCTTTGGTCAGCGTCTTGGAGAACGCGGCGGTGCCCGGCATCACGTAGGACAGCGTCGGGGTGCCCTTTTTTACCGTCTGGCCGTCACAGTTGATGAACGGCTGGTCGCCGGCATTCGCGTAGCCGACGAAGGCGATCGCGCCATCCCCGCCCGGCGTCTGTGGCTTCAGAAAGCTGCTCGATCCTTCGAGGCTGAGCTGGTTGTATTTGTGCGAAAGATGATTGGCGCCCACGAAGCTGCCGTTGGTCTTCCACATTGAGAACGCGGGCTTCAGCCTCTCATCGCCCGAGATCAACGTTACCTGCACCGTGGCGTAGTATGGTACCGTCACCGTGTACCAACGGGTGTTGTGGGCCCAGCCGCAATTCGGCGTCAGGCCGTTCCAGCCGTCCCAGGCGTAGTTCGGCGCAGTGCCCTCGAACTGAATGGCCGTCGGCTGGCCCTTCAGAGTACCCAGATCCACGATGACCTGGCTCCCGGGGATCGCCATCGCCGCTCCCGAGGCAACCGCAAGCGCTGAGCCGGCCATCAGTGTCGTGATCGCGTGGCGTAGTCCGCTGTTCATCTTTTTCATGTTCATACCTCTACTTTCGTTTAATGTCTGAATATTCCCGCTGCCGCATGGCAACGCGGTCCTTCACCACGGAAAGACCCGCAGCGCCTGTGATCGCGCCGAGCTGTATTCGGCCGATCGTCGCGCCCGCCCCCCGGGCACAGGTAGAGCAACTATCGCGCCATAAGTATTTCCTAACGTCCACGCGGGTCGAAGGGGGATTTGCCCGCGACTCGCTGCGGCAAATGCCGCAGCGTGCTGTGGTATTTCCCTGATTTGTTGGTGTGGTCACCCGGAAGTGAGAACTGACGGACCGCGTTTCGCCGGCCGGAATGCGCGCCAATGGGCTGTCCTGCCGACCGCGTCTGGCTCGACGGTCATATCCTGAAAGCAGTATGAGCCTCGTCGAAGGGCCGTCTGCCCTGTTACCCGACAGTCGCCTCGACTGCCCGATTGCGGTTTGTCATGGTGAAACCCTCGGGGCCGAACGCTTCCTTGGCGAAGCGGTCGCGCTCGCCGAGCGTCTGCCGACGCGTTCGTGGGTCATCAACCTTTGTGCGAACCGCTACCATTTTCTGCTGATGTTCGTCGCTGCATTACTGCGCGGACAAGTCAGCCTGCTGCCGCATAACCGCACGGCGGCGGCCGTCCGCGCGCTGGTCGACGAGTACCCGGACGCTTATGTAGCCTGTGATGAGGCGCCGCCGGATGCCGGTGCCGTGACGTTCCTCGTCGGCCGGCCCGTCCGATGTCCTCGCGAGGCCCCGAATCCGCTGTTGGACGGGAGCCGGCCGGTCGCCCTGGTCTTCACGTCCGGCAGCACCGGCAGGCCCGAGCCGCACGAGAAGACCTGGGACATTTTCCGCCGCAGCGTCGATCTGATCGCCGAGCATCTGGGCGTCGCGTCGAGTCAGGGCCATGCCACCGTCGCCACGGTGCCCGCGCAGCACATGTACGGACTCGAGACCACCATCCTGCTCCCGCTGCGCTCCCGGTGCGTCCTGACCGACCGGCCGGCGTTTTACCCGGCCGATGTCCAGTCGGCCCTGGCGGCGCTGCCGGCCCCGCGCATGCTGGTCACGACCCCGATTCACTTGCGAGCCTGTCTGGCGTCCGGCATCGCGCTGCCGCGGGTCGACCTGATCGTCTCGGCCACCGCGCCCCTGCCGGTGGAACTGGCGCGGACCGCCGAGGAGCGGTTCGGCGGGGTGTTGAGGGAGATCTACGGTTTCACCGAGGCCGGGTCGGTCGCTACCCGCCGGACCAGCCGCGACGATCGTTGGACGCTGTTTCGGGGCCTCGAACTGGATGGCGTCGATGGCGGGTTACGCTTGCTCGCCCCCTACTTGAAGGGTCCGGTGCCGCTGCAGGACCGCCTGGAGTCGACCGGCGGCAATCGGTTCCGATGGCTTGGGCGGCTTTCGGACCATATCAACGTGGCCGGAAAGCGCGCCTCCCTCACCGCGCTGAACGCAACGCTGCAGGCCCTTCCGGGCGTCGAGGACGGCGCCTTCTTCGTGCCATCGTCCGCAGGCGACGAGGCGACGTCGACCGCACGGCTGATCGCGTTCGCCGTCGCGCCGCGACGAACCCGCTCGGAACTGATGGCGGAACTCCGCCAACATCTCGACCCTGCATTTCTGCCACGACCCTTGTTCCTGGTCGAGGGCTTGCCGCGGCAGGAGAACGGGAAGCTATCCCGCGAGGCGCTGGAGGCCCTCGCGGAATCCTGTCGCCGTCGGCGCTGAAGGGACTCAGAGCATCCCGCCGTTGATCGAAATGACCTGGCCGCTGATATAGGCCGCCCTGTTTGAAGCCAGGAACCCGACCAGATCGGCGACTTCCTCCGGTTCGCCGGCGCGGCCCATCGGCACGCGCTGCTTGAGCTTTTCCGCGGGGAACAGGCCTTCGGTCATCGGGCTCCGGATGATCCCGGGGGCGACGACGTTGACGGTGATGCCGCGTGAAGCGACCTCCAGCGACAGCGACTTGCTGGCCCCGATCAAGCCCGCTTTTGCGGCCGCGTAATTCGCCTGACCGCGGTTGCCGGCCAAGGCGGCGACCGAGGCGATGCTGATGATGCGTCCCCAGCGCGTGGCCATCATCGGCAGCAACAGCGGTTGGGTCACATTGAAAAACCCGTCCAGCGACACGTCGACGACGGCGTGCCACTGCCGCTGTGTCATCCCCGCCAGTGGCGCGTCGTCGTGAATCCCGGCATTGTTGACCAGCACCTGGATGGGTGTTTCCTCCGCGAGCGCGCCCAGCAGCGTCGCGGTCCGGTCCGCATCCGTCACATCGAACAGCAGTCCATCCGCTCGTCCTCCGGCGGCACGAATGCCATCGATGAGATGGTCGAGCGCCGCAGGGTTGCGATGAGCCTGGGCGAAGACATGCCAACCTGCGGCGGCCAGTTCGCGGCAGATCGCCCCGCCGATCGCACCGCTGGCGCCGGTCACCAGCGCATGTCGTGTCGGGCTATTCATGGTGTGCCGGTCGTTTGGGAAAGAGGATGGACAGGCGGCCATCGAGCAGGGCTGTCCCCGCCGCAGCGATGGAGAAATCGTAAACCAGCCCACCGTGGTCGGCGAGTTGGCGCTCGGCCTGGATGATCAGCTCCTCCGGGACATCGTCTAGCCGCGTGCGTGCCAGGCGCAGTCGCCTGATCCCGCCCAGGTAGCCGGGTACCGCAGCAGCGCCCTGTACGCTCGCCCCCAATGCGGCATGCAGCGCGATGGCCTGCGCCGCATACTCGACACCGCAGACCGCATGCAGGCGACCCGCTACGGCCAGCGGGTTGGTCGGGTCGCGGTGCGAGGTCGCGCTGCAGCGGATGTACCCGGTATCCCATTCGAGGACTTGGTCAAGCAGGCACATCGGGCCGGCGTGCGGCAGCAGCTGCGCGAACGCACTGCGCTTCATCGGGCACACGAGACGACGACGCGGAGCACACCCGGTCCGCTACAGGGCAGATGAAGCAAGGCCGATGGCTCCTGCCGCGCGATGGCCGCGAGCAAGGGCAGTGCGCGCGCCGCCGGATTGCCGGCGCGCATCTGCTCGAGTACCCGGTCGGACATCACGGTCGGACCGCACCCGTCCGAGTCGTCGAAGCCGATGTTCAGCGAGACCGGACCCTTGCCGGAGGCCAGCCGCAGCGCCACCGCGAAGGGACACGATAGGGGCCGAAAGGGCGCGATCGGGAACGGGGGTGGCTGATCGAACGCGACCAACAGCACCTCGCCCGGGCTCTCGGCCAGCAGCGCGGACGCCTCGATCAGACCGGCGGCGAAACTATCGTCGTAGCAGGCCAGACTGGTCGTCGGCCGGTGCGAGCCGGAGGCGATGCTCCAGTAGCCGGACGCGGCGTTGTGGACCGAGTTGTGGAACTGCGTCGGTGATACCGCGCGCTCGGGTTCAGCGAGTTGGGTAAAGATGAGATCGCAGACATCGACCTCGCCGCCAGAGGACGCGAAAACGCTGGGGATGTCCCAACGCGAGCGGTCCGGGCCGGCCGCCTCCATGGCAGCTTCCAGTGCCAGGCGGGTTACGGCGGTCGCGCGTCGCCGCTCGGGACCGCTGAGCGGGCTGCGGCTACCCGGCTGGTACTCGGCGGGAACGTAGCGCTGTTCGCCGCGCAACACCGCGCGGGCCTGCTGCCAGTCGGTCAGGCCGGGCGCGCTGATGCCGATGCCGGCCACCTGAAGCCTCATCGGCGGAACAGAAGCGAGGCGTTGCTGCCGCCAAAGCCGAACGAATTGCACAGCATGTAGCGTACTGCTGACTCACGGTTGTCGAGCAGGATTCGGCACCGCAGACCAGGGTCGACTTCCTGCGTCTGCAGCGTGCCCGGCAGCAAGCCGGCATCCAGGCTCAGCGCGGCGATGATGGCGTTGACCACGCCGGCGGCACCGAGCGTGTGGCCAGTCCAACCCTTGATCGAGCTGCACCCGACGCGCTCTCCCAACAACGAGGCGATCGCGCAGTCTTCGGCGGCATCGTTGGCCAGTGTTCCGGTACCGTGCAGCAATACGTGGTCGACCGCCTCGGGACGTACTCCCGCCCGCTGCAGTGCGTCCTGCATGGCCAGTCGCGCGCCCGCGCCTTCCGGATGCGGAGAGGACATGTGGTAGGCATCGGCGCTCTCGCCGTATCCGATGAGCTGGACGCCCTGGCCTGCGCCGCCGGCCTTTTCCAATAGCACGAAACCAGCCGCCTCACCGATCGAAATCCCGTCGCGACGGGTGTCAGCGGGTCGGCAAGGCCTGGCCGAGGTCAATTGCAGCGCATGGAAGCCATGCAGCGTCGTTCCGCAGAGCGAGTCGACGCCGCCGACGACGGCTGCGTCGCAGAAGCCGGCGTCCATCAGGCGGCTGGCGCTGGCGAACGCCTTGGCGCTGGACGAACAGGCGGTCGAGATCGCTGTCGCGGGCCCGTCCAGGCCCAGGCGGCGCCGCGTGAAGTCAGCGACGGAGAAGGTGTTGTGCACCGTCCGATAGCGAAAGTCCGGCGGCAGCGCCCCCGAGGCCGTGTCGCGGCGGCGATACGCGGATTCCGATTCGAGGATGCCGGACGTGCTGGTGCCGACGATCACGGCGATGCGGTCGCGACCACACCGCGCGGCGGCCGCGGCGACGTGTTCGGAAAAGTCGTCGCCCTCCAGAGCCATCGCGGCAAGGCGATTGTTGCGGCAGTCATAGGCGCTCAGCGGGGCCGGTAGCGGCCGGTCTTCGATGCCGGGGACGCGACCGATCCAGGTGTCCAGTTCGATCTCGGGGAAGTCGCAGGGACGCAGACCTCCCTGCCGCGAACGTAGCGCGGCCAAGGTGGTTTCGGCCCGGGATCCTATCGCGCTAACCAGCGAGTAAGCGCTGAGACGGAGGGGGGTCATGCGACGCGTAAGTGTTCACGCCTGCGACTCGCGGGAGCGGGCCGGGAAGCCGAGACACGCCGTGAATCCGTCCCTGGAGGCTCGACTGCGGGTTCCCTCCCGCAGACGGTCTCGCCCTCCCGGCCCGCTCCCGCCGCCAAGCAAGGGGGGTCAATGGTTAATGCGACGCGCCCGCTGTGGAACCAGCCGGGCTGCGCCGGGCGGGGTCTGGCGCGGGCATCCATTGCTGGCGATTATGCCGAAACCCGGGGCATTTGTCCCCGCCGGTCCTGTCGGCCCGCAGCCGGCCCCCGCGCTGTCGGCCTGTCGGGTCAGTGCTCCGGTTCGATGCGGATCTCGGACCGGTCGCCGTTCGCTTCGTCGATCCGGATCGATTCGATACGCGGGCCGCTGCCATGCACATAGACAACCCGGACGATCTCCGCGTAAGCGGCGTCGCGAGGGACCAGGGTCAGCACCCAACGCCGCTCGGACCCGCCGAGCGTCGCGGTGAAGAGGCGCCTAAGGGTTTCCGCATCGCCGGTCAGGGGGGCCCGGATGCTCTCGATGGCCGCGAGCAGTGGCGGATGATCCGACAGGTGAACCGTGCGCGGTGAGTCGGCGGAGCCATCCTCTATGGTCAGTCGGTCGCCGTCGATCCGCAGCGTTTCCTTGCGCGGTACCAATAGCTGCTTTTCGAGGATGTCGGGTCGTCGGAACGACAGACGCCCCGACGATCTGAGCGGCGTCGCAACGATCTTCAGGGTACGGATTTCGCTGAACCGCGCAGTGCCTTCCACGCGCGTTCCGAGCGTGCCGAGCAGGGCGTCGAGATTCCACGTCCGGGGTGGAGCGGGGTCGGCTGCCCAGGATGCGGCGCTGAGCAACGCGAGGGCCAGAGGCAGACGTCGGCTAGGTTGAGCCATCCCAGAAGTCATAGAAGTTGAACCAGTTGTAAGGCGATCCGCGGCATAAATCCTCGAGGCGCCGGGCATACTCCTGAACGACCTGGGCGTTCGTCGGCAACGACTCGGTGCGGAAATCCGCGAGCAACTCGAAATGCACGGCGTATTCGGCATCGCCGCTATGCGTGCAGGCGAACAACAGCAGCGGTACCCGAAACAGCCGGGCGAGTCTCGCCGGGGCTTCCGGGAACCAGGCCGGACTACCCAGAAATTCGCAGGCGATACGTTTCTCATCGCGCATGCTGCGGTCGCCGAGCAGAGCCACGCAGCCGCCCGCCTCGAGGAATGCGGCGACGTCGATGAAGGTGTCGGGCCGGCCCAGCGCGATGATGCCGTCGCTCAGCGACGGATTGATGCGGCGAAAAAGGCTCATGATCCGGCTGGCGTTCTCGGGATACATCAGCGCACGGATCGACAGCCCCTTGTCGACGACGGCCAGCGTACGCAGCAGGTCGACACTGCCGTAATGGGCGCCCACCAACAGACAGGGCTGGCCGGTCGCGATGAAGCCTTCCAGCAGCTCGAAGCCGCGGACATCCAGGCGGAACAAGGACGCGCGTCCCGCGTAGACGAACAGCCGGTCGAGGATGGTCTGCGCGAATGTGTGGTAGTGCCGGAACAGATCGCGCGTCCGCGGCGGGTGGGGCAGGACACGTGCCAGGTACTGCCGGGACGCGGCGCGCGCAGTGCCTGAGAACGCCAGGAAGTAGGCCGTGATCGGGTACAGCAACGCGCGGGCGACCGGGCGTCCGACATGCAGTGCGATCCAGACGATCGTATTGATCCAGAACGTGTTGCTACGTTCTCGCTGCCGCAGCCAGTGCGGTGCGGTCATCGGTGTCATTCCCGCCCCCGCGACCGGCTCAGACACTCGACGCGGACGTGATGTCGCCGTGGGCGGCAACCCGCGACCCGACGCGGCATACGAAGCGATAGTGCCCGGGTCCACGCGCTTCGATCTCTATCGAGCAGCTGTCCCCAGGCCGCAGCGGCGCCAGAAACTTCACGTTCGCAAGACCCATCGGTGCAGACATGCCCTCACTTTCCTCCAGCAACTGGAAGACCCGTTCCAGCAGGGTTACCCCGGGCAGGATCGGGTCGCCCGGGAAATGACCGGGAAGTGCCGGGTGGTCCGGAGCCACGGAGAACCGGGTCAGGGCAAGGGGTAGGGACGACTCCGTCATGGGCATGCCAGGGGTGGGGCCGGAATCAAGCACGCAGCGGACAGCTGCAAACGCCGGGCTAGGCTCCCGCGCAGGGCCTCAGGCCGCGATGCGGCGTTGCTCCACCGTTTCCGCCAGATTGCGCAAGGAGGCAAAGGTGCGCACGGTGTCGGGGTCTTCGGATCGGATCTGAAAGCCATAGGACTTCTTGATGGCGACCGAAAGTTCGAGCATGTCGATCGAGTCGAGACCAAGGCCTTCACCGTACAGTGGCGCCTTCGGGTCTATCGATTCCGCGTCGACTTCGAGGCCCAGCGTCGCAACGATCAACCGGGCGAGTTCGAGTTCGAGAGGACTCATAAGGTCATAGCAAGACGAAAATTACGGCATGCGGTCCGGGACATCCCGCCACGGACGAACCGCTCAAGCCAGCAGGTCGATGATACCTTCGATTTCGACCAGGAGCGAGCGGCGGCAGATCTCGCCCTGCAGGAAAAGCCGCTGGACATCCGGCCGCAGCGCGCCGCTCAGCAGCGCTGAGGCCGCGGCCAGATCGGTCTCGTGCCGGAGGTAGACCGTCAAAAGTGTGCCTGAGCCGGCGTCCTGCAAACTCAGGCCCAGCGGCTGGAGCAGCGCGTCGAGGTTGCGCAAGGTCTCCTGGACCTGCTGCTCCAGCCGTCCTGCGTGCAGGCTGCGGTGCCCCCGGATGCTGGCGGTCCCGGAGACATGCAGGCATGGGCCGGCAGCGTCGGTAATCATACGGGCGCGGGAGAACGCCGGACTCCTGGGGCCATACTCGGGCGGGTAGCGATAGGCCTCGTCCTGGCGGATGTTGGACAGTGTCGATCCGGGGCTGCGGGTCGTCAGGAAAGCGACCCTCAGCCCCGGGTGTCGGGTGCCGATCGCGCAGGCGGCGGGTAGCGCCGCATCGGGGATCCGCCCCCATGCATCCAGCGCCTCCCTGCGGCCGATCGAGAACGCCTGATAGACCTCGAGGCCGTTCGGCTCGGCATTGATGTCGGGCAGATAATGCCAGACGCGGCTGAGATGGGGGAAGCCCAGCTCGGCCGACGCGCGAAGCAGCGTCTGATAAGCGTCGTAAGTGGCTGCGCCGATGTCTGGCGCCGTTGCCGTAGGGTCGGCCAGAACGCCGAACAGGCTCTCGCCGTCGTTTCGACACGTGAGGTCACCAATGCGGAGGGCTTCGGTCGGCGCTCGGCCCAACAGCACGATGCAAGCCGGATCACGGGTCAGTGGGCTTAGCGGTACGTCGCAGATGGGCCATGGAGCGGGCGCCGCGGGGTTTCGAACATCGGCATAGCGCAACACGCCGAGGATGCGATCGCGTTCTCCGGCGGCGAGGCGTTCCAGATCGCGATCGGCCAGCAGACGCCAGGTGCGTGCATCGTTCGATGCCGAGACGAGCAGCGGTTTGCGGCGCGGGTTAGCGGGAGTCTCCGGCATGGGTGGTGGATTCCGCGCGGAGTTCAGGTCCGTCCACGTTTAGGCGACGCTGACGGTAGGCCGCCAGATTGACGCGGGGCGCGGCAAGTACGTGGAGGTAATAAATGACCCTGAAGAGACCCAGTCTCGCGTGAATCGAGGTTTTCCCGAACAGATCCCCCGCCAGCAGGGATACCATGGCATCGCGGATCCGGAACATGTTCCGCGGATTCGTGACCAGATGTCGCATCGCCGGTGTCGTGATCCGGTAGATGAACCAGGAGAAGGTCTTCAGGCCTCTTTTCAGACGGCGCTGATGCGCGGCCAGGTGGGCCGTCGCGCGGGCGGGTTCGCGCAGCGCAGCGTCCACCGCGTCGGCGCCGGCAAAGGCCCCGCTCAGGGCGAAATGGACGCCGGTCGAAAATACCGGATCGATGAAGGCAAAGGCGTCGCCGACCATCAGATAGTTGCGGCCGTACATACCGGTGGACTGGTAGGAATAATTGCCGGTGGCAGTCACGTCGGAAACCAGTTCGGCCTTCGCCAGCCGCTCCTGAACCTGGGGTTGCAGGGCGATGGTCGACAGGAAAAATTCATCGACCGGCACCCGTCGGCTTTTCAGGTAGTAGGGCCAGCAGACCGCGCCGACGCTCATGATGTCGTCGCGCAACGGGATCATCCAGAACCAGCCGTGCTCGAACCAGTAAATGCTGATGTTCCCCTCGGCCCGGCCCTCGCGCCGCTGAGCGCCCCGGAAGTGCCCAAAGATCGCCGCGCTGTTGTGCTGTTTGTTACGGGTCTTGGTGGCCAGACGGGTTGCCAGAAACGTGTCGCGTCCGGTGGCATCGACCAGAAAGCGGGATTGCCATTGGGTGGCCTGACCCGATGGATCACGCGCAACCAGCCGGCAGCTGTCAGGAGAATCCAGCTCGACCGATTCGACGCGCCATCCCTCCTTGACTGCGACCCCATGCGCGGCCGAGTTGCGCAGCAGCAACTCGTCGAATTCCGAGCGTCGGACCTGGAAGGCGTAGGGTGGGTTCGGGTCTAGGGCTTCGGCAAACGGGAACTCGACAAAACGGCCGTGTTCGCTCGACCAGAACTCGGCGGCGTGTTTGGTGACACCGATTCGGGCCACGTCGTCGAGCACGCCCAACTGTTCCAGCAGGGGTAGCGTTCTCGGCAACAGCGACTCCCCTATGTGGAAGCGCGGGTGGCGGTCCTTCTCGAATTGGACGACGGTCCAGCCTTTGTCGGCGAGGCGCGTAGCAACCGCCGAACCGGCCGGTCCTCCGCCGATTACGGCGACGTCGAAATTCGTCAGATGGGGTTCCGCCATCTGGGCGGGCCGTCCGGCGGGAGCGGGACCATGATCTTCAGTGAACATGTGCGCCTCCGGATGACGGCTGCATCGAACGGCATCCGCGGCGCTCGCCACGCCGCGTGTCCACGAGCCCTTCCCGTGCCCAGGCAGGCGTCACTTCGAGCATCGCGTGCACAGCGCCTCCTGAAAACCGTCATCCGCCGCCACCGACGTCAGCGCGCGGTCGAGCGCGTGATCGACGGTTTCGCGGTACGCCTCCGCGCTGCCGTGATGCCCGTAATTCTGCGCGGTGCCGGTTTTGCGCCCGGACCAGCAGGTGCGTCCCTGGCCATCGAGGACGGTGGCGTCGATGACGACTCGCGCATCGTAGCCAGCGTTGACGTGCACGTTTTCGTTGATGAGGACCTGATACAGGCTTAGCGTGACGACCGGGGCCCCAGCCGTGGTGGTCCGGACCCCCGCCTGCCGGAATATCTCCCGTGCTGCCGAGCGCACCCAGCCTGTCGGGTCGCCGGTCAGGCTGATCGGCTGCGGTGCCACCGCTCCGCCCTCCAGCGTCCGTTTTCCCACCACGGATCCCGGCAGCCCGTTCTTCGCGACGACCGACGAGGCCACCGCACAGTTCCTCACGAGCGAAACCTCCGACGGGTCGAGCATCGTCTTGTACGCCGGGGAGAAACTGGTCGGTACGATCGATTTCTGCGCACAGGACATGACCAGCAAACCGACGCCTGCCAGCAATGCGTTAACGCGATGATGCATGGCCTTGTCCTCCGAGGGATCCAACCGCTCGCGCGATCATAACGGAGGCGGCCAGCGCTGCGCAAAGGGGGCGAACGGCCCGGTCAGCCGCGGCTCACCCGTGCCCGGAAAACATCCGTCTACTTCGTCTGGGGATGCGACAGCTCATTTGACGGCTGGTTGCGATACAGGGATGACCCGCCAGGATGACGCCTCGCGAAAGTTGCCTCTTTCCCTAGGGGCGTTCTTCGAGAACCTCGGTGGTGCTGGAAAATGAGATACCGGTTGTCGCCGCGGCGCCGATCATGACGGCCTCGATGTGCGGCGACGATACGGCTTCCGCACTTTCCCAGGCAATCAAAAAGCTGGCCGCCGTTCCCCCCGAGCGGTCTGCGCCGCTGATCACATAGTCGGTCGAAGCCATCGGCGCCAGCAACCGGGGTTCGTCCAGGTAGGAACGGACGAATCGCCCAGCCGTATCGAAATAGTCGACGCGAGTGATTTTTACAGGGTTTCTGCGGTCGGTGTTGCGGACGGTGACTGTTGCCGACAGGTTCAGCGTATGCCGCCGATCGCCATAGGCAATCTCCGAATAAATCGGCACGTAGAGCAGCTGGCTGCGCGCCAGACGCGTTCGGGTCTCGCCTGCCGCGATTGCCGGATCGAACGACATTGTGGCCCACAGCAGTGCCAGCCCTAGTAGAGCACCTGACTGCGACCGCCAGTGCTCCTGTTTGGCGGAGCCCAACGTGCCGCGCGCTGTGATGGGGAGCGGCGGCACGTGCCGGCCGGTAATGCGATCCACGAACCGGATGATGGCCGCGGTCCGTGCGCTCCGTGATTCAGCTCCACCGGTAATCATCATGGGCGCCTGAATGGGATGAAGTGAATTAGCGGACCGGGGCGGACTGACTCCCGCCGGCGACAATGTGGTGCCCGCGCTTTCCGCCCCATTAGACAGCAAAAGGAACTTGACCACCAAGGGATGCCTGCGCCGCAGGTTCGGTGGCCTCAGGCAGGTGACGCGTTGTCGCTGCCGCGGTCGGGCTTTGCAGCGCACTGGGGGATGCGTCGGAGACTGACGCCTGGAAGCGACGCCCGCTTTCGTGTCAGCCGCTTGCCTTGACCCCAATCATCCGCTCGAGCCCCGGCGAGCAGCGGAGATACGGCCTTGGCGGCAGTAGCCTCCGGACATGGCTCCTCAGCGCCGCTCCGCGTGTGGCGGCGCTGAGGAGCGCGGTGTCTGAATAGGTCTCTTAGCGTCTCGCCAGCTTGAGCCGGATCCCTTGGCCGACGCGGGAGGAACAGATCAGCGAAACCGTACCACTGCCCCGACGGAGGCAGCCGATGGCGTTGCTCGTCGTGTTATCAAACACCGGGTTGGTGTAGACGGCGCTTGCGACGTATTCGTTGGACCTGAGCGTGATCGCACCCGTCGTTCTCAGGAAGACGGCATACATTTCTCCGTTGATCGGGTTTCGCGAGTAGACCACGCTGGGTGAGGCATAACTGTTGGGGCTCGTGTAGGTCAGGGACGCCGCGTTGAAGAATCGGGCGGTGAGCGGAACCTCGGCGAGGTTGTCAAAGTTCGGTATGGCTCGTAGCAGCTGCAGCGTGTTATTGAAGACGAAGGTCCCATTCGAGTAAGTCTTATCGACCCCCATTCCAACGATATAACTGAACCAGGAGCCCTGCCTGCCTGCGATACCCGCGACCTCCAGGTGTTCGCGCAAGAAATCACTGAACGGGGGGAATTCCTGGTGAGCCGTGCTCACATGAATGCGATCGGCCGGGATGAAGTTGCGGGGCGCCCCATTGGCCTGATACGAAAACGCCGGTTTGCCGGTCTCAGGATCCGTGCTGTTCGCTCGCTGGTCATGCCCGCCCTGGGTACCGCGCTCGAGATAGTAAGCATCGAGCCGCAGGCTGCGGTCCGCATACCAGGCACCGTACGTGGTGCCGGAGTTACTGTTATTGATCTGGTACATATTGGCCGCGACATAGTAGGGGAGGCCCAGTGGTGAAGTCGCGCTGTGCAACGCGGCCGTGACCCGCTGGAGCAGCGCTTTCTGGCCTTCCTTCCAGGTATTGTAATAGCGCCCATCCTGCCGCACGTCCCTGTTGGCGCAGCTGTTGTCGGGCGGGGTCCGGGCAATGTCGTCGAAGGTGGTGCCCGAGAAGTCGCCGTTGATGATCGCATTCGTGTAGCCTTGGGCCAATTGCTCGACGACCCAGCGATTCTGCAGGTTGGCGAAGGCCCAGATTCCGCCGGGCGCGCTTTCCAAGGCATAAAAGGCAGTTTCGAACTGCGCCCTCGTGGCAGTAGGTGACAGTACCACACTGCCCGCACGGCGGCTGCAGCCAAAGACCGACAAGAGCTCCATGTCGGCCCGACTCATAGAGATGAAATTGCCGACCGTGGCTCCCGGCCGTATGAAATTACCACCGTAACCATTCTCGGCTTCCGGCCGATAGCGGAGCCGGTTGGTGGAGAAGTCGAATATAACCGGGTAGAAGGCACCGTTAAAGTCTTTTGAAACGCCCAGATGGTCGAATGCTGGATCCTCCGCCCGACCTCGGTTTACCGTGCTGTAACCCATAGCCACCGCATGTCTTTCGGCGCGCGCCCAAGTCGGGCTGGAAAGCTGACGGGGCGAATAATTCCGGCTCCAGTTGTGTATGTGGTGATGTAGGATGTCCTGTGGGGCCGTATGTCCGGCGTCGGCAAACAGTGTCGCGAGTGTCATACCGATGGCGAGGGAGGCAGTGCGTCGCATCATGGTCTTACCTTTCTATCAGAGGAGTCTGGGTTATTAGCCGAGTTATTGGCTAAGTGGCCGCGGATGACTTTATCCAGCGGCAATAATGTTCTCGGATTTACCTAACGGCTCTGCCGGGCCCGTTAGAACTCACTGCGCGCGATTGGGGCGGGTGCCCTGCCGTTTCGTGTTTCCTGTTGGGTTTTGTCGGCTTCGACATTGACGCAGCGTATTGACTGTGGCTGGGTCTGTCGCACAAGTCGTGCCAGAAGGCCTAATTCGGCTGATTCCGCGGGCTTGCAGGCCGCGGATAACGCTCACGGGCGGGAGAGCCGTCCAAAAGTGTCGGGTAGCGGCGACAGCAGCGGTGGATGGATGTCCGATTGCAGCGACACCCAATGGAGCGGACTGGCAAAAGACCACGGATCCAGTCGCATCGAGCGTGCGGATTGGCGGTGGGGAAGGCGCTGAGTGAGCGCCGGATGAAAGCCAGCGGCTGACTTCAGCGCGATTACGCTGTATCCAGCGGTGGCTGCAAGCCTGAATGCGACAAACGGGTGCGTCGTCGGGTGGTTAGCGCAGGTTGAGGGCAGACCTGGGGCCCGCCGGCAAACCATGAACGCGTGACGCGGGTCGATAGAGTGGGACAAGACCCTATGCCCGCCTGGGGAATTCATCCACTTACCTGGGGAAATCTCCCGTCTTTGTCCGAGCTCATGGCCTATCCGAAAACCCGGTCATTACCGATTTCCATTTGTTCTGTAAGACAATATTCTCAGCTTGGCGTAGTGTGGGGAGTACGCCGGGCGATCCAACCATGGGGGCCCGACCCCGGATCGATGCTTGTGATGAAGCTCGGTGACTGTTTTCTGCAGCCGCTCGGTGCATTACGCAACGTGGGATTCGCGAGCCACGATCGGGAAGGGGGGCAGATCATGACTCCCTTGCACAAGCCAGAGCCGAAATCGAGTGAACGCAATGATTAGGGCCATCGTCATGTCAGCCGCGCTGGTGCTGGTGACGGACGTCAGCCAGGGGGCGAATGCCTGTGAAGAGGCAGGTCAGGTAGCCAGTGTCGAGGGCGAGGTGACCATCCATCGTGTCGGTGAGCCGAAGCCTCGCAACGCCGCCGTAGAGGAGCGGTTATGCGCCGGTGATCCGGTCGCGGTAGGCGGTTCAAGTCGCACTCCGCTGAAACTCGTCAACAACGCCGTGCTGCGCCTCGATCAGAATACTTCGCTGCGGTTGGCTGAGGTGGCGGTGTCGAACGGGGCCGGCGAGGTCAAGGCGACGGCGGGCCAGTCGGTCTATGCCGAAGAGGGCAAGGTCCCGGTGCTGCCTACGGTCGTGCGTCCCCGCGACGCGGCGAACGGGTCGCTGTTCTATCCACCGGTGTTGTGCTCGCTAAGCAATGCCGAGGTTCCGACGCCCATCAGTCGGTGGTACGCGCTGCATCGGGTGCTGCAACGTAATCCGCAGGATGGGCTCGTCTACGCACGGCGCGCGGTGATCGCGGTCGCGCAGAACCGGCGCCAACAGGCGCTGGCGGAACACCAGACCGCACGAGCGATCGAGGTCTTCGAGCGCACCGTGCAAATGGCCTCGGCCGATCCCATGGCGCACTTCGGCCAAGGACGTACTGATGTCCCACGTGCGCCAGCACGACACCTTTCCTTTGTCTAGCGCGATCTCACCGGGTCGAAAGTGCCGCTGGATTCGGTCTGTTTCGAGATCACCGAGACGGCGGTGGTCTCGAAACAGACCCATGCCAAGCATTTCTTCACCCGGCTCAAATCGCGCGGCGCGCGCTTCGCGCTCGACGATTTCGGTAGCGGTCTCAGTTCGTTCTCCTATTTGAAAAACCTGCCCGTCGATTACCTGAAGATCGACGGCAGTTTCGTCAAGGACATGGCGACGGACCCGATCGATCGCGCGATGGTCGAGGCGATTCACCGCGTGGGCAACGTCATGGGGTTGGAGACCATTGAGGAATTCGTCGAGGACCACGAGATCGCGCAGAAGCTGACCGAGATTCGCGTGAACTACGGCCAGGGCTACGGCCTCGGGAAGCCTCGGCCGCTGGCCGAGCTGTTCGCTGGCGGACACCTGCTCGAAGTGCCGGGATTCCGTCTGGCGCTGTAATAGAGGCGCTGGCGCCTGATCCCTCCTTACCGGCCAGCCTGTCGGTTTCTACGCCACCATCGATTTCCGGGCAGTCTTGCTCGGCAGGTTTCCCGTCGTGGATAGACTATTCGTCTCCCTGACAGTGAGATTGAAGGGGTTAAGAATCACATACGAGGGACCGGCCGATATCGTGCTCTGTATGGAGGCAGCGGCAGCGGCAGCGGCAGCGGCTTCAACTTCCAATTCCGTCGGACTATGGCCGATTACTGGTTTTGAGGCATACGTTCCGCCTCGAGCAACGCAACGCACCCTTCGATCGCCTCCGGCAATAGCATCCAGGTTTCTGCATCATCCCGCTTGGCCAGGTCGTTACTGTAGCGACGGACGTATACCGCGTCCCTACTGACCGAATCGCCCGTTCCATCAGGATAGGGGCTTGCTCCCTAACATAATGCACTGATCCTGCGTCATCGGCGTATGCGGGCTTATGTCCCTGCTCCTTTTTCGCTCAGCCCGTTCCAACGGGAAGGCTTACGTCCCGCGTTGCAAAGGCTGAGGCAGATTCCTGGCCGAAACACCGGCACGCCCGGCCGATACTAAGGCGCCTCGGCTTCGGGACGGGCATTCGTGCGCTACCTGTCGTGCCCGCGACAACGGGAACCGCCCGCCGCGGCCCGTACTGGCCCATCGCCGCTCGGCCTGGCTTCGCACTCCCA
Source organism: Methylolobus aquaticus (assembly GCA_004168015.1). GTDB lineage: Bacteria > Pseudomonadota > Gammaproteobacteria > Methylococcales > Methylococcaceae > Methylotetracoccus > Methylotetracoccus aquaticus. Next base: position 42,732 of record SEYW01000020.1, read on the forward strand.
CCGGCCATCGGCCATCA
>SEYW01000021.1 GCA_004168015.1 Methylolobus aquaticus
GGCGCACACCGCCCGGTGACGGGCGGGGTGACCTGAACCCCCGGCGGGCGCAAGCCCCCCGGGGGTTTTTTATGCTCGCACGCTTCCTCGGGATAGCCGCCGTCCGGGCGCGTGAGGAAAGGAAACGCCGATCGTCCCCCGCGCGAAGACCGGGAACGCTGCGTGCAGCAGTCCCCGTGGTTGCGTCGAGCAAAAAGCGGATGGTCTATCCGGCGGCAACCGGAAATCCCAGCGAGTGGGGGGGTGCAGGGTTGGCCAGATGCCCTTCTTCCGGGCTTGGCGGGATGAATCCGAGCGGTGCCGGTTATACCGGGCGGTAGCCCTGCTGAACCGGTAGCTCAGCAGGGTCTGTGTCGGGTGCGGGCAGCGAGCGCGTCTCAGCCCTCGGCGGCGGCAGCGCTACGCGAAGCTTTCTTGCGCTCGTGTTCAAGCAGCAGCTTTTTCCGGAGGCGAATGGTTTTGGGGGTTACCTCGACCAACTCGTCCTCATCGATGAATTCCAGTGCCTGCTCCAAGCTGAAGCGGATGGGCGGAGTCAGCAGAATATTCTCGTCGCTGCCCGCGGCGCGAATATTCGTCAACTGCTTGGCCTTCGTCGGGTTCACGACCAGATCATTGGACCGTGAGTGAATGCCGACCAGCATCCCTTCATAGACATCCACGCCATGTTCGACGAACAGACGCCCCCGTTCCTGTAGATTGAACAGCGCGAACGCCAGGGCCTTGCCTTCGACGTTCGAGATGAGCACGCCGTTGGTCCGGCTCCCGAGGTCGCCCTTCTTCATCGGACCGTAGTGGTCGAATACGTGATAGAAGAGCCCGCTGCCGGAAGTCGTGCTCAGGAACTCGGTCTGAAAGCCGATCAGTCCGCGTGATGGCACCATGTATTCGAGGCGCACGCGGCCCTGGCCGTCGGGAAGCATGCTCAGGAGGTCCGCCTTGCGCGAGCCGAGCTTTTCCATCACGGCGCCCTGATGGGCTTCCTCCACTTCCAGCGTCACGAACTCGTAGGGTTCGCAGGTCTCTCCGTCGACTTCTTTCAAGATCACCTCGGGTCGAGACACGCCGAGTTCATAGCCTTCGCGCCGCATGTTCTCGATCAGAATGGACAGGTGCAGCTCGCCCCGTCCAGAAACCTTGAACTTGTCCGGATCCTCGGTTTCTTCGACCCGCAGCGCCACGTTGTGCTTCAGTTCGCGCATAAGACGCTCGCGAATCTGTCGGGAAGTCAGAAATTTGCCTTCGCGGCCGGCGAATGGCGACTTGTTGACCTGGAAGGTCATGCTGACCGTGGGTTCGTCGACCGCCAGAGCCGGCAGCGCCTCGGGAGTGTCGGGCGCACACAGCGTGTCGGAGATGTCGAGCGTCTCGACGCCGGTGATTGCGATGATATCGCCGGCGCCGGCCTCGCCTACCTCGACGCGTTGCAGGCCGCGAAAGGAAAGAACCTGCAGGATCCTGGCATTGCGGCTGCTGCCGTCCCGGCTGATCACCGTGATGGGCGTGTTCGACTGGATGCGCCCCCGCTGCACGCGGCCGATGCCAATCACGCCGACGTAGGTGTTGTAGTCCAGGCTGCTGATCTGCATTTGGAAGGCGCCCTCAGGGTTGACTGCGGGCGGATGGACCTTGTCGACGATGGTCTGGAAAAGCGGCGTCAGGTCGCCCTCGCGGATGTCGGGGCTGAAGCCCGCGTAGCCGTGTAATGCCGAGGCGTAGACGATCGGAAAGTCCAGCTGTTCCTCAGTCGCGCCCAAGCGGTCGAACAGGTCAAAGGTCTGGTCCACGACCCAGTCAGGGCGTGCGCCCGGGCGGTCGATCTTGTTGATCACGACGATCGGCTTGAGGCCAAGTGAGAAGGCCTTCTGCGTGACGAAGCGGGTCTGGGGCATCGGGCCGTCGACCGCGTCGACCAGCAACAGCACGCAATCAACCATCGACAGAACGCGTTCCACTTCGCCGCCAAAGTCGGCGTGGCCAGGGGTGTCGACGATATTGATCCGGTAATCCCGCCAGTTAAGCGAGGTGTTCTTGGCCAGAATCGTGATCCCGCGCTCCTTTTCGAGGGCGTTCGAGTCCATGACCCGTTCCTCGAGTCGCTCGTGAGCCGCGAAGGTGCCGGATTGCTGCAGGAGCTTGTCGACCAGCGTGGTCTTGCCGTGATCGACGTGCGCGATGATCGCGATATTGCGTAAGTGTTCCAACATGGGGAAGGGTGCCGGGTAGGGAGTCAGGAAAAACCGCTAATCATAACAGCGAGCGTGGGTCAAGAACAAACGCGGGGGCGGTCCAGGTCCCGCTGGCTGCCTGTGGGAGGAGGCACTGGTTGCCATCAACCCCGGCGCCCGCGAAGGCTCGGGTTACCAGCACGCCTTCCGTTCAGTCGGGCCGCTGTCGCGACCAGTAGCCCCAGTCACTCGCTCGCCAGGCCGGCGGGAGTAGATCGGCATACAACAGCATGCAACGCAGCAGCGAGTGGGCGGTTTTTCGCAACCGACCCTGCCGCAGCCGTCGATGGTCCGTGGCATAAACCGGCGTATCGCCGGCGAAGCGGGTCCGAAAACCGGCCCGCTTGACGCGCCAGACCAGTTCCGAATCCTCGTTGCAAACGAGTTGACGATCGAAGCCGCCAACCTCCAGCAGTACCCGCCGGCGCAAAGCGAGATTCGAGCCGGTGGCAGAGGGAATCCCGAAAGAGTGCAACAGCCGCTGACCATGACTGAACGCACGGTAATAATGCCGATACGTGTCCCGCGAGAGCTTGCTGCCGTAAACGCAGTCGGCGTCGCGCAGTTGGCGCGCCAGACGCGAGAAGAACGTGGGCGGGAACACGACATCGGCGTCGGTGAACAACACCCATTCGGTACGTGCTGCCTCGCCGCCAATCTGCCGAGCCTCCGCAATGGGGCAGCGGCATCTGATCACCAGCGTATGGTCTGGCCGGTGTGCGACCGCAAGTTCCGCCGTCCGGTCGGTGCTTGCGTCGACGACGATCAAGGGCAGATCTCGCGGCAGCGATGCGAGAAAACGCGGGAGGTTGCGCTCCTCGTTGCGGGTTGGGACGACGACAGTGAGAGCGGCAGCTTGCATCGGGCTTTCCAGGAGTTGTTGGGTATCCACGATTGATACCCGTCTCCCGTTACAGCCGTTCGATGGAGCCCCTCGAATCGCCACGATTCCCGAATCTCGGGAGTCAGCTCTGCTCCCAGGGCAGGCCGGCACAGCGCCAGCCTCCCAGAGTGCCCCTGTGTCCGTTGGCGTCCAGCGGACCTTCGAAGCCTTCCTCGATATTGGTCAGGTTGCGGTAGCCCGATTCCGCCAGCGCCTTAGCAGCGTCCAGCGAGCGTTGACCGCTGCGGCACAACAGGAACAGGGGCGTCTCCGGTCCGCCCAGTTGGCGCACACGTTCGATGAACTGGGGATTGGGGCGCCAGTCGGGTGCCATCTTCCAGGGAACATTGATCGCCCCGACAGGGTGTCCCACGAAGGCGAACTCCACCGGGTCGCGGACGTCGATCAAAAGACTACCGGCTTCAGCCTGGATTTGCCGCCAGGCGTTTCCGGGATTCAGGGAACGAATCGTGGTCATGCATCCTCCACGGCCGCGGTATTCTCCGCCGCCGGCTTTTGTCCAACGAAATAGGCCTCGTTGCGGAGCCCGGCCGCCAAGTCTCCACAGCGGTTGTCCTCCCGGTAGTACCGAACCCTCAGACTCCCGAACAGCGCCAACAGTTCGTTCTCGCCCAGCAGGAAAGCCGGGTTTCGCGGTCCGGTCGCGTCCAGCTTGGCCGCCGTGAAGGTCTGGTAGAACAGCAGCCCGCCCGGCCGGAGACTGTCGCACAAGTGGGGCGCAAGCGCCCGGTCCAGATAACGCGAGACTACGATGACGTCGAAGCGGTCAGTTGACCAGACCACGGTATCGATATCGCAGGCCTCGGCATGTATCGCCAAGGCCTCGAGCCTGGCTGCGCTGCGCAATGCGTTCACCGCATTCGGTGCAAGGTCCCAGGCGCACACAGTCAGACCGCGTCGCGCGAGGAACAGCGCATTGCCCCCGGTTCCGCAGGCCAGATCGAGCGCCTCACCGTCAGGCGGGAGCAAATGCGCATTGTCGACCAACACGCGGCAGGCCTGCGAGGGTGCGGCCAGCCGCGCCCGGTAGCGCTCGTTCCACGAGTCGCGCGGCGCTGCGCTCACGCAGTCCGGGCCTGAGCGGACAGATCGTCGACCTGAAACAGCTGTTCGATGACGGGGATCAGCTTCTTGTCGAGCAGGAAGATGATGACGTGGTCGCCATCCTGTATCACGGTGTCGTGATGGACCTGGATCACTTCATCCCCGCGTACCAGCGCGCCCATCACGACGCCGGGCGGGATCTTGATCCGGTCTATGGGTATGCCGACGACCTTGGAGATGCCTGGCGTGCCATGGGCGATGGCTTCGATCGCTTCCGCGGCGCCATGCCGTAGCGAGTAGACCCGGGCCGCATCGCAGCGCCGGATGTGGCGCAGCAGGGCGCCGATCGTCGATTGCTGCGGCGAGATCACCAGATCGACCAATTGCGAATCGATGATGTCGGCGTAAGCCGTCTTGTTGATCAGCGCGATCACCCGCCGCGCACCCAGCCGCTTGGCCAGCATCGCGGAAAGAATGTTCGCCTCGTCGTCGTTTGTGATCGCGCAGAAGACATCGGTATTCTCGATGTTCTCGCTGAGGAGTAGCTCCTTGTCCGACGCATCCCCCAGCAGTACCACAGTGTTTGTCAGCTCGCTGGCGATCTTCTTCGCGCGTTTGGGATCCTTCTCGACGACCTTAACCTGATAATCGTTCTCCAGCGCCAGGGCGACCCGCTTCCCGATATGACCGCCGCCGGCGAACATGAGTCGCTTGTACGGCTTCTCCAATTCGCGCAGTTCGCTCATGACGTCCTTGATCTCTTCGCTCGACGCGATGAAGAACACCTCGTCGTTGACTTCGATCGTCACGCGTCCGTTGGGAATGATCGCCTTGCCCTGGCGAAAGATGGCCGTGATCCGCGCATGCACGTTCGGCATATGCTGGTGCAGCTCGCGGATCTCGCGCCCGACCAATGGTCCGCCGCGCAGGGCCCGCACCGAGCCGAGGCGCACCTTCCCGTCGGCAAAATCGAGAATTTGCGATGCGCCGGGATATTCCAGAAGACGTTCGATGAACTCCGTGATGATCTTTTCCGGGCTGATGACCACGTCGATCGGTATCGCGTCGCCGGCGAACAGCTCGGGATAGCTCAGGTACTCGATGGCACGGACGCGCGCGATCTTCTTCGGGATCTTGAACAGCGCGTCGGCGATCTGGCAGGCGAGCATGTTGGTCTCGTCGTCGCTGGTGACGGCGATCAGCATGTCGGTTTCCTCGCCGCCAGCGCGTTTGAGCACCGTCGGATGCGCGGCATTGCCCTGTACGATGCCGATGTCGTAGCGGTCCTGGAGATCGCGCAGCAGATGCGACTGGGTGTCGACCACCGTAATGTCGTTGCGTTCGCTGGCCAGGCTGGCGAGCACGCTGGTGCCGACTTGGCCGGCGCCCAATATGATGATTTTCATGAATGAGTGATGAAAGCCAGCGGCCCCTGGTCAGGTGCCGGATGCCGGGTCATCGCCGATCCTTGAAGTTGACGCCGAGCGAGTTCAGTTTGCGGTACAGATGCGTGCGTTCGAGCCCGATCGCCTGAGACAGTCGAGCCACATTGCCGCTGTATTTCTCGAGATGGTATTCCAGATACGCTTTCTCGAATTTGTCGCGTGCCTCCTTGAGCGGCAACCCGAAAAAGTCCGGCTGCCCCTGGATGCTGGCGACGTTCAGGGATTCGCCCAGCGCAGAGCGGACTTCGTCGAGAGAGACTTCCTCGCCCGCTCCAAGGATCATGAGCCGCTGTACCAGATTCTTGAGTTCCCGGATGTTGCCGGGCCAGGGGTAGTTGCGCAGGAAATTCTGCACCGCCACCGGAAAGCGCCGAAAGGGAATCTTTTCGCGGCTGACGAAGTAGTCGACGTACCAGCTCAGCAGTTCCGGAATATCCTCGGTGTGCTCCCGCAGGGGCGGGATCTTCAGCGTGACCACATTCAACTGATACAGCAGGTCGCGGCGGAAGACGCCATTCCGCACCTCTTCCTCGAGCATTTTCCGCGTCGAGGCGATCACGCGCACGTCGACGTTGATCGGGTCGCTCCCGCCGATGCGCGAAAATGCGCGCGATTCGAGTGCGCTCAGCAGCCGCAACTGGGTGTCGCCATCCATGTCGGCCACCTCGTCGAGGAACAGCGAGCCGGCGTGCGCTTGTTCCAGTAAACCCCGGTGGATATGCCCGCCGGATTCCCGCCCGAAGAACTCCACAGCCGAATGATCCGGGGCGAAGGCACCCACGCCGACATCGATGAAGGGCCCTTCGCGCCGTGGGCTCATCTGGTGCAGATACCGGGCAAAGGTTTCCTTGCCGCTGCCGGGCTCTCCGACCAACAAGACCCGCGCATCGTGCTGCGCCAGTTTTTTGATCTGTTCCCTCAGGCGTTCCATCGCTGCGCTTTTGCCGATCGGTTCCAGGACCGGTTCGACGCGTCGTTTCAGGCCGATGTTTTCCTTGCGTAGCCGGGCGGCTTCCAGTGCCCGCTCCACCGTCACGAGCAGTTTTGCCATGGACAGCGGCTTCTCGAGGAAATCGTGGGCACCCAAGCGTGTGGCCTCGACCGCGGTCTCGATCGTCGCATGTCCCGACATCATGATGACCGGGCAGTCGAGGTAGCCATTCTTGAGCCAGTCCTTCAACAGGCTGATGCCGTCCTCGTCGGGCATCCAGATGTCGAGCAGGATCAGATCGGGGCGCTGTTCGTTGAGTCGCTTGCGCGCCTCGCTGCCGCTGTCCGCGATGCTGACGAGATAACCCTCGTCTTCGAGGATTTCCGATAGCAACTGACGGATATCCGGTTCGTCGTCGACGATCAGAATCTTCGATTTAATCATGGCGGGCCTCGAGGGCAGAGCGCAGTGGATGGGGGGGAGCAGGAGCGGCGGAGGGCAGCCGAATCAGGAATGCGGCACCGCCGGCTTCGGCGCTTTCGAGCCGGATCTGACCGCCATGCTCTTCGATGATCTTCTTGACGATGGCTAGGCCCAAGCCGGTTCCCTTCGATTTCGTAGTGACATACGGTTCAAAAATGCGGTCGGCCTGATCCGCCGGTATACCCGGCCCGTTGTCGCCAATCAGCAGTTCGGCATGCCGGTTGCCGTCGCCTTCCACGCTGCGGGTGGTGATCGTGACCAGACCGGGCTTCCCGGAACTCGCTTCCTGTGCATTCTTGATCAAATTGTGCAGCACCTGCCGGATGCGTCCCGGGTCAGCAAGCGTTGCCGGGAGCCGCGACTCCAGCTCCAGATGAAATTCTAAACCACTCTGCGGCGGATACAGTGCAACGACCTCTTCGATCAGTGCATTCAGTTCGACGCGCTGGATATGGGCGACGGCCGGACGGGCGTATTCCGCGAAGGCATTCACCATCGTCTTCATGGCCTCCACCTGTTGCACGATGGTACGGGTCGAACGTTCGAGGAACGCGGCTTCCGTTTCTCCGAGCGTGGGTCCGAGTTTGATTTTCAGACGTTCGGCGGACAACTGGATCGGCGTCAGCGGATTCTTGATCTCGTGCGCCAGGCGTCGGGCCACCTCGCTCCAGGCGGCTTGCCGCTGTGCCTGGATCAGGGCGGTCACGTCGTCGAGCACGACGACCGCACCCTGCCAGGCCCCATCCGGACTGAACAGCTGCGTGCCCCGGCACAGCAGTTCCTGCGTTCCCTGCGGCCCCGGCAAGCTGACCTCGACTTGCCAGACGCCGTTACGGGTGGCGCGCAGGTGTTTCTCGATCACCCGCAGCAGATCGGCCAGATGTGGGTGGTGGCGCTCGATCGAGCCCATCGACAGCCCGACGGAACGGCTCAGCGTGGCGTGCAGTATCGAGTCGGTCGCGTGATTGGCGGTCAGGATGCGCAGGCGTGCATCGAAGCTCATGACCCCGGACGACAGATTCGCCAAGACGGTTTCCAGATAGGCGCGCTGGCGTTCGACCTCCATGCGCGAGCGGTGCGCTTCGTCGCGGGCCTGAGACAGTGAGGCGGTCATGCTGTTGAACGATTCCACCAGGAAACCGAGTTCGTCGCGCTGTTTGACCGGCAGTCGCTGTTCGTAACGCCCTTCGGCAACCGCGCGCGTGCCTTGCGCGAGATGACGGACTGGCGCGACCAGGCGTCGGATGCTGATGAAGGCTACCCAGATCGCGGCGAGCAGACTCAGCAGCAGCACCAGCGACAAGGTCAGCGAAAAACTCTGCTTGAGCGAATTGCGCAGGAACCCCAGCTCCTTGATCTGGATGTAAGCCGATTCGACCGTCTCGGCCAGTTGAGACAGGCGCAGGGGTAGAGGATGCACGGCCTGCAGGAAGTAAGCCGAATCGTCTGCCAGCAGGGCCAGTGCCCGCACCTGCAGATGTCCGTCGGGCCCCGGCTCCAGCGTGGTGAAGGTCTTGCCGGGTTTGACCTGGAGCAGCACGACGGCGTCGGGCAGGTCGGGAATCATCAGGCTGGGCTGAGGGCTGCTCGAGGCGATGATGCGGCCCTGTTTCGAGAAGATCGTCAGGTCGCTCTCTTCGCTGCTGCGGATTTCGTCGAGCAGCAGTGCCATTTCCGGCAAGGGGGCATGTTCCAGTTGCTTGGCGCCCTGTTCGGTCTGTTTGGCGACGGCGCGGATGCGCTCGTCGACGGCGGCCTGCCCCAGTTTCAGCGCATCGTCCATGGCCTGGTCGATGCGCACGTCGAACCAGCTGTCGATGCTGCGTTGCAGGAACATCATCGAGTAGTAGAAGACGATCGATGCCGGCGTCAGCGTCAGCAGCAGGAACAGGAACACCATCCGTGCGGTCAGCGCCGAACCTGCGGCGCGTCGCCGCAACTGCTTGACCAGCCAGACGATATTGGCCACGACGAGCGCCAGCAGCAGGATCGAGCCGAGCGTGTTGATCAGCAGCAGCTTCGAGTAGATCTCGCCGAGCTGCGAGGAGTCCTGGGTCGCGTTGCTCATCAGGTGCAGCGACGCGAGTATCGCGCCAAACAGCACGACGACGATCAGGCTCAGCGGCGGCTTCAGTCGGATTTTGCGAAAGACCATCGGTATGTCGGGCTACTGAGGTACCAACTCGGTGACAGGTAGGCCGTCGGACGTAGCGGCAGCGGTAATGTCTCGATGTCCAGACGGACCGACAGCTCCGCCACGTAATGCTCGCCGGCCAGAATCCTGTCGGTCGCGATGACCGGTAGACGGCGGATCGAGCCCATGGCGTCCAGCAGGGACGCCAGGGTCGTGAAACTCTGCCGGTTGCCTCTATCGTCGACGTTCAGCTGGAACAGCTGTCCCAGTGGGTGATAGCGGATCTCGAGCTGGTGGCGATGGTCCAGCATCGTTTCGTTCCACCAGTGCGCACGCACGCGCTCCACGCGCAGATTCATGGCCAGCGTCAGCGGTACGCTGTTGTCCAGCGCTTCGAGTGCGCTGGCGGAGAAGGCGTAGTGGATTTCGGCGTTCAAGACGTAGTCGGACCCGACCGGCACCAGTTCCGCACTCCGGATCACAAAGCCTTCCTCGGCGGGCGCCGGGCCACTCAGCAAGGCGCAACCCAGCACGAATCCCGCCAGCCGGAGCGCGGATGCCATCAGCCGAGCTTGAGGAGGCAGGCGTAATAGAACCCGTCCATGCCGCGATCGCCCGGCAGCATCTGGGCTCCATGGACCACCGGGCGATCGCTCAGCCCGGGCAGCGGGAGTTCCCGCGCGTCGGAGTGCTCTTCCAGGAAGGCGGCGATATTGTGTTCGTTCTCCTCCCGCAACACCGAGCAGGTGGCGTACAGCAGACGGCCGCCAACGGCGAGCAACGGCCAGGCTCGCTGCAGGATGCGGCGCTGCCGCGCGGCGGCTTGGGCCACGTCTTCCGGCTTGCGGAGGAGCTTGATGTCCGGGTGGCGGCGGATCACGCCGGTGGCGGTGCACGGTGCGTCGAGCAGGATCCGGTCGAATGCCTGGCCGTCCCACCAGGTGGGTTTCGCCTCGGCGTCGGCAACGACGACGCGTGCTTCACAGCGGCTGCGTGACAGATTCTCCCGGATCAGCGTCGCGCGCTCGGCCGAAACATCGAGCGCGACGACCTCGGCCAGGTCCGGGCAGGTTTCCAGCATGTGCACGGTCTTGCCGCCGGGCGCCGCGCAGACGTCCAGTACTCGCTGGTCGGGCTGCAGGTCCATCAGGCCGGCGACGAGCTGGGGCGCTTCGTCCTGCACCGATACCCGGCCATCGGCAAAACCCGGCAGTCGTTCGACGGGGACCGCCCTTTCCAGTATCACGGCATCGGGAGCCGCCAAACCCGCTTCGCAGCCGATCTCAGCGCTCCGCAACGCCTCGCAGTAGTCCTCGCGGGTCGTCTGGCGCCGATCTGCCCTCAGCGTCATCGGCGCCGGCAGGTTGTTTTGCCGCAGGATTTCGGCACAGTCCTGCGGCCAGTCGCGTTCCAGGCGCTCGATCAGCCATCGGGGGTGTGCGGTGCGTGCGAGCAGGTTCTCGGCGACGGCCGCATCCAGTGCGTCTTGCTGCCGCAGGTAATTGCGGAGCACCGCATTCAGCAGCGGCTTGGCCCAAGCGGCCCGCCGCTGCGCTCCCGCAACGGTCTCGGCGACCGCGGCGTGGGGTTTGATCCGCATGTGGCGGAGTTGGAACAGCCCGGCCAGAGCCAAAGCGCGGACATAGGGTTCCCGTATCGGTTTGGAAACGAGCCGCTCCAGCAGGAAATCGAGTTGGCCGTACCAGCGGCAGACGCCGTAGGCCACAGCCTGGACGAAGGCCCGGTCTTTCGGGTCGGGAAGCCTGGGCAAATGCTCGCCGAGGGTGGCGGACAGCGACTCGCCGTGGGCGAAAACCCGCAGCGTGACTTCGGCCGCCAGTGCGCGCGTATTCAACAGCGTCAGGTACCGAGCGGCGCCGGCTCGGGCGCCGCATTCAGGAAATCAGTAGCGGGGACCCGCCGGCGTCCGGCGAGCTGGACTTCGAGCAGCCGCAGAACCCCGTCCCCGGTCGCGACATCCCAGGTCTTGCGGCCGGTCAGCGTCGTGCCCGGGGCCGCGTCGGATCGTTCGCTCAATGCTTCGGCGCGCCAGATCCGCAATACCTGACCTTGGAGCCGGGTTTCGGCGACCGGCCAGGGATTGAGCGCCCGCACCTGGCGCTCGAGCGTCAGCGCGGGTTGCCGCCAGTCGATCAGCGCCTCGTCCTTGCTGAGTTTCTCGGCATAGGTGACCAGCGCTTCGTCCTGGGGTTCCGGGACCGGCGGCGCGGCTTCGAATGTGGCCAGTACCGCGGACAGCGCCTCGGCGCCGAGGTGTGCCAGTCGCGGGTAGAGCTCGGCCGCGGTCTCCAGCGGCTCGATCGGGCAACTGCGCTTCAGCAGCATCGGGCCGCTGTCCAGCCGGGGTTCGATGACCATGATCGTGACGCCGGTCGTCGCGTCGCCGGCCAGTATCGCGCGTTGGATCGGAGCGGCCCCGCGCCAGCGCGGCAACAGCGAGGCATGCACGTTGATGCAGCCCAGGCGGGGTGTTGCCAGAACGGGCGTAGGCAGGATCAGGCCGTATGCGGCAACGACCATCAGGTCTGCGCCCAGCGCCGCGAGGGCTTCCTGTTCCTCCGCGGGTCGCAGGGACTCGGGCTGAAACACCGGGAGGCCACGCGCGAGCGCAAGCGTCTTGACCGGGCTGGGCGTCAGCTTCCGCCCGCGGCCGGCGGGCCGGTCGGGCTGGGTATACACGGCGCACACCGCGTGGCCGGAAGCGAGGCAGGCTTCCAGGGACGGGACGGCGAACTCCGGCGTCCCGGCAAAAATGATCTTCATCGATTGAATCCCCGATCGCGGTAGCGGTCCGGCGCTGGCCTGGAACGTCTCGGCCAGTCCGGATCGGGCCGCGGCGGCTTACAGCGAGGCCGAGGTGGCCGCCAGCGGTTTCGTCGCGCGCTGCCGTTGTTCCTTCTTGATGCGCTTCCGGACCAATTGCCGCTTCAGCGGCGACAGTCGGTCGACGAACAGCCGGCCCTCCAAGTGATCGATCTCGTGCTGGATGCAAACCGCAAGCAGGCCATCGGCGTCGAACTCGGTGATGCTGCCACTGACGTCCGAGGTCCGTACGCGGATCCGTTCGGCGCGCTGCACTTTCTCGTAGACGCCGGGGACGGACAGGCAGCCTTCTTCCATTTCCTCCTGACCGGTGCGCGCGACGATCTCCGGATTGATCAAGATCAGCGGACTATTCTTCTCTTCCGAGATGTCGATTACGATGACCTGCTGCTGTACATTGACCTGTGTGGCGGCCAGACCGATTCCCGGCGCCGCATACATCGTGGCCAGCATGTCCTCCACGAGCCGGGTCAGCGATTCATCGAACACGTCGACCGGCAATGCCTTCTTGCGAAGTCGTTCGTCGGGAAACTCCAAGATGGTCAGGATAGCCATGGTTTTGGTCTGGTGTCTGGAACAGTCGGGCGGTAGGCAGCGGAACACGCAGTTAACCTTGAACGTTAACCGCAAAGACTGCGGCGATCAAGAAAAGTTGCCGTCCGGGCCGGACTTCAGCCTGACTCGCAATTCCCGTGTTCCGGCCGGATCACGAAAACAAAGAGTCGAGACCCGTCGCAAGCCCGGGAGTTAAGGTATGAACTGGCATCGGATGTGGGTTCTGTGCGTGTCGCTGCTCGGGGCGACCGGTGTAACGACGAGTGCGCGATCGGTTGAATTGCTGGCTTCGGCCCCGACACAGTATCGGGTCGTCGAGGGCGACACGGTGTGGGATGTTGCGTCGCGCTTTCTGGTGCATCCCTGGGAATGGCCCGAACTCTGGCGGCGCAATCCTGCGCTGGCCGATCCTGACCTGATCTATCCGGGCGATGTACTCGAACTGACCCGGTTCAATGGTGAAGCCGAACTCCGCATTGCGGCGGCGTCCGAGGTTCGGCTACAGCCGCAGGTGAGGGTGAGCGCTCCGCGTCGTGCGATTCCGACGATTCTCATCGAAACGATCCGCCCGTTCCTGAGCAGTCCCCGCCCCCTGTCGGAGGACGAAAAGGACGCCGGCCCCTTCATCGTCGCGTTGCCGGACCGGCGGATCGCCGGCGGCGCGCAGGATCGCATCTATGTGCGTGGGCTGCCCCAGGCGCCGGCGCGGGATTTCACGGTGTTCCGCGTCGGTCAGCCGCTGACCGAGGGCGATACCGGCGAGACCCTGGGCTATGAAGGGATCTTCGTCGCGGATGCTACCCTGGTCGCCCACGGCGATCCCGCAACCCTGGTGATGCTCCGGAACCAGCGCGAGGCGGTCATCGGCGATCGCATCCTGGCGCGCAATGCGGGCGAGACCGGGCTTTACGTACACCCGCATGCCATCAAGAAGCCGCTGCGCGGCCATATCATCGGCGTACTCGATGGCGTGTCGCAGATCGGCCAGTACCAGGTCGTGACGCTGGATCGGGGGGCGCGCGACGGTATCGAGTCGGGTCATGTGTTCGAGATCGTGCAACGCGGTATCGAGTTGCGCGATCCCTATGCTGGATTCGGGACGCGGGTCTTCGCTCCGGAACAGTCGGCCGGTAAGCTGCTGGTCTTTCGCGTGTTTGAACGCGTCAGTTATGCGCTGATCCTGCGCGCTTCCCGACCGGTCCATGTGCTCGACATCATCCAGCCCCCCGGTTGATACGGTGTCCGACACCGATCCAAACAGCCTGCGCTACTGGCTCGCCCTGTTGCGGGCGCCACTGTCTGGGGCGCGCCAGTGGCGCCAAATGCTGGAGCTTCACGCCGGTCCGCGTTTCCTGTTCCGGGAATCGCGGGCGGCGCTGGCCGGGCTTGGATTCAAGCCGCCGCTGCTCGATTACCTGAAGGCGCCCGACTGGGACGGCGTCGAGCGTGATCTCGCCTGGCTGTCCGCGCAGTCCGGGCGCAGTATCCTAACCTTGGCGGATCCCCGGTATCCGCCGTTGCTGCGGGAGATTCCGGCGCCGCCGCCGGTACTGTTCGTGCTCGGGGACGTTGCGGCGCTGGGCTCGCTGCAGGTCGCCATCGTCGGTAGCCGGAACCCGACTCCGCCGGGTCAGCGGACTTCCCGTGAGTTTGCCGCGGCGCTGGCGGCCAGCGGCATTACCGTTACCAGTGGGCTCGCGCTCGGCATCGACGCCGCAAGTCATCGCGGCGCGATCGACGGCGGCGGGCGAACCGTCGCGGTTGTCGGTACCGGCTTGGACCAGGTCTATCCGCGGCGCCATGCCGACCTGATGGCCGAAGTGGTCCAGGCCGGGGCGGTAGTGTCCGAGTTTCCGGTCGGCACGCCGCCGCTGCCGGCGCACTTTCCGCGGCGGAACCGCATCATCAGCGGTTTGAGCACCGGCACGCTGGTCGTCGAGGCAAGCCTGCGCTCCGGTTCGCTGATCACGGCCAAGGCGGCCCTGGATCAGGGGCGGGAGGTGTTCGCGATTCCCGGGTCCATCCACAATCCGATGGCGCGGGGCTGCCATGCGTTGATCAAGGATGGCGCCAAATTGGTCGAGGGCGTCGCCGATATTCTGGAGGAACTGGCGGGCTTTGCCGGTGCCTTGGAGTCCTCCGGCGGCTCTCGTCCGACTGCCGATCGTCCGGAATCTGCGGCCGCACACCTGTTGAAATATGTTGCGTGGGAACCCACCTCTGTGGATACTCTAGTAACAGCTAGCGGGATGAGTGCCGAAGAAGTGGCCTATCTGCTGCTAGATCTCGAGCTGAAGGGATACGTCGCGTCAACGCCGACAGGCTGTTACTGCAGAATCACCTACGATGAGTAGGGAGACCCGCAACGCGTGGTCGTCCCCGCTCGAGGCCCGGAATGAAAGAAAACGTCTTCGATGTGCTGATCTATCTGTTTCAAAACTACATGGACGGAGACGAAGAGCATTCGCCAGATCCGGATGCACTTCGGGATGAGTTGCTGGAGGCGGGATTTCCCGGGAAGGAAGTGAGCAGGGCATTCGAGTGGCTCGAGTCATTGGCCGAGCAGCCGCCCATTCGATCGCTCTCCTCGCCGTCGTTCCGCGTCTTCTCCCATCAGGAAAAGTCGAGGCTCGATACGGAATGCCGAGGCTTTTTGATGTTTCTCGAACAGTCGGGGATCCTGACGTCCACGAGCCGCGAGTTGGTCATCGACCGGCTGATGGCCTTGCACGAGGACCCCATCACTCTGGAGAACCTGAAATGGGTGGTCCTGATGATCCTGTTCAGTCAGCCAAGTGAGGAAGCGGCCTATGCCAGGATGGAAAACCTGGTCTACGACGCCGTTCCGGAATATCTTCACTGACCCCGCGTCGCCAGTCCTCCGTCCGCAGCGCAGTTGACCCTGCCGCCGCCTGAGGCGGTGGCGACGGCGCGGCGTGTGAATCGCCCCATCTTTCGGAATTCATCCTAAGGCTCCATGAACCAGAATCTGGTCATCGTCGAATCCCCGGCCAAGGCGCGGACCATCGAGAAATACCTGGGCAAGGATTTCCGCGTGTTCGCGTCGTACGGTCATGTCCGCGATCTCGTGCCCAAGGAAGGCGCGGTCGATACGGACCACGACTTCAAGATGAAATACGACCTCATCGAGAAGAACGAGAAACACGTACAGGCCATCGTCAAGGCGCTGGCCAAGGCCGACGCGCTGTATCTCGCGACCGACCCGGATCGCGAGGGTGAGGCGATCTCCTGGCATCTCTATGAAATTCTGAAGGAAAAGAAGGTGCTGAAGGACCAGCCGGTGCACCGGGTGGTATTCCACGAGATCACGAAGCGCGCGATCACCGAGGCCATCGAGCACCCGAAGGCGCTGTCTCTCGACCTGATCAACGCGCAGCAGGCGCGCCGCGCGCTCGATTATCTGGTCGGTTTCAAGCTCTCCCCCCTGTTGTGGAAGAAGATTCGCCGCGGCTTGTCGGCGGGCCGCGTGCAGAGCCCCGCCTTGCGGATGATCGTCGAGCGCGAACTCGAGATCGAGGCGTTCAAGTCGCAGGAATACTGGACCATCGAGGCCGCGCTGATGGCCGAGGCGCAGCCTCTCGGTGCGCGCCTCACGCATTACCGTGGCGAGAAGCAGGAACAATTCAGCATCACCAATGCCGAGCAGGCCGCTGCCGTACGCACCGATCTGCTGGCTCAGGCGCAGGGCTTCCTGACGGTCGCCAAGGTCGAAGAGCGGGAGCGCAAGCGTAACCCGGCAGCGCCGTTCACGACCTCGACCCTGCAGCAGGAGGCCGCCCGCAAGCTCGGTTTCACGACCCGGCGCACCATGACGGTCGCGCAGCAGCTCTACGAGGGTATCGACCTCGGCGGGGAAAGCGTCGGCCTGATCAGCTACATGCGTACCGACTCGGTCACGCTCGCCGCCGAGGCGATTCAGGAGTTCCGCAAGCTGATCGCCGAGCGCTACGGCGCCGACAACGTGCCCGATCAGCCGCGCATCTACAAGACCAAGAGCAAGAATGCGCAGGAAGCCCACGAGGCGATCCGCCCGACCTCGGTCTACCGCACGCCGGAAGCCGTCAAGGCGCGTCTGACGCCCGATCAGTTCAAGCTGTACAGCCTGATCTGGAAGCGCAGCGTCGCCTGTCAGATGGTCCATGCGACGATCAACACGGTGGCGGTCGATTTCGCCTGCGGCGAAGGCAACACCTTTCGCGCCACCGGTTCGACCGTGACCAATCCGGGGTTCATGGCCGTTTACCTTGAAGGCAAGGACGACGCGCCCAGTGAAGAGGACGAGAATTTTCTGCCGGCCCTCAAGGTCGGGCAGACCTTGCCGCTGACCGACATCGTCAACGAGCAGCACTTTACCGAGCCACCGCCGCGGTACACCGAGGCGAGTCTGGTCAAGGCGCTGGAAGAGTACGGGATCGGCCGGCCCTCGACTTATGCCGCCATCATTTCGACCTTGCAACAGCGCCATTACGTGACGCTGGAGTCGAAGCGTTTCACGCCGACCGACGTCGGGCGCATCGTCAACAAGTTCCTGACCGAGCATTTCACCCAGTACGTCGACTACAACTTCACCGCCAATCTCGAGGATGCCCTCGACGCGGTGTCGCGCGGCGAAAAGAACTGGGTTCCGCTGATGCGGGAATTCTGGGACCCGTTCAAGGCCCTGATCGAGGACAAGGACGAGAACCTGCGTCGGGCGGACGTGACGCATGAGTCGCTGGACGAGGCCTGTCCCGAATGCGGCGGCCAGTTGTCCATCCGCCTCGGCCGGAATGGCCGTTTCATCGGTTGCAACAACTACCCGACCTGCAAGTACACGCGGAACATGCAGGGTGAGGAAACCGGGCCCGCGGCCGCCGAGGTCATCGAGGGCCGAACCTGCCCGAAATGCGATTCCGCGCTGATCGTCAAGTCCGGACGTTACGGCAAGTTCATCGGCTGCAGCGCCTACCCGAAATGCAAGCACATCGAGCCGATCGAAAAGCCCGCGGACACCGGCGTGCAATGTCCGCAATGTAAGGTGGGTACGCTGAATACGCGCAAGTCGCGATTCGGCAAGTTGTTCTATTCGTGCTCGACGTATCCGACCTGCAGTTATGCCGTCTGGAATCCGCCGCTCGCCGAGCCCTGCCCGCAATGCGGCTGGCCGATACTGACCATCAAGACCGGCAAGCGCCGCGGCACCGAAAAAGTCTGTCCGCAAAAGGAATGCGGTTACGCCGCGCCTGTCGCGGAAGGCGAAGTGGCGGATTCGGCGGCCTAGTCCATCCGGGCTGGCAGCGACGCGCTGTTTCGATGCGGTTGGCTATCGGCGCCGCGCCCGCCCTCCGTTCCCTGGCCTCCGAAATGGTGCCCGGCATGGCCACGACGCGCTTTGTCCGTTAATCTACGCGGCTAAGTCCGGCTCCGACGGCCCGGTGTGGCCCTCCGGCATTTCGCCTTAAGGCGTTCTATCGTTTAACCCCTTAATCGGAAGACCTTGCCATGAACAAACCCAAGAAAGTCGCCATCCTGACCGCCGGCGGTCTGGCTCCGTGCCTCAGCTCCGCTGTCGGCAGCCTGATCGAGCGTTACAGCGAGATCGATCCGTCGATCGAGATCATCTGCTATCGCGGCGGGTACAAGGGCTTGTTGCTGGGCGATTCGTACAAAGTGACCCCGGAGATCCGCGAAAAGGCCGGCCTGTTGCACCGTTTCGGCGGCTCGCCGATCGGCAACAGCCGCGTCAAGCTGACCAACGTCAAGGATTGCGTCAAGCGAGGTCTCGTCAAGGAAGGTGAGGATCCGCAGAAGGTCGCGGCCGATCAGTTGGTCAAGGACGGCGTCGACGTGCTGCACACCATCGGCGGTGACGACACCAACACCGCTGCGGCCGACCTCGCGGCTTTTCTCGGACGCAACAACTACGGCCTGACCGTAATCGGCCTGCCGAAGACCGTCGACAACGACGTGTTCCCGATCAAGCAGTCGCTGGGTGCCTGGACGGCGGCCGAGCAGGGTGCCCGCTACTTCTGGAACGTGGTCGCGGAAAACAACTCCAACCCGCGCATGCTGATCGTCCACGAAGTCATGGGCCGTAACTGCGGCTGGCTGACCGCGGCGACCGCGCTCGAATATCGCAAGCTGCTCGACCGCGCCGAATGGTTGCCGGGCATCGGCCTCGATCGTGCCGCCTTTGAAGTGCACGGGGTCTTCATCCCGGAGATGGAAATCAATCTGGCGGCCGAGGCGGACCGCCTGCGCGCCGTCATGGACAAGGTCGACTGCGTCAACATCTTCATTTCGGAAGGGGCGGGCGTCGAAGCGATCGTTGCAGAGATGCAGGCCAAGGGGCAGGAAGTCCCGCGTGATGCCTTCGGTCACATCAAGCTCGACGCGGTCAACCCTGGCAAGTGGTTCGGCGAGCAGTTCGCCGCGATGATCGGTGCCGAGAAGACGCTGGTGCAAAAGTCCGGCTATTTCGCCCGCGCCGCAGCGGCCAATGTCGAAGACATCCGGCTGATCAAGTCCTGTGCCGATCTCGCCGTCGAGTGCGCCTTCCGACGCGAGTCCGGTGTGATGGGCCACGACGAGGACCGCGGGAACGTGCTGCGCGCGATCGAGTTTCCGCGCATCAAGGGCGGCAAGCCTTTCGACATCGAGACGCCGTGGTTCACCGAGACTCTGTCGGCGATAGGCCAGACCAAGGGCGCCAAAGTCGCGGTCAGCCATTGACCGGAAGGCCCCTCGGGTAAGTGATGCGGGAGCTTCGGGCTCCCGCTTTCGCATTCACCCGCGGTCACAGCTTTCCTGGGTCCTGCACGGATGCCCACCGGCCCCCCATCGTCGGAGTCGCTCCGGCGGCCTGTCCCTGCCCGCAAACGGGCTGTGCTGCTGGTCGTGTTCGGCGCAATGTACACGTCGGATTTGCTGGCTCACGAGGCATCTTCGCTGCAGTCCTTCGTCGCGGCGTCCAAATTCGGCGCGCTGGCGACCTTCACGACGAATTACTTCTACCGCGGCTATTCGAAGAGCGATAACCGGCCCTCGCTGAGAGGCAATCTCGACTATGAGCACGACAGCGGCTTTTTCGGCGGCGCGTGGCTGTCATGGGTGGACTTCGGCGATGGGGACTTCCCCGGCCACTCCGACCTGGAGTTTTACCCCTACCTCGGCTACAGCCATGAGATCGACGAGAGCTTTCGCGCGGAGCTCATGGTGTCGCGGTACATCTTCAATGACCGCATCTTCGGCCGCTACTCGGACTACAACGACTACAGCCTGGCGCTACATTACCGCGACGTGGCCAGTGCCAGGGTCTACTACGCCGACAATGCCTATCATCGCGGCGCAGCGTTCACCACCGTAGAACTATCCGGCCGCTATCCGGTGATGGAATCCCTGGAGTTCTCGGCCGGCGCCGGGTACAACGCCGCGCGACAGGTTCTCGAATACGATTCCGCGTACTGGCACGCGGGCCTGACATGGTACTGGAGCCACCTCGCTTTCGATTTCCGATACATCGATGGAAAGTGGACCAGCGGCCAGGAATCCCCGGCAAGCATTGCAGAGCACCACGAGTTCGAATTGCCGCTGCCGGACCCGAAGTTCATGTTCTCGCTGACGGCGGGTTACTAGCTCCTCGGATCTGGCCGGTAAGGATGCCGCGAGCCTTGCTGCGCGAGTTTGGGGGGATTCGGGGAAAGCGTTTTGGTCGGGAACTTTTTGAACCTTTTGGCAAGGAAATGGAATTCACTTAAGGTGAACCCTGGAAACTCGCACGGCTCTGTCAGATATCCCCTTAGGCCAATTGCGCCCTGTAGGGCCTTCGTCGTATGCTGGGATTCGCGCTGCGGTGATACCCGCGCCTTGGGCGCCCCACCGATGCGGACGCTGACGGGGGTTTACGCTCGTCGGCAGTTTCAGGTGCAGGGCGCTATTCTGAGGGGGGATATTTGATGGTCGCTGAAGATAAAGTCTTCGTGGCCCGCCATGAGGAGGTTCTGCTCTTGTTGCCCTGGTATGCCAACGGGAGTCTGAGTGCAGCAGAGCATCGGGCGGTTGACCAGCATCTAGGCACGTGCGACGACTGTCGCAAAGAGCTTGCGGATTTCCAGCAGATCCAGAATCGGTGGCAACACGCGCCGGTTGATCTGGCCGCCGAGAGTGGCTTTGCCCGGCTGATGGCCCGGATCGATGCGGCCGGAATTCCGGAAGCGAAGCCTGCGACGGCCCACGAGTCGGATCGCGCAGCCGAAGGCGCGGCAGCGCGGTCTTCCGGATTGCTCCACCGGTTCTCGGAATAGATTCCGATACCTCGCCGAATCTGCAACGCCACCCGGACTATGGCCGCCGTTGGCAGCGGGTTGTTGGTTTGGCAAACGTCGGTCAACGCGTTCGGTCCCCCCCGCCCGTAAGTTTCGAAAGTGCGACGTTGACGTAACTAATCGGCCCCGATGGCACGCCCCGTCGGGCTATCGCGCTACAGAACAAAGCGCCCCGCAGGGCGCTTTGTCGCGTCGATCCCGAATTCCGTCCAAGCGCGCCTACCGCGCCTCAAGTCTTGTCAGGTGTGTCCTTCATTGCATTGCGGAAGCCTCGAATCGCGCTTCCCAGGTCGGTGCCGATCGTGTTGAGCCGCTTCGTGCCGAAGACCAACATGACGATGGCCAGGATGATGGCCAGTTGCCAGATGCCTATACCCATGGTGAATGCCTCGTAGGGAAAAGTGTTGTGAGGGCGCCGTACGGCACCCTCGGCCTCGGTTCGCCCGCGAACGCGGGGTGGTCCGGCCGGCGCCGCCCTTGGCGGCGCCGTTTACCCAAACTGTCAGCCGAGCATCGCTGACAGATCCGGCCGTTTGCCCTTGGGTTCGAGCCATTCGACATAGCGCGCAATGTACTTGGGATTGCCAAGTGCGGCGCACATGCCCCAGCGTTCCAGTCGCTCGATACCGAATTTCACCGCGCCGATGTGCGAATCGGCCAGCTTGTCGAGCGTCGCGTCGGCGCGATAGAAGCCGAACTCACGCCGGATCAGGTCCAGGTTCTCCTTGCTGCCGGTGATGAAACGCCAGCCGGGTTGGACCTTGAACAAGTCCGCATAGGCCTTCAGGCGCTCCGGCGTGTCGTACTCCGGCTCGAGCGAGACCGAGTACATGAACACGTCGCGACCCATGCGATCGCCGAACTCGGCTTGAACTTTCTTTAGATTCGCCGTCGTGCCGGGGCAACTGCCATTGCAGCGCGTGTACATGAAGTTGATGAGGACGGTCTTGTCCTTGAGCATGTCGTCATAGAAACGCAGGATGTTGCCGTCGTGGTCGACGACCGGCACGTTCGGGAAGCGCTGGCGGCGCCGCTCGGCAGTGCTCAGCCGACCGGTCTTGATCGGTAAGTGGGTTTCCGTGGTGCGCCGGGTCTTCGCGACCGCGGTTGGCACCACCGCCGCCGCGGTAAGGCCGGCAGAAACCCCGACCATTCTGCTAAGAAATGCACGCTTGTTGCTATCGTTCATTGATCTTTACCTAAGCTGGAGCGGGGAGCGGCTATTGGCCGGCCTTGGGGTCGGTGGGCGGCACGATCTTGAACAGCAGCATCATGCCGTGATCCTCGTGCACGACGTTATGGCAGTGCACCGGGTAATCGCCGTACCAGTCCCGAAACTGGATCACGTAGCTGACGCTGTCGCCGTTGACGGTGCCGACGGCCCCGTTGCCGATGCGCACGACGTCCTTTCGGCCGTAATCGTCGGAGCTTGCCGAGATCGCGCGGCCGTTGCGGCGCGTGATGCGGTATTCCTCATGGTGGCTGTGGATCGGGTGGCCCCAGCTACCGCTGGAGGTGACGGTCCATTCCTCGGCCGTGCCTTCCACCGGGTAGGCGCTGATGCGCTCCGGGTCGAAGAATCGCTTGTTCACCGACCACTGGGCGCCGAAGGTTTCGAATGCAAAGGCGCGCTTCTTGACAGGGGTCGGCAGAGCAGGCAACTCCAACAAGGTCGGCATCTTCAGCAATTGTGCCTTGGTCGTACTGATGTCCTTAGTGGCCGGCAGTCCGCCGACCCGGATCTGCAGGATCTGCGTCGCCTCGCGCTGGCGTGGGTCCGGGCTGCTCGGCAGCAGCACGCCGTCGGGACCGCGCGGGTCGGTTTGCAGTAAAAGGTTCTCCATGTAGATGACCGTGCCCTGAGCGTGCTCGGCAAAATCCAGGATGATGTCAGCGCGCTCGGCCGGCGCGAGCCGGACGGTGGTGTTCGTCAAGGCCTTGGGCAGCAGGTTGCCATCGTTGCCGACGCGGACGAAGCTGACCAGTTTGCCGGTCGAGGTCTTGAACCCGATCTCGACGTAGCGTGAAGGACCCGCGTTCAGTAGGCGCAGTCGGTAGCGGCGCCGCTTGACGTCGAGATACGGCTTAATTTTGAAGTTGACCGTCATCAGGTCACCGAGAAAGCCGTCGAAGTTCTCGGTGTCGAAGTACATCTCGCCGCCGTTGTCGGGGTCGAAACTCTTGTCGGTCAACAGGATCGGGATGTCCCATTCGCCGCTCGGCAGGCCGAGTCCGCGCTCGGACAGCTTCGCGCTGTCGCCCTTGCCGGTGTCGAGATTGATGTCGTCGCTGAACAGCGTGTAGAACGAGGCCAGGCCCTTGTAAACGTTCTGCGACGTGAAGTCGTGGCGGTGGTCATGGAACCACAGCGTGCTCTGGGTTTCGCGGAAGTCACCGGGGCAGGTGCGCGCGACCTTGTCCGGCCCGACATAGCTCGTGCCGCTCTTGTGCGTGCTGGCGAAGCCGGCTCGGACGTTCGGGTACCAGTAGTCGTAGAACTGCCCGCAATCGAAGAAGCGCATCGGTCCGCCGTCCGATTCGGGTGGGTTGTGGGCATTGTGCAGATGCGTCGCCATCTGGTCGATGCCAGTGCCGCGGTTGTCCTCCGGCATGCAATTGTGCATGCGGATCAGCACCGGCTCGCCGTAACGGGCGTTGATGCGCAGGATGCCGGCCGCATCGGAGTTCACGTCGTGGAACACCCAGATCTTGGAGGGCACGATCGCGCCCGCCGCTGCGCTGGGGTAGAAATCCCAGTCGACCTCGCAGGCGTCGAACTCGTACAGCTTGCCGTTGAACGTGCCGGGCTGGACCATGACACCGTTCTCGTAGACCGGATCGATGTTCCCGAACTCGGCCCAGCGCTGATGCCTTTCGGTGCGCGCCTCGTAGAACTCCTCGTCCTTGCCGTGAGCTTCGTTGAAGCGGATGTAGTCCGGCAGACTGTTGGTCTTGCAATAATCCTCGGACCAGGGCTGATTCTGCGGCGGCGGCCCCTTGAGCTGCTCGACCGGCTGGCAGGCCTTGGGGATCGGCATCGGATCGGTGAAGGCCCAGGCCGGATTCCACGGGCTGATGACCGGTAGGCCCGGCGTAGCCGCCCGACTCGTCCTGGGTGCCAGCATCGCGCCGCCGCCGATGGCGGTAACGGCTGCGCCCGCTCCCGCCGTCATGCTGATTTTCAGCATTTCCCGCCGGCTCAGGCCGGATTCATCTCGAACGGATTCGTCGATTACGTTGCCTTGTGTCGTCGGGGGATCCTGGGGATCGCTCAGCGCCTCATCCGCTTTGCGTTGCGTCATGTCGTTTGCCTCTTGTTACGTTCGTCTGCTTCGATGCAGTGACCACGAGCGAGCCGTCGCTCCCCCCGTTTGCACGTGATCCACCAGATCACTTATCCCGGTTGACGGGAAAAAGGTTCAAAGGTCGAAAAAATTTTTCCCGCTTACGGCTGGCTGTCTGCTGACTGAGGTCGGACGAAAAGGGGACGACATGCCGTGCCGGACTCTGGCAGTGACGAAGAGCGCGGTGCCATGCGGCAGGATTCGCGGCGCGGAAGCGCTGGCAGGCGAAGTTGACGAGATTTCAGGGCGCGCGGGAAGGGTGAGTCGGAGCCGGGGGGCGACTCAGTGTGCAGCTAACTGATCGGCGAATGCGGAAGCGTCCACGGCGAAGCTGCCGGCGGCTTTCGCCGACGCTTCCGTGGCGGCCGAGAACACGCCGATCACCCGGACGGTGCCGCCGTCCCGCCACAGCAGCGGGGCGCCGGAGTCGCCGCGGGTGCTGTCGCAATCGGTCACGAGCACCTTCCCGCCGAAAGCCCGCTCGCGTATCCGGCAACCGTCGTCCAGGGACAGCAGGTAGGGCCGATCCTGGGCATACCCGGCAGTTTCGAGATGTATGGCGCCGCCTGCGGTGGCGGCTGGTGGTAGCGTACGGACCTCGACCGGGCGGACTGCCAGCGCGGTTTCCAGGGTGATCAGCGCCCAGTCATGCGCGATGCTGTCGGCGGTGACCGCCGTCGGATCGGCCAGCGGCGAGCGCCGGATGGTCTTGCCGCGGGAATAGCCCACATCCGTATCGCGGCGGAAGCCGGCGACGAAGACGATCTCCCCGGGTTCCAGCCAGCGGCTGGCCAGCCGGCTGTAGACGCAGTGCGCGGCAGTCAGGACGGTGTCGGGTGCCACCAGGGTGCCGGTGCAATGACTGCGGCCGCCGGCCTGATTGACGCGACCGACCGCCTGCCAGGGCCAGGCCGTGGAATCGAGCGGGACGCGGTCGTCGCGCCCGACGATGCCGGGCAGCGCGCGCGCCGACGGAGTGGCGGGTATCGCGAGTTCGTCCGCGGCCCAGGTGGCGAAGGTGGCGGCGAGTGCGACGGCAGCGAGCCCGGCGCGCCGGGGCGTTCCGCAGACGGATCTCAAGACTTATCCGGCTTGCCGGCCTGGGCGGCTTGCGGTTTGCTGACGAACCAGTTGCCGATGGCCTCGATTTCCGGGTCATGCAGGCTACCCGACCACATGCGCAGTGCGATCAGGGCGCGCACGAAATCGTAACGGGCGCGCGCCTGCTCGACCCGTCCGCGCAGCAGCAAGCGCCGCGTCTCGAGCACGTCGACGATGGTCGTCGTGCCCAGGTCGTAGGCCTTGTACTGCGCGTCGACCGCCTTGGCCCGGGCGACGACCTCCTGATTGGTCGATTCGATCCGCGCATGACTGGCCATCACATCGAGAAACGCGGTGCGGGTTTCCTTCTCGATCTCGCGCCGCTGCTGCTCGTATTGCTCCTTCATCTGGTTCCAGCGCGCAACCGATTCCTGGACGCGCGCTTGCGTGCCACCACCGGAATAGATCGGGACCTGGATCTGCACGCCGACCGATGCCGAGGTAAAGGGCGGAAAGCGGCGGTCCTGAAAGCCCAGATTCGAGTAGGTCTGCGTAGCCACCAGATTCGCGCTGGGCAAGTGCTCGGCCTGACTGCCCGACACCATCTTCGATGAGCCCTCGATGGCGTGTCCCAGTGCCGTCAGCTTGGGGTTGAAATGCAGCGCATCGCGGACCCAGTCGTCGATCTGGCCGGACATCAGCGTGAAGCGCTCCTGTACCAGCGGCGAAACGTTCTTGACACCGACACCGGTGGTCTCGCGGAGCTTTTCGAGCGCGACGGCCTTGGCGTTGTTGACCTCGATTTCGCGCGTGATCAGGGCCGAGAAATAGGCTTCCACCTGATACAGATCGGTCACGGTGGCCATCTGCCGTTCCTGCATGTAGCGCATCTGCTCCAGCTTTTCCTTGACCGACTCCTTCTCGGCGACCACGTAGTTGATGTCCGCGTCGGCCAGCAGCGCGTTCAGGTAACGGTCTGCCAGATCGTAGGCGACCGCCATGCGCACCGCGTCGACCTCGTTCTCGCTCTGCAGTGTGAAGGCTTCCGCGCCCTGCAGCCGCAGGTAGGACGGCAGATCGAACAAGGCCTGCCGCGCCTGGATCGATCCCATGTTGCCCCAGTACTGCTCGCTGAAATCGCGGTTGTCGGGCAGGTTCTGGGGGCCTCGCTGCAGGCTCTGCCGGAAGTCGACCTTCTGGTAACTGCCGGTCGCCATCAACTGCGGCAGCAGCTTGCTGAGGGCCTGATCCTGCTGTGCCTTGGCCTGGTCCAGCGCGAATTCCTTGCCCTTCAGGATCGGGTTGCTGTCCAGCGTGATGCGGTACAGTTCGAGCAGGGACTCCGCCCGGGCCCCGGTCACGGCGGCGCCCAGCAGGCACAGGACCGGAATCAGACGTCGCGCGCCGACCATGGCTCAGTCCTCGATCAGCGAGCGCGCGAAGGTATCCCGGATCGGGTCGATCAGGTATTCCATCAGGGTCCGTTCGCCGGTGTTGATCAGCACTTCCGCAGGCATGCCGGGCAGCAGGTCGAGATTCTGCCGCGCCAGATCCTGCAGCCCCTCGGGCGTGATCTCGACACGGGCCAGGTAGTAGCCGGCGCGGTCCTGTTCCGTGGCACCGTTCTCGTCCGCCAGACGGTCGGCCGAGACAGCGATCAGCTTGCCCTCGATCTTGGGCGTGTTGCGCGACTTGAAGGCGCTGAACCGCACTTCCGCCATCTGGCCGACCCGCACCCGGTCGATGTCCAGCGGTGACAGCCGCGCCTCGACGATCAGCTTCTCGTTCTGCGGCACGATGTCCAGCAGCCGCCCGCCGGGTGGAATCACCGCGCCTATCGTATGCACCGCGAGCCCCAGCACCATGCCCGGCTCGGGCGCCTTGATGACGGTGCGTGCCACCGTGTCCTGCAGCGACTGCAGCTTTTCCTTCAGTTCGAACAAGGCCGCCTGCACCTCGCTGAGTTCCTTGGCGACCTCGCGCTGGAATTCCTTCTTGAGCTGCAAAATCTTCAGCTCGGTCTCGCTGATCTGCAGTTCGGTCGCGGCCAGGTCGGACATCAGTTCGCCGCGCTGGCCTTCGGTGTTCGCGAGATTCCGTTCCAGGTCGCGGACCTTCTGCTTCTCCGCGTAACCCTCTTTGAGCAGGGACTGGAAATCCTTCAGCTCTTCCTCATAGGAGCGCACCAGCCGCTCGTGGCTGCCGATCTGTGACTCGAGGCCGTGGGCCTTGTGTCGCAGCTGGCCGATCTGGCGTTCATAAAGGCTGATCTCGCCTTCGTGGGCCGATTTGCGGACATTGAAAGTCTGCGTCTGCACGCGTATCGATTCCTCGGCGCGCGGGTCGTGCGCGTTCTGCATCAGTTCGGACGGATACTTGACCTGCTTGAGTCCGTCCCGCTGCGCCAGCAGCCGCGCCTCACGCGCCAGCGAGATCAGGTACTGCCCCCGCACGACTTCCAGCTGGGCTTTGGCCTGGGTGCTGTCCAGCGTGACCAGTACCTGGTCTTGCGTGACGATGTCGCCGTCGCGGACGTCGATCGTCTTGACGATGCCGCCTTCCAGATGCTGGACGGTCTTGCGGTAGCGCTCGACCGCAATCAGGCCGGGCGCCAGCGCCGCGCTGCTGAGCGGGGCGAGCACGGCCCAGCCGCCCAGGCCGCCGAACATGATCAATACGGCGCCGATGCCCCAGCGCCGCAGTCGGCGGTCATCGGTGCGAACGGCCGGTACGGTGGGAGTCGGAGAGGGGGAAGACATCGGCAGCGACAAGTGTTGAGGCGCGGGGGAGTCCTAGCCCGCCGGAGCGGTCTGCGTGGCCAGCGTCGGGGCCGGAGCCGCAGGCGTTGGTGCCTTCTGCTGGAGCGCGGCGAGCACCTGATCGCGCGGTCCGTACATCGCGCTCTGGCCGTCGACCAGCAGCAGGATCTTGTCGACGATGCCGAGGATGTTGGGGCGGTGGGTGACCAGCACGATCGTGCTGCCGCGCTGCCGCATCTGGACCACGGCCTTGACGAGCGCATTCTCGCCGTCCTGATCGAGGTTGGAATTCGGCTCGTCCAGCACCAGCAGTTTCGGGCTCCCGTACAAGGCTCGCGCCAGCCCGAGGCGCTGCTGTTGACCGGCCGACAACATCTTGCCCTGGCCTATGATCTTGGTTTCATAGCCCTCGGGCAGCCGCAGGATCATGTCGTGCACCCCGGCCGCCTGCGCCGCGGCGACCACCTGCGTGGGGTCGATCGTCCCGAAGCGGGCGATGTTCTCGCTGATGCTGCCATCGAGCAGTTCCACATCCTGCGGCAGGTAACCGATGTGCTGACCGAGCGCCTCGCGATCCCACTGGTCGAGTTCCGCACCGTCCAGGCGCACGCTGCCGGAGACCGGCTTGTAGAGGCCCAGCATCGCCCGGACCAGCGTCGACTTTCCGGCCGCGCTGGGACCGATGATGCCGACCGCCTGTCCCGGTTCTATGGTGAGCGTGATCCCCTTGAGCACCGCGCCGGCCGCGCCGGGTGGGGTGATGACGGTCTTGTCGAAGGCAATTTCTCCGCGGGGCTCAGGCAGGGGCATCGGCGGGGCGCGTTCGGGCACGGTTTTCAACAGGCCGTCCAGGCGCCGATAGGCTTCGCGGGCCTGCAGGAAACCCCGCCAGTTGGCGATCATCAGGTCGAGCGGTGCCAGGGCGCGCCCGAGCAGGATCGAGCCGGCGATCATCAGGCCGGGGGTGATTTCCCGGTGAATGGCGAGGTAGGCGCCGAGGGCCAGGATCAGCGACTGCAGCGTCAGCCGGTAGGTCTTCGACAGCGACGTGATCAGGCCCGATTTCGAGCTGGCCTGGCTTTGCAGGCCGAGCAACGCGACCTGGCGGTCCTGCCAGCGGCTGCGCATGCGCGGAAGCATGCCCATCGCCTCGATCACTTCGGCATTGCGCAGGTTGCGCTGTGTGAACTGGTTCGACTCGATGGACTCCTGATTGGCCCGGCCGAGGTTGTCGCGGGTGGCGATTTCGTTCCAGACCGCGATTCCGCCGAGCGCGACCATCGAGATGACGGCCAGATACCCGAACCAGGAGTGGAACATGAACATCAGCACCAGGTAGAAGGGCATCCAGGGTGCATCGAAGAAGGCGAACAGCCCCGGGCCGGTCAGGAACTGGCGCAACTGCAGCAGATCGTTCAGCGGCTGGACCGTGGACATTCTGCCGCCGCTGGCCAGGGCCTGCGTGAACATGGCATCGAACACGCGACCGTTCAGAACCTGGTCGAGGCGGTTGCTGGTTACGATCAGGACTTGCGCGCGCAGCCATTCCAGGCCGCCCATGACCACATACAGGAACACGGCGATCAGCGTCAGCATCATCAGCGTCGATTCGCTACTGCTGGCCAGTACCCGGTCGTAGACCTGCATCATGTAGATCGACGGCAGCAGCAGCAGCAGATTGATGAACAGGCTGAAAAAGCCTGCCGTCACGAACGAGCTGCGGCACAGATCGAGCGCTCGCCTCAGATCCGGTTCCGGACCGGAGCGCAGCGC
The DNA here is from genome assembly GCA_004168015.1 of Methylolobus aquaticus. GTDB lineage: Bacteria > Pseudomonadota > Gammaproteobacteria > Methylococcales > Methylococcaceae > Methylotetracoccus > Methylotetracoccus aquaticus. Next base: position 29,810 of record SEYW01000021.1, read on the forward strand.
GGCCGTTCGGGATGTCATCGTTGCGGGGTCCTTGCTGTTGACGGTGTGCGGAGTGCTGTGACAGCCGGTTCTCGGGCTCCCTGCAGGGTGCGTCGGAAGGTATCTCCACTCATTGAACGGAATCGGTAGGTACCATCCGGAAGCGGGTCGAGTCTACCGCACCTTCAGGCTCCTAGCATAGCGGAAAGACCTAGAGATCGGTCGCCTATTTTGGGGTAGTCTATTTCGTCGATTATTAGGGGCAATCGGGATATCGGAGTGATCAGCGTGCATGCAAAATCTGGTTTGAGAAACCCTTTGAATGCGGAGTGGGGTGCCTGCGTCGATTCCGCGGTTGCCGTGGGTCGTAGCCTCGGTATGCTCATCGTTGGAGCGGCGTTCACGGCTTGCGCGAGTATCGAACAGCGCGGTCTGGCCGCGTTCGATCCGCCCCGGGCCGAGCCCTGGACGGTTTATCCAGGTACCTTGCACGACGCGCGCACGGTGCGAGCGGCCTTTGCCGGTGATCATCTCGGCGGCAACGCCTGGCTCAAGGCGCCGGTCGCCTTGCTGGATCTTCCGCTGTCGATCACCGCCGATACGATCTGCCTTCCCTACGACGCGGCAGTCGTTGCCAATACCCCATCTCCTACCGCCCACTGACCCCACGACTGGGCCGCCGACAGGCGTTTCTCCTAGCGCGTCGGCCGGTTCCTCAGAAATGATTACGTTCGTTCCGCTGTAACGGTCCTTGCTTGGGGCAAGGCCGGGCTGGCAAGCGGGAATCACCGGCCCGAGTCGCTCACCGTCCTGCGCTTCGGTGTTCCTCCTGTCATCACGATCTCATCCATATGCCGTTCAGGCTTGCTAGGGGTAGTTCGCGCCACCTCCGGGTGCCGTGTCAAAAGAGTTTACACAGCTATTCCTGAGTGGCTGACGGTGCGTGAGCCCAGTTGCCGACGCCAAGGTTTTCGGTCCGACTACGCAGAAGATTGCCAAGCGGGACAGTGACCTGTCTCCGAGTATCGCCTGCTGTGGCCGTATAGGCCGACGATGTCAATCAACCGCTTCTGGTCGGAGGTTGTACGAGAACAACGCGGTCATCTCTGGGGTGCCGGTTAAGGGTTATTACTGTTATTTCATCTAATGCAGAACAGTCATTTAGGGGTTTCCCTGAATCCCTGAGGGCTCCTTGCCGGTTATGTAAGCAATTTCTTACATAGTCGAGAGCTATCTCTCTTTGTTTTCTCCAAGAGAGTGCTCGGTTTATTAAAAATAAGGGGTTACCTTGTAGTTTTCGGCGAATTATGCCTCTTGGCGCACCCCGTGCTTTAGTCGGCAAACGCCGCTCCGGGCGTCGCGCTGTTGCCGTACCGAAACCACCCGAGGAACAAACTCCATGGTAATGCTCGTCAAGAACGATCTCGAATTCATCCTGAAGCAAATCAAGATCGCCGAAAATCACGTCGATACGAATTACACCGACTACGTCGACGCTCAGGGCAATGCCATCGGCACTCTGGTGCCGGCAGGACTGCGCACGGTCAGCGGCGAGTACAACAATCTGCTCAATCCCGAGGCCGGATCGGCCGATCAGGTCATGCCGCGGCTGCTGACCCCGACTTACAACACGGCGGGCGACAATCCGTTCATTCCCGGCACGCAGACGACGTCCTACACACAGACGAGCGGGGTGGTCTTCGACGCGCAGCCGCGCATCATCAGCAATCTGGTCGCCGATCAGTCGCTGAACAACCGCGCTGCGATTCTCGCCGCATTGACGGCAGTCGGTGTGCAGAACCCGCAAGCGGCGCTCGCGGCGATCGTCGCCGCGCGCGATGCCGCGACATCCACCGCGGCGAGTCTCGCCGGTGCCCAGGATACCTACGACGCTGCGTATCAGGCGGCGATCGACGCTGCGGGTGCGCTGCAGCAGGCCGTGCAGGAGGCGCTCGCGGCATTCAACCAGGCAACCGAGGATTACAACACTGCCAACGCCGATGTTGCGGCGAAACAGGCGGATCTGAACACCGCCAATGCCGCGCTCGCGTTGCTTGAACAGCGTAACCTCGAAATCGCCGACACGCTGCGGCCTGCGGCCGAGCAAGCCGAGGCGGATGCCCTGGCCGCACTGGATGCTGCCCAGCTGGCGTTCGATGCCGACCCGAGTCTTGAAAATCAAGCCCTGCTGGATGCGGCCAACTCCGCCTACGTGACTGCCGGCGAGGAAGTGCTGGCGCTGAACGACGAGTTCAGTCTCAACGAAACCGCATTGATCCCTGCGGCGCAGGACGTCGTGGCCGACGCGCAGGCTTTGCTGACGGGTGCTGAACAGGCGCGGGAAGAGGCCGTGGCAGCACAGCAGCAGGCGCAGTCCGACCTCGTCGCGGCGCAGGACGCGGCGGATACGCCGACGCCTGAGCTCATCGCGGCGCAGCAGGCCCTGATCGATGCGCAGACCGCCGATGCGAACGCGCAATCGAACCTCCGGGAGACGCTCGACAGCTACGGTGTGACCGTAGACAACGGCACGCTGGTGATTCCCAACGTCGCGACCGACGCTGGGCAATCCGCGCCCTTCAACAGTTTCATGACGCTGTTCGGGCAGTTTTTCGACCACGGTCTGGACTTGATCTCGAAAGGCGGCAGCGGCACGGTGTTCATCCCGCTGCAGCCGGACGACCCCTTGTACGTCGAGGGTAGCCCGACGAACTTCATGGTGCTGACCCGGGCGACCAACCAGCCAGGGCCCGATGGCCAACTGGGTACGGCCGACGACGTGCAGGAGCATGCCAACAAAACGACGCCGTTCATCGACCTCAATCAGGTCTACACCTCGCACGAATCGCACCAGGTGTTTCTGCGCGAGTACGTGCTGAACGCCGAGGGTCAGCCGGTCGCGACCGGGCGGATGCTCGAGGGTGAGCATGGCGGACCGCCGACCTGGGCCGACATCAAGGCACAGGCGAGCACGATGCTGGGCATCGAGCTGTCGGATGCCGACGTGGGACGCGTGCCGCTGCTGGCAACCGATCTCTACGGCAACTTCATCCCCGGTGCGAATGGTTTTGCGCAGATCGTTACCGCCAACGGCCTCGTCGAAGGCAACCCGGCTGCACCGATCGCGGCTGCCGGGGCGATCGCCACGGGGCATGCCTTCCTGGAGGACATCGCCCACAATGCCGCACCCGGTGCGGGCCTGGTCGCCGATGCGGATACCGAAATCAGCACCGCGGGCGAGCAGCAGCCGGCCGGTACCTATGACAATGAATTGCTCGACGCGCATTTCATCGTCGGGGATGGCCGCGGCAACGAGAACATCGGCCTGACGGCCGTGCACCACGTGTTCCACTCGGAGCACAACCACCGAGTCGACCAGATCAAGGACGTGCTGATTTCCTCGGGCGACGTGGACTTCCTGAACGAGTGGCTGCTGACCGACGTCACCGAGATTCCGGCGGACACCAGCACGCTGGATTGGGACGGCGAGCGGATCTTCCAGGCGGCGCGCTTCAGTACCGAGATGGTCTACCAGCATCTGGTATTCGAGGAGTTCGCGCGCACCATTTCGCCGAATGTCGATCCCTTCGTGTTCTCGAATACAGCGGACATCGACCCGGCGATCGTTGCCGAGTTTGCGCACGTCGTGTATCGCTTCGGCCACTCGATGCTGAACGAGACGGTTGATCGACTCAGTGCCGATGGGCAGACGGCCGATCCGGTGGGCCTGATCGAAGCCTTCCTGAATCCGGTCGAGTACGTGGCCAGCGGTGTCGACTCCCAGGAAGCCGCCGGCGCGATCCTGCGCGGCATGAGTCGTCAGGTCGGGAACGAGATCGACGAGTTCCTGACGGTTGCATTGCGCAACAACCTGGTCGGGCTGCCGCTGGATCTCGCGACGCTGAACATGGCGCGGGCGCGGGAAACCGGCGTGCCCTCGCTGAATCTGGCGCGGGCCGAGTTCTTCGAGCAGACCGGTGACAGTGCGCTGCAGCCCTACGGCAGCTGGTTCGATTTCGCGCTGGAACTGAAGCATCCCGCGTCGATCATCAACTTCATCGCGGCCTACGGCACGCATGCGAGCATCACCGCCGAGACCACGCTCGAGGGGAAGCGCGACGCGGCCACGCTGCTGGTGATCGGCGGGGCCGGCGCCCCGGAGGATCGCCTGGACTTCCTGAACGCTGAAGGGGCTTATGCCGGTGGTACGCTGGGCGGTTTGAACGATGTCGATTTCTGGATCGGCGGCCTGGCCGAAAAGAAAATGCCGTTCGGCGGCATGCTGGGCTCGACGTTCAACTTCGTGTTCGAAGTGCAGATGGAAAAGTTGCAGAACGGCGACCGCTTCTACTATCTGAGCCGCACCCAGGGGCTGAACCTGCTGAACGAACTGGAAGCCGACTCCTTCGCGCACCTGGTGATGCGCAACACCGATCTGGGTAACCCGTATGCAACCCATCTGCCCAGCAGCCTGTTCCTGACCCCGGCCTACATCCTCGAACTGAATCAGTCGCGTCAGAACGTTGCCGATCCGATCCACGCTGATCCGGTCATGCAGGGCATGAGCCCGATGGTGATCCGGCGCGACCTCGACAACGATGGCGATGGTGACTACCTCCGCTACACCGGCGCTGACCATGTCGTGCTGGGTGGCACCGAGGAGGACGATACGCTGATCAGCGGCGAGGGCGACGACACCCTGTGGGGCGACGGCGGCAACGACCGGCTCGAAGGCGGTATGGGGAATGACCATCTGTTCGGTGGCGCAGGCGACGACATCATCACCGATGCCGGTTCTGACGTGGGCGACGTGATCCACGGCGATGGCGGGAACGACGTGATCAACGGCGGCAACGGCGTCGACCTGATCTTCGGAGGCGAGGGTCAGGACTTCATCTATGGCGGCGTGGACAGCAAGAACGTCAGTGGCGGCCTCGGCAACGACTTCATCACGGGTCCGGCCGGCGGTAGCTTCCTGGCCGGCAACGAGGGCGACGACTGGATCGAGGGCGGCGAAGGCTTTGATACGCTGGCCGGCGAAAATTCGCAGCTGTTCTTTAACAGCGACATCATCGGCCACGATGTGCTGAACGGGCGCGGCAACGACAACGACTACGATGCCGAGTCCGGTGACGACATCATGTTCCAGGGACCCGGCATCCAGCGCAACAACGGCATGGCCGGGTTCGACTGGGCGATCCACAAGGGCGATCCGAACGGCGCCGATTCCGATCTGGGCATCCCGATCTTCGTGAACCAGCAGGCCAACATCCTGCGCGATCGCTTCGACATGGTGGAAGGCCTGTCGGGTTGGACCGGCAACGACACCTTGACCGGCCGCGACACCAACATCGGTGCGTTTGGTGCGGGCGGCGGCGCGGCCCAGTTCGATCCGACCGCGCCGTTCGCGTCCTACGCCAATGCCCTGACCGAAGAGGGTGTGGCGCGGATCGACGGGCTGAGCGATCTGGTCGCGCATCTCGACCGTGCGACCTTCACGGTAGCCGGTGAGACCATCACTGCCGTCGTGTTCGATGACGCGCTGGTGCAGCGGGATGCAGAGGGCAATGTCACGACCCTCTTCGATGGCCCCAACGACATCCTGCTCGGCGGGGGTGGCGACGACATTTTGCAGGGCAAGGCCGGTAACGACATCCTCGACGGTGACCGCTGGCTGAATGTCCGCATTCGGATCAACGATGCCGACGGCAACGAGATCGCCACGGCGGAAGATATGCGCAGTCAGGTGCGCGATCTGGACGGCAATCTGCTGTACGGCGGACGCACGCTGAATGCCCTGATGTTCGACCGAACGCTTAATCCGGGGCAGTTGGACATCGTGCGCGAGATTCTCGACGGCGATCCCGATGACGTGGGGATCGATACCGCCGTGTTCGCCGACCTGATGGAGAACTACACCGTAACGGCCAACGACGACGGCAGCCTGACGGTCGCTCACACCGGCTTCGCACAGAACGGGTTACTCGCGCTGCAGCTATCGGATGGCGTCGATCGCTTGTTCAACATCGAGCAACTCCAGTTCGCCGATCAGACCGTTGAAGCTTCGACGTTCCTCAATCAGGCTCCCGTGATCCTGTCCGACGGGGCCGAAGCGACGGCGGCGCTGACGGTCGATGAGAACACGACGGCCGTAACCCAGGTGCAGGCACTCGACGTCGACGGTCCGCAAGACGTCGTCTACGCGATCTCCGGTGGTGCCGATGCCGGGCTGTTCCAGATCGATGCGGCGACCGGCGAGTTGAGCTTCATCGACGCGCCGGATTTCGAGGCGCCGGCGGATGCCGATGGCGACAATGTCTTCGAAGTGACTGTCGAGGCCAGCGACGGTGCGCTGGCGGACACCCAGGAGCTGTCAATCACTCTGGCCAATGTCGACGAGGCCGCCAGCGGAACGGTTGACATCGTCAGCTTCGACAATGCGGGCGCTTTGGCCAGTCTGACGGCGGGCAACAGCCTGGCCGATCCGGACGGCATCATCGGTGACATCCAGTATCAATGGCAGCGGCAGGTTGCCGGCGACTGGCAGAATATCGCCGGTGCGACGGCAGCGACGGTGACGGGTCTTAGCCCGACTTTCGCTATTCGCCTTCAATTTCTCCTCTGAGGAGCGATTTTTATCCCGGCACTGGATCACAACCGGCT
>SEYW01000022.1 GCA_004168015.1 Methylolobus aquaticus
ATGCCGCGTGAGAAAGTCCGTCAACTGCAGAACGCCGCGCTGAAGCAACTGAAGCGGCTGGCGCAGGAACAGGGCTATGACGCCGAGGTGCTGTTTCACTAAGTTGCCCACGGAAAGGCACCGTCGCGACAAAATCACGAAAACTCAATTTCATGCAGCTGCAACGGATCCAAGCGACCGAGGATGAACCGGGCGCTCTCCGCTATGGCCGGCTACGGGGCTGCAGCTTGGCGTCCTACCTCGCTCGTTTCCAAGGTGGCCTGATTCCGGGCTAGCGGTTCACCGCAGCACCAGCCAGGACCGGCCCGAGAACTCACTCAATGAACGGCTTGGCTCAAGGAAACGGCAACGCCAGGAAAGTTCTGCAGCACTTTCCGATCGGCGGTCACCAACGCGATCCCAAGCCGTTTGGCCAAGGCCACGAATTCGCAGCCATATGCGGAACATTCGCTGGCCTCCACGAGACGTAACACTTCCAAGGAGCCGATGCTGTACTCCCGATCTGCCAAAAGCATTTCCGCCTCCGTCTGTATCGCATAGGCCTGTTCAAAGGTCAGCAGCAGCTGACGCAGATAAAGGCTGAGCACATTGCGCAGTTCGCTGCGCCAGAGTACCGGGGCAACCCAATCCGGCTGACACTCCAGCAGTCGTTCCGCCTGTGGCGTGAACTCCGTGGGCAAATAAAGATAGGCGAGGACGTTGGTGTCCACCACGATCATGGACGGCCCCGTTCAATCGCCTGGGCAATCTCGTCGGCCGTGAATGCCCCGCTCGTAAGCCCGGCGTGTATCCGCCGCGCCCGGGCGAGATGTTCCTCCGGACCCAGCCGAACCGGCATCAAAGCCTGCTCCAGGCAGGCGATCACCTCACTGTTCAGACTACGGTGATGGGCCTGGGCTGCCTCCTTCAAGCGCTCGTAAATTTCATCAGGGATGTTCTTGAGGGTCAGATTGGCGGCCATATGGATCTCCACGTGAGGACGCCATGATGATACCGATAGGGTTCCCGTTTGGATCGCTACTCTCGCCAGAGCAACTGACGCAGGTTTGGGATAGCGGCCCCGCACCGCTCTCCCGTCCACGTCTACCTCACCGCCAAGCGCCCCCGACGCGGATCCTACTACGGTGCGGAGTTCGCTCGACGCGTGCCGGTTCGAAATGCCTACGGACCGGATTGTAGAACCGAGCCAGACGGAGGTCGCGGCACGCCCTTCGGATGATGCCTGCCTTCGCCCCTCGGCATTCAGCCCGCGGCCTGTCGGGCCAAGCGCCCGAGTTCGGCGAACAGCGCCGTGCGGGCGCTGGTCTTGCGCCAGACCAAGCCGATCGTGCGGCTGGGTGTCGGCGGCGAGAACGGGATGTAGCGGATCTGTTCGTCGTTCGGTCTCAAGGCTATCGTTGGCATTAACGTGATGCCCAAGCCGGCCCGGACCATCTGCCGCAGCGTCTCCAGCCCGGTGGCGCGGACATCCTGCCCCTCGTTCGCGCCGTTGAGCTGACATACCTGCAATGCCTGACCGCGCAGGCAATGACCTTCATCCAACAGCAGCAGCGACTGTCCCGCCAATTCGGCCTGATCGATCGTTTTCCGCGGCGCCAGCGGGTGGTCTGCCGGGATCGCCAGCAGAAACGCGTCCTCGAACAGGCGCTCGGCTGCCAGACCCTCCTCGGGTACCGGCAACGCCAGCAAGGCCGCGTCGAGTTGGCCGGCCTTCAACTGCTGGATCAGCCCTTCGGTTTTTTCCTCGACCAAGGTCAGCTTCACCCGGGGCAAGGCTTGCCGGATGAACGGGACGAGGGCCGGAAACAGATAGGTCGACAGGGTCGGAAACGCGCCGAGACGCAGGGGCCCGGCGAGCGGATCCTTCGCCGCGTCGGCTATCTCCTTGATGCCATCGACTTCCTTTGCGATGCGCCGGGCTGACTCGATGACGCGCTCGCCCACGGCAGTCGGCAGCACGGACTTGTTCGTGCGTTCGAAAAGCTGCACGCCCAACTCATCCTCGAGCTTCTTGATCTGCATGCTCAGCGTCGGCTGACTGACGCAGCAGCGCTCCGCCGCCTGCACGAAGCTGCGCAACTCCGCCACGGCGGTCACGTATTGGAGGTCTCGCAAGTTCATCGTAGTTCAATTGATGAAATCGATCGTCATAATTATAACAATCGACTTCACTGCGGAAGAAGGCTGACATAATCTGTTTCCGCACTGGACGGGAAGGGTAGCAACGCCGGCCCGTCGAAATCCCGGCCCATGACCGGACCACCCCAAAAGCGGAGATTTACAATGACTCACACTGTCCCCCCTGCCGTTTTCAAGACCCGTGTCCGCGACGAGAGCGTCGGCGGTCCGAATCCATTCCGTTGGCAGGATGTCAGCGCCGAGGATGTGTTCAAAGGCCGCCGGGTGGTCGTGTTCGCTTTGCCCGGTGCGTTCACGCCGACCTGCTCCAGTGCGCATCTGCCCGGTTATGAGGCCAAATACGCCGAGCTCATCGAGCAGGGTGTGGAGGAGGTGTACTGCCTCAGCGTCAACGATGCGTTCACGATGTTCCAGTGGGGCAAGCACCTCGGGATCGAACGCGTGAAGATGCTGCCCGACGGCAACGGCGATTTCACGCGCCTGATGGGCATGCTGGTCAAGAAGGAGAACCTCGGTTTCGGATACCGGTCCTGGCGCTATTCGATGCTGGTCGAGGATGGCACGATCGTGCAACTGTTCGCCGAGCCGGGCATCGCCGACAACCACCCGGAGGATCCCTTCGAGGTCAGCGACGTCGATACGATGCTGGCCTACCTGAAACAGTCCCGGAGCTGAGTGTCGCGCGGCTTCTGCCCGTCTCCGGTGCCCTTCGAGGATACCCGGGATGGGCGGGACCGACACCGCCCGGATGCCCGACCCGGGGTCTTTCCAACGGAGCGAGGGTCCATGACGGTTGATGCGGTTGATTTGTTCGTGATCGGCGCCGGTTCCGGCGGTGTGCGCGCCGCCCGTATGGCGGCGGGTCTGGGTGCGAAGGTCGCCATCGCCGAGGACCGCCACATGGGCGGCACGTGCGTGAATGTCGGCTGCGTGCCGAAGAAGTTGTTCGTCTACGCCTCTCATTTTCGTGAAGACTTCGACGCCGCCCGTGGCTTCGGCTGGTCGGTCGACGAGGCGCGTTTCGACTGGTCGCGTTTGCTGGCGCAGAAGAACCGCGAGATCGAAAGGCTGCAGGGCGTTTATTCCAGCTTGCTGGAAGGCTCCGGTGTCGAGATCCTGCCCGGCCGGGCGACGCTGCTCGACCCCCACACGGTCGCGGTGGGCGAGCGGCGCATCACGGCGGAGCGGATCCTGGTGGCGACCGGAAGCCGGCCTTCGGTTCCGGAGTTCCCCGGCAAGGAGCACGCCGTTACGTCCGACGCGATGTTCTTTCTGGAGCACCTGCCGCGGCGCTTGCTGATCGTCGGCGGCGGTTATATCGCCGTGGAATTCGCGGGCATCATGCATGGCCTCGGGGTTCAGACCACGCTGGTCCATCGCGGCCCCAAACTGCTCCGCGGTTTCGACGAGGCGATCCGGGATTTCCTGCCACGGGAGATGCTCCGTAAAGGTTTGAGTCTGCGCCTGAATACCGTGATCGATCGCATTGAAAAGGCCGGGGACGGTTATCTTGCTCACACCACCGAAGGCGAGACGCTGGCCGCGGACATGGTGCTCTACGCCACCGGCCGGTCGCCGAATACGGCCGAGCTGGGGCTGGAAGCCGTCGGCGTTGCGCTGAACGAGCAAGGCGCGGTCATCGTCGACGGGGACTATCGGACCACCATCCCTTCCATTCATGCGATCGGCGACGTCACGGACCGAGTCAACCTGACCCCGGTCGCGACTGCCGAAGCCATGGCGCTGGTGAACCGGCTTTATGCCAATCGAAGCACCCCGGTCGACTACGACACGATTCCGACGGCGGTCTTCAGTCAGCCCAATGTCGCGACGGTCGGTCTGACCGAAGCACAGGCGAGGGCGGTGCATGGCGAGATCGATGTGTATCGATCGATCTTCACGCCGATGAAGCACACGCTGTCGGGTCTGGGGGAAAAGACCTTGATGAAGATGGTCGTGAACCGGGAGGACGGCAAGGTGCTGGGCCTGCATATGGTGGGGCCCGAGGCCGGAGAAATCATCCAGGGCATGGCCGTGGCGCTGCGGGCCGGTGCCACGAAGGCCGTGTTCGATTCCACCCTGGGTATTCACCCGACGGCCGCCGAGGAGTTCGTGACCATGCGGACGCCTCTCGGCTGAGGGGCGTGGCACGCGCGAACCCAAACACTATCGCGAACAGGGCGTTTCCCGCATCCGTAAAGGTGCCCGAGGTGCCGTATGGCTCCATTCGGTGCGGAGGGGGCGTTGATGCGTACACGGCGAAGCCTGCGTCCAAGGGCGTTCCGGAGACTCGTACCCTGCCCGTGGTTGTTTCGAATGCCGGCTTTCAGGAACACGGATTCCCTCGACCTCATCCGCCGATTCCGCACCCTGAAACTTGCCCGGGGGAGATACTCCAATGAATAAGCCCACAGGGCATATACTTACCCCCGTTTTGCAGTCCTGTAGAAACCCCCGGTACTTCCACTCCATCCGCAGTCAACATCCGATAGCATGACCGAACTTGGCGACACGACAGGGTCGGCAGCGGGGCGCGGAGAGCCCGAGGAGGAACTGCCAGACCCGCAGCAAAGTCGGTTGGCCACGGCTCGCTACACCGCTTTGTTTGCTAACGCCCCTATTGGTATTGCCCTCATCGAAACAGCCACCGGCAATATTCGGGATATGAACGCCCGGATGGCCGGATTGCTCGGCGTGGCGCCAGCCGCGTTGATCGACTCGCCCTGGCCGCTGGCGGAGACGCTGGCCGCGTCCGCTCCCGAGATGGCGATGCCGGCTTCGGACAACACCCCGAGCGGTCGGATTGAGCGCTATCGCCGGCCCGATGGCACGACGATCTGGCTTAGAGTCAGCGAGGTGGTGCTCGGCGCGGACGGTAGTCCGGCGTCCGAGCGGCTGTTGATGGCCGAGGAGATCGGTGAGCGCGTCCTCACGGAAGCGCGGTCGCACGGTGAGGCGGACCTTGCTCGGGCGATTCTTCGCAATACCAGCGAGGCCGTTCATAGTCTGGACGGTCACGAGCGCGTCGTCGATGCCAGCGATTCAGTTTGTGGCAGGCCGTGCCACAATCCGGACGAGGCTTTGCAGAGGGCAGTAACCCGTTGGGATGCCCAGCCCTCCGAAGACCAGCAGCTTGTCCGCGCATTGCGCGAGAGTCGGAATCGCTACGAGCAGGTGGTGGAACGAGTGCCCGTGGGTATCTACCGCTTGCGCGCGGCACGGGAAGGTTTCGTGGCGTTTGAATACCTCAGTCCCCGCGTAGGTGAACTTCTGGGGTTCGACATCAGGGACGCTTACGCCGACCTGGCCGCCGGCTTCGCAACGGTGCATCCGGCCGATCGGGAGGAGCTACTCGCCGCCAACATGCAGGCTTTCGCGAGTCTCGAGCCCTTCTGCTGGGAAGGCCGGTTCATGGTTGCTGGCGAAGTGCGTTGGGCGCGCATCCAGTCGGAGCCCACGCCCTTGGAAGGTGGGCAGAGCCTATGGGACGGGGTAGTGGTGGATATCACCGAGTCCAAGCTCGCCCAGCAGGCACTTCGTGAGAGCGAGCAGCGTTTCCGCAGTTATTTCGAAACCCCCCTGGTCGGCATCACGATCACTTCTCCGGATAAAGGCTGGCTCGAGGTGAACGACCGTCTGTGCCGGATGTTGGGTTACTCCCGCACTGAATTGACGGAGAGGACTTGGGCCGAACTCACGCATCCGGAGGATCTGGCCGCCGACCTTGTCCAGTTCGAGCGGATCATGGGAGGTGAGACTGACGGGTATACGCTCGAGAAGCGCTTCCTGCGTGGCAACGGCGAAGTCTTGTTTGCGAACCTGAGCGTGGGCTGCGTCCGTGACGAGAATGGTGCCGTGCGATATCTGCTCGGTCTGGTCGAAGACATCGGCGAGCGTAAGCGCCTGGATGCGGAACTCAAGGCTTACCGTGAGCAGTTGGAGACGATGGTGGAGGAGCGCACCGTGGAATTGCGCACCACCAACGATCGCCTGGCTGATCTGGGGCTCGCATTGGAGAGCGTCGGTACCAGCATCATCTGGGTCGATGCCGGCAGTGGCCGTCTGCTCTCGGCCAACTCCCATGCCCAGAAGCTCCTTGGCTACACCGAGGAGGAGTTGCATCGACTCCATGTCTGGGACGTAGACACCGGTGTCGCGCCGGAAACTTTTCCGCAAGTCGCTGCGGCGATCAGGGAGCGGGGTTACCTTCACTTCGAGACCGATGTGAAGGCGAAGAACGAATGCCGCTTCCCGATCGAGGTAACGGTCCACTACAGGGAGCCCAGGGATGGGCAGTCAGCCCAACATATCGCGTTTGGTGTCGACATCAGACAGCGCAAGGGCGCCGAACAGGCCCTGAGACAGGCCAAGGAGGCAGCTGAGGTCGCTACCGTGGCGAAGAGCGTCTTTCTCGCCAATATGAGCCATGAAATCCGGACGCCGCTCAACGGTATTCTGGGGCTGGCGCACATCCTCCTGACGGATCCCCTCCTGACACCGGCCCAAGCCCGCCAGCTGGGCAAGATCGAAGCGGCCGGTAAACATTTGCTTCGTGTCATCGAGGACATTCTCGATCTTTCCAGAATCGAGGCCGGCAAGATGGAACTCGACCCGGCGGATTTTCGCCTCGACGAACTGCTGCGCACTTTGCTCGCCGGCGTCGAGCCACTGGCTCTCGCCAAGGGTCTGAGTCTCACGGTGGACGTGGATGGGGTGCCTTCCAGCCTGAAGGGCGATGTCACCCGCCTTAACCAAGCCTTGCTGAACTATCTCGGCAACGCGGTGAAGTTCGCCGACAAGGGCGGAATAACGCTCCGCGGAAGGGTGCTGGATACGACTGCCGAAGACTACCTGCTCCGGTTCGAGGTCAGCGACACCGGACCGGGCATCCCTCTGCGGCAGCAGGCGCGGTTGTTCGAACCGTTCGAGCAGGCTGATGGCTCGCGAAGCCGCCGCCATTGCGGTTCGGGACTCGGACTCGCCATCACTCGGCAGTTGGCCCAACTGATGGGCGGGGCAGTCGGCGTGGACAGCCGGCCCGGAAAAGGGAGTACCTTTTGGCTCACGGCTCGGCTGGGCAAGAGCTGTGATCCCTCAGTCGACCGCAGGCATGAAGCGGTCGTCGGGCCAGCCCTCCTGAAGGACTTTGTCGGCGCCAGGATCCTGGTGGTGGAAGACGACTTCATCAACCAGGAAGTCATGAGCGCGCTGCTGGAGAAGGGCGGCCTGTGCCCGACTATTGCAGCCGACGGCAACGAGGCGTTGGCGTCCGCCATGGGCAACCGTTACGCAGTGATACTCATGGATATGCAAATGCCTGGTATGGACGGACTGGAAACCTCGCGCCGGCTGCGCCAGATGTCAGCGTATCGGGAAGTCCCTATCGTGGCCATTACCGCCAACGCGTTTGCGGAGGACCGGCAGGCCTGCCTTGATGCGGGCATGAACGACTTTCTTTCCAAGCCCGTGGAGCCCGGCCGCCTTTATCAGAAACTCCTGCAGTGGCTCGGCAGTCGCGCACCTCGTTAGGGCGATCATGACACTTCGAGATCACACGGGCCGTTGGCGAAGGCGAGACCGGAACCTTCATTGCGTTACCCGTCTTCAAAGCGGCTGAGACAGAAGCCCACGAAGGGCGACACCCGGCGACGGGTGACACGCACCGGATCGCAGCCTCAGGCACGCCGCAGTTTTTATTCCGCAAGGCATTCAAGCAGCAGATCCACGGGGGAATACATCAGCCATCGTTGATTCTTGACGCCCAGCAAACAACGCATTGCCCCGGCGAGGAAACTGTACCCGCAATGCAGTGTCTGTCGGATAGATGCCAAACGTATCAGGGACACGGACCATGAGTGATGGCGCGCAACCGATTGCGGTGACGACCGAAGCCGGATTCTTCAATGACGACGGGCTCGCGCTGTTGTTGGTGGCGACCCTGGCCCTGCTGTGGTGGGTGGAGATGCGGCGCCCCTTTCTGAGGCCGGGGCTCCGGGCCTTGAAAAACTCCTACCTGACCAACCTTGAAACGTTCCTGTTCAACGATATCACCTTGTCGGTGCTATCGATTCCTACCTTGATGTTCGTCGCCCAGCAGCTATCCGGGTACGGTCTGCTCAGTCAGATGCCAGACGGACCGTTCAAGTACGGCCTGACCTTTGTCCTGCTGGATTTGGCGCTGTATGGGTGGCACTACCTGACCCACCACGTCGATGCCTTATGGGTGTTCCATCGCGTGCACCACAGTGACAGGGTGTTCAATGTCACCACGGGTTTGCGCTTCCATTTCGGGGAGTTGTTCCTGGAGGTGCTGGTCCGCGTCGCCTTCATCGGCTTGATCGGCGTCAGTGCCCCGGTCGTGTTGGTCAGCCAGACCGTCATTTCCATTTTCGTGTTGTTCCATCACACGAACATCCGCTTCCGGGGTGAGGATCTGCTGTCCCGGCTGTTTATCGTCCCCCGCTTACATCGGCTTCATCATTCGGTGCTGCGGTCGGAGCACGACAGCAACTACGGGGCTGTGTTTTCGCTGTGGGACCGGCTGTTCGGGACCTTACAGGATAAAGAGCCGACGGCTATCGGGCTGGCGGGCGTGGACGAACAGCACTTCGTCGATCTCTTGCGCTACGGCCTACCGGATGTATTCCAGACGGGCGGTTATCGTGGACTCGCCCGGAGTCTCGGTAAGACCGTGCGCAGCGGCACCTATCTGAGGCCACAAAGGTCCTAGTCCAAAACGATTCAACCGGCAGAGGGCCGGGCAGATGGCTCAGGCTAGCCTACAGCGTGGGCATTTGCCCGGGGGCAAAAGTCACTCCGTGACGATTTCCAACAGGTCGTCGAGCAGGGCGCGGGTCTTCGCGGCGTCGTCACGGACGATCCGGTAATCCAGCAGTTCGTTGTAAGGCGCCGAGCCGCGTTTGAACGCGCCGACGAAACCCATCGTCCAGTTCGGAAACAGGCGGTCGTGCGTCAGACTGACATCGAGGATCTCGCAATCCCGATGGCGCGAATCAGCGATGATCCTCGAGTACAGGGAGATCAACTCCCGCTCGGGACCCTCGAGGACCTGCAGAAAAAACCCGTGGCCGAAGCTCAGCACACCCGTAATGCCGGAGTCGTAGTTATTGCCGCGGGATTGCTCCAAAAGACTGGCCAAACCGGCCTCGTCGAGGTGCACATTCGAGCGACTGGTGTAGATAAGCCGGAGTAAGGTTTTCATTACAAGCCTTTCGACCGCGGGTCAGCGGGATTTTATCCCAGGGCGCCAACACTCAGGGTTTCCGTTCAAGACGGCGAGGCTACACCGGTTCCAGGGCCCTCAGCATTCCGGCCTTCGCGGGGATCGCGTTAATGGTCCACCCGCGGTTTCCTCGATCTCACGCAACCGATGACCATCCGTGGGCATACGGATTGTTCTCAGGCGGCAAACCCGCTGTCATAGCGCTGCGCGCGCCGAGCCGTGTCGGCACTCCAGGGCGCCGCCGCCGGAGGCCGAGCCGCCGCCTGCGTCGCTGCTCCGGCACCGCTCACGTGATGCCCAAGGGGGGTCGTCCGATGAAAAAAGTCGATATGTGGATGCCAGCGCTGCTGGCCGTTAGTCTGGCGGTGTTGGCGGCTTGCCCGTCGACTCCTCCTCCCGCTGGAGCCAAGCTGCCCCCGCCTCGCGATGTCGGCGACCCGCTGGTTGCGAAAGGACGCGAACTGTTCTTCAAGGAGACCTTTGGAGGCAACGGCCGCACCTGTGGTACCTGCCACCGGGCAGAGCACAACCTGACGATAGACCCCGCGTTCATCGCCACCTTGCCGAAGGACGACCCACTGTTCGTCGCCGAGTTCGTGCCGGAACTTGCGAGGAACTTCGAGAATCCGAAGCTGATGCGGGAGCTGGGACTGATCCTAGAGAATCTCGACGGTTTTTCCGACCTTGACCGCAAGTTCACGCTGCGCGGCGTCCCGCATGTGTTTGCGCAGCGGGTGTCGATCGACAGCAATCCGCAGGACCGTTTCGAATGCTTCAGTGCGACACGGTGTCCCCACACTGGATGGTCCGGCGACGGTGCGCCCGGCACACGCGACCTGCGGGCGTTCGCGGTCGGCGCCGTGACCCAGCACTTCACGAAGAGCCTGAACCGCCGCGCCGGCGTCGATTTCCGGTTGCCGACCGAGGCCGAGCTGGATGCGCTCGAGGCCTATCAACTGAGCGAAGGCCGGCAGGTCGAACTGCAACTGCCGCTGCCGCTGAAGAGCGCCGTTGCACTGCGGGGCCAGGCGCTTTTCGACTCCCCGGCCAAGGGCAAGTGCTTCTTCTGCCACTTCAACGCGGGTGCGAACGCGGCCCCCGGCGGGCCATTGGGCGAAGGCAACCTGAACTTCGACACCGGGGTCGAGAAGCTTCCGGACCACCCCGCCGCGCTGGCCGGCACACCGACGCCCCCGGATGATGGGCTGGGCAATCCGGGCAACGGCACCTTCAACACGCCCTCGCTGGTCGAGGCGGCCGACACCGGTCCGTTCTTCCATAACAACGCGGTTGCGACGATCGAGGCGGCCGTCGACTTCTACGATGGCGACACCTTCAATAATTCGCCGGCTGGCCAGGGCCTCGCCCGGGCGACCGGCGGCCCGATCCGGCTGGATGCGACCGAGGTCTCGGCAATCGCCGCGTTCCTGCGCGTCATCAATGCCTTGAGCAATATCAATGAACTGCAGGGCATGTTGGGGGCGGTCGAGCGCAATGAGCGGACCAATGGCGAGCATCCCGAGGATATCGTGCACCGGGCCGTGAACGATATCGACGATGCGATTCGCGTGCTGAACGAGGCCGGGCTGCACCCGGATGCCGTGGTCGATTTCAGGGAAGCGCGTGAACTGACCATCGAGGCCGATCGGCATCCCGCACAGCGTATGGATCTGGCACGTCGCGCGCTCAAGGCCGTCAATCGCGCCCGAGGCCATCTGAGCGGCTGAGGGTACACGCCTGCCGTGTGGGTCCGACGCTTTCGGAAAGCGCTACGCCCTGTTACCGAGGAGTCTGTCATGATCGCAAGAAATCTGCTTCTGTTCGTTGCGCTGAGCGCCCTCGGTGGCCTGGCGCAAGCCCAGCAGGCCACCGAGATGTACATCCCGATCGGCGCCTCCCCCGGGGTTTCCGGGAAGGCCTCCGTGGTCGGCACGATCGCCACAGTCGAAACCGAGGGTCGGCGGTTCAGCGTCAAGGTTGGGGACACCGCGGTCATGGTAACGATTCCGGAGACCGCGCCCGTGTGGCTGGACCGCAGTCGCGGGAAGGGGCCGAACCGTGCGGGTTCACAAGCCGACCTCAAGCCCGGTCTGACGGTCGAGGTCAAGTCCCGCGAGACACTGCCGGCTGAGTCGATCACAGCGGAGTGGGTAAAGGTCGCCGTGACCGAGTGACGGGCACGGCGCGAATCCAAGCCGGCCGGGATACTCCCGGCATCGGTGAAAACTCCGCGTTGGCCGCGTGTGCGACCGATAGCAAACACGGATACTATCCATACCACCACCCACAAGCGGCACAGTAGCCAGACGCCGATGATGTGGAATTGGCTCGTGTCGTCCGATCAAACCGTATACTTGCCCGGCACTGAAACAACGGAGTCATGCATGGGCGTCTTTGTGGGCAATTTCCTGGGTCTGATCACCGTGCTGATCGCGGTCGGGGTCGGCTACCCGTCACTGGTGATATCGACACAGGTTTTTCTGGGGATTACCTACAGCCTGTGGCTGATTTTCCTCGGCATTGACTTGGCCACCCGCCCCAAAACCGATCTGCCCTTCTGCCAGTCGCTCGAACAGGAGGAACAAAGGACTTACCGTCGTTACCACGTGGCCATCGACTTTCCGGTCGCGGGTCATGTCTATTCCGGCTGGCTAAATTTCCTGCGGGTAGCCGGCCTGGTCTTCGCCGGCCTGTGTGCCTGGAATGGCTTGTATGTCTTGGCCGGCGCGGCCTTTCTGCTGTTTCTGTTGACGGCCGGTCTGATACACCGGAATAACCCCTGGTACTACCTGGGGCGGCAAGCGGCGCAAGGTCATGCCAGGGCCGGCGGGGAAATGGCACTGATCGAGCGGGTATTCACCCTGCGGCATGCGGGTCGGCAATCGGTCCAGGATAGCGAACTGCCCTGAGGCGGAAGTGCCGGGATGCCGGGACGTTCAGCCGCTCCGAGCTGTGGGGCGTGCCCCGAGTAGCCGTCTCCCTGTACACTCGTCGGCCGTCGCTAACGCCAGCCCTGCAGCAGGGCCTATTGTTGGCAATCGCTCTTTGGCGCGGGTCAGATCAGAGCAAGACGGGCAACGAAACCGTCAGACCAATTGACGCGCCCGCTGCTTTCGAAGCTCAGTCGCGTCGGCATGGCACAATCCGTAGGGTCACCATGCCGACGGCTCCTCTGGCTCGGAGAAATTCCCACGATGAAGTTCTACATGGCACCCGGGTCTTGCTCGACCGGAATCCACATTCTGCTGGAAGAGCTGGACCTCGTTTTTGAAGTCCATATCGTCAACCTGCCGGCGAATGAACATAAGGGCAGGGACTATCTGGCCATCAACCCCAAGTCCACCATTCCGACACTGGTGCGGGACGACGGTTCAGCACTCACCGAATTTCCAGCGATCGCCTGGTGGCTGGCCAGACACTATCCGAGGGCCCGGCTTCTGCCCGAATCCGTGGAAGCCGAGGCGAGGGTGCTCGAACTGCTCTGCTACATCGTCGGGACGGTGCACATGCAGGGCTTTGCCCGTATCTTCGCGACTTCGAACTTCATCAACAATCCCGCCGAGCATGATGCGGTCCGGGCCAAAGGAGAAGAGATCGTCAGCCAGGGATTTCTGATCATCAACGATGCCCTGACTGACGGGGCATACGCGGTGGGTGAGTTCTCCATCGCCGACGCAGCCCTGTTTTACATCGAGTTTTGGGCCGACAAGCTCAATATGGAACTGCCTCCCCGGTGCCGGCTGCATTATCAGCGCATGTTGAGCCGACCCGTGGTGCGGCGGGTGTTGCTGGAGGAAGGCTATCGACTGCCGGATCAGACGCGCTGACGCGAGTGGCCTGAAATCAACCCGCGAGGCATTTTCTTGGTTCCCGGTCGAACTGGGCGCCGAGCTTGCCGCAGGTCGGAACATTCCCGTCTCCATCCATGGAACTGGCCCGGCACCGTGTCCGGTCGTCATCTGGCGTGGGGATGGACGCTTCCTAACCCGAGAAAGCGGTTGCCCTCAAGCCTCATCAGGATGGGCCGGGGCTTGGTGTGCGGGTGATCGACGTTGCTGACGCCTAGCCTTCGCTGTATTCCATGCCGTGGAGCCAAACTGCCGCGGCGGCACCCCGGAATGCCGAATTGCTGTAAGCCTAATTCGATCCTGGGGCATCCACCCGTTGCGAAAAAAGTCACATGAATCGGCTCTGGCCGCGGGCAACGTCGATGGAACGGTTGTCGCGTGGGCTGCCGCGCTTCAGATTCACGGCGCACCCAATACACGGGCAGCCATTCCCGGGTTGCTCCGAATGAACTCGCGGCGCGAGACAGTGAGTTCCCGGGACGAATCGGACATGGCGGCTTCGCGGGAGGATTCTTGCAAACGTTTAGATTTCAGGGGCTGGAGTCCTTGTTACAGACCCGCAGCGGGGAGCGAGGATTCTGACTCTAGCAACCGCGCCCAAGTCCTCAGGGACCTGCGGACCTGGGCGACAGTCCTTTTGAAAGTTCCAGCCCTAGGGCACCGGTCAGTTGCCCGCAAAGGGCACCAGATCCTGTGAACAGACGGTCCCTGGCGGCGGCAGTTCGCCCGTTACGAAATAGCGGGTCTCGAACTCACTGACGCAGTGGCTCGGATTGAGCAACGCGGTGTGGCGATAGCCGTTCACCGTCAGCAGCCTGGCCCGGTCCAAGAGCCGCGACATAGTCACCGAGTTCGCATAGTTGGTCGAAGGGTCGAAGCGATTGCCGATGACCAATATGGGCGCGGAGGTGCGCCGGTTCCAGGGACCGCTGTAAGGATCGGCGGCCCGGCCCAGCCAATTCACGCAGGGCGAATCGCCCCAGGACCAAAATGGCCCCAGATCGCCGGACCGCTCTTGGGCAAAGCTGGACTGCCATCGATAGAAGTCCGGGCGGCGCGGGTTTGGCGAGTCGCCGCAGGAGACGGACCAGGCCTGCTCCTCACCATCGTAATCGCTGGGATCCTCTTTTCGCTCCGCGCTGGACGCGAAGGCCGGCGCTGGCGCCGCCGCTGGCGCATTGCGGTACCGCCAGGTAGCTTGCAGCACCCTGCCCAGGTATTCCCAGCCAGAGCGCTCCGCCGGCAGTGTGAAGAACAGCGAATTGGCCGCACCGCTGAGAAGCGTGGCCTTGCTGAGGGCGGTAGCGGGGGATCCGGGATAGAGCGCACCGACGGGGACGTGGACCGGACCCTCGTCGAGCCGCTTCAGCAGGGCTTTCCAGCGAGCCCGAGTGGCAGCGGGAGACCCAGCGGAAAACGCGCAGTGCTCGGCATCGGTCTGGCCGCAGAGCTTCAGAAATTTTTCGAACACCTTGCCCGCCGCAAGATCGGACTTGAGCCGCAGGGCTTGCGAGAGATCGGGCTTGGCGAACCAGGCCTCGGGGTTGACGTTGCCGTCCAGGGCCATCGCCCTGACCCGGTCTGGAAACAGATTGGCGTAGGTGGCGCCGAGGAAAGTCCCATAGGAGACGCCCAGGTAGTTAAGCTGCTTGTCGCCCACTGCTCGTCGCAGGAGTTCCAAATCCCGCGCCGTATCTGCGGTGGAGACATGATCCAGCAGGTCGCCGTTGCGCTGCCTGCACCGTTCCGCGACGGCCACGAACCGCTTCAGCCAGCGGGCGGTTTCATCACCGCCAATCGGGAAGGCGCTGAGCGGCAGATCTCCAAAAAAGCGTGCCCGGGCGCTCGCCGAAGGGAAACACTGCACGGCCGTGCTGCGTCCAATACCCCGCGGGTCCCAACTCACAATGTCGAACCACTGCCTGAGTCCTTCCGGAAACAAGGCTTGCCAACTGGGTAGGAGTTCGGTGCCAGAGCCGCCTGGTCCGCCGGGGTTCATGAACAGCGTGCCGATGCGCTGGGCCGGATCCGCTGAGGGTAGGCGGATAACCGATAACGTGATCATCCGCCCATTCGGCTGGCGATAGTCCAAAGGCACCAAGGTTTCGGCACAGTCGAAGCCGGCCTGGTTTGACTCGGCGCAGGGGTGCCAGTCCAGGCGCGGCGTCCCCACCTTGTCCAGTGAAGGAGGCGCAGGGTGGTTGGCCGAGGCCGGCAGAGCGACCAGCAGGGCGCCGGCCAGCAAGGCGCCGGTAAGAGATTTCGGCGATGGGCAAGCAGCGCTGCCTACGGCAGTTTTTCCGAAAGTCATGTCGTTTTTTCTTCAGCGTGGATCAGGTAAGGAAGGGTCACGGAGGAGGGCAGGAGGCCAGGACAAACCACCGTGTGGCGGAACGCTGAGTCCACTTTACCACACAGCCCGTGCTAGAATCGCGACAGCCTCTCAAGCGATAGGAGCGCAAGTGCCTGATGCACATAGGGCGAGGGCGCAGCAGCGTGCTGTGTAAACCGCATCGCGTCGTAGTCGAGTTCACCCGGAAAGTTCCGGCCCGCCACAGGGGTCTTCTGATACGCCTTGTTTGCCAATATCGAAACAATAACTTAACAGCTGCCCACGCCCCGGCACCCGCGGATCCGCCCCGTTGAATTCATGGCGTCAGACTGACTTAAAACACGCTACACATGGCACGCGCGGCGGACTCGTCTACATGACGTCTCCCCGACTGGGCAGGGGATGAATCGGGGTTGATTCAATATCCCCATGTCCAATGACAGGAAGTTGCCACCGATGCCGTCCCGTTCTCTTATCAGCCAGATACCACCTCTCGTGGCCCTAGCGGAGTTACCGGATAGGTTATCGGGGCCGGTACCTCGCAACGCCCGGTCGGCTGCGTTCCAAGCCCGGCCTGACGATCGTCATGCCCGTCTCCGATGCTGCGTGCCTCCGGGCCTCTACTGGACCGAGCCCGGCACATTCCTTAGGAAACCAGCTGGCATTACCACCCAACTCATGGAGTACCAATGACTGCTTCAAACCACCTATCCTCCAACACGGACCTCCGGCGCCAGGAAAGGTTTTCTCGGGGACGCTGCATCGCCACCGGAACCGCCCTGTTCGCGGGGCTCATACTTTCCCCGATTCATGGGCACGCCGCCCAGTGGACCACCTCCGAAGCACCGGTGCCCGTGCTCGATTGGAAGCCCTGCATCGATCCCCTGCAGGCTGGCTATGACTGCGCCACCGCCAAGGTCCCACTGGACTACCAAAACCCACGCGGAACAGCCATCGAACTGGATGTGATCCGCCACCGAGCCACCGATCCCGCCCACCGCATCGGCTCGCTGTTCTGGCATCCCGGCGGCCCCGGCGCCCGCGGCACCTTGGCCCTGCCGCTCACCTTGCAGACGAATCTGCTGTTCCCCGAACTCCTTCGCCAGCGCTTCGACATCATCGCCTGGGACACGCGGGGCGTCGGCACGACGACCAGCAGCGGGGCGGTCCATTGCTTCGACACGCCGGAACAGGAAGCCGCTTTTCTCGAGTCGTTCCCCCAGGGCATTCCCTTGGGTCCGGCCGAGCGCCGTGCCTACTTTCAGGGTTACCGGGAACTCGGCGCGCGCTGCCGGGCCCGCAACGGTGATTTGCTCGACCACGTGTCGACCACGGAGACGGTCCTGGACCTGGATCTGTTGCGCCAGGCCGTGGGCGACGCCCAACTCAACTATCAGGGTAACTCCTTCGGCACCTTCGTGGGGGACGTGTACGCCAACATGTTCCCCGACCGGGTTCGCGCCCTGGTCCTGATGGGCAACATGAATGCCGCGGCCCTGGCGAAGCTCGGCGCCGGACCTCCATTTCTCAATACCCAACTGCGCCAGGGGGCGGATAAGACCTCCGCCAAGACCCTGAATGCCTTTTTCCGCCTTTGTGCGCGGGTCGGCCAGGAGCGCTGCGCCTTCGCGGCCGAAAGCGTAGCCACAACCAAATCCAAGTGGAAAACTTTGCTCAAGCGAGTGCGCCACCAGCCCATCACCGGCCCAGCGGGCGAAACCTATACCTACGGGATGCTAGTGAACTCAGCCCTGGCCGGCCTGTACCATGCCTCGGGCTGGCGGGACAACGCGCAGTTGCTGCAAGACCTGTGGGATAAAAGCGGCCAACCCCCATCGCCCCCGGCGGTGCCCCAGCCCTATGCCGAGAGCCCCATCAGCATAGTACAGTCGCAGCAGGACGCGATTCGCTGCCTCGACAGCCCCAATCCCCGCAACCCGGCGGCCTATGAGGCCCTGGCCGATCTGGGCTACGCCCGGTCCGGCGACCTAGGGCGGTATTGGGTCTACCAGGATCTCCAGTGCGCCGCCTGGCCGGCCAAGGGCAGGAATCTCTACACGGGACCCTGGAACCGACCCACAGCCAACCCGATCCTGCTGGTCAATACCACCCACGACCCGGCCACCTCCCATGAGAACGCCGTAATCATGTCCCGCAAGCTGGCACGCGCCCGCTTGCTCACCATCGAGGGTTACGGGCACTCCATGGGGGGCGTTCCCAGTGCCTGTGCGGACGGCTACATTGCCCGCTACTTCGTCAAAGGGACTCTGCCGCCGCAAGGGGCCGTGTGCCGGCAGGATCGGGCGCCGTTCGAAAATTAGGGCATTCCCGATTTCGGGAGACGGTGGGTCCGTTCCCTGCGACTCCGCTCAGGGAGCGGACCCGTCGGACCGTGGGAATGGCGATGCTGGAGATGGCGGTTGCGGCGCAAAGCGGCGCTCGCCAGGAGGACGGAGCGCGGTGCGGGTCTCCCCCCCCTCGGGGCTTGGCAAGCGGAAGTCAACCGTCCATGCCTTGCCGGATGCGTTGCTCCATGACGTTCTGATTCTTCAACTTTTCATAGTAACGACGGCCTTCGGTAAGGCCGACCCTTCAACGCCCCTCAAAATGGGAGATATCCGATGTCGATCCCTACCCGCGCCAGCCCGCGTTCGGCCTGGTTAGTGCTTTTCGGAGCGCTGGCCCTGTCTTTGATCCCGCCCCCGTGTCTGGCCCGCCACGACATCCGCCGGACACTCTCTGCTGCCGTGGATGCGGCTTGGGCGCAAGTCAGGACACCCGGGCTGCAGGTTCGAATCGACGTACCGGGCCGGGGTTCCTGGACCTTCGTCCGGGGCAATGCCGATGTCGAGATGAACCGCCCGATGCGGGCTGGAATGCAGCAACCCATCGGCTCCATCACCAAGACCATGACCGGGACCCTAATCCTGCAACTGGTGGAAAAGGGCAAATTGTCCCTGGATGACACGCTGTCCCGCTGGTATCCGGAAGCGCCTGAAGGAGACCGGATCACGATAGGCATGCTGCTCAACATGAGCAGCGGCATCGCCGACTTCGAGAATGGCAGGGACGAAACCGATAATTACATCAAGGACCTGTTACTCAAGAACCCCCGTCACCAGTTCGACATAGACGAATTCATCGCCCTCGGACTGAGTCTGGACCGGGAGTTCGATCCGCCGGGATCGAAATTCGGCTACACCAATACCGCCACCGAGTTGCTGGGCCGAATTGCCGAAAAGGTGACGGGCCGCACCTATGAACAGCTCCTAAAGCGGCGCCTGTGGCGGCCCCTGAACATGACTCGGACCTTCCTGAACATGCGGGGCGGGCTGCAAGCTCCCCATGCCCGGCTGTATTCGCCCAACGTGATCCCTGGCCAGACGGTAAACGTCACCCGTTGGGGCCTTTCCTTCTCCTGGGCCGCGGGGGCGGTTGCCTCAACCCTTTCCGACCTGCACCGCTGGGCCACGGCCCTCGGCACCGGCCAGGGCGTACTCCGCCCTGAAACCCAGGCGCTCCGGAGCCAATACTGCGCTCCGCCCTGGGGGCCTCCCTCGAAAAATCTGGGGCTCACGTCGTATTACTGCCTCGGCAGCATGGTCTTTCGGGATTCCAAGGACCGGGTAGTGGCCTACTGGCACAACGGCGAAATCTGGGGCGCCACCGCGATGCTGGCGTATTTTCCGCTGACCGGTGCCACCTATGTCGGCCTGGCCAATAGCGATGACGAAAGCGGCGGGAACACTGCGCCGGTGGCGGCCATGCAGAACGCGCTGATGGCGGCACCCGAGTTGTTCGGGGTGGCACCCTAAGCAAAGGCAGGCCAATATGGCAACGGGGCTGGCCTCCTATGCAACGAGGAGAACGACTCCCGGAACCGGGGTGTAAGTGTATTCGCCTGTATCTGTTCCGGTGTTTTAATGGACACGCCGGATGAGGCGGGATCCTTGCCGAGCGCGGTCTCGCCGGGCTGCGCGATGAGCCCCGGCCGGGCAAGCCGGCCAAGTATGGATCGGCGTTGCGTGATCGTCTCTTGACGCAGTTGGAGTTGCCGCCGCCCGCCGGTTTGGCGAGTTGGGACGGTGGGTCGTTGGCGCGGACCTTGGGCGTATCCGATGATGCTTTCTGGCGCGCGTTGGGCAGAGAAAGCATTCAATTGCAGCGTCACCGCTCTTGGTGGGTCAGCACCGATCCGGAGTTTGCAGCCAAAGCCGCGGACGTGATCGGACTGTAGCTGAACCCGCCGCACAATGCCTTGGTGCTGAGCGTAGACGAGAAAGCCTCGATTCAAGCGCTGGAGCGCGCCCGCGGCTACGTGCACACCAGCAGCGGGAAGCTCGTGCAGGGCCTGAAGAGTACCTATAAACGACACGGCACGGTCAACCTGTTCGCCGCCTTGGAAGTGGCCACGGGTATCATCGGCGGGAAAACCACGCAGACTAAGAAGCGCGCCGACTTCCAGGCCTTTATGGACGAGGTGGTGGCAGACCAACCCGCTGACGGGCAGATCCACCTACGGTTCCACGCGATCGTGTACATGGCCGCAGTGGTAGCTAGCCGCTGCAACCCCAAGTCAAAGCACACGTGACAGTCGGCTCGCAGCAAAAGGCAAACCGAACATGGCCACCGTCAGCGCCGCCATGCGCAAACTCGTCCACCGGTGCCTCGGCGTCATAAAAAACCGCCGCACGAACGACCCGATTATGCATTTTTCGCATTCCCGGCTTCACGGGAAATACGGACTCTTGAACGCTCGCCCTACCTGTAACCGTCCGCAATACAAAAGCCTGTTCCGGCTCTTTCGTGGCACTAATCCCGAACGATGCGCGATCCAGCGTGACCATCTCACGGGAACCTTAGGCTGCGAAATTCAGTCTCGGAAGCCCTGGGGTACCATCATAGTCCTCGGTCAGGGAAAACGATCTCGGCCGGATTTCACGCCGCGGCGCTGACTCAAGGAGAAAT
Organism: Methylolobus aquaticus; assembly: GCA_004168015.1. Classification (GTDB taxonomy): domain Bacteria; phylum Pseudomonadota; class Gammaproteobacteria; order Methylococcales; family Methylococcaceae; genus Methylotetracoccus; species Methylotetracoccus aquaticus. Next base: position 20,531 of record SEYW01000022.1, read on the forward strand.
CAAGTTCACCTGCTACTTTGAGAACGGGCCCGAGTCCTGATTGCACCGTGCACCAGCCGGCGGGAGTGTTCCGTCAATCAGGTAGGATGAGACGTAGCGTTGCGCGCAACGGCTGGGGTTGAGTAGTTCGCTGTGCCCGAACCCATCGACGGTCAAGAGATGCCCGTCCCAAAGTTCATTCGCCATGCGTTGTGAGCTGGAATACGGGGTAGCCGGGTCGAATGTGTTGCCGATCACCAGTACCGGCACTGTTGGAAGGTTCCACGGTCCGAGGTACGGATTGGATGCCTTGACCGACCATCCACTGCAGAGAGCCGCGAACGGCCACACGTTAATTCCAGTTCGCTGGTAGGACATCAGTGCCTGATTTGCGTACCCTGCCTTCGTCGCAGGATTTGGGCTTTCGCCGCAGACTACCGAGGCTTGCCGCCCCAGGCTGGTGACGTACGTGCGCGCGGACACCGGCTGCACGGATGTCACTACGTCGGCGGCACCGGTATCAGACACGCTACCGGCACCAGCTGGCTTTGGCTTGAACGCTTCCTCCCACACCTGTTGCAGGTTGTTCCCGACTGCGACCCAGCCAGGAAAGCGACCGAAGCCGGGCAGCGGACGTAGGATGTAAAGACTACTCGAGGCGTACGCGAGTAGTGACCGGTCATCAACGGGTTGGCTGAGACCCTGGATCGGCACCGTCATCACGGGCTGCGTCTTTAGCTGGCGGATCAGCCTAGCCCATTTTCGCTGGGTCGCGGTTGGAGATCCAGCCGAGAACGCGCAGCTGGCTTTGTCCACCAGGCCGCACTGGTTCATAAACTCGTTGATCGTGGCCATCGACCCGAAGTCCGAGCCGATCCTGAGGAAAGTGCTCAGGATCGCCGCGTCGCCGTCGTTGCCTGCCCACGCTCTGGGTGCCACGGCGCCGTCCAGGACGGCTGCCCGTACCCGGTCGGGAAACATGTTCAGGTAGGTTGCTCCCAGGAAGGTGCCGTAGGAAGTGCCGTAGTAGGTGACCTTCTCCTCGCCAACCGCCTGCCGCAGCAGGTCGAGATCGCGTGCGTTATCGGCGGTAGACACGTGCGCGAGCAACTCGCGGTCCCTGCGGACACACTTTCTATTGAGTCGGGTTCGGGCATCGCTAAACCGTGCCAGTTCCGGTAGAGATACCGGGATGGCCGCGAGCCCGGAAAACCAGGCGTCGACAAACGCTTCCTCCTGCGCCTGGCTGTCGAAGCATTGAACCACGGGGCGGGTGCTTCCACCCATGCCACGCGGGTCCCAGCTGACGATGTCAAACCGCCGTCGGACACGGTGGGGAAAGCCATGGATCGCCGCTGGCAGGTACTCGGTGCCGGCATCGCTGGGACCGCCAGGGTTCCAGAACAGCGTTCCGATACGGCGCGCCGGATCCCTTGCCGGGTACTTAATCAGGGCGAGCCTGAAGGTCCTGCCGGTCGGCCGGAAGTAATTCATTGGTACCCGCGCGATGGCGCATTGAAAGCCCTTCTGTGCAGGCTTTGTACAGGGCTTCCAGTCGAGCACGGGCGTGCGCGCCACAACCGGTTCTGCCGCGCTGACGGGAGATAAGGACGTGAGCAGGCTGGTGATCGCCACGGCAGCCGCGACCTGCAGTCCACCTTGCCGCCTAAGGCAGAGAAACGCGATGAGTTTGAAAAAGTGAGAAGCGATAACCATAAACAAGTCCATATAGTGTTGACGCTCTTTAACGAACGGGGGTCAAACCGCTGCCAGAGCTAGCAGCCCGGTTCCCGAGTCTTGCACGGTGTCCAGTAACGGGCGACATGAAGGGCCCGGCCTGTTTAGCGGTCGCTCTCGATGGACGCAATCTGAGGTGCGATACAGTCCGGCGGGTCACATTAGGTTTGGAATTTGGCCCAGTCATTCTATCACGACCCCAACCGGCAACCTCCCACCACGAAGTCTCTTTCATCCGCATAGGTGGCGCTGCGACACGCCATGATCGTTCGGGGGTAAGCGGATTTGTCATGCGGGGGGCGTGAGATACCTTACGAGCGATTGTCAAGAGTGGCGTATGGCGCTGTGCTCGTAGGCCGAGTCAGGTGGTCAACAGCCGCTACTCCGGTGGGTGGTCGGTCACCGGGATACTATCGCCAAACGTCACGCCGTCTAATAAGTCCGGAATGCGTTCAGTCCAGCGAACGTGGCGCCAGGATTTCGCCGCCGCTATCAACTTGAAGGCGAGACCCGGAAACGTTGCGCGCGGCAGACACTTCTTGGCGCGCGTGGCGGACGGCGCTTCGGCGACTCAAATGAGGGCGCCATGACTGATATCACCAAAGACGTCGGAGTTGCGACGGCCTTGCTGACCGAATTCACGGAACATC
>SEYW01000023.1 GCA_004168015.1 Methylolobus aquaticus
GAGCCGAGCCCTCTCGGCGAATGGGTTTTGGTCGGGGGCGGTGGTTGGTTCGCCCGGAGGGCCGGGCTCCTACAGGGTGCGAATCGGTCTTTTTTGTAGGAGCCGAGCCCTCTCGGCGAAAAGGCTTTGGTCGGGGGCGGTGGTTGGTTCGCCCAGGGGGCTGGGCTTCCTACAGGGAGGGGCGTCGGTTTTTTTGTAGGAGCCGAGCCCTCTCGGCGAATGGGTTTTGGTCGGGGGCGGTGGTTGGTTCGCCCGGAGGGCCGGGCTCCTACAGGGAGGGGCGTCGGTTTTTTTGTAGGAGCCGAGCCCTCTCGGCGAATGGGTTTTGTTCGGGGGCTGCGGTCGGTTCGCCCAGAGGGCTGGGCTCCTACAGGGTGGGCGCGGGTTTTTTGTAGGAGCCGAGCCCTCTCGGCGAAAAGGCTTTGGTCGGGGGCGGTGGTTGGTTCGCCCAGGGGACCGGGCTCCTACAGGGTGCGAATCGGCTTTGTTGTAGGAGCCGAGCCCTCTAGGCGAATGGGTTTTGGTCGGGGGCGGTGGTTGGTTCGCCCGGAGGGCCGGGCTCCTACAGGGTGGGGATCGGTCTTTTTTGTAGGAGCCGAGCCTTCTCGGCGAATGGGTTTTGGTCGGGGGCGGTGGTCGGTTCGCCCAGGGGGCTGGGCTCCTACAGGGTGAGGATCGGTTTTGTTGTACGAGCCGAGCCCATTCGGCGAGCCTGGATTGGGTTCTTTTTGGGGATCATGGGGTTATCGATAGGGTGCTGAATAACCACTCGAGCTTGCCGAGTTCTGGTGTTCGCGGTGGCCTTCCATCGTGTGCTACATTACTCAAGACAGGTTAAGAATTCGCCGGTAGCACAGGAAAACTCCTAGTTATTTTGGGGTGTGTATAAGGGTTTACCTTATGTCGCCAGATCCTGTGAATAAAACCTGGCGGCCCACTCTGGTCCTTGTCTCAAGTTGTTAATGCGTAAGAGATTTCAAAGACACGATGGCGCAATTCAGGCCGTCATGGACATCTTCGCCTTGTTGGCCTCCGGTTTCCTTTCGGAGGTCCTGTCAAGCAATATTACTTTCGGTGAGTACGTCCGTACCCACTTTACGGTTATTTATCTCATATTGCCGTTTATTGCAATTGCATTCGTATTGGACCTCTACTACACGGTAAGGGATTTCCGTCACTATCGGGCTGCTATCCGTCTGCTTGTTGCAATCACCATTTTCAGTCTCATCCTGGCGGTCATAGGGAAGATACAAGGCAGTATTGGACATCCGTTCTTTCATTCATCCTTGCAGTTCTGGGTGTTCACCGGGCTGCTGATCGTCTTCACCTACCTTTCGCGTCTGGCTCTATCGCTCTTTCGGTTTCAGGTCTTCATTCGCAATGCGATCATCATCGGGGACACACCGGCTTCGCGCCTGTTGATGCGCAGCATCGCCCTTGAGCTCCAGGCCGGGCATTTGCTCGGTTTCAATACGATCGGTTATGTCGCCGAGAAGCCTTCTGCCGAGGCTCCGAGCGCACTCGACTACTTGGGGAGGCCCCTGGACATCCCGGATATCCGGCGTCAGCGGGATGTCACCCTGATGATTTACGCGCTCGATTCGCGCGCTAATCACAAGGTCAATGAATTGCTGGTTCGCGAACGCCTGAATGGTGTGCATCTGATTTCGGCGGTCGGGCTTTATCAGGCCATTACGGGGCGCGTGCCGCATCACTTGATCGACGCCGGCTGGTTGATCGAAGAATGCCTGCGCAGCAACCGCTTTGCTCAGGCGCATCTCAAGACGCTGTTGGACAAGGCTGTGGCTTTGTTCCTGGGGGTGCTCAGCTTGCCGGTGCTTCTTGTTGCGGTAATGCTGATCCGCAGGGAATCGCCGGGGCCGGCGATCTTCAGGCAGCAGCGCATCGGCCAGCACGGCCAGCCCTTCACGATGTACAAGCTCCGCACGATGCGCGAAGCAAGCCCGGAAGTCGGGATCCGCGACCCGGAAAACTGGCATGACCGACAGGAATCGCGCATCACGCGTATCGGACAGTTTCTGCGGCGCACCCATGTCGACGAGATTCCCCAGCTATGGAATGTTCTGAAAGGCGACATGAGTCTGGTAGGTCCGCGTCCGGAAATGGAGATGTTCATTAAGGCATCCGAAGGCGAGATTCCGTTCTATCGCCTACGCCTGGACGTCAAACCCGGACTGACCGGTTGGGCACAGGTGGCGTTCCGGCATACGTCGGATCTTGCTGCCTACCAGGAAAAGTTCGAATACGATCTGTACTATCTCAGTCACCGGTCGTTGCAACTGGATCTGGAGATCATTGCCCGCACGGTCTTCACGATGCTTTTCAAGCGCAGCCGGTAGCGGTTTCTTCGGCGAGCGCGGCGTGGGCGAGAGGTATGCCAGCCGATCGAGTGTGCGACCGCTCCTCGCAGAGGGTCGGGGCGCCCGTTCCGAGGCCTCTGCCAAATCCAGTGCGCGGCGTAACCGTTCACACCGCCTCGGATCGGTAACGGGAGGAGGACCGGGGAGACGGGACCGTATGCGGGACGGACCCCGCAGCCGAGCCGACAAGGATGTCTTCACGGCGTGTCTCGTCTCCCCGGTCCCTCCCGCAACAATAGGGGTGTGAGCGCTTACCGCGCGGCCAGGGTTGATGCGACGCCTCCTCACGAAAACGCCGCCTGAGTGGGCGCCCGGAATCGTGTGAACCTGTATAGTGATGACTCATGTTGGATCGAGTCCTTTTCGTCTGCGTCGGCAACATCTGCCGCAGTCCCACGGCAGAGGCCTTGTGGAACGCCCGGCGCGTGTCGAAGGGCCTGGCAGCCACGGGCTGGTCGGCCGGCATCGGGGCTGAACCCGGGCGAGAGATCTACACCGATGCGGCCGAGTTGCTGGTGCAGTCCGGAATCGATGCCTCGACGCACCGCTCCCAGCCGCTCCGCACGTCCATGCTGCGGGACTCATCGCTGGTGCTGGTCATGGAGAACTGGCACAAGGCGGAACTGGAAAGACGGGCCCCCTTCGCGCGCGGGCGCATCTACTGCCTCGGCCATTGGTCCGATCACGAGATTCCGGACCCGTACGGTCGATCGGCCGAAACCTTCCGCCACGTCTATCGACTGATCGACCAAGGCATCGACGACTGGTTGGCGCGATGGTAGACGGGACTTGTTATTGCAGGCGTTGTACAGGCGCTTCGGGTCTCGCACTGACTCGGTCTGGCCGTCGCCCTCCGATAGTCTGATAACGAAATCGAGGAATGATCGTGGATATGCAGCACAACGGCGTCGCGTGGCGCGGTTTCAATGGCACGCTCTGGAAGAAGCGCGTTGAGGTCGCTGATTTCATCCGCGAAAACTACACGCCCTACTACGATGGCGATGCGTTTCTGGCGAAGACCACCGAGCGCACGGCCGCACTGTGGGCCGCGTGCGAGGACTTGATGCGCCAGGAACGGGCCAAGGGCGGGGTGCTCGATATCGATACCAAGCGCGTCGCCGGTATCACGGCTTGGCCTCCGGGCTATATCGCGAAGGAACTCGAAGTTATCGTGGGCCTGCAGACCGATCAGCCGCTGAAGCGCATGGTCAACCCCTGGGGCGGGTGGCGGATGGTCGAGGCCGCCTGCGAGGCGTATGGCGCCACGCCCGATCCTGCGATGGCGAAGATCTTTACGCGCTATCGGCGCACGCAAAACGAGGCCATTTTCCGGAACTACACGCCGGCGATGCGGCAGGCGCGAAAACTGGGGCTGATCACCGGCCTGCCGGACGCGTATGGTCGCGGCAGGCTGATTGGGGACTACCGCCGCGTGCCTCTGTACGGCACGGCGCGACTGATGCAGGACAAGGAGGACGACCTGCAGCGCATGGACAACGTCGATGAATTCGCGATCCACACACGCGAGGACATCGCCGACCAGATACGGGCGCTGGAACGGATGGCGCAGCTTGGCCTCGCGTACGGCTGCGACATCAGCCGCCCGGCCGAGACCGCGCAAGAGGCGGTGCAATGGCTGTACCTCGCCTATCTATGCGCGGTGAAAGAGCAGAACGGCGCCGCGATGAGCTTCGGCCACAACAGCGCTTTTCTCGATATCTATATCACGCGGGATATGGCCGAAGGCCGGCTCGACGAGGCCGGAGCCCAGGAACTGATCGACCAGCTCACGATCAAGCTGCGGCTGGTGCGCCACCTGCGCACGCCCGAATACGAGCAGCTCTTCGCCGGCGATCCCACGTGGGTCACGGAATCGCTGGGCGGGATGGGCGAGGACGGCCGGCCGCTGGTGACGAAAACGGACTTTCGCTGGCTGCAGACCCTGCGTAATCTCGGCCCGTCCCCCGAGCCCAACCTGACCGTTCTGTGGAGCCCGCGTCTGCCCAGGGGCTTTCGGCAGTTCTGCAGCGAGATGGCTATCGAAAGCTCGGCGCTGCAGTTCGAGAACGACGGCCTGATGCGTCCCATCTTCGGTGACGACTACGGCATCAGTTGCTGTGTCAGCGCGACCCGTATCGGTTACGACATGCAGTTCTTCGGGGCCCGGGTCAATCTGGCGAAGGCGCTGCTGCTGGCCCTGAATGGCGGGCGGGACGAGTTCACCGGCGAGCCAGTGGTCGATGTGCCCGAATTATCGGGCGACTACCTGGAGTGGGAGAGCGTCTGGGCCAATTTCGAGAAGGTGCTCGAATGGCTCGCGACGCTGTACAGCCGGACCATGAACTGCATCCACTACATGCACGACAAGTTCAATTACGAACGTGTGCAGATGGCCATGATCAACTCGGTCCCGAACCGCAACATGGCGTTCGGGGTGGCCGGCCTGTCGGTGGTGGCCGATTCGCTGGCGGCGGTGCGTTATGCGCGGGTCCGGCCGGTGCGCAACGCGAGCGGCCTCGCGGAGCGTTTCGAGGTCGTCGGGGAGTACCCGGCCTACGGCAACGACGACGACCGGGCCGACGGCCTGGCCGTGCGGGTGGTCCGCACCTTTCAGGACCTGCTGTCCCGGCAGCCGATTTATCGCCGGGCAAATGCGACCCTGTCGGTTCTGACCATTACGTCGAATGTGGTCTATGGCTCGAAGACTGGCGCAACGCCTGACGGGCGCGAGGCAGGCAAGCCCTTTGCGCCGGGGGCGAATCCGATGCATGGCCGGGAGCGGAACGGGGTGGTCGCGGCGATGCGTTCGGTCGCGAAGCTGCCATACGACATTTGTCGCGACGGCATTTCCTATACCTTCTCGATTACCCCGCGGGCGCTGGGCGACGGCGAGGCATCACGCCGCGCCAACCTGATCAGTCTGATCGACGGGTATTTCGGCGCGGGCGGCCATCACATGAATGTGAACGTGTACGGACGCGAGATGCTGATCGACGCGATGGATCATCCGGAAAAGTACCCCAATCTGACGATTCGGGTCTCGGGTTACGCGGTGCGGTTCAATCGTCTCAGCCGGGAACAGCAGCAGGAAGTCATCGAACGCACGATCTTCGAGCGCATGTAGCCGCATGCAAGGCCGGATCAACCAGCTCCTGTCGTTCAGTACCTTCGATGGTCCGGGAACCCGGGCCGTCGTGTTCATGCAGGGCTGTCCGGTCGGTTGTCTGTTTTGCCACAACCCGGAGACCTGGGATGCGGCCGGCGGCACGCTGATCACGCTCGACGACCTGATGCGCCGGCTGGAGCGGTTCCGCTCCTTTCTGTCGCGCCCCGCCTTGACCATTACCGGCGGGGAGCCGCTGCTGCAGTTCGATTTCGTGATGGCGCTGTGTGCGGCGGCACGGCACGAGGGTTGGCATGTCGCGCTCGACACCTCGGCCTGTGCGACTCCGGAGAAGGTGTTGGCGGCGGCAGCGGCGGTCGATCTGATGATGTGTTCGCTCAAGCCCGAGGCCGATGCCACGCGGCTCTGCAAGGCCTGCGGGAAGCCCATGCAGCGCAGTATTGCCGCGCTCCGCGACCAGCCGACACCGGTGCGTCTGCGCTACGTGCTGATCCCCGGTTTCACCGACGATGATGCCGTGCTGCGCTCGTTGGGTGACTTTGCCCGGACATTTCCCAACCTGGAGAGCGTCGAACTGGAACCTTTCAACAGCCTGGCGCGGGAAAAATGGGAAGCGCTGGGCATGCAGAGTCCGTTGTTCGATTCCCCCCTTCCCGAGCTGCACGAAGAAGCCATCCAGCGAGCCCGTGAGTTGGTCGGTGTTGATCTCTGTACGCACTGACCTGGTTTGGGCCCTCGCGGCTGCCCTCGAAATCCATCGTGACCCTGCGCGCCCTCGGGATTGAAATCCCGTTTCGCAGGCGTGACATCGGGGCGCGGCGGACAGCGGAAGCGGCCGAGCACCCCGGGCGGGCAGGTGCGCCGCCTGACCTGCTGCGCGCGACACCGCCTTGGGCCGCGTTGAGGTGAACTGCGGCGGCGAGGTCTTGTACACTCCCGCATTTTGCGGAGGGGAGCTTGCACATGACGCACCGCTTTTCGGGCTTACTGCGGGGGCTACTGCTGTTGGCGGCCTTGGCGCCAACGCGATGGGCTGCAGCAGGCGACGACCATCCGGGTTTGACGGAGGCCGATCAGGCTTACTCCTCGGGTGACTTCGAGAGAGCCGCCGCATTGTACCGGCGGGACGCCGAACTCGGGATCGTTGCGGCGCAGCTCAATCTGGCTTTCCTGTTCCTGGATGGGCAGGGGGTTCCGGCGGACCCGACCCAGGCGGTGCTGTGGTTCCGACGCGCTGCCGAACAGGGCAATCCCGAGGCACAGCAGAATCTCGGCACCCTGTACCGTGAGGGGCGTGGCGTCGAGCGGAGCGTGGTGGAGGCAGCAAAGTGGTATCGGCTGGCGGGTGCCCAGACGGATGCGGCGGCGGTCGAAAAGGCGTTGACGCCGGAACAGAAAGCCGAGGTGACGCGGCTCGTGGCCGACTGGAAATCACGGTCCGGAGCGCCGGGTCGGCACTGAACTGCAGGCCGTTTGCGCCTTGGGTATCTCGCAAGCTGAAGAACGTAATGCGTCGATACCCAACCGCCATTCGCGGGAAATCTTCCCGGGAATAAGCCGCAACAACGGCCACTGGACACGCGGCACGGAATCCGCGTCGGGAAACAATTCATACACCGGCGGAACGGGTTGACGCTGTATGGCCCTTTGCTTATCGTGCGACGGACAGGCGCAGTGCGGTCTCGGCCGTATCGCAATGCGACGACCTTTTCGACGCACGGACGGGATGTCGCCGTTACCTTCCCGGGGGGCGGAGGGTCTTCAAATCCAACCGTCGTCAAGCTTTCATTTTAATGACGCCCGCGACGCCGTACGGGCGCTAAAGGTTTTGCGAGGTTCCGCGATGGATCCATGCTAATCCAATGGAGTCATCGTGTTTGCGCCGGCATATCGGTGCCAGTCGCTGATATCCGGGATCACCCGGATTAAGTGCCGGGGAACAGTCGCCCAATCCGCCGCACAAACCGTGTGATCGGGCGATTCGGTTTCGATTCCATGTTCTGCGAATTAAGACAACGGGGGGTTGCCTTATGTTCGAAGTCATGCGCAGATCGCTGCGTCCTGATCTACTTGTGGCCCTGGCGTTACTGGTGCCCATGGCGGCTTCCGGCGCGCCGCCGGCCGCATCCGTAGTAACCCCACTCGAGGTCCCGGCAGAATATGCTACGCCGCCCTTCGACGTGCCGCGATCTCTGACCGTACCACCGAATTTTCGTATCAGCCTGCTGACGCGCGTGGACGGTGCGCGGTTCATGGCAGTCGCGCCCAATGGGGACTTGTTTGTCTCGCATCCGGGTTCGGGTACGGTCAAACGCGTAGTCACGAATCCCGATGGCACCGTAGCCGTGTCGAACTACGCCTCGGGGCTGCGCCGCCCTCACGATATCGTGTTTCACACGATCGGCACGGAGACCTTCGTCTACGTTGCCGAGTCGCACCAGATTACGCGCTTCGGGTATGTCAGCGGCGATGCCACCGCCGGAACGGGGCAGGTGGTCGTGGCCAATCTTCCGGATTCCAGCAGCCCCGAACTCAATGGGGCTTATGGGCATCAGTTGAAGAACATCGCTATCGACCGCGCCCACAATCTGTACGTGTCGATTGCCTCGGTGACGAATGCCTCGGCATCGGACGCCTATAGCGATCCGGTTCGCTGCGCAATTTACCGCTACGACTACCGTGCTGAAGCACCGGCCGATACCCCGTACGGGCCTGGCCAACTGCTGGCGCGCGGCCTGCGGAATGCCGAAGGTCTGGCGTTCGTCCCGGGGACGGACGACCTGTGGGTTGTCGTGAACAACCGCGACAATATCCCCTATCCCCATCACGGCGACATAACCGGCGATGGAGTCGACGACTATGGTCGTGTGATTCAGTCCTATGTCGATGACCATCCGCCGGACGAGTTCATTCGTATTCGCGACGGCGCCAATTATGGCTGGCCCTTCGCAAATCCGAATCCGGACACGGCAGCGGGACTGGATGACATGCCGTTCGATCCGGACTACAACAACAATCGGGACTGGAGCGTCTTTCCCGAGACCGTGTTCACCCGCGTCGACAAGGGCATTCCCGCCCATTCGGCGCCACTCGGTCTGTCCTTTCTGCAGGGCAGCGGTGTGCCGGAGGAATATCGCGATGGTGCCGTAGTCGCCTTGCGGGGATCATGGAACCGTACCCTGAAGACGGGCTACAAGGTCATCTATTTCCCGTGGGATAGCGTTACCGGCAAGCCGGGGCAGCAGATGGATCTCGTGAAGGGGTGGCTCGACGACACCACCCAGGTCGCCTGGGGCCGGCCGGTGGACGTGATACCGGACCTGTCGGGTAATCTGTTGATCTCGGACGCGACGGCCGGCGCCATTTACAAGCTCACTTACGTGCCGGAGCCGCCTCCTCCACCCCCGCCCCCGCCCCCGCCGCCGGAGGACGAGGAATTCACCGTTCGGAGTTTCAGTCTGGTCGACAGCCTGGTGGGGCTCGATCTGCCGGGCTACGAGGCGCTTCCCGGCGGGACGCTGACCATTGATCAGGCCCAGTTGCCGCTCCTGTACGCCCTTCGGGCGAACACCGGCAGCGCGGTGCGCAGTGTCGTCTTTTCCTTTAACGACAACGCGGCCTACCGTACCGAGAGTATCCGGCCGTACTGTATCGCGGGGGATGCTCGGCGGATATGCCATCCGTGGCGAGACGGCATGCAGCTTGGCACGCACGTCGTTACTGCCACCCCTTACCGTCTCGCCGGAGGGCTTGGCGAAGCGGGACGGCCCGTCACGCTGACGGTACAGGTGGTCGCAACCCAAGCCTTGGGCGATGTGGCGAGCTTCGCATTGTTCGACGTTCGCACCGGTCTCGACGTGCCGGGGTACGGAGCCATCACGTCCCCGGAACTCACTGTAGCGCGCTCTGCATTGCCTGAGCGCTATAGCCTGCGGGCCAACATCGAGGGTGAGGTGGGCAGCCTTTTGTACTCGTACAGTATCTGGCCGAATTATCAGGTCGAGAATCGCGCTCCGTACTGCATCAGGCGCCTCGATGCTTCAGCCAGTGCGCCCTGCAGCGCCTGGTGGCGGGGCATGGAGCGTGGCACTCACACGGTGACCGCGACGCCCTACCGTGAGCCCAATGCCAGGGGTCTTGCCGGCCCTGGGCACCGTTTGATACTGCATGTGCAGTGAGTCGCTCCGAGGATTCTCGCGGCGCTGTCACTCCTGCAAGTAGCAAGTCAGGTCGGGAGGGGGGCGGCGGGTTAAACTGATGACCTCGTCGTCCGAGGCAGGATCCGGCCGGGGCTTCCGGTCGGGTAGTCGCTTCGGGGCCAGGGCTGTTGCGATGCGTCCGCGTCAAAAGCCCGCCCATTCTTGACGTACTCGCTTTATGACCAGGATCCCGCCGGCCGCGTCCAGCGCGGCCCCATCGGCGCCGCTGCCGCGCATCATCCTCGCCGGCCTGATCGGCAACGTGATGGAGTGGTACGACTTTGCCGTCTACGGTTACTTCGCGACGGTTATCGGGAAGCTGTTCTTCCCGGCCGAGAGTCCGTCAGTGTCGCTGATCGCCTCGTTCGGGGCTTTTGCCGCCGGGTTTCTCGTGCGTCCCTTGGGCGGATTGTTGTTCGGGCGTATCGGCGACCGGGTCGGCCGCCAGCGCGCGTTGATGCTGTCGGTTATGGCCATGGCCTGCCCGACGGTATTGATGGCGCTGTTGCCCACCTATGCCGACATCGGGATCGCCGCACCGGTCGCGATCGTCGCACTGCGTATCGTCCAGGGGCTGTCTGTCGGGGGCGAGTACACGAGTTCCCTGATCTTCCTGGTGGAACATGCGCCGCACAATCGGCGCGCCCTGACGGCAGTCTGGGGCAGTTGGGGCGCGTCGGCCGGCATACTGCTCGGGTCCGGTGTTGGTGCTTTGGTGACTGGCATGCTCGATGAGGCGCAACTTAGCGCGTGGGGCTGGCGTGTGCCCTTTGCGCTGGGCGGCCTGGTCGCGTTGATGGGCTATTGGCTCCGCGCCGGATTGCATGCACCGGTCCTCGCGAGTCACTCGCCGTCACCCGTCCGGGACGTCTTCGGGCGCTATCGCTGGCCGGTCGTTCGGACCGCGTTGCTGAATGTCGGCGCCGGCGTCGGCTTTTATGCCGCCTTCGTCTACGCGGTCACTTACATCCGCGACATGGACCGGGTGCCGGAAGGGCTGGCGCTGCGACTGAACTCGGCGGCGATGGCCCTGATGCTGCTGGTGTTGCCATTAGCCGCGTGGCTGTCGGACCGTTATGGTCGACGACCCGTCATGATCGTGGCGTTGGGTTTGCTGGCCAGCGCTGCGATTCCGCTATTCCACCTGATCCATAGCCCCGTCGAGTGGCACATCGCGCTGGGTGAGGCCGGTTTCGCGGTCATCATGGGGCTGGTCAGCGGCGGGACCGTGGCTGCGAATGTTGAGTTGATACCGGCGCCGGTGCGCTGCACCGGTCTGGCGTTCGCGTACAACGCCTCCATCGGGTACTTCGGCGGCAGCACTCCGCTGATTGCGGCTGCCCTGATCGTCGGAACCGGAAATCCGGTCAGCCCGGCCTACTGGATTGCCGCGGCGGCCACGGTGTCGCTGTTGACCGCGGTGTTTCTGGTCCGCGAAACGCGCTTCGAGCCGCTCGCATAATGCGTTGGCTGGGTGATCCGCCCGCCCTGTTCAGAAGTTCACGATGACATCGGTGGCAACAAGCACCTGGCTGGAAGCCGTGCCCGCCTGGGTCGTCGGATCGTAACCGAAGGCGTTTATGTCGGCGGACTTGTCGAAGCGGACACTGGGCCGAATCGCCACCCACGGCAACGGACGCCATTTGAGACCCGCGGTGACCGCGTAATAGCTGTTGCCCGCCCCATTGGGGATTCCCGCCAGAGGATTCGGACAGACGGTTACGGTCGGCCCGGGGTCCTGGCAAACACGGAATCCGTTCTGGTCCCTGAACCATTCCGCGCGAATACCGACAGAGAGACGGTCGCTCCAGTCGTAGAACAGATACTGGTTGACGCCATACCAGGTGGCATTGCGCAGCGCATTCTGTTGGTCAAGGACGGCGCGGTCGGCGAATCCCCGGTCGTGTTGCAGCACGTAATGCCAGTTCTCGCCGAAATCCTGTTGCAGGATCAGGCTGATCAAACCCCAGTCATTCCGATTCTCCGCCGAAGTCGGTCCGATGGTGCCCTTGGCCGAGACCTGGGTGGCCTGGTCGTCGCTGGTGTACTGGACGCCGCCCATGAAAGACCACGCATTCAGGCCTGAATTGAAGTCACCATCCCAGCCGCCCCCGCTGAGGCAGGGGCCCGCACGGACCGGCTCGCCGGAGGGCGAGCGGCGCCAGGTGCAACCGTTCGCGGCGTTGCCGGTCGCGCTGCCGGCGCCCAGGCCGATGTTCCGCGTCACGGGATAGCGGACCAGCAGTCCGGTGTGAGTGAAGGGTTCCCCGTATTGCATCGTGTAGGCATGGGAATAGAAGAAGTTGTCCGGTGCCTTGACGGCCTCGTACCCAAACGGCGTGTAGAAATGACCGAGGCGTACTTCCAGACCGTTGCCAACCGGGGCGCTGATCGTCAGATAGACCTGGGGGACCGCCGCGGAGTAGAAGCGGATGCTGCAATTTGTATTCTCGTCGTTGCATCCTTTGGCGAGATAGTAATCCCAGGTCCCGAACGGGGAGCCGTAGGTTTGGGTGTAGATGGCATCGGTGCCGTAGAGAAAATCGGCGCGCCCGCCAAAGTCCCAGTGATCTCCCTGGACCTGGATTGCCCGTTCGAGGAAGAAGTAGAGTTGATTGAGCATCGGCTCGCCGTTGCGCGAGCCGAAGGTAACCGGGCCGTTGAAGTTGTTCGATGGCGAGAGGTTATTGAGGGTGATGCCGCCGCTGATCCAGCCGCCGAAGGTCAGCCCCCTGGACGACAGCGACGTCCACTCGGTGGGGTGCAGCCCGAGCAGGGGCAGGAGACCCGTCGGGTCGCTGGCGTTGGCCGGAAGCTGCGAACAGGCTGCGGCGATCGCGATTGATGTCAGCCAGCCCGCGTGCCGCATCTGCCCGAACGCCGTGGTCGCAGCGCCATGGGGAACCGCAGCCTGGCCGGCACGGGCGATGGCGGCCCCGCGCAGGGTGCTGCTAGATTTTGCCGTCCAGCCCCATCTGAAAGTATTTGTGGGTGATGTTTTCCTGGTTTTCCAGTAGCCAGTCTATGGTCGGTTCATTGCGCAGCGCCTTCCGCAAAGCCTTCGACATGGCTTCCCGGTGGATGTCGAACAGGATTCTGTGGTCGAGTTTGTCGTCGGTGATCACGCTGGGATTCAACCAAACGGACACGATGATGCCGAGTTCGTCGACCTGGTCCTTGGGAATGTCGCCGCTCCGCACGGCGTCGAGGACGCCGTTGGCTATCGCGGCCTGAACCGTTCCCATCAGGATGTTGGTGTAGCGGCTGTTCTTGACAGTGACCTTGCTGACCATCAAGGTCACTGGCCGAACCTGTATGTCGGTGTTCAGAATCGCGAACACCCGGGTATGCCCCTGGACCTGATCGCCGGTGAGTGTGGCGATCGCCGTCCCGACGGGGCCGTCGAGTGCACCGATGATGACTTCGGGCTCGGCAGCCGTACCCGGCGGGCCGCCGGCAACGAGCGCTTCGCCGGTGCGCATAATAATTCGCTGGCTCATCTCTGATGGCTCCTTGGTAACGAGGACTGTCACTCCGATGGTAACACGGCCGTAGCAGCGCTCCGCCGGGCGATCCCCCTAGGTGTTCGTCGCCGGCCGGGCACGTGGACAGGCCTACGGCCGCTCGCCACAATGGCCGCCTTTTTGATCTGCCTTCTCCCTTCTCATGCTGACGATTGCCCTAGCTTGGGTCTATATGTCCGCGCTTTGCTTCGCCTTCGGGTGGGCGAGCGTCGGCGCGATCGACGCTTCTGCCGACGACCGCGCTTCGCCCGTGCCGCTGTCGGTTCTGCCGCTGATTGGCCTGGCCGAGATTGCCGTCCTCACCGCTTATCTATCGCTTGCGATGCCCATCGGCCTGGCCGCGAATGTCATCGTCGCAGTGGTGGCGATCATCTTGCTGTGGATCTGCCGTCATCATCTGGACTGTTTGCGTCGGAGCTGGGCGGGAGGTATCGCCAGTGGCCGCTGGGAGCTGGCGGTGGCGGCATTGGTATTCCTGGTGCTGCTCATCAAGAGTGCGATCGTCGTGGACGGCACCCTGACCCGGGTCTTCCACTCCGACACTGCCTACTATCATGCGCCCTCGATTCGCTGGATCAGCGAGTATGGTGTCGTGCCCGGGCTGGGCAACCTGCTGGCTCCGCTCGCGGTCGACTATTTGTGGTTCCAGCCAGCGGCGCTCTTCGGTTTCTCGTTCCTGTTACCGCATCGGTTGCACGCGCTGATGGGATTCGTCGTGTTCTGGGCCTTCTGCTTTGCGTTCGGCGGACTACGTGATTGGGTCGGGGGCGGGGCAGGGCGGACGCCGAGCAATCTGTTCCGGGCGCTGGTGATGCTGCCATTGCTGGAACTTGGGAACTACATCGTTTCGGACTCGGGCGATGAGCCCTCGGCCGTCTTCGTTCTGGTCACGCTGGCACTGGGTTGCCGCTATATCGAGCGGCAGCGCGACGTGCGGGGGACTCGCGCGCTCTTCATGGCGATTGCGATCCTGGCCCTGTTCTCGGTCGGCTTGAAATGGAGTGTGTTGCCCCTGCTGTTGCTGGCGGCGGCTTTCACCCTGCAACGCGCTCAGGCCGCCGGGCGGGGGTTGTTGGCCTCCGTGGCGGCACTCGGGGTTGTCATGCTGGCCCCGAAGCTGATTCGAAGCGTGATCCTGTCCGGGTATCTCGTCTATCCGTTTCCGGGCCTCGATTGGTTCGATGTCGACTGGAAGATGCCACGGGAGGTCGTCGCGATCGAGAAGGCGTACGTGGAATCGATGGCACGAATCCGCTTCGATCGGCCAGGGGAACTGATCGCGGGTGGCTTCAGCAACTGGTTCGCCGACTGGGTGCCGCGATTCTTCTCGGCGCAGGTGGCGCAGGCCTGGGCCTTCACGATCAGCGCGCTGCTGGTGGTCCTACTAATGCGGCGCCGAGGCGCGCTGGAATGCGTGCGTAACTATTGGGTTGCGTTTACGGTCGTGCTCCTGGCATTGGTTTACTGGTTCGTGACAGCTCCGCATGTGCGCTTCGCCTACGGCTTTCTCTCGGCAACCAGCATTTTGGGGCTGCTGGCCGCCGGCCGCGGTCTGCCCCGTCTCACCCCTGCGGCGCCTGCGGGCCTGGTCAAATGTGAGGCCGGCAATCAGGCAGGGCGGTGCGCACTCGTCGGTGGCTTGGGGATTATGTTCGCGGCTGCCCTGTTATTCACTACGCCCCGACCGTTCCCGGGGGATGCCCTCGGTAGCGGCGTAGCGGTTTCTGACTTCTACGTAAACCGGATCGACCGAATGCGGAGAGGCAAAGTGACCCGAGCCGCTCTCGTGTATCAGACGCCGTATCCGAGCGTCGAAACCTTGCTATTTCCTTTGGGCGGCCTCCAGATCTATCGCCCAGCGACAGGGCAGCACTGTTGGGATGCACCGCTCCCGTGCACCCCGTATCTTTATCGACGGATCGAAGCGCGTGGTCCCGGACTCGCGGCGGGATTTCGTGTGGTGCCGGGTTCCTTGGGGGACTTTGATGGCAGTCGTCTGGCAAGGGAGTGGGAGGCGCAGCAGGCGGGCGGCAAGGCAAGCGGGAGATAGCGTCTGCGCACAGCCGGGATGTCGGTGATGGCACGTTCCACCGGCTTTTGCCGCGAATTGCCGCAATGTAAGGGGGTAGCCATGCTAAGTCATTGGCGCGACGCGGTTACGCAGCAGTCGATGAAACTCGTGTTTGTTTAACGCCGTCTTTTTTGATTTGGGTGTTGACACCCCGATCCTGTTTCTGGATAATGCGCGGCTCGTCTGGTGCTGAGTGATTGGGGCTTTTGGTCTGGGAGCTTGGTGCGGGGCGAGAGG
>SEYW01000024.1 GCA_004168015.1 Methylolobus aquaticus
GACCCCACGGACCCCACGGACCCCACGGACCCCACGGACCCCACGGACCCCACGGACCCCACGGACCCCACGGACCCATAGCGCCACTATGTGTAATCGAGATGACATGTCCCGGTGCGCAGCGTGAGAGCACCTTGCGTCGGAGGCTCTCCGCCGCCATGACCTGATCCCTCTGAGTGGCCTGCCATCCCTTGGAGGAGTCTTTCGGTGTCTCTCCGCGTGCCGTTGTGCCAGTAATGGCCGGTGAGTATGAGGATGGCTTGCTTCCCGGCTTGAACCCCCGCCGGCGCCTCGGTAGACTGTCCATAAGAACAGTGTTTTTATGGATAGATCATGAGGCCGCTCTCACCCCGCCAGCAGGACATCCTCGACTTCATCCGGCAGTTCATCGAGCAGGAAGAGTTCCCGCCGACGATCGCCGAGATCACCCGGGCTCTGGGCCTCAAGTCCCCGCACGGCGTCCGCGAGCAATTGCAGGCGCTGGCGCGCAAGGGGGCGATCGAGCTGATACCCTCGGCTTCGCGCGGTATCCGCCTGTTGCAAAAGGCAGCGGAACGGGACGGTTTGCCGCTGATCGGCAAGGTTGCGGCGGGCCGGCCGCTGATGACCGAGGCGAACGTCGAGCAGTACTGCAAACTCGGTCCCGAACTGTTCCAGAACAAGGCGGATTACCTGTTGCGGGTGCAGGGCTCGAGCATGCGCGATGCCGGCATCCTCGACGGCGATCTGCTGGTCGTGCAGCAAGCGGCCGAGGCGCGTAGTGGCCAGATCGTCGTGGCGCGGCTGCATGATGAGGTCACCGTCAAGACGCTGCGGCTGGCCGGTGAGATGGCCTATCTGGAACCCGCCAATCCGGAGTTTCCGGTGCTTGCCGTGGACTTGAGCAAGCAGGAACTCAGTATCGAAGGCGTCGTCGTCGGCGTGATCCGCAACCGCATCGACTGAAGGTGGCCATGAACGTGGATCTGGAGTCGCTGTTGCGGACCGACCGCCGGATCTGGCGCGGCAAAGGCGGGCCTAAGGCCTCGTTCCCGGTCATCACGAGCGGCTTTGCCGAACTGGACCGGCTATTGCCGGGCGGCGGCTGGCCTTGTCCGGCGCTGATCGAAATTCTGGCACCGGTCTGGGGCATCGGCGAACTGAGTTTATTACTGCCGGCGATGCGGCAACTGAACCGCGACGGCCGCTGGCTGGTCTGGATTGCGCCGCCGTTCGTGCCGTATGCGCCGGCATTGGCTCGTCAAGGGCTGGACCTGCGGCGCACGCTGGTTGTCGATATACCGGATTCGGACACGGATCGCTGGTGGAGCATGGAAAAGCTGCTGCGTCATCCGGGCGCCGGGCTGGTCATGGCCTGGCCACGGCGGGTCCAGCCGGTGGTGCTGCGTCGCCTGCAACTGGCAGCGGAAGAAGGCGGAACGATCGGCGTGCTGTTTCACGGACAGCACGCCGGCAGCACGGTGGCCGCGCTGCGACTGGCCTTGGCACCGGCGGAGGGTGGGCTGGAGGTGCGGGTGCTCAAGGCGCGCGGCGGATGGGTGGGAGGCGCGGTGAGGCTCGGGGTCGGCTGAGCGATGCTCGGACCGCGTCCATTGAGGAAGCGGCTCTCGGAGGGGGGCGTCCGGTCGATATCCCGTGCTGACTCGCCTGTTGGCTATCGATTCCGAGCCGGGTACCGCCCTCGACGAAATCTCGTACCTACCCCCCAGCCTCGAATACGTCCGTCACGTCGCAGTTACCACGGATGAGTCGCCAGGCCGGATTCATTGCAGACGCTTCGGAGCGATCCAACCATGTTGGCTGAAATTGCAATTGCGCCTTTATGGAACCCGGATAGCCTGCCGGACGTTCCCCGAAGTGCGTGTTCGGAGTCGCCGGGTCCGCTCTGGCTGTGCGCTCACTTCCCGGATCTGTCGCGGGAGGTGCTGGCGGTGCTGCCGGCTGACCGGCCAGCCGCCGTGATCGAGACCGTGAAAGGCCGGCCGCTGCTCCACGCGACGAATCTCTGCGCCAGCGGATACGGCTTGGCACCGGGCCTGCCTTTGTCGGCGGCTTATGCGCTGTGTCCGGACCTGGTCATTGCCGAGCGCGATCCGGGCCGGGAGCGGCAGGCTTTGGAGCGCCTTGCCCGCTGTGCGCTCGGTTTTACGCCGTGGGTCAGCCTCGATTTGGCGCCAGCCCTGCTGCTCGAAGTCCGCGGCAGCCTGAAGCTGTTCGGTGGGCTGGAGGTGCTGACGAGCCACTTGATGGACCGGCTGGCAGCCTCAGGCCACCGGGCGGTGTGCGCGGCGACGCCGTCCCCTTATGCCAGTGCGCTGCTGGCTCGATGGGGACGGGCGGCGGCGGTCGAGCACGTCGAGGCGTTACGTTCGGCCCTCGGCGATCTGCCCGGCGCTGCGCTGGGGCTCGATGAACGCACGCACGAGCGTTTGCTGAAGGCCGGGCTCGCGACGTTGCGCGATCTGTGGCGGCTGCCGCGCGAGGGTCTGGTTCGGCGCTACGGTACCGAGTTGCTGCTGCGGCTGGATCGAGCCGCCGGCCTGCTCGCGATGCCGCTGCGCGAATTCCGCTCGCCGCCCTGTTTCCATGCCCGGTTCGAACTGCCGTCCGAAACCGATCGTTTGGCCTATTTCTTTCCGGCTATCGAGCTGTTATTGCAGCGTCTGAGTGACTTTCTGCACGAACGGGATGCCGGGCTGACCCGCCTGCACCTTGCCCTGGAGCATCGCGACCGGCCGCCGACCCGCTTGAAGCAGGGTTCGCGCCGGCCCGAGCGCGCTGCCGCGCATTTCGGCCGCTTGCTGCACGAGCGCCTGGGACGGCTGTCGTTGTCGGCCCCGGTCTGTGCCGTCGAAGTGTCCAGTGCGGCGCTCGTGCCGTGGGCTGCCGTGGCGACGGATCTTTTCGGGCAGTGCGCCGATGAGGCGGCCGATTGGCAGCAACTGCTCGATCAACTGGAGGCCCGGCTCGGCCCGCAGGCGCTCAAGCCTTTGGTGCTTCGCGCCGATCATCGGCCGGAGCTGGCCTGCAGCGGTACCGCGCAAGCGCTGGCGATACCGTCCGTGTTGGCACCGCGTCCGCTATGGCTGCTTGCCCGGCCGCGGCCGGTGCCGTGCGGCGAACTGGCCGTCATTCGACCGCAGCCCGAACGCATCGAGAGCGGCTGGTGGGACGCGGCCGGTATCCGTCGTGACTACCACGTCGCGACCGACCGGCGCGGCGCGAAGCTCTGGATCTACCGCGAACTCGAGCGTCCCGACCGGTGGTATCTACATGGCCTGTTCGGATGATTGCGGGGATCTCGATGATTCGGGAATCTTCTATGCCGAGCTCCATGCGCTAAGCAATTACAGCTTCCTGCGCGGTGCATCCCACCCGGAGGAACTGGTCGCAGAAGCCGCCCGGCTCGGCTATGCCGCGCTGGCCCTGACCGACGAATGCTCGCTGTCCGGGGTGGTCAAGGCACATCAGGAAGCGCGCAAACAGGCCTTGCCGCTGATCATCGGCAGCGAGTTCCGGCTTGAGGACGGGCTCAAGTTCGTGCTGCTGGCAACGAACCGGGCCGGTTACGGACAGTTGTCAGCCTTCATCACGCTGGGCCGGCGGCAGGCCCCTAAGGGCTGTTACCGCTTGAACCGCGAGCAGTTGGCCGAGCATCCATTAACGGATTGCCTGGCGATCTGGCTGCCGCAAGCCAGCCCGGCCGCCGCGGACGGCCTCTGGCTGGCGCAGCGCTTTCCAGGGCGCGCCTGGCTCGCCGTAGAACTGTTCCTGAACGGCGGCGATCGTCAGCGCCTTGCCGAATTGCAGGCGCTGGCTGTTCGTGTTGGGCTGCCTCCGGTTGCCTGCAACGACGTGCACATGCACCGCCGTGAACGGCAGATCCTGCAGGACACGTTGACCGCGATTCGCTTGAAGCGGCCGGTTGCCGAACTGGGTTATGCGCTGTTTCCGAATGCCGAGCGGCACCTGCGCCCGCGGCGTCGCCTGGCCCGGATCTACCCGGCGGAACTGCTCGCCGAAACGATGCGCATCGCCGAGCGCTGTCGTTTTTCCCTGGACGAACTGCGCTACGAGTATCCGCAGGAACTCGTGCCGGAAGGCCATAACCCGACCTCGTGGTTGCGGCATCTGACGGAGGATGGGTTGGCGCTGCGCTGGCCGGATGGTGCGCCGCATAAGGTGCTGAAGCAGGTCGAGCACGAACTGCGGCTGATCGCGGATATGGCTTACGAACCGTTCTTCCTGACGGTTCACGATGTGGTCGGGTTCGCGCGACAGCGCGGCATCCTGTGCCAGGGCCGCGGTTCGGCCGCAAATTCGGCCGTCTGTTATTGCCTGGGGATCACCGAGGTCGATCCGGGACGGCTGGATTTGCTGTTCGAGCGCTTCATTTCCCGGGAGCGGGACGAGCCACCCGACATCGACGTCGATTTCGAGCACGAGCGGCGCGAGGAAGTCATCCAGTATATCTATCGCAAGTACGGTCGGCACCGCGCCGCGCTGGCGGCCAGTCTGACGACCTACCGCGCCAAGAGCGCGGTGCGCGATGTCGCGAAAGCGCTGGGCCTGGGGCTGGCACAGGTCGATGCGCTGGCGCAGACGCTGGATTACTGGGACCGGTCCGAGACGCTGGCGGCTCGCCTTCAAGAGGCTGGGTTGTCGCCCGACAGCGCGACGACCCGGCGACTGCTGTCGCTGGCGCAGCAGCTGATCGGCTTCCCGCGTCACCTGTCGCAACATGTCGGCGGTTTCGTGATCGCCGCCGACGAACTGTCGAATCTGGTGCCGGTCGAGAACGCGACGATGCCGGAGCGGACCGTGATCCAGTGGGACAAGGATGATCTGGAGGCCTTGGGGTTGCTGAAGGTCGACGTGCTCGCGCTCGGCATGCTGACGGCGATCCGCAAGGCCTTGGGTTATCTCGAAACCAGCACCGGCCGGCCATGGTCGCTGGCCGCCATTCCGCCCGAAGACCCGGCGGTTTATGCGATGCTGCAGCGGGGCGACAGCATGGGCGTGTTCCAGGTCGAATCGCGCGCGCAGATGACGATGCTGCCGCGGCTCAAGCCCGCGAATTACTACGATCTGGTGATCGAGATCGCGATCGTCCGGCCGGGCCCGATCCAGGGCGAGATGGTTCATCCTTACCTCGCCCGTCGCAGCGGCAAGGAGCCGGTGACCTACCCGAGTCCGGTGGTCGAAAAAGTGCTGAAACGCACGCTGGGCGTGCCGATCTTCCAGGAGCAGGTCATGCAGCTGGCGATGGTCGCCGCCGGCTTCACGGCCGGTGAGGCCGACCAGTTGCGCCGCGCGATGGCGGCCTGGCGCCGCCGCGGGGAGCTGGACCGCTTCGAGCAAAAATTGCTGGACGGCATGCGCTCACGCGGCTATTCGGACCACTTCGCGCAGCAGATCTACAAGCAGATCCGCGGTTTCGGCGAGTATGGCTTCCCGGAATCCCATTCGGCCAGTTTCGCGCTGCTGGCCTACGCCTCCGCGTGGCTGAAGCACCACCACCCGGCAGCTTTCGTCTGCGCGCTGCTGAACAGCCAGCCGATGGGCTTTTACGCTCCGTCACAGTTGATTCAGGATGCGATGCGTCATAGTGTCGAGATCCGGTCGTTGGACGTGCGTTACAGCGATTGGGACTGCACGCTGGAACCGCCGGAACAGCTCCATCCCGCCGTGCGGCTCGGGCTGCGGCTCGTGAAAGGGTTGTCGCGGGCGGGTGCCGGACGGATCCTTGCCGCACGTGCCGTGAGGCCCTATGCCGGCGTGCAGGATCTTGCCCTGCGCGCGGCGCTGGATCGCCGCGATCTGGAGAGTCTGGCCGCGGCCGATGCGCTGCACGGACTGACCGGCCACCGCCGGCGGGCCTTCTGGGAAGCGGCTGGCGTCGAGGCGCCGACGCCGCTGTATTCCGAGCCGGCCCGCGACGAGGCAGTGCCGCTGCTGCGCGCGCCGCGCGAGCATGAGGATATCGTCGCCGACTATGCTTCGACCGGCCTGAGTCTGCGCCGCCATCCGCTGGCCTTGCTGCGCCCGCGTCTCGAACAATCCGGCATCCGGACGGCACAGGATTTGTGGGAGTTGCGGAATGGCGCGGCGGTGCGGGTTGCCGGGCTGGTGCTGTGCCGCCAGCGACCCCAGACCGCTGCCGGTGTCACCTTCGTCACGATCGAGGACGAGACCGGTCATGTGAACCTGATCGTCTGGCCGAGCACCGCCGAGGCGCAGCGCAAAGCCTTGTTGCAATCCCGAGTCCTGCTAGTCGCTGGTACGGTGCAGCAGGAAGAAGGCGTGCTGCATCTGCTCGCCGGCAAGCTGACCGATCTCGGCGACTGGCTGGGCGGGCTGGAGGTTCAGTCGCGGGATTTTCATTGAGGTTGTCGTCGGGTTCATGCCCGACCCACTGGGCCCGCTTCGAGGTATCCCGGGAGCAGCGCATTCACTGCGCCGAGGGCTTACAATGGCGCCGGCGGAATTCAACGCGCTGGGGAGAGATGCGGAGCAGCGGATGAGAGAACTGGTCGCGATCGCCTTGGGTGGCTCTGCGGGTGCCGTCGCCCGTTTTCTTGTCGCCAACGGCATTTACGCGCTGCTCGGCCGCAATTTCCCGCACGGGACGCTGGTCGTGAACGTGTCCGGGTGCATGTTGATGGGGTTGCTGACCGAGTTGATGCTGCAGCGCTTCGCGCTGGCCACGGAGTATCGGGCGGCTATTTTGATTGGCTTTCTGGGCGCCTACACGACGTTCTCGACCTTTGCGCTCGAAACGCTCTACCTGTTCGAGCAGGGCGATATCCTGAAGGCGTTCCTGAACATCTTCCTCAGCACCGTACTGTGTGTCGCCGCGGTCTGGTTCGGCCTCGTTTGGGGGCGGACGCTGTTCGCGAGCGATGTCTA
The DNA here is from genome assembly GCA_004168015.1 of Methylolobus aquaticus. GTDB lineage: Bacteria > Pseudomonadota > Gammaproteobacteria > Methylococcales > Methylococcaceae > Methylotetracoccus > Methylotetracoccus aquaticus. The sequence continues at coordinate 6,910 of SEYW01000024.1, forward strand.
CCCTTTGTGGGGGCATGGACTGCCATACGGCCAGTTACTGCTGGTTTTGGCGGGCGCCTTCGCGCTCGCGACCGCCGCCGGCTTCCTGTTCCATTACCTCGGCGTCGCACCACAGCTTCGAGCCATTGCGTTGATCATGATGCTTGGGCTGCTGACCGTGGGTTCGACCTTGTGGCTTGCGCTGGCACTGTCGGAGATCCGGCCCGCGTTCCACGGGCTATTGGGTCTGTTCGCAATCAACGCCTTGTTCGGCGCTTTGGTGGTTTGGCTGGGTTCTTTCGCGGGGAACTGGTTATGGCAACTCAATCTGTCACGGTAGCGCGGATCTACACCCGCGAAGGGGAGCACCTGCTGGCCGAGATCATCCGGTACTTGCACGACAATGCCAAGGTGGCCGGCGTTACCGTCATGAGAGGGCTTTCCGGTTTCGGGCCGGACGGCAAGGTCCACACAGCATCGCTAATGGATCTGTCTATGGATTTACCGCTTGTCGTCGAGTTCTACGACAGTCCCGAACGGGTCGAAAGCATTATCGCCGAGTTGGAACGCCGTCTGAGCTTGCCCCATGTTGTCACTTGGCCCGCGCAGTTATACAGCAAGGCTGACTGACGTCCATTCCATTCCTGCCAGCAATCCAATCGAACCATCAGCCCTCGAACGGACTCATTACCCTTCCGTCTTTTTGAGTAGCCGCACCGAAGCCTGATCGAGCTACCCTTTTTTGTTGGTGCGTGCGCACCAGTCATGTCGGTCCGCAATCCGCAAACAGGCGGTGCATGCGGGGCCATTTGGCCAGGACTTGGGTCACCACCGTATGCGCGCCGTTGCGCTCCTGAACGCTCGCGGCAGTTAGCTTGCGGCGAGCAGTAATGCCAAGGCGTCGAACACCCAGTCCGGTTTAGCTGGGCGTCCCTCGCACCCGAGTTACCGTGCTCGCAGGCGATCGTGCATCGCCGTGTCCACACCCCTCCGGCACTGCCGCCTGCTGGGACACATAACCCCTCGCTCGCGTGCGAGCCCAGCAACGTTTGCGCGCCCGCCTGCAGTTCCATCCATCGAGTCAATGCACTCTGCAACCCGGCCAGTGTTGCCATAAGGTTCCCGCTCACGTTCGCTTTCAACTCTTGCCACTCGTCCGGCCAGGATCAGGCCGGACGCTTTCGCTTCCTCATCGGTCGGTCTCCTCATGCTGCACTCGCGACCGGCATTCCCCTATTTTAGAAGCCCAAGAAATTAATATTTACGGCCGAATTGAGAGTGTGTGAAAAAACCGCACGATTCGTAGATTTCAGTCGATGCAAATTTTTCCATCCGTGGTTAACAGTTCAGGTCTATTTCATGTCTAGGTAAAGGATGATTTATGTTCAGGTTGAGGCATCTTCTCGTCAGTTTATCCGGTGACAGTTAATGTTATTTTATTGGTCATTCTCTCGTTTTAATATACGTTTAGTTGATCAGTTTTTCACCGATTTTCCCTGGCAGGGATAGTCGGTCTACCATGCCATTAGCGATCTATCGTATGCGTTCAACTTGAATTCATGAGTTTCGGTTGGCGCGCTGACGGGGATTGCGGGTTAGGGTCTGTGAACGACCGGGTCACCAGCCACACATCGGCCATATGTCGGTGCGATTCAGGCCGGTACCTCCGTTACGACCGGTGTGTCGAATATTGCCCTAGGTAGTCGGGTACGGCTCGCGGTGATGCAGAGAAGCTTAAGTGCAACGGCCTTTTTTGTGCTGGAGGCTGGTTTGCGCTCCTCCTACCGTTATGAGCGGCCTGTGTTCATCCGTATCGGTTTGTCGGAACAGGTTCAGGGCCGCTTGTGATAGTGATAAAGACATATATCGAAAAAGATACGCAATGATACCTATTGACGGAAATAAGCCGGTTCAATTCCAATAACTATCAGGTTAATTCGACATTCGCCGGAGAAATGGCAGGAGGGTATCGTTTGCTCAGTGCGTTCGGCTCATGTGGGATAGTTTAAGGTATCCAATATTCGGGGGGTGTAGTCCGATCTGCGTACTGCTCATGTCCTACTTCGTGCGTGCTTTTGTCCGAGTCGGTTCGATGGGTCAGCGTTGGTCGGCGGTAATCTTAAGGATGACAGCAATGTTGACTGCAAAGAAATTTGAGAGACGGGTGATTTGCACAGCTCTATTTACCCTGGGTGTGGTCGGTGGAGACGCTGCGTCTGGAGCGCTCGTCGACACTGCGGCCGAGATCGGGATAGCCGAGACGACCCCGGCGTATCACATGACCGCTGCCGACTATGATGGAGACGGATGGCCGGACATCCTGGTCAATCGACGCTGGACCCTGCCGTTTCGCCTGTATCGCAACGTCGGCGGGAGTTTCGTCGAGGACACTCGCATCGACTTCGGCATACGCGACCGGCTGGACTGTCAATGGGGCGATCCGAACGTAGATGGACGGCTCGATCTGTACTGCGGCAGAGGGGCGTCTCACGGCACGGCGACGAAGGCTAATCAGTTGTGGATCCAACAACCCGATGGTTCGTTTCAGGACCAAGCGGCAGCCTGGAATGTGACTGATCCGCATGGACGGTCGCGCAGTGTGGTTTGGCTTAACTTCAATGGAGACGGGTTTCCCGATCTATTCGTTGGCAACCACTTTCCCCGCCAGGACGGCATCCCCAGCCCTAATCGTCTATTCGTCAATCAGGCTGGCAGCCGCTTCAGCGAACTTGTGATTCCCGGATTCACTGAGGAGATCGGCGGCGCTCCAGCTTTTGCGGTGGACATGGACGCAGACGGTTTCGATGACCTATTGGTCTGTGGGGCTTCGACGCTTTACGCATTCAGGAATACGGGCGGCACGGGCTTCGTCGACATGACGACAACGCTGGGTTTGCGCTACTACGCGCGCAGCGCCATCGCCGCTGATGTCAACCAGGATGGTCAACTCGATCTCGTGGTCACGATCCCGCGGGAGGTACGCATCTACCCCGGCCAAGGCCCCTGGAGCTTTGGTGAGCCCCAGCGCTTCACGGGGCAGAATCTCTACGACACGGTAACGGCAGATGTCGATGGCGATGGTGATCTGGATATCTACGTCTCCAGCACGAATCCGTCGGGGTCTGCCAATCCGGCCGATCTTTTGTTGCGTAACGGTGGGAACGGGGTGTTCACGCCCGAGGTGGTGGCCTCGTCGAACCAGGGCTCGGGTGGGCGCGTCGCCGTCATCGATCACGATCTCGATGGCCGAGCCGGTATCCTGCTCGTGAACAGCCGCGGCGTGGGCGACGGTGGGCCGCTGCAATTTTTTCAGGACCCGCCTCCGGTGCAGCCGTCTACGAATCTGATACCCAATGGCGACTTCGAGACGGGCCGGCTGAGTCCATGGGTCAGTTGGCGCGGTGCATTGCAGATCGCGCGCGATGAGACTCGTGGTGGCAGTTGGGTCGGGACTGTCCGTGTCCGCGGCGGCGGCGGACAGGTCATCCCGGCGAGCGCCAATACCCGCTACACCCTTCGGGTTTCCGGTAGGGTCGACATGCCCCACTGGGCCGCAGCGGGTTATCAGTTCCAGGATGCGTCCGGCAAACCGATCGCTGCTGGCAGAAATCTGACACCATTCGGCACGTCCTACGCGGAGCACACCGTAAGCTTCGAGACGCCTCCGAATACCACATCAATCTTGGTGCAGATCTGGAATACGGCCGGGGGGGGCGTCTATGTCGATGACTTTTCATTGACTGCACCATAAATCCTTCCTGATGCACGGCGTGCCACGGGATGGGCGCGCCGCGCGTGCAAAGCACCATCACTTTCCATTGCTGACGGCCTGTTCGGCCGGCCCCGCAACATTCATACAAGCAGCGGTTCGCTGTCTTCATTCGTACCTTGTCGATTTCGGAAGACTGAGGTCGAGACACCCGGCATGATCGGGATGGCTACTCCTTGCGCTGACCAAGATGGGCCGGAAAGCGTGGAACTGGCTGGTCGTAGTCTGCATGCCCGACCGGCTCTGGCCTAGCTGCCGGATGCTCCGCCACACTCCGGAGCGGATGCCCTGTTCTTGAGCAGTCTTCGCTGTGGTCAACGGGTCAAACTTCGCCCTGCCGTCGGGACGGAACGCTGGGGAACAGTGACTGCGTGTTTGCCTTGGTCTAGGCTGAGCCGGATCGGTCGCGTTGCCAGCCTTGCGTTGAGCTCAAGCGGCGCGGGACGACCCGGGAGGAGGAACCTCGAGTTTTCTGCTGGAGGCGCTATCCGAGCAAGTTCGAGTGGCGCCCGCATCGATTGCCCCGGCGCCACCCCCCTCTGTCAAGCTACATGTCGTATCAGGTAGATTGAATTCTTATAGACCAGAGAGGGTGGAAGAGAGGAGACGA
>SEYW01000025.1:0-3584 GCA_004168015.1 Methylolobus aquaticus
ACTTGTCGTCGCAGTCGTTGACGCCATCGCCGTCGGAATCCCTCGTCGAGCAGTCGTCAACCGCCGCCGGCGCTGCCCCCGCCACCGGCACCGGCTTCTCGCCCAGCGGAATCACGAAGCCCGCGTTCACGACCAGATCGTTGAGCACCGAGGCGTTGTAATTCCCGCCTTGGGCGATGGTGTTGCCGTTCTGGAACATGCCCTGGTAGCGCACGTCGCTGCGGAGCAGGAAGTTGTCGGCCAATTCATACGTGGCGCCCACGCCGAATTGCCACTGGAACATCGGCTGGGTGTTGCCCGTGCCGAACGCCGTGCGATAGCTGGTGTTGTTCGCGCCTAGGCTGGCCACCGCATACGGCGAAAAGACGTCGCGGTCGAAGAAGAACAACGCATCGGCCGATCCGCCCGTGACGTCGGTCTGGCCGCCGACCCCCGGTCGGTTATTGGAATAGTTCATCCAGAACCCGCGGATTTCCAGATTCAACCATTCGTTGATGACCTTGCCGATGCCCATGCCGCCGCCCCAGGCGCCGAAGGCCTTGCGGTCGCCACCGGGCTGCATGAAGGTGGCGAACGGAGCGAGATACCAGCGGTCGTCGGCACATTGCGAATCGGCCGTGGCGACCGAGGTGCCATCCGGGCAGGTGTAGGTCGAGGTCATCGCCGCCGCGGCAGTATCGGAAGTGGCCGGTGCCGCTTCGGTTCCCGTTGCCATCGGGTCGGCAACCATCGTTTCGTCGGCCGGGCTCATGCCGGTTGCATCGGCAGCGCTCTGCGCTGCGACTGGCCCGGTGGCCAGCGCACTGAGCAGGGCGGATGTAATCAGGGCACTTTTCCTCATGTAAGACTCCTTGTTTCGCGTCGCAATGACTGGGTGATCTATACGTAACGTCCAAGAGCGGCTCGGAGGGCGGTTCCGCTCACGAAGGCTTCGGGTTCTCGAGTCCGTCGTGTTGCTGAAAAGAGCAAAAAAGATGTTATTCCGCAACCATCGGGCCCTAGCATGCCAGAAGCCCTATTGGCTAACAAGCCGCGTGCGATTACCGGGAGGATGATGGTTGCGGGCCGGGCAGGCGCGAGGTAGCCCGCTGGTGCGGGCTCAGTTGCGCGTGGCGGGCTCGACCACGCCGCCTTGCGTCTTCGTGGACGCTTCAACGATTGAACGAACGCCGAGCTTGCGGTACAGCGTCCGCACATGCGTGCGCAGGGTGTTGATGCTGACACCCATCGTGTGGGCAGCTTGCTTGTAAGACTGTCCGGAGCGCAGCAGCAGCAGCGCCTCCCGTTCACGGTTCGTCAGCTGATTCAGATCGGATGTCTCGGAGCGGATCGCATTCAGCAGCGTATCGAGCGCTGGGCGCGAGATCACGGTATCGCCGTCGAGTACACGGTCGACGTTGTCGGCAACATCACGCGAACTGCCGGTCTTCACGATGTAACCCGAGGCGCCTTCACGCAGCGCACCGAGCACCATGCCTTCCCCTTGGCTTCCCGTGATCACTACCACTTTCGCCTCGGCGAACCGGGCCCGGAGCAACGGGATCGAGTCGAGTCCTCCGATGTCCGGCAGACCGAGATCGAGCAACAGAAGGTCGGGACTGATATCGGTCTGGCGCAGCAGATCGTGCAGGCAGGCGAACGCGCCGACGAACTCGGCTCGATGGTGCCGGGAGATGCAATGCTGGATAAAACGAGAAATGACGGGATCGTCTTCAACGATCACCGTGCGAACGCGGGCGGATTCGTGAGTCGCGATGGCGCTCATCCGGTAAAGGGTCTAAGTGGCGCGAGACAGACCGCTCATTAATAGCACGACTAGCCATTCTAGGCTAGCGACTGCGACGCTGCCGTGTCGGTATCGGGAATTCGGACGGTAGGGGCGCGCACCAAAAGCCATAGGGACTTGCCTACGCATCATCATGCGAATGGTGCCCAAATCGAGTTAACCGTATACTTCGCGCGGGAAAAGGCGGAATGGAGTGTTCGCCGCTATGTCGTATTTGAAGTCCCTGTTCTCTGCTTCGAAACGGCCCCGTCTGCTATCGGGGCATGAGTGGCGTCTCGGCCGTTCGCCGCGTTTCAGGCCGACCGTGCCGCAGTACCGACCCAGAATCGACCGCGCCCCTGCGCAACGCACTGCCTGCTTGTTGGCACTCAACGTCCTGCTGGTTTCACTCACGGTTCTGTCTCATCCCCTGTGGACCTCCTGCGTCACGGCGCTGCTGTTGACCGTGACCCTGGTCTGGTTGCTGGAACTGCCGGCTGCTGCACTGGGCCTCGTCGACAAGCCCCAGGGGCGTAAGGCTCACGATTGCGTGACGCCGCTGACCGGCGGGCCGGCGATCCTGTTCGCAGCGGCGATCGTGATGCTCAGCGGCTGGTGGCCCGCCACGATCCTGCCGTTTCTGATCGTGACCGGCCTGGTCGGTGCGGTGGACGACCGGCGGGGGCTCTCGGCAAGAATGCGGCTGGGCGCCATGACGGCCATCCTGGTGGCGATGGTTTATATCGCCGGCCATGGCGTGACTGACCTGGGCAACCTGTTCGGTTTCGGGCCCATCGCACTGGGTGCCGCTGGCAGTCTGGTCTTCACGATCCTCTGCGGCGTAGGCCTGGTCAACGCCATCAACATGGCGGACGGCGTCGATGGTCTCGCGGCGGCCCACGTCGCGAGCAGTCTAACGGCCCTGCTGTTGGCAGCCTGGCTGTCGACCGGCGCTTTCCCGCCCGAACTGCCCGTGATCATCGCGGCCGTGGTGGGTTTTCTGGTCGTGAATTCGCGCCATCCGTTCAATCCGCGGGCGCAGGCCTTCCTTGGCGATAGCGGCAGTATGATCCTTGGGGTCTGTCTTGCGTGGTATGCCATCAGCTTGAGTCAGGGTGAGCAAAAGGCGCTGCCGCCGGCAGCGGTATTGTGGATTCTCGGCCTGCCTGTCATCGATACGCTGAGGTTGATGATTCAACGCCCGCTGAAGCGCGGTGTCAGCCCGTTTTCCGGTGCTCGTGACCACCTGCATCACATCCTGCAAGCCCACGGAATGACGCCTTCCGCGACGACCTGTACGCTGGCCGCCGTCAACATCGTGTTTTGCACGGTCGGGGTCCTGGGTGCTCATTTCCGCGTCCCCGAGCCAGCGCTCACCTACAGCTTCATCGCCGTCGCATTGCTGTTCTGGACCCTGACACCGCGGTCACCGTTCATCGGGTATTGCGGACGCGATGTTTCGGAGTGCCCGAAGGCCGTGATCAATGGTTGCGAACTCGCTACCGCTTGCGACGACGGACACCCGAACCCGCGCTGAACCTCCTGCCCAGCGACCCGCGCTCAGATAAGGGGCACTTCAATGGTGCCCCTCCCGTCCTGACCGCAACCCCGACGCCGTGTCGCTGGCGGCCGTGCGCCGGCCTGAACCCCACCTCCCGTCATTCCCGCGGAATCAGGAATCCAAGGCCCCGGGCACATCGGGCATTTCTTGTAGGAGCCCGGCCCTCCGGGCGAACCGACCAATGCCCTGGCCGAATGGCAATTCGCCGAGAGGGCTCGGCTCCTACAGGGCGGGTGCGACTCCGTCAGCGCGACCGTG
>SEYW01000025.1:3684-8635 GCA_004168015.1 Methylolobus aquaticus
TTTTCTGTAGGAGCCCGGCCCTCCGGGCGAACCGGCCGATGCCCTGGCCGAATGGCAATTCGCCGAGAGGGCTCGGCTCCTACAGGGCGGGTGCGGGTCCGTCATTGCACCGTCGCTGCTTGCGGGACGGCCGCGCGGGGATTAGGCGCTGTCTGCAAATGACCTGACTCATCACCGGCCCCGCTTTCCTTTGCGGAGCGGGTGATCTTCGTAGCCATCTTCCTGCGATCAGGTTCCGGGCCGGATCGTTTACGTCTCGGCGAGGATCGGCATGCCTATCTCGATTGTCGCTACATCGCCTGCGACCTCCGTGCACGGCCGGCGCTCGACTGTCAAGACAGCGACGATTTGGTCGTGCGCTTGGCGCTGCCGACCATGCATTTTCTGACCGAGCGCCGCCGCGATATCTATGCGGCCGCTCAGATCGGGCTGATCCAGTTCGCGGGCGTTCCGAACCGGCGCTCGAAATACGGTGACTTCATCGATTACTATGCGAACTTCACCGACGAGGAACAGGCCCGCTAACGGGCGACCTACGTCAACGAACCAGGTGAACTGATGGGGTCAGCACAACATTTGCTTCTGAACCATTGGGATGCCCAATCCCGCCAATTCGTTTCGATGGCCGATGGCTGGGCGGGGAGTTCATGATGGACCGTCCTCTACGACACCGATGCGATTGAATCAGCGTGAAATCGCCTGCATCGAACAAGCTGCACGTGAAAGTTTCGTGCCCTGTACCCGCGTGTCCTTATTCGGATCGCGGCTCGACGATGCGCGACGCGGAGGAGATATTGATCTGTTGATAGAAACTCCGACGGCTCTTGCCCCGGACGATCTCGTGGCGCGGCGTCAAAGGTTCATTGCCCGGCTATACCGGCTTCTGGGGGAACAGCGCATCGATGTGCTGATCGTGCCAGCGGGTTGTCCGGATGACCGACCGGTCGTTCAAGCGGCGCGACGTCAGGGACGGCAAGTGGCCGAAGTGAAATGAAGACCAGGCATCCGCAGTTGGCGACGGCGGTCTGGGAAGCGGACCGCCATTTCGACGTGCTGACAGACGCTTTGCAGGACTGGGATCGCGCACCAGCACAAAGCCTGGCCGAGCTGGAGGCGGACCGCGTGAAGATGCGGTTGGTCGACCAGTTGTTGTTCCGATTTACCAAGTTACAAGACGCCCTTGGTCAACGTCTCGTTCCTGCAACCTTGGCCGCACTCGCTGAACCGAGTGACGAGTGGCCGATGCGTGACCGTTTAAACCGCCTGGAAAAGCTCGGATACCTGGACGTGGACGACTGGATGCGTTGGCGGGAAATCCGCAACCGATTGGCGCATGAGTATCCAGACAAGGATGATCTGCGATTTGCCGTCATGAGGGCAGCAATCGACGCGGGCCGGGAACTGGCGCAGTGCTACGATGCCTGGCGCAGCAAGCTGGGCGCGTGAGATCTACCGCGAGGTCTTTCATCTGTCGAGCGTTACGCCCACGATCACAGTTTCATCGATTACTATGCCAACCCGATCGACGAGGAACAGGCCTACTAACGGGCGACCTACGTCAACGAACGAGTTGCACTATCGGGCTTCCCACAACGTTATCGATCGGAAGGCGAACAACTTGGGATAAAAAAGGGGATCTTGATCGGCCAAGGGCAAGGGATCGAGAAGGGTATCCCCCAAGGCGAAGCCCAGATTTTGCGCCGGTTGCTCGCTCGCCGCTTCGGCGCTTTGTCCGAATGGGTCGAAGTCAAACTAACCGAAGCCTCGACCGATACGCTGGAGCTGTGGGCCGACCGCATCCTCGACGCCGAGTCGCTGGAGGCCGTATTCCAGAACTGTGGTCCTGGCCCGGCTTCACGGAGGAGAACCGGCCCCATGACGTACTTCTAGGCGCGCAGCCATCTGCGCGAATAGGCACTTCTGGTTTATCGCTTTCCAACCGCAGGCATGAGACTCACCCCTGAACAGATTGAGACCATCCGGCGCACGACATGGGAGATTTTTGGCGCTGAGGCGCGCGTCCGTCTCTTCGGATCGCGGCTAGACGATTCCGCACGGGGCGGTGACATCGACCTTCTCGTTGAGCCGGGCCTGCCGATTGCCGAACCCGAGCGTAAGCGGCTGGAACTGGTGGCCCGCTTGCAGCTACGAATGGGGGATCAGCCGATCGATGTACTGATTGCTGGCCCGCAAGTCCAACCCGGCGATATCTACGACCTGGCGCAACGACAGGGTGTCCTATTGTGAACGGCGTGGAATTACTTCCGGTAGATCGCTTTCGGCAGACCCTGGAGTTCGTCGGGCGCGAGGCGAAACACCTCGAGTTCAGTCAAGGTCGACTGTTTCAGCACGACATCGACGCCGCTTGGGTCCAGTCACTGGAGCAGTACCCGGAGTTGGGCGAGCGTCTAGAGGCATTCGTGTCTCGTTTTGGCCGCATGCAGGACACCATTGCCGACAAGCTCTTGCCGCGTTGGCTCCTGGCACTGGCGGAAACCCCTGGAAGTCTGATTGAGGTTCTGAATCGGGCTGAGCGACTCGGTGTGGTTGAGAGCACCGAGCGGTGGCTACAGGCCAGGAAGCTGCGCAACCGGCTGATACACGAATACATGGTCGATCCCGCAGCGTTCGCTGCTGACCTCCACTTGGCGCGAGAGTTTACCGATATGCTGCTGAAGACCTATGCTCGGATACGCGAGTTCGCCGAAGCCCGAATGCAGCAGAGTTAATCCAATCGGGCGAAATTTCGCATCGGGACCCATCGAAGTACGGGTAGGGAAGGCGCCCCGTAACACATGCCACATAGCTTCTCGCCACGGAGCGGGAGGAGGGCAGGCAAGCAAGCGGGGCATGGTCGGGGTGCCTCCATGCCAGGGTTGGGCTCTGACGGCAGATGACCTGACGCACCGAGGGCCCGCAGGACGCATGCACGATCAGAACTTCAAGAACCTGATCCTGGACTATCCGAAACGTAGGGGCAATTCATGAATTGCTGCCTATATCTCGATTTCTTTCTCTGCAAGGGAGAGACTCCCCGGCCGATCACCGGGAGGGACGCGGGGAAGCCGTGCGCACGCTGAGGCCTCGATGCCCTGACCGGCGGCAAGATCCGTTGCCTGCATGCAGCGCAGCGGAACGCGGGATAGAATGCGGACTGAACGGAGAAAGCCGTGATTCACTTGCCGAAACACCAGCGAGAAGCCATAGCCGAGGCCTGCCGACGGTCCGGTGTGGCGCGGATGTACCTTTTCGGGTCCGCGCTCCGGGAGGATTTTCGGGCCGGCGACAGCGATGTCGATCTCCTCGTCGAATTCGGTCCGATGAGTCCTCACCAACTGGCAGACGCGTATTTCGACTTGCTGGATTCCCTGCGCTCCATCCTCGCCGCCCCAATCGATCTGGTCATGGCAGATGCCGTGGAGAACCCCTACATCGCGGCCGAGATCCAGCGCACCCGGCAGATCGTCTATGCGGCGTGATGCAAGGGCTTATCTTCCGCGAATGCGCCGAACTTCTGCAGCAACTGGGTTGAATCTGGCGGATGCCCGCAGCGGAAGCCCCAAAACCGATTCGGGGGCGATCCGCCAAAATCCGCGCACCGACGCTGGTTACCAAACGGGGCTACCGCAACGGACGATTTCTGAGCCCATTCGTGCGCGCAACTCGCGCTACGCGATGATCCGGGGTTAGCGTAGGCCGTGCGCACGAAACAACTCCTCCGCGCTCCCGAGAGCGCCCCCTTTCGGGCGCCCAACTCACCGCAGCACCTCCGACGCCTCTGGTTATATGAGTCGAGGGCGCGTGGACCTTCTGATCAAGACACCGCACTTACCGGAAAAGATCATCTTCGTGATCGCGAGGAAAGAAATATCCCTGTGAGTCAGGATCTTGAAATGCTTCGGGCCGCTATAGCGGCCTGCGCGCAACGGACCGACAGATTGCGCTTCTCTCTGGGCAGAAACCGGCACCTGTTCCGTTCGGCCGTCGCGACCTTGAAACGTCTGTCGGATGATGGGGTGTTGTTGCGTAACAATGCCAGGAACACTCGCGGTGGCGCTGTGGGATAATGAGGTAGGCAGGCAATGCTTGGTCAACTGCCCGACTCCTCGGCAATGCGGCGCTTCTGACCAGCCGAAGGCACGCGAGGGTCCGTGCAAGCCATACCCATCCTGAGGCGACTCCATGAGCAAACCCAGTCTGGAAGATCTTCCGCATTATACGTATGACGACTATGCGGAATGGACGGGCAAATGGGAACTGATCTACGGCATTGCCTATGCCATGAGCCCATCGCCCAGTATCGCCCATCAGTCGATCAGCCAACACATCGCCAGCCAGCTAGAAACGGCCTTGTCAGACTGCCCGGACTGCCGGGCCCTCCTACCGGTAGACTGGAAGATCGATGAAGCTACCATCGTCCAGCCGGATAATTTGGTCGTTTGCGGGGAGTTGGCGAACACGAATTATCTAACGAAAGCACCCGTCGTGATTTTCGAGATCCTCTCGAAGGCGACGGCACACAAAGACCGAACCACCAAATTCAATCTCTATGAACACGAAGGCGTGCGTTACTACGTGATCGTCGACCCTGAGGAAAATCTCGCCAAGGTCTATCGGTGGCATGCAGGGCGCTATATCAAAATGCTGGACGCCGGCGAGGAAAGTGTTGAGTTTGACTTGGGACCCTGCACGATGCCCTTTGATTTCGCGAAAATTTGGCTTTCATAAGTGCCTCGGTAACAACCCAGTCCCATGACCATGCCTGAACCTATCGTTCGCGTAAGTAACCGATAGGTGAAGTGCTTAAGGCCATGCTCATGTAGGGGCAATTCACGGTGCCTCTACGGAGCTCGCCCACATCCTCGACGCCGATAGGCTAGCCCGACTTTCGCTATTCGAGCCTTTAGGCGAGCGAACCCCTTGATTGTTCTGATGGTGGGTTCAGAAGGTC
>SEYW01000026.1 GCA_004168015.1 Methylolobus aquaticus
GAAGGTCTCACGCCGGATCCGCTGTTGACCGTGTCCGAGTGGTCGGACCGGCACCGGATGCTGTCCAGCAAGGCCTCAGCGGAACCGGGACGCTGGCGCACCAAGCGCACGCCGTATCTCCGGGCGATCATGGACTGCCTGTCACCGACCTCGCCGGTCGAGCGGGTGGTGTTTATGAAAGGGGCGCAGGTGGGCGCCACGGAAAGTGCGAATTGCTGGATGGGCTATGTGATCCATCACGCACCCGGGCCAATGATGGCGGTGTGGCCGACGGTCGAGATGGCCAAGCGCAACTCCAAGCAACGCATCGATCCATTGATCGAAGAATCGCCGGTGCTCCAAGAGCTGATCTCCCCGGCGCGCAGCCGCGACTCCGGCAACACCATCCTGGCGAAGGAGTTCCGTGGCGGTGTGCTGGTGATGACCGGCGCCAACAGTGCTGTCGGTCTCCGCTCGATGCCGGTGCGCTATCTGTTCCTGGACGAGGTCGACGGCTACCCGCTGGATGTCGACGGCGAAGGCGATGCCATTTCGCTGGCGGAAGCCCGCACGCGCACCTTTGCGCGGCGCAAGATCTTCATCGTCTCGACGCCTACGATTGCCGGCGCCTCGGCGATTGAGCGGGAATACGACGCCAGTGATCAGCGCCGGTTCTTCCTGCCGTGCCCGTACTGTTCAAAAAGACAGTATCTGCGTTTTGAGCAGTTGCGCTGGCACAAGGGCCGACCGGAAACGGCCGCCTACCTCTGCGAGGCCTGCGACACACCGATCCCGGAGCACCACAAGACGGCGATGCTGGAAGCGGGTGAGTGGCACGCCCTGGCGCCGGAGAACGGCCGCGAGACCGCCGGGTTCCATCTGTCCTCGCTGTACAGCCCGGTCGGCTGGCGCAGTTGGCGCGAGATTGCCGCCGCCTGGGATGCGGCGGTCAGTCTCGAATCGGGCTCCGCGGCGGCCATCAAGACCTTCAAGAACACCGAGCTCGGTGAGACCTGGGTCGAGGAAGGCGAAGCGCCGGACTGGCAGCGGCTGGTCGAGCGGCGGGAAGACTATCCCATTGGCACGATCCCGCTGGGCGGTCTGCTGCTGGTCGCCGGTGCTGACGTCCAGAAGGATCGCATCGAAGCATCGGTGTGGGCGTTCGGGCGCGGCAAGGAGTCCTGGCTGATCGAACACCGGGTGCTGATGGGCGACACTGCGCGCGAGGCCGTCTGGCAGCAACTTGCCGGCCTGCTGCATGAGACCTGGACCCACGCCTCGGGGTCACTGTTGCCATTGGCCCGTCTCGCGCTGGATACCGGCTTCGCCACGCAGGAAGCCTACGCGTTCGTCCGGAAAGTGAAGGACAGCCGCGTGATGGCAGTCAAAGGGGTTGCGCGCGGGGCCGCGCTGATCGGCACGCCCACCGCAGTGGATGTGACGGTTAACGGGCGTAAGCTGCGGCGCGGCGTGAAGGTGTTCTCGGTCGCGGTGGGCCTCGCCAAACTCGAGTTCTACAACAACCTGCGCAAGACCGCAGAGGTCGCGGCGGACGGCATGACACTGATCTACCCGCCCGGCTACGTGCATCTGCCCAAGGTCGACGCCGAGTTCATCCAACAGCTCTGCGCCGAGCAATTGATCACCCGGCGCAACCGCCAAGGCTTTCCGGTCCGGGAGTGGCAGAAGGTGCGGGAGCGGAACGAGGGCCTCGATATTTTTCTTTACGCGCGGGCCGCGGCGAGCGCTGCTGGTCTGGACCGCTTCGAGGAACGTCACTGGCGCGAACTGGAACGGCAGCTGGGACTGGAGCAGGCCGCGGCGCCCCCACCGTTGCCCCTGACACCGATTGATCCGGATGAGGCCACCCACCGCGGTGGCCTCGCTGTTTCTGGCGCCACGAAATCCGGCCGGCGGGTCATCAAGAGCCGCTGGCTGTCCTGACGGGAGTCCGATGGCATACACGAACGACCAACTCGACGTTCTGCGCAAAGCCCTGGCCACGGGCGAACGCCGCGTGACGTTCGGCGACAAGACCGTGGAGTACCGCTCGGTGGAGGAACTGCAGGCGGCGATCCGCGAGGTCGAAGCCGCGCTGGCGAAGGAGAACGCGACGCCCCTGGTGCGGCAGATCCGCGTCACGACATCGAAAGGGTTCTGAGCACCGCCATGGGTTGGTTCCGCACCGTCCGCCGGGCATTACTCGGTGGGACGCCCATCTATGACGGCACCGGTTCTGGCCGAAGGACGCTGGCGTGGCAGGTGGCGAATCCCGGCGCGGTCGCCGCCTTACTGACGACCCAGACCGAACTGCGGGCCAAGAGCCGCGACCTGGTCCGGCGCAATACCTGGGCCCATGCGGCGCTGGAATCCTATGTCGCCAATGCCATCGGGACCGGCATCAAGCCGCAGTCGCTGGTCACGGACGCAGCCCTCCGGGAAAGCATCCAGGCGCTCTGGAGCGATTGGACCGACAGCGCCGATGCCGCGGGGCTGACCGACTTCTATGGCCTCCAGGCGCTGGCCTGTCGCGCGATGCTGGAAGGCGGCGAGGCCTTGGTGCGCTTGCGCTACCGCGGGCCCGAGGATGGTTTGCCGGTCGCCTTGCAACTCCAGGTGCTGGAACCCGAGCATCTTCCGGTCACGCTGAACACCCAGGCCGAGAACGGCAACGTCATCCGCGCCGGGATCGAGTTCGACGGACTCGGTCGGCGGGTCGCGTATCACCTGTACCGGTCCCATCCCGAGGACGGCGTGTTCGCGCCGATGTCCGGTGCCGGTGGGTTGCAAACCGTCCGGGTCAAGGCCGATGAGATTCTGCATCTGTTCCGCCCGCTACGGCCCGGGCAGATTCGGGGTGAACCGTGGCTGGCCCGCGCGCTGGTCAAGCTGCAGGAACTGGATCAGTACGACGACGCCGAACTGGTCCGGAAGAAGACTGCGGCCATGTTCGCGGGCTTCATTACGCGCCTCGGGCCCGAGGACAACCTCATGGGCGAAGGGGCCGCCGACCAAAACGGTGTGGCCTTGGCGGGTCTCGAACCCGGCACGCTGCAGATCCTGGAGCCGGGCGAGGACGTGCGGTTCTCGCAGCCGGCCGATGTCGGTGGCTCGTACTCGGATTTCCTGCGCATGCAGTTCCGTGCCGTCGCGGCGGCCATGGGCGTCACCTATGAGCAACTCACCGGCGACCTGACCCAGGTCAACTACTCATCCATCCGCGCGGGGCTGTTGGAGTTCCGCCGCCGGGTGGAAGCGCTGCAGCACGGGGTGATCGTTCATCAACTCTGCCGGCCGATCTGGCAGGCGTGGATGACCCAGGCCGTCTTGGAAAGTGCGCTGGTGATGCCGGGTTTTGCGCGCGGCGGACCGTCCCGACGGCGAGCGTATCTCGCCTGCAAGTGGATCCCGCAAGGCTGGCAGTGGGTGGACCCCGAGAAGGAGTTCAAGGCGCTGCAACTGGCGATCCGCTCCGGACTCATGAGCCGCTCCGAGGCCATCTCGTCGTTCGGCTACGACGCGCAGGATGTGGATCGGGAGATCGCCGCCGACAACGCGCGGGCGGATGCGCTGGGGCTGGTGCTCGATTCGGACCCGAGGCGCGTAGCCAAGACCGGTGCCGCTCAACCCGAGACACCGCAGGACTCGACACCATGATGCTGCCCCACCTCGCCACACGGCTGTATGACACGCCGTTGCTGATCCAGCCTGCCAAGCTGGACGCGATCCTGTCGGTGCTTGGCGATCGCGTGGGCTGGCCGGTAGCCGAGGCGCCGGTTCCGCTGCCGCCACCGCGGGTCCTGGCCGAGGGCACTCCGGGCATCGCCGTCATTGCGGTGCATGGCTCGCTGGTGCGCCGGAGTCTTTCGATCGATCCGGCCTCGGGCCTGACCAGCTACACCGACATCGGCCGACAACTGGACCAGGCACTGGCCGATCCGGTCATTCAGGCCATTCTGCTGGACGTCGATTCCCCGGGTGGCGAAGCGGGTGGTGCCTTCGAACTCGGCGAGCGCATTCGTCTGGCCAGCACGCTGAAACCGGTCTGGGCGGTCGCTGCCGACTCGGCGTTCTCGGCCGCTTACGCCATTGCCTGTGGCGCTTCGCGCCTGCTCGTCAGTCGCACCGGCGGGGTCGGTTCCATCGGCGTCATTGCCCTGCACCTCGACCAATCCCTCCGGGATGCGCAGGACGGCTACCGCTTCACGGCCATTCATGCCGGTGAGCGCAAGAACGACTTCTCGCCCCATGCTCCCTTGAGTGATGCCGCGACCGCCCGGCTGCAGGCCGAAGTCGATCGGCTGTATGGCCTGTTCGTAACGCATGTGGCCGGACTACGAGGGCTGAGCGAGGACGCGGTGCGCGGCACCGAAGCGGGCCTGTTCTTCGGCCCGGAGGCGGTCGAGTCCGGCCTGGCCGATGCCGAGGGAAGTCTCGACAGCGCGCTGCTGGAACTGACCGATTGGCTGGCGCCGCCGCGCCTTACCCGCCCATCCGAATCCCGGCTGATCGATTCTTCCCCTGTCCTGGAGACGCTGACGATGAATGCCCCTGAATTACCCGATACCGCAGAACACGAAGCCACGCCCGGTCCGGATGACCCGGATGCCGAAAACCGTGATGAGGCGCCGCAAACCGCTGAGACGCCGGAGTCGGCGCCTGCCGCGAGTGCCTCCACTACCTTGCATCCAGTGGACGCCCGTGCCGAAGCGCTAGCCATCGCCGAACTCTGCCAGCTCGCCGGTCAGTCCGATCGCATCCTTGGCTTCCTCGCCGAAGGCGCCACGCCGGAGCAGGTGCGCCGGGCCTTGCTCGCCAGCCGCGCCGACAGCCCCGAGGTCGCCTCGCGCCTGCATCCCGATGCCGCGGCCCAGGCCGCCTCGCCGGAACACGGTCCGTTGATGCGCGCGGTGCGCCGCATGATCGGCCAGTAATCCATCCGCCTTGCCAGTCATTTTTGGAGCTGTATCCATGCCCGCCATCCGTGAACCCTTGAACCTCGGCGATCTCCTCAAGTATGAGGAGGAGACGCTCCGCTACTCCCGCGACCAGGTCACCGTGGCCTTAGGCGAAGTGCTCGAACTCGGTGCGGTGGTCGGCCGCGTGACCGCGACGACCCAGATCAAGCGCTTCGACCCGGAGGCCGCCGATGGCACCGAAGTCCCGGCCGGCATTCTGCTCGACCCTGTGGATGCCACTGCGGCAGCGTTTCCCGAAGGCCTTTTATTGGCCCGCCACGGCATCGTCGCATCGAGTGCTGTCGTTTGGCCGGAAGGGATTACGGCCCCGCAACAGGCCGCGGCCATCGCTGCCCTGGAAGCGCGCGGGATTCTGATCCGCCAGTCGGCCTGATCCTTCTCTCCTACCTGGAGTTCGTCATGAACAACCCGTTCCACAATCCCGCGTTCTCGATGGCGGTGCTGTCCGCGGCCATCAACATCATCCCGAACCGCTACGGCCGGATGGAGGCTTTAAATCTCTTTCCCGCCCGGCCGGTGCGGACGCGCCAGATCATCGTCGAAGAGCAGGCCGGTGTGCTGAACCTGCTGCCGGCCCTGCCGCCCGGTTCGCCCGGTACTGTGGGTACCCGCGGCAAGCGCACCGTGCGCTCTTTTGTTATTCCGCACATTCCGCATGACGACGTGGTGTTGCCCGAAGAAGTCCAGGGCATCCGCGCCTTCGGTTCCGAGACCGAGATGGAATCCATCGCCGGGGTCATGGCCCGGCATCTGGAGACCATGCGCAACAAGCACGCGATCACGCTGGAGCATCTGCGGATGGGTGCCTTGAAAGGCGTGATCCTCGATGCCGATGGCTCGGTGATCTACGACCTGTTCGACGAGTTCGACATCACGCCAGCCACCATCAACTTT
This sequence comes from Methylolobus aquaticus, assembly GCA_004168015.1. Lineage (GTDB taxonomy): Bacteria > Pseudomonadota > Gammaproteobacteria > Methylococcales > Methylococcaceae > Methylotetracoccus > Methylotetracoccus aquaticus. The sequence goes on from SEYW01000026.1 coordinate 5,853, forward strand.
GCTCTGGACAAGGCCGACACCAACGTCAAAAAGAAGTGCGCCGACGTGCTGCGGCATCTGGAGGACCACCTCAAGGGGGAATTCATGACGGCCGCCCATGTGCTCTGCTCGCCGGAGTTCTGCGACGCCCTGACCGATCACTCCAAGGTCAAGGACGCCTTCACTTACTGGCAGCAGGGCGCAGTCTTGATCAACGACATGCGCGCCGGGTTCACCTACGGCGGGCTGACCTTCGAGGAATACCGCGGCCAGGCGACCGACGTCAACGGCGTGACCCGCCGCTTCATCGCCGCGGGAGAAGCCCATGTGTTCCCGCTCGGCACCGTCGACGCCTTCAGCACCTACTTCGCCCCGGCCGACTTCAACGAGACCGCCAACACCCTGGGCCAGGTGCTCTACGCCAAACAGGAGCCGCGCAAGTTCGAACGCGGCACCGATCTGCACACCCAGTCCAACCCGCTGCCGATGTGCCATCGGCCGGGCGTGCTGGTCAAGCTGACGGCGGCGTGATGCTCGAACGACTGTACGACGCCGCGGCGCGGGCGGGTCTGTTGAGCCTAGCGACCTGGCTGCCAGAAGGCGGTGCCGATCCGGAAACCGCTTGGGTCGAGTTCCGGGCACCGGACGAGATGGTCCTCGATGGTCTGGGGCTTTCGACCGAGTACACCATGCGGTATCCGGCGAGCGCGTTCGTCGCGTTGGCCTCGGGCGATTTGGTCACCATCAACGGCGAACGGTATCGGGTGCGAGACATTCGGGCCATCGGCGACGGCAGCGAAAGGCGAGCCAGCTTGACCCGGTTGTCGGCGGATAGAAATGAGTCAGCGGCGTGAAAGCCTGCCCTGACCGCAGCTTGGGGTCCCCCTCCCAAGGTTGTCCACAGGCTTTTCCCCGGAAATTGTGGACGTTTCGAGCCGCGAGCACGCGGTCACTTGCCGCCCCAGCGGTTCCACAGCATCCGCGTGATCGCCGCATTCGCGGCGTGCCGGTCGAACAGCTCCGGATTGAAGTCGCCGCCGGCCCAGTCCCGCAGTTCCCGGGCTTCCTGTGAGTTGGGGGCGTTCTGCAACGTCTCCAGAAAGTGCTCATAGCCCGGCGCTCCGCCGACATCCTCGGGTGGACAGGCCCGGGCGCCATCGATGATCCAGGCGCTGCCGGCAGGATCCTCGCCGGGGGCGTCGTCGATCTCTTCCACGATGATCAGGTGTTGCCAGTCATCCCCGAAATCGTAGCGGTACGTGAACGGATCCAGCACGTCCAGCAACCGATTCAGGTACGCCTTGCGCTCGTCGCGGAGCTCGTCGTCACCGAAGAGGTCGTCAGGGCGCGGGGTGCCGAACATCTGCCCGTTGATCAGGAAGTCATGGAGATGGGCATCGGTCCAGCCGAATGCCGCCTGAATGAAATGGTGCAGCAGGCCGAGGCTGATTCGCCCGTCGACCTGGAGGCGCCGCCAGATCGGCGGGTGAATCTCGTCGGGCTGCAACTCGATGTGCAGCGTGTACAGGCAGGGCGCACTGGTGCTGGACCGGTGCTTTTTCCGCGGGGTTTGGGCCATGGGTGGTTTTGCGATTGCGAAAGCTGGACATTCTATCGCTGCTTTGGA
>SEYW01000027.1 GCA_004168015.1 Methylolobus aquaticus
ACGCAGCCGGCGCGAGTTCGTCGCGGCGCTGATGGAGGATCTGGATTGGCTGGGTCTGATCTGGGACGAGGGACCGTCAGGCCCCGAGCCGGAAGGGGACTACTTTCAGAGCTGCCGGGTCGACTTGTATCGTCAGTATTACGGAGAGCTGGAGCAGAGCGGTCGCGCTTATTATTGCTTCTGCTCGCCGCAGGAACTGGAGATTTCGCGCAAGGTGCAGCTGAGTTCCGGCCGGCCGCCGCGCTACAGTGGCAAATGCAGCCATCTGTCTACATCCGACGTGACGCGGCGTCTGCAGGAAGGCGTCCAGCCGACGCTGCGGTTCCGGGTTCCGAAGGGCGAGGTCATCGAGTTCGACGATCAGGTACGCGGCCCGCAGCGGTTCGCGTCCGATGACATCGGGGATTTCATCATCCGCAGGGCCGACGACACGCCGGCATTCTTCTTCTGCAACGCCGTCGACGACGCGCTGATGGGCGTCAATCTGGTGCTGCGTGGCGAGGATCACCTGACCAACACCCCGCGTCAGCTGATGATCTTGCAGGCGCTGGCCCTGCCACGGCCCGATTATGCGCATATCTCGCTGATCGTGGGTGACGACGGCGCGCCGCTTTCGAAGCGCAACGGCAGTCGCAGCATCTCCCAGATGCGTCAGGAGGGTTACCTGCCGGCGGCGATACTCAACATGCTGGCGCGCCTCGGCCACCATTACGACAGTGAGGAACTGCTGGCGCTGCCCGCGCTGAAGGCGGGCTTCGACGTGCGGCGCCTGGGCAAATCGCCGGCCCGCTTCGACCCGGTCCATCTCGATCATTGGCAACAGCTCGCCGTCCGGAGTGCGGACGACACAGCGTTGTGGTCCTGGCTGCCGCCGGACCTGCGGGTCGTCGTTCCGGCGGAACACCACGACGAGTACCTGGAGATCGTGCGCAGCAACTGCGTTTTCCCGGAGCAGGCCGAGCAATGGGCTCGCGTCCTGTTCGCCGACGAACTCCATCGGGAGCCCGAGGTGGCGCAACTCGCGGAGCAGGCCGGCGAGGGCTTCTTCCTGTCGGCGCTTGATGCCGCGCAGGCCGCGCCGCGCGATTACAAGGCCTTCCTGGAAGCGCTCAAGCGCCTGTCCGGCGCCAAGGGTAAACAGTTGTTCATGCCGCTGCGGGCCGCGCTGACCGGCCGGACCGACGGCCCGGAACTGGCCCGTATCTACGAATTGCTCGATCCGGCGCGCGCCCGGCGCCGTCTGGCCGAGTTCACCTACGTGTCCGAATGACATGAGCCTGAGCATCTACAACACCCTGTCGCGCCGCAAGGAGCCGTTGGTACCGATCGAACCGGGCCTCGTGAAGCTGTATGTCTGCGGCATGACCGTCTACGACTACTGCCATCTCGGACATGCCCGGGTCATGGTGGTGTTCGACACGGTGGTCCGGCACCTGCGTCATGCCGGCTACCGGGTCGTCTACGTCCGCAACATCACCGACATCGACGACAAAATCATTCGGCGCGCGCAGGAGAACGGCGAGTCGACCGCAGCGCTGACCGAGCGCTTCATCGATGCGATGCACGCCGACGAAGACGCGCTGAAAGTACTGCGTCCGGATATCGAGCCGCGGGCGACGCAGTCCATCGCCGAGATGATCGCGATGATCGAAACCCTGATTGTGCGCGGTTATGCCTATGTCGGCGGCAATGGGGATGTCTACTACGCCGTGCAGAACTTCGTTGGTTATGGCCGGCTGTCGGGCAAGAATCTCGACGAGTTGCGGGCCGGCGAGCGCGTTGCGGTCGAAGAGGCCAAGCGTGACCCGCTGGACTTCGTTCTCTGGAAGATGGCCAAGCCGGGCGAGCCGTCCTGGGAATCGCCTTGGGGCGCGGGTCGACCGGGCTGGCACATCGAATGCTCGACGATGTCGACCGGTTGTCTGGGCGCGCACTTCGACATCCATGGCGGCGGTATGGACCTGCAGTTCCCGCACCATGAGAACGAGATTGCGCAGTCGGAAGGCGCGACCGGCCAGACCTTCGTGAACGTCTGGATGCACAACGGCTTCGTGCGCGTGAACGAGGAGAAGATGTCCAAATCCCTGGGCAACTTCTTCACGGTGCGCGAGGTGCTGCGGCAGTACCGGCCCGAGACCGTGCGCTTTTTCATCCTGAACAGCCATTACCGCAGTCCGCTGAATTACTCGGACGAGAGCCTGGACGAGGCGGATGCGGCGCTGACGCGTCTGTACACCGCCTTGCGCGGCATCCCGACACATGAGGCGGCAGCGCTGGATGACGCGGGCCGGCGCGAGCGTTTCGATGCGGCCATGAACGACGACTTCAACACGGCCGAGGCCATCGCCGTGCTCTTCGACCTGGCGCGCGACGTCAACCGCAGCCGCGAGTCGGCGCCGGCACAGGCGTCACGGCTCGCCGGGCTGCTGCGGGAACTGGGCGGCGTGCTGGGCCTGCTTCAGGACGAGGCCGACGCGTGGCTCAAGTCCAGGCCCGAGTCGGCGGAAGCTACAGTCGCTGCGGCCGGTGACGCCGGCGCAGAGGGTCAGTCTGTTGGCTTGTCGGCGGAGGCCATCGAAACCCTCATTCAGGACCGGCTCGCGGCCCGCAAAGCCCGGGACTGGGCGCTGGCCGACCGCATTCGCGATGAACTGAAGGACCAGGGCGTCGTGCTGGAGGACGCGGCCGGCGGCACTACCTGGCGGCGGGCCTAACAGCCAGCATGGCTGCGACGCGCGTCGCTTCCCACCTGAGAACGGCAGTACCCGCGCCAGCAGCGGGATGAGCGGTGCGCCGCTTACGCCATGTCCTTGGCGATCAGATAGATCTCTTCCGCATCAAGCACGATGTCGTTGCTTTCGAACAGCATGCCGATACAGGCGCGATGCACGGCCAGTTTCAGCATCCCGAAACCGATCGCACCCCAGACCAGCCGGCCGCCGTAATCCTTGCCGCGGTCCATGATGTTCGTGCCGCCGATCCCGACCGGCGGAGTCGCATTGGCATCGACCATCAGTTCGATGTTCGGGTTGTCCTGCCAGTGGTGCGGTTCCAGCAGCGGCGCCCCGGCGGCGCCGGCCGCGAGCACGATCTGAGCGTCGGCGATCGCGGCGCCACGCGCGTCGCTCGTCGCCGCTTCGGCTGGAGTCAGGCTCACGCCGAAGCGCGCCCTCATGTCCTCGCAGGCCTGTTCGGCGCGCAGCCGCGTGCGGGAGGTCAATGTGACCTCCGCGCCCTCCTTGGCCAGCATGACGGCCGCCCGTTGCCCGACCGGGCCGGTGCCGGCCAGCACCACGGCCCGTTTACCGGTCAGCGGGCCAGTACCCGCCAAACGTGCCACGGCGGCCGCCGCGGTCGTGTTGCTGCCGTTGCTGTCCATCATGACCGACACGCGGAAATCGCCGAAAAACTTCTGCCGGACGGCCTCCAGCAGCGTCTGGCCGTCGGCGAGACTGCTGCCGCCGATGAATATCGCCGTGTTCTTCTTGTCTTTCGGGGGGCGCGTGAAAATGGCCCCTTCGACCAGCGCACTGATGTCGTCCGGCGTTACGCCGCCGTGTCCGATGACGTGATCGGCTCCGCCATCGTAAGCCACGACGGTGTCAAAGACCGACGGAAAGCGGTCCGTATCGAATTGGAACAACAGCTTCTTCATGCTTTTTCCTGCGCGGTCGCCGGGTGATGCGGTGACGGTGCTTGGGGTCTCCGAGGTTGATGACGATCTGCAATGATAACTTGGCAGGTGCCGATGAGTGGGATAAGCAAATCTGATGAGGCGTGGCGAGTGAGTTTATATAATCCGCGTCATGACTGAAGCGACATCGAACGACCGGAGCGACTGCATGATCGACAAACCCGTTGAAGTGTTCCTGGACGAACTCGCCAGCAAGGCGCCAACGCCCGGTGGCGGCAGCGCGGCGGCGATCATGGGCGCCATGGGCGCCGCGCTGGTTTCCATGGTCTGCAATCTGACGGTGGGGAAGAAGGGCTATGAGGCCGTCGAAGACGAGATGCAGCGCCTGTTGACTGACGCGGAGTCCGTTCGCGCGCGGATGGCGGATCTCGTGCGGGCCGACATGGCGGTTTTCGACCAGGTCATGGCCGCCTATCGTATGCCCAAGGACACCGACGAAGACAAGCAACGTCGCGCGGCGGGCATCCAGGCGGCACTGCGGGCCGCGACGGAGGTGCCGCTCGACTGTGCCCGCCTGTGCGCACAGGTGATTCGTCTGAGCCGCGTTGCGGCCGATCACGGCAATCGCAACGTCATCAGCGATGCGGGGGCCGCCGTGATGGCCGCGCACGCCGCCCTGAAATGCGCGGCGCTGAATGTCTACATCAACGTCGGCAGCCTGAAGGACGAGGCCTTCGCCCGCAGCAGCGTCGAGGAGCTGGAGACCCTGCTGGCCGAGTGCGAGCCCGCCAGCGAGCAGATTTTCCGGGACGTCAAGGAACGCCTCTAGCGACCTTGCCGGCATCCTGATTTGACGGGATAAACATCCCCGTTTATTATCCGCGATCTTCACGTGCGTGTTGAACGCCGCTGAGGATGCTGATCCGGGGTATAGCGCAGTCTGGTAGCGCGTCTGCTTTGGGAGCAGAATGTCGGGGGTTCGAATCCCTCTACCCCGACCACTACGCGCTTGTAGCTCAGCCGGATAGAGCATCGGCCTTCTAAGCCGAGGGTCGCAGGTTCGAGTCCTGCCAGGCGCGCCAGCCGTTCAGTTCTTGCTATGGTGGCCGTAGCTCAGTTGGTAGAGCCCCGGATTGTGATTCCGGTTGTCGTGGGTTCGAGCCCCATCGGTCACCCCACCTTTTCAATGAGTTAGTGTCCGATCTGGATGGCTGACTGTCTAATAAATTAGACGCTGTCTAATATTTTCGCTGTTCGTTCGACGCCGCAGACGTAGCTCTGGTCGTGAATTTCAGCGAATCGGCTTCACCCGATCAGGTTTTCGCTCATAGATTCGACGAGTCGTCGCGGGCGATTGATGTCCGAGCAGGCGCATGCCGTCTTCCGCTTCCGACCCGGCCTTTGCCCGAAGGTCGTGGAAAGTGAACCGTTCTTGTAGCAGCCCGTCCTCTAGGGCTTTCGTCATCAACTTGCCAAACATCGCCTTGAATCCGTTGCGGGTGTAGGGCTGGCCGTGCGTATTGGCGATGACCCAAGTCGTAGCCAGACGGCGCGGCAGGGCAAGCGCTTGGTTGATCGCAGCTCGGAGCCCCGGCGTCCACTCGAAGATCTGCTTGCGGCCGGTGCGATCCTTCGTCTTCGCGGGTGTCACATGGATGCCATCGTCCTGCAGCTGGTGCCGCTGTAGCGATAAGATATCGCCCTGGCGCATGCCGGTGATGATCGCGACTTCCATCGTGGATTGAATGATCGGGCTGGCCAGCTGATGGACCGCGAGGTAATCCTCGTCGGTGACGTACCGGCGACGTGGCGTCTCCTTGTGACCCATGACCCCGGCGCATGGGTTATGTTCGACCAGGCCCCACCGAATGGCGTACTTGTAAACGTGGCTTAGAAGAGAGCGTTCGCGGTTGGCCCGAACCCTGGCGGTCTGACCCCGCGCGTCGAGGTAGGCGTACACGTGCTTGGTTTTTAGCGCCGAGGGCCGCATGTGTCCAAACGCCAGCCGCAGATTGGCTAGCTCTGCTCGGTTGTCTTGCTGGGTGCGCGGGGCCTTCGTGGGGAGAACCTCGCGCTCGTAACGATCGAACACAGCGTTCAATCTGTCGAAGGGCGCATCGTCTAGCATCTGCGCCAAGGCACGATGCATCTCCGCCTCGGTTATGCCGAGACGAATCCACTTTTGCTCTGGCGTGACGAAGTAATAGGCCCCGTGCTTCAGGTACACACGACGTGGCAAGTGCTTATCGACGTTGCGTTTTCGGCCCATGGAAAGACTCCAGTCTGGGTTCTTGATCGCCCTCGGGGTTCGGTCTGGTCATGGCGAGGGCGTTGTTTACCGAGTCCCAGGTGAGCGCGGGTGCACCGTCCAGACGTTTTACGTACCGAATGCCCGCCTTGTCCAGAACTCTGCGTTGGATTGCTGGACGCTTGGCGCCGGTCAACTGTTCCACTTCCCCGCTGCTCAAAAGGTGGGCACTCACGGCGATGCGACCTCGGCGCTGTCGTCGTTGGGTGCGGTCTTTTCCGGTTCCAAGGGGAACCCCGACATTACGAAGCGCGCGGGCGTACCTTCGACCGAGAGCGTCGCAACGATCCGCGCGGCGTCCCAACCGAGGATGTTGGAGAGGAACCAGATCAGCTTGCCGTAGCTCTTCCGGGCGTAATGAATAAGCCGCTCGAAACTGATCGTGAAGCGTGCCTTATGGGTCCGGATGCGCTCTTGCGTCTCGGACACCCACACCAAGCAGGGATAGGCGCCCGCGAGATAGACCCCAGGCCGAAGCAGCGCATCGCGCGGGATGATGCGATCGACCGTATGGAGTTCCAGCTCCCAGCGAACCCAGGGGCTGTCTGAACCGCCCCGGGTTTGGTGGAGGCTCCAACTCTTGAGAAGATGGAGCCATGAAGAAGTCAACGAAGTTTTCCCCT
>SEYW01000002.1:2500-46912 GCA_004168015.1 Methylolobus aquaticus
ATCAACCGAGATTCCCTTAGTAGTGGCGAGCGAACGGGGACCAGCCCTTAAGCTTGTGTGTGTTTAGTAGAAGGCTCTGGAAAGGGCCACCATAGAGGGTGATAGTCCCGTATACGAAAGGCACATGCAAGTGAAATCGAGTAGGACGAGGCACGTGAAACCTTGTCTGAACATGGGGGGACCATCCTCCAAGGCTAAATACTACTTACCGACCGATAGTGAACTAGTACCGTGAGGGAAAGGCGAAAAGAACCCCGGTTAGGGGAGTGAAATAGATCCTGAAACCGTATGCGTACAAGCAGTGGGAGCCCCTTCGGGGGTGACTGCGTACCTTTTGTATAATGGGTCAGCGAGTTACTTTCAGTGGCGAGCTTAACCGACTAGGGGAGGCGTAGCGAAAGCGAGTCTGAATAGGGCGTTAAGTCGCTGGGAGTAGACCCGAAACCGAGCGAGCTATCCATGACCAGGGTGAAGGTGAGGTAACACTGACTGGAGGCCCGAACCGGGATCTGTTGAAAAAGATTCGGATGAGTTGTGGATTGGAGTGAAAGGCTAAACAAGCTCGGAGATAGCTGGTTCTCCTCGAAAGCTATTTAGGTAGTGCCTCGGACGAATACTGCTGGGGGTAGAGCACTGTTTCGGCTAGGGGGTCGTCTAGACTTACCAAACCGATGCAAACTCCGAATACCAGCAAGTACTATCCGGGAGACACACGGCGGGTGATAACGTTCGTCGTGAAGAGGGAAACAACCCAGACCGCCAGCTAAGGTCCCCAAATTATCGCTCAGTGGGAAACGATGTGGGAAGGCACAGACAGCCAGGAGGTTGGCTTAGAAGCAGCCATCCTTTAAAGAAAGCGTAATAGCTCACTGGTCGAGTCGGCCTGCGCGGAAGATTCAACGGGGCTAAGCGATATACCGAAGCTGCGGACTTGACTTCGGTCAAGTGGTAGAGGAGCGTTCCGTACGCCTGTGAAGGTGGATCGAGAGGTCTGCTGGAGGTATCGGAAGTGCGAATGCTGACATAAGTAACGACAAAATAGGTGAAAAACCTATTCGCCGGAAGCCCAAGGTTTCCTGCGCAACGGTAATCGGCGCAGGGTTAGTCGGCACCTAAGGCGAGGCCGAAAGGCGTAGTCGATGGAAAACCGGTTAATATTCCGGTACCAGTAGCAACTGCGATGGGGTGACGGAGAAGGCTAGGTCAGCCGGTGATTGGTAGTACCGGTTTAAGCGTGTAGGCAGGGGTCTTAGGTAAATCCGGGATCCTAATGCGGAGGCGTGATGACGGAGTTCTGGTTCGCCAGGACTGAAGTGATTGATGCCAAGCTTCCAAGAAAAACCTCTAAGCTTCAGGTTGTTAGTGGCCGTACCAAAACCGACACAGGTGGGCAGGGTGAGAATCCCAAGGCGCTTGAGAGAACTCGGGTGAAGGAACTAGGCAAAATGATACCGTAACTTCGGGAGAAGGTATGCCTCTGGTAGGTGAAGTCCCTTGCGGATGGAGCTGACGGAGGTTGCAGTGAAACGGTGGCTGCGACTGTTTAATAAAAACACAGCACTCTGCAAACACGAAAGTGGACGTATAGGGTGTGACGCCTGCCCGGTGCCGGAAGGTTAATTGATGGGGTCAGCGCAAGCGAAGCTCTTGATCGAAGCCCCGGTAAACGGCGGCCGTAACTATAACGGTCCTAAGGTAGCGAAATTCCTTGTCGGGTAAGTTCCGACCTGCACGAATGGCGTAACGATGGCCACACTGTCTCCACCCGAGACTCAGTGAAATTGAACTTGCTGTGAAGATGCAGTGTACCCGCGGCTAGACGGAAAGACCCCGTGAACCTTTACTACAGCTTTACACTGGACTTTGAATTGACTTGTGTAGGATAGGTGGGAGGCTGTGAAGCCGGGACGCCAGTCTCGGTGGAGTCGACCTTGAAATACCACCCTGGTGAATTTAGAGTTCTAACTTAGGTCCGTGATCCGGATCGAGGACCGTGTATGGTGGGTAGTTTGACTGGGGCGGTCTCCTCCCAAAGTGTAACGGAGGAGCACGAAGGTGCGCTCAGCGTGGTCGGAAATCACGCACAGAGTGTAAAGGCATAAGCGCGCTTGACTGCGAGACAAACACGTCGAGCAGGTACGAAAGTAGGTCTTAGTGATCCGGTGGTTCTGTATGGAAGGGCCATCGCTCAACGGATAAAAGGTACTCCGGGGATAACAGGCTGATACCGCCCAAGAGTTCATATCGACGGCGGTGTTTGGCACCTCGATGTCGGCTCATCACATCCTGGGGCTGTAGCCGGTCCCAAGGGTATGGCTGTTCGCCATTTAAAGTGGTACGCGAGCTGGGTTTAGAACGTCGTGAGACAGTTCGGTCCCTATCTGCCGTGGGCGTTGGAGATTTGAGGGAAGTTGCTCCTAGTACGAGAGGACCGGAGTGAACGCACCCCTGGTGTTCCGGTTGTCATGCCAATGGCATTGCCGGGTAGCTATGTGCGGACAGGATAACCGCTGAAAGCATCTAAGCGGGAAGCCCCTCCCAAGATGAGATCTCCCTGGAGCCACGAGCTCCCTAAAGGGTCCTGGAAGACCACCAGGTTGATAGGCAGGGTGTGGAAGCGCAGTAATGTGTGAAGCTAACCTGTACTAATTGCCCGTGAGGCTTGACCATATAACACCCAAACCGTTGGTTCTCAGAACCAGCCGCAGTGTACGATTCCAAACTCCGGAGTGACGGCCACAAGACCGTCCCCACCCGCTTTGCCTGGTGGCCACAGCCGACGGGAACCACCCGATCCCATCCCGACCTCGGAAGTGAAACCGTCGTACGCCGATGATAGTGCAGTTACCTGTGCGAAAGTAGGTCACCGCCAGGCACCTAACCAAGCCCCTCCCGCTCCACTGCGGCAGGGGCTTTCTATTGCACACCACTACCGCAAAAAGCCCATTACCCCAAGTCGATGAGCCGCAAGTGGGCGTGCCAATGCCCGCTGCGCGGCTTGGCGTAATCCCGTCAGCGCTCGAACGTGGGCATTGCCACCCAACAGAGTGGTCGCAGGGCACTTTGCAAGTTGGTCACCGAGAATTGCGCGCAGACCGATATCGAGTAGGACCAAGCCCGGTATAGGCGCGCGGGGCACCTTGACCGCCATGACGCCCGCATGGCCGCTCCGAACGCCATACGCTTTGCGTGCAAGCAGGGACCCCTTCCCGCTCGACGCGTAATCCTTGGACTGTTAAGCGCCTTGGCGAAAAGGGACGCGTCGATTTACCACGCCCGGATGGTTTCCTTTCAAACACCCGTTCAGTTTTGTTCCATGAGATGCAGGAGAGCGTCCACAATTGCGTTTGCTACCGCGTGTGGTGGTTCAAGGTAGAAGGCTTCCCAGGCGAGGGACACCACCTCGTGATAGCCGTCGCAGTTTTCCGGGTGCTGTTCCAGCCACGAAAGCCGGACCGCGTGACCTATCAGGATGTCGGTCACCACCGTGTCATCGATCCGCAAGTCTGGATTGTCGCGCAAGATTGACGCAAGCGCGCGCAGGGCTTCCACCGTCAATTGACGGTAGACGGGTGCCTGGATTTTGTTTAACAGATGCTGAACTAACCGCTTGAAGGTCTGTTCGCCGGAAGTCATCTGAGAGCGGATGGCGTCGCTGTCCAAGCGGCGCTCGCTGTTCATCTTGTCCCCGATCATGAGGCCATGGGAACGCTCGAGAATCAGCCACGCGCCTGCGAAGAACACTTCGCTTTCTCGGCCCACGCTACCACGGTGTTCACGCCATTCCTGCCAATCTCGCGCCGAACCGAGGTCTGCGGGATCCAGGGACTTCCGGAATCGCGCCTTGCCCAGTTCCCGCTGGGGCCCCTCGAAATGCAGCGTCTCGGCATGTCCGAGTTCATTGGCGCTGGTATCGTAGTCTGCCAGGGTTTCTCGCAGCAAACCCAGCAGCGCGTGTGGCGGCAGGTTGCAGAGTTCAGAGTAGATCTGGTCGAGTGAGAGGCTGCATTCGCGCTTACGCCTGGCGATCATCAACTGGAGGATATGACCAACGCGCAGGGTATGCATGTCCTCGAACCATTCGGGATGGATCTTTATCAGCATGCCGAGGTAGATGATCAGTTCCTGGACGATGGCTTGCTGACTGACATCGTCCGGGTTGAACGTGCGAATCGCTTCGAGGATTTCGGACGAATCCGCCGGCCGGGCCAGCGTTGCCTTGTCGCTGTAGGACCGCCCTACCGTCAGGGCGTGCTGGCGTACCAGGATTTCGGTGGTGGACTGTTCCAGATCGATGTCGTACTTGCCGAGTAGGCCGGCGCAGCGCCGAACGATGGACCATGCGTGCTGGTTTCCCGCTCGCTCGTAGACCTCCTCGAGCAACTCGCCGACACAACAGGTACCCCCATGATTCGCTCTGAGGTTTGTTTCGAAACCGGGCCCATGCCGTTTGTGCAGGATCTGCAGTATGGTCGTTTGGCCCGCCAGGCCCCTCTCTTGCCTCAAGCAGTCCATGAGTCGACCGTCGTCGGCGTTCTCCCATTCCATCGACTGACCTGGGTCGAGAGAGTTGAGTGTAGCGGGCTCATCGGACAGCAACGCTGCCGAGCAACGCCGCTCGACCGGGCTCCACAGAGAATCGCTAAACCGGAAATCGTGAAGATAGTCGATCGTCTCGCGACTCGCGATATTGACGAAGTCCGCAAGGATTCCCACCTCCACTGCCGCACCGCTTGAGCCGCCGGCCCGCAACTCGCCGATGAACTCCAGCAGGGCTTGGGCATCGACCTCAAGCATGTTGGAGCGGATCCGTATGGCCAGCAATGGCGGGCGCTCGTTATCCCAATGACGCGCGATATAGCTGAGTTCAGCCCGGAGCCGCTGGATCAGCAGCCGATTGTCCAGGGCCAGGTAAAAGCCGCGTTGATTCATGAACTGCGGCAAGAACACCAGGAGTTCGCCCGCCAGTTGGTAAAAGCGCGACGTTGAGAGCGACCGAAGCTGGCGCAGTGGGCGACCGGTCAGGCCGAGACGGTCGTTGCGGCCCACTTGCGTGTACGCGACCGCTAGTTCACCGGCATCTCGTACCTGGATCGGGGCGACCTGAGTCAGAGTCTGCGCGAGAACGTCGTGTTCACGGAGCCGTTCCCGCACACGCTCATCGTCAGCGAGCAGCGCGACGCGCACCCGGCGATCCACGAAGCCTTGGCGTGCGCGATGTCGGCCAATCGGGTCGATATCGCTCGCCTGGAGTAATCCGTCCTGTAGCAGGCAACCGAGAATGTAGAGGCTCTGTGCCCAGACCAGCGGCACATTCTGATTGGGCTCACGTTCCTGGCTGCCCGGATCCCGCTGCTCTGCGGAGATCAGGGAAGCGGGCACGACATATAACTCCGGCAGCAGGCGCGCTCCGTCCCGGTCTACCAGCAGTGTCTCCAGACGTTTGCGATACTCGCTCGCCTTTTCAGTGCGTCCCGCGAACAGATGGTTCAGCAGCAGATAGGTGAAGAACAACGGCCACTCGCACTCGATGTGCTGGAACTGTTTCAGCTCATGCGGTTCGTAATGCAGCCGATGCGGGTCCTCGTTGGCCGCTTGATGACCGTCGAGCAGGAACCGCTTACACCCATATCGGCCCTGAAGCTTTTCGACGATGCGCGCCTCGGTCTTGGTCCGCACTCCGTTGTCATCGACGGCGAATGCCGGGAATCCGGTGATGCTCAGCAACGCAGCGTCCACCTCCTTGGAAAAGGATTCGCGTGGCAGCAGCGACTCTAATGCTATCCGTGTGCGCGCGATGTCGTCGGGCACGACGTGCACGACCGAGGCCTGACCGCCGGATTCGCCAAAAAGCCTGCAGCCAGCCATGGCTTCCAGAGCCGCTTTGGCCATACCGACGGAGCTGGCATTCAGCTCCGCCAGGCCGTGATTCATCTTGTTCCCGCGTTCCCAGATGCCGTAGTCGGGTGTACGGTAGGCTCGACTGATGTAGTGCACCAGATTCTGCACGAAATTCACTTCGTCCAGCGTGAAGATGATGCGGAGACCTGACGCGGTCATCTGGGCGAGCATCAGTAGGAATAGAGACGTGGCGTCGAGTTGAAGATGACCCCATTCCTGATCGCCGACCACGACCTCACCGGTCCCCGTCTTGTACTTGGCATGCAACGCATCGAGCGGGTGTTGGGTATGCTTGAAGCGTTCTACCTTGGCCGATTGGCGTAGCATCGCGGTCAGCAGCCCGCGCATCAGTTTTACGACGCTCTGCTCGAGTAGATACACACGCTCTTTACTGCCATCGACGCGCCGGTAGGCGAGCGCGAGGCCCCACACCGAGAGGATGCTATAAACATTGTCCCGGACCCAGGCATCGGTGTAGTTTCCGTGCCCGGTGACGGCGGTGCTCGCCGGCAACAGCCCGGTGATGCAGTCCTGCCGACTGAGGATAATGCTGCAAACGTTGCGGAAGTGGGCTTCCAGGGGGGCGTCTGAACTGGGTTGGATTGGCATCTGTTTGTCCTTTCAATCACGGCGCCAACGACTCGGCATGCTCCAGCCTCGGGCAGAGCTGCTCCGATTTGGGCCGCCCAAGCAATATGGCGGGCTCTGACTTGGATCTTGCCTTGGCTACCGATGCATGCAGCAAGTCCCACGCCATTGGCTATTAGCCGGCCTAGCCTCTCCTCCAGCGCACCTCAGCGAGAAAGCACTCTCGATTCCGCTGGGGTAACTCGGATCGCCATGCCACCCTCTGTGCTGAGTTAGAGTCGCACCTACCCCACGGTTCCGCGTGGAATGCATCGCCCCAAGCAATGAGGACGCTGCGCCGACAGCTTCACTGCAGTTTGCGAAGACCAAAGCGGCCGTACTTGCACCCCAATAGGGATGATGAGATGCCCTTGTCCCACTGCTGAAAGGGCTTCCGGTGCGCAGAAAGACGCCACGCGCGCGAACCGGCCGGTTCCCTTGCCGTCTGGCTGCCCTGTTACGAGCACACATGGTCAGCTTTGACGCCACCGACTCTCCAACATCTGTCCCCGATTAGCAGCTAAGCAGAAGGGTTTTCGTTGATGGGGCTAGTTCTGCTAAACTTTCCGCCTTAATCGAGCTGCTCTGTTTCGTTTTCCCTTGAATGCGTTGTTGGACTTGGTTTTTTGCTCGCTGACTAACCGAAGTGCACGAGCGGGTTTCCGGGGTCGCACAGTCTGCCAAATAAGGGGGCCAGAAAAGTCTGATTGAGCTGAAATCTGATAGTGCCTTATTCTTGGCGTCGATACGGATCAATCAGCGCCTTAGAGTGAATAATTACAGTTAAGAACATGCGATATGCGATCTGTATTCTTGCTCACGATAATCCCGACCTCTTGTCAAGGATCGTAAGCAAAGTCAGTCAGCCGAATACCGATGTCTTGGTTCACATCGACAAAAAAAGTGATCTAACGAGGTTCTCCGGGATTACTGGCGCCGTGTTCATACCGGCGCGTGAGAAGATCTACTGGGGAGGGCGCTCAATCGTCTTAGCGATGCGCAACCTGATTCAGTTTGCCATGGAAAAGACCAGCTGTGACTACATCTTGTTTGTCAGTGGTCAGGACTACCCTTTGGTTTCGCCCTCCGTTTATGGTTCACTAATCGATCCGGAAAAAAATTATATAGAGTATCATCCGCTCCCGAAACCCGAGTGGCCGGAAGGCGGTTTCGATAGGCTGAAACATTACTACCTATTTAACAACAAGGATCATCTACTCAGCAAGATTATCCTAAAAATTCAAAGAAGCCTGCCGTTCGAACGACGGAATAAGCTGAATGAACCTATTTTTGCCGGTAGTCAGTGGATCAATGTCAACCGCGCCACCGGTCAGTACATCTTGGATAACTGGGACCGCTATTTCGCCTATTTCAGGTTCGCGCGGGTTCCGGACGAAATGATTTTTCAGACCATTGTATTGAACTCTGGGTTTTCGAGAGTCACTGAAAGCAACAATCTCCGCTATATTGATTTCCCTCCGCGGACGCCGCATCCTCTCTACTTGACACCAGGTGATCTCGACTCGGCACGTATCAAGAATGCCCTCTTCTGTCGCAAGATTGCAAATCTGGATGTATTCGAGCAGTTCGAGGCGGCATTCCATATTTAATGACATCGGCATACGTATCGGGATTAAAATAACAGGCTTCTGTTACCGTCGCCGTGAAGATGAATGTGTGGGATAAGACCCGAAGCGTCTCCCTGTCCTCGATGATGGATTGCTGTGTGGGAGGGGGGCTTGACTGTTGCAGGCGAGTGCCTCGGGAATAGCTGGCGCCGACCGTGTCTGTACCACAGATGCCTGCGTGTTCCGCGGCGCCCATCACGGGGTTTGGCCCGCCTCACGCGTGCCAAATAATCCCGATGCGAGCCTACATTTTCGGAAGGAGAAGGTGATGCCAAGCTACGATTATTTTTGCGAGGCTAACGGCGTGACCGTTGAAGTCAGTCACCCGATACGTGATCGCTTGACGACTTGGGGCGCAGTTTGCGGCGCTGCCGGGATACCGGTCGGCGACACCTTGCCCAATGCGCCGGTCACCCGGTTGATATCGCGCGCCGGCGTGATTCAGTCCGGCGCTCTGCGAAACCCCGAACTACCCCCTTGCCAGACAGGTGCCCCGTGTTGCGGCGCTGAGCGGTGTGGATTCGAATAACGGCGAGATGCGGGCCGTGATGTTTCATCGGTCTCCGCCTGCGACCTGCGCCTGGGTCAATCCGCAATGACCGGGTCGCTGAGATTGGTCTGCCCGCATTGTTCGAGCGTGAATCGGCTTCCCGCAGATCGGCTGAATGACGGTGGGCGCTGTGGCCGGTGCAAGCGACCGCTGTTCGTCGGTGAGCCCGTGGAACTCAACACAGCGAATTTTCACACGCATCTGACTGGCGGCGATCTCCCGCTCGTGATCGACTTTTGGGCTCCGTGGTGTGCCCCGTGTCGGGTGATGGCTCCCGCCTTCGCCCAGGCGGCCAGATCGCTGGAACCGCACTATCGTCTGGCGCGGCTCGATACGGAAGCGTATCCGAGGCTGGCCGAGCCGTTCCATATCCGCAGCATACCGACCCTGCTGTTGTTGCAGGGAGGCCGGGAAGTCAGGCGACACTCGGGTGCCGTGGACGTTGGGTCGATCGTCCGATGGGTCACGGGCTAGCGGTTCAGGCGCTAGTCACGCGGTCGCAGCAAAGTGGTCCGGACAATCCTTGGCAGCGGCACTAACGGGTCGTCCGCGATGACGGCCTAAGCAGTTGCTCGAAGCGCTTAGGGCGTGAAAAAAAGAAGCCCTGGCCCATTTGAATACCACTCTGTTTGAGTGCCTCGGCTTGCGCGCTGTTTTCGATTCCTTCTGCAATGAGTTGCAGGGGGGCAGAGCGTTGCAGATCCGAGAGATGGCTAAGCCACGGAGGGGCTGGGTTGCTGCGATCAATCTGCTGCACTAGTTCAGGGTGGATCTTGACGAAATCGAAGGTCAGGCGGGAAAGGACGGCGATGTTGGCGCCATTCAGCATCACATCATCAAGCGCAATGCGGGCCGACGAATACTGCGGGATCAACTCCAGCGCTTCGGCGCCCATCTGATCCGGGATTCCTCGTTCGGTGATTTCGAGGACCACCTGGCGTGACAATTCCCGCAAGCCCGATTTCTGGCTGGCGTATTCGAGGCCGCCGCGGCCGAGGATCTCGGGCGGCACGTTGATGCTGACGAACAGGTCATCATTGGCCTTGAGCCAGGCCCCGAGTTCGTCCGCTACGCGTTCGATCACCCAATAGGTGATCAGTCCGGACAGGGGCGTATTTTCGGCCAGGGGGATGAAATCGGAGGGCATCACGAGGCCGGTCGGTCTCTGCCACCGGATCAGCGCCTCAACGCCGCTCCAGCGGCCATCTTCGAGCGCCACGATGGGTTGGTACTCCAGAAAGAATTCGGTGCCGGTAAGCGCGTCATAGATTTCACGCAGATCGATCATTCGCAGCCAACTCCTGAATGCCCTTAAAGGCTGTTTGCGATTTGCGGGTCGGTCATCAGGATCCGGTCCTGCAGTGCCTTGACACGCCATCACGCGACTTTGCCACTTCGGTTATCGAAAGCATTACGCAGCAAGGCAGATCACGCAACACCCAGCCAGGCGGCGCCGACAATCTTCTTTCTTGACCGTTCGTGTCAGTCCGCTAACCTAGCGTCTGTCATGACCACGCAAGTGCCGCAAGACAGACGCCTCGTGTGGCCGCTTTAAGTTGAGCATGCAAACAGGAATCGGGAGTACGCATGACGAAGAAGACGATGGCAGACTGGTGGGAAGAGATGCATGCGTCGGACGGCGCTGCCCCGGATGGGGACGGTTTTCGGGAAGGTGTCGAGGGCTTGTATGCGAAGCTCGGCAGAGAGCCCGCAGTCGAGTCATCGATCGAGGTGCTTCGCAAGGAGATGGCTGCCGTGTACCGGGACATGCGAAGCGGTCGGATCGACTGCCAGATCGGCACGCGGCTCGCTTATGTGTTGGACCTACTCAGGAAGACGCATGAGACTACGGTCATGCGCGACCAGCTCGGTGCACTCGAAAAAGCGGTCGAGAAGCGCTCGGAAAGTGAGGCTAGCTGGCTGGGATTGCCGTTCCGGGATCCCGGGCCACGTTAGCTGCGTGCTCCGCCGGGTGTATCCCCACCCGGGGGAGCCTGCTCCGAGGCCGCGTCTGTCAAGCCCTTGCTCGCAAGCCCGGGCCGGCACCGGGCTGGCGGCCTCCGCTGCTGAACGGGCCGTTCGGACGCGTCGCCGCCGCCCAGAGCGGGCGTCATCGCCGCTCGCGCGCCCCGCGGTCGATGGTCTCGTCGTCCGCACCGCAGTGATCCATGTCACATTCGGCTTCCAGCCACATGGCATTGATGATGCCGAAGGCGCAGGCGAGGCCCACGCCGAGTACCCAAGCGAAATACCACATGTCCGTCCCTCAATAGAGCGTGTGCTGATCGTTCAGAACTTTCTCGGGCGTCACGCTGCCCCAGAGCACCTTGTAGACCCATCGGGTATAGGTCAGCACGATCGGCAGGAATACCACGGTGATCCAGAACGCCAGGGCCAGCGTAAACTGGCTGGAACTCGCATCCCATATCGTCAGGCTGTGCCCCGGGTGGCTCGATGAGATCAGCAGGTAGGGGAAGAGTCCGAACCCCAGAGACAACAGCATGCCGCTGATCCCGAGTGAGCTGAACACGAACGCGAGGCCCGTGTTGCGCGTGATCGCCGTCCTCCAGGCCAACAACAGTCCGCCGAACCCGATGGCCGGAGCGGCAAACATCCACGGGTGCGCCGCGAATTGATCCAGCCAGGTGTGCGCAGTCGTGACCGTCTTCGCGAGCGGATTCGATGCGGCGTCCGTGCCCGGCATCGTCGCGATCTCCGGCAGAGACATTCCGTACGCCACCCACAGCGTGGCCAGCGCGAGCGTGGCCAGCAGCGCCGGGCCGATGACCCGCACCAGGTTGAGGGCACGCTCGTGCAACCCACCCTCGGTGCGGAGTTTCAGATAGATCGCGCCGTGGAACAGACACAACAGCAATCCGACGACGCCGCACAGCAGAGCGAACGGATTCAGCAACCCGAAAAAGCTGCCGCTGTAGTAAGGGCGCAAGTCACTATCGAAGTGGAAGGGCAGTCCCTGAACGAGATTACCGACCAGCACGCCCAACAGGATGGGAGGCACCGCGCCGCCGATGAACAACCCCCAATCCCAGGCATTGCGCCAGCGCGGATCCTCCAGCTTGCTGCGGTAATCGAAGCCGGCGGGACGGAAAAACAGCGCGAACAGCACCAGGAGCATCGCGATGTAGAGGCCCGAAAACAGGGTCGCATAGACCAACGGCCACACCGCGAACAGCGCGCCGCCGAGCAGAACCAGCCAGACCTGATTACCTTCCCAGGTGCCGCCGATGGTGTTGATGACCGCGCGGCGCTCGAGATCGTTGCGGCCGACGAAGGGCAACAACGCTCCGATACCGAAATCGAAGCCGGATGTCAGCGTGAAGGCGATGATCACGACGCCGGTGAAGATCCACCAGATCACGCGCAAGATTTCATAGTCGAACATGGTCGTCTCCAGAGTTGCGGGATCGGCTCACAGCGCCGGCGCGGCGGCCTTGGTTTCGAAGTGGTAGCGGCCCGTGTGGAGGCTGCTAGGCCCGAGCCGGATGTACTTGATCATCAGGTACATCTCGATCACCAAGAGCGCCGTATAGAAGAACAGGAACCCGCCGATACTGAACCAGAGCTGCTCCGTGCTGATACTGGACACTGACATTGATGTTGGCAGCACGCCGGAAATGGTCCATGGCTGGCGCCCGTATTCGGCGACGAACCAGCCGGCCTCGGACGCTATCCACGGCAGCGGGATGCACCAAACTGCCAGTCGCAGCAGCCAACGCTTCTGGTCGGCAACCCGGGTCGCGCAGTAATAGAACGACATGGCGAACACGAACAGCATCGTAAAGCCGGCGGCGACCATCAATCGGAAGACCCAGAACATGGGTGCGACCCGGGGAATGGTATCGGCGGCTGCCTTACGGATCATCTCTTCTGAGGCATTGGCCGGCTCTTCGGTGTACTTCTTCAGCAGCAGTCCATAGCCCAGGTCGACCTTGTGCTGGTCGAAACGCGCCCGGGTTGCTTCGCTCTTGTCGCCCGCGCGCAGCTTGGCGAGTTCGCCATAGGCGATCATCCCATTTCGGATGCGGCGCGTACTGTCCTCGCGCAGATCCTTGATCCCGAGGACTGGTTCGTCGATCGAACGGGTGGCGATCAGGCCGAGTGCATAGGGGATCTTGAGGGCGAGGTGCGTCTTCTCCGCGTCTTGGTCGGGGAAGCCGATGACCGTGAAGCTGGCCGGCGGCTCATGGGTCTCCCATTCGGCCTCGATCGCGGCGAGCTTGATGCGCTGCGTCTCGCCCGAGGTATAGCCGCTCTCGTCGCCCAGCACGATCACCGATAGCACCGACGCCAGACCGAAGCCGGCCGCGACTGAAAACGAGCGCCGTGCGAAACCGAGGTCACGCCGCTGCAGCAGATACCACGCGCTGATGCCGAGTACGAACATCGACCCGGTGACGTAACCGGCCGCTACGGTATGCACGAACTTGACCTGTGCGACCGGATTAAAGAACACGTCGGCGAAGGACTGCATTTCCATGCGCAGCGTCTCGTAATTGAAGGCTGACCCGACCGGGTGCTGCATCCAGCCATTTGCGATCAGAATCCACAGCGCCGAAAAGCTGGTGCCGAATGCGACGGCCCAGGTCACGGCGAGGTGCTGAACCTTGCTGAGGCGGTCCCAGCCGAAGAAGAACAGTCCAACGAGCGTGGATTCCAGGAAGAACGCCATCCAGCCTTCGCTCGCCAGAATCGGACCGAAGATGTCGCCGACATAGTGCGAGTAATAGGCCCAGTTGGTGCCGAACTGGAATTCCAGCGTGATGCCCGTTGTGACGCCCATCGCGAAGTTGATGCCGAACAGCTTGCCCCAGAATTTCGTCATGTCCTTGTAGACCGGCTTGCCGGTCATCACGTAGACCGACTCCATGATCGCCAGAATGAAGCTCATGCCCAGCGTCAGCGGCACGAACAGGAAGTGGTACATGGCCGTGAGGCCGAACTGCAGCCGGGAAAGACTGACGATCTCGTCGCCGATGATCATGGCGATTCTCCTTGAGTGGCCGAGGTGTTGGGGTGGGAAAACAAGTCGCTTCGGGACGGCTTAGGGTGATCCGGGGCCGGGCGAAAAAAGGCGAACCATAGCAAACCGAGTACCAACGCCTTGAAGGTAAGGGCCAGTGTCAGTTCCAGCTTGAGCCGGCTCCGGCGCGGAGATCCGGTGCCGGATGACTGCTGCGAATCGGGTGACGGCGGCGATACATCCTTCTGCCGCTGGGGCTTCATCGAAATGTATTCCTTGGTTCGATTGTCAACCTAGCGTGCATCCGTCACGCCGTCGTGGTCAAGTCTTTCGAAAAAAGGCCCTCCTTGGCCAAAAGGGGAAATACGCTGCCGAGCCATGGCGCGTCCGTCCCAGGGACGCGATCGCTCCGGCGCTCAGCCATGTCGGAGGCCCGCCTCCATGCCGCAGGCCTGATTCGCCGGCAGGGCTTGATCAATGAATTTCGGATAGGGAAGGTCGAGTTGCTCCATGATCTGAATGAACTCATCCCGCGTTCGTGTGCCCCCGAGTCGTGGGTTGCGATCGCGCTCTTGGCGTATTGTCGAGACGGTGTTGCCGCTGTAGTCATGCCCGGGATAGACCAGCGTGTCCGGAGGCAAGCTGAAGAGTTTCTCGTGGATGCTGTCGTAAAGCCGACCGGCATCGCCCTCCTGAAAGTCTGTGCGGCCACAGCCGCCGATGAACAGCGAATCGCCGGTAAATACCCGGTCATTCATGACGAAACTGATGCAACCGGAGGTGTGTCCCGGGGTATGGCGCACGCGGAATTCGAGGTCGCCAATCTGCATCAGGACCCCGTCGGTGACCAGAAGATCGGCGCACATTGCGCCAGCATCCCGGTGCACAACACTCTTGCTGCCCAGGCGTTCACGCAACAGCCCGGAGCCGGTGATATGGTCCGCGTGCACATGCGTCTCCATCGTGTAGATCAGTTCGAGCTCAAGTTCGTCGAGTTGCTTGCAATAGCCATCGACCTCGCTCGCCACTGGATCGATCAGAACGGCGCGACGGGTACGCTTGCAGCCGAGCAGATAAGTGTACGTGCAGGTTTCGGGCTCGAAGAGTTGATGGAAGATCATGGTCGGAGGCTCTCTGGCTCGTCTAAGCGCATTAGGACATTTTAATGCACTAACGCAAACAACATACCAGGATCAGGGTCATCAAGGGAAGAACCGCGGGAGAGCAGGGGGGGCGGGACAAGGGCCGTCGCCGATCAGGCCCAAGGCGGCCCGAAGCTAGTGTCTCAGCCGCTGGCGAGGGCCTGATGCCAACGCCTTGAGTCCTGGTTTGCTGGCGCGGACCGGCGGTCGTGGTGATGAACTCGGTCCCGCGCCGTTGGCCTTTGTGATTCAGTAATGTCTCAACTGATGCACGACTGAAACATCGATGCAGCCGTGAAGCGCGTCACGGCAATGAGCCGGCGGGGTTTGCGGAAACGCCGTCAAAATGCCCCACTCTGGCACGACACGGTGTGTCGCGCAGCGCTTAGCCAGCGCAGTGATGGACGATCGGGAGCGGTGTACCGGACGGCGCAGCCTTTGCCCCGTTTTCGGCGAGGTTCATTACAGAGCATCGGTTCCGCCCGCTATGCGGGCGACCCCGACGGGTTGCCGAATCGCGCTCCCGACCTCGGCAGCGACCCGGCTTCCGACGAGAGTTTCGGGCTACTCGGGAAGCGCGTAGCGCTCGCGGATCCACTGTCCGATAACCGTGCGCTGAAAGCCCAAGCTCTTGGCCAGCAATCGGAATACGCCGAGATTCCAGTCCGCGATGGAACGCTGTCTGTGCCATTGCGGAATCAGCCGGATCGCATGCAGCACGACCGTCAGATACTGTGTGGCCAGCGACAGAACGCTGCTGTCGAGCGTTGACAAGAGTGCCATTGACCTGCGCCGGCCCGTAGGGCTGGATCGCCAGTAGGAAAAGATGCATTCGCTGAGCAACTGCGCTTCCGGTGTCTGAGCCAGGAAGGCTTCGCGCAATTCCTCGGCCAGTGTGCGCCGCGTAAGCTGCAAGCGATTGCCGAGTCGCGCATAGCGCTTAAGGGCGGCGGGAATATCCATGCCGGTCTCACGCAGTGCATCGCGCAGGATCAGCGCATCCTTGACGGCTGCGGTGATGCCGGATGCAGTCAGTGGATGGCAGCAGCCGCGCGCATCGCCGATCAGCGCCACATTGCCGCGCGTGCTGGCTTCGGGAACGATGCAGAAATTCGGCGCGGCGAGGGGTTTGCCGGCCGCCAGCACTGCCTCGATGTCGCGTCGGAAATCCTCGGGGAAGTTTTTCAACTGGGTTCGGATCGACTCCTTCGCGTCGGCATCACGCAGGATCTCAAACATCACGCGAGCCCGCCCGCGGCCGATCGCATAGGCATAGGAGACACCCGCCGGGCTTAGGAAAATATTGCCAAAGCCCGTGTGTGGCAAATTCTCGTCGTTGACTTCCAGCCCCATCATCGCGGAATAGCGCTGCGTCGCGTGGGACATACCAATCAGCTTGCGGACCTGGGACAGGGGCCCGTCCGCTGCGATCAGGAGTTTGGCGCGCACTCGGGTATCGCCCGTGTCGTCGCGGACGACGGCCGTAAAGGTATCCCCGTTCTGGGTCTCCATCGCGGTGACCCGCGCATTGGTCCGAATCGATACGCCGGGCAGGGTGCCGACCTTTTCGAGCAGTCGTTCCTTGAGGAAACGGTGCTCGACCACCAGTCCCGATACCTTCGCATCCGACCGATCGCTGTACGGCAGGACCTCCGCGTCCGGCGCGCCACGCTGCGACTCCCGAAAAATGGCGAAACCATCCACCGGGACGCCTTCCTCGCGAATGACGTCGAGCAGTCCCAGCTCACCGAGTCCGTCGACGCCCGGCGGATGGATCAATTCGCCCGCCAGCCGCCGACCATGGGCCGGGCCGGGCTCGATGATCTGAATCGTCAGTCCGAGTTGGGCCAAGGCTGCCGCAGCCGCGGAACCCGCCACGCCCCCCCCGGCGATGAGTACGTCGACGTCGGCCAGATCATTCATAGGCAACCTCTTGAACATGCTTTTGAGTTCTTTTTTGGGGGGCAAGGCGCTCCGGAGGCAGCGCGGCAGCGCTGAGCCGGTCATGGCGCGCAAGGGCCCACGCCGGGAAATAGGTGTGATAAAGGCGGTAATCGAGCATAGCGGCGCCGAAGAAGACGCCATTGACGGCCTGCCGTGGCCAGTCACCGTCAGCTTGTTGCTGGCTTCTGAGCCACTCGACGCCTCGCCGGATTGCGGGATCATCGGGTGTGGCGCACTCCAGCAAGGCCAGCAGCGCCCAGGCCGTCATGACCACCTGACTTCGCGCGTGCTCGACGTATCGGCCTTCCAGGCAACTCGTGTAGTGCTCGCCCCAGCCGCCGTCATCGCGCTGCTTCTCCCTGAGCCAGCGCCCGCAGCGCAGCAATGCCGGATCTGCGACCGGTACTCCCGCGGTGCGCAGGCCTTTCACCACATGGAAAATGGCATAGGTGTAATTGATGCCCCAGAACCCGGGGTAGGATCCATCGGGGTGCTGGCAGCTCCGCAGCAGAATGATAGCCCGTTCGATGGCACGGTCGATCGCGCCATTCGGCAGGTCTGCATGGGATCGGCGGTAGTGTGACAGGGCGGCTAGCGATGACGCGGTGCACTCGATGTAAGACAGCTCTGTCATGCACTGGCCGAACATTTCGGACGGGTTGATCATTTCGAGCAGGCGTCCGGCGCGGCGTCTCTCGTACGTGCCGAAACCGCCGTCGGCATTTTGCCGCGACAGGATGAACTGCACTGCCTGCAGGAGACGCGTCTCATCGAGCCGCGGAATCGCGTCGTAGGCCGGATGATCGTAAAGCGTCAGCAGCGCGCTGAGTGCCTCGGCCGTGCAGTCGCTGACCGGCCAGCGGTGTTCGCCGTCGGAGAAGCACCATCCACCGAGCGATAGATCGCGCCAGCCTTCCCGATACCCGTCCAGCTCCTCCGTCATCTGTGCTTTGTCGAGGAACGCGTGAGCCTTGCTCAGTGCTCCTGTCAGGCCCGGCGTCGTCACCGGCGCCTCAGTCAGTGCCTGAACCACGAACGCCGTGTCCCAGGTGTTCGAGCGTGCGCCGACATAGCGGATGCCTTCATCGCGGTCCTGCCAACGCCAGGCCTCGGCGCCTTCGAGGCTCGGTAGCAGATCAGGATGGTGCGGGTCGTGCGCGAAGATTGCCAGACAGTCGAGCAGGCCATTGACCGGAGAAATGCCCTGATACCGGCTGCTGCGTTGTTCGTACAGGATCCGATCGAAGCACACGTCGAGGCCCCGACGGCGCCAGGCCGCGATCGGCCGTCGTTCATACCAGGCCAGCACGTCGTAGATTTTTCGCAGCACGGGGCTGATCGGGACATAGACGTCGCTGGCAGCGAGTGTATGGCGCAGCGCATCGAAGTCGATCTGGTCGTAGGGCTGGTCGTACAATTCCTCGCGCAACGCGTCTCGCATCCCGTCGGGCAACGTCGCGACGAAACGCACGCCGAAAAGATAGGCGATGCCCAGATAGATCTGGCGCGTATGACAGTAATAGCGGCGAGGGTGGAACGGGAGCCACTGCGGCAACAGGAACAGTTCGGGCGGAATCGAGTTGAGGCCGCGGTATTCGTACAGCCCCAGCATGGCCAGCCAGAACTTACCCCAGGTCGGGATACCTTTGACGCCGTCAGGCTGCGACGCAAGCCAGCGGCGTGCGCTGACCAGCATGGGCGTGTCCGGTGGCAAGCCGAGCAGGCGTAGCGCCACATACGCCAGTGTCGTGAAAAAGACATAGCCCGGCGACTCGGGGTGCATGCCCCACGAGCCGTCATCATGTTGATAACGCTGGAAGTAAGTGATGATCCCCGGCCGGTCCGCGTCCGGATAGGGTCTACCCACGACGCGGCGGACGATGATCGCCTGGGCCAGGATCATCGTGCACCAAACCATCTCGCCCTCCCAGTCGCCGTCTGGCTTCTGGATTTGCAGCAGGCGCGTCAAGCCGCGCTCGGTCGCTGCACTCGCGTTGGGGAGGGAGTCAATGGCGATATTCAATCTAGGGTCTCACAAGATCAGATGCCACCGGTCAATGCAGGCTAACGACCATCTTCCGCCGGACGGCGACAAGCCGGGCAACGCAAGCAAAATCGTAACAAATTCAACACAAACAGTTCCAATACTACCACACGGTCGCTGGGTGTGATATGTGCAATTCGACACATGTTGCGCCAATGTCCACATCTGGACGCTTCCGGCGAACCGACCCCGGTGGCCGTCGGCTCTCTGCCGCCGTAACGGATCGCGGTTGCCGCGAAGCTGACGCTGTGCTCAGGACCCCAGTGCAACGATGCGAGCCATTGCCAGCAGCCCCTTCAGGCGCCGACCGAGGCCGGGTGCGTGGCCGATGGGTTGTACCCCGGCCAGTTGCTCGCCGCGGGCCAGGCGCTTGATCCGGTCCTTGACCGACGGATCCAGCTGCCCATCGGCTGCGAGCTCCATGAACAGTGCCTTGACGTTGCCCAGATCGAAGAAGTCGCTCTGCCAGTTCCACTGGTAGTTACCGCCGTAGCGGAACCACGAGCCACCCAGACCGGCCACCTGATACGGAGTGCCATCAGGGCGTTTGACCGGGGCGACCTGACGCCAAAAGCCGACGACTTCGCCCTGCTGTTCGTCGATCAGGATCCTGTCGTAGGGGTATTGCCACTCCTCGAAGCCTTTCATGTGTACGCCGAGGGCCCAGTCCTCGATCTGCTGGCGACCCCGCGCGACGAATTCCTGATTGGGTCCCATGTTCCAGCGATACTCGGCGTCCTCGGTGTACATCGCACCGAGGTTCTTGATCCAGTCGCCCTCCTTTTCCGACTGGCGGTTGGCTGACAGCCAGCGTTCAACCATGGCTTCGAGTTCTCGGCGGGGATAAGCAGGCATATGAGCGTTCCGGGTCTGGAAGTTGATTCAGGGGACGAGCGATCCGCGCGATCGTGCGGTGGCTCAGCTAGGCCCTTTGGCGTGCTTTTCGATCTTGCGCATCTCCACCGGAGATACGCGGCCCTTGGTTGACACCTTGTCGTAGACCTCGTCAAAGGCTTGCGTGCACAGCGGCAACTGCGCCCGCAATCGGTCGTAAGCGGTGTGATCGAACATGCGGCGGAAGGCATCGCGGGATAACATCGTTGTCGCGTACAGCGCCTGATACCCATGCTGGTCGATCACGAAGCTTTCCAGCTGCGGTAGCGCTCTCCGGTTGTCGAAACCCGGTCGATAGCTGCTGCCGTACACTCCGACATCGACATAGAGTTCGTCGTGGGATCCGTCGCCCCGCGGACAGGGCTGGACGAACCCGGTGTGCCGGGCGTCGGCGTAAATGGCCATTGGCGACAACCAAAGCGGGTAAATCCCATAATGCTCGTCGAGATACTCGATGGATGCCTTCAGCGTCGCCATCGGCATCAGCAGATCCTGTATCACGTGCAGCCGCTCGCGCAGACGCCGGGTCGTCTCGGTCTCGGTATATTTCAGTAGCGATACCCGCGGTGGCAGCGTCCAGCCCAGCAGCCACCGGAATATCGGGTTGTCGCCAAATGGGATGATCTCCTCCATAGTCCAGAAATAGCTGCGCGTATGGCGGTGGTAATACTGCCGCAGCGGCACGTACTCGACGCCTTCGGTATCCCGCGCCAAAAAGCGCTGAACGTGGCGGTAGAACCAGGGCTGGTACCAGCGCCCGATCGCGTTGACCCGCCCGTCGGGCGCGATCTCGTCGGTGAGCGTGCCGCGCATGATCACGGCGGAGTCCCGATCGTAAACGAGTCCTTCGACGAAGTCGTGAGCCTCGGGGGCGCGGCTTGCTTCTTCAAAGGCGGCGACGAGTTCGTCCAGGCCACGTACCGGCTGGTAGTGCAACCGGACGTAACGGCGCGCCGGAATCAATTTCAGCGTTGCCGAAACCAGAAAGCCGAGCGTGCCGTGGCTCCACGGAATGGCATGGAATAGCTCGGCGTTCTCGGCGGCACTGCAGTGCAGGATCTGCCCATCGGCCGTAACGATCTCGTAAGCGATGCAGATGGACTGGAACAGACCGTGCTTGTGGCTGCTGCTCTCGACGCCAAAGCCCATGATCAAGCCGCCGACCGTCAGGTCGTCCAGTTCCGGCACGACCGGCAGGGTCCAGCCCAGCGGCAACAGCGTGCGTGTCAGTTGTCCCATCGTGACCAGCGGCTCGACCCTGACCGTGCGAATCTGCCCATCTATCTCGAGGATGTCATATAGACCGACATCGATCTTGCGGTGGGTCAGCTTGTAGCTGGGGACCAGTTCGCTCATCGTCTCCCAGCCTGAGCGCGCGGTGCACAGGCGTTGCTTGGCGCCGTCCGCCTTCCAGGCCTCGATCTGGCGGGCCACATTCTGCACCTTCGCTGCGTGCTGCGTCGGTGCGCTGCGCAGCTGGAACACGATACGGTTGCGGAGCGCCGCATAGGCGCCGTAGACGAGCGAAACCGGCAACAGCACGAGGACCGCGAAGAGGCCTCGATAGTGCGTCAGGATATGCTCGAAAAGCCCGGGATTCGGGCTCTCGAGGGCAGGCGGGTGTTGCTGCTCGTGCGTCGCCATTACGAGGCCTCGTCATCGAGTGCGATGTGGATGGCCTGCGTAGGGCAATACTTCGCCGCTGCCCGCGCCTTTTCGAGCAGTTCGAGCTCGCAATGGGCCTGCAGCACGGTCAGTTTGCCGCTGTCGTCCATGTGGAAGACCTCCGGTGCCTCGGCCATGCAGTTGCCGTGGCCCTTGCACAGGTCCATGTCAACGGCGATCCGGAAGCCCTGCCTTTTCGTCGATTCCACTGCGGTCGTGAGATTCGGGGTCCCGGTCGAGTTCCGGGTCATCTCGCGGCGACGGTAGCGGATCGGGCAGGGCGAGCCTGGCTCCACGACCATTTTCGTATAGTCGTCCCGATACGCTTCGGGCGGGTTGGCGAGCTCGAATTCGTAACGGCGCAGCAGCACGCAGAAGATCGCCTTGATCTGGAACAGGGCGAAGGCGTTACCCGAACACTTGTGGCGGCCGCCACCGAAAGCCTGCCACGCGAACAGGTCTTTGTCCTCGGCCCGATCCGGCAGATAGCGGTCGGGATCGAAGGCTTCGGGGTTCGGGAACAGCTCGGCGATACGATGCGTCACGGATGGTGCGGCGCAGACGAATTTACCGGCCGGGATCAGGTAATCCTTGACCTGGAAATCCTTCATGACCTTGCGCATCAGGATGATCAGCGGCGGGTGCAGTCGCAGCACTTCCTTGATGACGTTTTCGAGCCGCGGTACCTGCCGTAGCGACTCGAAGGTTACCGGGCCGTCCGGGCCGAAAAGCGCGTCGATCTCGGCAACGACCTTTTTCATCTCCTCCGGGTGACGCAGCAACTCGATCAAGATCCAGGCGGTGGTTCCGGAACTCGTGTGATGCCCCGCGAAGATGGCTGCCACCAGCATGCCCGTGATCTCGTGGGGGCTCAGTGGCGTGCCGTCCTCGTAGCGCGCATCGATCAGCGTCTGGAACACGTTCGTGCTCTCGATACCTTTGCGCGCCCGCTTCTCCATGATGTCCGTGACCAGTTTCTGAAGTCGCGCGCGTGCCTTGTCGCGCCGTCGGAACACCGGCATCGGCAGGTTCGGGAAAACGTAGGCGATCGGCTGGATCCCGTGCTCGAGATCGTGGTAGATCTCCGCAAACTCCGCATTCAGTTCGTGACGGAACTCGGAGCCGAGCAGGCAGTGGCTGGAGGTGTAAATTGTTAGTTCCTTGGTGAACTCGAGCAGATCGGTCTGGCCCGCTTCCCCCCAGGTCTTCAAGAGTCCCTCGACTTCATCGACGATCACGTCGGAGTAGGTCCGCATCGGCTTGTCGCGGAGCGCCGGCATCAGCATCTGTAACTGCTGGTTCTTGCGTGCGATCGGCGCATCGAACACGACGCCCTTGCCGAAGATCGGCGTCATGATTTTATAGGCCGGCCCCTGGTCCAGCACTTCGTCCGGTGCGCGGTAGAACGCCTCGCTGGCATCCCGCCCGGTCAGCAAGACCATGTCCTGATGAAACATCTTGAACTCGGCTACATCGCCGAGCTTGGCCCGCAGGTCCATCATGAACGCGTGCGGATTCTTGCCGAACTGGTGGATGTGTCCGATCAGGGGAAGAGCGCCGCCCAGCCTCGGTGGGGGCTTCAATGCGTTTTGAGCCATGGGTTTTCCTGTGAGCGATGCGTGACGAACCGGGCGTAGGGCGCCGGCCACGGATGGCCGGATTGCTGTGCTGCGACGCCTCGCGGTGCGTTACGGATGTTTGGTGTGAGAGATGACCCGGGTGCCGCTACTGTTTTTCGGCGGATCCGAACACGGATGCGACGATGCGGCTGAAAAAGCTGCCTTTGTCGTTCCGTCGCTCACGCGCGGCTGCCAAGGCTTTGGCGATCTCCTTCTTCACGTTCAGGTCTGACAGCCGATTCTCGTCGCGAATCGGGGCGCGGTCCGCCTTTTCCAGGTAGGCCAGCGCCTTCTCGTACTCGCCGCGGTCCAGCAGATAGTCGCCGTAGAAAAAGTTCGAGTCGATGCCATCCGGGCTCAGTTTCAGCGCAGCCTCGAAGTAGTGCCGCCCCTGATCCTCGTCGCCGAATGAGATAGGCCAGCCCGGAAGGCGATAGTAGAGGTTGCCGAGCGTAATGTAGGCCGCGCCGCTCCTGGCTTTGGGATCGATGTCGATCGATTTCACGAGCAGATCGCGCGCCTGACTGACCTTGCTCAGTGCGCCGAGGCCGACGTCCGAGGCCGCATAGGTGCAGAGTACGATGGCTTCGAGGATCAGCGGATCGGCTTGACCGGGATGCTGGGCAACCAACGCCTTCACTCGCGGCAGGAAAGCTTCGAAACGGGTCGCCCGCTGCTTCTCCGGAACGACGTAGAAAATTTCGCCCCACTCGTTCCAGAGGCTTTGCACGGTATCGCTCGTTGCGGCCGGGCCGACTGCGTGCGACGGAATCGAGCCGCCGAGAAAGAAAGCCATTGCGGCCAAGACTTTGAGCAGGGGATTCAAGGGCGGTCCTTCTTTAAGGTTCTTGCGTCCGAAACGTCATCATTCTAGCAATTCCGTGCTGAATCGACTGCGTGCCGCATGCCGTAACCGTACGTAAATGCCTTGCGGATGGGCGTCAGGCTTCTTTACAGTGGGCGTCCGAACCGTTCCTGTTGCCGCTAGGCGCACGCCTCAAATGGCTTTCAAGTCACTGACTGAACGAGAATTCCGGTTGCTTTCTCAGGCGATGAGGGGGTCAGGCATATTCAATGCTTGAAGACCGAGGCAATCGTGCCCGCCCCTGGGACGCGATGCCGAACTCAACGCCTCTGACCACCCGCTGAGAATCTTCCATGGCATTCTGCTCTTTTCTGCTTCCGCTTCGCGTTCGCACAGCCGGTGTGGGCTTTGCGCTGTCTCGGCTGTGTGCCGGGCTTGCAGGAGGTGCCGCCGCAATGTGGCTGCTGATGGGCTCGGGGGTCGCGTCGGCCACGCAAGCAGCCCCCGGGTCTCTGGCCGTGGCGATCGACTCCGAGCCGCGCCGCGGACTCCTCCCTCAGCCGTTACGCCAGGCAATCGAAGTGAGCGACGTCGAGATCGATGGTCCGGGAGGGAGCCAGACGGTGACACTGTACCGGCCGCATGCATTCCAGCGTCACGCGCCGGCGATCGTTTTCCTGCCAGGCCTGATGGCACCCGTCGACCAATACGACAGCTACGCCCGTGCGCTGGCCGCAGAAGGCTTCCTCGTGGCCGCACACGAATGGTACTCGCCGCTCACGTCCGATATCGAATTGGCGCGCGAAGCGCACATCATCGCGGACTGGTTGGTCGACACACTGCGCGCCGATCCCGCACGTATCGGCATCGCAGGACATTCGATGGGAGGCAAGGACGCCATCCTCGCAGCCGTGGCGCTCGGCGGTTTCTCCAGCGTCGTTGCGATCGACCCCGATGATGCCGGAGAGCTTTCTGTCGTCCACGGACAGATCGCCGCGCTGCGCGCGCCCTTGCTGCTGATCGGTGCGGAGGTGGCATGGAAGGCAGCGAGCATCTGCGCCCCCATGGAAACCAATTACCTGCGCTTCTTCGAGCATGCGCCGGCCGGAACGGTGGAATTGACCTTGCGGGGTGCCGACCATGTCCAAATGCTGGACGAGCCAGATCGTTTCGGGTACGGGATCTGCCGCGTTGGTACCGCGGACTCACGGCAGGTCCACGATACCGCGCTGTCCGCGACTGTTGGATTTTTCGTCCAGCATCTGAAAGGCGGGCCTGTTCTCACGACGTTGCCGGAGGTCCGGGGCGTGATCCGCGTAGCCCAGGCTCAGCGATTCTCCCGGTCCTAGCAGCACTCGGGCCCGTGTCCGAGATTCTCTCCGGCAAGCCACGGCGGGTTTTGGTTGACGGGAAGTCTGCCAGGGCGGTAAACGGCCCGGCCCATCGGATTCGTTCTGTGCTCGGCAACGGGCACACCCGCGGTTGCAGGTGCGTTAGGCCATCGAAAAGTTGAATGCATGGCCCAGCGCACCGAGCGTGCCCAAGCCGATGCTGGTCTTGTCGAACGCCAGATACAGCGGCTGCGCCGCGACGGGTCGGTATTTCTGGCGGTGCAGTGCCTTGGAATCCAGTTGGAAAAGATGTCGGGCCATCCTGTAGATCAGTCGGCACGACCGTTCCGAGAGGTTTGAGAAGCCGCTGACTTCCCCCAGATCGTGGGCTGGCGCCGGGCCGAAACTGGCGTAGGTGCAGTTCTCGCCGGCGAGGGTCTCGAGCACGTGAGCGACCAGCGATTCGGAGGTGCCCACGGGCGCCTGCGGTGCCCACAGGATATGTTCGAGCAGATACCCGTTCAGATTTTCCAGCCGTAACGTCGACAGCAGACCGACGACCCTGTCACCGACTTTGCCGTAAAACCAGCGTGTCGTCGTCGGCGATCGAAAGAGATCGATGTGTGCCCAGAAGGTCTGGAGTCCCCCGCGATTCATCAGCCAGCAATGCGCCAGATCGTTCATCTGTCGTTCAAGCTGGGGACTATGTCCATCTTCGAACGGCCGATACTCGGTTACCTCCATGCCCGCGCGCCGGGCGCGCTTGAGTTTCTTGCGCAATTCCTTGTATCCCGGTGCCGTCACGCTGTTGCTGGGATCGAGGACCTGCTCGACGCCGAACTCCACCAGGCGACAGCCCGTCGCTCGCAGATATTCCGCCGTGCCGGTTCCGACGACCGCAAATAGGGTATGCACGCCCTGTTCTCGGAAGTGGGTCCGGAAGGCTTCGACCAAAGCAGCCCGGTCCTCGGTTGCACAGACCGGGTCTCCGAGTGCAATTGCATAGCGGCCATGCCGTTTGTAACCGATCACTCCATCGATTCCGGCATCCCGAAAGTGCTGGCATCGCTCATCCAGCAGTACGTTGCTGGCTGCGCTACCGAAACGGGAAACCAGGCGGGCGGTGATCGGGACGGGCAGCTCGATCGCCGCATCGCAAACGGGGGGGCGTGTCGGAAAC
This sequence comes from Methylolobus aquaticus, assembly GCA_004168015.1. Taxonomy (GTDB): domain Bacteria; phylum Pseudomonadota; class Gammaproteobacteria; order Methylococcales; family Methylococcaceae; genus Methylotetracoccus; species Methylotetracoccus aquaticus. The sequence continues at coordinate 28,812 of SEYW01000002.1, forward strand.
AGAAGAGCGGTTGCTGCCACATGTCGATTCAGGATGTCGGTAAATGAGATGCTCATGGCCGCAGGGTCCTTGTTCTGGTTGGCTTTCTTCCGGCCGAAGTATAGAAGTCCAACCTGGATCTGCAGGGCCACGGGCCTCGGCCCGGGCGGTTGACCGGGTTGAGCCCCAGCACGCGTGGCTTGGGCTATCGACGATGCGGCATCGTCATGCGACAGCCCCAAACGAATAAAGGCCAGGGGCGTACCACGCCCCTGGCCTTTCTCCTGGCAGGCTGTTCCGGCGCCTTACGGCGCCGGTAAGCTCACGCTTTAGAAGCGGCGACCGCCGCCGAAGCCGCTGCGGCCCGCGCCACCGGCCGGGCGTTCCTCGCGAGGACGTGCTTCGTTAACGGTCAGATCGCGACCTTCGAAAGCCTTGCCATGCAGGGCGGAGATTGCCGAGCGCGCCTGCGCCTCGGTGCCCATTTCGACGAAACCGAAACCCTTCGAGCGGCCAGTCTCGCGATCCATGATGACGTTCGCGGACTCGACGGTACCGTGCTCCGCAAAGATCGCTTCGAGCTCACGGTTCGTGACGCTGTAGCTCAGATTGCCCACATACAATTTCTTGCTCATTAACAGGACTCCAAAAAAACAAACTACCGAAGTACGCCTGCCGCGATGATCGCGACAGCGGTTTGCAGCGTGGGCTTGAGGCTTACAATAACCACAGGACGTGCTGAGTTACACGCCACATGTGGCTTGGCAGGAGGAGGCGGGGCTAGCAGGTGCCAAGGGCATTGTCTGAAAGTAACGTTCCGGATCCTCGTGGCGAAGACCGATTCTTGCGCCGCGACAAACGGCGTCAACCATAGGCCTATTTTCGGCGCTTGTCCACAAACTTTTTTGGCTGCGTCCTCATCCCTGCTGTGAGCGCGAAGCGGCTCACCGGCCCGGTTAACCTCGCCCAGCAGACGCACTCTTGTTCCTGTCGGCATGCCCTTGATGCGTTATGCTTGATTCGGTTGGCGTGAAGGAAGATCAGCTTCCCGGTTCCGGACGCGGCCCTCGTTTAAATCGCAACGATCCCTCTGAACGTACGTCAGTTCGTGGCAATCCACCCGCCCACCAGCCGTTTCACACTACCCCTCTGGGTGATCCTCATCCTGTTTGCCGTCTTCGTTGGCTGCTTTCAGCTCTACGTGCAGGCCGAGAAGGAGATCGATCACGTCAACGACTTGCGCCACTGGTCTCTGCAGCTTTCCAACGAGTTGCGTCACGCATCGGACGATCTGACGCGGTTAGCGCGCAGTTATGTGATTACGGGCCAGCCCGCCTACAAGACCGCCTATCAGAAGATTCTGTTCAGTCGGGACGGCAGGCTCCCACCAACCGTCGGTGATCCAAACTCCGACCCGCATCGGGTCGGACAGATTGGGAGGACGTCGGATGCCGACCGGCGGGTACCGATGCCCTTATTGGATCGGCTCCGCCAGGTCGGACTGAGCGTCGACGAAGTGCTAAAGCTCCAAGACGCCAAAATCAAATCGGATGCGCTCGCCGCGATGGAAGGCGAAGCGATGCGGCTTGCCGAGACGATCGGGAGTGACGCCGACGCCAAGCACGTTCTGGCCCGGTCCATGTTGTTTGGCGAGTCCTATGAGCGTGCCAGGGCGGCGATCATGGGGCCCATCAGCGAGTTCCACGAGCACCTGGAAACCCGCACATCGAACATAGTGCAGGCGTCGATGGAGCGCGCTTTGTCCATGCGGTATCTGGTTATCGCGTTTGGTCTGGTTCTGGTGGTGGTCGTATGGTTGAGCTACCGGCGACTGCGGCGAACGTTGGGCGGTTCGGTCGACGCGGTTCACGCATTGATCGCGAAAATTCGGGTCGGGGATTTTTCGGCGAGCGATACAGTCGGGGACGTCGCTGCCGACACTGTTCTGGGCTGGCTTTCCGAGACGCATCGTGCGCTCGGGCATCTCGAGGCCGAACGGCGGGCCGCGGAGGGGAAACTGCAGCAAGCCGTGACGCGGTACGAGAAAATGCTCGGTACGACGAGCGATGGCTTCTGGCTGGTCGATGAGACGACCGGCCAGCTACTCGATGTGAATGAGGCAGCGGAGCGGATGAGCGGCTATCGCCGCGAGGAGTTGCTGGCGATGCGGATCGTCGACCTCGACGTCGACCATTCCAGTCGCGCTGTCGTCGATCGTAGCAGCGCGATCATCGGGGAAGGCGGTCAGTTGTTCGAAACCCGTCACCGACGCCGCGACGGCTCCATTATCGACGTTGAAGTCAGCGCGACCTATGACCCCGACACGCATACCTTCATTTCGTTTCTGCGCGGCATCACCGAGCGCAAGGCTGCCGAGGCGGCTCTCCGGGATCGCGTGGCGCTGCGGGAACAGTTGCAGAGCATCGCCAACGCCGTGCCTGGCGTCGTCTATGCGTTCGAGATCACCCCGGACGGAAAGGCGCGATTGCCCTACGCGAGTCCGAAGCTCATCGACGTCTTCGGCATCTCGCCGGAGATCGCCGCAAGCAGCGCAGATCCGCTGTTCGCGCTGATCCATGCCGATGACGTCGAAGGTGTCCAAGCCAGCATTGCCGAATCGGCGCGATCGTTGACCCCGTGGTCTGCGGAATGGCGGACCCGTCATCCCGAGAAGGGATGGATTTGGATCGAAGCAGTCTCGACGCCCACGGCTCAGCCTGATGGCTCTGTCTTGTGGCATGGGTTCATGCACGACGTGACCGCGCGCAGGGCGGCCGACGAAGCGGCGCGTCGGGAACGGGAATTTCGGGAGACGCTGATCGAATCGATTCCCGGCGTCTTCTACGCGCTCGACGCCACAGGCCGCTTTCTGTTCTGGAACGGAGAAATCGAGCGGGTCAGCGAACGCAGTGCGCACTAATTCCAAGGGCTTAACGCGCTCGCGTTGTTTGACGGCACTGACGCCGCGCGAGTGGGAGAGCGTATCCGGGAAGTGTTCGAAAGCGGCCGGAGCACGGTGGAGGCAGAACTCGTGGCAAAAGGCGGTCGTCGCACCCCCTATTTCTTCACGGGTATCCGTGTCGAGCAGGCTGGCCAGCCGATTCTGATCGGCACCGGCATCGACATCAGCGAGCGCAAGCGGGCGGAGCAGGAACTGGAGCGCTATCGCTATCACCTCGAAGAACTGGTCCGGGCCCGGACAACGGAGCTCGAGGAACTCAATCGCCGACTCAGCATGAGCGATCAGCGCCTCAGCGCCATGTTCGCCATGAGCCAGCAAGCGGCCGAGATGTCGGAGGCGGAACTGTTGCGGCACGGGATCGACGAGGCGGTACGACTGACCGGCAGTGCGATCGGCTACCTGCATTTCCTCAGCGAGGATCAGGAAACCATTCGCCTGATTACCTGGTCGTCGAGCACGATGCAGGTCTGCACCGCCGCCTTCGATGACCACTACCCGGTCAGCCGAGCAGGCGTTTGGGCCGATACGGTTCGCGTCAAGAAACCCGTGATTCAAAATGACTACGAGAGTCTGCCGCATCGGCGCGGCTACCCCGAGGGGCATGCGAAGATGTTCCGTCATCTGGGGGTTCCCGTTCTCGAGCACGGACGGGTTTGCATGTTGATCGGCGTCGGCAACAAACCCAGTGACTACGATGAGTCCGATGTGCGCGAACTGCAGTTGATCGGTAACGATCTCTGGCGCATTTACACCCGTCGTCGGGCCGAAATCCTGCTGGAGGAAGCCAAGATCGAGGCCGAGGCCGCCAATCGGGCAAAGAGTGCCTTTCTGGCCAATATGAGTCACGAGATCCGCACGCCGATGAACGCGATTCTCGGGCTCGGTTCGTTGCTGCGGCTGGATCCGTTGACGCCAACTCAAGCCGACCGGCTGGGAAAGATCGAGACCGCGGCGAACCACCTGATGAGTTTGCTGAACGACATCCTCGACCTTTCCAAGATCGAGGCCGAGCGGCTGGTGCTGGAAGACATGGATTTTGCGCTGGCCGGGGTCATGGAGCAGACGCGGGCGCTGATTGCCGAAGCGGCGCGCGCCAAGGGGTTGATGGTGACGATCGAAGGTGAAGCCCTGCCGCTCAGAGTGCGGGGTGATCCGACCCGGCTGCGCCAGGTCCTGCTGAACTACGCCGGGAACGCGGTCAAGTTCACGGAGCGCGGCTCGATCGTACTGCGTGCGCGACTGCTGGAACAGACCGCTGCCGATGTGCTCGTTCGGTTTGAGGTAGTGGATACCGGGCCGGGCGTCGATCCGGCCCAGGCCGACCGATTGTTCGACGCTTTCGAGCAGGCCGATACGTCCACGACGCGTCGCCACGGGGGGACCGGGCTTGGCTTGGCCATCACGCGGCGCCTGGCGGCTTTGATGGGTGGCGAGACGGGTGTCGACAGCGTGCCTGGGCAAGGCAGCACGTTCTGGTTGACTGCGCGCCTAGAGCGAGCGCGGGACGCGGCAGCCACGGAGTCGGTTGTCTTGGAATCGCCTTCGGCCTTCGAGGATTCCTCCGTGTTGGGTTATGGCGGTGCCCGCATCCTGCTGGCCGAGGACAATCCGCTGAACCGCGAGGTCGTTCTTGCACTGCTGCAGCAAAGCAATCTCGTCGTCGATGTCGCCGAAAACGGCGCCCTGGCCTTCGAGCAGGCGCGAACGTGGCGCTACGACCTGATCCTGATGGACATGCAGATGCCGGTCATGGATGGTCTCGAGGCGTGCCGCCGCATCCGCCGGTTACCGGAATATGCAAGCGTTCCGATTCTGGCGCTGACTGCCAATGCCTTCGGTGAGGACCGTGTTGCTTGCCTCGCTGCCGGCATGAATGAACATCTGGTCAAGCCGGTCTCGCCGGAAGCACTGCATGCCGCATTGCGGCGATGGCTGCCGTCGACGCGGTTCGCTGGACCGCACAACTCCGGTCTCGCGGCCGTTGGAGGTGCCGCGCCCGGGGCCGTGCTGGCGCTACCGGAGATCGAAGGCCTCGACACGGATCTTGGCTTGCAATACTCCGGTCAACGAATTGCCCGATACTGCCGTGTGCTGCGATGGTTCGCCAGCGAACACCCGGCCGTCGCCGCGAGCCTGAAAGATGCCGCCGACGGCGGTGACTTCGAGGCTGCGCGGCAGATTGCGCATCAGCTCAAGGGCAGTGCCGGTGCAGTAGGAGCGACCGCCCTGCAAGCGCTTGCCGCCGACCTGGAAGTGGCCGCGAAGCGGGGCGCGTCACCGGCGGAAATCCAGTTTTGCGCGGAAGCCGTTGTCCGCTGTTATGCGACGTTGGCCGAGGCCATCCGGGATGCCGGGATTTAGGTCTGCCTTGCATCGATCATCATCCGCTGGCACGCCCGACGGGCGCCTGCGGACACTGATGCCTGCCGCGATCGGGCAGTAACCCAGCCTGACCGTGGGTGGAGCGAAAGCCCCATGGGTGCCAGATGCCTCGCCGGTCAGCCAGTTTGCGCTTTCGGTAGTCGAAACGGGAGGTATTGCATGAAACCCAGGGTCGCGATCGCCTGCCAGGGGGGCGGCAGCCAAACTGCCTTTACCGCTGGCGTTTTCAAGGCGTTGTTCGAAAGTCGCGTGCAGGAGCACTTCAACATCGTCAGCCTGAGCGGTACGTCGGGTGGCGCGTTGTGTGCGTTTCTGATCTGGTATGCGCTCAAAAAAGGGGAAACGCCGGTCTGGAGGCGGCTGATTGACTTCTGGGAAGACAATGCCGCTCAGGGCTATCAGGAGCAGTTTTTCAACGACTGCATCATCAAGACCCTGGAAATGGTCAGTCGGGGTCAGTTGCCGCAGTTCAATGTCAGCCCGGCTTCGCCTCTGTTGAAGGCCGCCTCCTCGGTGGTTAACCAGGGCATGCGCAGCCGCTTCACCGACCTGAAGGAATTGCTCGAAGCCCATGTCGATTTCGCCGAACTGGCCGCCTGGGGGGCGCAGACCGAGCCCCCGGTGTTGTTGCTGGGTGCCTGCAACATCCTCAGTGGCAAGTTGCACAAGTTCAATTCCTATCGCGAGCCGATCCGTGTCGAGCATCTGCTGGCGTCGGCCTGTATCCCCAACCTCTTTCCCGCCGTCTCGATTGGTGACGAGGCCTACTGGGACGGGCTGTTCTCCGACAACCCGCCGATCGATCGCCTGATCAAGGGCGACTTCGTCGGCAAGGACAACATTGCGCAGGAAATCTGGGTCATCAAGATCAATCCGACCGCGACCGACAAGATTCCTACCGAGCCCGACGACATACTCGACCGGCGCAATGAACTGGAAGGTAATGTCTCGCTGTTCCAGGGCCTGCGGCAGGTCGAGTACCTGAATGAACTCTTGTTGAAGGGGGCGTTCTGCCAGGACTTCCTGGCCCGGCTCGACATCGCGGCACCCGTCAAGTTACCGAAGTCGTTCCCGGACGATCCCGACCAGCCCTTCCACATACCGATGATCGAGATGTCGGAAGATCTGGTCGGGACACTCAACTACGAGAGCAAGCTGGACCGTTCGCCCGCGAACATCCGTCGTCTGATTGCGGACGGCGAGAAACAGGGGCGAAGCTTTCTCGAAAGCCGGCTGGCGAGCCTGGGCGCCTGAGACCGGCCCGGTTGCGGTGCGGCCTGCGCGTCAGGTCGCGCCGTAGGCCCGCATGAACAGCTCGACATTGGCCTGGACCAGCCGCGCATCCTCTTCCGGCGAGGGCTTGCCGAGCCCGAGCATCGCCCGTATGTGCGCCCCGCCGAGGAACAGCGACAGGAACTGATCGGCCGCTACCCGTGTGTCGTGGGGTCGCAAGGCCCCCGCGGCGACGGCCTGATCGAGATAGTCCCGGACCCCGCCGATCAGCTTTTCGGGGCCTTGCCGAAAGAAGGCCGCGCAGGCCTCGTGCTGGATGCCGGCCGCGGCAAACAGCACGCGGTGCCGGCCCATCACTTCATCTGCCCGCATCAACGCCAGAAACCGACGGCCGATCACGCTCAGCGTTGCAGCCGGTGCCCGCGGTTCCAGCGTCTCTCCGGCATCCAGATCGAACACGGTGTCGGTCCGTTGGCCGATGACTGCCTCGAACAGCGCGGCCTTGGTCGGAAAGTAGCTGTAGATCGTCATCTTCGAGACCCCGGACTCACGCGCGACCGCATCCATACTGGTGCGTTCGAAGCCCTGCTCGAGGAATTGCCGGGATGCCGCGTCGATGACCCGACGCATCCGCTCGGGGTCGCGGGGGCGGCCGGGGCGGCTCAGGGTGGGTTCCGTCACGATACTTGACCGTATAGTAAAGTTATGTAGACTTACTTTACCGACGAGTATATTAAGTGGTGCGAACATGAGCAACCGGACCTTTCTCCACCGCGGCGTGGTTCACTCCGTGCCTGATCCATCCCGTCTGCGCTCCCGGCCGACCGCCGTACTGGCCGTGGGTCTCCTGCTCGCGGCCGGGTGTTCGCCGCCACCCGAGCCACAGGTGCGGCCTCGGCCGGTCCGCGTCGCTCAGGTGCAGACGGCTGCGCTCGGCTCGAATGCCGGTTTTGCCGGCGAAGTCAGGACTCGGCGGGAGATCCAGCTGGCTTTCCGTATCGGCGGAAAGTTGGCGGTCCGGCGGGTCGAGGTCGGTGACCGGGTACGAAAGGGTCAGCTGATTGCGCAACTGGAGTCGGACGACGACCGTCTTGCGGTGCAGAGCCTGAAGGCGCAGCTCATCGCGGCGCAGGCCGAACGCGACTTTCTCCGCGCCGATCTGGAGCGCTTTCGGGAGTTGCTGCAACAGGCCGTCATCGCCCAGCCGGAGTGGGAGCGGCACGAGACGGCCTACACCGCTGCACGCGAGCGGGTCGCAGCGCTGGAGGCGCAGCGGGCGCAGGCCGGCAACCGTCTCGCCTGTGCCGAACTGCGCGCCGAACGCGACGGCGTGATCAGCGGACTCGCGGCCGAGGCCGGTGACGTCATCGCGCCGGGGCAGCCGGTCGCGGTGCTCGCGCAATTCGATCAGAAGGACATCGTGATCCAGGTGCCCGAGCAGCGTGTGCAGGGCTTGAAACCGGGTCTGGAGGTGGTCGCGAAACTCGGCGCGGACGGGCCACGCCCGCTCAAGGCGCGAATCCGGGAGATCGCGCCGGCTGCGGACCTTTTGACGCGGACCTACACGGTCAGGGCAGCGCTCGTCGAAGGACTCGATCAGGCCGCACTGGGCATGACGGCGACGCTGTGGTTGCCAGCGCCGAAACCGTCCGCAGCGCTGGCGATGCCGCTGTCCGCGCTCTTCACCACGCCTGCAGATCCCTCAGGGGCGCGGGTCTGGATTGTCGATCGCTCCAGCGCAACGGTCGCGACGCGGCGTGTGAGGCCCGGCGCGCCGCTCCCCGACGCGCGCATCGAGGTTTCGGGGTTGAGTCCCGGCGAGTGGGTCGTGACGGCCGGGGTGCAGCGCCTTGCGGAGGGGCAGGTCGTCAACGTTCTGGAACCGGTTGCCGCCATCGCAGCCAATGATCTGACCCATCGCGAAGGGGCGCGCCCATGAGCCAGTTCAACCTGAGTGCCTGGGCGTTGGACAATCGTGGCTTCACCGCCCTGCTGATGGCGCTGTTGATGATCGGCGGGGTGTTTGCCTACCTCGAGCTGGGGCAGGGCGAGGACCCGGAGTTCACGTTCCGGGTCATGGTCGTCAAGACGCTCTACCCCGGTGCGACGGCGCTGGAAGTCGAGCAGCAGGTGACCGACCGTCTGGAGCGGAAAATCCAGGAGCTGCCAAATCTGGACTATCTGCGCAGCTATTCGAAGCCGGGCGAGTCGGTCATCTTCGTCACGCCGCGGGAAGATGTGCCCGCCGACACGATCCCGGGCCTGTGGTATCAGGTGCGCAAGAAGGTCGGCGATATCGCCATCGCGCTGCCGCCGGGTGTGCTGGGACCGTTCTTCAACGACGAGTTCGGCGACACCTACAGCGCGATCTACGCCATTTCCGGCGATGGCTATACCGACGCGGAACTCCGCGACTTCGCCGACGCTGTTCGCCGCCAGCTGCTGCGGGTCCCGGATGTCGAGAAGATCGACCTGATCGGCGTGCAGGACGAACAGATCCACGTCGAGTTCTCCGACAAGCAACTCGCCAAGCTCGGACTCGATCCGCTGGAGATCGGACAGGCGCTGCAGACGCGAAATGCGATGGCACCGGCCGGTGCCGTGCGCGACCCGCTGCGGGATCTGCCGATCCGCGTCACGGGTGCCTTCACGGCCGTGGATGAGATCGCGAACCTGGCCCTGCGGGTCGGTGGCAGCAGCTTCCGCGTCGGGGATATCGCCCGCGTTACGCGCGGCACCGTCGATCCGCCGGTGTTCAGGATGCGCTTCAACGCCAAGGACACCGTGGGGCTGGGCATCACGATGCGCCAGGGCGGCGACGTGCTAGCCCTGGGCGCGGCCTTGAAGGAGGCCGTGCGTCGCATCGAGGGCACGCTGCCGGTCGGCGTGGTCGTCGAGCAGGTCGCCGATCAGCCGCGGGTCGTCGAGCAGGCGATCGGCGGGTTTCTGCGCACCTTCGGCGAGGCGCTGGCGGCGGTGTTCCTGGTCAGCTTCCTGAGCCTGGGTTTTCGGGCCGGCTCGGTCGTCGCGCTGACGGTTCCCCTGGTGCTGGCGGCGACGCTGCTGTGCATGTGGCTGTTCGGAATCCACTTGCACCGGATTTCGCTGGGGGCGCTGATTCTGGCGCTGGGTCTGTTGGTCGACGATGCGATGATCGCGATCGAGATGATGGCCCGTAAGCTCGAGGAAGGCTGGGAGCGCGTTCGCGCGGCAACGTATGCCTACGGTGTGACCGCGCTGCCGATGCTCACCGGCACGCTGATCACCGTCGCCGGTTTCCTGCCGGTCGGGCTGGCCCGGTCCCAGGCGGGCGAGTACACGGTCGCGATTTTCCAGGTCGTCGCGATCGCCCTGACGCTGTCCTGGATCGGGGCGGTCATCTTCACGCCCTACCTCGGCTACTGGATACTCCGCGTGACGCCCGCCGCGAGCCATGCCCCGGACGCGTTCGACACGCCATTCTACCGGCGCCTGCGACAGGCGGTGGACCGGTGCGTCGAACACCGCAAGGCGGTGCTGGTGGCGACCGCCGCGCTGTTCGTGCTGGGTGTCGCGGCGCTGCTGCGAGTGCCGCAGCAATTCTTTCCGCTGTCCGACCGGCCGGAACTGATGGTCGACCTGTGGTTGCCGGAGGGCACGGCGGTGGCCGAGACCGGCGCGGCGGCGCGTCGACTCGAGAGCCTGCTCACCGCCGATCCGGATGTCCTGCACACCAGCACCTACGTCGGGGGCGGCAGCCCGCGTTTCTTCCTGCTGATCACGCAGCAGCTGAACCACTCGAATCTGGCGCAGCTGGTCGTGATGACCCGTGACACCGTGGCGCGCGAGCGGGTCCGGCATCGCATTCAGCAGGCGTTCGCGACCGATTTCCCGGAAGTCCGGGGTCGTGCGATGCGCTTGGACGTCGGACCGCCGCTCGAATATCCGGTGGTGTTCCGCGTGTTCGGCGATGAGGCCGACGTTGTGCGCCGCATCGCCGACCGGGTCAGGGACGTGGTCCGGGCGAACCCCAACACCGTGGACGTCAACGACGACTGGCACGAGCGGATTCCGGCCGTCCGCCTGGTGGTGGATCAGGACAAGGCGCGCGCACTCGGCGTCAGCTCCGTGGGCCTGTCGAATGCACTGCAGAGCCACTATGACGGCCTGCGGGTGGGCCAGTTCCGCGAAGGCGACGAGTTGCTCGACATCGTGTGGCGCGCACGGCCGGAGCAGCGCGTCGCGCTGCACGAGTTGCCGGAGGTTGCCGTGCCCACCGCGAACGGCCGCAGCGTGCCGGTCTCGCAGCTGGCGCGACTGGAGACGGTGTTCGAGGACGGTATACGCTGGCGCCGGAACCGCTTTCCGGCCATCTCGGTGCGCGCCGACATCGTCGACGGCAGCCTTGCGCCCGATGTCGCCGACCAGATCCTGCCGGACATCGACGCGATCCGGGCCGAATTGCCGCCGGGCTATGCCATCGAGGTTGGGGCCGCCAAGGAGAATGCGTGGCTTGCGCAGCGCTCGATCCTCGTCTGGATTCCGCTGGTCGCGGTCGTGACCCTGCTGTTGCTGATGGTGCAGTTGCGAAGCCTGTCGCGCAGCCTGCTGGTGCTGCTGACAGCCCCGCTCGGACTGATCGGCGCGGCCTTCGCATTGCTGTTGTTCGGCGCACCGCTCGGTTTCGTGGCGCTGCTCGGCATCATCGCGCTGGCGGGCATGATCATGCGGAACTCTGTGATCCTGGTCGAACAGATCGACCGCGACGAGCAGGCCGGCCGCGATACCTGGACGGCCATCGTCGAGGCGACCGTGCGCCGTTTCCGGCCGATCCTGTTGACGGCCGCGGCGGCGATCCTGGCGATGGTGCCGCTATCGCAGAACGACTTCTTTGGCCCGCAGGCCATCGCGATCATGGGCGGCCTGACGGTGGCGACCGTGCTGACGGTGTTCTTCCTGCCCGCCCTTTACGCAGCCTGGTTCGACGCCCGGCGTCCGGACCAGCGCGACGATCCCGGGCCTGCCGCCGCGGCGTCCAGTCCGGCTGCGCCCATGCCGGCCGGAGGTGTGCGATGAAGGCCGCGGTGCTGTTCTCGGGACTCGTGGCCTTGGCCTTGGCGGGCTGCACCCCGACGCGGGTCGATCCCACGGCGTCGCTCCCGAAGGTGGAGCGTTGGCGCAACGCCGAAGCGGGGGCCGCCGTCACCGATCCGCGCTCGCTGGCTGCGTGGTGGCAGGGTTTCCATGATCCGGTGCTGAACCGGCTCGTCACCCAGGCGTTAGCCGCGAATCGCGACATCAAGGCCGCGCGGGCGCGGGTGCGCGAAGCGCGGGCGATGCTCGATGTGGCCGAGTCCGCGCTCTACCCGACGGTCGAGTTCTCAGGTTCAGGCGGACGGGAGAAGCGAATCGACCGCATCATTGCCGTCCCTGGACCCCAGGGCGTCAAGCTGGTCACGCCGGCAGCCAACGCCGTCAGTGGGGGGCTGGTCGCCCGTTGGGAGATCGATCTCTTCGGCGGGCGCAGGCTCGAAGCGGAAGCCGCCGCCGAGCAGGCCGCCGGCAGCGACGAAGGGGCCCGCGCGGTGCGCGTCGGGCTGCTGGCCAATCTCGCGACGAACTATCTCGAGCTTCGGGGTATCCAGGCCCGCATCGGTATCCTGCGCGAGCACATCGCGCTCCAGCAACAGCGCCTGCGGACCCTGCAGGCGCTGTTCGCCGCAGGCCGTGCGAATCGCGCCGATGTGGCGCGCCAGCAGAGCGCGCTGCGGAGTAGCGAAGCCGTGCTGCCCGACCTCCTGCGTGCGGCGGACGTCACGATTCATCGGCTTGGGGTGTTGGCTGGCGAAACGCCGACCCGGCTGCAACCGCTGCTTGCGCCCGCGGCGGCGCTGCCGGTGGCCGCGCCGCGACTGCCCGGCCTGTTACCGGCCCAATTGCTGGAACAGCGGCCGGATCTGCGCTTGGCCAAGCGTACGGTGAATGCAACCGCAGCGGCTCTCGGCGCGGCCGAGGCCGAACTGTATCCACGCCTGGTGTTGTCGGCGAGCGGCGGTTTCGGTGCGCTCGCGGTCGGTGGCTACCCGTCGCTGGCCGAGACGGTGTATGCGCTGGGCTCGGGACTCTCGGCGCCACTGTTCAATGCCGGCCGGATTCGCGCCGGGATCACGGCCGCGGACGCGCGGCTGGAGCAATCGGCCGCGGAGTATGAGCGGACCTTCCTGACGGCGCTGGAAGATGTCGAGAACGCCTACGTGGGGCACCGCGCCGCTACAGAACAGGTCGAGCAATGGGCACGCGCCGAGGAAGCTGCCGCGTTATCGCACCGTGACGCCGAGGCGTTTCACGTGCGGGGCGCGACCGACCTGTTGTCGGTGCTGGATGCCCGGCGGGCGCAACTCGAGGCTCGTGACGCTCGAGTCCGGGCGCAGACGGCTCTGGCGGTCTCGGTCGTGTCCTTGTATCGGGCTTTCGGGGGCGGATGGAGCCCTGGCGCCGACCCGGTCGCCAGCCGCTGAGGCCGAAACGGCGTTGGAGGGGTAACGGTCTGGGTTGCTTGCCGTGTCCGGCCGGCGACGGGGCGGCAGGTTTTTGCCGCCCCGCCACGTTATGCGATGGCTGGCAACGCGGCTATCAGTTGCCGCAAGGCGCTGAAGTCGACCGGTTTGGTCAGGTGGTGGGAAAAACCCGCTTGCTGTGACAGCAGGCGGTCGCTGTCCTGGCCCCAGCCGGTCAGGGCGGTGATCACGATGTCGCGGCCCCAGGCGTGCTCCCGGATGCGTCGGCAGGCGTCGTAGCCGTTCAGCTTCGGCATGCCGATATCCATCAGGATGAATTCTGGCCGATGCGCCTCGGCAGCCGCGACCGCTTCCAGACCGTCCCGTGCGATGTGCACCTCGTGGCCGAGTGCGCGCAACAACGCCGCCAGACTGTTGCCCGCGTCCTGGTTGTCGTCGGCGACCAGCACGCGCCGTGGCGGCGACTGCACCGTTGCCGCTTCCGTCGCTACGGGCGCGCCTTCGCTGGGTGCTGCCGTGGCCGGCAGCCACACGACAAATTCGCTGCCCTGGCCTTCTCCCGCGCTGTAAGCGGTGATCGAGCCGCCATGGAGCCCAATCAGCTCGCGGGCCAGGCTAAGCCCGATGCCCAAACCTCCGTGGGCTTTCTCCAGCGACTGGTCGATTTGCGAGAACATCTCGAACACCTGCGATAGCAGCGACGGCGGGATCCCTATACCGTCGTCCTTGACCCGGAGGATGATCCCATCGTCCCCCGGTTCTACCCTCAGTGCGATATGTCCGCCGGGTTCGGTGTATTTGGCGGCGTTGTTCAACAGGTTCGACACCACCTGCGCCAGACGTACCGGATCACCTTCAACGTAGGCGGCGGCCGACGGCAGAATTAAATCGAGTTGATGTCGGCGGGTTTCCAACAAGGGCCGACAGCCTTCCAGCGCGCGCTCCACGATGTCTTCGACCGCGACGGGCTGCCAATCCAGACTGATCTTGCCGCGCGTGATGCGTGAGATGTCCAGCAATTCATCGACCAGCTTCGTCAAGTGTTCCATCTGGCGTCCGATTAACTCGCAGCACCAGGTGCGTGTCCCTTCGTCTGTCCCCGGCATTTTCAGGATTTGCACCGCATTGCCGATCGGTGCCAGCGGATTACGGAGTTCATGGGCGAGCGTCGCGAGGAATTCGTCCTTGCGGCGGTCCGCGTCCTGCAGTGCGGCTTCGGCGAGCTTGCGTTCGGTGATGTCCTGAACGGTGCCGGCAATGCGCATGGGAAGGTGCCGCTCATCGCGCTGTAACTCGCCCCGACCCGTCAGGTGGCGCACGCGACCGCCGGGGAGTAGCGCGCGGAATTCAAACTCGGGCGGAGCGTCGCCCGCAGCGCATGCCGTGATCCATGCCTGCATAAGGCTGCGATCATCCGGGTGGAGGCACTCCAGCAGCGAGTTGACGGTCGGAGTGAAGTTCTCGGGGCAAACCCCATAGATCCGAAAGGTTTCTTCTGACCACGACAATGTCTCGGAGAAATCCCAGCTCCAGCTTCCGATATGGGCGATCCGCTGTGATTCCGATAACCTGCGTTCCCTTTCCTGCAGAGCCTCGGCAATGAGCTTGCGGTCGGTGATGTCCGTGGCCATTACCAGTACGCCGGTCACTTTCCCTTCGGCATCCTTGAGGGGGACCTTGTCGGTGGACAGCCACCGAACCCGGTCGGCGGCGACGCGAATCGGCTCCTCGATGCCGAGGCGGGGTTGGCCGCTTCGGATGACGACCAGATCGTCCTGATAGTATCGCTCGGCCTCGTCCGGAAAAAATTCGCTCGTGTGCCGGCCTTCGATCCGATCCTTAGGCAGGCCCAACGCCTCGGCGACCCTGGCGTTGACACGCAGGAGGCGATTGGCAGTGTCCTTATAGAAGATCATCGCCGGTACGGAATCCAGGATGAGTTCCTGTTCCTGCTGTAGTTTGCGGAGTGCCGTCTCGGTTCGCTGGCGTTCCGAAATGTCGCGGCAGACTGTCGCGACGCATTCCAACTCCCCGGTTTCGGCGTCCTTCAGGGCCAGGATCATCTGCGAAACGGGAATTTCGGCTCCGCTCCGCGTCAGCATTGCATTGTCGCCCTGCCAACGGCCGAACTCGAATGCAGCCGGGACGCCAGCTTCGACAACGCGCCGATAGGCCCAGACCGGGTGATAATCCTCGATGGTCGTGCGCAACAGGGACTCCGTGGCACCGATGCCGAGCAGCGTGCGGCCCGCCCGATTCATGTATTCGATTCGGCCGTCTGGCGTGGCGGTGGCGATCAGGTCGCTGCTGGCTTCGATGATCGCGGCCAGCTTGTGGTTAAGGGCTTCGGCGCGCTTACGCTCGGTGATGTCGGTGGAGATGCCGCAGGTGGCATAGATGTTTCCGTCCAGGTCGGTGAGCGGGAACTGGGACGACAGGAAGGTGCGCCAGGCGCCATTGACCGGCAGCAATTCTTCCACCTGCCGGCAGCCCTGTCCGGACAGCACCCACCGGTCATTGGCGATAAGCTTTTCGGCGACTTCGGGCGCGAACAGTTCGTCGGTGGTCTTGCCTACGATAGCGCCCGGTTCGGCGTTGAGCAGTTCGGCGCAGCGGTGATTCGCGAACAGGTAGCGCCCGTCCATGTCCTTGATGAAGACCAGGACGGGCGCATGGTCGAGCGTGTCGCGAAGCCGCTTCTCGCTTTCGCGCAATCCGCGCAGTTCCTCGTCCTGATGGGACAGCAGCCGACGCTGCCGCTCGAGTTCCGACTTGAGGTACGCAATGCTGTCGGTGTCCGGGCTTGCGGCGGTATTCAGTTCGTTCGTTGCAACTTGTTCGGTGGCGGGCGGGGTCTGGATCCAGGTTTCATCAACGGCGCCGACGGCCGGTTCCTTGAAGGCGGGCTGGGGAACCTTCATGATGTCTCATGTCTCCAGGGAACGTGAATTGAGCACTTTCTCAAAGAAAAGCCACTTACGGCCGCGATGAGCGGACCCGGTTGAATGGCCGCCTGAGCGGCAACGGCACCCGGACTCGCGTCACGCCGACACGACTAGCCGCCCGTCACTGCTCGGTGCCGGCAAACCCATGGGTGCCGGTTGGCCGCGAGGACTGGGGATGGGCTGCGGATCCTGGAGCCCGCGATGGGTTGGATCGCCTGAGCCGACTGAGGGGCGGGATAAGGATTTTTCTGAGTTGTTCAGTTGGAAATGGTATCCCGCGCATCCGGCCTTGGGAATAGGTAGGGCACTCCAACCCAAGTGCGCGAGGCCGTTCAGGGTCGTGACACGCGGCGCAGACGCTGGCAGACTCGCATCGCAACATGACACGCTGGTCGGCGAGCGGTATCGCTTCGAGCCGCGCATCGGTCCCGCTGCGCGCTGGCCCGCCTGGGTGTGCAGCCGAGCCGTGTTGGCGCGAAGATCCTTCGATGCCGCTCGGCGCCGTTTCATTCTGCTTGAGGCAACCCGGGCCTGTTCAACCGTCGTACTGGTTCGGACCGCGGAACCCCGAAGCTCAGGGATGGCGATGCCGGGCACATCCCGTGACTGGATGCCTGAATCTCGCCCGGCATGACGCAAAGACCACACCGACTTGACACGCTTAACCATTCACGAGGCCTCCCGATGAAGACTTTCCCTGCGCTTGCGGCAATGCTCGCGGCGACGGCAGCGCTCGCCGACGGTCCCCCATTGAAGAAATGGGCTCCCGGGCATTACTTTGAGGTCAAGGATGGTGGGGATGGCCAGAAGGCGTTGAAGCGGGCGCTGGACACGCCAAAGTCGGCCGGCGCGCTGATCCGGGTGCAGTGGCGCCAGATCGAGACGAGGCCGGGTGTGTTCGATATGTCGATCATCGCCGACAGTCTGGCGCTGGCGCGGGCGGCCGGGAAGAAACTCGGAATTGCGCTGGAGGACAAGGGGTTTAACGTCGAGGATGAGGACGAGGCCCGCTGCGTGCCCGACGACATGCTGACGGATGCTCGCTACAGCGGTGGTCAGGAAGTGACTTCCCAGCATTCGGGGCAGTTCGCCTGCAACCCCAAGCGTGCCGTGCCAGCTGTAGGTGAGCGCTGGGCCGCCCTGCTGAAGGCCGTCGGACAGCGGTTCGATACCGATCCGACCTTGGTGATGGTCCAGAACACCGAGTCGGCCTTGAACAGTAGCGGGCTCTCGCAGCCCGATTATGGGGCGGCGCTGGAGCGGCAGGCCAAAGCCATGGCGGCCGCCTTTCCGACGACGCCCTGGGCCCTGTCGCTGAACTGGTCGCTGATGAACCCGAAGCTGCAGGTGAAGCTGATCGATACGATCGCTTCGCTGGGCGGTGGCATGACCCATCCGGACACCGTGCCGCCTTCAGGCAACGGCAACCCGTTCGATGCCTATTTCAGTACCTATGCCGGACGGATCGTGTCTGCCCCGTTGGTCGAGCTGACCTTTCTGGCCGGCGGTCGGGGTCATCTCTTTCGGGATGGGACCGATTGCGGCGGGCACCCCTGCACGTGGACGGACGTATACGACTATGCGGTCAACCGACTGCATGCTCACTACATCTTCTGGCCCCGTATGGGATGGGGCGAAGACCGCTACATCTGGGAGCGCGATTTGCTGCCGGTGCTGGAGGCCAAGAAATGGGCGATCAACACGGTGTGTCCGAGCAACATCCGCTGTCAGAGCCGTTGAGCTCGCTGCAGCGCTTCGTGGCGTGCCGAAAGGGCAGGCGGTTGGGTGGTGATGTTCATGGACCTATCGCCTCGCGTGGTTTCGACTAGACTTGGGTCGTGCCGGAGGTGTCAGGCTCCCAAGCCTGAACGGACCTGATTCCCCCCAATGGCCCCGTATCTTCGGCACTTTCCATCGCACCCTTCCCAGTCGCTGCCCGTGCATGGGCGCGGCAGCAGTCACAAGGCCGGTCTCGTTCTATCTTTGCCCCAGAGTCCCGCTCCGGCGAACAGCGCGCGGGCCCAACGCGACGACGCCCTGATCCCGGAGATTGAACGCGTCTGGCAGGCCAACCTGCAGGTGTATGGCGCCGACAAGGTCTGG
>SEYW01000002.1:47012-303712 GCA_004168015.1 Methylolobus aquaticus
GCGACGACGCCCTGATCCCGGAGATTGAACGCGTCTGGCAGGCCAACCTGCAGGTGTATGGCGCCGACAAGGTCTGGCGGCAGATGAACCGGGAAGGTATCCCGGTCGCCCGCTGCACGGTCGAGCGGCTCATGCACCGCCTGGGCCTGCGCGGTGTCGTCCGCGGCAAGGTGGTACGGACCACGTTCAGCGACCGGACCACGCCATGCCCACTGGACCGGGTCAATCGGGAATTCAAGGCCGAGCGCCCCAATCAGCTGTGGGTGGCCGACTTCACGTATGTTTCGACTTGGCAGGGCTGGTTGTACGTAGCGTTCGTCGTCGATGTGTTTGCCCGGCGCATTGTCGGTTGGCGGGTCAGCTCTTCCATGCACACCGACTTCGTGCTCGATGCGCTGGAGCAAGCGCTGTACGCCCGCCAGCCGGAACGCGATGGCACCCTGATTCATCATTCGGACCGCGGTTCGCAGTACGTCAGCATCCGCTACAGCGAGCGCTTGGCCGAGGCCGGTATCGAACCCTCGGTGGGCAGCAAAGGCGACAGTTATGACAACGCGTTGGCCGAGACGATCAACGGCCTGTACAAGGCCGAGTTGATCCATCGGCGGGCTCCTTGGAAAACACGCGAAGCCGTAGAACTGGCCACGCTCGAATGGGTGTCCTGGTTCAACCACTCCAGGCTACTCGAACCCATCGGGTATATCCCACCCGCAGAAGCTGAGGCAAACTACTATTGCCGGATCGCCAGTCAGACCGCGACGCCGGCCTGACTTAAACCAACCAGCCTCCACGATTCCCGGGGCGGTTCAAGTCGACGGAACGCTTCAAGTATTTCGGCTGTAAAGAACTGATCGCGCGACAAGGCGAGCCTCGACATCTTCTGGCTGAAGTACGACAGCCTGGATAATGTGGACGACCTGCCTCCACCCGATGTCTTGCAGCAGGAGATCATCGAGCAGCTGGATGCCGCGCTCGCGTCATTTCGGGATGTTGCGACGGGGCTGCAAGGGAACTAATCGGGTCCATCGGCTGAGGCGCCGCTGCGGTGGATTTTGGTCTTCCCCCCAAGGCCTGCGGAAGACCGGATTTGGGCCGGATGGCCGGGGAATGCGACCAAGCTGTCAGAGCTCTGGCGCGCTCTGTGCAGACTTATCGCCAGGCTGGCTCGACTTGAGTGCGATGGCCCCGAACTTCGTCGGAAAGCGTCCTCCAGGTGCGGCGCTGACCTTTCCGCAAGTCGTTGATGTGTTGGAGCCGGCGACAGGATTCGAACCCGCGACCCTCTGATTACAAATCAGATGCTCTACCAACTGAGCTACGCCGGCGATGGGCGGATTCTACACAAGTTCCGGGTGCTTGTGAGGCTCGGCGGTGCAGGGGGCGGTTAGTCCAGGTTGTCAGTGCGCGGCGCCCGGCGTGTCATCCTGCGCGGTCCGGGCCAGCTTGTCCGGATACTCGCACAGATCCGCGATGACGCATTCGGCGCACTTCGGCTTGCGCGCGACGCAGGTATAGCGTCCGTGCAGGATCAGCAGGTGGTGCGCATCGCGCAGATGCTCGCGCGGCGTGAACCGGTTGAGTTTGTCCTCGACCTCGCGCACATTTCTGCCCGGGGCAAGCCGGGTGCGATTGGCCACCCGGAAGATGTGCGTGTCGACGGCGATGGTGTGCTGGCCAAACGCCGTGTTCAGGATGACGTTCGCCGTCTTGCGGCCCACGCCGGGTAGGGCCTCGAGTTCGCCTCGCGTCGCGGGGACTTCCCCGGCGTGACGCTCCAGCAGAAACGCGCACAGCGCGATGATGTGGCGCGCCTTGCTGTTGAACAGCCCGATCGTCTTGATGTAATCCTTCAGACCATCCTCGCCAAGTGCGAGGATGGCTGCGGGCGTGTTCGCGATGGCGAAGAGCTTTTCCGTTGCCTTGTTGACGCCCTTGTCGGTGGCCTGAGCCGACAGCACGACGGCGACCAGCAATTCGAACGGCGAGGTGTAGCGCAGTTCGGTCGTGGGTTCCGGAATCGCGGCTGCTAGCCGGTCGTAAATCTGCCGGCGCCGTTCCTGGTTCATGCTTCGGAGCTGTCTTCGGAGTGCGGAGTCTTGATTGACGGTGCGCCGCTGGACCCCGCCGGCGCCATCGCCTGCTTGCGAGCCCGGGCCCGTTCTATGGCGCGAGCGATTTCCTCTGCGCCGGGCTGCTGCAAGGCGGCCTTTTGCCGTTCCGCCCGCTCGGTCTTTTGCTGTTGTTCGCGGTTCAGGCGTAGTTGTCGAGCTTCGTGACGCCGACGCCAGTGATCGGGTTGCGCGAGTTGTTCCGGCGGCGCGGACACCATGACGATGCAGTCGACCGGACAGGGCGGGATGCACAGCCGGCAACCCGTGCATTCGGCGGCGATCACCGTGTGCATCAGTTTCGCGGCACCGATGATCGCATCGACCGGACAGGCCTGGATGCACAGCGTGCAGCCTATGCACTTCGGCTCGTCGATCACCGCCAGATGCAGCGGCTGCTCCACACCGTGCTGGGGATTCAGTGGCTTGGGTTCGCATCCCAGCAGGGTTGCCAGTGCTGCGATACCCGCGGTTCCGCCGGGCGGGCACTGGTTGATGTCAGCCGCGCCGCAGGCGATGGCTTCGGCGTATGGACGGCAGCCGGCGTAGCCGCACTGGCGACACTGGGTCTGGGGCAATAGTGCGTCGATGCGCTTCGCCAGGCCGTCGACGGTGGCGGATGGGCTGGAGTTGGACACGGGGTGCGGTTCGTCGGGTAGCGTCATCGGGACGTTCGGCGTCGACATGCGGGGCTGTCAACCGGCCCGCCGCCCTACCGATCGGATCTGGCTTGAACGCCGCGATTCTAGGTCTACTGCAGGGGATGTCAATCGCGCCGGTGGCTTGCTGGTGTGGGCCTGTGGGTGAGGGCAGGCCGGGTTTCCCGCCCTCGCCAGGCGTCGGCTCGCGCTAAGCGTGATGCCAAAGACCAAAGGAGCTGAACTTCGGATCCAGCCACCAGGCGCGGTTCTGCACGACAAGGCGGTAATTGGTCGCACCGGCCTGCGACTCAACGGGACGCTGGATCATACCCTGAGCGTTGCGGGACGCGGAGAACTCGTCGGTTTCCGGAACCACCGCGGTGATGTGGCCCGAGCGGTTCAGATCCTTACGCTTCGCGACGATCAGACAGACACCGCCGTCGTTTGCCGCCCGTTGCAATTCGTCGATATCCGCCGCGCGCTGCCACCCGAACCGTTCGCCATAGTCCTCCAGCCAGTCGTGCAGCGCGTTGGCATTGAGTTCGCGCACCGTGCGGTCATAGACCGCGTCGACCGGATCGCCGCGCTGCAGTCGCTCCAGCGCGTCGTTCTTCCACCAGACCCGTGGCAGATAGGGGCCGACCAGATAGCAATAGTCATAGGCGTAGATGTTGCAAAAAGTGGTGCTGCCCTGGGGCCAATACCGTTTGTGCGCGGCTTTCGCACTGTCGAGATACGCCACGATGGCATGGATCTCGTCCACGCGTTCGGCCGGGACAGCGCCCTGGCGACCCGGTCGGGGCTTCTCTCCGAGCGGAAACGCGCGGCCCCCGTCGCGGGCCCGCGTGATGTCGGGCCGGTCCTGCTGCAGATGGGCGGGCGGAATCGCCGCCGCCGGTGCGGTCGCACGGGCCGCCGGCGTGCCCGCGAAGGGCTTGAGATGGGCGCTGGCGACGAAACCCTCGAATAGGCGTCCATTCAGCGCCACCTGAATTTTCCACCAGGCGTTCTCTGGCTTGCCCTCCAACAACGCGATCGGCGTGCCCTGAGGGAGCGCCGCCAGTCGATTGCCGTTGTTGACGACAGGTTGGGAGCGCAGGTTCAGCGAGGAAGCCGTGACGCTGTGCGTCGGCGGCAGGCGTTCCGGTGTCGGTGCCGTTGGCAACGAGGCCGATACCCCGGGCCGGCTCGCCAACTGCTGCTTGAGCTTGAGCAGCAGGTGCTTCCGATCTTCAAGGCCGATGGTACCGCCATTCACCGCGCGCGTGATGTCGAGCAGGCTGTCTCGGTCGGCATAGGTATTCAGCGACAGGCCGTTGCGTTTGCGGGTCGACCAATAGAACACGGCGGAGTGGACGGCATAGTCGCTGGCCACCTTGTCCGGTGCGGAGACGACGTCGACGCCGAGCCAGTCACTGAAGCTCTGGTAGTTCGCGCGTCCGGTCAGCTGGATGAGGCCGCGACCTCGGAAGCGATAGCCGTCGCCGCTGGCCTCGCTGCCGTTACCGATGCGGTTGGCGTACACCCGGTTCGCGATTCTCGCCGGTTGCCGCGCGAAGGCATTGGCCTCGGCGTCGGAGCGGAAGTATTTGCCGAAGATCGAGCGCAGTCCTTTGGCGGAGTAGTTCAGGTTTTCCTCGACATGCCGCAGCAACCCGGATTCGTGCAGGACCTGAGCAAGGAAATGCGCGACCCGCAGCGGTGTGTCGATGCCGTAACGGGCGAGCAGTGTGTTGAAATCACCGGCATAGCGCTCGGCGCACTCGCGCCGGACGCCGACATTGACGAACAAACTCGAATCGATCTGCATGATGAATTCCCCCGAGTCTGGAAGGCCCTGGTTCTTACGGTCCCTGTGGGCCTTTAAATCGATTCCGCCTACGGAGCCCCACTGGATCGGTACCCCGTCATGGCCGCTTCCTGATGCAGGTCGGTGGGCCGTTCCACCGGCCGGTCAGTAGTTTACGCTGAGGCGTGTGGATGCAATATAGATGGTCTGCGTAGCAAGATATGCGGTATGCATGCCTGCGGCGCCGGTAATTCTTCCTTGATCGGCACCCCCAATCATGTAGGCCAAGCGTGGCGGTTCGTAGCGAGAGCCTTTGCCATCAGATCAGCACGGCTGCGACGCCGGCGAAAAAGATTACGGGGCTCAGCCAGCGGGAGTGCCAATCGACCCGCTGCCAGTTGGCACTACCGCGGCTTTCGAGAATCTTGACCCAGGTGCTGAGTCCCACGCCGAAGCCGATCGAGATATAGGTCCAGACGAAGAAGCGGTCGATTGGGGTCAGGTAGCTGATCCGGGGCAGGCTGAAGCTGATCGCGAACTGGGTTGCAACGCAGGCGAGCAGGCAGGCCATCGCGATGCCCACACGGTCGTGGTAGGACGCGATATCGACGAAGAACAGCGCGAAGGAGATCATCACGATGATCATGATTGGAACGATCACCCGCCACGTGTAGAAGCTGACGTTCCGCTCGACCGCGAGTTCGAGCACATAGCGGCTGAAATCCTCGTTCCAGCCGCTGATCGCGGACTGGGTCACCGAGGCGTGGACCCCTACCAGATTCAGATCGCCGCTGGCGCTGTCGGGATCGGCGCGCGTGCGGTCGCGGTCGATCGTGAAACGCAACTGCCCGGTCTGCTCCAGAAAGGACTCGAGCATGATCTTCAGTCGCTGCCGATCGAACGGAAAGCGCTGGAAATCCATGGGTGTCGAGAAGCGGCCCAGCACGTCGACACGATGTTCGACGGTCCCGTCCGGGTGCAGGGTCAAGGCCTGATTGAAGGTCTGCTTCTCCACGGCATTCACGAACTGCACGTTGGGATTCCAGATGGTTTGCAGTCGTTCCGAGACGGCATCCTCGATCAATCGCAAGGGCTCAGTATGGCGATCGGCGAGACGTGGGTCTTTCCAGCGGAAGTTGAAGAGTATTTCGGCCTGAAAGGTTTGCTCTTTTTCATCGATTGACAGCAGGTCCATCAAATACGCGGCGACCTCGACCTCGGCCGGTAGCGGGGCCGGTGGTGGCGGGTCGGTCGGGCGTCCTTCGGGAGTCGGGACGGCAGCGTGAAGTGCCGTGCCCAGCAGACAGGTCAATACGAGGACGATTCCGAAACGGAGCATGCCGCAGCCACTCCGGGTACACGAGTCTTTAAGCATCCGCGTCTTCGATGATCGTCGCGATCCGTTCCCGGTTATCGCGGCAAGCGGGGTTGACGCCCGGCCTCACGCGCCGCCGCACGCTCGAGTCGTCCGGGCAGGGGTCCGGCGGGGCGAGCAAAGCGCCGCGATCGGGGAAGGGGTCCAGCCAGTTGTGACCGTTTGCACTGGGCTGGATCATCGGCATGCGCCGGTGGACCGCGGTAGTCATGCCGTTGGTCCGAGTGACGTGGTGCCGCTGCTGGAACGCCGGGTTGCAAGACATGTTTCCGATGCCGTCAAGGAGAGGCACAGACAGCGCGAAGCGCCCGCCCATCAGTATGAGCCCGAGCCTGCCGGGATCGTCACAGGCGGTTCGTTCCCACCCGCGGTCAGGGTCTGGGGGTCAGCGCAAAAGCGTTCTCGGTCATGCGGGTGACGCCGCGTTCCCGAAACCGAGGGCTGTCGTCGAGCGCGTCGACGCTGGTGAGCAGTTCGATCGTGTGGGTCGTGCCGAAGTACTGCTCCACATCGGTATCGCTGACCGCGAACGGTGGGCCGTCCATCTGCTCCTGCTGGTAATCCAGCGTGATCAGGAGCCCCGGCAGAGGGGTGGGCGCCAAAATGCGTATCTGCCCGACGTATTGTTCCCGCATCGCAGGTGGCAGTGCCACGAGAGCGCCCCGGTCATAGACCGCATCGACGGCACCCAGCTGTGCTGCATCCAGCCTGAAAAAGTCGCCGCACAGAATCTCGATGGTGCTCGCACGGAAACGGCGGAATGTACCGACGGCATCGATCTCGGGTGTCGAGTCGTGTTCGGTAAAGAATGCCTCGGCGGCGGCTGCGCTCAATTCGACTCCGACGACGCGATACCCCTGGTCGGCCAGCCAGGCCATATCCTCGCTTTTTCCGCATAGCGGCAGCAGTACGCGAGCGCCGCGCGGGATGGCCAGCCTGAGCCAGCCCTGCTCCAGCAACGGGTGCGCGTGGGGCAAGTGCCAGCCGGTTTCGCCGCGTTGCCAGCGGTCATGCCAAAAATTGCTTTCCATACGGTCAAAAGCTGAAGGGGAGTTCTACGACAGACGATACCCCATTTCGGGTCTCACCCGTAACCCGAATTTGCCCCGATTCAGTGGATCCCACAAACCGCGGCTCATTCGTGCTGGAGGCCCACCAAGGGGGAGAATTCGTTAACCGCATCAATGCAAAAGGCGCTATCATGCGGAGCTTTTACAAGTCAATCCGAGATCATTGATGCAGATTTCTCCAAACAAGGTCGTCCACATCCACTACACCCTGACGGATAACGACGGCGAGGTGCTCGACAGCTCGCAGGGCAGCGACCCGATGGCCTACATCCACGGCATGGGCAACATCATCTCCGGCCTGGAGGAAGCGCTGACGGGACGTAAAGTCGGCGATCGTTTTCAGGTGAGCGTGCCACCCGAGGAAGCCTACGGCGTGCGCGACAATGATCTCGTGCAGAAGGTGCCCAAGTCCGCGTTCCACGGTGTCGACGAAGTGCTGCCGGGTATGCAGTTCCACGCCGAGTCATCCGAGGGCATGCAACTCGTGACCGTGATCGAGGTCGAGGGCGATACGGTAATGCTCGATGGTAATCACCCGATGGCCGGCATGACCTTGAACTTCGATGTCGAGGTGACCGGTATCCGCAATGCGACTCCAGAAGAACTGGACCACGGCCACGTCCATGGGGCTGGCGGGCATCACGAACACGACTGATCGTTAACGAACGCGCGCAGCGCCTGAGTTGGCTCGGGTGCTGTGGTCCCCTGCCAGGGGTTCCCCGGGGAGCTCCGCTCGGGTTTCGATCAGATTCTCGATGGTCGCCGGCGTTGTTGGCGCCACCCTCGCGGCCGTTCATGCCTGGGACGGAATCAGCGCATCCCGGCGACGCGCGACGAGGGGGGCATCTGAGCCGGTCAGATCTTCCGCAGCGTCAGCCGGTCGTTCCTCTGCCCGGTATATCTGGCCGCACGCCGAGGCTATCGATACCGACCGGGTTCACGCGAGGTGGGCCCAGAGATCGTGTTCGTCGGCCTCCTCGAATTCGACCCGAACGAACGAGCCGACTTCCAGATCGGTCGCACCGTCGATGAACACCTGACCATCGATGTCGGGTGCGTCTGCGCGGCTGCGGGCCACTGCGCCCTCCTCGACGACTTCGTCGATCAGCACCGTGTCGGTGCGTCCTACCCGGTTCTGCAGCTTCGCCGCGCTGATCTGCGACTGGACGGCCATGAACCGCTCCAGCCGCTCCTCCTTGACCGCTTCGGGTACCGGATCGGGGTAGTCGTTCGCTGCTGCGCCGTTGACCGGCGAGTAGGTGAAGCAGCCGACGCGGTCCAGTTGTGCCTCGTCGAGAAAGGCGAGTAGCGACTCGAAGTCTTCCTCGGTCTCACCCGGAAAGCCGACGATAAAGGTGCTGCGGATCGTGATGTCGGGGCATATTTCGCGCCAGCGCCGGATGCGCGCGAGGGTGTCTTCAGTGGCGGCAGGCCGCTTCATGCGTTTCAGGACATCCGGGCTGGCATGCTGGAACGGAATGTCGAGGTAGGGCAGGATCTTGCCCTCGGCCATGAGCGGCACGACCTCGTCGACATGGGGGTAGGGGTAGACGTAATGGAGGCGGATCCAGATGCCGAGGTCGCCCAGCGCTCGCGCCAGATCGAAGAAGCGCGTCCGCAGCGGTCGGCCGCCCCAGAAGCCGGTGCGGTACTTCAGGTCGACGCCGTAGGCGCTGGTATCCTGCGAGACGACCAGCAGTTCCTTCACGCCCGCATTCACCAGACGTTCCGCTTCGTCCATGACCTCGCCGACCGGCCGGCTGACCAGTGCGCCGCGCATCGACGGGATAATGCAGAAGGTGCAACGGTGATTGCAGCCCTCGGAAATCTTCAGGTAGGCATAGTGCCGCGGCGTCAGCTTGATGCCCTGCGTCGGGACGAGGCTGTCGAAATCTCCCGTCGGTGGCGGCAGGTGGGCATGCACTGCGCCGACGACCTGCTCGTAGGCGTGTGCGCCGCTGATGTCGAGCACATTTGGATAGCGTGAGCGAATCTCCTCGGCCCGTGCGCCCAGGCAGCCGGTCACGATGACCCGGCCGTTTTCGGCCAGCGCCTCGCCGATCGCGTCCAGGGATTCCTCGACGGCCGCATCGACGAAGCCGCAGGTGTTGACGACGACGAGGTCGGCATCGCGGTAGCTGGGGACGAGCGCGTAGCCGTCCGCCCGCAGCTTGCTCATGATGCGTTCGCTGTCGACGAGCGCCTTGGGGCAACCGAGGCTGACGAATCCGAGGCGGGGAAGGTTCATGGAATCACCGTGAGGCCACGGCCGGGCCGGTATTGAAGAAAGGCGAGCCGCGCGGCGCCGGCGGCCGATGTCACAAAGCGAGAATCTCGAGTCCGGCGTTGGTGTCCCCGCAGCTTGCCGCCGTCCCGCGCAGGGCCTCGAGGCCGGCGAAGTCGAACCACTGCCGGTCGGCGAGCTGCGACGGAGAGGCGTTCTGCAGCGCGCGGAATATCGTCTCCACACGGCCTGGATTGCGTTTCTCCCAGCCGTGCAGCATTTCCTTCATCGCCTGGCGCTGAAGGTTCGGCTGCGATCCGCACAAATTGCACGGAATCAGAGGAAAGTTCTTGATGCGGGCGTATTCCGCGAGGTCCTTTTCATGGCAGTAGGCCAGGGGGCGGATGACAATGTGGCGCCGGTCGTCGCTGAGCAGCTTCGGCGGCATCGCCTTCAAGGTTCCGCCGTAGAACAGGTTCAGGAAGAACGTCTCGAGGATGTCGTCCCGATGGTGGCCCAGCGCAATCTTGGTAACGCCGTTCGCCGCCGCATAGGTATACAGCGAGCCGCGCCGCAGCCGCGAGCACAGGCCGCAGGTGGTTTTGCCTTCGGGGATGACGCGTTTCACGACGCTGTAGGTGTCCTGCTCGAGGATGTGGAATGGAATTCCCAGGCCGGACAGGTAGCGCGGCAGCACGTCGGCCGGAAAGCCGGGTTGCTTCTGGTCGAGATTGACCGCGAGGATCTCGAAATCCACCGGGGCGTTCCCGCGCAGACCCAGGAGGATGTCGAGCAGTGCGTAGGAATCCTTGCCGCCCGATAGGCAGACCATGACCTTGTCGCCGCCCTGGATCATGTCGTAGTCGGCGATGGCCTCGCCGGTCAGACGACGCAGCCGTTTCTGCAGCTTGTTGAACTCGTACCGCTCCCTGTCGCTGAGCGACAGGCGCAGTTCAGCCGCCATAGCGACGGAAGATCAGCGTCGCGTTGGTGCCGCCGAAACCGAAGCTGTTCGACATCACGGTGTTCAGGGCCGCGTTCTCGCGGTATTCGCGGACGATGGGCACGCCCTCGGCGCCCGGATCAAGGCGCTCGATATTGGCGGATGCGCTAATGAACTGGCCTTCCATCATCAGCAGCGAGTAGATCGCCTCATGGACCCCGGCCGCACCTAGCGCATGCCCAGTCAGCGACTTGGTCGAACTGATCGGTGGGATGTTGTCGCCGAATGCAGCCTTGACGGCTTCCAGTTCGCGGATGTCGCCGATCGGTGTACTCGTGCCATGGGCGTTGACGTAGTCGATGGTCGTGCCGGCGGTGGCCATGGCTTGCTGCATGCAGCGCACCGCGCCTTCGCCGGACGGCTGCACCATGTCATAGCCATCGGATGTCGCGCCGTACCCGACAAGTTCGGCATAGATTCTTGCACCGCGCGCCTTGGCGTGTTCGAGTTCCTCGACGACCAGCACGCCGCCGCCACCGGAGATCACGAACCCATCGCGGTCTGCATCGTACGGACGCGAGGCATGCTGCGGCTCGTCATTGTATTTGGATGACAAGGCACCCATCGCATCGAACAGCAAGGTCATCGTCCAGTGCACTTCTTCGCCGCCGCCGGCAAACACGATGTCCTGCTTGCCGAGCTGGATCTGCTCCGCGGCATTGCCGATACAGTGCGCGCTGGTCGCGCAGGCCGAGCTGATCGAGTAGTTGACGCCCTTGATCTTGAAAGGTGTTGCGAGGCAGGCCGAGTTGGTATTCGACATCGAGCGCGGCACCATGTAGGGGCCAACTTTCTTGATGCCTTTTTCTCGGAACGTGTCCCAGGCCAGTAGCATGTTGGACGTCGACGGGCCGCCCGAACCCATGATCAGGCCCGTTCGCGGGTCGGATACTTCATGCGGCTCGAGGCCTGCGTCCCCGATCGCTTCCTGCATCGCCAGATAGTTGAACGCGGCGCCATCCCCCATGAAACGACGGACCTTGCGGTCGATCAGTTCGTCGAGGTCCAGTTCGACTGGGCCGCAAACATGGCTGCGGAAGCCGAGGTCACGGTACTCGTCGCTGTGACGGATACCCGAGTGACCCTTGCGCAAGGCTTCAGCGACCTGATCGCGATTGTGACCAATGCTGGATACGATACCGATACCCGTGACAACCACGCGTTTCATAGTTATTCCCTCAGAAGGCGTCCGGGGAGGTGAAGAGACCGACCCGCAGGTCGGTGGCCTCGTAGATCACGCGGCCATCGCATTCCATCTCGGCATCGGCGATGCCCATGACCAGCTTGCGCATCATGACTCGTTTCAAGTGGATACGATACAGGACCAATTTGTTGTGCGGCAGCACCTGACCACGGAATTTGACCTCGCCGACGCCGAGCGCACGCCCGCGTCCCTGGCCGCCCATCCATCCGAGGTAGAAGCCGACCATTTGCCACATCGCGTCGAGTCCCAGACAGCCTGGCATGACCGGGTCGCCCTCGAAATGGCATCCGAAGAACCACAGGTCCGGCTTGATGTCCAGTTCGGCCAGCATCAGCCCCTTTTCGTACGGCCCCTCGGTCGCATTGATGCGGGTGATGCGATCGAACATCAGCATCGGCGGCATCGGCAACTGGGCATTGCCGGGCCCGAATAGCTCGCCGCGACCACAACGAAGCAGCTCCTCCCGATCGTATTGTTCTTGACGCTGCATGAGCAGGATTCCGCGGCAGAAAAGCGCGCATTATAGCGGGAAACGCGTTTCGCGAACCATATGCGGCCTTCCCTGTCGGATCGGGATTAGGCGGTTCACCGCGAAGAGGGGCTGTCGTAAGAGCACGCTTCCGGTACTCGGGGATCGCGGGTCACCGCCGCCGAGCGGTCAACTCGCACTCAAGCCGCTGCTTCGCAGCTATACGGGGCGGATGTTGGGATCGCGCCGATCTCGGGTTGATGGTCTGGACGTTATCGGCGGGAGAGCGCGGGTGAATCGGGCCTCTGCGAGGTGCCGGATTTGGTGTCGCTCAAGCACGCTTTGTGACCTGGAAGAAGATTAACGCTGAGCGGGAAATGTCACCTGAGACAGATCATCGAATAGATCGAGCTGGCCTTTTTCGACCTCACGGGCTGGTGATGGGCTGGCCGCTCGGGTGTGTAAATGGGCATACGAAGCTGCGCCG
This sequence comes from Methylolobus aquaticus, assembly GCA_004168015.1. Classification (GTDB taxonomy): domain Bacteria; phylum Pseudomonadota; class Gammaproteobacteria; order Methylococcales; family Methylococcaceae; genus Methylotetracoccus; species Methylotetracoccus aquaticus. The sequence continues at coordinate 59,383 of SEYW01000002.1, forward strand.
GGGGGCGAGGAGAAAAACGTTTCCGGCCTCTCGCTTCCACCTTCCCTAATCGAAAAGTGTTGGCCCTATTCGCAGAATGGCCTAAGACGATTCCGATTGCTCCGAGTCATACCTTCTGCGCTGTGTCGAAGCCCGCGGTCCGGTGTTTAATGGCGAGTATTGGCCCGAGGAACCGCTCCGCAGCTTTAAAGAGGGGATGCGTACACTGGCAGCAAGCTCGCCATTGAGACTGCCGCACGATGGTGCGGGTATTTCCCGATCGGTTCGGCCAGATCAGGTGGCGGTGTCGAGCGCCGCCGCCTGATGCCACAAAAGCGCCGCTGCGAGTTCGTCAGACCCGAAACTCATCGACCGACCGGCCTTGGTCCACATACTCCTGCAGCCAGCGAGGCTTCACTCCACGGCCGCTCCAGGCGTTGTTTGGGTTGCCGGGGTCACGGTATTTGATCGCAACCTTGGAGCCCTTCCGGGTGTTTGCCTCGGGAGCCTGTTCGGTTATCTGAACATCGACACCGATCGTAGAGGCGAGTGACTTGATCTGGGCCAGAACATCGCGGCGCGCCTGCTGGCGTTTCGCTTCGAGCGCCTTGGATGCGTCGGCGATCAAAACGGACAGTTCCTGTTCGGAGAGTTTTGCAAAATCGGTCATGGTGAATGTCGTGCGAAGTGGAACATGATGCTGACGGGCGGCCGCGTTAGGCATAGCCAGCGGAGTAGTCGCCGCATCAGACCGTACCGGCTTATTCTATCGCTATGACGGTTAGATCAAAATACCCGGATAACATTTGGTTCAGAAATTTGATGGAAAGGTTTCTGCATTGACCCTAAGACGATGATTATTCCTCACCGCCAACTTACCCCCGACGCGCTTCGGAGCCTTATCGAGGAATTCGTAACTCGCGATGGCACGGATTACGGAGAGAGGGACACACCATTGCAGATCCGTGTTGATCAGGTGCAACGGCAGCTGGAGCTGGGTAACGCGGTGATCTTTTTCGACGAAGACGAGGAATGTTGCACCATTCTTCCGGTCGAGAGGGTGGTACCGGCGAATGGAAAACGACAGCACGACTGAGGGGCGCGGCGGGATCGGGCGACAGGCGCGTTCGATATCGTGGTGGTGCACCTTGAGCGCTCATGTCCGCGTCGTGCTCGGTACAGCGCACTGCCCGGGCAGTGTCACGGCGGCGGTCGGCAGATACCAGTACAGGCAGCCGTCCTGCATTACACACCCGCCCCTGACGTAGTCCACTATGTCGCGCTTAAGCCAGACCGGGAGCGTGCTGAACTCGAGCTGCAGGCAAAACGAGATGAATTCGTCGAGTTCGGCGTCACCGGCAGGATCGAACAGACCGGTCAGGTCGATCGGGGTCGGCAGCATCCGGAGGTCCGGTTCGACGCCACGTGTTCGCAGCCCCCGCACCAGTTCCAGACTGCTCATGGCATTGTTCTGAAGCATCGGACTGGTGCGGTCAAGCAGCGGCTCGAACAGCGGAAACATCGCGTGGACGCCGTAGGGTCCCGCGATGAACGCCAGCACCTTGCCGCCGGGTACTACCGCTGTCGCTGCATGGAGCATTGTCGCGGCGGGGTCTTCCATCCAGTAAAGACTGTGTGAAAAAAGTGCGAAGTCGTAGGGGGTGCCGAGTTCGGTCGTGGTCGAGAACGGGCACTCGTGCACCTGATATGGCAGACCAAGTTGCTGCAAGGTAGCGCCCAGCGCTTCAGCGTGCCGGGGATTCGGCTCGAACGCCGTGTAGTGGCCTGGGCTGCGCCCGTCGCCTTCCGAGAGCGCCCGGATCACCTGACCCGTTCCGGCACCGATATCGAGCATCCGGTAGCCTTCCGGGCACTCCGCGCGGGTCATGCGGGCCAGTTCGGCGACCATCTGGGGGTATTCCAGCGAGCGTGCGACGAACACGGCGAAGGTTTCGGCATAGCGGCCGGGATCGAGCGACGGAACCGGAATCTTCGTCATCGGTGAAGGTGCGGGTTGGCCAGGGTGGACCGTTCCGTGGGCGCGGCAGGGCGCAAAATCCGCTGTCGCGCACCGCACCGAGTGTAGCAGACCTCCCGGTCGGATCCAGCTGCGCCGCGAGGCGTCAGGCCTGATGTTCCGCAGTTTTTTTCGCGGTAAGCAGGACTCTCATCGATCAGCCACCGGTTGACAATCCGACGTGCGGACCCGCATGCTCGTGGGCTACGCTACAGTGCGTGTCGGCATCGGACGCAGCAGGCCCGCGCGCCGATTTCCAAGCGTCGCACACCGACTTGCACCTGACTCCGAGCCTAGCGAGGTCCTGTTCATGACCATCGGATCGACTCCCGCGCTGCTCGATTGCGAAGCGTTGGCCGCCTGCCTCGGCACCGCCGGGACTGTGCTGCTGGACGCGACCTTCTTCCTGCCTAGCCAAGGCCGCGATGCGGCCGCCGAGTTTCGCGCAGCGCATCTTCCAGGCGCCCAGTTTTTCGACATCGATGCCGTTGCCGATCACAGTACCGCGCTGCCTCACATGCTGCCTAAGCCGGCCGAGTTCGCAGCCGCCGTGGGCGCTTTAGGCATCGACAATGGGACTCACGTCGTGGCCTATGACGCCAACTCGTTCATGGCTTCGGCCCGCGCGTGGTGGATGTTCCGCGTGTTCGGACACGACCGCGTCTCGGTGCTGGATGGCGGACTGGCCGCTTGGAGAGCCCGGGGACAGCCAGTGCAGTCGGCGCCTTCGCCGCCCGTGGCCGTGCGCCGCTTCGAAGCCGGTTTCCGGCCGGAGTTGGTGCGCGATCTGGAGGCCATGCGCCTTCTGGTCGAGGGGACGGGAGGGCAGATCGTTGATGCCCGCGCCCCCGGTCGTTTCGCCGGCAGCGAACCCGAGCCGCGTGCCGGACTACGCTTCGGACACCTGCCCGGCAGTCGCAACCTGTTCTTCAAGTGGCTGATCGATTCCGAAACCGGTTGCATGAAAGCCGAGTCCGAGCTCGCGGGCGCCTTCCGGTCGGCCGGGCTCGACCCTCACGAGCCGCTGGTCACAACCTGTGGTACCGGCGTGACGGCAGCGATCCTGGCTCTCGCGTTGTACCGGCTCGGTCGCGTCGATGTCCCTGTTTATGACGGGTCATGGACTGAATGGGGCGGTCGCGCGGACACCCCCATCGCGACCGGTCCGTAGCGATCCGGTGCGGGGTGTCCGGTGGCTGACCACGAGCCCGGCATCACTGTGGCCCGCCCCGTGGGCACCATCACCGAAGTCCACGGGCCTGTCGTCGTCATCGCGTGCAGCCGCCTCCCACCGCTGCGGCAGGCTCTGTACGCCGATATCGACTCCGAGACCTACCTGTTCGAGGTCCATCAACATCTCGACGAACGGCGCGTCCGCGCAATTACCTTGCATCAGACGACAGGGCTCGAGCGGGGCCTCCCGGTCTACGACACCGGCGCGCCGTTGCGTGTCCCAGTCGGTGCCGATTGCCTGGGGCGCCTGCTGAATCTATTCGGCGAACCGCTCGACGGACTGCCGGAACTGGCCGCTGCCGACAGCCGATCCATCCATTTCCCGCCGCGCCCTCTGTGGGAGTCCGTGGGGGCGGCCGGGATCCTCGAGACAGGCATCAAGGTCATCGATTTGCTGTGCCCGTTCGTGCGCGCCGGCAAGACCGGCCTGTTCGGCGGAGCTGGGGTCGGCAAGACCGTGCTCGTTATGGAGTTCATGCATGCAGTGATTGCACTGCATCGCGGCGTGTCTGTGTTCGCCGGTATCGGCGAGCGGATCCGCGAAGGCCATGAACTTTGGCACGAACTCCGCGAAGCGGGCGTACTGGACCGTTCGTTGCTGATTTACGGCCAGATGGACGAGTCGCCCGGCGTGCGCTTTCGGGTGGGACTGTCCGCGCTGACCTATGCCGAGTATCTGCGCGACACGCTGCGGACCGAAGTGCTGTTTCTGATGGACAACGTCTTTCGTTTCGTTCAGGCGGGGAGCGAGATTTCCAGTCTTCTGGGGCGCATGCCGGCGACGGTCGGGTATCAGCCGACGCTGGCTACGGAAGTGGCCGAGATCCAGGAGCGGATCACGTCCACCCCGGCCGGTGCGATCACCTCGGTTCAGGCCGTCTACGTGCCGGCCGATGACATGACGGACCCCGCGGTCAGCGCTATTCTGAGTCACCTCGACACGACCGTCGTGCTGTCGCGAGACCAGGCGGCGAAGGGCATCTACCCGGCCGTCGATCCGCTGAAATCGGGTAGCAAGCTGATGGACCGGCGGGTGCTCGGGGAGCGGCACTACGCCGTAGCCGAGGCGGTCCGTGAGCACTTGGCCCGTTATCGCGAACTGGAGGACATCATCACGATGCTCGGTATCGAAGAACTGTCGATCGGCGACCGTAAGATCGTGCTGCGCGCGCGGCGGCTGCAGCGCTATCTGACCCAGCCGTTTTTCGTGACGGCCTCGCAGACCGGTCTCGCCGGCTGCAGTGTGCCGCTGCAGCAGACGCTGGCCGACTGCGAGGGCTTTCTCAGCGGCGTCTTCGACACCGTGCCGGAGGAGCAATGCTACATGCGCGGACCCATGCCGGACCAATGAGACCCTTCGTGCTACAGCTCCAACAGTCGACGCAGTGCGAGCGGATCGCCGGGGTTTCGTCCTTCGTCGGCGAGGATGCGTCGGGCAGCTTCGGCCTCAGGCCGGGCCACGAGCGCTTCGCGACGGTGCTGGGTTTCGGGCTGGCGCGCTTCAGAATCGCACAGGGTCGCTGGGAGTACCTCGCGGTGCCGGGCGGGGTCTTGTACTGTCGCGGGGATGAATTGTCGCTGTGTGCCCGTCGCCTGTTTCGACATGCCGACTATGAGGAGGTGGCTCGGGAGTTGCGCGAGCAGTTGATAGCCGAAGAGCGCGAACTGCACGAGTTCAAGCAGTCCTTGCGTCGGCTGGAACAGGAAATGTTGAAACGCGTCTGGCAAATCGGGCGCGACTGGGGCGGCCGGTGAAGGACGATGCGCGCTGGGAGGCCACCATTCGGCGCCGCGTCGAGCGGATGCGACAGGCCGAGCGCGACCGTCCGGGTCTGCTGGCCCAGACGGCCTATCTCGGTACACTCGGTCTGGTCGTCGTGCTGCCGATGGTGGGCGGCGCCTTTCTCGGCCGCTGGCTGGATCAGCAGCTGGCCGGGTTTTCCCTGCACTGGACCTTGAGCCTGCTGTTCGCAGGGCTGGTCATCGGGGCCTATAGCGCCTATCTGTTGATCAAGCGGCACGAGTGACGCGATGGATGACCTGCAGCCCGGCGCTCGCACGCTGTTCACGCTCGGACCGGTCGCGATCGCCGACAGCATCGTCTACACCTGGCTGATCATGGCAGCGTTCTGGATCGGGTCATGGGCGGTGAGCCGCGGACTGCGCCAGATGCCAGGCCCGGTGCAGGTCGTCTTCGAAGGCATCGTCGGGGCCTGCGAGAACGCCGTCCGGGAGCTACTGCCGAGGGACTACCTCCGCGTGACGCCTTTCGTGCTGAGTCTGTGGCTGTATCTCGGGGTCGCGAACCTGCTGAGCCTGATTCCGGGCTTCGAGACGCCGACCCGGGACTTGTCGGTGACGTCGGCGCTGGCCGTGCTGGTGTATTTCTCGGTGCACTGGTTCGGCATCCGCAGCCAGGGCTGGCGCGCCTACCTGAAGCATTACCTGAGTCCGAATCCGATCCTGTTGCCGTTCCATCTGCTCAGCGAGATCACGCGCACGGTCGCACTGGCCGTGCGGCTGTTCGGCAATATGATGAGCATGGACATGATCGCGTTGCTGCTGCTGTTGATCGCCGGCCTGTTCGTGCCGGTGCCGATCCTGATGCTGCACATCGTCGAAGGTCTGGTACAGGCGTATATTTTCGGCACGCTGGCACTGATCTACATTGCCAGCGGCATCCAGAGCCAACTCAGTGAGCCGGAGCAGGAGAACGGCAGTTCATGAACGAGATGACGTGGTTAGTGATCGCCTCCACCGTCGCTGCGGTGCTTGGCATCGCACTTGCGGTGATGCTGCCGGCGCTGGCAATGGGCCGGGCGATCGGGCAGGCGCTGGATGCGCTGGCGCGGCAGCCGGATGCCGAGAAGTCCATCATGCGAACCCTGTTCATCGGGCTGGCAATGATCGAGTCGCTGGCGATTTACGCGCTGGTGATCGTACTGATCGTGCTGTTCCGCAATCCCCTGCTGGAGTACCTGGTCAAATAGGACCGCGCGCGTGGGCTTCAATCCCTGGACCTTCCTGCTGGAGGTCATCAATTTTCTGATCCTGGTGTGGATCCTTGGTCGTTTCCTGTACCGCCCGGTTGCCGCGGTGATCGAGGAGCGCCGGCGAGCGATCGCGTCCAGCCTGAACGAAGCCGCCGCGCAGGTGGCTCGGTCCGAGGCGCTGGAGCGCCAGTACGCTGAGCGTCTTTCCGCCTGGGAGCAGGAAAAGCGGTTGGCCCGCGAACAGTGGCTGGCGGACCTGAATGTCGAAAAGACGCGGTTGATGGACGCGTTTCGGCAAGGCCTTGAAGCCGAGCGCCAACAGGCGGATATCCTGGCGCAGCGGCGTCTTTCGGCTCAGCAGTCCGATCTGGAGCAACAGTCGCTGGAACTGGGCGGGCGTTTCGCGGCACGGTTGCTGGAGCGCGTCGCGGGCCCCGAGCTGGAAGCGCGCCTGCTCGACCTGTTCATCGACGATTTGAGTCAGGTTCCGGAGGAACGCTGGGAGGCGGTGACTGCCCAGGGCGGCGACGGGGGTGGCCGCGCCCGTCTGATGAGCGCATTCCCGCTGGGAGAACAGCAGCGCGCTGACCTGCAGCAAGCCCTCAGCGCTCAGCTCGGCCACCCTGTCGCCTGCGATTTCATAACGGACCCCGGCCTGATCGCCGGGTTGCGCTTCGAACTCGGTCCGCTTTTGTTGCACGCCAACCTGCACGACGAGCTCGAGTTTTTCCGCCTGGCGGAGTGACCGTAAGGACAGCGCCGGCCGCCAGCTGCCAAGACGCTTAGGCGCTTGCCGGTTCCCGAGATCCAGTTCGGGAACCGGCAACCAGCGAGGCAATGGCTTGGGAACGAGCGCGGCTGCCGAGCCTCGGGAATGAGTCGAGTGGCGTCGGTGCCGTCACCCCTCGTGCGCCGCGCGCATGAAACCGCCGTGTGCGCGAAGCAGTGTTCCGCGCACACGGCGCGCGCGATGCCCCGATCCCCGGACTCAAAACGGCGCCAGCTTGATCGAATGCTTGGCCCGGGTCGCGGCCACGTAATAGACGTTGACCTCCTCGCGCAGCTTCAGCGGATCGGCATCGTCCCCTTTTTGCTTCAGCGTTCGCAATAGATCGGCTCGCGTCAGGAAGTCGTCGCGCAGCATCTCGACATGGTCGTATTCCTGGCCCTTGGCCTTGTGCGTCGTCGTGAAGATGAAGTCGGCGTCGGGCCGCTCGACCAGCCGGGCCTTGATCTGTTTGTCGAACTCGAACAGCGTGCCGCCGTAGCGCTCGACCAGCCCGACGATGCTCTGCAGCGATTGATTCTGGGTCTGCTGCGCGAAATCCTTCAGTGCGGGAAAGCTCTGGAACCGACTCAGGAACGGGTCACGCACCTTTTCGCGGCGACCCTGGCTCAGGAAGAATGCTCCGGCCACGCGGGCATTCAGGAAGGAATAGCCGGCGTAGCCGCCCTGAAAGAAAAACCGGGTGTCGTTTTCGGACAGCCGCTCCAGACAGGCCTCGAACAGGCCGAGGTTGCTCCGTGCGATCAGGGTCAGCGGGCGCGCATCGTCCGGGGCTTTCGAGCCGAAGCGGGTCAGGGCGCGCGTGCCTTCGATGGCGACGGTCCCGGTTTCACCGAGCATCGCGTAGGCCTCATTGACTTGTTTCGCGATGTGCTTGGCCAGCCCGTCGCCGAAGCGGAAGGTCTGGCTCAGCGGCAAGGCCTTGGCCGACAGCCGCTCCAGCGAGTTGACCGCATGCCGGAACCCGTAGATCTGCTGAAAGGTGTCGCCGACGAAGACCTTGCGGGCCGGCTGCCGCTCGACGACCGACAGCATCACGCCGGAGGTGTCCTGGGCTTCGTCGACCAGGATCACGTCGTAAGGGAGCGGTTGCCGGGCGAACTGGAAGAGTTTCAGGTAGAAGTCATGTACTGCCGGCTGCGCGCCGCTTCGCATTTCTCCGAGTAGGGTCCGGACCAGTCCGAGCAGTTCGCCGCCACGCCGGGTCAGCAGCGCGACGACGCGGGCTTGCGGGGCAGTGTCCAGCTGATAGCGCTCGAGCAACTCGTCGTCGATGCCGGGGTGAGCCGAGTTCAGGTAGTAGTTGACCAGATCCTTTAGCAGCCATGCGAGCAGCAGGCCGGTCTGGGTGCGCCGGTCGGCGGCCGGGATGCAACGTTCGAGCAGGCGCCACTCGCTGAGTTCGTGCTCCAGCTCGAAGCGGCCGGCGTTGGTGTGGCGGTAGGCCAGGGCGTGAATCGTATGGACGGCGACGTGCCGCAATGCCCGCTGCGCGACCTTGGCCCTGACTTCTTCGGCGACCGACTTGTTGTAGGTCAGGTAGAGGATCGCCTGGTCGGTCCGCCGCGCCGCGTATTCGATCAGGGTCGTGGTCTTGCCACTGCCGGCGACGGCGTTGATCTTGACGATCGGAGTATCCGCCTCGATCGCCGCGCGCTGCTGCTCCGTCAGGCGCAGTGCAGACGCGGTCTTCGTCAGGGACTCGGTTTCAGGCCAGGCAGCGCTCAGGGCCGGTCCTCGCTAGGGGCGGGACGGGATCACGAACGGGTCCCGGCAATTCCCGAAATGGCTCCCGCTCTCGCGCGTCGGAATCGGACGGGTGGGCTGAGATCCCCATTCATACAACACATACACCGAGGACAAGGCGCCGCCTTTACAGTTCAGGCGCAAGCTGTCGGCCAGTTCGGGCAGCCGCGTTCGCACGACGTCGTTGAACCGCCGGCGCGTCAAGGGCTGGTCGGCCAGCGGTGCCAGCGCATCGGCGATGCGGCGGGTCGTCGCCAGCGACCAGTGAAAATAGGGCTCGGGGTCCATCGGCGAACAGGTGCCGTGCTTGACCCACTCGTGACGTTCCAGGCATTTGGCGGTGCCCGCCATGTACTCCTTAAGTTCCGGCCACCACTCGGTGCGGTAGACGTCCGGCAGGGCCGGATAGCCGCAATAACGGCCCGCGGTGCCGAATTGCTCGCGACATTCCGCCTGCGAGCAACGGCCTTGCGGATAGCCCGATTCGTAGTTGGGCCACAGGCCATGCAACTGGATGGGCGTCGGCTTCGGGAAGTCGCGGCAATCGGGTTCGGCGGCGGCCTTACGGCAATAGGTGGCGGGCACGGTTAGTTCGAGGCGGTAGACTTTCTCACGCGTCGGGTCTACCCGGCAGGATGGCTTCGCCCAGGCAACGGCGCTGCCGAGCAGGAAAGGCGTGGCGCACAGCAGAGCGAGGCGCTGTGCGGTGCGTCGGGTAAACCTTGGACGACGGCTTCGGTCGAAGTGAGGGATTGCCACAACCGCTATGGGAGATGAGTCATGAAAAGTGCCTGGATATTCGCCTTGCTGCTGGCCAGTGGAACGGCCTGGACCGCCGAATCCTGCCCGGATCTTTTGAATTTTTCCCTCGAGAAGCTGCGCACTAAGGAAACCGTCGACTTCTGCGACAGCTATCGGGGCAAAGTCATTCTTGCGGTCAATACGGCCAGCCAGTGCGGATACACGCCGCAGTTCAAGGGGCTCGAAGCCTTGTACCAAAAATACCGCGACCGCGGTCTCGTCGTATTGGGGTTCCCATCGGATGCCTTCGATCAGGAATACGATGATCCGGCGAAGACCGCAGCGGTATGTTATATCAATTACGGCGTGACCTTTCCCATGTTCGCGCAGACGGCGGTAACGGGAGATAATGCCAATGCGTTTTTCCGCAAGCTGACCGCCGCAACGGGTCAAGCGCCGGCATGGAATTTCTACAAATACCTGATCGATGCCAACGGACAGGTCATGCGTGCGTTTCCGTCCCGGATCGCACCCGAAAGCCCGGAACTGCAGAGCCAGATCGAAGCACTGCTGCCTGTGGGCACGGCCGGACCGGCGCGCTGACTCGGGCGCGGCGGGATGAATCGAACGCCTCCGCATGCCCAACCGCGAACTCCTGACTCGTAAAGCCGAACAACTGGCCGGCTACCGCTTTGGGCTCCGGGTGTCGGAGCGGGGCGTCGTTGCGTCTGTTGGCGATGGGATTGCCTGGATCAAGGGTCTGCCGTCTGCGGCCATGGACGATGTCCTGGAGTTCGAAGACGGCAGCTGGGCGGTCGTCTTCGACCTGATGGCCCAGCAGATCGGCGCCATCCTGTTGCATCAGAGCGTCGCGCTGACGGCGGGTACGCCGGTTCGGCGTGCGCGTCAATCGCTGAGCATTCCGGTTGGGGATGCACTGTCGGGACGGGTCGTTGATCCGATCGGCCAGCCGCTGGACGGCGCGGGGTCTATCGAGGCCGCCGAGCGGCGCCCGCTCGACGTTCTTGCGCCACCGATCATCGCTAGGGAATTCGTCCGCGAACCTCTCTATACGGGTTTGCGCTCCATCGATTCACTGGTGCCCATCGGCAAGGGTCAGCGACAGCTGATCATCGGCGACGAAGGCACGGGCCGCACCGCGATTGCGATCGATACCGTGATCAACCAGCGTGGACGCGATGTGGCCTGCGTCTATGTGCTGATTGGGCAGAAACGTTCGACCGTCGTGAGCACCCTGGACACGTTGCGCGCGCATGATGCGATGTCCTACACGACGGTCGTCGTCGGGGAGGCCGGCGCGCTGCCGGGGCTGAAGTACCTGGCGCCATTCGCCGGTTGTGCGATCGCCGAGGCCTGGATGGCGCAGGGCCGCGATACGCTGGTCGTGTACGACGATCTCAGCACACACGCCCGCACCTATCGCGAGCTGTCGCTGCTGTTGCGGCGGCCGCCGGGGCGAGAGGCCTATCCGGGCGACATCTTTTATCTCCACTCGCGCCTGCTGGAGCGCGCGACCAGCCTGGGCCAGGCCTATGGCGGCGGCAGCATGACCGCGCTGCCGATCGTCGAGACGATGCAGGGCGAGATCAGCGCCTATATCCCGACCAACCTGATCTCGATCACCGATGGGCAGGTCTATCTCGACGCTGACTTGTTCGCCGGGGGATTCCGACCGGCCGTCGACATTCGCCGCTCGGTGTCACGGATCGGCGGTCGAGCGCAGCATCCGCGCGTCAAGGACGAATCCGGCCGGATGAAGCTGGACTATCTGCAATTCCTGGAACTCGAAGTGTTCACCCGCTTCGGTGCCAAGCTGGAAACCGGGATGGAGGGGAAGATCCGCCGGGGCCGGATTCTCCGCGAGTTATTGAAGCAGGAGCGGCTGGCGCCGTTGTCGCCCGAGTGCCAGTTGGCCTGGCTGATCGCCTTCAACGAGGGGCTGTTCGATGCGGTGTCGTTGGACCGCGTCGCTGCGACGCTGCAGGGCCTGTTCCACGGATGGTCCGGACGCAGCCCGGGTATCGAGGCGCCCCGCGCGCTGTGGGTCGATTCCTTGCAGCGCTGGTTCGAGACGCATACCGAGACGGTCCATGACCCGGCGGCATGAACTGCAGCGCCGCATCCGCACGCTGGGTGAAGTCGACGAGATCATGGACTCGATGCGGATGCTGTCGCTGCTGGAGGCGCGCAAGCTCGCGAGGTTCATCGACTGCCAGCGCGCCGTGGTCGCGACGATCCGGACCGCGGCCGCGGATTTCCTGGCCAGTTACCCGTCGGTCGCGCCGATTCCAGGACTGGCGCAGCCCGTATTGCTCGCCATGGGTACCGAACGCGGTTTTTGCGGGGACTTCAATGCGCTCGTACGCGACCGGGTGCTTGCGCTGACTGGGGAAGGACCTGCGGTGGTCGTTGCCATCGGCCGTAAGCTGGAGGGTGATCTGGACCCGCTCGGTGCCCGCCTCCGGATACTGGACGGTCCCACCACGGCCGACGACGTCCCGTCGTTGCTGCAACAGCTCGTATCGCTGTTGGGCCGGCTGACGGAGCAACTCGGGGCGTTATCCCTGATTGCCGTGCACCATGGCGGTGAGTCCGGGCATATCGTCGAAACGGTCCTGCTGCCCGCCTTCTCCGACCTTCAGTGGCCCCAACCGGCCATGGGCAATCCGCTGCGGCTCAATCTGGCCCCGCCGGCGTTTTTCTCGGAACTCGTCGAGCAATACCTGTTCGCCGAACTGCACCACATCGTGTTCACGTCGCTACTGCACGAGCACCAGCGTCGCGTGCAGCACCTGGAAGGCGCGACGCAGCGCCTGGACGAGACTCTGGCGGATCTGGCTCGCCGGCAGTCGACGCTGCGTCAGGAAGAAATCACCGAGGAACTGGAAGTGATCCTGCTCGGTGCGGATCTGGTTGAGCGCGGAGTGGGTTGAGCGTGCGGACGGTCTGGTGCGGCTATCAGAACAGCAAGTGGGGCTCGTTCGGCAATTCGTCGCCTTGTCGGTCTTCGCCGGCGAAATGTGTGCGGAGTTCCCCGCCGACCTCGCCGATGCCGGCCAGCGCGCCGTCGACGAAGCGACCTGCGCGAAACTCCTCCTCCATGCGGTCGCAGATCGCTGCCCAGCGCTCCTGCGGCACGCAGCGGGCGATGCCGCGGTCGGCAAGGATTTCGACGTCCCGGTCGGCCAGCAGCAGATAGACCAGCACGCCGTTGTTGTGTTCGGTGTCCCAGACCCGCAGCAGGGAGAACAGTTCGAGGGCCCGGCCGCGTGCCGATTGTCCGCGTGCTAGGCGGTCCAGTGACAGCGAAGCCTCGACGGCGAAGCAGATTTCGCCCGAATGGCCCCGCTCGCTCTCGCCGATCGCCGCAGTGATCATCCGCAGCGCCGGTGCGGGAAAACGCCGGCGGAGCGTCCAGTCCGGAAACCACAGATGCTTGAGGATGCGCTTCAGCGCCATGGGTCTACCATTGTCCCGAAGCTCCGCCGCCGCTGAAGCCGCCCCCGCCGCCCGAGAATCCGCCGGAATCGCTGCCGCCGCTCCAGCCACCGCCCCCGGTACTCCAGCCACCGCCCCCGACGTAACCCCCGCCGCTCCAGCCGCCCCCGTAGGAGCTGCCGCGCGGGTAGCGATAGCGCCGGCCATAGCCGCCGCCGGTATAGAAACCACCGCCCCCGCGCCCGGTGTCACCCACGACGAGAATAAACGCGATGAAGCCGAGCGCGAGTCCCAGCGCCGAAGGCAGGCCCAGTACCATGGATATCAGGAAGTACACGGCGCCCCCGGTCAGCGCCCCGGCCAGCAGCCGGCCGACCATCAGCCGCAGCAACTGGCCGAACAGAAGCGGGCCGATGAAGGAAAAGAACACCGCGCCGAGGTCGACTTCGGCACTCTTCGGCGCGTGCCAGCTCGGCTTCGGCAGCGGCTCGCCCTGGATCAGTTTCGTGACGCTGTCGACGCCGGCGGACAGTCCTCCGTGGAAATCGCCGTGCCGAAAGTAGGGCACCATGATGTCTTCGACGATCCGGTTAGCGACGGCATCCGGTACCACCCCTTCGAGCCCTCGTCCGACCTCGATGCGTAAGCTGCGGTCATTTTTTGCCATCAGGATGATCAGTCCGTCGTCGACTCCGGAACGCCCCAGTTGCCAGGCGTCGGCGACCCGGATGCCGTACTGTTCTATCGTTTCCGGTTGGGTGGTCGGTACCATCAGGATCGCGATCTGGCTGCCTTTCTCGCGCTCGAGTGCAGCCAGCCGCTGGTCCAGTTCCCGGCGTTGCTGCGGCGCCAGCGTCCCGGTCAGGTCGGTGACGCGCGCGGTCAGCGGCGGAACGGCGACGTCGGCGCGGCTCGGGTTCCATGGGATGAAACCGAGCAGGCAGACCGCAAAGGTCAGCCAACGCAGCAGGCCGAATGGCATCGGGATCGCAAGGCCTCAGGGTTTTGCCGGCGCGGGCTTCGAGAAGTCGACCGTCGGTGCGCTCGAAATCGCGGCTTCGTTTTCTACGGTGAAATTCGGCTTCAAGCCATGTCCGAATGCCAGCGCAGTCAGGTTGGTGGGGAAGGTCCGGACCGTGGTGTTGTAATCCTGAACTGCCTTGATATAGCGGTTGCGCGCGACAGTGATACGGTTCTCGGTGCCTTCGAGTTGCGCCTGCAGATCCCGGAACAGGCCGTCGGCCTTCAACTGCGGGTAGTTTTCCGAGACCGCAATCAGTCGTGACAGCGCGCTCGACAACTCGCCCTGTGTCGACTGGAATTTGGCAAAGGCCGCCGGATCGTTGAGCAACTCCGGCGTCGCCTGGATGGTCCCGACGCGGCTGCGCGCCTCGGTGACCTTGGTCAGCACCTCTTGTTCGTGAGCGGCATAGCCCTTCACCACGTTGACCAGGTTCGGCACCAGGTCCGCGCGGCGCTGGTACTGATTCACGACTTCGCTCCAGCTGGCCTTGATCTGCTCGTCTTGTTGCTGCAGCGTGTTGTAGCCGCAGCCACTCAGCGCTGAGGCCATCAGGATCGTCAGCGCCAGCCACTTGAACTTCGACATATCGGTTGCTCCCGGTGGGTTTCCCTGTTCGAAGGCGGAATCTACCACAAGGCTCCTCTCCATCGAGAATGGAAGAGGCATTTTTTTCGCCGAATCCGAGGGTTGATCGGGATGCACCTGCTGGTGACAGAGGTGCGGTGCGATGGTTCGTGGTAGACATGCCGCGCATTAGGTGATTGGCTTGAGTGGCTATCTCAAAAGGAGGATCGAAGCCCTTGACCGACACCACTCCGTCTAAGTTGACTCTGGCGCACTACAACGACCATGCCGAGGCCTTTTGGGAAGGGACGCGGGATCACGATGTCAGCCAGAACATCGCCGCGCTGCTGGATCACATTGAGGCGGACCCGCCGTACACGATTCTCGATCTGGGCTGTGGACCCGGACGCGACCTGGCGGCGTTCAAGGCGCTGGGTCATGTCGCCATCGGGCTTGACGGCGCGGAGCGCTTCGTCGAAATGGCGCGGGATCGCACCGGCTGCGAGGTTTGGTGTCAGGACTTTTTGGGGCTCGACCTGCCGGTCTCGCATTTCGACGGCGTATTTGCCAATGCGAGTTTGTTCCATTGCCCGAGTCGCGAATTGCCACGCGTCCTCCGGGAGTTGCGGAACACACTGAAGCCGGGCGGTGTCTTGTTCAGCTCGAATCCGCGCGGGCACGACGAGGAAGGCTGGAATGGCGGCCGGTACGGGAGCTACTACGAACTCGAGACCTGGCGCAGTTACCTGATTGCGGCCGGTTTCGTCGAATTGTCGCACTACTACCGCCCCCCGGGGCTGCCCCGGTCGCAGCAACCCTGGCTCGCCACCGTATGGCGCGCCACCCGCTGAGTCGCCGGGCGCGACTCAGCGCCAGGAAAGTCGATTCCGCAGGTATGGCCAATGCAGGCCTTCAAGCGGCTTGCGGCGCGGTAGCCGAGACAGTCCGTCTCATCTGATGGAAGCCCGACAGCGAGTGCCTGCGCCTACCCTGACTCGCACCCCTTCTGCAAAAAGGCGTTGAGGGTCGCGTTCCCCTCGAGCCGACGCCGGTGCTTTCGAAGAGCCGTCCAGACCTCGTGGATCGGTGTTTCGGGTCGCCGACAAGAAAGGAAATGCCTGATGGTGAGGGTAAAATTTCCGATTGCCTTGCAGGGGTTATTCCCCTAGAGTTCTACGCCTCAAGGCGTAAGGGGGCCGGTGTGTCTGGAACCGCCGGTTCGGCTGGAACGTTCAGTCCGCAGGGTTCGGAGATTGCCATGCCGGAGTCGCCGTGAGTGTACCGCTACGTCCTTCCTCCAACCAACCCTGGAGCACTATCAGTATGGTTGCCAAACTCGCTAGACATTTTGCGTTGCTGCTGACCACAGCGCTGGCCACGAACCTTTTATCGCGGCCGGCGCCCGCCGCCGATGTGGAACCCATGGGATTCGTTGCGCCCAACGCGGAGAGCTACAGTTCCCTGAGGCTGATCGGGTCCGAGGGCAATCTGAACGACGAGTTTTCCTATCCGCACGGAACGGCGGTAGACGCTTCGGGCAACATCTGGGTGGTGGATCAATACAACCAGCGCGTGTCCAAGTTCAATGCCAACGGCAATTTCCTATTCAATTTCGGTGGGCCGGGTAGTGGACTCGGCTACTTCAGCTATCCGCGGGACATCGCGGTCGATCGCCAGGGCAATCTGTGGGTTGCGGATACCGGCAATGATCGGGTTCAGAAATTCGATCCGGACGGCAACTTCATTTGTGAGGCACCGGGCTTGAACAATCCGTATGGCATCGGCGCAGATCCGGTTGGCAATTCCGTGTTCGTTGCCAACACCGGTTCGCATGCGATCGTCCGCCTCGGCCTGAATTGTGCCAACAACGGCAGTTGGGGCGGTCCCGGCTCGGACGACGGACGGTTTTCCTCACCTTACGACATTGCCATCGACACCGAGGGCCTGGCCTATGTGGCCGATTTCAACAATGACCGGATCCAGGTTTTCAGGCTGGTCAGGGGCGTCTGGACCTTCCAGCGAAAGTGGGGCCTGCAGGGGGCGGGTGACAGTCGCTTTGCCGGAGCCCAGTTGAACGGCCCTGCCGCGCTGGCGTTCGACGGTTGCGGCGATTTGTATGTCTCGGATTTCTATAATGACCGTATGCAGGTGTTCCGCCGCGATGGGACCTTCGTGACCAGTTGGGGGTGGACGGGTAAAGGTTCCGGTCAACTCGACGGGCCGGTTGGGGTCGCCGTCGACTTCCGGGGTCGCGTCGTCGTTGCCGATTACCAGAACCATCGCGTGCAGATTTTCCAACCGTCGACGTCCGATATCAGTTACCTGTTCCAGACGAAATGGGGCAGTTCCGGGGCAGCGGATGGGCTCTTCAACTACCCGACAGCGGTCGCCGTCGACCCGGCCAGCGGTGAAGTGTTCGTCGCCGATCAGAACAACAACCGCATTCAGGTTTTCGATCGGACGGGGAACTTCCTTCGTAAGTGGGGCGTTTACGGTGCCGGGACAGGACAGTTCTATCGGCCCATCGCCGTCGCAGTCAATACCGTTACCCATGAAGTGTACGTGGCCGATTACTACAATCATCGGGTTCAGGTCTTCACCCCGGATGGAACCTACCAGCGTCAATGGGGTGGCTCGGGCAAGTTCAGCGGGCAATTCACTTACCCGCGCGGCATCGCAGTGGATTCCGCCCGTGACTGGGTCTACGTTACCGACTCATCCAATGACCGGGTACAGAAATTTCAGGGCAGCACCGGCGGTTTCCTGTTGGGCGTAGGGAATGGCACGAGTTGGACGGGGGATGCGCCCGCGCCCTCGAGTGGTTCCGGCAATCGCTGGTTCAACTCTCCGGCCGGGGTCGCTGTCGATCCGAAGACCCACGACATCTATGTGGTCGAATACAGCAATCGTCGTGTGCAGAAGCTGTCGAGCAACGGTGTATTCCGGACGCGCTGGGGCTCCAGTGGCAGCGGCAAGGGCCAGTTCTCGAATCCGATCGGCGCGACTGTCGATCCGGCGGGGAATCTGTACGTCGTCGATCAGGGCAACAACCGCATCCAGAAGTTCGCATCCACCGGCCAGTTCATGACGAGTTGGGGCAGCTACTCGAATATCGGGACGGACGGTCTGTTCTACAATCCCGAGGGTTTGGCGTTCGACGGTTCCACCAACACGATCTTCGTGACTGATGGCTATAACCAGCGAGTCCAGGTTTTCGAGGCGTTCGGCTTGGGCCTGTCGGTGACGCCAGCATTGAATAGGATCGTGCAGGATGCCGTCGCGGAATACACGGCGAGAGTCACGGCGGTCGGGCCGAACAGCGGCCGTGAGCGCGTCAATCTTTGCCTGCTGTCAGGCAAGCCGCCGGCCACTACCTACGAGTTCTCGCGGCCGGCCGTGGTTCCCCCGAGATCGAGCACGCTGAGCCTGGATACCAAGATCAACACCCCGGCCAGAACCTACGATCTCTATGTTCAGGCTCGCGGCGGTGGTCAGACGCGTGTGAAGCGCGTCCGGCTTCGCGTTACGGCCCCGGTCGAGCCTTAAGGCTCAGCCTTTCACTTGCCGGAAGAGCGGCGGCGGGAGCCGCCGCTCGCGGGTTGGGCGACGATGCTACCGGCTGCCGCCCCCGGCAAAGTCACTGGGTGAAGGCGGTGACCGCGCCATGCGGCGCGTCACGGGCGCCAACGAGGGTAACGGCAACCGTCGCCCTCGGCACACTCGGGCGACTCCTGGTCGTCGCGTCGGCGACCCAGCGGCGGCCGTCTGAACAGTTGCCCGAGCATCATCATCCGTCGTTCGCCCGGTCTAGCCTGATCCGGTGTCACGCATCGCAATCCCCGAATCATCCCCCAGCAACAGGTGCTTGGGTGCCATGGATTCGCACCCCTGCGCCGGTGGCGACAACGTCACCCGGCTACACGCCGGATCCTTGATGCGGTCGGTACGGTTTACCTGAGACGGCCGGAGCATCCGCGAGCGCCGGCCGGAAGCGGTCCCGCAGATAGGCGTGACGGAAGTCGAAAATCTGCTCGAGGCGCCGCCGGATAAAAAGACGATGTACCAGCCGTCCGATCCATCCGGCGCGCATCACGTAGTGGACGTCATCTTCCATTTCGATGCCACCGTGGGCGGGGTGAAAACGGTGCTGGTGATGCCAGAAAAGGAAGGGTCCAAGGCGTTGTTCATCGACGAACTGGAACGGTTCGACGACGTGCTTGATTTCGGTGACCCAGGTGACCGGAATGCCGGCAACCGCGGCGATGCGATAGGTGATGATGAGACCGTTATAGGTCCGGTCGGGCACCTCGGAGGTGATCCGGAAGTTCAGGAAGGGCGGGGTCATCGCTTCGAGATTGTGGGGGGTCCAGAAGAAATCCCAGGCCTGATCGCGATCGATAGGCAGCCATTGGCGGCGATGTATTCGGTAGACCTTCATAGCTTCTTTTTGTCGTGTTCGACTCTAAACCCCACGATATCGTTCATTCGGGTGCATCCGGTCAAGCGGCCCGTGATCCCGTATGATGACCCGAGCGCCGGACGGTCGTTGGTGCCGCGGGGGACGTGTGCGGCATTCGACTGTCTAACCAGAGCGGCGAGCGGCGAGCGGCGTGGCTTCGCGGGTTCATCCAGTGCTTGGGCTGTGAAGCCCCTGCGCTGCAGAGGCGATGCCACCGCGGTCCGGCTCTGTTTTCTGGAGGTCAAGACCATGTCTTATGCACTCATTACCGGCGGATCTGGCGGTCTCAGCCGCGCGCTGGCCATTCGTCTCGCCGGTACCGGCTGGGCGCTGGCCATGGTGACGCGCAATGCTGCCTCGATGGGGTCCTTCACGGGAGCTGCAGCGCAGATCATCGAAGCCGACTGCGCCACGGCCGATGGCGCCCGCGAGGCGATGCGGCAAGCCATCGCGGCCTTCGGCACTCCGCCCGCGGCGCTCGCGCATTGCGCGGGCAATACGTTGATTGCGCCGTTGCACAAAACCAGCGACGAGCAGTTTCGTCAGGCCGTCAGCGCGAATCTGGACAGCGCATTCTTCACGCTGAGGGCCTGGGTCGACGCCTGCCTGGAACACCACACCCGGGGTGCGGCAGTTTTGGTGTCGTCCGTCGTCGCGCGGATCGGCGTCACGAATCATGAAGCCATCGCGATGTGCAAGGGGGCGATAGAGGCGCTGGTGCGGTCTGCAGCAGCAACCTACAGCCCAAAGGGTCTGCGCATCAATGCCATCGCGCCGGGTTTGCTGCGCTCGCCGATGACGGATCGGCTGTTCGTTGGCAATGCCGAGCAGTACATCGCGGCGCAGTATCCCCTGGGACGGTACGGTTCCGTCGAGGATGGTGCGGCCGCGATGGCCTGGTTGTTGTCTCCGGATGCGAGCTGGATCACGGGGCAGGTGCTGCCGGTGGATGGCGGCTTCTCCGCGGTTCGTCCGGCCGTGAAGCCATGACGCTGCCGCATCATCGACGGTTCGGCGCCGCACTCTGAAGCCGCGTGGAATGGGTGCTGCTGTCGTTGTTGTCCGCGTTCAGCCTGGCCACCTCGGATGCCCTCGCCAAGCGGTACCTGAGCGGTTATGCGACCGCCGAGTTGGTGCTCGTGCGTCTGGTCTACCCGGCCGCGTTGTTGCTGCCGGTCGTTGCGGCGCAAGGGCTGCCCGAACTGCCGACCGCATTTTGGGGATGGCTAGCGGTTTCCCTGCCGCTCGAACTGCTGGCCATGGGACTGTACGTGCGAGCCTTGCGCGACTCACCGATGTCACTGTCGCTGCCATATCTGGCGTTCACGCCGGTGTTCACGGTAATCGTTGCCTGGCTCCTGCTGGACGAGCGGGTCTCGAGTATGGGGCTGGCTGGAATAGCGCTCGTGGTGTGTGGCACATTCCTGCTTCACGCCGGTTCCGGCAACAGCTCGGCGGCCACTTTGCTCGGTCCACTGCGCGCATTCCGGAGCGAACCCGGCGTCCGGCTGATGTTGGGTGTGGCGCTGATCTACAGCGTCACGACCGTGACCGGCAAAGCGGCGATGCACGATGTGCCGAGCGAGCTGTTCGGTGCCCTCTACTTCGTACTGCTGGGCGCAGTCACGCTGATCGTCGTACCGGCAGTCCGTCCCGTCAGCGTGCGGGTGTTGAGCCGCCGCCCCGGTGTTCATTTTCTGATCGGTTTCTGGTTTGCCTTGATGATCGTTAGCCATTTTCTCGCCATCGATCTCGTGCAGGCGGCCTACATGATCGCGGTCAAGCGCAGCAGCATTCTGTTCGCCGTGTTGTACGGTGCCCTGCTGTTCGGCGAGCGTGAGCCGGGACGGCGGCTCGTTTCGGCCGCGACGATGGTCGTGGGTATGATCCTGATAGGCGCCGATCGCGCCGCCGCATGAAGGCGCTGCCCGGCAATCGTGTTCTAGCGTGGCGGAAACGCCTGCGATCCCCCTGCGTCGGTGTGCTGAGCACAGTATTGCCATTGGGAGCGTGCATCCATGTCTCGCCAATCGCGCCGGCCGTGTCGCCCACCGCCGGCTGCGAGCGCTTCTTTGCCGAGTTGGACGCTCTAACCGAGCGCGCTGGCGCGCGCGACGCAGGATCCTATCGACTCCCCGGGTCACCCTACCTGCGCAGCGATCGGTTTCTGGCGAGCTTCCGGCGGAACGACCTCGGGCCCGCCGCCCAGGCGCAGTGGCTGGAGCGCCTGCGAGCGCTGGATGCCGCATCGCGACGGGTCGAGATTGCTAATCTGGGCCAGGCTACCGTCGCCCGTGCGGTGTTTTCGCCTTTTCCCGGGCTCGAACCGGAGGAGGTCGTAGGGACTTGCGGCCGACAGCTCGTCGCGCGTGACCTGACACAGCCGGAGCGGGTCGAGCGACTCAAGGCGGCCGTCACGACGCCAGATGCCTATTCCGGCTGGCATCGCATGGTGGGGCTCTATCCGTTGACTCGCCTTGCGTTGGAGCAGGGTGTTGCGGTCTTGCATCGGCGCTTACGGACCGTTTTTGCCGTAACGCCGGGCCCACTATCGCAGGGCGGTCAGCGCCTCCGCTACGCCCCACCGGCTCGGACGGAACCCATCCCCGACGCGATACCGGCACTGCTCGCCCGGGTTGCGCAAAATCCCCTCGCCATTCCCGATCCGCGCGGCAGCGAGCGGCGGCGACTGTTCGAGACATTCGCACCGGTCTGGGAAATCGACGCGCTGTCGTCGGCCGACCGGATAGGTGCCGTGGCGTGGCGTAACGATGGCCTGCCGACGGTACGCGTCGATAGCCCTGTCGTGTACCGGTTCGTGACGCACACGCGTTTTCGCGGAGAGTCGCTGTTGCAGCTGAACTATCTGATCTGGTTTCCGCGACGGCCCGCGCGGCACTGGCTGGATATATACGCGGGAGATCTCGACGGCCTGATCTGGCGCGTCACACTCGATCGGGAGGGCGTGCCGCTCGCCTACGACAGCATCCATCCCTGCGGCTGCTACTATCAGATCTTCCCGGGGTTGGGCTACCGCGTGCAACAGCCCGCGCTGCACAGCGAGCCCGTGCTGTCGCCGGCGCCGCTGTTGCCGCCCCGCCCCGGGCAGCGGCTGGTCCTTCGCATTTCGGCTGGCGAACATTACCTTCAGGCCGTTTATGCGGATACTGAGGAACTTCCCGCGCAGCGCTATGCATGGCGGGAGCACGAAGAGCTGTTGGCCATGCGCACATCCCGGGGCTCACGCCGCAGCCTTTTCGGTCCGGACGGCCTCGTGCCGCATACGCAACGTATCGAGCGCTTCCTGCTGTGGCCGTCGGGGGTGCCGAGTCCGGGCGCCATGCGACGGATCGGTACCCATGCCATCGCGCTCGTCGGCCGTCGTCATTTCGATGATGCGGATCTCCTCGACAGTTTGCTGAGGCCGTTGTGAGCCCGCTATGGCACAGGCTTGGGACAACCGGGCAGATGTGGATGCTGCTGCTGGGTTCGCTTGCCCCCCTCGGCGCCATGGCTGAGCGCTTGGACGTGGGCACCTTTTCCGCTGGCGATCTGGTTGGTTGGCAGCGCAAGGCTTTCAAGGGCGCCACGGAGTACGGCCTGGTGCGGCTGAACGGCAAGACCGTGTTGCGCGCCCGCAGTGAGGCAGCTGCATCCGGCCTCTATCGCGAGCTCACGGTGGATCTGAACCGAACGCCCTATCTGAACTGGTCCTGGCGGGTGGATCGAACGCTGGGCAACCCGGACGAACGGAGCCGGAGCGGTGACGATTATCCGGCTCGCCTCTACGTTATCGTCAGTGGCGGACTCGCGTTCTGGAGGACGCGGGCATTGAACTATGTATGGTCCAGCTCCGCCGTGGTGGGGACCCATTGGCCGAACGCGTTCGCGGGCAACGGCGTGCTGATGCTGGCCCTGCGCTCGGGTGATCGCGAGGCCGGCCGTTGGGTCACCGAGAAGCGAAATGTCCGCGATGACTGGCGCCGGCTTTTTGGCGATGGTATCGAACAGCTGGATGCCGTTGCGTTGATGACCGATACCGATAACGCCGGAGGCAGCGCGCTGGCATATTACGGTGACATCTTTTTTTCGTCGGACTAGCGCTGTGCCCCGGGTCTGCCAGCCGGTTACTCTCCGCTGAAGTTCCTCCGCTCGGTCGCGCCGTCGGACAGATGCGGCCGGACAGTCAAGCGCCTTTCCCCCGGCAGCGACGGCCCGCCAGGGCGTATGGCAGGGACACGTATTCCCCTCGGGAGGGATTGCCTGTTACGCGCCCACGCGCCAAGATGGCACCCTGAAACCCTTCGCCAACCCCCCACAGTTCCTGAATGTCTGGAATGTCCGTGTGCCGCTGTCAGGCCCGACCGGCGGCCCCGCCGCGATGATCGACAGCATGCGTCCCTTCTTTCGTCCGGCCGCGTCACTGGCTGCCGCGATCCTTGCGTTGGCCGTGCTGCTGGCACTGCTGGTACTCAGTCGGGTTCCTGCCGTGGATCTGGTTCCTGTGGCGCAGACCGATGCGCTATCCCGGACGCGCTCGATCCTGCGCAATTCGGTGCCGGACGCCCGGCGGCAGATTGTGCGCAAGACCGTTGCGCTCACCACCGACGACATGGCGACGATCACGCAATATGCCTTCGCGCGGAAGCGCTGGTTGGGGGGCGCGCAGTTCTCGATTCGCGGGCCGCGGCTGCGCATGCAGGCCACCGCCAAGCTGCCGTGGCGCTGGGCGGATCTGTACCTGAACGTTCGCCTGATCGCGGATGACGCCGAACCGTTTCCGGTGGTCCGGCAGTTGAAGGTGGGGCGTCTGGCCGTCCCGCACCCGCTGATCGGCTGGCTGCTGGAGATCCTGCTCCAATCCAAGTCAGTCTCCCGCTATCGGCGGATCGCTGCGGATGTGGTGCAGGAGGTACGTGTCGTGGACGGCCGCCTCAGGGTGCATTTCGACTGGACCCGCAAGGCGCTCGATCAGGCCGGCGACTGGGAGACCGATGTCGCGCTGCGCGAGCGGCTGGTGATCTATCAGCAGTGTCTGAGCGAGGTCGTCAGCCGGCCGGAGATCAAGAAGTATGTCCGCCTCTCGACCTTGATGCAGCCGCTGTTCGCACTCGCCCAGGCGCGTTCCCTGGTGGACCACGAACCCGTCGAGGAAAACCGCGCCGTGATCCTGCTGCTGAACGCTTATGTCAATGGGCGGGATGTCAGCCCGATCGGCGATGTCAGCAGCGCGGAGCCATTGGTGCCCCGGCGTCTGGCCTTACTCAACCGGCGCGTCGACACAGCCCAGCATTTCGTCATTTCGGCGGCGCTGGTGGTATCCGGCACACGCACCCTCGCCGATGTTGCGGCCATGGCTAAGGAGATCAACGATATCCACAGTGGCAGCGGGTTCAGCTTCACGGATTTGGCGGCCGACACTGCCGGCGCGACCTTCGGCAAGTTCGCCGTGCATTCGCCCGAAGCCGCCCGCAACCTGCAGAAGCGCCTGAGCCAGTCCGCTGACGAGTCGCTGTTCATGCCACCGATCAAGGACCTGCCCGAGCATATGCTGACCGACGAGTTCGAACGGCGTTTCGGGTCGATCGAGAGCGCTGCCTTCGATGAGGTCAGGCGAGAGATCGAGGCCCGTATTGCCGCCCTCGCGATCTATCGCTTTTGAGCGAAGCGGGGCAGGGTCAGGCGGCGCCGGCCCGAGTCTCGTCGACGAAACGCTCGGTCGTGTCGTCCAGCGCGCGGCTCTTCCGCCCGCGCGACTGGTGGATGTAGAGATTCTTCATGTCCATCTTCGCCTCGGTGCGAGGCGGCGGAGGCGCCATCTCGTATTTGACCGGCCGGGCGTGGTCAGCCATCTGCAGCGCGGGGTTAAACACGCTGTTGAATTTCCAAAGGCTCTTCAGGAAGTTGGTTTGCCCGCGCAACAGGTGGCGGCCGACGATCCGCGCCGTTCCCTTCAGCGATTCCCAGCCCAGGTGCTTCATGTTGAGTACCTGTTGCGTCTTGACCAGTTCCTCGTAGAACTCGTTCAGCGGCAGTCGGGTCGGCAATACGGCGTGCTGGATATCGAACATGCGGTAGTCGCGCGTGGTCAGCGGGCGCGATTCGGTCAGCCAGGTCTCTGTGCCCGGATAGGGGGTATTGACGCTGATGTTGACGATTTCGGGGATTTCCATGCACCACTCGCGGATGACCTTAAAGCGGTCACGATCCCAATCGGGGTCCGCAATGATGTTGATCGCAACCGTGATGCCCAGCGAGCGGGCGAATTCCAGCGCTTCGAAGTTCCTACCCAGGCTCACCCGCTTGCGAAATTTGGTCAGCCCTTCTTCGTCGATGGCCTCGACCCCCAGAAACATGTATTCCATGCCGAGGCGTTTCCAGAGCTTGAACACCTCCTTGTTCCGCAGCAGTACGTCGCCCCGGGTTTCCAGGTAGTACTCCTTCTTGATGCCGCGTCGCGCGATCGCCTCGCCGATCTCCAGGCCGTGTTTGTCCTGGATGAAGGCCACGTCATCGACGATGAATACGCCCGGTTCGCGGACGCGCGCCAATTCGTCTACGGCCTTGTCAGGACTCATGACCCTATAGCTGCGCCCGTAAAAGGTCCAGGCGCTGCAGAACGCGCAGTCCCAGGGACAGCCGCGGGTGAATTCGATCGATGCGCAGGGATCGAGCGTGCCCAGGAAATACTTGCGGCGGTTTCTGATCAGGTCGCGCGCCGGCCGGATGTTTTCGAGATCGGCGACGAAGCCGGGTGGAGGACCCTCCCCATCCAGCGTCACGGCGCCCGGCACCGAGCTCACGTTCCGCCGGTCGTGCTCGATGGCTTCGAGCAGCAGCGGCAGGCCGGACTCGCCCTCGCCCTTGAGGATGCAGTCGATCTTGCCCTCGCCGTGTTTCAGTAGCTCATGAGCGGTGAACGAGGCGCTGTGCCCGCCGATGAAGATGAAGCTGTGGGGCAGCAAGTCCTTGGCGGCCTTGGCCAGATCGATCACCTCGGGGACGTTGGCGAGATAGTTCAGCGAGAAGGCGACGATGTCGGGTTCCCAGTCCCGGAGTTCTCGCGCGAAATCCTGGTGCGTTTCGACCTGCAAGTCCAAAAGCCGTACCTGATGCCCGGCCCGGCGTGCGGTCTCGGCGACGAGTTCGAGTCCGAGCGGCTCCAGGCGCAGGAAAATCTTCGTGTACATCAGCGGACTGGGGTGAACGGCCAGGAATTTCATGGGCATGGTCTCGCGTCAGTGGGTTCCTCGCAGTGGGGCAGGCCGTGCCCGGCATGGCCTGCAGGGTGGATGGTTTCGGTCCGCCCCTAAAAACAATCTACCCAATCACAAAAAAAAAGCCAGCCCCCCGACAGGGGCTGGCTTCGTCGTCGCTGTGGACGGTGAGATTTATTCGTAGGCGAAGGTCTTGTTCGGGTAGTCCGGGAGATGGGGCATCGCCTGGCTCGGGAACTGACCGGTCAAGGCGTTCAGGAAGGCGACGATATCGTTCACCTGCTGTTCGCTGAGATCCTTGTTCAGCTGGGTCTTGCCCATGACCTGAACCGCGGTCGGCAGGTCCATGACCTTGCCGTTATGGAAGTAAGGTGCGGTCAGCGCGATGTTGCGCAGCGTCGGCACCTTGTAGAAGTGCTTGTCCGCTTCGTTCTTGGTCACCTCGGCCCGTCCGATATCCTTTTCGAAACCGTACTTGGCTTCCAGAGCGGCATCGGGGAAGGTCGGGAACTTCATGAAGAAACCCGTGCCCTCGGCCTGTGTCGGACCGTTGAACGCCGGCCCGCTGTGGCAACTGACGCAACCCACCTCGGCAAAGGTGTTCATGCCGCGAACCTGCTGCTCGGTCAGCACACCGGTCTTGCCACTGACGTGCTGGTCATACGGGCTGTTGGGTGTGATCAGCGTCCGCTCATACGCGGCGATCGCCTTCGCTGCATTGTCGACGTTGATCGCGTCTGCGCTGCCGAAGGCTGCTGCAAAGCCTTGGCGGTAGCCGGGGATTTCCTTCAGCCGGGCAACGACGTCATCCCAGCTCTTCATGCCCATCTCGATGGGGTTCGTGACCGGGCCCTTGGCCTGGGCTTCCAGGCTATCCGCACGGCCGTCCCAGAACTGCACGGAGTTGAAGGCCGAGTTCCACACGGTCGGGGCGCTGCGTCCACCGACTTGCCCCTTGACCCCCACCGATCCGCCGCGGTTATCTTCGCCGCCAGCCATGACGTTGTGGCAGGAGTTGCAGGAAACCGTACCGCTGGATGACAGTCGCGGGTCCATGTAGAGCATCTTGCCCAGTTCGACCTT
Source organism: Methylolobus aquaticus (assembly GCA_004168015.1). Lineage (GTDB taxonomy): Bacteria > Pseudomonadota > Gammaproteobacteria > Methylococcales > Methylococcaceae > Methylotetracoccus > Methylotetracoccus aquaticus. Next base: position 86,685 of record SEYW01000002.1, read on the forward strand.
CGCGGGGGTGGTGGGATTGTCGGCCGGTTCCGGGGCCTTGGTCGGCAATGCCTGCCATTGGGCAGCCATGACTGCACCACTCACACCGGTCGCCGCCAAGGTTGCGGCAAGCCCGAAATATTTGAACTTCGACATCTGTGACTCCTCAGGTTTAGACGTTACGCGACAGTCCGACATGCAAAGGACCGACAACGGTAAAGCGGCTTTCGTGGAGTGGCGCCAACCCCATCGGATGGGCGCACCCCGACTTGCCCTGGCTGCGCCTTGCCGTCGGATCCCTCGTTCTTGTGATGTTCAGCGCGCATCTTATAGTGAATAAACCCGCCCAATGCAACACGATCGGGTGGGCCTACCCTGCTGGATGGGCCACTCTGCGGCTCAGTGCTTGGTGGCGGGTGATTCGGCTGCAGCGACGAGATGCTTCGGGATCGCGATCAGGTCGAAGGATTCCAGATAGCGGGCGACCAGTTCGGCGCTGACGTTAACTTGAACCTGTGGAGTGGGTACGTTGATCTCCTGACGACTCAGGCGCTCGATCCGGTTGGCCAGGATGCTGACACTGCAAATCACCCCAAGTCCGAACCCGACAGCCAGGAACAGCAGGTACATTAGGATATCCATCGATGGTCACTCTCTTTTGCGGTCGTCGTGCCGTGTAGCGGCACTCTCGAGGTTTCGACCACCATTTCGTGGCGTCGACAGAACGCGTTTTCAAGTCCTGGCCTCGTCTCGGGGCATCGCGCCGCCCCGGTCGCTAGACTTAATGGCAACGCGCTTCGGCGGGGCTGATTTGTTTCCCGCAGCAGCCTTGGGCCGTACTGCGGCTCTAGCGTGTCATGATCCCCGAGCCGCCCATCGACGCGATGGCGAGAGTTCACATGAACATAAACGGATTGGCAGAAACGCTACGCGCGCATGACGCTTGGCGGCAGCGTCTGATCGAGTCGATCGAACGCTATCGCGTCTGGCTGCTCGTAGCAGGACTCGGGGGCGATGCCCTGCTGACGGAGCTGGATCGGATGCGGGAGACGGTGGAGTCGGACGTCCTTACCGTGGCGTTCCTGGCCGAGTTCTCCCGGGGCAAGACCGAACTCATCAACGCGCTGTTCTTTGCGGATACCGGGCTGCGGTTGCTGCCGTCTTCGCCAGGGCGCACGACCATGTGCCCCACTGAAATTTTTTGCGATCCCAGTGGCGAAAGCTATATCAGACTGATCGGTATCGAAACGCGTTTGTCCGTCGAGAACCTGAACGCGTTGAAGCGTGATCCCCGGTGTTGGCAGCAGATCCCGCTCAATGCCGGCTCGCCCCTGCAGATGCAGGAGGCGTTCCGCGCGTTGTCCGCCACGAAGCGGGTGCCGCGCCAGGAGGCGGAACGTCTCGGTCTATCTACCGAAGACGCATGTCACGCGTGCCCCGGCCCGGCGGACGTCGTGGAAATTCCTTGTTGGCGGCATGCGCTGATCAGTTTTCCTCACCCTTTGTTGCAGCGCGGTCTGGTTGTCGTCGATACGCCGGGGCTCAATGCCCTCGGTACGGAACCGGAGCTGACTCTCAGTCTCCTGCCCAGGGCGCAGGCTGTGGTGTTTGTCGTCGCGGCGGACAGCGGCGTCAGCAAGAGCGATATGGATGTTTGGCGCTGTCATGTCAGGGGTGAGCGGCAGACGCGGCGCAAGGGGCTCATTGTTGTGCTCAACAAGATCGATTCGGTCTGGGACGAGTTGAATACCGAAACGGAACTCGAGGCCATGCTTCAGCAGCAGGTGGAGAGCACTGCCCGTACGCTGAACGTGGAATCTCGCGAGGTCTTTCCGATCTCGGCCAAGCAGGGTCTGTTGGCCAAGATCCGGGGCGATGGTTCCTTGCTGAGACGATCGCGCTTGATGAGCCTCGAGCGTTATCTGGCGGACAACATTGTGCGTATACGTCAGGAAATACTGGTTGAGAATGTTGTGCGGGTCCTGGCTCGCGAGTTGGAGCAGTGGCGTGCGATCGTTAACGAGCGCGCGCAGAGCCTTGACGGGCAACTCGCCGAACTTCGTGAACTGGGGTTGCGGAACGATGCCTTCAGCCGCCGTTTGCTGGAGCAGGCTCAAGCTGAGCAAGCGGCCTACGCCACGGCGGTGGAGGCGCTGACGAAGGATGTTCGGACCTTTTCGGAGACAGCTCAATCGCTACAGGAGGTCGTGGCGCCGGGACGTATCCAGGCCATCGTCGACCGAACCCGGCGCAGCATGTCCGACAGTCTGACCACGTTCGGCATGAAGACCGCGATGAAACAAGTGCTGGAAGAACTGCGCGGCGCGCTCGGGTCGGCCGCCGAGAAGGGCGAAGGAGCCGGCGTCCTGGTCGGCGCGATCTTCTCCCAGTTCGTCGCCGACCCTGCCTTGGGGGAGTTGAAGCCGGCCGAGTTCTCGATGGAGGCCTATCAGACCGAACTGGAGGAGATCTTCGAACAGGGCGAGCAGTTTCGCGCGAGCGCGTCTTCGACGTCGATGTACCAGACCGTCGTCATCAGCCGCCTTTACGGTACGCTGATCGCGCGGGCTCAAGTCCTGTTTCAGCTGGCATATGACGAATCCTCGGCGTGGGCCGCCACGGTTTTCGTGCCGCTACTCGAGCGCCTGCGGGAGCGCAGACTTTCGATCGAAGGCCGTGTCGACATGTACCGGAAGGTGCACGAGCGTGCCGAAGCTCTTGATACGGAGATTACCGCTCTGAGCACCGCGCTGGACGACACCCGCGCCCAATTGGATGAACTCGCCGAGATCCGGCGTCTCACTGCCGCTGTTGAACGGTCTCTTGGCGGCGGACCGGTCGAGGCAGACTCCGCCGCTGACGCGTAGCCGGGCCCGCCGACCTGCCGTTAGGTGTCGATCGGGTCGCTGAGGCCTGGGACAACAGCCACCCCCGCCGAGCGACCATCCTCTTTTTGCCGTGGCTCGACTGATAGATCCTCCAGATCGTCGTCATCACAAGCGAGCCGGGGCCGCCGCCACAGATGAAGGCAGGCCGAAGGGGCCAGGCTGTGGCCCGACGCCGTAGCCCATTCCGGCATTCATCCTCACCGACTGCCAAGCCCGGAGCGGACGCTCGCTCGAACCTTGTCCGTCCGACCTGTCTCGGTCGTTTCAGCAACGTTAATAAGTCCGTGATTTGACTCAGTAGTGGGGTATTTCGCGACGCCGAAAAGAACCCGGCTGGAATGGATGGCGCGGATCCAGGGGGCTCTGCTCATGGCACGTTTATTGTGAACGTAAATCACGGATCGCTCGACCGTTGTGCCGGAGCTCCGCGCTGGGCACATCCGCTATCGATCCGACATGGAAACTCCATATTAGCCAAGACACACGAGATCAAGCTTATGAAATTCAATCTGCGAACGACGATTGCCGCCTTGATGGCCGGTTCGGCCCTGGCTTCCGGTGCGGCGAATGCGATCAGCGTCACCGACCTGGGCTCCGTGCCCGCCGCAAAGAATGGTTCGATTGCCCTGACCGGAACGGCTCCGGTGTACGCGTGGGACGGTCAGAACGGTATCACCCCGGACTGTGGTTGGGCCCACAACAGCAAGTGGTATACGTTTACGGTGCCGTGGAATGCCACCGTACAGATTACGATGGGCACGGGATCGGACACGATGCATCCGGCTTTCTCCGTTTGGCAGACCAATGGCAGCTTTGTCGGCTCCAATCACCTCTCGCACGACTACAACCAGATCAGCCTGGAGGGGACCAGCAGCTTCCTGAAGCCGCAGACTCCGGGTGGCGACGGGGCAACGGCCTTCGTGGGTTATGCCAACTCCGGGATTCCGTTCACGAACTGCGACGGGCAAGCCGTGAAGAAGGGCACGCCGACGCTGTCCCTGGTCGAGCCCGGCTCGACGGCGGCCTTCTCGAAGACGCTCAAGCCCGGTCAGTACCTGATCGTTTTGGGCGGTAGCTGCAACGCGGCTGATTGCGGCACGGGTGGCCCGGGACCGCATGGCTTCAACTACTCGCTCGACATCCGCAAGGCGCCGATTCTGCCGTTGCCGGTGGCCCCGTAGGGGACACTGCGCTCTGCGTCGCGGCAGGGAGCCGTATAAGTTTCGCTTCGGCCCAGACCTTATCCCAGCCGGGTGTGCGACTCGCCTGGCTGGTCCGCTGGAAACGGGGTGCAGGGAAGCTCACCCATTGATAGGGTCGGGTCGAAGCCATCGATGAGGTTCCTTGATTGCGCCGTGCCGTTGTGCGGGGCCGAATCGCTCTCGATTTTCCCGCGCCGCTGGAACGGCCCGCTGATTCGACTGCCCCTTCCCGAAGGGCCCTTTCGGCCAGCCCTTGACCTCCCCGCACTGCGCCAGTCGGCGCGCCAGGCCTTGTGTCAGGTCACGGGTGTCCGGCCAGTCTCGACATTTGCCCTTGCCTCAGCGCTTCGAACGCGGTCGGCTCGATACTGAGCTCGCCGACGAAAGGGTGATCCATCGCCACGATGAAGAAGATCATCAGGCCGATAAAGGTTGCGACCAGCCCGATCAGTAGCATGTGCGTTCGTAAGGGTTCGATGCGCAGCACGTAAAGCAGGATCATGTTCAGAATCGCGCCGGCCAGCACGATGCCCCAGAGGATGGGCGGGAGCCCGTTGCCGATACTGGAAATCCGGTCTCTACGCAGCTCAAACATGACATTGAACTGCTCGATTGCCTCGCCAAACAGCACCGACTCACGTTCCGTCCGCGGCTCAAACTCAACGAGGCGCTTCTGGAAAGCGTTGATGCGTGAGTCCGCGTCGACGGGCACGCGGCCCTTGCGGTGTTCGGGCCAGGCGCGATCGATCACGAAATCGAGATAGTCGCGGAGCAGCGCCCGCAGTTCCACGGATGCCGGTTCAGGCAGCGCGGACACATCGCGGTCCAGGGCCGACAGCGCCGACGCCTCATGCATGATCAGATCCTCCGATGCGTCGAAGTTGTCCCAGGTGGCGACGGCAATCAGCCCGAGTGTGATGCCGTAGAACACCCCGTATGAGCCTATGATCGCGCCCACGGCTTCATTGTGGTCTTCGAGCGCTTGGGAAAAGAAGCGCCGCACAAACCGTCGAGACACCCGTTGGCCGAGGATCGAGCCCCCGGTGAACAGGGCCAGGATCAGCAGACAGAGCAGCCAGTTCGGCAGGTCGTAAAGCCAGTAAATCTGCAGCATGAGGAGTCGGGCCCGTAATTGTGTCTGGACAACGGCGCAGGGTAGGGCCTGCCAAGGCAGGGAGGTAATCCCGGAGCTTATCGAATTCTTGGCGTTGGCACAGCCTTTGGGTCAGCGCTTGCGGGGCATGATCGGCGCGGACCAAGCCGCTGCCGCTGTGTGCTGTTGGACCCTCTCTTCATCCCGCGGTCATCCGATGGGAGTCACCGGCGGGCTCTCGCCGCACAGTACAAGCTCCGCGAAGCGGAACCGAGCGGACGGCAAACGCAGCGATTGCTCGGACGGATATCGGGTTCCCGCAAAAGCGCTAAGTAAGCGTACGGATCCAACGCGCGATAAATTTGGTCTACCTTCACCTACCAACACGACGCGCAGAATCGTTCGCCAGAAAACCTGCGGTGGGGCACCGGGGGGGCAAAGCATCCCGGGGGCCGTGGCCCGGCGATCATGTCATGCAAATCGACAATCCGCACTTTGGAACATCTTCGCGTTGCGTGCAAACTCCATGGCGGCCCCGCCGGATCGCGTCGTGCTCCAGGGGGAGGGGCTTCGTCCGCATTCGGCGCAAGCGGTCGATTTCCGTGGGTTCATTGGATGGGGACTTGCGAAGTGGTTGACGACTGCGTGAAGCGGAAGCAGAGCTGGGATGACTTCGTTGCCTGGGAGCCTTGTACCGGGTTCATGCAGTCGTCGTGGTGGTCGGATTTCATGGCATCGACCGGATGGGATCACTTCGGTATGGTGCTGCGGGACCGGGGAACTATCGTCGGCGGTGCGACGATCTGGAGATGGGCATACGACGCGGAACACTGCTTCTACTTCGTGCCGGAAGGGCCGGTGTTGATGCAAGCGGACGCGATTGCCGATCAGGCGCAGGTTTTCCAGGCGTTCATGGGTTTCATTGACGAAAAGCGACGGCATGACACCTGCGTGGTGAGTCACCTCAGGATAGAGCCACCATGGGAAAGGCTACCGGCTTTTGTGCATGAATTTTGCGAGGTGGGCGAGTATTTTCATGTCCCCAGAGATACCTTGTTGATTGACCTGAAGCTCAGTGATACGGACATCCTCTCGCAGATGAAATCGAAAGGTCGCTACAACGTGGGTGTTGCGCGGAAACATGGCGTATCGATCGTTGAGGACACCTCGGAACGCGGTGTACTCGACTTTTGCCAAATGCAGAACGAGATGTGTGAAAGAAAGGAAATCAAGGGGCACGGACTGGACTACTTCCAGAGGTTGATCCCTTTGCTGGCGCGAATGGGGCATGGTGCCGTCTATTTTGCAGAGTACCATGGCATCCGGTTGGCAGCAGCGGTGGTGATCATCTTCGGCAACGTGGCGACCTATCTGTACGGCGCATCCCGGGCGACCCACCGCAACGTGATGGCGCCTTATCTCTTGCATTTTCACATCATGCAGGAGGCGAAGGCTCGCGGTTGCGAGATCTATGATCTATTCGGTATTTCTCCACAGCATGAAGGACAGAATGGCTGGACCAGCTTCAGTGAATTCAAGCGAAAACTCGGGGGGCGCGAGATGAGTTGGGTTCCGTCTCTGGATCATGTATACGATTCGGGCGCTTACGCCCACTATCAAGAGAGCCTTCAGGCGAAGCAGAACGCGTCAGTCGGCTTGCTCTCCAATTCAGTGTTTCCAATCACGGAACGAACGTGATGGGGAAACAAGCCTTTTGAGCTGATCGGGTCAATGATTGCATCCTGATTGATGCCAGTACGCCAATAATGCCAAGCGGCTGGTTAGGTCACTCCGCCCGAGTTCGTTTCTGGTGGTGCGTTGGTGCATTAATTCATGCCTATCACTGCGCGTTTTCTGGCGTGGATTAAAATTTCCTGCCAAGTACCGATGTTGCGTCCGTCATCCAGTTTTATGTCTTTGACTGCTCGCGTCGTAGCATTTGCTTCGCGTATTTAAACACTTCAATATATCCCTCTGAAATACGTTGCTACCGCAATTTATCAAATGAGTAACTCCATAGATATAGGTAGTGATTCCGATTTGAATGCCGGATTTATTTGTTAACCTATTTATGCCGCCATTGCCTGCCTAGCGGTGGCTCAATGGGGGGCGCAATGTCGCTTTAAGCGATGAGACAGCGCTGGGCGGCGAGCTTATCAATACAAGTCTTCGATATCTGTCGCCGTCCAGGTTTTGTGTTTTTTTTCACGGAGAAACGTCATGCGTGAGCTAAAAGTAGAGGAAATGGAGTTGGTTTCTGGCGGCGGAAAGGGTGGCGGATACTATGAGCCCCCGAAGCATAAGCATCACGATCACCATCACCACAAGCACGCGAAGTATCCGAAGCACGACCATCATCCCAAGTACCCGAAGTACGGCAAGTGCTAGGGCCTTGTGACGGTGTGGAGACTTCCATGAAGGGAATGGGCTACATAAGCCACAAAGGGATGTAAGGCACGGCACGGATGCGCGCGCACCGACGATCGGTGCGGTAGGCCAGCGGGAGGCCGGTACGTGGAGGTCGAGGTCGTCCCGGCGAGGAGTCGGGGCGGCCTTTTTTGCGTTTACACGGCAGTCATGCTCTTCCCGCCGACCGGGAAATGGACGGAATGGTTGTCTTTCTGAGCCGGGCCCTGGCTGTTGGTCGTGCTGCCCACTGGTCCCTTTTTCGGATGCGCTGCCATGAACCAATCGCTTTTTCGGCCTGAAGTGCTCGCTGAGAGCCAGGCGCAATGGCTGGGAACCGTGTTGCTAGCCCCCCGGCTGTCCCATCGACTGTTTTTCGTCTTCGCCACCTTGGCTGGCGGAGCAGTGCTGAGTTTGCTGCTCTTTGGCCAGTACACCCGTAAGGCTCAGATCAATGGGTGGCTCGTACCGCAGCAGGGTATGGTTCGGGTGTTTGCGCCGCAGGCCGGTGTTGTGTCCGAGTTGCGGGTGCGTGAGGGCAGCCAGGTGCGGAAAGGGGCACCTTTGGCCGTGGTCTCCACCGAATTGCTGAGTGTCACGCGCGGTGCCACCCAGCAGGAGGTCGCCCGCCAACTGGTCGCGCGGCGGGACAGCCTGAAAGCGGAGTCGGAAGTCCAGAAAAAGCTGCATGCCCAGCGCGCTTCCGCGTTGTCGGAACGCATCGCGGCGCTGGAACGGGAGCGCGAGCACCTGGAACGCGAGATCGAGCTGCAGCGGGAACGGTTGGCTCTTGCGGAGCAGTCGTCGGCCCGGTTCCGGCAGTTGATCGAGCGGGGCTTCGTATCGGTGCAGCAACTGCAGGAGAGAGAGGAGGGACGGCTCGATCAGGCTCTCAAGCTGCGCGACCTCGAGCGGAGCCTGACCAACACCAAACGGGATTTAGTCACGTTGCGGAGCGAACTGCAGCAGTTGCCGCTCAATGGCCACACGCAGCTTGCGCAGATCGAACGGAACATCGCCGAATTGGAGCAAAGCCTTGCTGAAGCCGAATCGCGCCGCCAGTTGGTGATTCAGGCGCCGCAGGACGGAACCGTGACGGCCATCCAGGCCGAGTTGGGGGGGGGCGCGAACGTAACCGCGCCATTGCTGAGCATTCTGCCCGAGGACTCGACCCTGGAAGCCCATCTGTTCAGTCCCAGCCGCTCCGTCGGTTTTCTGAGGGCCGGGCAGCGCGTGCTGCTGCGTTATCAGGCGTACCCGTACCAGAAGTTCGGTCAATACGAGGGTCATGTAGAGCACGTGTCCCGCTCGGCGCTGAGTCCGGGTGAACTGCCGCCGCAGCTGTCCGGCCTGGCCAGCGTCCTCGAAGCCAAAGAACCCGTGTATCGGGTGACTGTCAGACTGGTGCGCCAGACGGTCAGTGCCTACGGTAAGCCAGTGCCGCTGCAGCCGGGCATGCAGGTTGAAGCCAGCGTCGTGATCGAGCAGCGGCGCCTGTTTGAATGGATGCTTGATCCCTTGTACACCTTGACGGGAAATCTGCACGGATGAAGGCCCTGGATGCGCTTGCGCTGGGTTGGCATAACGCCCGAGTCCCGATGGTGCTGCAGACCGAAGCGGCTGAGTGTGGGCTCGCGTGCCTCGTCATGCTGCTGCACCATCACGGCCATCGCGCGGACCTGGCAGACTTGCGGCGCCGCTTCGGCGTATCGCTGAAGGGCTCGACGCTGCAGGATCTGATCCGGATCGCCGCCCAGATCGGCTTGGCGGCCCGGCCCGTCCGGGTGGAACTCGACGAGCTCTCGCTGCTGACTGCGCCATGCATCCTGCACTGGGACCTGAACCATTTCGTCCTGCTGACGGAGGTCGGTCGTGACGGCGTGGTGATACATGATCCTGCGATGGGGGTTCGCCGGCTCAAAATGCCGCAGGTTTCAAAGAGCTTCACCGGGGTGGCACTGGAGCTGGCTCCCACGGGCGGTTTCGCGCCATCCGAGGCCCCGGCGCGTGTCCGGGTTCGCGCGTTGCTCGGGCGCGTGGTCGGCTTGAAGCGCTCGCTAGCGCAGCTACTGGGACTCGCACTGGCCATCGAAGTCTTTGCGATAACCGGCCCGCTCTTCATGCAGTGGGTCGTCGATCATGCGCTGGTCACTGCCGATCGCGATCTGCTGATCACATTGGCCCTGGGCTTTTCGATGCTGCTGGTGTTGCAAACGGCGGTGGGCGCCATGCGTGGCTGGATGGTGATGATGCTCAGCGCATCGCTGAAGGTGCAGGGTCGCGCGAATCTCTTCGCCCATCTCGTCAACCTGCCGGCAGCGTACTTTCAGACCCGATATCTGGGGGACGTCATGTCGCGCTTCGGTTCACAGGAAGTCATTCTGGAGGCGATCACAACGGAACTGGTGGAAGCCGTGCTGGATGGTGTCATGGCCAGTCTGACCCTGGCCATCATGTTCGTCTTTTCGCCGCCACTGGCGGCCGTTGTATTGCTGGGGGCCGTTCTCTATGGCCTCCTGCGGTGGGTATCGTTTCTGCCGCTGCGCGAAGCGTCGGCCGAAGCGATCGTCTGGGCCGCACGGCGCGACAGCCACTTTCTTGAGACCTTGCGCGGGATTACCGCGATCAAGTTGTTCAACGCTCAGGAGCTTCGCCAAACGCGCTGGCTCAATCTTCTGGTGGAGACGGTCAACCGCGAACTGACAATGCAGAAGCTTCAGTTTGTGTTTCGCACGGCCCATCAACTGTTGCTGGGCGGGCTGACGATTCTGGTGGTCTGGCTCGGGGCGGAACGCATTCTAGAGAACGCGCTCTCAGTGGGCATGTTGCTCGCGTTTATCGCGTACAAGGAGCAGTTTCTGAGCCGAGTCAGCGAACTGATCAACAAGGCGGTCGACCTGCGGATGCTCGGGTTGCACGCCGAGCGCCTCGCCGACATTGCCTTGACGCCCCCAGAGACACGGGGTTTGACGCCGGTCCGGCGTGACGATCAGGCGCCCGCGGCCGTCGAGGTGCGCGGCGTGCGGTTCAGGTACAGCGAGAATGACCGCTGGGTGTTGGACGGAGTGGACTTACGCGTCGATCGGGGCGAATTCGTGGCGGTTGTCGGGGCGTCCGGATGCGGCAAGACGACCTTGCTGAAGATACTCGCGAGCCTGGTGCGGGCCGAGCGCGGTGAGGTCCTGATCAATGGCGAGACCCTGACCCGCCTTGGGGTCGAGAACTACCGCTCCATGATTGGTGTCGTGATGCAGGAAGATCAGCTGTTCGCCGGTTCCATCGCCGATAACATCAGCTTTTTCGCAGGCAACGCCGATTCCGATCGCATCGAGGAGTGCGCGAAGCTCGCGGCGATTTTCGAGGACATCCAGGCGATGCCGATGAAGTTCAACACCTTGATCGGCGACATGGGTACGGTTTTGTCGGGTGGGCAGAAGCAGCGGGTGCTGATCGCGCGCGCCTTATACCATCGGCCCGGCATCTTGCTGCTGGATGAAGCCACCAGCCATCTTGACCTGGGTTGCGAGCGGGCGGTCAATGCCGCGATCCGCGCGACGGATGTGACCCGCATCATCGTCGCGCACCGCCCGGAAACCATCCGTTCGGCGGATCGGCTCATCGTTCTCGAACAGGGTCGAGTGGTGAAGAACTTCCAGGTTCTGGCCGACGACAAGGAATTCAACCCCGGCCTTGCCGGTATCCTGCCGGGTTAGGGGAACAGCCGGCGCGCCTTGCCCAAGGGTTAAGCGCGGCGCTACCCCGCCTACCGCAGTGTCGAAGGGGCTTGCTCGTCCCGGAGGGATGCCGCTCGCCTGCCTTCGGTCCCGTTGTAGGACCCTGTCTGGAGCCATCGGGTGTAAACGGCCGTTCCGCTCATCGGAAGGAAGCCGGTGTTCACGGTCCGGCCGAATGCCGCGGCCCGCTGTGGCCCGCGGCGCTCGCTGGAAACCGGCAGTTTAGATACGGGTGTCGAAGAACTGCACGACCAGTGTCGGATTGAACGCGGTAGCGCCGGTTTCCGTGTTCTGCAGGTAGCCCATGAAATAGACGTCCATGGTCTGTCCGGCGGTGCAGGGAGCAATGCGTTGCGTTGCACCCGATTCAGACATTCCGTCGGTCCAGGCAGCCACGTAGTGGGCCGAGTTGCTATGCATCGCGGTCGGCGCTGCGTCGTTGATCGCGATGCTGAACCCTATTCCGACGTAAGTCCAGCCGCCCACGGCGGGCCAGAACCCGAACTGAGAGGTCGCGTTCGCAACGATGTTCCCGGCCTTAGGGCAAACGACGGTCACCCTGCGCAACTGGGTCGCCGCGTGGAAATCGTTGCTGGTAATCATCACCGAGGGCGTCGAGCTGGAGTCGAACCAACTGATCGCCTGCGCCAAGTCGGCAGACAGCAGGCCTGCCATCAAGGCCGCAAGCATAAGGACCGGACGTGTACGTTGCGTCATGGAAATCACCTTCAGGTTGGGTTGTCGGAAGTCGAGGCGCTGTTTCGGCCCGTGCATGATAGCGAGCGATGGCAACCCGGAAATACGTAAATATTTGCCGGAAAAGCAGTGATTTAGATACAGTCTTATCCGGATTCGTCACGCTTGACGACGTGCTCCTGTCCGGCGCGACGTGCCGCATCTCTCGAAGCTGGGCGCGCGTAGGTGGACGGGGAGGAGGGGATGGGGCTCTACTGCCCTGCAGACCCAAGCATGGTCAAGAGTGGGTCAGGCCGGGGCGGATGCGACGCAGTGCGAGCCGACCTGGGCCGGAGCTCTGAGCAGCCGTGGCCCGTTACGCTGCGAATACACCATGGGCGCGCCATAGCGGGTGATGACCCGCCAGCCCAGACTCCCTTTGGACCGTTTGACAGCCGGCGATGCCGGACCTACGCTCTGATTCACAGCAGTGATCGGCTTCGATGGTGGCAAGGCCGGCCGCGCTGCCGGCGCCTTTCGCGTCGTGCGAATTCGCTACGTCTAGCGACGCCGTCTCTCGGGTGGGCGAAGCGCTACCCTGGGCCTGTCTGCTTGCGATTCAGCACAAAGCTGGCACCTGCGTGCGCACCGCCGCTTCTGTGCCCGGTCCGCTGCATTCGCGCCGCCGCTGTCGAGTGTGCTCGCCGTAAGTCTGGGCCGCCTGGGTGACGCAAACGGCGGCCAATGGGCGACACACCAAAGACAATTGATGGGGTTCGAGGTCGACGCGATGCGGTCTTTGCTGAAGTTTTGCGGTGGTCTGCCGGAACGGCGATTTGCTGCAGGGGAGATCTTGTTGGTGGAAGGAGGCGCCGACAAGGTCTTGTACGTGCTGATCGATGGGGAAATCGAGGTCTTGAAGGGTCCCACCCAGGTCAATACCCAGTCCGAGCCCGGTGCGATGTTCGGCGAGCTTGCCGTGTTGCTGGATGTCCCGCACACTGCTACGGTGCGGGCCACGGTACCCACCCGGACGTATGTCGTCGAGAACGCCGAGGCTTTCCTGCAGGGTAATCCCGACCTGAGTTTCCAATTGGCCAAACTGCTGGCACGAAAGCTGAACAGCATCACGACTTATCTGGTCGACCTGAAGAACCAGTTCGAGGACCGCGAGGATCACCTGGGCATGGTCAACGAGGTGCTCGAGAGCCTGCTGCATGAGTCCGTCGAGGACGCCTCGCCCGGCTCCGATCGCTACCCCGACGCGACTATCTGAGCCAGTCGGGGAGTTCGGTCAGTTCCGGTATGGGACGCATCAGTGGCCGGCTGAGTGGCACGATCTCGGCTCCGGCCAGCGAGAACCACAGCGCCGTCTTTGCCTCGGTATCGATGACGATATGGGTAGGGCATGGGCCGATCTGCCGGCCGGGATTGAATACCCAGGTCAATCCCAGACGGTCCACCCACGATCCGCCCTGGCGGAATGGCGACTGGTGGATATGGCCCGTGATGACCATGTCCGGTTGGTGACGCGCGATCCATTCGACGAGTTGCCGGTCGCCGAAATGCTTCTGTCCACCCCAACTGGTTGGTGACTCATCGGGAGGGGCGTGGTAAACCCAGATCCAGCGGTCTTTCGGCTTTTTGGCATCGCGCTCCAGCTGTGCCTCGACGCGGGCGCGGCTTTCCGGGCCGTCCCACCAGGGGCAGATGGTGAACAGCGTATCCTGCACCACCACGCAGTCGTCGTCCGTCGGCACACCGCTGTGCCGCGCTCGCTGTATCCATTTGGCAAACTTTTCGCCATCCGCGTTGCGTGTATCGAGGTCATGGTTTCCCGAGCATACGATTACCCGAGTCTTGGACTGCAGGCGCTTAAGGTAGGTCAGAATCACGGTGATTTGGGCGGGAAGCGCCACGGTCGATGAGATATCCAGATGGTCGCCGGCGATGACCACCAGATCGAATTTCTCGGCCGCCTGCAACACCCAGTCGAACTGCTTCAGCGTGTAGTGCAGATCGGAAACGACGAGACACTTCATCAGCAGGAACGCCGTGCGCGCACCGACGGAGTATCGTCGAAACAGCCGAATCGCAGGGGTTTCATGCGGCAGGTAAGGGGTATGTCTCGGGCCGACATTCTACGCCGGCACAGCCGTCACTCACAGCGCGACGGCCCCATATGCCACAGATCGGTTCTCCGGTCGCTGGCGAACACGGGCCGGGAACGGGTCACGGCCTTCTGGCCGATGAGGGGCGCCCGGTTCGCGACGGCGACAGGGGGGGCCTGCAGGACACGGGTTTGCCGGTTATGCCGGGTAACGTACGGCAGAAGCTCGCACCAATCGGTGTTCGCCTGTGTATGATGAGTGCCGGCGACTGCTTGGCGATGATCATAAGGATCCTGCCGGGGTCTCTTGGCAGCCCAAGATGTCTGGTTTCCTGCGGAAAAAATTGAGGGAGTTCGTATGGTTCCACGTTTCCTGTCCGCGGTGGCGATGTTCGCTGCCGGTTCGTTGTTCGTTGCCTCGAGTTTCGCCGCGACCGACAAGCCCAATATCGTGATCATCTGGGGCGATGACGTTGGGCAGTCGAACATCAGCACCTACACCAAGGGCATGATGGGCTACCGGACGCCCAACATCGACCGCATCGCGAACGAGGGCATCACCTTCACGGACTATTATGCCGAGCAAAGCTGCACTGCCGGCCGCTCCGCTTTCATCACCGGTCAGAGCGTATTTCGCACCGGTCTCAGCAAGGTCGGTATGCCAGGAGCTGACACCGGCCTGCGCAAGGAGGACGCCACCATTGCCGAACTGCTGAAGGCGCAGGGCTACGCAACGGGCCAGTTCGGCAAGAACCATCTCGGCGACAAGGACGAATTCCTGCCCACCAATCACGGTTTCGATGAGTTCTACGGCAACCTTTACCACCTGAATGCCGAGGAGGAGCCGGAACTGGCGGATTACCCGAAGGAATCGGATTTTCCCGATTTCCGCAAGCGATTCGGCCCGCGCGGCGTGATCCACAGTTTTGCCGATGGCAGAATCGAGGACACCGGGCCCCTGACCAGGAAGCGGATGGAAACGATCGACGACGACGTGGCCGCCCGGGCCGCCGAATTCATCGACAAGCAGGCCAAGGCCGGAAAACCGATGTTCGTCTGGGTCAACTTCACGCACATGCACTTTCGCACGCACGTGAAACCGGAGAGCCGCGGGCAATCCGGCCGCTGGCAGAGCGACTACCACGACGTCATGATCGATCATGACAAGAACGTCGGTACCGTGCTCGCGAAGATCGACGAACTGGGCTTGGGTGACAACACGATCGTCATGTACAGCACCGATAATGGGCCGCACGCCAACACCTGGCCGGACGGGGCGACCACTCCGTTCCGCAGCGAGAAGAACACCAACTGGGAAGGCGCGTACCGGGTGCCGGCGATGGTGCGCTGGCCGGGCAAGATCAAGCCGGGCACCGTCTCCAACGACGTCGTCTCGCATCTGGACTGGGCTCCGACGCTGCTGGCCGCTGCCGGAGTGCCTGACATTAAGGAAAAGCTGCTGAAGGGCTATAAGGCTGGCGCCAAGACCTATAAGGTGCACCTCGACGGTTACAACCTCGTGCCCTACCTGACCGGGCAGGTCCCAAAGAGTCCGCGGCAGGAGTTCTTCTATTTCTCCGACGACGGCGATCTGACGGGTCTTCGCTACGACAACTGGAAGGTTGTATTTGCCCAGCAGCGCGGTGCCGGCACACTCGCGGTTTGGGGCGAACCGTTCGTGAAGACGCGGATTCCGTGGTTGTACAACCTGCGGACGGACCCCTACGAGCGGGCCACGGTTACGTCGAACACCTATTGGGACTGGTATCTGGACCACGCCTACCTGCTGCTGCCCGCGGCCGACTACGTGGGCCGCTTCCTGCAGACATTCAAGGAGTACCCGCCCCGCCAGAAGGCGGCCAGCTTTACCATCGACCAGGTGCTGGAGCAGCTGAAGGCGCCGCCCAGCCAGTAACGCGTGGCGGGACCGGGCGGTCGGTAGCCGGGTCCCGCCTTTTGTCCGCATCCGGAGTTCGTCCATGCCTTTCCGTATGTCGCAATTCGTCTTCTGGTCCGGCGTCTACAACGCCGGCCTCGCCGGTGTCCTGCTGTGCCCACCGGTCTATCGTGCGCTGGGCCTGAACATCTGCTCACCCGTTTGGGGCTGGTTGATTGCCGGCTTTCTGGCGTTCACCAGCGCGGTTCTGATCCTGAGCGCCCGCGACCTGCCGGCCCGTGCGTCGTTTGTCTACTGGGAGGCGCCGTTGCGTTATGTGGCGGCGCTCGTATTGATCCCGGCAGGCCTGTTGGGCGACATCGGGGTCCTTGCAGCGCTGCTCGGTCTCGGCGACCTGCTGATCGGCCTGGTGTACACGTTCGGCTTGTCCAAGGAACTTGGGCGGTCACATGCCGACCTGGTTTTCGATCGGGGTCCCAAGTCGTAGGACGGGCGAGCCTAAACCCGTTGCCCGCCCAGTGCCATAGGCCCCTTGTGTCACGCGCAAGCGGCAATCCGGACAGCCTGCCGCATGCGCCGTGAGTGCGGCGGCTCGCAATGCGCGACCGGATGCCCCACATCGACATGTTCGTGCAGCATTCGGGCACTAGAGTGATCGCGCCCGCATGGAGCTTGCGTCCGGCCGTTCAACCCCGCGCCACCGGGCAATTACCCTCTCCCATTGATCGGATTGAACCCATGATCGCGACAAAGACACCGTGTCGGCTCGCGGTGCGCATGCTGACTCTGGCGGCGCTGGTAGCGACGTTCAGTGGTTGCGGTGCACTGCGTCCGCGGCATGCGCCGCCGGCTGCAGTGGAACCCCAGGTGCAGGTGCCGGGCATGCCCGATGTCCGTGTTTGGGGCGATGCCTTCAGCCCCGCGTTTCAGGCCGATATCGTCGAATCGGTTCGACAGGAGCAGCGGAGCGGTTTGTTCAGGGAGGGCGATACCGTCAGCATTCTTGCCATTTCCGGCGGCGGAGGGGACGGGGCTTTCGGTGCCGGGCTGCTCTATGGCTGGACCCAGGCCGGCAACCGGCCGAGCTTCAAGATGGTGACCGGCGTCAGTACCGGCGCGCTGACGGCGCCCTTCGCGTTCCTGGGGCCAGCCTATGACGAGCAGCTCAAGAAGGTCTACACGACGATATCGTCGCAGGACATCCTGAAATTGAAATCCTTCTTCAGCTGGTTGCGCGGTGATTCGATCAGCCTGAATGATCCGCTAGCGAAGCTGACCGCAGAGTACGTCAACGACGCGATGCTGAAGGATATCGCCGCCGAACATCAGAAGGGCCGTCGCCTCTACATCGGTACGACCGCGCTGGACGCGCAGCGGCCGGTGGTCTGGAACATGGGCGCGATCGCCGCATCGGGCCATCCGGATGCGGCGGCCTTGTTTCGCAAGATCATGATCGCCTCCGCGGCGGTTCCGGTGGCCTTTCCGCCGGCCTACATCGAGGCCGAAGCCAATGGCCGTCGCTACGACGAGATGCATGTCGACGGCGGCGTCGCCAATCAGGTATTTCTGTACGGTCCGATGCTGGACATGGCATCGGCCAGAAAGGAACTGGGCGTGTCACGACCGCGGCGGAGCTTTCGCGTCTTCGTGCTGCGCAACTCGCGTCTGAAGCCGAGTTGGGACGAGATCACACCGCTGATACGCGATATTGCGCCGCGTTCGGTGTCGTCACTGATCAAGGCGCAGGGTCTCGGGGACCTTTACCGGATCTATGCGACGGCGCTGACCGATGGTCTCGATTTCAATCTGGCCTTTATCCCGGACTCGCTGGACACGAATCGCTCCGACGAGTTCGACACACGGGTCATGAACGTGCTGTTCGACACCGGTCACGATCTCGCCAGGAATGGCTATCGTTGGTTCAAGATGCCGCCGGGGCTCAACGGCGCGGGTAACGGGGGTGGTGAGCCGCCCCGGCAGCGGATGGGGGAAGGCGGCGCCCCGTAAGGCGTTCGGCTGGCGCCCGCGTGACAGTCTCGCTGTCGTCTGCGCCATTCCGGACCGCGGAATATTCTCAGACTCCCTGTCGATCCGTTGCGCTGCCGCCGGGCTGCTGCTTCCGCAGCCAGAACGAGAACATCATGAAAGTCCAGCCGCGCAGTGCAATGTCGAGGCTGACCGCGAAGGCCAGCAACCATCCTGGTGTGACCGGTTTAATCCAGATCGTCAGACCCAATACAAGGGAGATTCCCGCCCCAATTGCGATCGACAGCCTGTCGGGCAATTGCGCGGCATAGGCAAGCGCGGTGCGGACCGCTGCCTTGACGATCAGGTAGGCGATGACCAGCAGCACCAGCCGCTCGGGCGTGCCGCCGAGGCTGAACAACATGATCAGCCCGACGACCAGATCGAACACGCCCATGTGCAGGTGCAACACGAAATCGCCCAGTTTCGTTGCCAAAACCGTGTCGAAGATTTCCAGGCAGCCGAGGGCGAAGACCAGCAGCGCGGCCACGGGCAACACCGAGAAGCCGGTCGCGCGTAGGATCGTCGCGTCCGGATTCAACCAGGCGCCCAACGCCAACGAACCTCCCGCCATGAACAAGGCCGCGCCGCGCAGCAGCAGCAGCTTCCAGTCGGTGCCGAAGCGTTCGAAGCGGACGAATCGGTCTCTGATCTGCATCATCTGTCCTCCTATGCCGCGCGGTGCCCATGTTCCAACCAAACCGGCCGGCAGGCAACCGCGCAGGTGTACTTTTCGCTGCCGCATCCACCGCGCGCTCAGGGACGATCCCGGGCCGACCTCCTGCCTTACTGCGGAATTCGTTGCGAGCTTGACCGTTTTCCGGACATGATGCTCCGGTTTGCGGGGGTGCGCCTATGCGCACCGGGGCATGGTGGACTCGGCAGGGCGACGGTCGCAGCGTTCCTCTGCCGGTCAGTGCCGGACATGGCGTCGGGCCGTGTGAGGCCTGCTTGCTCCAGTGCGCATCGAAGCGCCAATGACGAAGAACACTTGACGAGAACGATAAGGAAAGAACGATGCATCGACGCTGTCTGCTGATCACGCTGGGTCTTGCGGCATCGGCCGCCTACTGGGTTCCGGCCGGGGCCGCCGAAAGCTATGAATCGCCCCCGGTCTTCCAGGCCGCACGGGTCCTGCCTCCGAACCTGCTGAAAGGGCCCTATCACAAGGTCGGGTCCAGCGTGCGCAACGACGGCACGATGAACCATTACACGATCGAATCGAAACTCGGGCGGACCACCGCCGACTCGACGGCGGAACTGAAGATCCGGGTCGACGAGATGCGCGCGCTTGCCGCCATGCAGAAGGTCGACACCACGGAGCAGTTGGCGCGGCAGGCCAAGCAGGGAGGCAAGGATGCGCTGCAGGGAGCGAAAGGGCTGGTCACGAATCCGGTCGGAACCCTGAAGGGTGCCTTCACCGGTCTCGGCAAAGTCGCCGAGCGTGCGGGCGATGCGCTGATGGGCGACCCGCCCAGCGATGCCGAGGACAGCCGCTTCGAGAATGCGATCGGGTTTTCGTCGACCAAGCGCGCGTATGCGGCCGAGTTCCGGGTCGATCCCTATTCGACGAATCCGCTGCTGCAGAAGCGCCTCGAAGAGATCGCCTGGTGGGGCTACAGTGGCAAGCTGGCCGCCAGCGCGGTTTCAGCCGCGATCCCCGGTGGCGTTGGCGCTTTCGTGTCCGCCTCGAAGACCAGCAACTGGCTGGAAGGCATTCCGGTGCAAACGCCGCCTTCGGATCTGCGCAAGGCCAACCGCGAGAAACTGCTGGCTATGGGTGTGTCGGCCGATGCTACTGACCTGTTCCTGGGCAATACGGTGTACTCCCCGGTCCAGCAAACAAAGCTGGTCGCGGCATTGGCCAGGATGAACGGTACCGCCGATCGTGGTCACTTCGTCAAGTTCGCAGTGCTCGCGCGCGGTGCCCAGGTTGCTTTCTTTCGGGCTCGTCAAGCGGAGATGTACGCGAACTTCCACGCCACGCAGGGACGCATTGAACGCTTCGTGCCGGTGGGTACGAATGCCGCTGCGCGTCTCGCTAACGGGACGATCCTGTTCTGTTTTCCGACTGACTATTTGGTGTGGACGGATGCGAACGCGGCGCTCGCGGGCGCGCTCGACAGACACGTGACCAGTTTGAGCGATACGCGCGGCAAGGAAGTCAGACTGACCGGCGGAATAAGCCGGCGGGCGCGTGAGGCGCTCGAGGGGCTCGGATGGAAAGTGAACGACGCCCAGGACGCGTTGGCGGATTGAGCTCCTGCCAGGGCCAGGCTCGCAGTCCGGATATGCCGCGGATCATGAACGCGATGCGGCGTTGCCGTACGTTCCTGGCCCCTGATTGGGCGCTGCTACCATTCGGACCGTCCAATCGTACGGTTGAAGGGTTTGGAAAACCGCAGCCCGCCTCGCGGATACGCGAACCAAACGATACCTGCGAGGGAAGCGACGACCAGCGCCGCGGTTACAACCAGCATTACGGTGACGATGTTCATCGAAGTTGACCTGGGGCAATGGGGTTACGTGAATTTCGTCGACTATCTTAAGCGCCGTGCACAGCCGGCATTGTCCGGGTACTCGACGCTGCAGATCAGTGACAGCGGTGGGTCGCTGTAAGTTCCGCTGCGGGGGGCTCAACGGCGACCGGTATGCCCGAAGCCACCGTGAGCGCGCTCGGTCGGCTCGAAGTCTTCGACCTGTTCAAATGCCACCTGAGTGATCGGCACGAAGACCATCTGGGCGATGCGCTCGCCGATGCCGATCTCGAAAGCGTCGCTGCCGCGGTTCCAGCACGAAACGAAGATCTGCCCCTGGTAATCCGAGTCAATCAGTCCGACCAGATTACCCAGCACAATGCCGTGACGGTGCCCCAGCCCCGATCGGGGCAGGATGACCGCGGCCAGATGTGGGTCGTCGATATGGATTGCAAAGCCGGTTGGGATTAGCTCTGCGGCGCCGGGTTCGAGTATCAGCGGAGCACCGAGGCAGGCCCGAAGATCGAGTCCGGCGGACCCATCCGTGGCGTAGTGCGGCAGCGGTATCTCGCGGCCCAGACGTTGATCGAGCACTTTAATCTCAATTTTTTTCATCGTAGTGGTCGGCAATCAGGTCGATCAGTTGTTCGGCGATGCGTTGCTTCGGTGCCATGGGCAGATGATGCTCGCCGTCCGCCCAGAAGACATGGAGCGCGTTCTCGTCACGGTCGAAGCCGCCAGCGGTTCCGCCGACCCAATTCGCTGCAATCATGTCGAGGTGTTTGGCGGCAAGTTTGCTGCGCGCGTGCTCTTCGAGCCGATCGGTTTCAGCTGCGAAGCCGACCAGGAAGGGTCGGGAGCCGCTGCCCCCCAGGGTCGCGAGAACGTCCTGCGTGCGCGTCAGTTGCAAGCTCATTGCCTCCTGACCTTTCTTGATCTTTCCCGATTCGGTCACGACGGGGCGATAGTCGGCGATCGCCGCGGCGCCGATATAAATGTCATGGCTTGGTGCGCGTTCGAGAATTGCTGAGGCCATCTGCGCGGCGGTCTCGACCGGCACGTACTCGGCTACTGCCGGAACCGGCAGTACGGTCGGTCCGCTGACCAAGGTCACCGCAGCGCCCGCCCGCCCCGCTGCCTCAGCCAGGGCGTAGCCCATCTTGCCGGAACTGCGGTTGCTGATGAAGCGCACCGGATCGATGGGCTCCCGCGTCGGGCCCGCACTGATCAGGACCCGCCGGGCCGCGAGTCGGC
Source organism: Methylolobus aquaticus (assembly GCA_004168015.1). Taxonomy (GTDB): domain Bacteria; phylum Pseudomonadota; class Gammaproteobacteria; order Methylococcales; family Methylococcaceae; genus Methylotetracoccus; species Methylotetracoccus aquaticus. Next base: position 108,425 of record SEYW01000002.1, read on the forward strand.
CGCGAGCCAGCAGGCAGGATACCCCGGCAGTGATCTCGGCCGGTTCCAGCATGCGTCCCGGGCCGGTTTCGCCGCAGGCCTGGGCTCCGGACCCCGGGCCCAGCAAGACGATGCCCCGTGCCGCGAGCACCGACACATTATCGCGGGTCGCGGGATGATCCCACATCGCGCGGTTCATTGCGGGTGCCACCGCGATGCGGCCCTCCGCCGCAAGGCACAGCGTCGTCAGCAGATCGTCCGCGAGCCCGATGCGCATCTTCGCGATGAAATCGGCGGTGGCCGGTGCGATCAGTATCAATTCGGGCCAGCGCGCCAGTTCGATATGGCCCATCGCCGATTCCGTTGCCGGATCTAGCAATTCGACGTGCACCGGATTGCCCGATAGCGCTTGAAACGTCAACGGCGCCACGAAGTCTGTCGCTGCGCTGGTCATCACGACGCGCACGGTCGCGCCCTGCTGCAACAACAAACGCGTCAATTCCGCCGCCTTGTAGGCGGCGATACCACCGGTCACGCCGAGGAGGATGCGTCGATTTTTGAGAGTGGTCACAATGGACGGTTTGCTTGGGACATCGGAGGTTGGGAGTCGTGGCAGGGTGCGTGGGCCCCGCCTATGCTTTTGGTTCCAATTCCCTGTGAGTGAGTCGAGGCGGTCATGCGCATCACTGAATGGCCTTCCGAGGAGCGGCCTCGTGAAAAATTGCTGGCCAAGGGGCCGGGCGCCTTGTCCGATGCCGAACTGCTGGCAATTTTCCTGCGCACCGGCGTGAAAGGAAAGACCGCCGTCGATCTGGCGCGCGATCTCCTCAGCGAGTACGGCTCGCTACGTGCCCTGATGGCGGCCGACTTGCCACGCTTCGCTTGCAGCCCGGGACTCGGGGCGGCGAAGTACGCGCAATTGCAGGCCGTGCTGGAAATGGGGCGCCGCCACCTGGAAGAGGTTCTGCGTCGCGAGGATGTCATGACCAGTCCGCAGGCGACCCGGAAGTATCTCGCGTCCCGATTGCGGGAATACGGCCATGAGGTGTTCGCGTGCCTGTTCCTGGACAATCAGCACCGCGTTCTGCTCTACGAAGAACTGTTTACCGGGACCATCGACGGCGCGAGTGTCTATCCGCGGGAAGTCGTCAAGCGAGCCCTGAACGTGAATTGCGCGGCGGTGATCTTCGCTCACAATCATCCGTCCGGTGTCGCCGAACCCAGCGAGGCCGACCGGCACATCACGCAGCGATTGAAACAGGCGCTTGGCCTTATCGACGTCCGGGTATTGGACCACTTCATCATCGGCGAGGGACAGGCCTATTCGTTTGCCGAAAATGGGCTGATCTGAGCGGCGAAACCGGGTTGTCGCTGCCTGCGGAAAGGCGCAACAGGTCGCGGCCGAGCCAAGCGCCGAAACCCAAGTCCGATGCGGTGAGGACAGGGCTTCGGCCGAGGGAGTGTGCCACCGCGTTCCCATGAATGTGCGGCGAACGCTTCTGCTGAAGCGCACTTTCCTGGATCTGAGAGAACCCGAGGGCGACGCGATCGGCTCGACCTAAGGTCGCGGATCGGGGCCGCATCACCCGCGACCCCGACCGACCGAAACCTGAGGTGCGCTGGCGCCTCGTTTCAGGGCGCGGAGGGACAGGTCACTGCCGAGCCCAGGGTGTTCAACCCGATAGAGATATTGGCATTCCAGTAGTTTGCCGCCAGCAGATCGGGTGCGTCGTCGCAGTTCAGGTCTGCCGCGATGACCGACCAGGGAGATTGGCCCACGGGATAATCGACCTTTGGCTTCAGCGTACCGTTTCCCACACCGTGGAAGACGCTGACGGTGTTGCCGGCGCCGACGTTGATCAACTCCGGATAGTTGTCGTTACCGTTCCCAACCAGGACATCCACGTTGCCGTCCAAGTCGACATCGGACAGGAAAATCGACACGGGCAAGACGCCTGCCGGGTAAAGTACCGCCCTTGCGAAACCGCCTGCAGACCTCGCGAGCAGCACGCTGATGGTGTCTTTGGCGTGGTTGGCGGTGACGAGGTCGAGAAGGCCGTCGTGATTGAGGTCCGCGGCCCGTACGGAATGAACGGCGCCGCGGGCAGCGTATTGGACCTGCGGTCGAAAACCGCCCGCACGGTTGTTGAGCAGCACACTGACGCTGGAACTCGCTTTGTTGCCGGTGATAATGTCGTTATACCCGTCGTTATCCAGATCGGCGATGGTCACCGAGCGCAAGGTATTGCCGGTCGCATAGGTTCTTTCCGTGGCTGCGAAGGTCCCGTTTCCCTGCCCCAGTCGAACACCGACATAGGAAGAGTTGCCGACGATCACTAGGTCGAGCTTGCCGTCCCGGTTCACATCGCCGACAGCGCCCTCATGAGGTTTCAGCACGGCGGTCGCGTAGCTGGTGGTCGCTCGGAAGGTGCCATCCCCGTTGCCGAGCCGTATGCTGAAATTTTGCGAGTTCTGGTTGGCGGTAATGAGATCCAGGGTGCCGTCGCCGTTCACGTCTCCCAGTTCCGCGGTCTTGGGACATTGGCCGACGCTGAAATCCCGCTTCGGTCGGACGCTACCATTACCGTTTCCCAGCAATACGCTGACGTTGTTGCCGCGGCAGTTCGCGACGACGATGTCGAGGCTCCCGTCGCCATTGACATCACCGGCGCGAACGGAGTGTGGGCGAGTGCCGGTGCCGGCGGTCGACATCGTGCCGAAGACGTCGGCCGCGGCGGCATCATCCGCGATGGCTGTCAGGGTCATGCTGAGAAACATCAGCGCCAGCGGCTTGGAAACCAAAGAGTTGGCAGATTTTGAATTCACACGGTCCTCCTTATCTCTTGCGAGGTAAACACCTACCCGGCGCCGACACATCGGCAGAGCGTCAAGGGTCATGAGCCGGAACGAACACCACCCCGCTGCGGGGCGGCCTTGGCGGGCCCACCCTTGCACACGAGACTCGAACGTCTCCCATTCTAACGGGTTAAGTCGAACTGCCAATCAGCCGTAGCCGATGCACGGCGTCACGCCCGACCTGCCTGTTAGCTTTAGCAAAACATATACCAGTTTTGACGGCGGAAGGCGGAGCCCATAGCTCACCCCGGTTTTTGTTCTCTCCCGGATGGCCTAGGTCAAAGAGTTGACGTTCTTGCGTCACGCGCTTGTTACTACGCGCCGAAAGTTAGTGTGGTTCCGTCGTGTCGATTGCAGGACTCGGGAAGGATAGGGCGGCGGTGTGTCGCGCTGCCGCGCGCTTTGCGGTGGTCGGGAGGGCCGTGTCCGGAGTGCGCCGTCGCTCCAGTGCGTCGTCGCGGTGCCAGAGTATGGAGAGCCGATTGGGATGCACTGGCCGATCCGGCGCTCCGGGCCTTGGCCGCCGGAGTTTCGGCGGGATCCGTACCGAGCGGTTCGGTCGTCTCGCCGCTGCGATACGGGGGCTACCATGCTTTACGATGGTGCGTCGGATGACCTCCATGGGCAGCAGGCCGCGGTTTGCGGGACTGCTGTCCGGTTGGCACTCGCAGGCTCGATTTTCGCGTGCCGAGACGGGCAGAAACCGGCCCCTTTTTGCATCGGGCTGTGACTCGTCGCGGAAGCAACACCAGCGGAGAGCGTCGCTTGTGCTAGCATTTCCGTCCGCACCCGATTCAGCGCTGAGAGCCGCGCCTGGTGGGGGCTTACTGCATTCGGGGCCAGCCTCTGCCGCGTCGCACCGAGGCTGTTCGCGGCGGGTGGCGTCGCTGGCTGCTCGTGTCGGCTCGCCTATCGCACCCCCTGGCCTGGCCGTCGATCCCAAGGGATTCCGACCCGCCTATGAGTCTGCGCGCCTTGGCGCCCCGAGCTCGTTCTTGGGCTCTCGGAGCTACGCTCTTCCACCGAGCGCCGGGAGACTGGCGCGGCGACGAGACTTTGGCGGACCGGCAGCGGGCCCCGTGATTGAAGGCGCGGGACGAGCAAGACGGGATGCGGGTCGCCGCTCCCCCTTAACTGCGCTGAACCCGAACCTAGGCTCAGCTGGTCTGGAACGGGTGTTGCTTGGTGGTATCGCCATTCGTTGCGCGCGAGCAGCGCGACGCTCGATGGCGGTTTTCGTGCAGCGACGGATTCCAGAACTGCCATCGCCGCCCCCCGGCATTCGTGGCTGGCTGTTAATGGGATGCCTGCGGGCGATAGAAATAGTGTGCGTCGCTTCGTTGGCCGCGCGGTGGAAAGTCCGCATGGGCCTGCTCTGCGTCTGGAAAGCGTTGCACGAGATGTGATACTGTCGATGTGGTTTTCGCTCGCATACTTGAGATGCGTTCCGAACGCATAGTTCGCGAATATTAAAATCTTCTGAATCACCCCCTGATGCCGGCTTTCTTCCAGAGTGAGCGGCAAAACAAGACGATACCTGACCCCACCACGTATCAAAGACAAACCAAGAGGCTTGTATGGCTCATGATGTAATCAAACTCCCATCTGCTGACCGCATAACTAGCTGGAAAAGCTTCAACAGACATGTCCGACCGCTTGGCTGCTCGTTCCTGAAGAGGCTTCCAGAGTTTCCTGACTCGGTTCTCATCTCGGGATGCCAGCGCTCGGGTACGACGGCTTTGGCGAACGTGCTGACGCAGAGCGATGGGATGGTTAACTACTATGTCAGCAAGCATGGGGAGTTGGACGCAGCATTGATACTGGCGGGTATTGTGCCTCATGATCCCCATGGTCGTTATTGTTTCCAGACGACCTACGTCAATGAATGCTACCGTGAGTACTTCGATCCGGACCTACGCTTCAAGATGATTTGGGTCATTCGTAATCCTCTTTCCGTCATCTATTCGATGACCCACAATTGGAAAGATTTTGCATTAAATGACCTATTTTTAGCGAGTGGTCGGAAGTGCATGGAGGATGGGGTAAAAAAGACGCTATCGGCTTGGGTTCCTGGGGTCGTTTCCCGGATCGATAGGGCATGCTATGCCTATATCGGAAAGACTATGCATGTATTTGAGTTGATCGAAAAGCTGGGGCCGGAGACTCTCGCAGTCGTCGATTACGATCACCTCGTGTTGGACAAGTCCCGGATACTTCCGCGTCTCTATCAGTTCATCAATCTCCCCTACAACGAGAAATATGCTGACTCACTGAACCCCGGCAGTGTCAGCAAGGCCCAACAGTTCTCGACGGACGAGAAGAGCCGGATCGAAGCGCTTTGCCAGCCTATCTACCAGAGGGCGCTGGAGCTTGTGCCGGGCCACCTTAGAGCAACCGGCGCCGTGTGATCAGGGCGTCGCAACAAAACGCACTACGTCGGCTCTGATACCCCGTGTCGCTGGGCGGCCGCCGATGCGATACGCCCGGTGGCTCACCCTTCCCCCGGCGGTTTCTCGCAAAGCAGCCCACGTAACACAGTCTTGTCAGGCTGTTTCGATGGCGGCCTGGGGTGCGCTTCGGGGCTCATACCGCGCAATGGTCGCAAGATCCCAGAGCGGCAGGACCGCCCCGGCGATCGGCAGCACAACCGTCCGGTCGAGCACGGCAACGTGCAGCAGATCGTGTGCCCATTTCCAGCCAATACCGGGCCGATGTGCGCCCATCCAGGCATGACCTCGCCATTTCTGGAACGCGATGTGGAAGAACGCGGTTTTTGTCATCGTATAGCCGTCCGTAGACGGCGAGGCAGTTGTAGGAGGCGGGCTATTGCGTCCCGTGGGTGTAGGGCTTGATCTGTGGCGGGGTGGGGATGAAGCCCCAGGCGCCCGCGACGACGATGTTGCCACAAGCTGTCGACGGCCGCCTCGCCGTCCGGCTGTTCGTGCAGGGACCGATGTGACTCGTTCCGCCAGTCGCTCGGCGTATTCGCTGTCATGTTGGCCGGCGCACAGTTAAAATCGATCCGGCATACAAGTTCCGACACCCCTGTGCACTTGTCTGCTCCGGCGGTTTCATATCAAACAGTTATGTGAGATGTAAATTAAAAGCCGCGCTGCGACTTTTCAATGGTTGTCTGTCCGATCGTTTGACTCACGGGGAGATTTAAGGAGGACGCAGGATGCAGCTTACGCAATTCACGGATTATTCGCTGCGAGTACTGATCTACCTGACCCGCCTGCCGGGGCCCGGAATGGCGACTGTTCCGGAGATTGCCGATCACCACGGCATCTCCCGCCATCATCTCGTCAAGGTTGTGCACAATCTCGCCCAGCAGGGTCTGATCATCACGACCCGCGGCAAGGGAGGCGGCATCCAACTGGCCCGGCCACCCCATACCATTGGTCTCGGTGACGTGGTGCGACTCACCGAGCCGCACATGGATCTGGTTGAATGTTTCGATCTGAAGACCAATCAATGCCGCATAGTCCGGGGCTGTTTCCTGAAGGCGGCTTTGCATGAGGCGCGCCGGTCATTCATGGCTGTGCTGGACAAGTACACGCTGGCTGATGCTACCCGGGCGGGATTTGGTAAGCCGGGCGAACTTTCGGTCACAGAGCCTAATTCCTGCGGTGTCGACCGCGAACCTTAGCGTGGCTCTGATCTATTCACGATTTCCTGCGAAGGGGGGATGGAATCGGGTTTGATCAAGGCCAGGACGGCCTTTTGTTGAGCGTTCGATTGGGCGAGGATTGCCGGAGCGCAAGCGGTGCCGGCTGCGAGCGGCTCAGGGCGAGGGTCCTGCGGCGGAACGGCTGTCTGCTGCGATCCGGGTCGCTACGCCGAAGTTGGCCATCGGAGGGGGTGTATCGAGCGCGACCTTGGCTCTGGGAGCCGAATGGTCCGATTCCGGGCAGGCAAACACGGTTCCCAGTCCATCAAGGTTCACTTGGCACGAGGCCAAGGTCTGCCGCGTGTCGTTCAATCCCGCTGCATGAAAAGCCAAAACGGACATCCCCAATAATATCGTCGCCCATGAAAGGAAGGAGTAACGGTCAATTTCTCCGACCTTGCAACTCGCATTTGCGGGGCGCGGTCCATCACGCAACCAAGTCTGGATGGGAGGAGACTGTTTCACGTTGATTCCTGAGTCCTTGCCGGTATCGATGGTGTATGTACCCATGCCCTCCGGCGGATGTTGTTCGTGGCGACGGTCCAGCCTGGAGTAAGCCAGTGGTCCGGCTCGCCGCGATGAGTCCGCCGTATCGACGGGCCACCGTTTTTTTTGGGAAGGTGCCGGATCACCGCAAACTGCCTTCAGCGCCCTCGCCCCAAGTGTAGGATTCAAGCCGCGGAGACTTCTGGCGTCAATTCGTAGCTTTTCCTATTGACAAATTGCTTGTTCTGCGGAACGGGCATCTTTAGGCGAATGGCGCCGCCATCCCGTCTTCTGTGGCGGCTTTCGTGCGCCGGGAGCGGATACGCATCAGGTAAAGCGGAAGCAAGTATGACGCGAGGCCAAGCCGGCGGGGTGGTGTCTACCGCGAGCGCGGATGGCGAACACCGCCAAGCGTTTCGTGCCGTTGCTTGGGACTCGGCGCGATCAGGTCGCGTCGTCTGCATGCAGCGGCAAGGAGATCAGAAACCGGCATCCAACGCCGCCAGGGCCGTCCTCGACCCAGATGCGGCCGTTGTGGGCCTCGACTGCCAGCCGGCAGAATGTCAAGCCGAGTCCGAAGCCGCCCACCCGGGGCGTGCCGGGATTCGACCCACGGGCGAACCGCTCGAACATCTGCTCGCGTTGCGCCGGCGGGATGCCAATACCGTTATCTTCTATCGTCAGCGTGGCCGAATCGGCGTCGAACGTTCCTGAAACCAGGATGAGTCCCCGGCGCGGGCTGAATTTGACGGCATTGTCGAGCAAGTTCGTGATGACCCGGTCGAGGAGGCTGACATCCACGAACAGGGCGGGGCCCGCGGCGGGCAATTGCACTTCACACGTCATTTCGTTGGCCTCGAATGACGGGCGAGCGCGCTCGGTGGCATTGGTCAAGAGTTGGGCCAGATCTGTGTGTTCCGGCATCAGTTGAAGCTGTCCGCTCTCCATGCGGGAAATATCGATCAGGGAGTCGACCAGGTGTTGCAGGCGGGTGCAATGCGCATTGATGTAAGTGAAGAGCTTGATGCTCCGGGCAACTTCCGCTTCGGGCAATGTGGCGCGCAGCAGGTCGGCGGCCGCCGTGATACCTTGCAGGGGATTGCGGAGATCATGGATGACCAGATCCATCGTCTGCTGCCGCAAGCGCTGGAGTTCGAGCAGTTCCTGGTTCTCGGTCGCCAACTCGGAAACGCGGCCTGACAACTGCGTTTCCGATGAACTGAGGTGGGTCAGGACCGTGTCCGCGCTGCGCAGACGATGGCTGAACTTCCGCAGCATGTCGACGTCGGCCGCCGGGCTCTGCAACATCAGTTGTTGAAAGTCGTCGCGGGGCAGCCGTAAAAGAGTGAGCGCGTCCATGGCGACCACGGAGGCGGAACGGGGCAGATCGTCGAGCAAGGCCATCTCGCCGATGATCTCGCCGGCGCCACGCCGCGCCAGAAGCAGTGGAGCTTCGGCCTGCCCCTTGAAGACGGCTGCCGTACCCGACTGAATCAGATAGAGCGCATCCCCAGGCTCGCCCTCCCTGCAGATGATCTGTCCTGGAGTGCAGTGCAGGGTGTAGTTGTCGGCCGACGCATGCTTGCTGATCAACTCCGCCAATCGTGCGAGGTCGCTATCGGGGCCCCCGGCAGCTTCGTCGGTCTTCAGCGCGCGGGAAGTCCGCAGTAGACCCAACTGCTCTGCGGTGACATGGGTGGCCGTCATTGTCAGAGGAACGCGTCGATCAGCGGCTGCGCAACAAAAAATGCAGGAAAAACGCTAAATTATCGCTGCGAAATCTCGCTGACGGTATCGTCCTTTAATGCGAGGAGTCCCGCCGTTCGCTGCTGTTGAGACGGTCGGTGAGGTCCTCGTCCTCGCAGCCGATTCCACGGCCCAAACGGTCGTATACTTGGCAATCGTCGGCGGAAACGGTTTGCCGCTTTTCGCTGACATAGGTTGCCAGACACAGGACGACGGCAAGCCATGCTGCCGCATTGATATATTTCATGGGGTTGGATCTGCTGTTTGATGCGGGTTCAACGTTGACACAAATGGCGTGGGGTCGCAATCATGTCGGGAATACGTACGGTCGTGGTACTCGGGCTGCTGTTTCTGGGAGGCTGCGGCGACCAGAATCTGCACCTGAAAGTGCATTATCGGGACGCTGCCGGCTTGGTGCCCGGCTCGCCTGTCATCAAGACCGCTGCGGTGATCGGTACGGTTGAGTCGATCGAAGCCGACCCTCGAGGCGGCGATCTGGTTGGAATCGAGATCAAGCGCTCGTTCGCGCCGGCCGCCACGGCGGCTTCACGGTTCTACCTGGTTGAGCAGCCCGGAAATCCCGGAAAAAAGCAGATCGAAGTCGAGCAGGGCGAACCCGGCGGGCCGGTTCTGGCCGAGGGGAGTACGGTCGAAGGTTCAGAGCGTTTCTCGGGTCTACCGCCTTTTGGCGAATTGTTTCGGCGTTTCGGTGACGGACTCAAGGGTTTGCGCGGGCAACTGGAGCAGTTCCAGGACGAATTACGCAAGGCGCCCGATTCAGAGGAAGCCAAACGGCTGCAGGAGGAGTGGCGGCGGCTGACCGATGAACTGCAAAAGGCGCAGTCTCAGGCGGAGGAGTCCTTCAAAAAGGATCTGCTGCCAAAGCTGGAGCAGGAAATGAACCGGCTCCGGGAGCGGTTGAAGGAATACGAGAAAAATCCAGCGCCCGAAAAGAAGGAGCCGCGCACGATTTAGGTTGCCTTGGAACGCGCCGCCGCACTGGCAGGCATCGGTGGCGGGGAGTTAGCTTGCCCGCCACCACGGCACCAATGGGCGGAACTCAGTAATCGCGACGTCCGCCACCGCCGAAATTGCGTCGGCCAGCCGACTCCTCGCGCGGGCGCGCCTCATTGACGGTGATCGAGCGTCCGCCGATCTCGCTCTGGTGCAGTTGGTCGATAGCGGCTTGTCCGCCTTTCGCATCCATCATGACGAAGCCGAAACCCTTCGACTGTCCGGAAAAGCGATCGGCAATCACGCTGACCGACTGGACTTCACCGAATTGCGCGAACAATGTGCGCAGGTCTTCGTCGGTGGTGCTGTACGGCAAGTTTCCAACATACAGGTTCTTCATTCAGATAACTCCGATTCCGAGCGATCCCGGAAAATGCAACTGCAAAATTCGGCTGATAGTCCAAGCCGCATCCTAGCCTAGGGAAGTAGTTCACGGGGAATGAAACCGGTCTCCCGAGGACACATCGAGGACGCTTGATTCGGAAAGGGATTGCCCAGATTCCGTGGAATTAACATCCGCAGGCGCCGGCACGGTAGCATGCGGTGTGTGGTTTGTCGAATCGCGTGCGGCTAACGGTTATGGCCTTCGTGCCACCCCGGATGATGACGGCACGCGCGCGATGACCGCTTGCCTTCCACCCATACTCTCCCCGAGGGAGAGGCGCGCCGGTGTCGCAGAGCGACTCTTTCACGTGAATGCGGATTGGCTAGCGACCACCGGGGTTTAGCTCCGGATCATGCCGCCGGCACACGGCTGTTCTCATCGCCGGTTTCCGTCGAGGTGTCGATGAGAACCGCGCGCAGGGTCAGACCGGCATCCGCCTGACCGGCCAGCCAGCCCGGTGCATCCCGCAGTCCGTCGAGCGCGGTCGTCGAATCCGGCCCGGTGATAACGGGGAGGGTATCGACATCGCCCGACGACCGAATCGCCGACAGGATATCCTGCAGCCGGATGGCGTCCGTGTCGCGCGCCAGTTGGTAGCTGCCGTTCTCGCCGTCCGTGACGACCAGCAAGTTTCTTCGCTGCAGTATCGACAGGACGCCACCAACCGACTCCCAGGGCAGGTTGACCATGTCGGCCAGGGTATGCAGCGGTATAGCGGACTCGCCACGGTAGTAGCGGAGGCCGATCAGGTACATCAACTCCAGGGCCAGTTGCTCGATGCAGCGGATGCTGAGCTTCGGGTGCCGGCTGCCATAGTGGAGATAGCGCGGGTATTGGATATGGAAAGCGATCGCGCCACCGAGCAACAGGATCAACCAGCTGATATACAACCACAGCATGAATAGGATGATCGCCGCGAAGCTGGAGTAGATCGCACTGTAACTCGCCGAGTTCGATACGAACGCTGCGAACAGCGATCCCACGAGCTTCCAGGTGACGCCGGCGACCAGACCGCCCCCGACCGCCGCCGACCATTGCACGCGGGTGTTGGGAATGAACACATAGACGAAGCTGAATGCCACCGAGATGAATACATAGGGCAACAGTATCTTCGTCAACAGATAGTAGAGGGTGCCGAAAGGCTCGATTGCGAGGATGTGTTGCACCCACTCGTGCTGTGCCGTCGAGGCCATCAAGCCGATGGCCGAGAACACCAGGACCGGGCCGACCAGGATTACGCTCAGATAGTCACTGAAGCGGCGCGCGAAACTGCGCGCAGTCGCAACTCGCCAGATGTGGTTGAACGTCGATTCGATTTTCTCTAGTAGCGAGATCACGGTGTAGAACAAGGTGGCGACGCCGAGCATGCCGAGTACGCCGACGCCGATACTCTCGACGAAACCGATGATGGTTCGGGTGATTTCGGCGGACTTGTCGCCCAGCGGCTCGAGCAGTTCGAGCAACAGGGGCTCGAGCTGGTTGTGCACGCCGAAGGCCTTCAACACCGAAAAGCTGACGGCCAACAACGGCGCCAGCGAGAGCAGGCTGGTGTAGACCAGACTGGTCGCGCGTAGCGCCAGACCACCCTCGTCGTATTCGCGGCGCAGCGCCGCGATCCAGCGCTTCGCCCAATTCAGCCAGTCATGTGTCGGGTGGGATGGAGTCGGGGGCATGGCAAGCAAGACTTCGCGGTGCGGGCGGTTGGGGCGTGCGGCGATTCCATGAGCCAGTCCCGAAGTCTATCCCATTGGGGCGGCCAGGCGATATGGCGAGAGGAAAGGCTGCGAATTTCGCCGGCGACGGTGCGCCCGTTCAACTCGGCGGGGACGCGGTCTGCAAGGCTTTGGTGATCGGCAGGGCCGACCTTGCGACCAGGCCTGATTTCGTGGGATGTGCCCGTTTCTGCGCCGCCGGGCAGAGAGGCGCGGCCCCGGGAGGCCGCGCCGCAGGGATGTCAGCCGCCGGTGCCGGTCAACGGGAAGTACAGGGTCGGGTTGCTGGGGTCATCCGTGACGAGGATGGCGCGATTGCGGTTCAGCGCGCGGCGTAGCGGCGCGTAATCTAACGTGATCGCGCAGTCGGCCCCGGGCTCCAGTGTGGCGCCGCAGGTGTTGCCGACGATACCGAAGGGGCCCGGCCGCATCAGGTTGAAGCTGGTGAGGTTCAGGGCCTGGGTACCGGCGTTGCGCAAGGTCAGGGTCTGTGGGTCGCTGGTGGTGCCTTTGGGCACGGTGCCGAAAGCAAAGCGCGCTTGCGAGCGAACGAGCCGGGGGGCATCGCCTACGCCGGAGAGTGGCACACGGACCAAGGGAGCCACGGCGTCGGTAGTGAGCACGAGGCGCCCATTGAATGCCCCGCCGCGGGTCGCGGCATAGCGGACACTCACGGTGCAGGATGCGCCGGGCTCCAACACACCGCTGGTGTCGGTGCAGTTTTCCTCGGTGACGCTGAAGCCGGTGCCGGTCGTTTGCACATTGCTGACGGACACGTCGGCAGTGCCGCGGTTTGTGAAAATCACGGTCTCGTCGACTGGCGTGTTGAGCGCCCGCTTGCCGAAATCCACGACTGAGCGATCGGCCTTGAGCCAGCTGCCGGTGATGTTGGCGGTGGCGGTCAGCACGACGGCCTTGGCGAGGGTGCCGTCGGCGGGAATGGCGATGCGCCCGACCCGTGGTCCGGTGCCGCCGTTGATCTTGCCGGTGAGGTCGAACTGGCAGGAGCCGCTGGCATCGTACATCAGTCCGGAGGTGCAGGTGCCGGGTGTGTAGCCGGAAAATAGGCCGGGCGCGCCCGCATCAACCCCGAGGGCGTCCTTCGCGAAGTCGAGGTTCATGCTCCCGGTGGTAACCTGGAAGGCCACGCTCTGCGGCGTCATGTCGGCCCCGCGCTCGACGGTGCCGAAATCGACGCGGGCTGGCGTCAGCGTCGAGGCCACGTGCTCGGCTGCGGCGATCTGCGTCGGCGTCCAGCGGTCGGTGGTGTTGCCGAGGCCGAGTTGGCCTTCGGCGTTCCAGCCGAAGGACCAAACCGAGCCATCCGCCTTGATCGCGTATGCTGCTGCTTGCCCGGCGCTGATAGCGATCACGTCGCTGAGACTGCCTATCAGCTGCGGCCGGGTCTGGTTGGTCGTGTGTCCCAGCCCCAACTGCCCGAAGAAGTTGTAGCCCCACGCGTAGATATTGCCCTGACGGGTCAGCGCATACGACGAATAGCTCGACGCCGCAACGGCGACAACGTCAGTTAGGCCATCCACGAGGACAGGGACCAGACGATCCGCAAAGCTTCCGTTGCCCAGCTGTCCAAACATGTTGGATCCCCAGGCGTACACAGTGCCGTCGCGCTTCACTGCGAGCGTATGGCTGCTGCCTCCGGCAATGGCCGCCAGATCTTCAATTCCGTCGACCTTGGTCGGGACCTCTCGCTGAGTCTTATCGCCGAGACCGAGTTGACCGTTCGAATTGTAGCCCCATGCCCAGACGCTTCCGTCATCTTTGATGGCGAAACTATGCGAACCACCCGTTGCAATCGTGGCAACGTCGGAGACGCCGCTCAGCTTGGTGAAAGCAGATCGCTTTTCCGTATCACCAAGACCGAGTTGCCCGTCCCAGTTTCCGCCGGTGGCCCACACCGACCCGTCCGGAAGCAATGCCAGGGTGAAGCTGGAACCGACTGCAACTCAGGTTACGGCACTGACACCGGGTACCTGGACCGGCGTCAAGCGGTCATCCTCGTCGCCGAGACCGAGTTGTCCAGAAAAGTTATCTCCCCAGGCCCAGAGTGTGCCGTCGTGCTTGGTCGCCACGCTGTGCTGGGATCCCATCGCGATGCGGCTTATGTCGCTGAAACCCTCAATCAGCGTGGGAGAGGTTCTGCGGTTGTAGATGTCTCCCTGCCCTAGATCTCCTGAATAGTTGCCGCCTTGCCCCATGACGGTGCCGTCCGCCCGCAATATCAGGGATGACCAGCCGCCGCCCGCCACGGCGGGCATCGTGGTTTCGGCGAACGCTGATGCGCTCAGCAGTGCTGCGCACCACAAGACGATGAATCCTCTTTTATTCATGACGCACTCTCCAAAAGTTTCGTGGAGTCCGAAGCGAGGGACGCCTCGGTTGCTGCCACGAAACATAGGAAAGCTAATGGCCAGCGGCTCAGCTGGAATTGGCGTCAAAATGACGCACGGCGTCCGGTCCTATCCCTGGATATATGTCCGATCACGCACCGTTTGGGGGCGACATGCGAGACCCTGCTAGAATCAGGCGGCGCAGTCGCATCCCGTGTTTCGTGGCTCTGCGTATCGATTAATCACGCTAACCGGGAGATGGTGGTGACCTTACAAAATGAGACAAAGCCAACGGCTAGTCTTCTATTCCGCATCCGCCGTAATTTTGGCTGGCGGTGGCGGAAGCTGCGCAAGGCCGTGTTGCGGCGTCTCGCGTTCCGGCGCCTGCGTCGGGAGGCGGAACCGGTCGCGGTGACGGATCGCTCGGCCGTGGTCTTCGCACCGCACCAGGACGACGAGACATTGGGTTGCGGTGGGCTGATCGCCGCGAAATGCCGCCTGGGTGCGCCGATCACGGTGGTGTTTCTGACCGATGGCGGGGCCTGTTCGCTCGATGAGACCACGCCGGAACAGCGTGCCGAGATCAGCGCGATGCGCCGTCAGGAGGCGCTGCGGGCGCTGCATGCACTCGGCATGCAAGCGGACGATGTGGTATTTCTCGATTTGCCGGACGGCGAACTCACTGGCTTTGGCGACGCTGAGCGCCAGGCTGCGGTCGGAAAGATCGAGGCGGTGTTGCAGCGCGTCGCGCCCCAGGAGGTCTTCCTGCCTTTCCGCAACGATTTCCACCCCGACCATCAGGCGACGCACCGGCTAGTCAAGGCGGCCGCGGCCGGTTCGGGCCGGCCCGTCGAGCTGTGGAACTACTTTGTCTGGTCGCTGTGGGAGTCCAGTTGTCTGGATGTCCTGTCGGCACGGGAACGGTCACGGCTGGTGCGGATCGAACTGCCACCCGCCGAGCGCGCCAGGAAGCAGGCGGCCCTGGCCGCATACCGCTCGCAATATGAATCCGATCCTACGCGGCGCCTGATCCTGCTGCCGGACGGGTTCCTGCGTTTTTTTTCGTCGCCGCTGGAGTACTTTCTTCGGGAGTCTGAGGCGTAAAGCGCCCCATTGGTAGCGGATGCCGGAGCCCATGCGCCAGCGCGGCGCTGAGCTCGCGGCGCCGGAGGAACTCTGCCCCTTCCTTCGGCGCGGGCCCCGCGATGGCGCCCGCGCTCGACCAGACCTTCGTGTCAGGCCTGACCCTGATCGTCCGAGCCGACGAGCTTTTCGCTCACCTCGGCCAGCTTCGCCTTGGCCGATTCCTTCAATTCGGAGGCCTTATCGGCCAGTCGCTCGGCGGTATCCTCGGCCGCATCCTCGGCCCTGTCGGCGAGGTCCTCGACTTTTTCGGCTACGTCGGCCGCGCGCTCCTTGGTTGCCGCGATCAACTGTTCAGCTGAATCCTCGATGTCCTCAACCGTTTCGGCGATCTTTTCCTTGGCGCCCTGCAGGAAGTCGCCCGCTGCTTCGGTCACCTGTTCATAGCGCTCACTGACCGCTTCCCCAGCCTCCGCGACCCGCTCCTTCACTTCGTGGACGACGATATCGGCCCTTTCCTTGAGGTCTTCCACCGCGTCACCGATCCGCCCCTTGGCTGCCTGCGCCAGCTCTGCCGCGTTTTCCGTCAGCCGTTCCGCCGTGCCTGTCACGTTGTCGGCCACCTTTCCGGCCACTTCGGTCGTGTCCTTCTTGATTTCCTCGACGACCGGGGCCGCCTTGCCCATTGCCTTGTCGAGCAATCCCTTGACGGTGGCGATCAACGATCCGATCAAACCTTCACCCTCGTTTGCTGCCATGGTATCTCCCGCCCTCATGAATGTGATTATGGTTGTAAGTATTTGGAGCAGTTGCTTCCACGCCTAACGGGGCCAGCCCGTCGGCGTATCCCTCAGCCGGAGTCAACCGCCGCGGTAGGGTACCACACGGGCACTGCAGAGGCGGTGTGGCCGAGGGGCGTCTGGGTGCTTGCTGTCCTGTGCCGCGAGACGTCTGGTTCAGGTCGGACGGAGACAAGGCGGCCAGCAGGATGGCCATGGGGCGGTGCCGGGAAGGGGCTTCCGTCCTCGTGAACACCGGGCGCCTGGCGCGGTTGCGAGTAAAGCCGTGAGGGCCTTGGTTTCGCGGTTTCCTGCTTCCTAACTCCCTGAAATCCGGCGCAGCGCGCGTTCCATCAGGCGGCGGGTGAGGTACCACGGCACCGGCCAGGGCTGGGCGAAGCTTGCCAGAGCGGCGCTCAGCCTGCGTTGCTTGAGGGCGTCGATCAGCAGACGCCATTGCAGGCGGCAGTCGACATTGATCGCGTGTTGTCGCAGCGCCGCGCGATTGCTGTCGGTCAGCCCCGCCAGTTGCTCGAGTTCCCGGTCGCAATTGCGGAGATGCAGCAGGTCTTCGACGCGATGACGTTCGCTCAGCGAATCGCTGCGGACCACGGCAACGTAGCCCAACCCGGGTACCAGCAGGAAACGTGCGCCACAGCCGATGGCGCGCGTGTACAACTCGTAGTCTTCGCCCAGGCGCATGTGCTCCTGATAGCGGAGCGCGTGACGTTCCAGAAAGCTGCGCCGCATGATGGGCTGGACATAACCCAGTTCCTTGCGGCCACGGCTGGGCACGTTCGAGAGGACGAATTCATCGAATCCGACCAGTCGTGGTTCGCTCAACGCCTCGCCGATCAGGCTGCGGGGGGGCTGGTCCAGCGAAGCCTCATCGGCCTGCCAGATGTCGTCCGCGATGAAGTCTGCGCGATCTGCGTAGGCCAGCAGCGCGGCGGTTCGTCCCGGCAGAAAGAAATCGTCGGAATCGAGCACGGCGACCCATTCGGCCCGGCTTTCGTCCATGCCCCGGTTACGCGCGGCCGATTGTCCGCGATTCTCGGCTTGGACGATCACCTTGAGACGGCCTGTGCCGTCGTCGGCAGCGCGTGCGTTCTCGACCGTCGCGTCGCGGGAGCGGTCATCCACGACGACGACCTCGACGACCTCCGGCTCGGCCAGGGCCGAACGGATGGCGCGAGCGATCGTACCGGCGGCATTGTAGGCGGCGATGATGACCGCAACGTTTTGTGCATCCAAGAGCGATCTCCTGATCCGGTATTCGCGCAGAGCTCGAGGTTGGCCTTCCCGCCCCCTTCCGAGAGCCGCCCAGCGGGCCTGCGCAGGCGAGGCGGAGGATGCGGAGGCCGCGAGAGCTTGTCAACTCTTGAGTCCCGCGATCACCGCTCACGACCTTGGTGTCCGATTGCGAACGTCGGGAGGAATTGCGACACTCGCCGTGGGCGCTCGGTCCCGGCGCGAGCCGCTGCAGGCCCCGTCGTCCCGGCATGCGCTCACTCTGTCAGAGAGACGCTGACTCGATTACTACGCATAGCTTAGTCAACGAGCCTGACTGTTAGCGCCCATCCTGCCGACATGGCTGCCCTGTGGATGTTCCTCCCGTCCGGATAACGCGTGTCCATCGTCCTCACTTATGTTCAGTGCCGCGGCCAAGGCCTGGTTCGACAGTAACTTTCCGGCACCGACCGAAGTGCAACGCCGCGGCTGGCCGATTCTTGAGGCCGGTCGTCACGCCTTGTTGCTCGCCCCGACCGGCAGTGGAAAAACGCTGGCGGCCTTCCTGGCGGCAATCGACAGCCTGTTCTCGGCGCCGGCGTACGAGCCCGGCATCAAGGTGCTGTACATCTCTCCATTGAAGGCGCTCGTCCACGATATCGAGCGCAACCTGCGCGCGCCGCTGGTCGGTATCTGCCGCACGGCCGAGCGGCTCGGTTTGCCGGCGCGGTCCATCACGGTCGACGTCCGGACCGGCGATACGCCGCAGCGCGAGCGGTTGCGACAGGCCAGGGAGCCCGCCGATATCCTCGTCACGACGCCCGAATCGTTGTACCTGCTGCTCGGCGCAAAGGCCCGCAACAATCTTCGGGGCGTCCGGACGGTGATCGTCGACGAAGTGCATGCGCTGGCGCCGGTCAAGCGCGGCGTGCATCTGGCGTTGTCGCTGGAGCGTCTCTCGGCGCTGTGCGAAGACGATCCGCAGCGCGTCGGCCTGTCGGCGACGGTCCATCCGGCGGCCGAGGTTGCGGCCTTCCTCGGTGGCGATCGGCCGGTCGAGATCGTCGATGCCTCGGCGCCGCCGCAGCTCGACCTGCGCATCGTCATGGCGACGCCCGAAAGTGATCAGGTCGCGTCGGCGATGCCGGAGGAGCGGCTGCGCGGTGGCTCCATTCTGGGTGAGCTCTACAGCCGCGAACTGGGCCGGCCCAAAACGGAACGCGGGATCTGGCCCGCCATTTATCCGCGCCTGCTGGACGACATCCGCGCGAACCGCTCCACACTGATTTTCGTGAACAGCCGAGGCCTGTGCGAGCGGCTGGCGCAGCGCCTCAACGATGAAGCCGGCGAGGACCTGGTACGGGCGCACCATGGCAGCGTGTCGCCGGCCCAGCGTGCCGAGATCGAAGACCAGCTGAAGCGGGGCGGGATTCGGGGCATCGTCGCGACCTCGTCACTGGAACTGGGCATCGACATGGGGGCCATCGACCTGGTCGTGCTGGTCGAGTCGCCCGGCTCGGTCGCGCGCGGGCTGCAGCGGGTCGGGCGCGCCGGGCATCAGGTCGGTCAGACCAGCGTCGGGCGCATCTACCCCAAGTTTCGCGGCGATCTGCTCGAATGCGCGGTGATCGGTCAGCGCATGCTGCATGGCGAAATCGAGCCCATTCAGGTACCGCAAAACGTGCTCGACGTGCTGGCGCAGCAGGTCGTCGCCCAATGCGTGGTGCATCCCTCAACCGTCGATGAGTTGCTGCAGTGCTGCCGCCGCGCCCATCCGTATCGGACCTTGTCCCGGCCGTTGCTGGAGGCCGTACTCGACATGCTGGCGGGGCGCTACACGGAGAATGAATTCGCGGATCTGCGTCCGTTGCTGGCCTGGGATCGCGCGGCCGACCGCTTGTCGCCCCGGCGCGGCGCGGCAATGCGATCACGCCTGAACGCCGGAACGATACCCGATCGTGGCAACTACGGCGTCTACCTCGTGCCAAACGGACCGCGGGTCGGGGAACTCGACGAAGAGATGGTGTTCGAGACACGAACCGGGGACTGCGTGCTGCTCGGTGCGACGACCTGGCGGGTCGAGGAAATCACTCGCGACCGTGTCCTGGTTTCGCCGGCACCCGGCGAGCCGGGGCGGTTGCCGTTCTGGCGGGGCGAAGGTCCGGGTCGTCCTTTGGTCGTGGGTCGCGCGCTGGGTGAGCTGCTCCGTGAACTGTCGGGGAAGGGTCCGGCTCAGCGCCGGCGATGGCTGCAGGAAGAGACGCCGCTGGACGAACTCGCGGCGCAGAATCTCGCCGCATACCTCGACGAACAGCAGCAGGCCACCGGCACGCTACCCAGCGACCGTTGCATCGTCGTCGAGCGATTCCGGGACGAACTGGGCGATTGGCGGGTTTGCATCCTGTCGCCGTTTGGGGCCCGCATCCACGGACCCTGGGCCATGGCGATACAGCACCAGCTGAGCCTGCGCAGCGGCTTCGAGGTGCAGGTCATGTATACCGACGACGGCATCGTGCTTCGCCTGGCGGACGTCGACGAGTTGCCTGCGCTGGACGGGTTGCTGCCCGATCCCGACGAGGCTAGGGACGCGGTCACGGCCGAGCTGGCCAACACGGCGCTGTTCGCCGGCCTGTTCCGGGAGAATGCGGTCCGCTCGATGGTGCTGCCCCGGCGGCGGCCCGGTTCCCGCAATCCCTTGTGGGTCCAAAGGCTGAAGGCCCAGGGCTTGCTGGCCGCGGTCAAGCGCTACCCGGCTTTTCCGCTGGTCCTCGAGACTTATCGCCAGGCGCTGTGCGATCAGTTCGACCTGGGCGGGTTCGAAGATCTGATGTCGGCGATCCGCAGCCGGACGGTGCAGGTGATCGAGACCGAAACGCGCACGGCATCGCCGTTCGCGCGGTCGTTGGTCTTTGCCTACATTGCGGCGTATCTCTATGAACAGGATGCACCGCTGGCCGAGCGCAAGGCTCAGGCGCTGACGGTCGACAGCCGGCTGTTGGCCGAATTGCTGGGGCAGGCGCAGCTGCGCGAACTGCTCGACGAGCACGTGATCGATGAGATCGAGCAGGATCTCCAGCATCTGGCTGACGGACGGCGGGCCCGGGATGGTGACGAACTCCACGATGTGCTCAGGCGCCTTGGTGATCTCGGTCTCGACGAGATTCGCGCCCGGTGCGATGAGGATCCCGGGGAATGGCTGCTGTCGCTCGCTGCCGAGCGTCGGGCCTGCAAGCTCAATGTGGCTGGCGAACAGCGCTGGATCGCCGCCGAGGACGCGGGCCTGTTTCGGGATGCGCTGGGAACCGTGCCCCCCTCGGGCTTGCCGGAATCCTTCCTCGCTTCCGTAGAGCGTCCCTTGCCGCGGCTGTGCACGCGCTTTGCCCGCACGCACGGGCCTTTCGTGACCGCCCGCCTGGCCGCACGCTACGGCCTTCGCCCCGCACAGGTCGACCCTGTCCTGAGCCTGCTCGTGGCCGAGGGCATGTTGGTGCGCGGCGAGATCCGCCCGGCCGGGTCCGAAGCGGAATGGTGCGATGCGGAGGTGCTGCGACGGATCAAGCGCGGTACGGTCGCCCGGCTCAGGAACGAGGCCGCGGCGCTGGATGCGTCGGTGCTGGGCATCTTCCTGCCGCAATGGCATGGTATCGGTGCCGAGCGCGGGGGACCGCAGCGCCTGCTGGAGGTCATCGGCCAACTGGAGGGCCTGGCTTTGCCATGGAGTCTGCTCGATCGCGTTGTGTTGCCGCGGCGTGTGCCGGGTTACTCGCCGGACCTGCTCGACCAACTCGCGGCGACGGGGGCGATCGTGTGGGTCGGACGCAGCGCGCTCGGCCCTTCGGACGGACGGATCGCGCTGTACCGCCGCGATCACGCGCGGGCTCTGATCGACCCGAAACTCGGCGACCCGCCCGATACGGCATTGCACCGCGCGATCATCGACTATCTCCGCCAACGGGGCGCCTCGTTCCTGTTTGAGCTGGAATCGGCGGCGCGGGATCTCGAGGGCAAGCCCACGCTGCGCGAGTTCACCGCGGCGCTATGGGATCTGGTCTGGGCGGGCTGGCTGACCAACGACACCTTCGCGCCCCTGCGCGCTCTCGGCCGACGGGCGGGTTCGGCGGGCAATTCCGGTCGACGGGGCGCTCAGGCATTGGCCGGGGGGCGCTGGTCGCTGGTGTCGCAGTTGTCCGACCCGAACACGACCGTGACGGCGCAGGCGCTCGCCCGGGCGCAGGTCTTGTTGGAACGCTACGGGCTCGTCAGTCGCGAGATCGTTCAGACCGAGGATTTCCCCGGCGGGTATGCGCCCATCCATACGGTTCTCAGGTCAATGGAAGAGGGCGGGAAGCTGCGGCGCGGTTACTTCGTCGAGGGATTGGCGGGCAGCCAGTTCGCCTACCGGGGAGCCATCGACCGCCTGCGCGCCTGTAATCCGGCCGACGAACCGGATGAAGAGTCCGTGATGCCGCACCAACTGACCGTGCTTGCGGCTCTCGATCCTGCCAATCCCTATGGGGGATTCCTCCCCTGGCCGGAATGCGAGGAGTGCAGCGATGCGGTGCTGCGCCGTGTCCCCGGTGCCTGGGTGGTGCTGTATCGCGGCCGGCTGGCGGCGTATGCGGCACAGAATGGGCGTCAGATCACGCTGTTCGATCACGCTTCCTTTCCCGACCTGATCTGGGAAGCGGTGTTCGCGGCGCTGAACACCATCGCGATGCCGGCGCGCCGGGGCTTTCTGGTCATCGAGAAGCTGAACGGCCGTCCTGTTCACGAATCGCCGCTGTATGCACGGTTGCGCCGCGCCGGATTCGAAAGCGACCATCGCGGCCTGGTCGCAAGCCCGGCGATGGGCGCGCCGCCGGGCGGATCGAAGCGCCCCTCTCTTGGCCGCTGACTGTGCCCGGAGGTGGCGCCCGCGGTAACCGTTCACACCCCTTGGAGCGGCAATGGGAGTGGGACCGGGGAGACGGGACCGTCTGCGGGAAGGACCCCGCAGCCGAGCCGACACGGATGTCTTTACGGCGTGGCTCGTCTCCCCGGTCCCACTCCCGTTACTGGAAGGGGGTGTGAACGGTATGCACGCGCGCGAGGCTTTCGTCGCGTCAAACGGCTTGAGTCGGGTGCGGCTCGGGGCGATCATGCGCCATGCCGTACCGAATGATCGCTACCAAAGAAATACGCGTCCCTTGCCTCTTCGAAGCGCCGGGAGCCATCCCGCTGAACGGAAACACCCGGGACCTGTCGGGTCAGCGGGCGACGATGCAGAGCCCGCAGTTGGCCATCGCCGCAACGCGCAAACCCCGGCTGGGTGATACCGGGGTGCTGACGCTGACCTTTCGTGCGCCCGGCGCGCCGCGCGAAACCCTGAAGGTTCAGGCCCGCGTGGCGCACCTGTCGGGCATTTTTCTCGGCTTGCAACTCAATTTGAATCTGCTCACCGAGCCTCAGAAAGAGGCTTTCCTGAGGCTGTTGAACACCCGTTGAGACCCTGTCGCGTTGCCGGGGATTCGCGGCAACGCCATCCTTGCGGGGGCTCGCGACCGGCCGCGAGGCTCGCCGATCGGTCAGTCGTCCTCGGTCTCGGACACGGTCGAAAGGATCGTGCCGTCGCCGGCGATCTCGACCGTGGTTTCGACCTTTCCCTCCTTCAGTTCGATTTCGTAGCCGAACACGCTGCCGTCGGGTTTCATCAGCATCTCGGCTTCCTTGAGTTTCGCCGTGGGGTGTGCCGTTGCCAGCGCTTTCTGGACCGGCTCCGGCAGCGTGTCGACCGCCACTTCCATTTCGCTGCGGATCAGCGTCCCGTCCGCGGTGTAAAGCGCCTCCATGTCCTTTCCCTGATGTTTGAACTCGACTTCGTAGACGGTTTTACCGTCCTTCGTTTCGGTCTCGTAATCCACATCGACGGCTTGCGGGTAGGCTTTCGCGAAGGCGTCCTTGACGGCGGCGGGTGTCGTACCCTCTTCGGCCTGTGCGGCCAGCGCAGAAACCAGAACGGCCAACGCGAGCGTTGCGGGAGCAGATTTCATGATGGCACTCCTGAGGTCATTGTGAGACGGCGATACGATACTACGGTGCCGCGGCGACCTCATCCCAGTTCCAGCGGCACGAACAGCCGCGCGTCGCCGCGCTGGACGAGCAGGGCGAGGTATTTGCCGGCCTGCTCGGCCAGTTCGCGGAGTTGCTCGGCATTCCTGATCGGCTGCCCGTTCGCGGCCAGGACGACGTCGCCGCGTCTAACGCCGGCCTTGGCGGCAGGTCCTGCCACCCGTTCGACGACGAGTCCGCCGGACACCTCGGCCTGCTGGCTTTCCTCGGGCGTCAGCGGCCGCACCGCGAGGCCAAGCCGACCCTTGGGCTCGGTCATGGGGGCCTCTTCGGCAACGGCGACGTCTTCAAGTGCTCCGACCTGTACCTTCAGCTCGCGGCTGGCGCCATTGCGCCAGACCGTCAAACGACCCTCCGTTCCCGGTTTGAGGTCGGCCACCCGCGGTGGCAGTTCGCCGGACGAGCCGATCGGGCGCCCATCGAGCTGCGTGATGACATCGCCCGGTTCGATGCCCGCCTTGGCGCCGGGACCGTCGGCTTGTACCGAGACCACCAACGCGCCGGCGGGCTTTTCCATGCCGAACGAGTCGGCGAGCGCCTGGTTGACGTCCTGGATGGCAATGCCGAGCTTGCCGCGGTTCACCTTGCCGTGTTCGACGAGTTGTTGCTCGACTTTCAGTGCGACGTCGATCGGGATCGCGAACGAGAGCCCCTGGTAGCCGCCGGTCCGGCTGTAGATCTGTGAATTGATGCCGATCACTTCGCCCTTAAGGTTGAACAAGGGGCCGCCGGAGTTACCCGGATTCACCGCCACGTCCGTCTGCAGGAAAGGCACATAGCCCTCCTCGGGCAGCGACCGGGACTTTGCCGAGATGATTCCGGCGGTGACGCTGTTCTCGAAACCAAAGGGTGCGCCAATCGCGACCACCCAGTCGCCTACCCCGCTATCGTCCGGATTCCCGAGCTTGACGGCCGGCAGTCCCTGGGCTTCGATCTTCAACAAGGCGAGGTCGGTCGGTTTGTCGATGCCAATGATTTTCGCCGGAAACTCGCGTTTGTCGGTCAGCTTGACCGTAACCTCGGATGCCCCGTCGACGACGTGCGCATTGGTCATGATCAGACCGTCCTGACGGATCACGAAACCGGACCCCATGCCCTTGGCCTGGGGGGCTTCTTCCTGCGGCATGGGGGGCTGGAAGTGCCGGAAGAACTCGGAAAGGGGCGGCTCCCCGCCGAACGGGCTCGGACCGCGCGCGCTGACTTTCGTGGTCCCGCTGACACTGATGTTGACGACGGCCGCGCCGCTCTCGGCCGCGATGGCCGCGAAATTGGGCAGTGCAGCCACGGTCGACCGGGACGGAGCGGGTTGTTCGGACGGCGCGGCGATCTGCCTGATGGCGGTCTGCGGCGCATTATCGCGACTGAAGTAGACCAGGCCGCCCGAAACGGTTGCGGCGACGGCAGCCGCGATCAGGGTTTGCTGTAGAACAGGGTTTGCCATGGGTATCTCCCGAAGCAGGTTGTTGCGACGGGGTACACGATAGCGGTGCCTGGCTTAAAGCAAGCTTAAGGTCCTCGCGCCGCATCGATTCGC
The DNA here is from genome assembly GCA_004168015.1 of Methylolobus aquaticus. Classification (GTDB taxonomy): domain Bacteria; phylum Pseudomonadota; class Gammaproteobacteria; order Methylococcales; family Methylococcaceae; genus Methylotetracoccus; species Methylotetracoccus aquaticus. The sequence continues at coordinate 133,355 of SEYW01000002.1, forward strand.
CCGATGCGCGCCGGCCACGGAGTTCAGCCTTCGCGACGTTAGCCTTTCATGCGCGGGAACAGCGGAAAGCGTACGCACACCCTCAGCCCACCGGCGGACGAACTACCCAGTTCCACGCGCGCACCGTGCCGGTCGGCGATCGACTTGACGATGCTGAGACCGAGACCGGTGCCCGTTTCGCCCGTACCGCTGCCCCGGTAGAAGCGGTCGAACACGCGCTGGCGGTCCTCGGGCGGGATACCGGGTCCATTGTCCGCGACATCGAGCACCGCATCGGGCCCGGAGACCGACACCGCGACGTCGACGGCGCCGCCGGCCGGGGTGTAGCGCAAGGCATTGTCGACCAGATTCCGCAGCAGGATGTGCAGGCTGTCCGCGTTCCCCTCGATGACGGCCGCGTCGTCCACGTGCGTTAAGCCGAGATCGATCTGCCGCTCGTCCGCGGCGACCGCATGTTCGGCCACCGTCGAGCGGGCCAGTTCGCCAAGGTTCACCGGACTCTTGGTGCGGTCGGTGAGATCCGGATCCTGCCGTGCCAGCGTCAACAACTGATTCACCAGATGGGTTCCCCGGCGGACACCCGCCTGCAGGTCGTCGAGTGCGCCCCGGCGCTCGTCGTCGTTGGTCGCGCGTTCCAGCATCTGGACCTGCAGTTGGAGCGCGGCGATCGGCGTGCGCAGTTCGTGAGCGGCGTCGGCCACGAATGCCTTCTGCGCGGCCAAGGCTTCGTCGAGACGGTGCAGCAGGTCGTTCAGCGACTGGACCAGAGGCATGACTTCCTCGGGGGTGTCCGTGACCGGGAGCGGTTCCAGACCGCTGGGGCTGCGCAATGCGACGGCCCGGGCGAGGCGCCGAAGGGGGGCGAGTCCTCGGCCGACGATGACCCAGATCAGCAGGCTGAGCACGGGCAGTAACAGCAACATGGGGGTCAGCACACGGGTCACGGCGGCGAGTGCCATCGTATTCCGCACCGTCATCGGCTGGGCGACCTGAATCAGCTGCAATGGCGTCCGCGTCACGTAGACGCGCCAGGCCCCCTCACGCGTCTCGATGGTCGAGAACCCGGGTTCGGAGCCGACCGGCAGGATCTGATGCGGGCGCGAGAAGTAAAGGCTGACGCCATTGGGCCCCCAAACCTGGATCACGAAGTCTGTTTCCCCTCCAGCGTGGCCGTGAGGCACGAAACCCGGGCCCCAGACCTGGTCGCCGACCGAGAGCGCGAGCTGGCGGAGCTGGTAATCGAGGAGTTCATCCACTTCCTCGCGCGCTTCATGGTGGATCGCGGCGCCACCGAGCAAAACGGCCAGCGCGATCGTCCCAAGCAGGGCGACGGTCAGCCTGCGACGGATCGACGTCACGGCTGCTTCGGGATCAGGTAGCCGACACCGCGCACGTTCCTGATCCAGCCTGCGCCGAGTTTGCGGCGCAGCGAATGCACGTAGACCTCGACCGTATTGCTCTCGACTTCTTCGCCCCAGCCGTAGATGCGGTCCTCGAGTTGCGCTCGCGACAATGGGACACCGGGGTTCTCGAGTAGCGCCGTCAATAAAGAAAACTCCCGCGCAGACAGGGTGACCGGAACCCCATCGAGCTGGACTGCGTGGGATGCCGGGTCGACGTGGAGGCTCCCATGCTCAATGAACGGGGTGGGGCGTCCGCTGCGCCGGCGGGCCAGAGCCCGGATCCGGGCGTTCAGTTCGTTCAGGTCGAAGGGCTTGACCAGATAGTCGTCGGCGCCGGCGTCCAGCCCGGCGACGCGGTCGGGAATTGCGTCACGCGCGGTCAGGATCAACACCGGCGTCTGATCGTGCCGGGCGCGCAGGGCTTGGAGTATCGCGAGTCCGCTCTTGCGCGGCAGGCCCAGATCGAGCAGCAGCAGGTCGTAGACGCCGTTCCGCAATGCCAGTTCCGCCGCGAGACCGTCCTGCACCCAATCGACGGCATAGCCTTCCTGGCGGAGCGCGCCCTGAACGCTCTTCCCGATCATCGGGTCATCCTCGGCAATCAGTATGCGCACGGAGGCAATGCCCAATTTCGTGTTGTGCATGCGTGTCTCCCGGCCGGGCCACGCGCCAGGCCCGGCCGCTGCGCGGGTTGTCGGAGATTATCCATTCGTTCTTTGAGCGGATTCCGGTATGGGACAGCGGAAAGGCATATCAGATATACTGCAGGAACGTTCATGACCGATTTTGCCATCGCTTACCGCTTGGGGGCGGGTACTGATCAGCGTCCATCGGCACCAGCCGCCGACCGCACGCCACCCAATACCGTTGCCGACATCCGTTGTGCGACGCTTCCGGCGCTCCTCTCCCAGTCACGGTGCCCGTCATGTTGTTGGGTTTGCCCCAATCCTGACGTTGGCATTTGCAGTCAATGCCCGCAGGTCTGTCGCGCCCCTTGGGGTTTCTCTTCGCCGTGGCCGTCCATTGGCTTCGCACGGGGTGGCGAACTGGGTTTTCGATCGACGCGGCCGGAAATAATCGACCGAGACACCGCGGCCAGTCTCATTATACAAGATGCTTTTCCGAATAGAGGAACGACATAGTGCTTAACGTCAAGAGAGTGGCTCTGAACACCGGTGTAATGTATGTGTATTTGATCATAAATACGCTGGTGGTTCTCTATACCTCAAGAGTCACACTGCAGGCGCTAGGATTCGTCGATTTCGGTATCTTCAGCGTCGTCGGTGGCGTGGTGCTACTGCTCAAGTTTCTGCAGACCACCATGACGGGTTCGGTGCAACGGTACCTCAACGTCGAAATGGCTCAGAACAGGCCGGAAGGCGTCAGGAATGTATTTAATGTTGCCTTCTCGATCCATCTGGCTATTTCTTTTTTAGTCTTCGTTATAGGTGAAACGGCGGGATTCTGGTTTCTTAGGACGTACCTCGTCATTCCTCCCGAGCGACTGGTGGCGGCGGAGTGGGTCTTGCATTTCACTATCTTGACGTTTATCTGCACCGTGATGACCGTTCCGTGTTCCGGCATTTTCAGTGCCCGGGAAAACATGATCGGAACAGCGCTCATCAATCTCGTCGCGACCTTCGGCAAGCTTGCCGCAGCGATTGCGCTGCTGTCGACGCAGCACGACAAACTGCAACTCTATGCCGTCCTGGTCTTCGCAATCTCGGCAGCGACACTCCTGGTCAACTATATCGTCTGCTGGATTTTCTACAAAGAGAGCCGCTTTCGCATCGTCAGGCAGAAGAAGCTCTATCGCGAACTGGCCGGGTTTGCCAGCTGGAACGTGATAGAAAACCTGGCCACCATCGCGAAGACTCAGGGTACGAGCATTCTGTTCAATACCTTCTTTGGACCCGCCGTGAATGCGGCGAACGGAATTGCGACCCAGATCAATGGCCAGGTTCGGACGTTTTCGAGCATGATCAATACGGCTTCGAACCCGCAGATCGTCAAGACCTACGCTAGCAACGACAGGGTCTCGATGTACAAGCTGGTATTTCAGGCTACGAAGATCAGCTTCTTCCTGATGTTCACGATGTGTCTCCCCCTGTTGTTCGAGATGGATCTGATTCTGCGCCTATGGCTTACGCGGGTTCCTGAGTACACATCAGAGTTCTCCCGTCTGATACTTATCGATGCGCTGTTCGTCGTGCTGTCGTCGACCTTGTTGACCGTCGCGAGAGCGACCGGAAAGATCGCGAAGATACAGGTGATTGTCGGGGGTATGCTGCTCCTTAATATTCCCATCGCGTATCTGCTGTTGAAGCAGGGAATGCCGCCTTACTCCGTCTTTTTTGTCAGTATTGGATTGTCCTTGATGGGCTTGATTGCTCGCATGGTGCTGCTCAGAAAACGCGCCGGATTCAGTGTCCGGGCATTCTCCGGACGCGTTCTGGTCAGGCTCGCGTTTCTCGTCATGATGACGGTGGTCCCGGTGATCGCTTTCAACCTTTACTTCCCGGATCGGCAGGCCCAGCTTATCGCCAACCTGGCCGGGGCGCCGCTGTGGTCGGTGCTGGTGATGTGGTTCCTCGTTTTTCAGCCGGGCGAGCGCCGCTATGTGATCGCCGGGATCGGGAAGGTGCTGGCCAAAGTGACCGGGAAAGGGCGTCGGCGCGCGAAGAAGACGCCGAACGACGAATCGGAACCGGAAGGCTGAGGGTGTGCGTAGGGCTGGTCCGATCGCGCTGCTCCCCTGATCCGGGTCGGCTGGGCTGTCCGATCGGTGCTACTTGACGACCACCGGCGTCCATTTGCGGGGAGGATCCTGGAAATAGGCCTGGTAGGCGTCCTTGAACCGACTGAAATAGCGGGTGGTCGGCTTGCCTTGTTCGGTTTCGGCGTCGACCCGGTAAAGGGTCCGTCCTGCGATGGGGTTGACGACGATCGCCAGAGCTTTGCCGTCCCTGACGTCCAGCAGGTGGAAGAATTCCTGATCGAAGTCTTCGAGTCGGACCAGTGCCTTGCTCTTGATGTAGTCGTCGAGTTTCATAGGTGCCTGCCCCATCAGTGGCTTATGGTCGGTTATGTCACGGCGGACGGTCGTCCGGACTTCAGCGTCTCCTACGGAAAATGTGACTTGGGCGGGCGCCTCGGGCGGCTCGCCGTTGCGACGTGCCGAAAGCCGCTCCCGGCAGGCGGTGAGGGACTCCCGTATGGCCGCGATTTACGCTGTGCCGACGCGCGGGCGTCGGGCGAGCATCGCGCAGACCTCGCAGCAAAGCAATTTTCAGCCAGGTGTTGGCAAAGCAGGTCATGGCGATCGAACGTGCTCCCGGCAGGCTGGTCCAGCGTTACGGACGACGATCCCTCGGTCCTGGGCAAAGGCGTCAGTGCCTCGCGCCTCTAAGGTATCATCCCCGGCCGTGCAGGACCTAGCCCACGGGCGGGTGCGCACGGTTAACGGATCAAACAATCGCGACGGACAAGGTATTCGGTGACGAACCGGGAATATTGGGTACATCAGGCTCAGCACGCCGCCCGCTGGGCGCGTGACCTCCTCGCGCGTGTGCCATCCTCCCGCTTGCGGCCGTTCTGGCTGGCGCTGCATCGGGGGCTGGCATTGAGTGTGGGCGTCCTGTTCGTCGTGATGGGCTTGACCGGGAGTCTGAACGTCTTCCACAACGAACTCGACCGCTGGCTGAACCCGCGACTGACGGTCAGCGAATCTGGCGCGCGGTATCGTTCGGCGGACGAACTGCTCGCGGCGGTCCAGGCGGCTCACCCGCGCCGCTTCGGCAGTTGGACCCTGGTCATGCCGGAGCGGCCGGACGGCGTGGTCACCGCCTGGTTCGAAAAGCCGGCCGAGACCTATGACGAGTTCTATGCGCCTCTGATGGTTTCGGTCAACCCGTATACGGCCGAGGTTGTCGCCAGCCGGTTCTGGGGAGACACGGTGATGACGTGGATCCTGAAACTGCATGAGGAACTGTTCATGGGGCGCTTCGGCCGCACCGTCGTCGGCTGTGTGGCCGCGCTGTTGCTGGTCTCCCTCGCCACCGGCCTGACACTGTGGTGGCCGGGCCGTGGGCGCGTGCGACAATCCCTCAGGATCACGTTGCCGCCCGCCCATTCCAGCCGCCTGCTGTTCGAGATCCATCGCGCGGCCGGTGTCTACGGCGCGTTGATTCTCTTCATGGTGGCCCTGTCGGGGCTGCATCTGGTCTTCCCGGAATGGCTGGAGTCGGCTTTCAAATCGTCCAGTGCGATGGGGGACATCCACGATCGACTCGACGTCAAGAGCGAGGCGATACCCAACAGCAACCCGGTTTCCCTCGGTGCGGCGTTGCTCATCGCTCGCGGGCTCTTCCCCAAAAGCCCGGTGCAGCGGTTGATCACGCCAGACACCTCCACCGGCTCGCACCAGATCTGGTTCGGAACGCCCGGCCAGGCTTCGGCAGCAGGCACGGCGGCCATCGTCTGCGTCGACCAGTTCAGCGGCCATATCCTGCACGTGGAGCGCGTCACCCCACGACCGGCAGGTGACGCTTTTCTGAACTTCATTCGCGCGCTACACACCGGGCAGGTGCTGGGCACGCCGGGACGCCTGCTGTGGAGTCTTGCCGGCTGGGTGCCCCTGGTGTTGTATGTCACCGGGATCCGGCGCCGGCGCCTGAGGCGAGCCTCGCAGCGACTCTAGCGTCGCGAAGGAGACTGGTCGGGGCACGAGGGCGGCCCGCGATCAATCGTTGAGGCTATGCGCAATCTGCATGCCCACGAGCCGCGCGACGAGGATGGCCACGTACATCTGACCCACGATCGCCTCGACGTAAGACAGCGTGCCGGCTACATGACTGTTCGGCAGAATCTCGCCGTAACCGACGGTCGACAGTGTGATGAAGCTGAAATATACGTAGGCGGCGATCCGCGGGACGCCGTCGCATTGCGGGGAGCCGCAATGATAGGAGTCGGGTGCGACCTGTTCGATCAGGAAGTGGACCGCGGCAAACGCAGTGCCAATCAACATGTAAACGCTGACGGCACCGTACAACAGGTTTGCCGTAACGCGATTCCGCTTCGAAAAAACGTCGCGTGCCAGCAGCCAGGTCACCAGCGACAGGAACCCGGTGATCGATGACAGAAACGTGATCAGCAGCCATCCGGCTGCATCGTGGCGCATCTCCGTCGCAATGCCGGATGAAACCATGATGACCAGCATCGCGGCGGTCAACAGGATTTGCGACCGCCGTTTGTAGGTCGCCAGCGTGCCGGTGATCAACACGGCGGCCATAATCGCCTTTTCGATCATGCGACCGGCCGGCCATACGGTGATGATCGGATAGGCCAGCGTCAACAAGATCAGCGCCAGCAACAGATAGGGGTAATAGGCCTCCCCGCTGGGAATCGGCGGCAGGCGGCGTCGCGGCCTCACCGGACCCGGTGCGGTGTTTTCCGTTCGTTCGGACGGCGCGGTGCTCATCGCCCCGTTCCGGATGGTGGCGCCGCGGGGCGTTCGCGGCTGTCCTGCTCGCGGATCGCCGTCGCCACGTCGCGGCTGAATTTCAGCAGGGTGCGGTTCATGGCGGCGACGGTCGTCGGATAGGCGTCGTCGACCGGCCACTCCGCATAGCTAACATCGCGGCTGAGCAGTTCTGTCTGCCCGTCCGCCGTCAGCAGGCTCCAGCGCACGACGAATTCGGTCTCGCCGCCGAGCGTCCGGTCGAAGCGCTTGATGTCGGCAACGATCTGATAGGCGATCGGCGTGGCCCGCTTCCAGGGAAAAATCACGACCTTACGACCCCCCAGGTTTTGGGAGACGGTATCCGCGATCACCTGTACCGCGTTGTCCTTCAGCGGCTCGGCCCAGCGCTCGAACTCTGCCAGATCGAGTTCGTTCTGCCCGGAGCGCGTGACGATCTGCGGCCGGTCGAGATAGCCAGGGAACTGCACCGGCCCGAGCCCGATGGCAGCAGCCCCCGCGGGCGCAGCCTGCGCTGGCTTGCCCGATCGCACCGGCCCCGCCAGGACGTAGAAGCGCGGTTCGGGACTGGTGCACCCGCCCGTGACGAGCGCCACGGCGACGAGCGCGAGTGCCAAGCGATGCCGTGGTTTCATTTCTTTGCTCCCTGTCCGCCCTTGCCGTACACCAGTGACTCCGGATGCCGTTCTAGGTAATCGGTCAACGTCCGAATCGATCGTGCCGCCACCGCCAGTTCCTCGAGCGCGTTGCCGATATCGACGGCCATGGGGGCATTCGGTTCGATCTGCTCCAGCACTTTCACCGCGCTGCCCAGGCTCTTCTCGACACTGCCGGTCAGACTGACGATTTTCGCATCGGCCGTTTTCATCAGCTGCCGCGAATCCTTGAGCGCCGCGTCGAGTGAGCGGATGGTTTCGCGCCACTCCGGGGCATTCGTCAGGCGATTCGTTCCTTGCACCGTTCCGAGCAATTCCTGCCCGATCTTGTCCAGCGGCAGCTTCTTGAGGTTCGCGACGATCTCGGTGACGCTCTTTTCAAGCTCCGCCGCGACCGACGGCAAGGTCGGAATCTCGGGATACTTCCCGCCGTACTTCAACTGGGCGGGCGCCTGATCGGGATAGAAGTCTACGTCGACGTAGAGCTGCCCGGTCAGCAGATTGCCGGTCTTCAGCCGGGCCCGGAGGCCGTGGTCTATCAGCGCTTCCATCGCGGGCCGCCGGCCGTGGGCGATATCGGCGGCATGGTCGGCGATGAACTTCTTGACCTCGGCTTCCGCACCGTAGGGCACGAGCCGCTCCGGATCGAACTCGACGATGACCGGGATGCGGACCCGGTGTGCGTCGAGGTCGAGATCGAACTTGATGTCCGTGACAGTGCCGATGCGAATGCCGCGTATTTCCACGGGTGCTCCCACGCTCAGGCCGCGTACCGAGTCGTCGAAATAGAGCAGGTAAGGGTGGCGCATCGTATAAGAACCTTCGGCGATGCTCGAAAAGTCCTTGTGCAGCCAGAAGTGAGCGCCGGCCGCGCTGGGTAGACTGGCCGGATCGTTCAGGTTCCCGGTTTCGAAGGTGATCCCGCCGCCGAGCAGGGTGGTGAGCGACCCCACCTTCAGGCTGACACCCTGCGCGCCCAGCGACAGGTCGATCGCATTGAGTCGCCAGAAATGCGTATGTTCGCGGACCAGTTGATCATAGGGCGCATCGATGAAGATTTCGGCTTGCACGCGTTGGTGGTCTTCCGACAGGCGGACATCGACGACCTGTCCGACCTGGATGTCCCGGAAGTAGATCGGCGTGCCGTACTTGAGGGCACCTGCGGTATCGCTGTCCAGGGTGAAGCTCTTGCCGGGGGTTTCGGCGCTGATGCGCGGCGGCTGTTCGAGCCCGGTGAAGCTGCGTCGCGATTTGCCCTCGGCGAACTCGACGGCGATATAGTTGCCGGCCATTAAGGTGTCGAGTCCCGACACGCCGCTCAGCCCCAACTGCGGCTTCACGATCCAGAAGGCCGTGCGCTCGCCGAGATGGTTGGCGACATGCTTCTCCATCTTGGCGGTGACAATCACCTGGCTCAGATCCTGGCTGAGTACGATGGTCTCGATCAATCCGACCTGGATGTCCTTGTACTTGATCTTGCTCTTTCCCGCTTCCAGCCCCGGCGCCTCCTTGAAGGCAATGCGGATCGTCGGCCCCTGTTCGCTCAGCGTCCGATAGGCCAGCCATCCGCCGAGCACCAGGGCCACGAGCGGGATCAGCCAGACCAGAGAAAGACCCCGGGTCGTCTCTACCGAGGCTTCCGGAAAGTCGTCTTCCGGCAGATCGCCCTCCGCCGTGCTCCGGATCCGGTGTGATTCGTCAGTCATTCGATTCTTCCTGGCAGTCCCAGATCAAGCGGGGATCGAAGCTCATCGCCGCGAGCATGGTCGTCACGACCACGCCGCCGAAGGCGACCGCACCCGGGCCGGCTTCTATCGTCGCCAACGCGCCGAGCTGGACCAGCGTGACGAGGATGGCGATCACGAAAATGTCGATCATCGACCAACGGCCCACGGCTTCGGTCAGGCGATACAGAACGGTGCGCTCGCGGGGCCGCCACTTCGAGCGCCGCTGCACGGAGATCAACAGATACACCAGCACCAACAGCTTGAGTACCGGAACCGTGATGCTGGCAAAGAACACCAGCAGGGCGAGCGGCCACATGCCGCCGATCAGGAGTTCCTTCACGCCGCTGAGGATCGTGTCGGGCTCGCCGCGGCCGGACATCACGACCGTCATGATCGGGAGCAGGTTAGCGGGAATGTAGAGAATGGCGGCCGTCAGCGTCAGCGCCCAGGTGCGCGCCAGACTGTCGGGTTTGCGGGCATGCAGCGGCGTCCCGCAACGCGGGCAGCGCTCCGCGTGGCCGAGGGGACCCGGAGCCGGCCGGGAGACCTTGCGGCAGCTGTGGCAAACGAGCAGGCCCTGGCTGCGGGCGGTGAGAAGGCCCGGTGTCACGAGTGGTGTTCCAGCTTTTCCCAGACGGCCTGGTCATCGAGGGAGGCATCGGTCGCGGCCATCGTCACGATCATCGCCGCGAACGCAAACAGTGCCGGACCGGCTTGTATGGTGGCCAGATCGGCGAGTTTCACGATGGCCACCAGAATACCGAGCATGAATACCTCGGCCATGGCCCAGGGGTGCGTGATCTCGACCAGGCGAAAGACGAAGACGGCACCCGGCACCCTGCGGCTCATCCGGAGAGGACCGAGTACGTACAGGACCGAGAGGATTCTGAACAAGGGCGCCGCGATGGTCACGACGAATACCAGCGCGGCCACTTCCCAGTAGCCCTGTTCGTACAATTGATGCACGCTCGACAGGATTTCGCCGGACTGCGCGCGCCCCGCGATGTTGAGGCGGAGCAGCGGGTAGACGTTGGCCAGCACGAACAACACCGTGCTGGTCAGGGCGAGGGCCAGCGGGTACTCGAGTCCGTGTCGCTTGCGCTCGGCCAGCAGCGCCCCGCAGCGTGCGCAGCTGGCCCGTTCGCCTGGGGCGAGGCGCGGCGCCCGGTAGACCGCGTCGCAGTCCAGACACGCCACGACGGACAGCTCGGCCAGCGTCGTGGCGGGGGTTCGGTGCCGCGCGTGGGAAGGGGCTGGAACAGGGTTTGGCACGGCGCCTCAGTGCAACCGGTTCTTGACGAGGCGTCCGCCCTGGATGATCGCGGAGAGATGCCGGCCCTGATGCCGCAGCAGATCGATGTCGAGCAGGGGATTGCCGTCGACGACCAGCAGGTCGGCAAGTGCTCCGGCGCGGATCACGCCCAGTTCGCCGTCCATCTGCAGGACTGCAGCCCCGTTCGCCGTTGCCTGGCAGATGACCTCGAAGTTCGAGAGGACCCGCGAGCGCAGCGCGAACTCGTCGCTCTGCCGCACATGCAGCGGCCCCAGCAGGTCTGAGCCATAGGCCATCGTGACGCCGGCCGCCTTGAACAGTTCCAGCGAGGCGAGTCCGGCGCTGCGGACGGTTTCGATCTTCGCGACGCTGTCGGGCGGGAAGCCGAGTGCCGCGCCCTCTTCGGCGAGTGCGTCGTAGGTCACCAGCGTCGGCACCACGAAGCTTCCGTGCTCCGCCATCAGTGCGGCCGTCCCGGCATCGACCAGATTGCCGTGCTCGATGGTGCGGATGCCGGCTTCGACGGCGCGGCGAATCGACGCGGCGGTGTAGGCATGTGCGCAGACGTAGGTGCCGGCGGCCGCAGCCTCCTCGACGATGGCGCGCAGTTCCGGCATCGAGAAGCCAAGAAAATGGATCGGGTCGGTCGGCGAGGCGATGCCGCCGGAAGCCATGATCTTGATCTGGCGCGCACCGGCCTTGATCTCCTGACGAACGGCGCGGCGGCAGTCGTCGACCCCGTCGACGACCCGTCCCAGCACGCCGAGTCGCCGGCAGCAGGCACAGCCTTCGGCGTCCCTCTCGTCCCACCGTCCACGGAAATCGGCGTGCCCGCCGGTCTGCGACAGGGCCCGCCCGGCGATGAACAGCCGCGGTCCGGGGATCAGTCCCGTTTCGATCGCAACGGCCAGTCCGTGGTCGGCGCCGCCGACGTCGCGGACGGTCGTGAAGCCGCGTTCCAGCATGCCGGACAGAATCGGCATGGCCTGATAGGCGAGCAAGGTGTGCGACAGGCGCGCGTTGGCCCCGAGATCGAGCAGGGTTGCCGTGACATGGACATGGCAATCGATCAGGCCCGGCATCAGCGTCCTGCCGCCCAGGTCGAGGACGGTGGCGCCGGCGGCCTTGAGCGGGCCCGGTGCGACCTCGCGGATGCGATCGCCTTCAACCACCACATCGCAGCCTTCGCGCCGTTCCGGGAAGGTGGCATCCAGTACCGCGGCGTTGCGCAGGATCAGGTACATCGGCACGCTCCCCGATGGTGCCCGGTCACGAATCCGGGCCGCCTGTACGGTTGCTGCGTCCCCCCGATTCGCATGCGTCAATCCGGATGCAGCAGGCTGATTACGGCGAAGGCCGCGCCCTGGCGGTCCTGCAGCACACAGAAGCGTCCGACACCGGGAATGTCGCGCGGCTCGACGCAGACGGACCCGCCGAGTTCCGCGGCCAGGCCGGCGGTCTCGTCGCAATCGGCCACCGCGAAATAGGCCAGCCAGTGCGGCGGGATCAGTCCCCATTCGGGCTGCAACTGCAACATCCCGCCAGCGGCGTGGTCGCCGTTCACGAACTCGGTGTAGGGCACGTCACCTGCGTCGCTGTGGCTTGCCTGCCAGCCGAACAGGCGCGTGTAGAAGGCTTCGGCGCCTGCGGCGTCGTGGGTCTGCAATTCGTGCCAGCACGGCGCGCCGGGCTCGTTGACGAGCGTGGCCCCGACGTGTTTGCCGGGTTGCCACAGGCCGACGATGCCGCCCGTCGGATCACGGATCACCGCCAGACGTCCGGCATCCCCCACGTCGTGAGGGGGACTCAGCAAGGTCGCGCCGAGCCCGACCGCTGCCGCTGCCGTCCGATCCGCATCGGACACCGAGATGTGCGAGGCCCAATGCGGCGGTATGTGCTTGCCCAGTGCGTCCGGTCCCAACTCGTGCAGTGCGCAGAGATCGAAATCTCCGTGCCGGCATACCGTATAAGTCATGCCGGGCATCACGGGGCGCTCGTCGAATTCCCAGCCGAACAACTCGGCATAGAACGCCCTGGCGTCGATGAGATCCGAAGTGGCCAGGTCGACCCAGCAGAAGGTGCCTGGCGGGTAGGATGTCATGACAGTCATCGGGATCTCCGGAACGCGGTTCGTTGGCTTGGCGCAGCGCTTGGGTGTTTGCCGCTTCACCTGATTCTATCAGGCCCGCCGCGACATCCGCCCACGCCGCATCGAAAAGCGTCGTTCGCGAACAGGCGACCCTCGCGGGCCGGGGGTGCCGCCAGGCTGATCGCGCGGCCCGGAGCCGCTGCCGGGAGAAGAAAAAGCCTGCCGTGCCGAACGGCGATGTCGCCGTCAGGGCACCCGTGCGATCAAGCGCAAAGGCGCGCCGCTGCCGCCGGCGATCTTCATCGGCAGCCCGACGACCCAGGCTCCGGTGGCCGGCATACCGTCCAGTCCGGCGACGTTTTCGAAGATGGGGATGCCGGCCCGGGCGAGAACCTGATGGCTTTCGAACAAGGTCGACTGTCCGTAGTCGATGCTCGCCGTGTCCAGTCCCACCGCCTTGATGTGGCGCTGCTCGCTGAGCCAGCGCGCGCTGTCGGGACCGAGGCCGGGGAAGTGCAGCTTGGCGACCGCCGACGGGCCCTTTTCGGCAGTGCCGAGGTATTGCACGGCGTTCGGCCAAAACCGTCCGAAACCGGTGCGCAGCAGCACGATCGTATCCGGCGGGATCGGTCCGTGTTGCCTTTCGAAAGCGATGAAGTCGTCGATTCCCACCTGGTAGTCGCGATTGCCGGCGGCTTTGGCCGTCACGTCGACAACGACGGCTGGGCCGATGAAATGGTCGAGTGAAACGCGGTCGATGGTCGGGGCCCCGTCCGCGAAATGAATCGGCGCGTCGACGTGCGTTCCGCCGTGCTCGGCGGCACAGAACTGGTTGGCGCTGTAGTGGTAGCCCTTCTCGGTCGTGCCGTCGAACACCGTTTCGAGCTTGAAGCCCTCGGCCGTGGGCCAGTAAATCGTGTCCTTGCCGAAGGCGTGCGTCAGGTCGATCCAGTGCCCGCCTGACCCGGCCGGCCAGGGCGGTTGTGGTTGCGAGGCACACCCTCCCAGTACCAATGCCAGCCATAAGGGTCGGGCAAGATGGGTAATACGCATGGCGGCTCCTCCTGATTTTCGCGCATGGTAATGCATTGCCCGGCGCTGCGACATGGTGCGGCCGGCCGGTTCACAAGCGCCGCGGACTTCGGCAAGATGGCGGGGTAAGTTCCCATATCACCCGCTTCGGCCCGACGGGTGACACCAGTGCCCGACGGACAAGAAGAACAGATCGATGCCGGAACAGACCCTTGCGATTATCCTGGCCGGCGGCATGGGGCGGCGCTTGCACCCCCTGACCGCGGAACGCGCGAAGCCGGCGGTGCCTTTCGGCGGCAAGTACCGCATCATCGACTTCACCCTGTCGAACTGCCTGCACTCCGGGTTGCGCAAGTTGCTGGTCCTGACCCAGTACAAGTCGCATTCGCTGCAGAAGCACCTGCGCGACGGCTGGAGCATCTTCAATGCCGAGATCGGCGAGTTCATTACGCTGGTGCCGCCGCAGATGCGCACCGGGCAGTCCTGGTATTCCGGCACGGCGGATGCGATACGCCAGAACCTCTACCTGCTGGAGCGTTCCAACGCGGCCTGCGTCCTGATACTGGCCGGCGATCACATTTACCGGATGGATTATGCCGCGATGGTGCGTTTTCATCGGGAGCAGGGCGCCGACCTGACGATCGCGTGCATGCAGGTTCCGCTCGCAGAAGCCAGCGCGTTCGGGATCATGTCCGTCGACGACCGGCACCGGGTGTGTTCGTTCGACGAAAAGCCCCAACACCCCGCGCCGTTGCCGGATGATCCGTCGCAGGCGCTTGCGTCCATGGGGATCTATGTGTTCTCGACCGAGGTGCTGTGCCGCGAATTGCGCGCCGACGATGGCCCGTCCGATGCGCGCCATGACTTCGGCAGCGATCTGATTCCGGACCTGATCCGGACGCATCGGGTCTGCGCCTACCGATTCGGTGGCGCATTGGGCCGCGTGATCCCCGACCGTTACTGGCGCGACGTCGGAACCATCGAGTCGTACTATGCCGCCAACATGGACCTGCTCGCGCCGCTCCCGCCCATGAACCTGTACCAGCCGGACTGGCCGATCCGGACTTACCACGGCCAGCATCCGCCGGCCCGCATCAGTCAGGGCGCGTCGGGTCGCGAGGGGCGATTGGTGAACTCGATGCTGAGCAGCGGCACCGTGATCTGTGGCGGTTCCGTGGTGCGGTCGATCCTGTTTTCGCGCATTCAGGTCGACGAGGATGCCGTGATCGAGGACTCGATCCTGTTCGACGGCGTGCAGGTTGGCGCCGGCGCGCGACTGCGCCGCTGCATCGTGGACAAATACGTGCGGATTCCGCCGGGTGAGCGCATCGGTCACGATCCGGCCGCCGATGCGGCACGCTTCACCGTCTCGGAATCGGGCATCGTCGTGGTGCCCAGGGACTACCGGTTCGATTGAGCAAGCGGTGCGGATGGTCGACCGACCCGCTAGTCTTTGGGGCGAAGCGGATCACTGAGTGGATGAGGACGCCATGACGAAGAAGCGCGAACCCCTGTGGCAACTGATGGGCCTGCTGTTTCGTGCCCATCCCTGGCACGGCGTGCCGATCGGCGAGGACGCACCCCGCGTGGTGACGGCTTATATCGAGATCGTGCCCAGCGACACCGTGAAGT
The DNA here is from genome assembly GCA_004168015.1 of Methylolobus aquaticus. GTDB lineage: Bacteria > Pseudomonadota > Gammaproteobacteria > Methylococcales > Methylococcaceae > Methylotetracoccus > Methylotetracoccus aquaticus. The sequence goes on from SEYW01000002.1 coordinate 148,646, forward strand.
ACGAACTCGACAAGGCCAGCGGTCTGCTGAAGATCGACCGCCCGCAGCAGTTCTCCAACGTTTGCCCCTCGCATTACGGGCTGGTGCCCCAGACCTACTGCGGTGAGCACGTCGCCGAGCGCCTGCGCCTGCGCACCGGCAGGACCGGGTTCGTCGGCGATGGCGACCCCCTCGACATTTGCGTGCTGACCGAGAAGGTGATCCCGCACGGCGATATCCTGCTGCGCGCGATTCCGATCGGCGGGCTCAGCATGATCGACGGCGACGAAGCGGACGACAAGATTCTCGCGGTGATGGAAGGTGACGCGTCGTACGGCGCCTGGCGGGATGTCGAGGATTGTCCGGCGGCCTTGATCGAGCGGTTGCGGCATTACTTCCTGACCTACAAGAACGTGCCGCATGAGCAGCCGGCCAAGGTCGAGATCACCGAGGTCTATGGTCGCAAAGAGGCCCTCGCCGTCATCGAGGCGAGCCATCAGGATTACCTGGCCCGGTTCTCCGACATCGAAGGCCTGCTGACCGCCGCGCTGCGCGGCTGAGACCTGCCGTTTTCCTCAGGGGGAGGGGAGCGGGCGTCCGGCGCGATCATGACCGAACTCCGAATCCCGATCCTCCCGCCAACGACACACCTTGCCGAGCCGACACCGATGCCGAATCGTTCTTTTGAAATTTTGTTGCTGACGCTCGCCTTGGCGATCGGCTCGACGAGCCACGCCGAGACCGCCTTCTATCGGGGCATGATAGGCGAAGGCATCGGCCTCACGGTCACTGCGGGCACTGCCGCTGAAGATTCGGGCGCCGTTCGCTACGACGCCAGCGGCTCGCACGACTTGTCCTTGCAGATCACCTCCAAGCCGCAAGGCGGCTTCGAATGGAAGGAAACGCTGTACGCGCGTGACGGCGACGCCAAACACACCGGGACGTTTACCGGCAGCCTGTCCGCAGACGGCAAGCAGGCCCGGGGCAACTGGCGGACGCCGGATGGGAAGAAGAGCCTGCCGTTCGTGCTGGAACGCGTCGCCACGCTGCCGGAAATCCGTAGTCCCGACGTCGATGTCTCGGTGCGCTACCCGCAGTTCGACGATCCGCATTTCGGCAAGCTGAACGCGCGCCTGGCCGGGGAGGCTCGCCAGCATCTGCGCGCCGATACCGAGTGGGTGCTGGGTGTGCGCAAGGAAGTGCAGGCGGTGCGGACACCGCCGGCCACCGCCGAGGATCTGGCGCGGATCAGCCGCGGCCGGTCTTGCGACATCGAGTTCGCGCGTCCGGAACTCGTCAGCCTGCTGTGCAGTGAATACGAATACGCGGGCGGCGCGCATCCCAATACCGAGTTTTCGACGCAGAACTATGCTATTGCTCCGGATGGCGCTGCCCGGCCCATCGCGCTTTGGGATATCCTGCAGCAGAAACCGGGCGCGGTCGATCAGGTGTCGAAGGGTCTGATCGACGATCTGAGGCGTCAGCGGGCCTCGTTCGTCCGGGACGGCAGCATCAAGGATTTCCGCAAGGAACTGACGCAGGGGCAATTCCCGTTCGTCGTCGTGCCGGCCGGGCTGGCTTTCGAGTTTGCACCCTATGCGGTGGGGCCGTATTCCGACGGCGGCTTCCGGGTCGTGCTTCCGAACCGGCAGCTCGCCCCGTTGTTTCGCCGCGACGGTCCGCTGGCCGAGCGTGCCGCGAGTCGCTGAGCTCACACGGTCCGGTCGTCGCGGCGCCGGCCGATAGCCCCGAATTGATCCGAACCGATACCCACTGATGTTCTTCCGACAACTCGAATACCTAGTCACGCTGGCGCGGGAAAAGCACTTTGCGCGCGCGGCGGCGGCTTGCCATGTTTCCCAGCCAGCCTTGTCCACGGCGATCCGCCATCTGGAGGAAGAACTCGGCGTCACCATCGTCAAGCGTGGCCGCCGCTTCCTGGGCTTCACGCCGGAAGGCGAGCGCCTGCTGGCGTGGGCGCGCCATAGCCTGGCGGCGTTATCCGGGCTGCGCCAGGAGGCCTCGGCGGCGCTGCACCACCTGACCGGCCTGCTGCGGGCGGGCACGGTGCCGACGGCGGCGGCCGTGATGTCCCTGCTGACCCGCGCCTGCCGCGAGGCCCATCCGGACCTCACGCACAGCATCCAGTCGCTGTCGAGTCTGGAGATCCTGCGCCGGCTGGAGGAATACGAACTCGACGTCGGCCTGATGTACCTGGACGACATCGACACCGAGGGTTTTCGCGTGTTGCCGCTGTATCACGAGCGCTACATGCTGCTGGCGCCCGAGGATGCCCGCAAGGCCTACTGTGCAGAGGTCAACTGGAAGGACATCGCGGGCTTGCCGCTGTGCCTGCTGACCCCGAACATGCAGAATCGGCAGATCGTCAACAGCGCCTTCCGGCGGGCAGCGGTCCAGCCCTACGTCGTCGTCGAAACCGACTCGATGACGGCGCTGCTGGCTCAGGTGCGCCATGCGGGCTTGCACAGCATCGTGCCGCATAGCCTGCTGGGCCTGGCCGTACCGCCGCAGGGACTGGCCATGGTGCCGCTGGCCCCCGAGTTCACACGGCGCATCGGGCTGATCACGACCCAGCAGGAGCCGCCGGCCCCGCTGCCGGCCGCGATCTGGGCCATTGCCGAGGGCCTGGACCTGCAAAGCCGCTTCGAGCCGGCTGCCCCCGAGGAGGTTTGGGCGACGCCTTGATCGCCGCAGATCAGCGCATCCGTCCAAGCAATTGGACACGCTGGCACGTTTTCTCGCTGCCCGTCGGCAATCGTTCCGACCTCGCTGTTGCAGGAGCGAACCGGGGAACCGAGACACGCCGTGAATACGTCCCTGTAGGCTCGGCTGCGAGGTCCCTCCCGCAGACGGTCTCGTTCCCCGATTCCGCTCCCGTAGCTCAGAACAGTCATGCCTGTAGTACTCGGAGCAGGCTTGCACGCGACGCGTTTCATGACCCCGCATTGTCATGAGCGCGTATCTCGGTGCCGTGGCGCCTGTCGGTGAGCTTCGGTTGACGAGGAAAGCCTAGGATTCCGGTAGCTTGCGGGCTTTCTGCAGGGTGGCAGGATGCAGGGGACATGCGTCTTTCGCGGTATGCCGCGAGGGCGCTCCAACACGCAGAAGGAATGCGGTCGGTGGAACACATCGAAGCGATAGAGAAGCGGCTCTGGCGAGCGGCCGACACCCTGCGAGCCAACTCCAACCACGCGAGCAACGACTACTTCCTGCCGGTCATGGGGCTCGTCTTCCTCCGGCATGTCTACAGCCGCTACCTCACCATCAAGAGCCGTAGGCTAGGTTAGCGTAGCGTAACCCAGCAAAAGCAGTAGGTTAAATGAATCTGCCGAGGCTTGGAATGCCCTCTTTTCGACCCCCTTCTCTTGAAGGAAAGGGACCTGCATGTGGCATGACGACAGGCTTGGCCGCTGTCATGCGGGGCGATGTGGCGCAACTGTACATGCCCAACCTGCTGGACTAACATCGGGCCAACGACTTCTTTCCAGTTCGCGGCATGGAAACTTTGAGACAACGACCGGCATGCGGATTCACTTACGGCGACTACCGGCTCTGGCCGGAAGATAGGCGGTGGGAATTGATCGACGGTGAGGCTTACGACATGAGCCCCGCCCCGACGCGAACGCATCAAACACTGGTGGGTGAGGTTTTCCGGCAGATCGCCAACTATCTGGACGCCAAGCCCTGCGAAGTCTATGTGGCGCCGTTCGACGTGCGCCTGCCGGTAGGCGACGAAGCGGACGATCGGATCAATACCGTGGTGCAGCCGGATATCGCCGTGATCTGCGATCCATCGAAGCTGGACGAGGCGGGTTGTCGGGGAGCGCCGGACTGGATCATCGAAGTGCTGTCTCCGGCGACAGCCGCCAAAGACCAGGTTCTGAAGCGCGATCTCTACCAACGGCACGGAGTGCGCGAGTATTGGCTGGTTCATCCCACCGATCACATCCTGACCCGGTATCGCCTCGAAAATGGAGGCTTCGGTCCCGCCCTGATCGAGGAGATGCGCGGTGCAACGGTCGTGGACAGCATGCCCGGACTGGAAATTTGCTGGGATTTCTTGACCGCGAAAGGGGCAATCGGGGGCTGACTCCGCTGCTACGGCTTCACGCGGCACTGCGGTTCCGAAGGAACGCTACGCGATCCGGTCCAGCGGACTCTGCACGCCTTTGCCGCCCTTGTTCAGCACGTGGGTGTAGACCTGTCCTGAGCGAAGTCGAAGGGTCATCGAAGTGCTGCCGTCCTTGTGGCCCAACAGTTCCCGCACCGTCCGTATGTCATAGCCGGATTGCAGCAAATGCGTCGCGAACGAGTGCCCAGCGTGTGGGTGCCGACACGCTTCGTAATGCCGGCCCGTTCGGCGGCCGCCTTCACCGCCTTCTGCAGGCCGTTCTCGTGCAGATGATGACGCCGCACCGCGCCCGAACGCGGGTCGGCTGAAAGTCGCCCGCTGGGAAACGCGTATTGCCAACGCCAGTCCTTGGCTGCTTGCGGGTACTTTCGCGCCAGCGCGTCCGGCAGGTAGACCTCGCTGAAGCCCTCGGCCAGGTGGGCCTCATGCAGCGCCTTCACCCGTTCGAGGTGGCTGGTGAGCACCGGAATCACCTTCTCCGGCAAGGGCACGACGCGATCCTTGCCGCCCTTGGCGTTGCGTACGGTGATTTGCCCATACCCGAAGTCGATGTCCTGCACCCGCAATCGCGAGCATTCCATCAGCCGCATCCCGGTGCCGTACATCAGGGACGCCATCAGATGATGCGTGCCTGAGAGTTGCCGCAGCAACAACGCCACCTCGGCTTGCGTCAGGACCGTCGGTACGTGTCGGGGCCGCTTCGCGCGTGTGAACTCGCCGATATTCAGATCACCGCGTCCCAAAGCTTCCCGGTAAAGGAATATCAGCGCGTTCAGGGCCAGGTTTTGCGTGCTTCCTGAAACCCTGCGATGTACGGCCAGTTCATCCAGAAACCGGGCTATGTCCGAGGCTTGCCCGACTCGGGGATCTTTATCGCCAAGAAAGCCGAGGAAACGGAGCGTCCAGTGCAGATAGGTCTGCTCCGTCTTGATCGAGAACCCTCGCCGACGGATCGCCGCCCGGACCTGATCCAGCAAGGCCGAGTGTTTAACGCGTAAGGCGTCGAAGGGTGCCGGATTAGGGTCGGGCGTCGCATAATTGTGCGTGACGCTCGGATGCGTTCCTTGATAGGTTCCGCGCCGAGTCCCGCCAGTGCCCCCAGTCGACTTCCCCGAGCCAGTCGACGCCGACGAGCTCGAAGAGTTTCTGTATAGCATCGACCACCTGTCGAAACTGCCAGTCCTTCAGCTCGCCCCGGCGGCCGATTTCGCCGAGATTAGGTTGTCACCTCCGCGGCCTGGTAATCCTTCAACTTGCTCGCAGGATAGGCCGCGACATATTTTTCGGCACGCAGGACGAACCAACGGTCGAAGGGTAGCTTGATGCTTGATTCATGAACGTTTAAAGATACCGATCCCACAAGGACCGCCCCCTTTCGGTGCGCTAAGTGTCGCGCGTTGACGTCGGCGCAGACATGAGATAGTTTTCGACTGAAGAGCAAACCGCCGACGGCTGCCGAGCGGCTGTTTCCGTGAGCGGGCAGTCTCAGTCGAGGTGCTTTACAGAATCTGCTTAGCACGTTCACCACACATTCTGTAGAGCATGCTTAGGGCAGATTCTGTGAAAGAACAATGTTAGGCGATTGACACGATGCGCCTTCCTGCACTTGAAAAGAACATCCTTGTCTACCGCGCCCTCCAAATGGCGCTGTTCCTGTTCTATTCAGAGGCTCTCAGGCGGCAGCTAGTATTTGCAGTTGGGCGTGAAATTAAGAAGGGTGGCCAGTCCATCAAAGACGACAAGTTGCTCAAGCGCATTTTTCGCGAGCTTGAGTGCAACTCAATACTCACGGCAGATGAGAGCATCGAAGTTCAGTCGTTGCTACAGCATCGAAACACGATTGCCCATCAGATACATCAGCTCACGGGTGATATTGAGCTTCCGGGCCGCAACTATCGGTTCGCAGCTTACCTCCCGCGCAAGTATGATTACGGCGCGCTCGCCAAGATCACACATTGGCACGATGCGCTTCCAGATAGACTGTCCAAACATTACATGCTCACGATTGGATTCGATTCCCTTGAGTTTGAGGCTGCGGCACACGCGTACGAACGCGAACTTGAAACGCTCCGCAGACGCATTGACAAGCAGTATGCGATACGCAAAAAAGCCACCAAACGAATCGCCTAACGACGGCGCTGCAGCGAACCGCCGCCCCGCTGGGCAGTTGGACGGTTCAGGTAATTTGTTCGCGACTGTTGCAGCCGACCGGGCGTTTCCGGCGGCGGTCGCTGAGCTTGGTCGTTGGGCAGACAGACGGACAACGCCGTCGCTGCGGAGAACGTAGAATGGCTCGTAGATGCTATGCGTCGTGCCTCGGTGACTGCGATGGTCCTTTATCGCGAGAGCATCCCGTCTCCAATGCGATCCTCCGTCGCTCGGATGCTGGGCGGGGCATCGTGACCGAGAATCTCCCCTTCTCATCAAGGGGTCTAAAAGCCTTCTCGCCGCAGGCCCTCGCAAGCAAAGTCCTGTGCAGAAAGCACAACACTGAGCTCAGTCCCGTCGATGTGGCGGGGGATGCTCTCGAAGCACGTCTTCAGCAAGCCATATCTCGGGCTCAGAGTGGAGCGGCGCAGGGGAGAATGGACCACCTCGACGGCCGCTTGATACAGCGGTGGATTCTAAAGTGCCTGTGCGGGCAGATCGCGGCAAGGTATGTGTGTCCCCTTGCCGATGGGCCCGTAGACAACCTTGAAATCCCCGACGCTTGGGTGTTCGCGGCATTCGCACGCACGACGTGGCCAGGACACTGGACTCTTGCGCTAAGATGGGTCGAGAGCGACGAGTTCACGCTTTCAGGGCTCGACCTTGAGTTCCAGCCACTCAGCAAGAACGGGAGCATCGCGGCCGTAGAGGTCAAGATCTGCGGGGTTCAGCTTGTCCTAAGGCTGGACGCGGACCCGAAGAGCGGGGGGACATTCGATGGTCGAATCGTGGAACCAGTATCCCAGATTGAATTTCGCTCGATCAATCAGGGTGTTGGACACGGGGTAGTCTTTGACTGGCCGCAAGAAGTCTCCGCAGTACGACCGCCTCCCATGCTGGTTGGCAGTCAGATGGACGAGATCCGCTTTGACGGCAGCCAGCTACTTCGTTCGGCTGCCCAACAAACCGATGAAGACTGACGCCCGGCTGCGCCGGCCGCAGCTTATCGCGGGTGTTAGCCAAGAACACGGGAGGAGCTGCTATGCGATCCGAGAGTGAGCTACGCATCGGTTTTAAGGTGCAAGGGCCTCAGGAGTTTTGGCGCGATGTTCGCCTAAATCGACGGTGGCTATCTTGGCTCGTCACGAGTGCGGTGCTGTACATACTCCTGAGCGCGCTCCTCTTTCATATGGCTGAGCCACAGACCTACTGGAAGTCCCTCTACTTCACTGTACTGAACTTTTCATGTGGCTTTGCGAACGTGTATGCAACCACGCGCATGGGAGAAGCCACAGCGATGGTGAACGCCGTTGCCGGTGTGGTTTGGTTCGGATTCTTTCTTGCCATACTCGCGCACTCGCTGGCACCAACCGAGTTGTCGGGTACTGTGTCCGCTCCGGCGCTGAATCCCGCGGTCAATGGCGATGGCGAGGCGGACAGCCCCTCAAAATCGATTGAGCGTGCGGTCGCCGACATAACCAAGAGCGTGGCTTCGATTGCCCGGAACGCGGAGGGGGCAGAAGGTCCAAGGAGACTGGAGGCAAGAGGTATGGACATCCTTATTGAGTCAGGGGCTGAGGATGGTTCACCTCGCCACATCTTCGTTCATGTTCGCGTTCGATGAGCTTGCGCTCGTCATGGCTAACATTTCGGTGGACGCAGACGTCTGCGAGCGTGCCTTCGTTCGTGGTCATCACCAGCAACAACAGCACGCCGTGCAGTTGCACCTCGCCTCGCGCAGCCGCCGGTTACCTCGACGTTAGGCATTCCAGCCCGCCCCCTCAAACCACCCTACTAGCATGAGCACCTCAGACTGGATCGCACTACTTAGCGCTGCGGCAACTCTCCTAAGCACGATCGTGGCTTTCGTGGCCCTCTGGAAGCAACTGCAGAAGGTGAACCTCCAGCTTCAGTTGCAGAATCAACAGCTTCAGCTTCAACAGTTCGCGGACTACACGAAGCGTTATCAAGAGATAGTCTTCAGATTTCCGGAGGAGATCAATGAGTCGACGTTTCAACTCAAGGATCACCAAGAGTACAGGTCGATCATGCGATGCATGCGAAGCTACTTCGATTTGAGCTTTGAGGAATGGCAGCTTCACAAGCGCGGGTACCTTGATAGCGCAACGTGGGATGTTTGGCGCGGCGGAATGAAGACTGCTCTCTCAAAGACCGCCTTTCGACAAGCATGGGCGGTCATCAAGCAGGACACCAGGTTTGGACCTGACTTCGAGTCCTTTCTGGCAGACCTCGGGAATGCCTCTCAAGAAACACCCGCTGAGGCCGGGACGAGCGGAGACGTCGGAGGTTGATTAGCGTCAGTGGGGACGAGAGCCAAACCGAGTTGTTCGGCGCGCTTGGCGCGGATACTGGGGTCAAGTCTTGAGGAAAATAGGGGACAGACCACGGTTTCGTTGTGCTATGTTTGATGTCGAGTTGGCTCTGAGGGTCGGAGACTATGCCACGTCGACCAAGAGTGGTACTGTCCAGTGTGCCGTTACACGTGATTCAACCGGGAAACAACCGGCAAGCCTGCTTCTTCGCGAATGACGACTATCGGTTGTATCTGGAATGGCTGCGAACCTATGCTGGGGAGACGGGGTGCGCGGTGCATGCCTATGTGCTTATGCCAATCGTGTCCACCTTCTGCTGACGTCAGCAACCGCGGGTGGCGTTGGGGCGATGATGAAGCGACTGGGGCAACGTTATGTCCAGTACATCAACTGGACGTATGGACGCAGCGGAACCTTTTGGGAGGGTCGCTTCCGGTCATGCCTCACCCAGAAGGAGTATTACGTACTGGGTTGCTATCGTTACATCGAGCTGAACCCGATGCGTGCGGGCATGGTGGAGCATCCCGGGGACTATCCGTGGTCCAGTTATCGGGCGAACCGTCACGGGGAGGGGTGCGACTGGCTGGAGCCGAACGGCTGCTATTGTGCGTTGGCGGCGGATAGCCGGCGACGACAAGCGCCCTATCGCGCGCTTTTTCGTTCTCACCTCGATCCGGCTCTGGCTGATCAGATCCGTGCAGCTACCAATAGCAACTACGCGTTAGGCAGCGGCCGCTTTGAGGAAGAAGTGGCCAAGGCATTAGGGCGTCGCGTGGTTCGCGGACGATCCGGGCGACCCAAGCGCCGGCGTGAGGCTGTTACGGGTGAGTTACAGTCGCCTGCACGTTGACAGCCATGGCCTGACGTCGGTTCTCGGGTCCCCGGTTCTCCGCTTTTGTCACTCCGATTCTGCCGTCAAGTTACCCTTATCGTTAGTGCTAACTATTCGTGCATCTGTTTAAATATCTTGCGCGTGAACATCTGCGTGCCTTTCTCAGCAGAGGCACTGTAAGAATCGGTACGTTGTATGAGTATCGCCAAATTGAAAAATTTGGTGCTGTGGTAGGAGACGTCAATGAAGGGTCGCATCAGACGGAACTAAGCGTACCTGGAGGCGCCGAGATCGATTTGTCGACAAATTCATCAGAAGCTGAGTTTTTCCGAACCCATGTACTTAGTCCAGAATTGCAAGATGCAAAGGTTAAGTTTATTTTGCAAGATGGCGCGAAGCTGATAGTTAACAGCAATTCACAGAATCTATATATCTACTGCGTTACCCATGAATTTAGTGCAGAGGTTATGAAGGAATTTGGTTGTGATTCATGTCTGGAAATTGTCAATCCAGATGGCTTTTTTGCAGCTCTTAGTAAGCGAATACGACACAAGGCTACGTTCAATAGCTATGGTCCCATCACTTACGCAAACAAGTACACTCACTACACTAACCCTCACGAGCGGCACCCAGCGGCGGTGAAGTCCCCTGAGTACGGGTATCAAAAAGAATGGAGAGCTATATGGATCCCAGTCAAGCCGCCGCGCAAGTCGCTAATCATTGATGCACCGCGCGCAATTCATTATTGCCGGCCATATAAGCCATCCTGATTAGCGACAAAGCTCAGTAGCTGATCTGGCGTCTCATGATATGAGACGGTAGGCCTGTAGAGTGGGAGCATCCAAACCGAGGAGAGCTCCCATGGCGATGAATCGAGTGCAATTCCAGGCGGGCTTGTCGCTGCGGGAATTCATGGCGCGGTATGGTACCGAAGCTCAGTGCGTGGAAGCCATGGCCGCGCAGCGGTGGCCGGGGGGGTTCCGCAGCAAAAAAGGGGTCAGGTTACATTTCGTGTTAGCACTAGCGCCTACTGCCTCATCCTCAGCGGCTATGGCTCGCCGGCCGCGCCTTGATTTGCCGAAGGTTCTGCAGCACATCGTGGAATAGTAGGGGGCAGACCAAGGTTTCGTTGCGGCGGAGGGCGCGTGAGTAGGCCTCAATGGTTTTCGGTTGCAGGCCCTTGAGCTTGAGATGCTTGAGGTGGGACTGGTATAGGCGGTCGAAGTCCGCCGCAGAGGAGGAAGTCATGTGTCGTAACCTCACGACTTTGCACTGGCATCCCCCTTCTGGGAACTGAGGTTACATTCTGTGGGGCAACGTTGCCGCTTTCTCCGCTTAGCGGCTCCGTCCAACACTGTGCCGCAGCGCCCCAGAGCTACTACGTTCAGCCATGAATACGAATCTTAAGAGTCTTTCTGTCGATGAACGAATCCAGCTCGTGGAGGATTTGTGCGACAGCATTGCAGTGGATCAAGGTTCCCTTCCTCTAACTGAAGAGCAGAAAGTGGAGCTTGATAGGCGCCTCCAGGCATTCGAAGTAGATCGAAATCCCGGCCGCTTGGCCAGCAACGTGATTAAGGACATTCGATCCAGGCTACCCCCGGCGTCAGAATAGTTGTCGCCTCTAATGTTCCGAGTGAAAGGAGATTAGAGGATCATGAGCATGATGAAAGCAACGTATTCCGAGTCGCTGTTCAAGACTCTGAAATACCGTCCGGACTACCCGGCCAAGCCCTTTGCCGAACTGGCCGACGCCCGGCGTTGGGTCGAGCACCTGGCGCACTGGTATAACCACGAGCACCGCCACAGCGCGCTCCGCTTCGTGACCCCTGCCCAACGGCATGCCGGACTCGATGCGCCACTCCTGGCACAGCGCAAGGCCGTTTACGAAGCCGCCCGCCGACGCCACCCGAAGATCGGGGTCAGTTCTTTATTTGCTAATGACGCCCCGATGGGCTATTCGTCATGGCAATGATCAGAGGCTATCCGGTAACCGGACTTCAATCCAGTAGGAGCGAGGATGGAGCCCCGTTGGGCCGCGAGCTTTTCTCACTCCGGCGCGTTGAAAAAGCCGCGGTCTGTTCCCGCTCGCTCGAATAGAGCGCTCCTTCTGAACGCTGTTACGCAGGACTTCACACTGGCAGCATCGTGCTCCCGCCCGAGTCTTGCGTACAGCGCTGCGCACGCCATCCGCGGCTTTCAGCCAATCTTACGTACGAATAGACAGGCACGGCGAAGATGCAGATCCTCCCCCCGCGGCGCCCAGATTTCGAGCGATGGAACCTACGTATCCGGGAACCGGCAAGTGAAGATAATCGGGGTGAATTGTCGCGCTTCCCGGTCGATGTAGGTGGCCTGGAGCACCGGCCAGCCGGCATCGTTAACGTTGCCGTTCACTTGAACAAGGTAACTGGGATCAAAGCCGCTGACGGCTGCGGAGGAGAAGATCTGGCGAATGGTCGACCGGTATGAGGCCCCTGGGTTCAGCGATACAGTGAAGCCTTGGTTGACGCTCGTGGCATCCGTCGACACAACAGTGAACGTCACGTCCTGCATTACCGTCGACTGATTCGTTACACGAATCCAGTCTTGAACACCGCCTCGGCGTAAATCCACCGTCGCCAGGCACGGCGCATCGCTACGGAGCCGCAACACCAGATGCAGCGTGCTTTCCTTCTGGATGTTGTAGTCACTCAGCGTCCGCCCGTCTTCCAGTTGAAGACCGGCAAAAATGAGGCGCTGCTGATCGGGCGGAATGCCTTCCTTGTCCTGAATCTTTGCCTTGACGTTCTCGATGCTGTCGCTGGGCTCAACGTCGAGCGTGCTGGTCTTCCCCGTCAGCGTCTTCACGAAGATCTGCATCGCGGGCGCGGTTGACGAGACGAAGCAAAGTGCCACTGCCATAAACAGGGTGCTCCATGCGCTACTCCTGCGATGATGTGTGTTCATGATGAGCCTCACTGCCGGAAGGTATCGGTCGTTCCTCAAGGATAGTCGCTCACTGCGCCATACCCCCGTTTCTGACGCCGCATCCAGGCGACCTCGAACGCCCTCGAAGGGTCCGCATCGGACAGATGGCCCGATTCCGGAGAGTGCCGAGTAGTCGCTGGCAGCTCCCATAACCCTCGCTTATCAGCGCATCCATCCAAACGATTGGACGCGCTGGCCCGATATCTCCGAGCATGGTGCCCGTACCAGGGCTGCGTTCCCAGCCTTCGCCACCATCGGAGTGTCCCGTGTCGTCACCGAAGATCGAGGAATACAACGCCCCCGCCGCCGGCTGGGGTGCGCTGAAGAACGTCGCTGTCCACCTGCTGAAGGAGCGCATCCCCGGCAAGGGCGCGCGGACCTTGTTGGCGCAGAACCAGCCCGACGGCTTCGACTGCCCGGGCTGCGCCTGGCCGGACCGCGAGCACACGTCGACCTTCGAGTTCTGCGAGAACGGCGTCAAGGCCGTCGCCGCGGAAACCACTGCGAAGCGCGTGACGCCCGAGTTCTTCGCGCGGCATACGGTCGCCGAACTGCTGCAGCAGTCGGATTACGAACTGGAAGGGCATGGCCGGCTGACCCATCCGATGGCCTACGATGCGGCGACCGACACCTACCGGCCGATTGCCTGGGACGACGCCTTCGCGCTGATCGCGCGGCATCTGCACGCGCTGGACGATCCGAATCGCGCGGCCTTCTACACCTCCGGCCGCGCCAGCAACGAGGCCGCGTTCCTGTATCAATTGTTCGTGCGCCGCTACGGCACGAACAACTTTCCGGACTGCTCGAACATGTGCCACGAGCCGACCAGCGTCGGCCTGCCGGAAACGGTCGGGGTCGGCAAGGGCACGGTCACGCTGGAGGATTTCGATCAGGCCGACACGCTGATCCTGTTCGGCCAGAATCCGGCGACCAATCACCCCCGCATGCTCGGCGAGCTGCGCGCCGCGGCCAAGCGTGGCGCGACCATCGTGTCGGTCAATCCGCTGCGCGAGCGCGGTCTGGAGCGTTTCGCGAGCCCGCAGCACATGCTCGACATGCTGTCGCCCAAGGGCGTGACGATCAGCTCGGTGTTCATCCGCCCGACCCTGGGCGGCGATCTCGCGTTGCTGAAGGGTGTCGCGAAGCGGGTGCTGGAACTGGACGACGAGGCGGTCGCCGCGGGCGGCGCGCGCGTACTGGATGTGGACTTCATCGCCGAGCACACGGCCCATTTCGACGCCTTCGCCGCCGATCTGCGCCGTGAGAGCTGGGACGAACTGGTGACCGACTCCGGCGTCAGCCGCGACGACATCGAGCAGCTGACGCAGATTTACGTGCGCGGCAAGGCCGTGATCGCGACCTGGGGCATGGGGCTGACCCAGCACAAACATGCGGTCGCGACGGTGCAGATGCTGACCAACCTGATGCTGATGCGCGGCAACATCGGCCGCCCCGGCGCCGGCCTGTGTCCGGTGCGCGGGCACTCGAACGTTCAGGGCGACCGCACCGTCGGCATCGACGAAAAGCCGACGCCCGAGTTTCTCGACCGGCTCGGCCAGGTGTTCGGCTTCGAGCCGCCGCGGCATCACGGTTACGACGTCGTCGCGACCATCCAGGCAATGCTGGACGGCACGGTCAAGGTGTTCGTCGGGCTCGGCGGCAACTTCGTGATGGCCGCGCCCGACACGCCGCGCGTATTCGACGCGATGCGGGCCTGCAACCTCACCGTGCACATCGCGACCAAGCTGAACCGCAGCCATCTGGTGCACGGCCGCGACGCGCTGATCCTGCCGACGCTGGGTCGCACCGAGATCCACGGGACCGCAGCCGGTCCGCAGGGCGTCACGGTCGAGGACTCGATGAGCATGGTGCACCTGTCCTACGGCATCAATAAGCCGGCCTCGCCCGAATGCCGGTCCGAGGTCGAGATCGTCGCAGACATGGCGCACGCGGCCTTGCCCGATTGCGGCATCCAGTGGCTCTGGTATGCGGAGGACTACGCCCGCATTCGCGATGCGATTGCGCAGGTCTACGACGCATTTCACGACTTCAACGCGCGCGTCGCCAAGCCCGGCGGTTTCCATCTGGGCGTCGCCTCGCGCGAGCGCATCTGGCTGACGGCCAGCGGCAAGGCCGAGTTCAAGGTCCACGGCCTGCCCAAGGACACCACCATCCACCGCGCGCGGGCGAAGTACGGCGACCGGATGCTGACGCTGATGACCACCCGTTCGCACGATCAGTACAACACCACTGTCTACGGGCTGGACGACCGTTACCGCGGCGTGTTCGGCCAGCGCCGCATCCTGTTCATCAGCGCGGTGGATCTAGAGCGGCTGGGCTTCAAACCGGACGAATTCGTCGACCTGACCAGTCTGTGGGATGACGGCATCGAACGCCGCGCGGAGGGCTTCCGGCTGGTGGAATACGACATCCCGCCCGGCTGCATCGGCGGCTACTACCCGGAGACGAACCCGCTGGTGCCGCTGGACAGCTACGCCGACAAGGCGCGCACACCGACCTCGAAATCCATTCCCGTGCTGATGGAGCCCTCCCGTGTTGCCGCATGACTCGGCCCCCGAAGCCGCTGAGGATGCGCTTGACCCGGGTCTCGTAGCGATCCTGAACGTGCTCGCCGCACACGCGATGGAAGGCACCGGCCGCGATCTGAGCCTGGCGCGTCTCGCCAAGCGCACCGGCCTGCGTCAAAGCACGCTGCGCCGCTATCTGACCTTGCTCGAAGAAGCCGGCATCGTGCGGGTCACGCTAGAGGAGGATGGGGGCGGGAGTGTGGGGTTGTTGAGGTTGTGAGTAGGCCACGATACGGAGTGGACGTGTGATTCCGCCCGCGACGTGGTGGAGGCCTACACAAAGGAAGCTAACAGTGTGTTTTCAGTCCAGCCCGACGAATACAGCGTACAGTCCAAGCCACGCCGGCTCCGGTATTTACCCGATCGGCCGTCTAAGCAAGTTGGGCCGTAGTTCTAAATGTGTCTGAGGAGGAAGCACCACGCCCCACCCTGACCCCGTCGTTCAGTTCGGTGTGGTCGGACCCGTGGCCCGGTTGCTGGCTGCGCGGCGTTGCAAACGTATTCTCGGGCGACGTAGGGTCTCACCCTCATGCCCTCAGAGTGTGCCGTTTGGCCAAGTCCCGATTTGTAGTGCCTCGTGGCCCAGGGTGTTGTGGCAGTATGGGTTAAGCTGGTAGAAGTCATGAGCAGGGCAGGCTAAAACTGTGGTGAGTTGCCGTTGCAATAGATTGGGGCGATACTCATACACGCCGACGACCAACGAGACAATATGGATATTACCCCCAATGCGAAGCCCTTAACCGATACGTCAGTGATCGTTCAGGCTAGTCACGCGCCAGTATTCAGGGGTTCGTCAAGCAAGCTGTTCCGTTGCAATAGTTGTGGCCATGTTCTGATAGAGGGATATGATTCTAGAAGGCTAATTGCGATCAGGATCGAGTGCTTCCGGTGCAAGACAATTACGATGACCGATCCATGGCCGGTAGGCGAACCGCTACCGAACTCGCTTCTCAATTTGGGGCGTGCGGGACGAATTGCCCTCAGTGATCCGGTTGATGTGCGTGAAGGGGTTGCCTTATCCAGTAGTTCTGAAATCGAGAGAGTAAAAGGACTCACTGGGCCTCGGGCGCCGAGCCGGTCGCGGTGGGAGCTGTCACGGAGTTGGCTGAATGCTTTGGAGACAGAACTTGATATCTTGACGGATGGCGCCGTGCAGAAGATGGCCGCTCGAGTTCGCCGCGCCGACCGTGCCGGGAATGCGAAATACGGCCATATTGAGGCGCCTCCTGTCTGGGCTATGGCTCGGCTTCGTAGCGCCCTTGAAGCGGGATACGTAGATTTTGGTGGGTCAGATGGACTGGCCTTTGCCTACGTTCAAACTCTCAGAGATTGCTTGGATCGTTGGCACGATCGTCCACGTTTTTCGGAGATCGCGCGTTCGCTTTGCTACGACTTTCATCATGCAGTGACTACCCTTTCGATAGCTAGTTATCTCTCGGATCACGGAAACCACATTGGTATCACTCACACATCTGCTCAGCAAGGAAGGTCGCCTGACTTATTTATTAATGTTGATGGGTATGATAAGCTTTCGATGGAGGTGAAATGTCCAAGAGCGCTATTCTTGCCATCGGAGCGTCTAACAGCGGCTGATTTAGCTCGAAAACTCGAGAAGGAGATAAAGAGTGCGGCTGGACAAATTACTGGTAGTGGTGGCATCGTAGTGATCGGTTCGGGGCGACCGAGCGACGAACCGGATCTCGAGCTAACTCAGGCTATCGATCATATCATTGCTCGCGGGAAGATATCACGGCAGGTTGCTGCCGTATCCAGCATCCAACTCTATAGTCGCGTTCCGAGGAACCAGCATGCGAACGAGCGAGGCTGGACAATAGGTGGATGGGTGCATGTGGCACTCAACCCACGATTCATTGGCCCGAATCCCGTCGAAACTCAACATAAGCCAGATTGGTGGGCTGGCAGAGAGGTGAATTGGCTCTGACACGATTTAGCTGATTCACAAGAATGGCCCACGCACGATTTGTAGCGAATATCAGATCTCCCTGCTGGCGCGCTAGGCGTCCGGATGCTGTATGGAGAAAGGGGTTAACGGTGGAACGGGTCCCCTGTCGACTTCGTTAAGCATGCGAGCACCTGTTCGGCGATGCCTTTCCATGAACCTGTGGACCTCGTTGGTGAGTGCGCCGCCTGGCGCTACGACCGACTAGCATCGGGCGAGCAGTGTGATTCGGTGTATTCCTGTACCGAGGAAGGCTCGGGGCGAAAGGAGCCTCCCTACTAGAAAGAAATCCGCCGTCGTGAGTTCGACGAGACCGATGCGCTGGACGTGCATGTCGATGTCCGTATCGGCATCATCATCGATGAGTAGGAGGCGCGATCTAGGGCGTCATTACGGAGCGATGGTTGGGCGGCAGTCCGATCGTACACGTCGCCCGGGGTCGAGACGCTTGACAAGGATTGACCGCGATGGGGAAAGTCTCATTGTGTGCAGCCAGAGGCCGATCTACCATTTTCCTATCACCTTCAAGGACATTCTGATGCCCCGTCGCCTTGCTCCTACCGCCGGTTGGTCTTTGCTTGCGTTGTCTGTCTCGGCTTTCAGCTCCCTCACCGGTGCAACCGCCCCGCCGTCGGTCGAATTGCATGACATCGATAACTGTGATGTCGGCGGCGGCAGCGCCGATATCCAGTCGGTGCAAACCCGGTATCTGCGCGATACGGACGAAATTCGCGTGGAGCTGAGTCTGTGCGACTATGTCTTGCCGCAGACGGTCTATACCGTGCACCTGGATCATGCGCCGCCCTATCTCGGAGAAGCGGGCCTGAGCCGAGCCACGGCCGGCTGTCGCGATCCGTCCGATACGATTGTCCAACGGCGGAAGGGTCGGCACTTCGGGCCTGGGCGTAGCCACTCTGCGGGGAACCGCGTGCGTTTTCGTATCCCGGTGAGCACCCTCGGCGTCGATCCGAAAGCGCTCGGCGCCCATGTGTCGGTTTGGGTCAGCAGCGACCTGGATGGTGTCCGCGACCATGCACCGAACACCGAGCACGGCGATGGCTGCAAGCATCCGCAAAGCAAACACGAGGCGCTGGCGACCCCGCTGACGGTCTTCGGTTACATCGCGTTCGCCACGCTACCGACCTCGGAAGGTTTCGGCGATGGTTATTCCGGAGTCAACGACGCCTGCAACTTCGTGGCCCGCGAGGCCGGCTTAAAGGGCGATTTCGTTCCCTGGGTCGCCGCCAACGGCTTGTCGCCGAGCCTGATGGTCGACCCAACGAAAGGGCCATGGCAGACCCTGAACGGAACGGTGGTTGCGAACAACCTGCTGGACTTGATGACCTGCAACAAGGGGCCGAGCGGAACGGACTGTCTGCGGGCGCCGCTGAACCGGGATGTGAAGGGCAATCCCCTGCCGGCCGGTACCCTGGCCTGGACCAATGTCACGACCGCCGGTGTCGCAGCCGGGCCCTCCTGCAATGACTGGACGACCATCTCGGCAGGCGTCACCGGGACGGTCGGCAAGATCGATTCGGTCGGCGCGGACTGGACCAACAGCGGCGCCGTGCCCTGCAACACGCTGGCCAGTTATTACTGTTTGCAGGTCTTGCGCTGATGCAGGGCGGCGGGAGCATCAACGCGGTGTCGCCCCGCGTCTGGCTCTCGGTGCCACTGCACCTTGCCTTATGGCGATGACATTTGTGCCGGGGCAACCTCGGCGGCCTTCGTTGCGCATTGCTGACTAGACTTCGGCCAAAGTGATTTGGCTGAGGTAGCGACCATGATTACCACGAGGCGGCTGCGGACTGGCAGATGGGAGAGCGTCGTGCAGATCGGTGGACTGGTGCCCATGACGGAGACTTTTGTGTCGGAGAGTCTGGCCCGGGAGTGGGCCAACCAGACCGATCGCGAGCTGCGCGGGTTACGGGCAAGACTCCTGACCATTGCCCTGGGTAACCGGTGTAAGCCGATGGCCCGTAAGGACCGACCGCCACAGGATGTGCTCGCCCTGATCACTCCGGCGATCGAGCGCTTCCTCGGCGTCTACGGATGCGCCGGCGAATTGCCGCTGGCGCCGCCCACGTCGCCCAGACGTTGGCGGCGCTGACGGTACCGCGCGGATTGCATTACGGTCGGATGACGCGGAGTTTGGCACGAACCGGCGGGGCCACTGATCACAGCGTCGTCGCGCTCAGACCTCCAGCATGTTCAGCCAGACGTCATGCAGATTGCACATGCTGAGCGCGTAGAGAGGCCCCGACGCATAGCCCTTGAGTTCGAAACTGGAAATGGGCGACTTGTCCTTCTGCGGGTCGAACAGGTGTTCCTGCAGGAACTTGAAGCGGCTGTCCAGCAGCACATGCTTGACGATGTAGTGTTCGCAGCCCTTCATCTCGTGCGGCGTGATGACGCGGATTCCCAGGCCGCCGTCGATCTTTTCCTTTTCGATCAGCGGCAGATGGGTTTGGACCTTGCCGCTCCAGCGTCCCGGTGCGTCTTTCGTGTAGTAGAGGTCCCCCGCTGCCGGCAGTTGTGGCAGTTCGGCGAGAACGCTGCTCGGCGCGATCAAGCCGGCACCTCCCCCGATGGCGGACAAACGAATAAAACTGCGGCGATCCATGGGCTATTCCTCGAAGAGTGGATAGTTTGAACGGTGGGCGTTCGGCTTGCCTTGAAGGGCTGATAACGCCCGACCCCTGAGCGTCGGCGCGATGCGGGGTTCACTGTACACCGGGGTTTCGACGGGCCGCAAGACCGACGGGAACGCTCGGGTATCGGTTCCCGTCGCCCGCCCGTCCCGCGGCGACGCGTCGCCGGACACGCTCAAGGCGTGGCCGCGAGCTGCAGCAAGTCCATGACGTTGAGCTTGATGGCCAGCCGCACCAGTTCGATGTCGCTGCCTACGCCGAGTTTGCGCTTGATCAGGTAGTGGCAATTGCAGACGGTCTTCGGACTGATATTGAGCGCCGAGGCAATGGTCCCGGTGCCTTTCCCGTCGAGCAGCATCGTCAGGATCTCGAATTCGCGCACGGTCAGCGCGTCCAGCGCCAGTTGTTCTCCGCGCAACTGCTCGATCGCCAGCGCCTGCGCGATGTCGCCGCTCAACGCATGCCGGCCCGCCTGGACATCGCTGATCGCGCGCAGTAGAACCTCGGGCGGGCTGCTCTTGGTGACATAACCCAATGCGCCCGCGCGGATGGCCGTGAGCGCGATGCCGGGATTCTGATGCATGCTGAACACCAAAATCCTGGCTTTCGGCGCGCGCTGTTTGATGCGCGAGATCAGTTCCAGCCCACTGCTTCCCGGCAGCGAGATGTCGGTAATGACCACATCGGGGTGTTGGTCCTTGAAGAGCTGGTAGGCAGTCGCGCCATCGCCGGCTTCGGCCAGCACCCGGAGACCGGGCTGCCTGGCGAACAGCGCGCGATAGCCTTCGCGCACGATGGCATGGTCGTCGACCAGCAGGATGCCGATGGGTGCCGTGTTCACGTTGCGGACCTGGAATCGGGCTCGAGCTGCAGCTGGATCGTCACGATCAGGCCGTGCGGCTCGGCGATCCCGAGCGCCATGCGACCATGGAGTGCGCTGACGCGCTCCCGCATCCCGAGCAAGCCGATGCCGAAAGGCTGCGGAACGCACGTCGCCAGTCCATCGTCCGCGACGATCAGGGTGGCGGTTTCCGTGGCGACGGTCAGCGCGATGTGGGCGAGGCGGGCCTCGGCATGTTTGGCAATATTCGTCAGACATTCCTGAACTACGCGAAACAACGCGACCGTCACCGCGTCCGGAAGGGTCGAGCAGTCTCCGTCGACGCTCAGGTCGTAGCGCGTCCGGCCCTGGCGATTCCAGTCGGCGACCAGACCTTCCAGCGAAGACCTCAATCCGACCTCGTCGAGTTCCGCGGGTCGCAGTCGGCGCAGCAGGCCGCGAATGCCCGCGAGCAGGCGTTGGGTGATATCGCCGATCCGCTGGGCTTCGTCGACCAGGTCCGGGCATCTGTCCCCGGCCCCCTGGGTGATCGATGCAGTCAACGCGTTGATGCCGGTCAGGCACTGCCCGAATTCGTCGTGGAGTTCGCGGGCCAGATCGCGCCGCTCTTCCTCCTGCAGGTTCATCAGTTTGACCGCGAGTTCCTGGCGCTCCGCGAGCAATTGCTGTTGCGTAGCGGCGAGTTGATTGACCGCTCCGGCAATACTGCGCCATTCGTTGAGTTCGAATGCAGGGAGCCTGACGGCGAGATTGCCGTTCCGCATCGCTGCCAGCCCCGCGACGATGCCTGCCGACGGTGCCAGAGCGCGGCTGACGCTCCAATACACCAGTGCACAGACCGAAAAGACCATCAGCGCCGCGAGTGTCGTCAGGCTGCTGACGGCGGCCCATGCCGCCGCCAGCTCGCGCTGGGCGCTGGGGATGACGGTCACGGTCCCGTATCGCCGGTTCCGGTAGCTGACCGGCAGTGCGACGGGTTGACCCGCGCTGAACAAGGTACGGTAAAGCCAGGCGAAAGCGGGCGGCGTCGCCGTGGTCTCCGGTTCCAGCCCGTTGCAGAATCGGCGCGGTGCGGCAGCTTCCGTAGCTCCGAAGACGACGCAGTCACCGATGCCCAAGGTGTTCGGCTGCCAGGATTGCAGGTCAGGAAAGGGGTCGCGCAAGCCCAGGGTCGCTCCCCATTTGATGAGCTGCAGCTCCAGCTGTTGGCGCATGGCTTCCGCCGTGGCGCGCGCATCGTGCCGCGCCTGGTGGTCACTGCGGTAGAGCAGCAGGCCGGCGGTCGCGAGCCAACAGGCAAGCCCCGTCGCGGCGATGCGATTCAACAGGTGGACTTGCAGCCTCATGACAGTGGGTGACAGCGTCTCGGTGCAGTGTTCGCGAATCGCTCCCGGCGGAGCAACGTTGCGGTGGGTTCGGCGTCCGTGGTGTGAGCCATTCTAGGAATCCCCGCACGGCCTGCCCAGCGCAGGCGGCGACGGCGGGCAATTTGCCCGTGCCTTGGCGGGCAGGGATCGGGTTACACGACCGCGACCGGGTCGTAGGCTGCTCTGGCCTTGTTCAGACTTGAGAGAGACTCCATCCATGCCCACCTTCCATTTCGACGACAGCAACATCCGCTGGAACACGCTCGAGGGATTCGAACACCTAAGTTACTCGATTCTGGATATCGACGAGCGGAACGGCATCATCGACGTCCTGTTCAAGTTCGCGGCGAACCGACAGATCGTCCTGCACCGGCACAAGGCGCTGAACCATCTGCTGGTCATACAGGGCGAACACCGGCTCTATCATGCCGATGGCCGTCTCAAGGAGATCAGGCCGGTCGGGCGGTACACCGTGAGCCCACCCTCGGACGAGCCCCATCGCGAAGGCGGCGGAGTCGAGCAGGATGCCGTCGTGTTCTTCAGCATTCGCGGCGATGGGCTGCTGTACGAGATACTCGGCGATGATCTGCAGCCGATCGGGACCCTAGGGAAAGAGGACTTCGTCGCGCTGTACGCCGCGCAGCAGTCCGCGGCCAAATGACTACCGCGGTGCGATCGGGGTCGGTTGGGGTTTGGCCGGTTCGTTCGCCCAGGATGGACGGCCACCGGCGGAGGCAGACACGCGCGCCGTATGAATTCAATCCGCTATCGTGCAAAGGGCAAACGAGGTGCTGCCCGCGGAGGCTGGACTCCGTTGAAATGAAGGCGGAGTGCTTGCCGTCATTCTACTGCCTGACGCGGTAACTGTTCACGCCCCCCCTCGCGGGAGCGATCCGGGAGGCCGAGACACGCCGTGAATCCGTCCCTGGAGGCTAGCCTGCGGGTTCCCTCCCGCAGACCGTCTCGCCCTCCCGGCCCGCTCCCACTACCCAACAAGGCGGCAGGGTGACTGGTTACCCTGATGCGTCGTCATCGGGTGATTCGTGTGCGTCCGGGTTACGGTTGAGTGACGAGGCCGGCGCATGACTTCCCGGCGGCACCCGCAGGTGTTGGAATACCCCGAAATCGATTGGGAGTGTCGCCGGCATGAGTTACCGCGTGAGTCTGCAGGGTCGCAGCCTGGTCTTTCGGGATCTGAAGACGCTGCTTGCCAGGGCTTCACCGCTGCGCGCGG
The DNA here is from genome assembly GCA_004168015.1 of Methylolobus aquaticus. Lineage (GTDB taxonomy): Bacteria > Pseudomonadota > Gammaproteobacteria > Methylococcales > Methylococcaceae > Methylotetracoccus > Methylotetracoccus aquaticus. Next base: position 171,702 of record SEYW01000002.1, read on the forward strand.
CGGACGAGCTGGCCGGCATCGCCGCGGAGTCGGCGGAAGAGCGGGCGCTGGCGCAGTGGGCGCTGGCGGAGGTGCCGTTGCGGCGCTTCCTCGAAGAGCCGCTGATTCCGCCCGAGCAGGACGAGGTCACGCGGCTGATCCTGGACCGGCACGATGCGGCGGCATTCGCTCCCGTTTCCGGTCTGACGGTCGGTGAGTTTCGCGACTGGCTGCTGCGCGAGACCGACGGCGAGCGACTCGCCGGGCTCGCCCGCGGACTGACGCCGGAAATGGTGGCCGCGGTTTCCAAGCTGATGCGCAACCAGGACCTGATTGCGGTCGCGCGGCGTATCCGGGTCGTGTCGCGGTTTCGGAATACGCTCGGCTTGCCGGGCCGGTTGTCGACCCGGTTGCAGCCCAATCACCCGACCGACGACCCGCGCGGCATCGCCGCCGCGGTGCTGGATGGCTTGTTGCTCGGCAGCGGCGACGCCGTGATCGGCATCAATCCGGCCACCGATAATCTCGACAATGTTCATGCGCTGTTGAGCCTGCTGGACGAGTTGATCCAGCGGCATGCGATACCGACCCAGTCCTGTGTGCTGTGCCACGTGACCACCAGCCTCGAACTGATGCGGCGGGGGTCGCCGGTCGATCTGGTGTTCCAGTCGATCGCCGGCACCGAAGCGGCCAACCGCAGCTTCGGCGTCGACCTGGCGATGTTGCGGGAGGCGCACGACATGGCGCGAGAACTGCGCCGCGGGACCGTGGGCGAGCAGGTCATGTATTTCGAAACGGGGCAGGGCAGTGCACTGTCGGCCAATGCCCATCACGGTGTCGACGCGCAGACCTGCGAGACGCGGGCCTATGCCGTCGCGCGCGAGTTCGCGCCGCTGCTGGTCAACACGGTCGTCGGCTTCATCGGCCCGGAATATCTCTACGACGGCAAGCAGATCACCCGCGCCGGTCTCGAAGATCATTTCTGTGGCAAGCTGCTCGGCCTGCCGATGGGGGTCGATGTCTGCTATACCAACCACGCCGAGGCCGACCAGAACGACATGGACGATTTGCTCACACTGCTCGGCGTGGCCGGCTGCAACTATGTCATGGGAATCCCGGGTGCGGACGACGTCATGCTGGCCTACCAGAGCACCTCGTTCCACGACGCGTTGTACCTGCGCGAGGTGCTCGGGTTGCGGCCGGCGCCGGAGTTCGAGGACTGGCTGAACCGGATGGGCATCTTCAATGGCCGCAACGCGCTGGCGGGCGAAGGGCGAAACGTGCCGCTGCTGGCCGATCTGACGGGCTTGGCCGGGGGCTCGGCATGAGCGCCGAGGCATGGGAGGCACTGCGCCGCTCCACGCAGGCCCGCATCGCCCTCGGGCGCGCCGGACATGCGTTGCCGACCGACGCGGTGCTCGACTTTCAGCTGGCGCATGCGCGGGCGCGCGACGCCATCCACCGGTCGTGGGATATCGCGTCGTTCGCGAGCTCGGTGGCGGCGCGGGGATGGGTCCCGGTCATCGCGTCGACCCCGGTGACGAGCCGGGTCGAGTATTTGAAGCGTCCGGACCTCGGTCGACGGCTCACGGACGACTCCGAGCAGCGTTTACGGAGTTGCCACGACCCGGCCATCGATGTCGCACTGATCGTCACGAACGGTCTGTCCTCCACTGCAATGGACCGTCATGGCCTGCCGCTGCTGGATGCCATCGTGGCGGCCCTGGCGGCCGAGGGCCTTGGCTGCGGCCCGATCTGCCTCGTCGGGAACGGCCGGGTGGCACTGTCCGATCCGGTCGGTGCTGCATTGGGTGCCCGGATCGCGGTGATGGTCGTCGGCGAACGGCCCGGACTCAGTGCCGACGACAGCCTCGGCATTTATCTCACTTATGCGCCCGGGCCAGGCAATACCGACGCCGAGCGCAACTGTATCTCGAACGTGCGACCCCCGGCCGGCTTGTCTTACGCCGCGGCCGCCCGGAAGCTCGCTTACCTGGCGCGCCAGGCACTCATTCTCAAGTTGTCGGGGGTAGGGTTGAAGGACGACGAGCCCGGGTTCGCCCTACCGAAGCCGTGATCCGCTCTCGATCATGCCGGTGAGCGGCACACGGGCTTCGCTGTACCTCTTCCCGCGGGCAGCTCGGATGGAAGGCGGACTGACGTGACTGCAGCGGATTACTGGCGAACCTGAGTTCCGTCCGTATTGGGCCCGACCGGCGCGGCCATGGCGCCCGCCAAGTAGGCATCGCGGTCGCCTAACGCGCGCCGGGCCAGTTCGCTGACCGACCGATCGGGATCCGTGCTCAGCCGGCGAAGTCCTTCCAGCACCTCGGGATCGGCGAACTCGCGGTCTGCCGCATGCCGCCAGAGGGCATCGACTGCGCCGACGCGAAAATCCGGTGAGCCGCTGCCTGCGGCTTGGTCGACGAGGGCCTGCGTGGCGAGTGCGCTCGGGTTGCCCACCAGACGCTCTATGGCTGCGCGGCGCGTCTTGTCGTCGCGGGCCGCACTTAGGGCCTCGAGGTCTTGCTGCAGGGCCTTCTCGGCGCTCTTCTTTTCTTGTGTCGGATCGGGCGCCGCGTTCTGAAGCGGGACTGACTCTCTGATTGCCGCCTTGGTGCTCGGAATGGACGAGCCATTTCCCGAGCGGGATACGATACGGACCCTCGCCTGCGTCTTGCCATGCTGCGGATAGCTGACGTAAGAGAAGCCCTCGAGCAGCACCTTCAGCGCGTCATCTGTCGTCGTGGGGCTCGTCCGCGCGGTAATTTTCGACGACAGCAACCCGGCGTCGACGACTTCGATCGTGACGGGGACGCTGCGCTGCAATTCTTCGATGAGCTGTCCCAGGGTCGCGTCGGCCACGTCCGCCGACACCTGGCCGCGGTCATACTGAAGTGTGAGCTTGGCGGATGGGGACGACGACGGTTGGAGTGGCTGGTCCTGGCCCCAGGCCGGCATCACGGTCACCAAGAGGATAATGGCGAATCGACGAATACGGATCATGCGGCTGCTCCGTTCCCGTGAGATAAATCGTGCTCCGTGGTCGAGAACTTCACGTAGCGGTGTGGCGGATCGTTACAGTCCGCCGCTCCTGGACTCCCAGAGCCGAACTCAAGGCAACGAGCCAGTAGCTCGCACCGTGAGTTCGGCAATGTTCCAATCGTGGGCTCAGGAATCGATCAATACCGGTCGCGCAACTGAATGACCGACAGCTTGGGCTGCCAGGCATAAGTCGACGTCGACAAACCACTCAATAAATAGGCGACGAAACGGTAGGTGATGGACTGACCCGCTGTGCAGGTATCGAAGCGCTGGATTGAGCCGGGGTTGTACTGAAATCCGTCGCCGGATGCGCCTTCGATGTAATGGTAATGATTGAAGTCAAAGGCGGTGTTGCGGCTGATGCCGTAACCCAAGGTGCCTTCGGCCCATGCCCCACCGCTCATTTGCATGCCGAACTGCGCATCGGCCTGTGCCAGCAGAAAACCCGCCACGGGACAAACGACCGTCACGCTGCGCAGGATGGTGGGCGTTGCGGAACTGGAGCTCGGTATGCCGATCGAGGTTGTGCTCTGGGCATAATCTCCGCCAGCTTCGGGATTGGCCCAGGCTGCACCACTCCCTAGAGTGACGCCCAATGCGATCAATGCCGACGAGAACCGATTGATTTTATTCATGTCTTGTTCCCTCCGTCCGATTGGCCAAAATGTATTTCACCCCGCGCTCTCCAATGGGCTGAGGTCTGAGGACTGCGAACATGTTGGCTTCGAGTCTCACTTGCTCAGGCATTGTCCGCGGAGCAAAACACGGATGCGGTAATGCCGCGATTAGGCATTTTTATCTCGCGCATATATAACTAAAGACTTAACACCTTTCGCATAGCTTTTGCTACTTCAAATTACCGCATCGAAAAGTTATAACGATAATCCATCTTCTGTCAACAAGCTTTTGCAAACGTTAATATACTAACGGGCTTAGGTATGCTATAGATTGTGGATATTCAGGCGAGGAGGTGGATCTGAGAGCATGCCGGTCATGCAGGACGCTATTTCGAGCGCCCTAATCGGCTGTAACGGGCGGGAGATTAAAGGCTGTCGAACAAATCCGGTGCGGGCGTCACACGCTTCAGGTCGGGCCGACCCCGCGCACGCTATTGAAACTCGTCGCGCGGAATGTCCCGAGGAGTTGGAGCAGGTACGCGAGTTCGACAGGGGCGTTAAGTCGCGCTTACTGGCTGCCCGTGGGCGCATGGCAACCGTCCGGTGCGGTGGATTTCCGCTTCGGCTCGAGGTTCGCCCATCAAGGCTCTTGCGTGCGCTGTCCGTCATGTTCGCGCGACACAGACTGTGTGCGTGGACGGGTCCCGGTTGGTCAGCCTCACGCGGTTGGAGGCTTCGGAGCGGGCCGGCGGGCTGTCGTTTACCGTGCGGGCTTTCCGCGCGTGGGCGGTCCGCAGCGCTGGTAGGGCGAGGCCGCTACCACCGATTTGAGGTTCGGACCGAGCGCCGTGTCACCGGTGTCGTTGACGATCAACTGGCCGGGTTTCTCGTCGGCATTGAAACGGAAGTTCACGGCGTAGCCTTGCGCGGCCTCGACCCGCGGCGACAGCCATTGCTCGATACCTTCGTACCGGGCACCGCCGGCACAGCTCAGGCAAAGATCCAGCCCGTCCACACGCCCGCGGGTCTGGCCGATGACGACGTAGAGCCCGGTTTCGTCGACGCTCACCCGCGGACTGGCGCTGCAATTGCCCCGCGGGCCGTAGGTGCCGTAGAGCTCGGCGGGCGGAGGGTTGCGGGCATTGACCTCGATGGCCCCGCAGGGGCCCGTCAGGGCGATCACAACCGCGATCAGAAGGGTTTGCCTGGTCTGTTGCATTGGCGTTCTCCGGGGAAAAGGTGTGACCGAGGATCTGTGAGGACCAGCGCTACGCGATTCAGCGCGGTTGCTTGGCGCGAAGAAAGATACCCTATCTGTTCATCCTGTCGTGAAAGACGGACTACCGAAGGGGCGCGAACGGTCGCGGCTTTCGTCGCGCCGCGAGTCCACCCGAAGCCGAAGCATGCCCCTCAGATCGGCACGATTCCGCGCAGGCTCCTGAAACTCGTCTCCCGCACCGTCTCCAGGAAATCGTTCAGGTAGGCCAGTTCGGCCATCGACTCGGTGGTTGCGGCATAGAGTTGGCCCCATAGACCCTTTTTGCCGATCGGCTTGGCCAGCACGTAGTTCCGCTCCAGATAGGGCTGCACGCTCCAGTTCGGCAGGGCCGCGATGCCCCGCCGGCTGGCGACCAGTTGCAGGATCGCGACCGTCAGTTCGCTGGTCCTCCGCTTTGGCTCTATCCCCAGGGGCTTCAGCACCTTGCGCACGATGTCCAGCATGTCGTCCGGCACCGGGTAGGTCAGCAGGGTTTCCGCGGCGAAATCTTCGGGGTTCAGGACCGGCTTGGCGGCGTAGGGATGTTGTCGCGATACCAGCCCGACGATCTCGAAGCCGAACAGCGGATGAAACGCGATCCCCGCGCGGGGCTTCGGCTCGGAGACGACGACCCATTCGGCGCGGTTATCCAGCAGCAGGCTGACCGGATCGGTATGGAATCCGGACACCAGATCCAGCTCGATCTCCGGCCAGTGTTCCCGGAACGTGTCCATCGAGGGCATCAGCCAATCGAAGCAGGTATGGCATTCCACGGCGACGCGCAGCCGACCCGCTTCGCCCTGGGCAATGCGATGCACGTCCCTTTCCGCGTCCTTGACCAGGGCGACGACGACTTCGGCGAGGCTGTGCAGGCGTTGTCCCGCGGCCGACAGGCGCAGGGGCTTGGTCTTCCGTTCGAACAGGGCGGTGCCGTAGTGGTCCTCGAGTTGCTTGATCTGGTGCGAGATCGCCGACTGGGTGAGATGAACGCGGGCGGCGGCCCGGGAAACGTTTCCGGTTTCGACCAGCGCCAGCAGAGTCTGCAGGTGGCGGAGTTCCAAAAGGGACTGAGACATGAGCGGTTTCGATGGAGAAGGTGAAAATAATGAGTTTGAATAATATTCTTGGCCACCCGATGATGCCAGCTCTTCCACACTATCGAAGGAGCATCACATCGTGGCCGTTACGCACAATCTCGGGTTTCCCCGCATCGGCGTCCGCCGGGAGCTGAAAGGAGCCCTGGAGTCCTACTGGAAAGGCGCCACCGACGAGGCGTCGCTACGCGAGGCAGGCCGGCGCATCCGGGCCGAACACTGGCGCCTGCAGATGAGCTCGGGTGTCGATCTGATCCCGGTCGGCGATTTCGCGTACTACGATCACATGCTGAACATGACGGCCCTGCTGGGTGCGATTCCGCCGCGCTTCGGTCTTGGGGACACACTCGATCTGGATGGCTACTTCGCGCTGGCGCGCGGCACGGACGCACAGCCGGCTATGGAAATGACCAAGTGGTTCGATACCAACTATCACTACCTGGTGCCGGAACTGCGGCGCGACACCGTGTTCCGGCTCGATCAGCGCTGGTTGTTCGATGAGGTGGCCGAGGCGCAGGGGCTGGGTTTTCATGCCAAGGTGGTGCTGGTCGGGCCGTTGACCTACCTGTACCTCGGTAAGGAGAAGGAGGCGGGATTCGATCGACTGGAATTGTTGCCGCGCTTGCTGTCGGTTTACCGTGAACTGCTGGTCGCTCTGAAAAGCCGCGGGGTGGCGTGGGTGCAACTGGATGAACCGGCGCTGGCGCTGGATCTGCCGCCGCCATGGCGGGAAGCACTGGACGCTGCCTACGTTCATCTGGCGCCTGATTCGCCGCGCTTGCTGCTGGCGACCTATTTCGGTTCGGTCGCCGACCATGCCGACCGGCTCAAGGCATTGCCCGTGGCGGGGCTGCACATCGACGCCGTGCGCGCACCGGAACAGGTCGACGTCTTCGTCCCGGATTTTCCAGCCGACAAGGTTCTGTCGATTGGCAGCATCGATGGGCGCAACATTTGGCGTACGGATCTCGAGCGCGTGCTGCCCATGCTCGAAGCGGCCAAGGACACGCTGGGCGAGTGTCTGTGGCTCGCTCCCAGTTGTTCGCTGCTGCATGTTCCTATCGATCTCGAACTGGAGGTGGAACTGGATCGCGAGGTTCGGCCCTGGCTGGCGTTTGCCCGTCAGAAACTGGAGGAACTCGCGATACTGGACCGCGGCCTGCGCCTCGGACGTGAGTCCATTCGAACCGAACTCGAGGAGGCAGCCCATGCCGCGCGTGATCGCGTTCTGTCGCCGCTGGTTCGCCGGCCCGAGGTGCGCGCTGCGGCCAGCCGGGTTCGGGAGGCCGATTTGCAGCGCTGTTCGCCGTTCACGCAACGGGTCGAGACGCAGCGCGCGCGCCTCGGCTTGCCATCATGGCCCACGACGACCATCGGTTCCTTTCCCCAGACGCCGGACATCCGGGCGGCGCGCGCGGCCTACCGCCGGGGCGATCTCGACGAATCCGGGTATCGGGAGCGCATGCGGGCCGCCATTCACCTCGCCATCGAAAAGCAGGAAGCGATCGGTCTGGATGTGCTGGTCCATGGCGAGGCCGAGCGCAACGACATGGTGGAGTATTTCGGGGAGGCGCTGGACGGCTTCGTGTTCACCGGAAACGGTTGGGTCCAGAGTTACGGCTCGCGCTGCGTCAAGCCGCCGATCATCCTTGGCGACGTTGCGCGCACGCGGCCCATCACGACCGAGTGGATCGGCTATGCCCAGAGCCTGACCCGGAAACCGGTCAAGGCCATGCTGACCGGTCCGGTGACGATGCTGCAATGGTCCTTCGTTCGCGACGATCAGCCCCGAGCCGAAACCGCGCTGCAGATCGCACTGGCGCTGCGCGAGGAGGTGGCCGATCTGGAGCGGGCCGGTGTCGCCGCCATTCAGATCGATGAACCGGCCTTCCGGGAAGGTCTGCCGCTCCGGCGCGCGGACTGGGATGCCTATCTGGCCTGGGCCGTCAGGGCCTTCCGCCTGTGTTCGGCAGGCGTGGCGGATGCAACGCAGATACACACCCACATGTGCTACTCGGAGTTCAACGACATCCTGCCGTCGATCGCGGACCTGGATGCGGATGTCATCACCATCGAGACCTCGCGTTCGGATATGGCTCTGCTCGATGCGTTCCAGGCCTTCGACTATCCCAACGACATCGGGCCCGGTGTCTACGACATCCATTCTCCCCGTGTCCCACCGGTGGCTGACATGGTGGCGCTGTTGCGTAAGGCCGGTCAGGTGATCCCGCCGGAACGGCTGTGGGTCAATCCGGACTGCGGCCTGAAGACGCGGGGATGGCCGGAAACGGAGCAGGCGCTCCGCAATATGGTCCAGGCGGCGGCCGCGTTGCGCGCGGGCTGAGCGGGGCGGGGGGGCGGGCATGACCCCGCCCCGCGACCGTTATCGTTAACGGGGCTTTTCGGCGCGGAAGATGCAGTATCTGACCAAACCGCCGTGGAACACCTTCCATTGGGCGAGGGCCACCTTGAAATTGGCGGTCTGGGCCTTCTTGCGCAATCCCAGCCACTGCATCGTCAGCTGCATCGGGTAAGTCCACAAGGCCGTCAGATACATGCGGCGTGCCGAAGGCATGGTTTCTTTCGTTGCTTCGGTAATCTGCACGTTCCGGAATCCGCATTCGAGCATGCCGGACTCGAATTCCTCCACGGTTGCGAGGTTCGGCACGGCCCAGCCGTTCAGGCAGTCCATGACGGCTCGCCATTCCTCTTCGTTGAATTCGCGGCGGGTTGCGTAGCCGTCGCAAGCGATCAGCGTGCCACCCGGTTTCAGCACCCGGTACGCTTCGCGAAAGAAGTCGCGCTTGTCGGTTGCATAACAGCTGCTTTCGACGGCCCAGACCACGTCGAAGGACTGGTCCGGAAACGGGGTCTGGCAGAAATTGGCTGCCTCGAAGGCGGTCTTGTCGGCGACGCCGTGCCGTGCCGCGTTGCGCCGGGCGTGTTCGACCTGCTGCTCGCTGACCGTGATGCCGGTCGCGCGGCAGCCGATGTTCTTGGCCAGCCAGATCGAACTGCCGCCGATCCCGCAGCCGGCATCCAGCACGTGATCTTCGGGCTTGATGCCGGCGATCGCGCACATGATGCGGTTCTTGTTCAGCAGCGCCTGGCTGTGGGTCTTGATGCCGTCTTCCCAATAGCCGTAGTGCAGTGCGAGGTTCTCGTTGTCAAACCAGGCCGTCCGGTAGTCCCAGTAGCAGTCGTCGTAATGCTTGGCGGTGTCGACGTGAATCTCCTCTTCGGAGAAGTCGGCGCCATGGCGCAGGGAGTCGTTACGGTAATCTCGGTTGGCTTCCAGGTAATACATGGTCGAGTGCTAGTGTTCTGATTCGGCGGTGCCTACCGATGGCCCCAGGCGTTTCGGCTGCACTGCACGGTGAGGGGCCGGATGGCGCGGTACCGCTGGCGCGGCGCCGTTGCCTCCGGCGGAGCGATGCGATTGTAAGCCAAGAACGCCGGTCCGGCTGCCTGTTCCAGGGCCAATGTCGGGTAAGGTTTCCTGAGGCCGGCTGTCGCCGACACCTCGCTGCAAGGGGGTGCTTGCAAAATGAGACGACCGGTCATATTATCCTTCGCCATGCGCAAGGTCGCGAAACAACTGACCAAAGAAAAGCTCCTGGACGAGGGGGTGGCTCTGCTGATGGAGCACGGCTACCATGGCACCGGGCTACAGGACATCCTGCAGCGGGTCGGTGTGCCCAAGGGCTCCTTCTACAACTATTTCGACAGCAAGGAACACTACGGTGCCGAGGCGATCCGGCATTACATCGAGCCGTTCATCGAACAACTCGACGCCTATCTCAAGCGCCCGGACCTGAGCGGTTCGGCTGCGCTGGAGTTGTACTATCGCGATCAGATCGCCGAAGTGGGGCGCCGGGACTTCAAGGGCGGTTGCCTGCTCGGCAACCTGATCGGCGAGATCGGCGATACCAGCGAAACCTGCCGCATCGCACTGAAGAGCGCCCTCGATCGGTACCGCGACATGCTGGCGGCCCTGATCGCGAAGGGACAGACGGAAGGCACCTACCGTCAGGATCGCAGCGCCCTGGAGATGGCGGATCTGCTGGTGAATGCGTGGCAGGGTGCCCTGCTGCGGATGAAGATCGAACGGTCGACGGCGCCGCTTGAAAAGTGTTGCCGGACGCTGCTCGGCGAGGACTTCCGGGCCTGACATTTTTTTACGCGATTTCGAGACGACCGGTCATATCGATTTCGTTTACACTCCGCTCTTTATCGGGGGGAGTTGCATCCCTGCGGTTTCGACCGCCACAACCTGAGGAGCACGCCATGCCGAAGTACATCATCGAACGCGAGATTCCCGGAGCCGGCAAACTGACGCCCGCGGAGCTGCAGGGAGTCGCGCAGAAGTCGTGCAGCATCCTGAAGAACCTGGGTCCGCAGATACAGTGGATCGAGAGCTATGTCACGGACGAGAAGGTGTATTGCGTCTACCTGGCGCCCAGCGAGGGGATGATTCGCGAACACGCGGAGCAGGGTGGCTTCCCGGCCAACAGCATTCGACAGATCCGCACCGTCATCGACCCGGCGACCGCGGAAGGCTGAAGCGCGCTCGCGCTCCGGCCTGCGCGGGGCGCGAGTGTCTGTCGACCGAGAGCCACGCAGGACACACCGATACGAAAACAAGATGACCAGCCATCGAAGAGGTAATGCCTACATGAATGACAATAAAACGCCGCCTCGCGGCACCCGTCGCCCCGCCGTCACCGCACTGGCGCTTGCCGGACTCGTCGCCGGGGCGGGCGTGCCGGCGTCGTCGTACGCCGACGAGACCTGCGCGTCCCCGTACATGAAGAAGATCACGGGCCAGGAGGATTACGTTTACGTCTGGACGCTGGGCGCCGAGGGCATCGGCGACGAACAGGACAAACTGGTCACCGTCGCAACCAACCCGAAGTCGCCGAGCTACGGCAAGGTTGTCCACACCTTGTCGGTGGGCGGGCGCAACGAGGCCCATCACTCGGATTTCACCGACGACCGGCAATTCCTGTGGGCCGGCGGGCTGGATACCAGCAAGATCTTCGTGTTCGACGTCCGCTCGGAGCCAGGGAAGCCCAAGCTGGTCAAGACGATCACCGACTTCGTCGCAAAGAGCGGCGGAGTGGTCGGCCCCCACACGATGTATGCCTTGCCGGGGCGGATGATCATTACCGGCCTGTCGAACAACAAGGATCACGGCGGGCGCACGGCGCTGGTCGAATACACGAACGCCGGCGAATACATCGCGACGCACTGGATGCCGACCGACAGCGATCTGCAGGGTGCGCTCAAGACCGGCAAGTACGCCGACGGCTACAACTACGACGTGCGTGCACTGCCGCGCAAGAACCTGCTGGTGACCTCCTCGTTCACCGGCTGGACCAACTACATGATGGATTTCGGCAAGATGCTGGCCGACCCGGAAGCGATGAAGCGCTTCGGCAACACCGTTGTGACCTGGGATCTGCACACCAAGCAGCCGAAGAAGGTGTTCGACGTGCCCGGCGCGCCACTGGAAATCCGCTGCGCCTGGGGTGAGACACATGACTACTGCTTCACGACCACGGCGCTGACCTCGCAGATCTGGCTGATCCACGCGGACGAGAAGGGCGAATGGCAGGCCAAGGCCGTGGCCGACATCGGCGATCCGTCCAAGATCCCGCTGCCGGTCGACATCTCGATCTCGAACGACGACACGCGGCTGTGGGTGAACAGCTTCATGGACGGCAAGACGCGGCTGTTCGACATCAGCAATCCGCACAAACCGGTGCAAATCTACGAGAAGAGGATCGGTGCCCAGGTCAACATGGTGTCGTCGAGCTGGGATGGTCAGCGTCTGTATTACACCAGTTCGCTGCTGGCCAACTGGGACAAGAAGGGCGCGGACAACGAACAGTTCCTGAAGCTCTACCACTGGGACGGCAAGGACCTGAAGGAACAGTTCGCGATCGATTTCTACAAGGAAAAGCTGGGCCGGCCGCACCAGATGCGCTTCGGCGCCTATGCGCTGTACGCCGGATCGAACGCTGGCGCGAAACTGGCCGACGCGCGCTGAGTCCGGACGTTCCCCGAGCGGGCGATCGCTGCGCAAGTGCGGCGATGCGCCCGCAGCGCGTCCCTGATCCTGGAAGGCCGGTTCGACCGGAGACTGTTATGGCTGCCCTGCGCAACGCCTTTCCCGCTCGCGCCGTTCGGGCGATCGCCCGCAGGGTGTCGATCGGCCTCGCGACGGCAATGCTGGTCCTGCTGCCGGCCGGTCCCTTGCCGGCCGACACGCCGCCGCTGGCTCCCGGCTATCGGGCGCTGACCTACGTTCCTCCCCAGCCCGGTACGTATGGCCTGCCCTCGCTCGGGCCGGCCGCCGATGGGCCGGTCGTCGATTCCGCCGATCGCGACGTGTCGCTGCGCAGCCTGTTCGGCGACCGACTGGTCCTGCTGAGTTTCATCTATTCGAGCTGCAACGATGTCAACGGCTGTCCTCTCGCGATGGCCGTGTTTCATCAACTGCAGGCCCGTCTGGCCGCCATGCCTGGATTGGCCGGACAGGTGCGGTTGATCAGTCTGAGCTTCGATCCGGAGCACGACACACCGGAAGTCATCGCCCGCGCGCAGCGCGACGCGAGTTCGCCGGCTGTCGACTGGCGTTTCCTGACCACCCGCTCGGAGGCCGCATTGCAGCCGTTGCTGACCGCCTACCAGCAACCGGTCGAGAAGGAGCGCGATGAACAAGGCCGGCTCACCGGCCAGTTTTCCCACCTGTTGCGGGTGCTGCTGATCGACCGCCAGGGCGAGATCCGCAACGTCTACACGGCGGGCGTGCTGCACGCCGACCTGATCCTCGCCGATCTGCAGACGCTCGCCAGCGGCTCGGACCCGGTTCCCGCGTCGGTTCCGGCCGCGGCGAGTCCCTTGTCCGCGGCCGACCGCCTGCGGGCCGGGGACGACAAGACCGGCTATGCCGATGCCGGTTATCGCACCCGGTCTGTCGCCATCGAACAGCGGCGTGGCAAGCCGGCCGATCTGCTGGCAATGGCGCGGAAGCGCGTGGCGGGCCTGCCGCCACTGCCAGTGCCGGCGGACAATCCGCTGGCGCGCGACAAGATCTTGTTGGGGCGGAAACTGTTCTACGACCGCCGCCTGTCGCTCAACAACACCTTCTCCTGCGCCATGTGCCACATCCCGGAGCAAGGCTTCACCAGCCAGGAGCAGGCGACGGCGATCGGCATCGAAGGTCGCACGGTCCGCCGCAATGCTCCGACAATCTACAACGTCGCGTTTCTGGACCGACTCTTCCATGACGGCCGGGAATCGACGCTCGAGAACCAGGTGTGGGGTCCGTTGTTGGCCCAAAACGAAATGGCGAATCCGTCGGTCGGCTTCGTCGTCGACAAGCTCAAGCGCTTGCCCGATTACCGCGGCCTGTTCGAGAAAGCCTTCGGCCGACCGGCGACCATGGAAACCATAGGTCAGTCACTCGCCAGCTACGAACGGACGCTGATTTCGGGCGCATCTCCGTTCGATCGCTGGCATTTCGGACAGGACGAGGCCGCAGTATCTGCCGACGTGAAGCGCGGCTTCGAACTGTTCACCGGCAAGGCGGCTTGCGCGCAATGCCATACCCTGGGTTCGGCCTCGGCACTGTTCACCGACCAGCAGTTCCACAGCACGGGCCTCGGGTACCGGGACAGCATGGCACGCGAGCCGGAAACGCAGCGGGTGCAGCTTGCGCCGGGTGTGGCCTTCGATGTGGATCGGGGCCTGATCGGGCAGGTTGCGGAGCCGAAGCCAGCGGATCTGGGGCGTTATGAAATCACGCAGAATCCGGCCGACCGGTGGCAATACCGGACGCCGGGTCTGCGCAACGTCGCGCTGACGGCCCCGTACATGCATAACGGCAGTTTCGGGACGCTGGAAGAGGTGGTGAGGTTCTACAACGCCGGCGGGGTGCCGGGAGAGACGCTCGATGCATTGATACGGCCGCTGGGGCTGGATGACGCCGAAATCGGCGCTCTGGTCGCGTTCCTGAAGTCGCTGACCGGAAGCAATGTCGAGGCACTGGTGCTCGATGCCTATGCGGCGCCGGTGGGCGATCCGCAGTGAATTGGACGGGTTGCACCCGGGCGAATCGGGTCAGGGACGGTTCTGGTCGCGGTGTGGGCTATCCCGAATGGAAACCAAACGGGAAGGCGGACGGCCGGCACGCGGGTGAAGGTCGGTGCCCGCACCCACGTGTCCAGTCGCCGAGGCTAGGCCATTACTTTTTTTCCGGCGCGCCCAGCCATTTGTAGGTCACGCCAGCCAGCGCGGCGCCGATGATCGGTGCGACCCAGAAGGCCCACAGCTGCGCCAGGGCCCAACCGCCGACGAACAGCGCCGGACCGGTGCTGCGGGCCGGATTGACCGACAGGTTGTCGACCGGGATGCCGATCAGATGGATCAGTGTGAGTCCCAAACCGATCGCGATCGGAGCGAAGCCCGCGGGCGCGCGTGCGTCGGTCGCGCCCAGGATGATCATCAGGAACATGAAGGTCAGCACGATTTCCGCCAACAGCGCGGCGCCGAGCGAATAGCCGCCCGGCGAATGTTCGCCATACCCGTTGGATGCGAAGCCACCCGCCAGATCGAAGCCCACCTTGCCGCTCGCGATCATGTACAGAATCAGAGCGCCGATGATCGCGCCAATGACCTGAGAGGCGATGTAAGGGAGAAGCTCGGAGGTCTTGAAGCGTCCGCCGACCGCCAATCCGATCGATACGGCCGGATTGAGGTGGCAACCCGAGATGTGACCGATGGCGAAGGCCATCGTCATGACCGTGAGGCCGAAGGCGAAGGAAACGCCCAAAAGGCCAATCCCGACGTCAGGGAAGGCAGCGGCGAGTACGGCACTACCGCACCCGCCGAAAACCAACCAGAAAGTCCCCAAAACTTCAGCCGCACACCGCTTCAATAAAGGCATGATGTTATCTCCCCTTGGTTCTAAAGAATCGCTAGTCCGGGTGGACCGTTCCATTAAACGGCCGGCCCGTTTCGGGCAGGCAAGTCCATTAAGGTCGTCGCCAGTATCTGGGTTGCAGACCCATTCCAGTTTTCCTATTGCCCTTTCACCGCCCGGCGCGATTGTAACCCAGCCGAATCGCGGTTTGTCGATACTACTTTCTGACCCGGTTTTTGTGACCGGTTTATTCCTTTTGTGCAAATCGGATATCGGCGGACGGCGTGTCATGGCAAGCAGGCCTGCTCGCGGTCCGCTAGGGTAATTCCCGAATCGGGCTTCGCCGACCGCCATGAAGGGCGCGGCGCGCCCGGCACTGCGTACCCTGCAACGCCTGGCAAGCGGTCGATCTGATACCATCTCGGTTTTTTAGCTCCAGCGTGGCCCTACCGCCTTGAACCCAGTCATTCGTATTGCGACCCGCCGCAGCCCGCTCGCCCTCTGGCAGGCGGAGCATGTCGCGGAACGGCTCCGCAGCCTGCACCCCGGGCTGGCGATCGAACTCTTGCCGATGGTGACGCGTGGCGACAAACTGCTTGACGCGCCGCTGGCCAAGGTTGGCGGCAAAGGCTTGTTTGTCAAAGAGCTAGAGCAAAGTCTGTTGGCGGGAGAGGCCGACATCGCCGTGCATTCAATGAAAGACGTGCCGGTGGATTTGCCGAATGGACTGCATATTGCCGCCATCCTGCAGCGCGAGGATCCGCGCGACGCGTTCGTTGCGACGCAGTATGCAGCCTTGGCCGAACTGCCCGCCGGTGCGGTCGTCGGCACCTCGAGCCTGCGCCGCCAGTGCCAGCTCCGCGCCCGCTTTCCGGAGTTGCGCTGGCTGGATCTCAGGGGCAATGTCAACACACGGCTCGGCAAGCTGAACAGCGGCGAGTGCGACGCGCTGATCCTGGCTGCCGCTGGTTTGAAACGCTTGGGCATGGCTGATTTGATTACCGAGATTCTGGAGTCCGACGTGAGCCTGCCAGCTATCGGTCAGGGAGCCCTGGGCATCGAGTGCCGGCAGGACGATGACGCGACTCACGCGCTGCTGCGGGGTCTGCACGACGATGACACCGGGATTTGCCTGACGGCGGAGCGCGCAGTCAACCGGCGGCTGCAGGGGGGATGTCAGGTGCCGATTGCCGGTTTCGCGACCGTCAAAGGCGATCAGGTCGGTCTGCGCGCGCTGGTTGCCGCGCCCGACGGGACCCGCGTTCTGCGGGCGGAAGATACGGCGACCCGCGCCAGCGCGAACGAACTGGGCTTGGCGGTTGCCGACGACCTGCTGTCGCAGGGCGCCGGTGAGATCCTGCGGGCCGCGGGTTTCGTGTGAAGGCTGCCGCGGTCGGCAGCGGAGCGCTCCACGGTTGGACTGTGCTGGTCACCCGGCCGCCGGATCAGGCCGAGGCCCTGTGCGACCTGATCGAAGCCGCCGGCGGCCATCCTCTCCGCTTTCCCCTGCTGACGATCGAGCCCTGCGACGATCCGCAGGGCCCCGCGCTTGCGCTGCAGCACCTGGAAAACTGGGACTGGCTCATTTTTGTCAGCGCGAACGCGGTGCGTTACGCGACCGCTCTCGGTTGCCGCTGGTCGGCTCTGCCCCACGGCACGCAGGTGGCCGCGGTCGGTCGCGGCACTGCCGCGGCATTGCTCGCCTGCGGGGGCAGAGTGGACCTGCAACCGAAAGCGCAGTTTAATAGCGAGGCTTTGCTGGAGGCCCCCGCATTCGACCGTGTGAGCGGACAGCGGCTTCTGATCGTTCGTGGTTGCGGCGGCCGCGAATTGCTGGCCGACGCGCTGCGCGCGCGCGGAGCGCAGGTCGAATACGCCGAGGTGTACCGGCGGGTCCCGGTTCGGGCCGACAGTGCGCCGTTGCTGGCGGCATGGCGCGAAGGCGGGATAAATGCGGTGATCCTTACCAGCGGCGAGGGTTTGGACCACTTGGCCGGGCTACTTGGCCCGGCGAATACGGATTTGCTGGTCAGGACGCCCGTCGCGGTGATAGGCGAGCGCATCGCGTCCCTGGTCCGGGATCTGGGGTGCCGAGCGGTCGCTGCCGCGACCGAGGCATCAGACCTAGGGCTTTTTGACGCGTTGGTCCGCCTGGCCCACACGTGGCAGACGAGACAGTGATGCCGGACAACAACAGAGGTAAAAGCATTGTGGCCGACGAGGAAAACGAGTCGCCGTTGAGCGAAGAGCAACTGGCCGCTTTCGCAAACGACTCTGCCGATGACTCATCCGGGATAGCGCCCCCGGCGTCGGACGAAAAGCCGGCCAAGGCCAAGGGCCGTTCCGCGGGTACCTGGATAGGCTATCTGACACTGGTCATCGTCGTACTGCTGGCGATTGGTGGATTTTTCCTCATTCAGTCGTTCCGCTCCGAGTTGGGCGGGGAACTGAACAAGGAAGATCAGCAAGTGATCGAGCTGACGCGTCAACTGGGCAGCCTCCAGCAGCAGCTGGCGACCTTGCACAACCAGGTGGCTGGGCTCCAGACCCAACTGGCAACCGAGGACAGCAAGATCGAGCGGGTTCTGAGCGAACAGTCGTCGACGTTCGGGGAACGCCTTGAATCCGCTCGCGCCGATCTGAGCAAGTCCGTCGATCAGATCCAACGACAGCTGAGCCGAACGCGCGGCGACGTTCTGGTCGCCGACGCCGAGTACCTTTTGAGCGTTGCCAACCAGAAGTTGCATCTGGTCGGGGATGTCAAGGCGGTGCTGGCGGCGATGGAAGCGGCTGACCAGCGGCTGCATGACAGCGGCGATCCGGGCGTGTTTCCCGTCAGGGAAGCCCTCGCGGAAGAGATCAATCTGCTGAAAAACATGCCAGCCCCGGATGTCGTGGGGTTGTCCGCGAAAATTCTCGCGCTGGAGGCCAAGATCCGGGAAATCCCTCTCCACCTGCCGCATGCGTCCACTGGCGCGGAGTCGGCGCTCAAACCCAGACCGCTCCAGGCCGAACCGCCGACCGCCGGGGCTGAAACCCCCGCCGCCGAGACTGAAGAGAGTGACGGCCGTCTCGATGCCGCCCTCGACGCGCTGAAGGATCTGGTGACGATCCGGCGGACCGACCGGCCGATCGAGTCGGTGCTGACTCCGGAGGAGGTGGAAGGCCTCCGTCAGGTGCTGCTGCTCAAACTGGAGATGACACGCGCGGCCTTGCTGCGGGGGGACGAGGGGATGTACCAGGCCAACCTGAAGTCGGCCCGACAATTCCTGCGAGACAACTTCGACAACCAGGCTGCGGCGACCCGCGATGCCGACGCGCAGCTCAACGAATTTCTGCAGCAGCCGATTCGGGTTCCGATGCCGGACATCAGCAAGTCGCTAAGCCTGATTCGCAATATCGAGCGCTTGCGCCTCAAGGCCGACGAAGCGAAGAAGCCGTCGGTTCCGGAGCTGAAGCCGCAGGGCACTGGAGCTCAGCCTTGAGGAAACTGCTCCTGCTGCTTCTTGCGGTCGGTCTGGCTGCGGGCGGTGGTTATTACGTCTACACACAACTGGCGTCGTCGGAAGATCCGGGCTACGTGATCGTCGGCTATGGCGGGTGGGCGCTCGAAACCTCGTTGTTCGTGGTTGCGACCGCGCTCTTTTTCGCGTTCATCACCCTGTATGCCTGTATTCGGCTGGTGATCCAGACCTTGCGGCTGCCGACCATCCTCCGGCGGCGCACAGGAGAGAAGCGCACTCGCCGATCGAATCAGGCCTTGATCTCGGGATTGATCGAGACCGCGGAGGGAAATTGGGAAAAGGCGGAGCGTAATCTGATCCGGCATGCCGCCGATAGCGGTTTGCCCCTGATCAACTATCTGACGGCCGCGCGTGCGGCCCATTCCCGCGGTGCGATCGAGCAGCGCGACGAATACCTGAAACTCGCGCACGAAAATGTGCCTGAAGCCGAATTTGCCGTGGGATTGATCCGCGCGGAGCTCCAGCTCTCGAACCAGCAGTTCGAGGATGCATTGGAGAGTCTCACGGAGTTGGAAAAGATCGCGCCCAGCCATGCTGCCGTGCTGCGTCTGCAGCATCAGGTCTATGCGCAAATGGAAGACTGGGAGGGGCTGCGCCGGCTGATTCCGAGCCTGCATTCCAGCAAGGTCATGATGGAGGCCGAGATCAAGCTGCTTGAGACGTCGACGTTCGCGGCGCTGCTCAGAAGTACGGCGGAACGACGGCAAGCGCAGGAGCTCGAGGCCTTGTGGAAGACCATTCCGGAGCACGTCAGAGCCGGCCAGGGCATTCAGACCCTCTTCTTCGCCGCAATGATCGAAGCGGGCGCGGCGGAAGATATCGAAGGTCGTTTGCGGGCCGCGCTGACCAAGGAATGGAACGATACGCTGCTGGCCTTGTACGGCGCCATGAAGCTGCCCGATGCAGCCGGCCAACTGGCCCGCGCCGAGGCCTGGTATGCCAAGCACCAAAAGGATCCGGTGCTGCTGAGGATACTGGGCAAGCTGGCCTTGCGGGCCGACGATCTCCCGAAGGCGCGCGGCTATCTGGAAAGCAGCCTCTCCCTGGAAGAGAGCGTGGAAGGCTTCCGCCTGATGGGCGACGTGCTGCTGAAATCGGGCGATCCGGCAGGTGCGGCGGAATTCTATCGCCGTGGGCTTTTCTATGCCTCAGACGAGGTCATCACCCAGATCGAGCAGAATCCGACCGGCGACAGCGGCGTCGAGCCGGGCTCGCAGATATCGGGCGGCTGAGCCGACGGCGCGGGGCCAGAAGGGCGCACTCAGCGCAGCGCCGGGGGTTGATCTGACCCTCGATATCCGTATCCGATGCCTGTTCGCTCCCCGATCGTAGTCCTGTCCCGCCGACCTTGGGGCAGTCTCCTGATGGTTGCGGCTCTGCTGGCGATCAGCCTGACTGGATGGTACGCCTTCAGCGTTGCTCGTTTGCTGTTGGCCTATCAGGCCAAGATCCTGTGCTCGGGCGTGTTCGTGTCGCATCGGGCCGCCCGTGATGTCATTGCCACCGATCTCACGCTGGACCACCATCGCTGGCTGGCCGGATTTCCCATGGGCCTGGATCCGGCGTGCGCTCGGGCGCATGCCGGCTGGGAATGGCTGCTTCAGGGTGTCGCCTCCTATCGCCCGGGTTCCGGCTGCACCCTCGTCGATGCAGCGGCCGATCCGCGGCCGCAGGCACCCGCCAGTCCGATTCGGGGTTCGTTGCCTCCGTCGGTCCCGGACGATGGCGCTTTGTCCGAGGATTCGCGCGGTACCCTGTCAACGGCGCTGCTGACCTCTGCCTTCGACGAGCCGTCCGATGGCCCGCCGCAGCGGACCCGGGCGATCGTCGTGATTCATCGTGGTCGGATCGTGGCCGAGCGGTACGCGGCCGGTTTCGGCCCGGACACACCTCTGGCTGGATGGTCGATGGCCAAGACGGCCTTGAACGCCCTGCTCGGCGTTCTGGTGCGGCAGCGCGTCTTGTCCGTTAATGACAGGGCGCCAGTCCCCGAGTGGGCCGAGCCCGGCGATCCGCGTGGCCGGATCACGATCGGTCAGCTGCTTCGGATGACCAGCGGACTCCGGTTTCGCGAAACGTACACCAGCCCGCTCGAAGACGTCATGCAGATGCTGTTCGGGCGCGCCGACGGCGCGGCCTTTGCCGCATCGCAGCCACTGGAGGCGACGCCGGGCAGTCGCTGGCAGTATGCCAGCGGAACCACCAACATCCTGTCGCGCGTCCTGAGAACCCGGCTTGGGGACGCGGCCTACCGGGACGCGCCCCGACGTCTGCTGTTCGACGCCGTCGGCATGCGGACGGCGACGCTGGAGCCCGATGCGGCCGGAAACTTCGTAGCCTCCTCGTTCATGTATGCCAGCGCTCGAGACTGGGCCCGGCTCGGACTGCTGTTCCTCAATGACGGCGTGTGGCAGGGCCGGCGTCTGTTGCCCGAAGGTTGGGTCGCATACAGCCGGACGCCGACACCGCAATCGCCCGACGGTGAGTTCGGGGCGCACCTGTGGCTGCGCGTTCCGCGGTACTATCAGGATCCAGAGGGTCCGGCTGCGCTGCCGGACGCTACCTTCCACGCGATTGGCCATGAGGGGCAATTCGTGTCGGTTGTCCCGTCGCATGAACTGGTGGTCGTGCGGCTCGGCTTGACGCGCCACGCTCATGGCTGGCGCCACGATCGTTTCCTCGCACGCGTGATTGCCGCAGTTGAGCAGCGGGAACGACAGTGACGACCCGTGGCGGAGCACGTCGGCCGTGTTCCCGGGCGGACCTTTCCCCCGGCTGCGGGAAGGGTGGATTTCGTTGCGGCTGAGAGCAGCCGGTGTTGTACGCTCCGGAAACGGAGGCCCGCATGGAGTCGAGACGATGAGAACGAAGCCGCCCGTGAACGTCGTGCCGGTCATCGTGCTGGCACTCCTGTCCTGCGGCGCCGACGCCGCTCCTTCGTTGTGCTCGGTATCCGAGCAGGTCGTGTTTTCGTGTCCCCTGGCACGGAAGCTTGTCTCGCTCTGCGCGAGCCGGGGCCCGGCGCAGGCGCTGATGTCCCTGACTTATCGGATCGGGCGCGCCGGCCGACCGCCGGAGCTGGTTTATCCCGAGCGCCCCGCCGCGCCGGCGGCCTACTTCCAGGGTGGTTCCCTGATGTATTCCGGGGGTGGCGGAGCATTCATCCGCTTCGAACGCGGGGGGTATACCTATACGATTTTTACGGCGATCGGGCGGGGTTGGGGCCAGAAGGAAGGCGTCGTGGTGGACGCTCCGGCCTCGCGCCGCACCTATCTGCCGTGCCGCCAGCCTGCCGAGTCGCTGCTCGGCGACGACTGGTTTCATCAAGCCGGCATTCCCCCCGCGTCATCCGAATTCGAGCTTCCTTGATCCGGGATGCGGACGCCCCGGCTCAATGTTCCTTTTCTCGCTCGGATGGCCACGGGCGGACGGCGCCGAGCGGCCATAGGGCCGTGCCGCCTCGTCTCCCACGAGCGCTCCTTACTATAGTTCTGCGTGAGGGCCCAGGCCCTCGCCCAAGACCTTGGGTCTAGCGAGCGGGATCACCCGGTAATCGTTGCGGCCCAGTTCCGCCGGCCAGCGGCCGGCGACCGACTAACCAGGTGCTCGCGCCATGTTCAGCCATCCCTCCATCAATGCTGCGCATCCACCCTTGTCCCACTACGCCGGCGTGTGTTCACGAGCGGGCTTTCGCTATGCGCTGTTGGCCGTGACCGGAGGTCTGTGCGGCCTCGCGCTGAACTTCATGGTGCCCGTCTTCAATGACCCGATGACCGTGGCGCCTGGGCCCGCGCAGAGACTGGCCCACTGGCTGGCGCTGTCGGTCTTGCCGTTCTGGGGTTTGAGCCTCGGTTTCCTCGGCTGGGCCAACGACAGCAAGCGGCGCCTGCTGGAGGGTCATCAACTCCGAATCAAGCAGTTGGAGGGGAGAGTCGATGCTCTGCGTCGACAGCGCGATCTCGACCGCGACGTCTATCGCGAACTCGATACCGTGATCGGAGAAGGCAAGCGGGAATGGGAACGAACCTTCGATACGATCGCCGAGCTCATCGTCGTCATCGACGGGTCAGGCCGGATACTGCGTGCCAATCAGTCCTTTGTGCGGCAACTCGGCGCCACGTTCCAGGAGGTGATAGGTCAGGATTTCTCGCAGCTGCTCGGCCGCGGGGCGGATGGACCGTTCTCGGCTCTGTCTCCCGGCGAGGTCGACATACCGTTGCTGCATGGCATTTTCGAGGTGTCGATCGAGGTCATCCCCAGCAGTCAAGGTGAGGCGCGGACCGTGTACCTGTTCCGCGACGTCACCGAACGCAAACGGGCGGAGAACGCGCTGGAATACCAGACACACTTCTGCGAAGCGCTGGAACGATACAGCCCGGCAGCCATTGCCGTGACCGATCCGCTGGGCCGGATCAATTCGCTCAACCCGGCCTTCGAGGGGATTTTCGGCTACGTTCCGACCGAGACGCTTGGGCAGGCGCTCGACGCCGTGATTCGTCCGCCGGCGGACGGAGCAGAAGATGCCGCGAGGCTTGCGCAAGCGATACGCGACCAGAAGACCGTCCGCAGTGTGACGCAGCGCGCACGCAAGGACGGGTCCGTCGTGGATGTCGAGATCTCGTCGACGCCAGTCTATGTCGCTGACCAGTGGGTCGGTTCGCTGACCATCTTTCACGATGTCAGCGATCACATCCGTGCGGCTCAGCAGGCAGAGGAGGCGAATCGCGCGAAGAGCGAGTTCCTCGCCAACATGAGCCACGAGATCCGTACGCCGATGAACGGGATCATCGGCATGCTGGAACTGGCGCTCGACACGGCGCTGTCGGTCGAGCAGCGGGACTATCTGTCGACCTCCCTGCAGAGCGCCGAAGCCCTGCTGACCCTGCTGAACGATATCCTCGACTTCTCGAAGATCGAGGCGAAGTGCCTGCGTCTGGAGCATATTCCCTTCGAGCCCCGGGCCATCGTCGAAGACGTTGCCTACACGTTGGCGAATCATGCCCAGGCGAAAGGACTCGAAATGATTTGCCATGTGCAGCCGGAGCTTGGGCACAGCCTGATCGGGGATCCGGCGCGACTGCGGCAGGTCTTGATCAACCTGCTCGGCAACGCGATTAAATTCACGAAAGTCGGTGAGGTCATGGTGTCCGTGCAACTCCTTGAGCAGACGCCTTCCTCGCAGACACTGGGCTTCTCGGTGGTCGATACCGGCATCGGGATTCCGCACGACCGCCAGTCCGAGGTGTTCGAGCGCTTCACTCAGGCCAATGGTTCGACGACGCGCCTCTACGGGGGCACAGGCCTGGGTCTGACCATCAGCAAGCAGTTGGTCGAGGCGATGGGCGGCCGGATCGAACTCGAAAGCGAGCCGGGCCGCGGCAGCCGGTTCTCCTTTACGCTGACCTTTGCCAAGGACACGGCGCAACGCCCACTTCCCGAACCCTTGGCTTCGGGTGCCAGCTCGCTGCAGGGCCTGCGTGTCCTGGGGGTGGACGACAATGCAACCAACCGCGTGATCCTGGCCCGAATGCTCGAAGGCTTCGGTTGCCGTGTCGAAACGGTCGACAGTGGCGGCCGGGCTCTGGAAATCCTGCGTCAGGCCTGTCGCACGGGGCAGCCCTTCGATCTGGTGCTGCTCGACATGCAGATGCCGGAGATGGATGGTGAACAGACGCTCGTCAAGATCAGTGATGATCCTGAACTGGCTGCGACTCGGGTCATCGTCCTGACCTCGATGGGTCAGCGTGGTGACGCGGATCGGTTGCGGGCGAGAGGCTGCGAGGCCTACCTGCTCAAGCCGGTCAAGCTCCAGACCTTGCGGAGCACGCTGGAGGCGACGCTCGGACGGTCCGCTGTCAGAGAAACGTGGCGGTCTCCGGCTCCGGATCTGCCTGCGCCGGGCAGGCGGGGGGTGAATCTGCTGCTGGTCGAGGACAATCCGGTCAACCAGAAGCTGGCCCTGATTCTGCTGGGCAAGGCGGGGTACGCCGTCGATCTGGCCGAAAACGGCCTGCGCGCCATCGAGCAGATCGGCAAGCGCCGTTACGATGCTGTTCTGATGGATGTACAGATGCCCGAGATGGACGGGTTCGAAGCCACGCGCCGGATTCGCGAACAGGAAACGCCGGGGTCGCATCTCCCGATCATCGCCATGACGGCAAATGCCATGAAGGGTGACGAGGAACTGTGCCGGGAAGCCGGGATGGACGATTATGTCTCGAAGCCCTTTCTGCTGCCGAAACTCATGCAGGTACTGGATCGATGGGTTGCGAGTCCGCCAGTGTCCCAGCGGTCCCTGCCGACCGTTGCCTGACGGCCGGGGGATGGGACCTGGGCGTCATTGTTCCGAATGCGGCCTGGAATCTCCGAGGTATGCCTGCATTGGCAGAAACTCCGCGGCTCCGGGCTCTGGGGAGTCCGGCGGCGGCTCCGATCCGGCCGAGAAGCTCGGGCACGCGTATAACGCAATGTCCTGCCGGCTTTCCGGGTAACGACTGCAGGCCAGCGCCTTCCAGAACGCGCTGTTGTAGATGCGGCAGCGTGAGTCGCCCGCCGGACTCCAGTCGAGATAAATGCACCGACGGTGCAAACAGCAATTGCCGCAGTGGGTGCATTGGCCAACCACCGTATCCGATGTCGATGTTGCATTGGCGTCGTAGAGCAGGTAGCGGGAAAACGCGCGCGACTTGACCTGTCCCCGCAAGTGACCGGCCGCCTTCGCCATGGTTGCGCCGTAGCGACGCAGATAAGAGCCATCGCGGGCGATGACACTCGCGGCGATCGGGGCCAGAGGCAGCATCAGGCCCATCATCGATGCGAGCAGCCAGTCGAGTATCGCCGCCGTGCGGGTTGTTCCGGCGTCCAGGGTTGGCTGCGGGACGACCCGTTCAGCCGCCGCGCCGCTTCGATGGCTCACCGTCTCTGTCCCTTGGGCAAGGTGATTTGCAGCCCCCTCATTTGCCATTGCCCGTTTTACCGGAGCGTTGTGGAGAGCGGCCCAAGGCGTTGCGCAGGTGCTGCAGGGCCGAGTCGAAGTCCATATTTTCCATCGCCGCGTTGAATGCGGTTGCCGCGTCGGCGAGGATCAGATTCAACGCCGCCGTCGTGTGCGACCAGATCACGACCGCCTCGAAGTTCCCGGCTGCGAGCAGTCCTTCCAGACGATGGGCGATTTCCTGCGCCGCAGCGGAGTCGACCGGGCCCACAGCGGCCCGCCTTGTGGCATCTCCGTTCTCCGTCAGGTGCGCCGGCTCCGGCTCGGCCCGGGACGGATCGCCCACCCTCAGCGAGACACTGACCCAGAACCGGCTACCTGCGCCGGGTGTGCTGTCGACGCCGATCTGACCTCCCATCAGGCGCACGAGACGCTGGCAGATGGCCAAGCCCAGGCCGGCGCCTTCGTAACGTCGCGTGCTGGAATTGTCGCCCTGCTCGAAGAGTCCGAAGATCGCGGATTGCAACTCGGGTTCGATGCCGATGCCCTGGTCCTCCACCTCGAAGCGGACCGTCACGGTTTCCTTTATCGCCCGGACAAGGCCAGCGCGAAGCGTGACGCGGCCCGTCGATGAGAACTTGATCGCATTGCCGACCAGATTGCGCAGGACATGACCCAGGCGCACGGCGTCTCCGACCAGTATTGTGGGCAAGTCCGGATCGATCTCCAGGGACAGTTCCAGTCCCTTGGCTTCGGCGCGCCCGCCCCACAACGCTGCGACCGCCTGGAACATCGTCCGCAAGACGAAATGTTCGGACTGAATGTGGACCTTGCCCGCTTCCAGGCGGGCAACATCTATGATGCTATTGACGATGCCCATCAGCTGCAGTCCCGCTTGCTCGATCTTCTCGACGCGCTCGCGCAAACGGGGTTCCCCAAGCTGCCCTTTCAGCAGTCCGGCGAAGCCCAGGATACCGTTCATCGGTGTCCGCAGCTCGTGGCTCACATTCGCCAGGAACAGGCTCTTGGCGCGGTGTGCCGCCTCCGCCTGGATCATGGCATCGCGGAGGCCATGCGTGCGTTCCTCCACCCGTTCCTCCAGTTCGGCATTGAGCTGCTCCAACTCGTCGTTGAGCCGGAGAAGCAGTCGCTCCCGTTCCCGCAGTGTCAGGTGCACGCCCACCCGGGCGCGCACCACGTCCCGGTTGACCGGTTTGTGGATGAAATCCACGCCCCCCGCGGCGAGGGCCCGGGTCTCGCTGTCGGCGTCGTTACGCGCCGTGACGAAGATGACGGGAACCCCTGCCGTACGCGCGTCCCGCTTCAGCGCCTCGCAGACCGAATACCCGTCCATGCCGGGCATCATGACGTCCAGCAGGATCAGATCGGGGGTGTGCTGAGCCAGCAGCTCCAGCGCCTCGGGGCCGGAGAAGGCGCATTGAATGTCGTAGTCGGGAGCGAGAAACTCGCCGATGACCTCGACGTTTTCGGGCAGGTCGTCGACGACCAACAACTGGGGGCGATGCGACACGGGGGCACTCGTCATGGAGGGTCTTGGCTGTTCAACCACGGCACGTCGGGCTTCATCCGGTGCCGACGCGCCTTTTCCGGCGGCGCAGAACACGGTGCGGGAAGTCGATTCGTGCGATTCATGACGGTGCCATATGGGTGGCCATGAAGGCGGCACAGGCTTCCCGGGCGGTCTTGAATTTCAGTTGTCGGGCCGCTTCCCCGACCGGGTGGAATGGCTCGGCGAGATCCGTTCCGGCCAGCCGCGAGGCGATCGTTTCGGCGCTCGACTTGGCGGCCAGCTTGTTCGTTGCCAGGAGTTCGGTGAGTTTGGCCAATTGCGATTGCAGTTCCGCCAGCTCGCTGGCGCCAAGGCGCCGGGCCGGCCCCACTGGCGCTGTCGGACGCCTTGGGGGGTTGACCCACCTGAGCAGGCTGGCGGCCAGCCCTTGCGGTTCGATCGGCTTGGTCACCCGGTCCACCATGCCCGCATCCCGACAGGCTTGCCACTGCGCCTCCAGTGCGGCGGCCGTGAGGGCGATGACAGGCGGGCATTGGGAGCCCAGCCGCTCTTTCAAGCGTCGCGTGGTCTCGTAACCGTCCATCTCCGGCATTTGCAGATCCATCAGGATTGCATCGAAGTCGCTCTGCCCGGCCTTGTCGATCGCTTCGCCCCCGCTGCGGGCGTGGTCGCTGAGCAGACCCAGACGCTTCAGCAGGCCTCGCGCCACGGTGTGGTTGGCCTCGTCGTCGTCGACCACGAGGATGCGCGCACCGCGAATCGCCTGGGCGAGTTCCTGCAGTTTCTGGGGCTGTCGGACCGCCGGCACGCGATCGGCAGTGGCTCGCCGCAGGGATTCGTCGGTCGCGCGTCGGAAGCGGGCGGTGAAGGTGAAGGCGCTGCCCTGTCCCGGTGCACTCTGCACGTGGATTTGTCCGCCCATCAGTTCGACCAGACGACGGGTGATCGAGAGGCCGAGTCCGGTACCCCCATACTTCCGCGTGATCGAAGTGTCGGCCTGCGAAAACGAGCTGAAAAGTCGTTCGATCTGATCCGGTGCAATGCCGATTCCGGTGTCTCGGACGGTGGTTTCTAGCGTCACGGTGGTTGCATTCTGTTCGCTCACAGCCACGGTGACGACAATCTCGCCACGCTCGGTGAATTTGACGGCATTGCCAACCAGATTGATGAAGATCTGCCCGAGGCGCAGCGAATCGCCGATCAGGGGATAGCATAGATCCGGATCCATCACGACGCGAAATCCCAGTCCCTTCTCCTGGATCCTGATTGCGAACAAGTCGCCGACACTCTCGATCACGTTGCCCAGGTCGAAGGGGGCCTGTTCCATCTCCAGATGCCCGGCCTCGATTTTGGCATAGTCCAGGATATCGTTCAGCAAGCGCAACAGGGCCTGCGACGACGCCTGCACCTTCTCGAGGTAGTCCTGCTGCCGTGGCATCAGCTCGGTGTCCAGTACCAGGCGCGTCAAGCCAATGATGGCGTTCATCGGCGTCCGGATCTCATGACTCATGTTTGCCAGGAAGTCGCTCTTCGCACGGTTGGCTTCCTCGGCCCGCTGCGTGGTCTCCGCCAGGCGATGCTCCATCTCCACACGCTTGGTGATGTCGATGCACGAGCCGATGAAGCCGAGGAATTCGCCTTCGTAGTCGAAGCGCGGACGGCCATTCTGCAACATCCAGCGGTATTCCCCGTCGTGCCGCTGCAGCCGATATTCCATCGTGAACGGTGTGCGCGCCTCGAACGCGCGGGTATAGCGATCCAGACAGGCCGGCAGGTCGTCGGGATGAAGCCCCGCAGTCCACCCGTCGCCGAATTCCTGTTCCGGCGTACGTCCGGTGAAATCTAGCCAGACCTGATTGACGAAGGTCCATTCCCGCCCGGCGCCGGCCATCCAGATCAGGGCCGGTGCGGAGTCGGCAATCGCGCGGAAGCGTTGTTCGCTTTCTCTCAGGGCGTGGTCGGTTCGCTTCCTTTCGCTGATGTCCTGCACGGTGCCCAGGCCGCTCAGCGGTGTTCCGTCGTTGGCGAAGTGGATTTCCGCCTGCTCGCGTACCCATTTGGTGATGCCATCCACCCGGATGCGGTGTTCGATGTCGTAGGGGGCTCCTTTCAGTGCTGCGGCCCAGGCATCCGCCACGGCCGGCCTATCGTCCGGATCCGTGCACTCAAGGAAGCGCGTCAGATTGATCCGGCTCCCGGGCTCGATGCCGAAAATTCGATAGGTTTCATCCGACCATTCGAGCCGGTCGTAGGGGATGTCCAGATACCAGCTCCCGATATGCGACACGGCTTGCGCGCGCTTGAGGTTGTCCTCGCTACGCTGCAGTTCCGCTTCGATGCGCTTGCGCTCGCTGATGTCCTGATGGGTGCCGAACATCCAGTGGGGTTTGCCGTCCGGGGTCCAGTCGATGACCTTGCCGCGGTCGAGTACCCAGATCCAGCGACCGTCCTTGTGGCGCACGCGGACTTCGCATTCGTAGTAGCCGGCTTCGCCCGCGAAATGACGCGCGAGCTCCTGTTCCGAGAGCTTGAGGTCTTCGGCGTGAACCAGGTCCAGCCAGGTCTGAATCGACAAGGGTGCCAGTTCTTGCAGCGTGTATCCGAGAATTTCGGCCCAGCGTTCGTTGAAGATTGTCTCGCCAGTCTCCACGTTCCATTCCCACGTGCCGCTGCGGGTCGCTTCGATGATGTTGCCGAGACGCTGGATCAGGGCTTGTCGCGACTCCTCGGCCCGCTTCCCGTCATCGATATCGAGATGCACGCCGATCATGCGCAAGGGCCTTGCCTGTGGGTCGCGTTCGACCGCGATGCCTTTGGAGCGAATCCAGCGATACCGCCCGTCCTTGTCACGCAGGCGAAACTCGACCGAATAGTCGTCGGTGTCGCCGTCGAAATAGGCCGCCAGGGCGGCCGCGACGCGCGGCCTGTCCTCGGGATGCAGGTGGCTTTCCCACGCTTCGACACGGTCGGGGAACTCATCCTCCGCATAACCGATCATCGCCTTCCAGATCGGTGAGAAATACACCTTCCCGCTGGCGATATCCCAGTCCCAAACGCCCAAGCCGCTGCCTTCCAGCGCCAGTTTCCAGCGGGCCTCGGCTTCCCGCAGCGCGAGCGCGGCGGCTCGCCGTTCGGTGATGTCCTGGAAGGTACCGGTGATGTACGTTCCCTCCTCATGGTCTTCAACGCGGCCGATGCAGCGGAGTTCAGCCCAGAACTCGCGTCCGGTGCGCGTGATCATGCGGGATTCCAGCGTGAACGGCTCGCCGGTTTCCAAGGTGTGTGCGAGTGCCGCACGGACCTGTGGCAAGCATTCCGGCGCGTAGTAGCGGAGGCCTTCCTCCAGACCGGCGGGTGGCGAATCCAACGGGTGCTCGCACAGTCGGTAGACTTCTTCGGTCCAGAGTAGCCGATCCGTGGCCGGGTTCGCCTTCCATCCGCCCACTCTCGCGATGGCCTGCGATTCGTGCAGGAAAGCCAGTGCTTCGTTGAGTCGGGCCTGTTGTTGTTTCGCCTCGGTGATGTCGGTCCAGATTGCCACAACGTAGGTGTGCCCGCCCGTGTGCACCGGCCGGTTGCTGACGCGCACGATGCGTCGGCCGCCGTCCTTGTGGCGGTGGGTGGTCTCGAAATCGAGTGCACCCCGGTCAACGATTTCCCTGAACGCCTCGTGCATCGACGCGACTTCGACATATGGGTTGATCGCGGGTAGGTCCAACTCGGCGAATTCATCCCTGGAATAACCCAGCTGGCTGCAGGCCGCGTCGTTGAACTCGGCAAAACGCAGGGTTTCCCCATCGATCAGAACGATGCCGTCCGCGGCCTGCCGCAGTAGAGCGCTCAGGCGCTCCTCGCTCTCCTGCAGTGCTTTTGCAGCCTGCCGGCTGGCGGTGACGTCGTGCAGTGTGACGAAGACGCGGAGCGGCTGTTCGGCACCGGGTTCGGACTCCGGGATCGCGTTGACCTGCAGCCATACCCATTCGCCGCTGATGGCGTTGCGAACCGCCAGCAGCGTGTCGAGCACCGGCTGTCCGCTGTGCAGCGCCAGCAAGGATGGGTGTTGGGCGGGCGGTAGCGGATGGCCCTCGCTGTCCAGTACATTCCAGTCGGGCGATTGGCAGGTCGAGGCCAGAAACGCCTCCCGGTCCATGCCCAGCAGCTTGCAGGCGGCGGGGTTGATGTCGATCAGGCTTCCGTCCGCGGCCTGGTAGAAGACGCCCTGGGTCATGCTCGCGAATAGACTCCGGAACCGGGCCTCACTCTCACGCAGTGCCGCATCCGCCCGCTTCCGATCCGTGATATCGCGGGTGACGCAAAACGATACCGCCTGGCCGTCGACCAGCGCGCCATTGACGCTGATTTCGGCATCGTAAACCGATCCATCCTTCCGGCGATGGCGGCTTTCGAACGTCGTGCTGACCTGACTCAGGTCGGGGAAACGGGTGCGGATGTCGGCCTCCGTCCAGGCGTCATCGATGTCCCAAACGGGCCTTCCGAGCAGTTCGTCCAGGGAGTAGCCCAAAAGCGCCGCTTGGCGCTCATTGGCTTCGATGACGCGGAAATCAGCGTTCAGGATCAGGATGCCGTCGCGCGAGTGATTCATCAGCTGTCGCCGTTGTTCGTCCATACGGCGCAGCGCGGCCTCCTGCTCCCGGACCGCCGTGATGTCATGGGCGATGCCGAGCACGCCGATCAATTCGCCGTCGGGACCGAACATCGGGGTCTTGGTGGTTTCGAACAGGCCTCGGTAACCATTGGCCCGGAACACCAGTTCCTCCTCGTTCCGCCGGGGTCCTCCGGCTTGCACCGCGGCCAGGTCGTTGGCCCGAAAAAAATTCGCCAATGAGTTCTCGACGAAGTCGAAGTCCGTCTTGCCAATGATTTCCGCCGCACCGCTGCCGTAGAGCCGCTCGAAGGGCGGGTTGCACGCGAGGTACGCGCCGTCCGGGCCTTTGAGCCAGACCAGATCGGGAATGGTCTCGACCAGGCCGGCCAACAGGTGTCGCTCTTTCTCGAGGGCTGCGAAGGCTTTTTCGCGTTCGGTCACGTCCCGAAATGACCAGACCCTGGAGCGGGCGCCGCCAGTGTGCAGCGGAACGGTGTAGCGCTCGAACGTCCGTCCGTCCTTGAATTTCAGCGTGTCGAAAGTGATCTCATCGGTCGCATAGAGACGCTGCACGCCCGTCAGGAAGCCTTCAGGGTCGACCAGCTGGTCGACGACGAAGTCGAGCAAGGCGGCATCGTGACCTGCTTGCATCAAGGTGTCCGGAATGCGCCAGATTTCCTGGAACCGATGATTGGCCGACTGCACCCGGCCTTGATCGTCGATGACGAGGATGCCATCGGCCGTGGCATCCAGCGTGGCACGCAGTAAAGCCTCCCCGGCTGCCAGGTTTTCTCTGGTCGTGGCGCGTTCCGTGACATCCCGGGCGAACCCCACGGTGCCGATCACGCGCCCGTCGACCAGGACCGGCGACTTGAACGTTTCGACCCAGATCGCCCCGTCCGGTCCTTGCAGCGGTTCCTCCACGTTTTTCGGCCGGCCGGATAACAGGACGGCCTGGTCGTCGTTGCGGTAACGCTCGGCCAGTTCGCGCGGCCAGACGTCGCAGTCGGTCTTGCCCTGAATGTCGTCGGCCGGTAGGCCGCAGGCGCTGGCGAACGGCTCATTGACGGCCAGGAAACGGCCTTCCTCGTCCTTGAGCCAGACCATGAAGGGAAAGTTGTCCAGCAAGGCGCGTTGGTAGCGGTCGCGCCATTCCAATTCGGTTCGTGCGGCGTGGAGATCACTCATGTCGCGCGAAATGCCCAGCAGCGCGGGCCTCCCGTTCCAGGTGCCGGAGACGACACGGGTATCCACCATCAGCTCGCTGCCGTCAGCCCGCTGCAGTGGAAACGGCCAGGACTCGAGCTTGCCGGCCAGTATGTCGGCGAGAGTGCGCTGGGCCTCGGCGCGGACCCGCGGCGGATGAACCGCCAATACGGAGTTGCCGATCAGCCGTTCGTCGTAGCCGAGGACTGTCCGGACGGCCTGATTGATGTGCAGAATCCGGCCCTCACCGTCGAGGACGAACACGAAGTCGGTTATCGCCTGGAAGAAACCTTCGAGGTTTTGCCGTTGGCCTTCAGCCTGCTCCTGAGCCAGGAGTCGATCCAGGGCATGACCGAACTGGTCGGCCAGGCTCTCGAGAAACACAATGGTATCGGCGGACTGGCGCCGCACCTGTTTGCTGGCCAGGTTCAGACAGGCCCGGATTTCGCCACCGACCGTGATCGGCAGCACGATCACCGACTGCAAGCCCTCCTCTTGCAGGCGTGGATCCTCCATCAACCCCATGTCCCGACAATCGGGGTCGTGATCGACGCAACTGCACACACGCTGCCCGGCTTCGATCCTGAGCGCCAGCCCACTGGCGGGGGCTAGCCAGGCCGTACGCTTGACGAACGCCGAACTCAGGCCATGGTGCGTGAGCAGTTCGAAGCCGCCATCGGGCCGGCGCCAGTAGAAGCCGCCCGCATCCAGGTCCGCCAGACCCAGAACCGTTTCGAGCATAGCCGCGGCCAGGGTGTCGCGGGCCAGGCTGTCGCTGCGGATCCGGTTGAAGGCGTGCTGCAGTTCGAGGTGTTCCTGCTGGCGCCGGAACCGGCTGATGTCGTTGACGATACCTTCGCTGCGCAGGGCTCTGCCGCTCCGGTCCCGTTGCGTGATGCGTCCGAGGGCTTGCTGCCAGATCCATCGGCCTCCAGCGTCCAGCAGACGGTACTCCAGCGCGATCGATCCCTCGCTGGGTTCCGGCTGAGTCAGGGCCGAGCGCAAGCTGTCCTGGTCGCAGGGATGCATCCGTGCGAGCCAGGCCGCAAGCGGTACCTCCCCCGCAGGCAGTTCGCCGTCACCGAATTGGGTGCGCAGGTGCAGACTCAGGTGCAGTCGGTCCGCACCTAGGTCGTATTCCCAGAAACCGACACCGAGCGCGTCGAGGGTATTGCTGAACATGTCATTGCGACGTGGAGACTCAACGCACCGATTGTTAGGCAAGAACGGCCGGAACTCAATGTCGCGAGCAACGCGGAGGTGACGGTGCGCGCTTACGGAGTTCCCCCGAGGCCCGCGATCACGGTTCGCCGTAACCTGGACCGATGAACGGCGACAGGAATGCATCGAGCGATGTCACCCACTCGCGGCGCATGAACACGAAGCCGCCGTTATGCGAGCCGCGCAGTTCGATGAACTGCTTTGGCTCACTGGCGGCCTCGAACAGCCGCCGGCCGTGCGAAAAAGGCACGATATCGTCATCGCGGCTGTGGATCACCAGCACGGGGCAGCGCGTGTTCGCGACAGCACGGCGGGTGTCGTAGTTGAAGCGGGCAAGCAAGCGGGCGGGCAGGAAAGGATAAAGCTCGGCGGCCAGGTCCGGTACCGACGTGAAGGCCGAGTGCAGGACCAGAGCGGCCGGCTGGGCGCGCGTGGCCTGATGCGCGGCGATGGCACCGCCCAGCGACTCGCCGATCAACACGATCCGGTCGGCTGCGACGTGCCGGGTCTCGGTCAGATAGCGCCACACCGCGGCCGCATCGGCATAGGTGCCGTCTTCCGACGGCTTGCCCGTGGACGTGCCGTAGCCCCGGTAGTCGAACAGCAGAGCGGACCAGCGCAACTGCCGGAACATCGGGAGCCAGGGCAGGCGATGCGAAAGGTTGCCCGCGTTGCCATGAAACAGCACGGCGGTCGCGCGCGGTTGAGAGACCGGCACGAACCAACCGTGCAGGCGTTCGCCATCGGCGGTCGGAACCCATACGTCGTCATAGTCGATCTTCAGCGCGGACGGGGTCGGATCGTCGCTGCTTGCCGCCTGCGGAAAGTAGACCAGCCGGTTCTGCCAACCGCACGCGGCCAACAGCAGCGCGCCATAGATCAGCGCGAGGCCAGTCAGAAGGGTGGTGAGCATTCGCATTCCTGGGATCGATCGCATAACCGCCGTGTTGTGTCGCGTCGGATCATAAACCTCCCGCCGGACACGGTGTCGCTTCTCCTCGGGCCGGTTACTCAGCGAGCGGTACGAAGTTTTCGCACACCGAGCGGGCGGCATGCCACGCGCCGTCGAAGCCGCGCAGCGAGAATTCGGCCCGGACGTCAGGCGCCACTCGGATCAGCAGGCGGCGATGCCCGGCGAGACCCGCCAGATCGAACGGCCGTTCGAACCGCAGGAACTCGAAGCGATCGCCCGGCTCCCTAATCCGCCTGATCGGCATCGCGGTTGTCGCTCCACCGTCGACGCGCCACCGGAGCGTGTCCGCCTGATCGATGCGGCCGAGTATCGCTGCGTCGTGCTCGATGACGATGACCA
The DNA here is from genome assembly GCA_004168015.1 of Methylolobus aquaticus. Classification (GTDB taxonomy): domain Bacteria; phylum Pseudomonadota; class Gammaproteobacteria; order Methylococcales; family Methylococcaceae; genus Methylotetracoccus; species Methylotetracoccus aquaticus. The sequence continues at coordinate 206,958 of SEYW01000002.1, forward strand.
CCTCCGGCAGACAGTCTTCGCCTGGGTTTGCCGTCAGCGTCAGCGTGGCGCGCGCTCGCGGATCCTCGGAACCGGCCCGGCTGGCGAGGTACTGTCCCGAGTACGGGTCCCGAAATTCGACCGCGGTCCAGCGTTCATACTGCTGGACCCGTTGCGCCCAGTCGCCCAGGTCCACGGCCGGGATCGGTCCGGAGAGCACCATCAGCACGCTCATGGCGAAAAAGCGAGCAATCCCTCGCGTCACGCCTCGATACCAGGCGGCGGTGCCGCATGGGTCGTTGTGTTGCAGCCGGCTTTCGCTCATGGTGCCACCCTCTCGCCAGCAACGGGTTTGGGCAAACCCTATCTGCGTTCAGACGGGTCGTCTTGCTGCGCTCCACTCCCTTGGACACGCGTACGGTGGTGATGTCTTCACTCGGCCGAAGATTTTCGGGGCGGGTGCCCGGGCGTTCGGGTCCACCAGAGCACCTCCGAACAAAAGCCATCCTGGCTCTTTCAAGCGCGACCCAACCCCGCTCGCGGGAAGCCTCGAAGAGATCAGGGCTGCCCCAAGCGCTGCGCCGGATGCAGCGGTACTCGGCGCTCGGGCCCGAATGATCAACAGCCGTTTCGCACAGCTCCGGGTGGCGGGCAATCGCGGCGACGGTGTGTCACGACAACAATCCCCAGCCGCTATCTAACCGATGCCTGGAATGTAAGTGACTGTTTTTTATTTCCAACGGAAATGGTTGGATCAAATGTAGTCATTTTGTCTTATTCCCTGTCGCGGTGGGCGCTGTGGCGGGGATCTCACGCTCGGTCCACAAAGTTATCCACAGGAACTGGGGACAAAATCGTAAGCGGGCAGATTGTGGGGCCCTTGCCGCCGACGGCGGCTCTGGACGGTCCCAAACAGCGGCGCTGCCGCTTACACCGAGCCCCGCTTCATTGCAAGCCCCCGTGCCATGCCGGCGTTCAGGCCTGGGGGAATGCTACGCCCTGACCCAGCGCTCGGCCTCGCTGTGGTCATCCCTTGTAAAGAACTCGATCTCGGTCTTCCTAAGGCCCTTGCCGACGAACAGGAAGACGTCGTCCTTCCACTTCTCGTCGCCGACGATCGCCATCTTGGCGATGTCGTCGCCGTGCTCCATCAGGAAGCCGACGTCCGACCAGTCATCCGTGCGCTCCCAGCCCTGGAAGTCGTCGGCATAGACCAGCACGCGTACCGCCTTACCCTGCTCGATCAACGATCGCGCGCGGGCCTGCAGTGCCTGTTGGTCCGCGAACCGCATCAGGCCGGACAGCCGGACACTGATCACGTCGTCATCCGTTTCGATGATCTTGAAGCTCATGCTGCCTGCTCTCGCTGTTGTTTGAATGGGGCGATGGTCCCGGCGTCCCGCAGCCCGGTAGCTCAGGCTGGTGGCGCCTGCTCGTTGGCCAGGGCCTTCGCGACGATTTCGCGATACAGTTCCAGTATCCGGCAGTAGAGGTCCTGATATTCGGGGTGGTGATCGACCAGCGGCTTCAGTTGCTCGGACGTTTCGAACACTTCGTGCAGGTAGGCCAGTTCCCACTCGTCCAGTCGTTCTCCGCGGTCAACCTTGGCCTTCAGTGTCAGTGCCTTGGGCAGGCGCCGGCTTTCCAGCCGTTCCAGGAAGGCCTGGGCCATTCCCAGTTCTTTCTGTTCCTGAGTCATTGTCGTCACCTGATGGGCTGTGAGTCGGAATGCCGTCCACTTGACGCCCGGCGGGGTGGCTTGTCAAGGGTATGGCCGGCGTAACCATGCCGCGGGCAGCCAGGGACGGACTGACGCTCCTCAGCCGAGGTAGGCTTGGCCTAGCCTGATCGAATCCTTCGGCTCGGGCAGTTGGTCCCGCGGAATCCACCCCAGCAGCACGATCCGACGCTGTCCTTGCACCGACGAGATCTCGCTCAGTTCCAGCGCGTCCGTGGCGTCCGCGTCGCCCTGGAGGATGCCTCGGTAATCCAGATTCAGCCGCAGCGGGTTCAGTGCCAGCCAGTCTTCCGGCCGGCTCAGGGTTTCGGCGATATGTGAGAGGCTTACGTCCAGCCCAAGCGCGATGCCGGCGCTCTGCCCCAGTTCCTCGTCGATCGCGGCGATGTCGGCTTCCAGCGCTTCGACGCAGGGGCAGTACTCGTCGCCTTCGAAGAACGCGTGTTCCAGTCCCCACTGTCCCGATTTCAGCGCGTCGAGTTTGCGCCGCAGCAACTGGCGGTTCTTAGCCAGCGAACCGCGTCGCTCCTTGGCGGCGACAATGCCCTCCAAGGCTTTCTCGAGCAGGAAATCGAAACCGCGCTTCTTCAGTTCGCGCCGCGCCATGCGCTCGCTGTCCGCCGGCGCGACGAAGCGGTGCTGCGTGAAGCTGATCGAGGTCTGCATGACGTCGCGTCGGAGCGTATCGCCGTCCATTTCCATGCCAAGGACCGTGCGCTCCTGCAGCGACATCGTCAACAGCCCGAAGATTGCGTCGGGCGGCGGGCCGCAGCAGGTGCGCAGGAAATCCTTGATCGTCTGGCACTGACCCAGCACCTCGGCCAGATGGTTCGGTGAAGCGAACGCGGCGCGCAGGCGCGGGTCTCCGCCGTAAACCTTGGGACTGACCTCGACCGCCGGCGGCAACCTGGTGACGATGTCGTTCAGGTAACGGACGGCGATCGCGACCGGCTCCCGCAAGTGCTTGCGGTAATTGCCCAGGGCCCGCAAGCGCCGGTCGGTGCCGTCGACGGCACGGTCGATGGCCGCCTCGAGCAGCGCGTCGGGCACGCCGTGGGCATCGTCGTCGGGGGAACTGAAGAGGGCGCTGAGAAAACGCAGCATGATGGTCGCAGTTTACCCTTGGCCACGGGATCCGACCAAGTCGGGCGTTGCGACCCCGTCGATCGATGCTGGCCGCTCGAATGCCGAGTTGCGTGCTGTTACGCTGTCGGTTGCGACACCCCGCTCGATGACGGGGCCAATTCACCGCCTTCTACTCAGTTCATGTCGACCTCGTCCTCCCATGACGAACGGGAACGCCTGTCCGGCTCGGTAGATCGCGTCACCTTCCACAGCGAGGAGTCGGGCTTTTGCGTGCTGCGGGTCCGCGTCAAAGGGCAGCGCGATCCGGTCACGGTGATCGGCTCGGCGGCCTCGGTCGCGGCCGGGGAATTCATCGAAGCCCTAGGCCAATGGGTCAACGACCGCACTCACGGTCTACAGTTTCGCGCGACGTTGCTCCGCATCGTGCCGCCGACCACGCTGGAAGGCATCGAGAAATACCTGGGTTCGGGGATGGTCCGCGGCATCGGCCCGCATTTCGCGAAGAAACTGGTCAAGGCCTTCGGCGAGGACGTGTTCGACGTGATCGAGCAGACGCCGGAGCGCCTGCGCGATCTCGATGGCATCGGCCCGAAGCGGCAGCAGCAGGTCACCTCGGCCTGGGCCGAGCAGAAGGCGATCCGCGCGATCATGGTCTTCCTGCAGTCGCACGGTGTCGGCACCTCGCGCTCGGTGCGCATCTACAAGACCTACGGCGACGAGGCCATCGTTCGTGTCACCGAAGACCCGTACCGGCTCGCGCTCGACATCCACGGCATTGGCTTCAAGACCGCCGACGCCTTGGCGGAACGGCTCGGAATTCCGCGCGACTCGCCGCTGCGCGCGCGGGCCGGGGTGCGGCACGCACTGGCGCTGTGGTCGGAGCAGGGGCACTGCTACTGCCCGCGGGACCGGTTGACCGACCAGGCCGTCAAGCTGCTCGAGATTCCCGACGACGTGATCCGCGCGGCCATCGCCGCCGAGATCGCCGAGCAGCGCCTCATCAGCGAACCGGGGCCGAATAGCGAGGAGTTGCTATTCCTGGCGCCGCTGTATCAGGCCGAGGTCAATGTCGCGAATCGGCTCCGGACGCTGCGCGACGGAAAACTGCCGTGGGGCGCGATCGATGCGGACAAGGCGATTCCGTGGGTCGAGGAGAAGGCGGGGCTGACGCTGTCGGCCTCGCAGCGCGACGCGGTCGCGCTGGTGTGCGCGTCCAAGGTGTGCGTGATCACCGGCGGGCCGGGCGTCGGCAAGACCACGCTGGTCAACAGCCTGATCCGCATCCTGTCGGCCAAGAAGCTCATCGTGACCCTGTGCGCGCCGACCGGCCGCGCCGCTAAGCGCCTGTCCGAGACCACCGGGCTGGAAGCCAAGACGGTGCACCGCGCGCTGGAGTTCGACCCCAAGGCCTTCGGCTTCAAGCGCAGCCTGGACAACCCGCTCGAAACCGATCTGGTCGTGCTGGACGAAAGCTCGATGATGGACATCGTGCTGATGAACCAGTTGCTGAAGGCGGTGCCGGATGAGGCCGCGCTGCTGCTGGTCGGCGATGTCGACCAGTTGCCCTCGGTCGGGCCCGGCAGCGTGCTGGGCGATCTGATCGAGTCCAACGTCATCCCGACCGTGCGGCTGACCGAAATCTTCCGTCAGGCCGAGTCGTCGCGGATCATCGTCAACGCCCACCGCATCAACCGCGGCGAGATGCCCATCGCCGACCGCGACCCGGCCAGCGACTTCCACCTGATTCCGGCCGACTCGCCGGAAGCCATCTTCGACAAGCTGATGCAGGTCGTGACCGAGCGCATCCCGGCGCGCTACGGGTTCGACCCGATCGCCGACATCCAGGTGCTGACGCCGATGAACCGCGGCGGCATCGGCGTCCGCGCGCTGAACGTCGAGTTGCAGCAGCGGCTGAACGGCCGCGCCGAACCGAAGATCACCAAATACGGCACGACCTTCGCGCCCGGCGACAAGGTGCTGCAGATGGTCAACAACTACGACAAGGACGTCTACAACGGCGACATCGGCCGCATCGTCCGGATCGACCTCGAAAACGGCGCCGCGCTGGTCGATTTCGACGGGCGCGAGGTCAGTTATGAACTGTCGGAACTGGACGAACTCTCCCTGGCCTATGCCGCGAGCATCCACAAATCCCAAGGCTCCGAATATCCGGCGGTCGTGATCCCGCTGGCGATGCAGCACTACCTGCTGCTGGAGCGCAACTTGCTCTACACTGCCGTGACCCGCGGCCGCAAACTCGTCGTCGTGATCGCCGAACCGAAGGCGCTGGCGATGGCCGTGCGGAACCGCAAGGCGACCAAGCGCGGCACACGCCTGGCGGAGCGATTGGGAGAGGGAAACGCTGCGGGTTAGTCAGAGCGTGCTTCTGCTTTGCTGCGATGTTGACGTCCGCGTCTTGATCGGGGCGCCCCGCTCTTTGGTCTACGTGATCCTACGTATATACAACTTTCGAGGTGCCGCCTTTAATTGGCGCCCAGCGTCGTTCGCACGAGGAGGCAGCGGCGCCCGGAACGTCCGCTCACGCCCCGTATCGGCTGCCCGCAGTTCGGTAGTACGGGACCGGGCTGTCGGCGGCCTTTTTTTTGACTTAGTGATTGGGGGCTCCATGAAACAGTTTCGCGCGTGGTTTGTTGCTTTACTCTTGGTCGGTGGGTTCGCCATTGCCCCATCCGTGTCGGCCACGAATCAGGCCGATCAGGAGATCATTGCAACGCTGGCGGCGTTCCACGCCGCGTCTACGAACGGTGATATCGAAGCGATGAAACGGCTCACGTTGGGGGGTCCGAAAACTCTCGCCATCGGGACATCACCGGACGAGAAGTTCGTCGGCTATGATGCGGTGATCGGGTGGTGGCAGGGATTGTTCGACTTTCTGGGCAGCGTGGGCTACCCGAACGGCGGGCTCCCGGTCACTCCCGCGGCGACTCCGCTGCAAGTCGGACACAGCGGTTCGGTGGGTTGGATTGCAGCAGAGGCGACGTGGAACTTCGCGAACGGCGACACACCGTTCCGAATCAGCCTCGTGCTGCGGAAGGAACATGGGAGATGGAAGATCCTGCAGCAGCATTTCTCGGTCGGGATTTCGAACGAAGACCTGCCGCTCTGACAGCGCCCGGTTCATACTCTGGGGGGCCGGTAGACTTCAGGAGTTTACCGGCCCGGCTTGCATAAGCTCAGGCGGCAGCTACCGCAGCCCGCGTAGGTGCGATTAGCGCAGCGTAATCGGACGGATATTGCCAATGAGGTAAGCTCGACCTCAAGCAAGATCCAAGTCATGCCCAACTATCGACGCGCCTTCATACCCGGTGGAACCTGGTTTTTCACGGTTTAACCTACTGGAACGGCATGGAAACGGCTTGCTGGCGCGCGAAATCGAACGGCTGCGAGAAACCGTCCGGCGTGTCCGTACCCGTTACCCTTTTCGGATCAACGCGTGGGTTGTCCTGCCTGATCATCTGCATTGTGTCTGGACGTTGCCGCCAGACGACGCCGACTTCAGCACGCGGTGGCGTCTGATCAAGAGCGGGTTTTCCCGTGCGTTGCCCAGGACCGAACGACTTTCCGATGTACGCAAAGCGGCAGGGGAGCGTGGTATCTGGCAGCGGCATTACCGGGAACACCTGATCCGCGATGAAGTCGACTATCAGCGGCATGTAGATTACGTCCACGTGAATCCGGTAAGGCACGGTTTGGTGCAACGTGTGTCGGATTGGCCGTACTCCACATTTCACCATTATGTTCGCCAGGGTATTTATCCTGCAGACTGGTGCGGCGACGTGTCTGGTGTTGTTGATGGGGATGCATGACGCATGCGTCCGATTACGCTGCGCTAATCGGACCTACGTCGCTACGTCGCTGAACAGGGGTGCGCTGCGCATCAACGCCGCTGCAGGGTAAAGGTTCCGGCCAGAGCCGGACACTCGAATCGACCCGCCAGCGATTGACCCATCGAGCCGATTTCGGCCGCGAGATTGCAGCTCCCCGACAGGACACTGCTGATGCGGGCGATGAGTTGAGTGCCGCGTACCTCGCCGACGACCGAACCGCGATCCCCACAGTTGTTCTCGAAAGCACCTGAGACCATCGCTCCGGTCTGGCTCAGGTTCAGCGCGGCATTGCAGACGTATTGTTGCCCGTTCAGTGCCTGTCCGAAGCTTTGGCCGACATAAATGCCGCCCAACGTTCCCCCCACAGCGCTCCCCCGGCCCGAGTCATCCTTGCCGCTCGTGTCCAAGGGGTCGGCGCGAACCGTGCCCGCTTCGCGCCCCGCGACCACTGCCATCGGCACCCCCCAGCCCCGTAAGGCCTGGAAGACGGTTTCGGCCGGCGTCGCCACCCCGGATTCCAGATCGTCCTGAACGATCATTCCGACCACCCGGCCGTCCTGCAACAGCGGGCCTCCGGAATTTCCCTCCTGCATCGCTCGATCGAGTTTCAGGTACCGCCCCTCCAGGGATGCCACGGTGGCGCGGACCACCGCCCAGTCGCCCTGACCGCGTCCGAAACCGATGGTCATCACTTCCTCGCCGCCGTTGAGTTCAATGTCGCGGGCCAGACGCAGGGGTTCCGGCTCTTCGCCGTCCAAGGCGTCCGTCGCCACGATCAGAAAGGCCAGGCCGCGGGCATCGTCGCCTTCGGTTTTTCCAATTCGGGCCGTCACAGGGCGGCTGCGCGCGCTGAAGAACTCGACACGCGGTGTCCTGTCGCCTGTCACGACGTGCGAGGCCGTGACGATGTAGATCGAATGAGCGTCCCTTGCGACCACGAAGCCGGTTCCGGTCCGATTCTGCGACACGACCCGGACCACGGCTGCCTTGAGTTGCTGGACCGACTGGCCGGCGGCGCTACCCAATCCGCCCAGAAAAATGGCGAGCGTCAGGATGATCCTGTTCATGCTGTTCCTGTCCCTCCTTTCGAAGCACGGCCCGCGGGTGGATGCTTGCCATCAGGCTCCGCGTCCCGAAAGTTCCCGGATTGCCTTGTAAACGGCCATGCCGGCGGACAGCGCCCAAAGCACCATCGCCGACAGGAACCCGAGTTCCGCGTTGGCTCGGATACGGGTCAGCAGCGTGGGGGCGACTTCCCGGGTTTGCTCCCCGTCCTTTACGCGAATTCTGCCTGTTTTGCCGACGAAGCGTAAGCGAAGGCCCGCTGACGCCGGGTCGCTGGTCAAGTGTGTGATGAAACCTTCCTCGAGCTCGTGCAGGGCGAGCAGATTCGTACTCAACAACCTGATGGGGGCGATATTCGGAAAGTCAGGGAAACCCAGTGCACCCTCCGCGACCAGCGTCGATTCGAAGTCGCCTTCGCTGGACAGCTCGGTTAGGTCCACTGCGGCGGCCGGTGCGCCACTCTTGGGGATCAGTTCGAGGGCGGTGGAGCCCGGTTGCGTCACGACCAGCGTCAGCAGTGTCGGGCGGGCCTCGATATGGAAGCTGGGATCGGTTTCGTGCATCTGCACGAGATAACTCGCTTGGGTCCAGTTCCCGGTGGCCGGAAAAGATGCCAGGGTCACGTACTGCGTCGCCAGTCGAAGCGCAGGGGTCAGGCTGACGACGGCCGAGACCGACTCGCCTTCGATGCCGATCGTCAGTTCAGGCCGGCCCGTGCGACGCGCCAGTCTGATCCAGTTGCCAGGCGCGGCCCGGAGCGCATCCATCGTTCCGGTGGCTGCGCCAGGCGTCGCGCTCTCGATCGTAAGACTCGGCTGCAGCTGGGGGTCGTCCGCGACGAAGACGGCTTCTCCCGTCGCGGGTAGCGGATGCGGTCTGCGGGGCTCTCCTGCGCCGGCTCCTTCGGTCAGAGCCATCTGCCGGGGCGTGAACGATGCCCGGCGGAAATCCTCGACCCGCAGGGATGAAAATGCCAAGCCATTGAGCACCGGTACCTTCGCGTCACCGCCCACCTGCCATTTCAACTGCTCTACCAACAGATCGGCCTCGATTCGCACCGCCGGGCGCCACAAGATGGCCGCCAGCCCGGCGGCGCCGATCACAACCGCTGGCAGAGCGAGTGCAGCCAAGCGAAGGCTGATGCTACGACGCCAATAGGAACGCAGCGGGGATGGTGAGCGTGGTGCCGGTTCATCGGCGACCGTTGCCGCGCCGCTGCTCCCATCGAGATAGGCGTGCAGACTCGACACCAGGCGCTCGAAGCCGGGATGGGACTGCGCCGGGTCCGTTCCCGGCCACCCGGACAGATCTGCGGTCTGGATGCGACGGTAGCCGAAGGGCAGCGTGACCGGTTCCAGCATCGCGGGAAACAGATTGTGGCGGCTCAACCCTTCCCCGGTTTCGTCCTTGACCCATTTCGATTTCACGGATCGCGGCGACCACAGGACGACGATCGATCGAGCGAGCCCCAACTGCCGCTCCAGTTCCGGGTCGAACTCGGTGCCGATGGGGATCTTCCGATCCCACCAGACGGACCAGCCGCGGTCTTCGAGCGCTGCTGCCAAGGCCTGGGCGGCAGGGCGATCCCCGCTGGCGTAACTGACGAAGATATCCGCCATGGCAATGACCGATTCCGATGTTCTGGAACTGCCGCCGGTGCGTCGATTTGCGGACGCTAGTTCGACCCCGCGTAATAAAAATCCACGGTTTGCAGGATCGGATCGTTGGTGTCGGTGAAGTATCCGGACAGTCTGAGGCGGTAACGGCCCGGAGCCGCGTGGATCGATGCGGGGTTCCACCGAACGGTGAAGGCACGGCCGCCCGGTTGCCCGGGAAATTCCTGACGGTGGACTGCCGTGTCGCTGCCTTGGGGATAGATCGCAGCCGTGAGCTTCGCGTGATCGCGGGTACGGAAGGTGAACAGCAGCGGACCGTTGCCGGCGAAGCGGCCAGAGCCCGACAGATCCGCCGGCGCGACGCGTTCGTTCGAACTGGGGGCCGGATAGTCGCCCAGGCGAACGAGCGCGCCGAGGTTGGCAAGCTGGAGCCGTGGCAAGTGCGATACGACTTCTTGCGTCGGCCAACGGAATACGTTCGTTGCGCCCGGCTGCCACGATGAAGCCGGTGTGACGCGGTCCAACCAGTAGTAGGTCCGGTACTCGATTTCACGAACCGTGATTTTTGGGCTGTCTGGCGAAGCCGACGGGTCGAGAAAGAAGGCCAGTGCCAGATCGTCGCGTGGGGTGACGGCGTTTTCGGGGTCGTGGATCGTCGCCGCAAGCAATTCGATACTGTTTCCGGCGACGGGCTTGGCCTTTATCCCCTCGGCTCGGTTGCCACGGTCTTGATACCGAAGAGCGTCTTCCTGTGCGGATGCAGTCTTCGTCAGCAGTGGAAGAATGAGAAGGAGTGAAGTCGAAACCCAGCGCATCACGAACCCCTGCATGCTGTACTCCATGTGAGTTCAAGGTCCATCGACTCTCAGCATACCACCCCGCATACCAGCGAAAGAATGGCTGGAAACTTCATTCACGGGTTAATCAGCGAAAGCCGCTTCCTTTGCCGCCAGCGACGGGAGAACGTATTCGAAACAGGGGACAGGAGCGGAATCACACTATATTGATTCAGTTGCGGAGAAAGAGCGACGACGGTGGGGCCATCGATACGGGCACAGCGGCCGCATTGCCGCGTTGGAAGGGAGAGTGGCGGAGCTTACGGCGACGATCGTGCGGATTAGCCAGTTGATGGATTGGCAGGTGCCCCCGGTATTCGGCAGACCGATTCCCCAGATCGGCGCCCGACTGGAGCGGGAGAAAGGTCGAGCCGGGATGGTCGTCACGGGTTCCGGTTTCATGCCCGGCGCCAAGGTCCGCATCCGCATCACGGACAATGCCAGCTTTCGAACCGAGGGGAAGGGGGAAGCCAATACCAAGGGGGAACTGAAGCCGCCCGCGTACGTGGAAATCCTCATGGGAAAATTCAATCGAGAGCTGTTCGTGGTCGCGACGGATGAGCGGGAGGACTTGCATAACCTGACGGGGGTGCTCTGGAGCAACACCACACCGCGATCGAAGTGAGGCCGATCTCAGGTGCTACCCTACGGTCGGCGAACTTGTTGCGCCCGGCATGGAATCGAAGAACGCGCTGCCACCCACGCCCTATGAAGCGCTTGCCCGTCAGTTATGGCGCGCCTTTCGCGATCTGGCCCGGGCCGACTCCGGCTGGACGCGCGGTTTGCCGTCCATCTCAGCCGTCCTGCCGCCTCTGGGCTTCCAGGACGACGTTATGCCACGGGTGCTCGAGGTCCATGCGACGGAAAACACGGACGACTTTTCCACCGAGATCATTCCGGATCCAACCCTGTTGGCATAAGTCTCGCCGGGCGGGGCTCGAAACCTATCTGGCGGAGTTGGCAGCCAAAAAGCAAAGGCCGATGAAATCAGCGGTGCGGCGGGCGCGGCGAGTGCCCGACCGACCAAATGCCTATTGACAAAAGTGGCAGAGAGGTAATCATGGGGTCGCCATGGGGCTTTGGCTGGGGGGTTGCACCTACTCAGAGGTCTTGAGGTGACATCATGTCTGAACGAATCAGCCGCTTTCTGTTCGTTGCCGGGATGGTCTTGTCCACCGGCGTATTGGCCGCGCCCGCCAGAGTGGCGATCACATTGACCGGTTGCGGAGCGCGCGGGGGCTTCGTGTATTTCGGCAACGGCGGTGGATATCAACTCCCGGTCTACGATTGTGCTGCTTCGATCAGCGGTCACGGTATCCTGCGCGCCGATCAGGTCAACTGCTGGGCTGAGGCCGAGCCGGGTACCCTGTTAAGCATCCGGGCCTACCAGTTCTCACATCAGCATTCCTACCAGGCCCCTGGGGGCGAATACCGCTCCTGGCTGGTCAATTTTGTCGGTTTCAGCGGGCAGTGCTCGGGTTTCGGCGAGAAGCTGTCGAGTCCGTCGGTGTACGCCTGCAATTTTGCGATGCCACGGGATGGGACGTTTCTGAACCTGCGATTCCAGTCCAACCCGAGTTTTCCGGCCCCGCCCATGGAAGGTCCGGTGTGCAACCCGGCGCCTCCGCCAGTCGGTGGGCCCAACGGGGGTGGAGTCGACGGCGCGGCGCTGGTCGGGGCGCTCGGCAACGCCGGTGCAGACATCATCAACCGCCTGAAATTGGGTTTCCTGCTGCAGGCGACGGCGGTATCCATGAACCTGCCGACAACCAATGCGGACGGGGTCGTCAACTTCACCGTGGCGTATCAGCCTCCGGCCCCGGCACCGCAAGCCAGTGAGGTTTTCATCAGTGAGCCTGCGGCGGCTGTGGCGCTGCCGGTCATCGTCTCCCGTGGTCGCGCTGTCGTGACACCTCATCAGCCCCTCCTGGTGGAATTGCAGAGCACGCCCGACGGCCGGGCAGCCCTCAGGGGCAAGCAGCGGGCCCGGCTGTACGTTATTGCCAGCTTTCGCGCGAGGGGGGCCGCCGAACGCTTCCGCTGGAGGTCGCGCCGATTCGTGCTGACGCGTTGACGCCATTAAACACGGTGCTCCGTCATCGACCAGTTCCAGTAGCTGGGGAGCGCTCCGTCCTGAACGGAGCCTCCTGGTCGAGCGCGTGGGACATGATCGCCGCGAGATCCCAGCAGGTCAGCGGCGCGGACGGATGGAACGTGAAGTCCATCCCCGCGATGGAAGGGGCCCCGCCGTTGGACTAGAGCGTCGTGCAGCGACTGTTTCTTAGGTGCTCGTTTTTGGTCGGTACGATCACGCAGTCGTGATGTCCGCCGAAATTCGGCAGGAAACCGAGCGGTTCGAGCGTGTCCTGACGGAAGATGAAGACTCCCGCGGACAGGCGCTGGAACCCGCTGAAGATCTGGAACACATACTTGCCATCGTAGCTGACCGACATGGTTTGGCAATCCGGCCCGATGTTGACGAATTTCTTGATGATCTTCCAGGTTCTCGTGTCGACGACCACGCAGGAGCTGTTATGCGGCTTGGGGTAGAGCACCGACACGAACATCTTGCTGCCGTCGACCGAGAAGCACAGGTGAAATGGACTCGGGTATTCCCCCACCCAGGCGGGGTCTTTCACGAACGCGACCTTCTTCCACTTCCGCGGGTCCGGATCCGCGGTATCGAAGACGGCCATGTTGTTCTGCTGGATATTGTTCATCATCGTGTAGCGCGTTCCATCGGGAGAAAATCCCGCTTCGTGTCCCACACACTTGATGTCCTCGAATCGGCACTCCCAGACATCCGGGCCGGATGAAACCTTCGTGATCGGCAGGTTGTCGGGCGAACCTTCGGGATTGTGCAGCACACAGACCGGTTCCCAGGTGGTCCGGTCGATGATGATGGATGACGACAACATGCGGATCACCAGGGAGGACCAGCGATTGCCCGGGTGGTGCACCACCGCATCGAGACCCGTTAGCGCCTTCGGATCGTCGCCCGGCAACTGACCCAGTTCGACCAGATTCTCCGCCATTGGCACCATTTCCCAGTCGATCTTGTTCCCCTTGGTCCCTTCCAGATCGAACTTGCCGGTTTCCTTCGGCTTGATCAGGCGGGTCAGACGCAAGGTACCGCCTTTGGCCCAGTTGTCTTCCAGTGAACCATTGGACGCCTTGCCGATCCAGTCGGCGCGGAAGGCCTGCAGCACCTGTGTCTTTTGATCCCGTGCCGGTCGATCGAAGAAGGCGCAAATGTCCTTCTGGCCGTCCGCGGACGCGAAGCCGGTCGCATCGGGGTAGATCGTCGTATGCACTCCAAGGCCAATCCCTGTGCTCTCCGCCACGTCCTCGATCAGTGTCATCGACTGGCCGTCGAAATGCACACGATAGAGATGGTTGCCCTGGCCGAAACGATCAAGGAGACCACGCTCCTTGATCTTGGTGTCCAGGCCATAAATCATGACGTTATCGCCACCCTGGGTCGAGTTGACGAACTCGAAGCCTTGATACGGATCAGCCGACGGATAGGCGGCCAGGTGATGCGAAATCGGGCAGGCATCGCCATACGTCCAATACGAGATCCACGCCAGGGTTCTCCCTCGGCCGAGATCGACCGCATGCGTGCCTCCCCCGAGTTTCTCCGGCGCGAGGTAGATGTAATCACCCAGGTCTTCCTTGCAGAGGCGCAACTTCGATGCATCGACAACCGCAATCCCGTCCTTGCCGCTGAGATCGGGCGGTGGGCTGGTCCCTGACCAGCCCCGAACATCGGCTTGCGCCGAGTTCACCATCCCCTGCCACCATTGCGCGCCGAGTAGCGCGCCCGTGAAACCGCCAGCGGTGCCGAGGAAAGCGCGGCGGCTGACGGTTAGTCCGTTGTCTTTTTGTTCGGTAGGCATCGCACACCTCTACGTGTCTTCTTCTTGTTGTAACGGGGATGGTTGCGGCGAGTTCCTGCATCGGTCGGTCAAACGATGGGCCCGATTTCGTGAACCAAGTCCACCGTTGGCGGCGGGTGAAACGGCCGGCAACCGCCATCGCTTGAACAACATAGCAGCAAAGGCGGGGGCATGACCAACGAGGAAGGCCAGGTCGTGGCGATACTCGAATGCACATTGTTGCCGGTCAGGGTGATGTCTTCGGTCGCCTGCGACCAGCGTGTGCCGCCGTGGTTTGTGCAACCTAACCAACAGCGCTGCTGCGACGATGACGCTCTCTACCGCCAGTCGCGTAGACTGCTTGGGAACACTCAGCCATTCGACTTCTTTCCGTGGCAGTAGAGCTGCGATGCCTTGAACCGGCACGGGCGAGCCCCGGGGCAGTGACGCAGAGCCCTGAGCAGAGCGCCGGATTGTCGATCAATTGCTGCCGCGCGCTCACGGCAGTGTCCGGGAAATCCGAGAATACGCCGTCGACTCCCAGGCAGTAGAACTGGAGATATTCCTGCAGGGGGTCTCCCCGGTAGTCGGCGGCCAGATAGCCGGGTTCATCGCGCAGGGTCCAGGTATGTACCAGCAGACCGGCCGCGTGAGCCCTGGTGATCAGGTCAGTCGGTGGGAGCAAGCGCCTGCCGGCGTCGCCGACCGTCCTCTCGCCGCCGTCGTCGCTGCGCCGGGCCCCGACGATGTAGCGCTTCCACGGCGACACCCCGTCGGCGTAGGTTGCGATTTCCGCCAGTCCGGCGGCCGTCAGCAGATCGGCGTTGGTGCGCGGGTCACCGGCGACGACGAAGTCGTAGGGTTGTCCCGGGTTCACCGATCCGTCCGCGTTGATGTCGAGCGCGTCGACGAGCTGGATCAGTCGCACCGGTGTCATCGTGCGGAGTTGCTTCAGGTTGGCGGTTTCGAATGACTGGATGAAGACCGGGGCATCGGCGTTGTTCAAGCCGTTCTTCTCGAGTGCGTCGACCAGCCTGGACTCGAGTTCCAGGCCTTTTGCCTGGTGGTAGATCGGGTGTTTGGTCTCCGGATAAAGGCCGACAGGCCGCTTTCGTGTCCGCGCTTCCGCCTGTGCCAGATCGATGATCTCCTGAAAGGTCGGGATGCGGTATCTGTCGTCAAAATCACCGGGCCGGAGCGACATGCGCTGTTTCGCCCACAGAGTCCGGATCTCGGCCAGTGTGAAGTCATCCGCAAACCAGCCATGCTCGGCCTTGCCGTCGATGATCTTGGTGGTCTTGCGCGCGGCGAATTCGGGGTGCTTCGCAACGTCGGTGGTGTCGGTGATGTTGACCTCATGACGCGCGATCAACACGCCATCCTGCGTGGCGACCAGATCCGGCTCGATGAAGTCCGCGCCCTGTTCGATCGCCAGGCGATACGCGGCGAGCGTGTGCTCCGGCAGGTAGCCGGAGGCGCCGCGGTGCCCGAAGATGAGGGGAAGGTCACCATGCAGCGTGGGGAGACCGGGTGTTCGAGTCATTCCATCAGTCCATAGCGTGCAATCAGTGAGGCTTGCCATCAGGACGATCAGGCCGGCAAGCTCGCGTATCCGCCACCGGACGCACTGGACGCACATCTCAGGCATCGTGCCGGGACGGCGTGGATTCGACGGGCGACAATCGAGCCACCGTGATGCCCCTGGCGTCCATGCCCTTTGGGAGATCGGCGGGAGTGGCATCGGGCTGGACGAACAGGGCCGCAAGTGCGAGATTCCGGCGGAGGAACAAGTTGGTGGCATGCGGCATGCGCATGGACATGGCGATCTCCTGGTGAGTGGGTCGGAAAGCGAGTCTCGCTGTTCGGCTCGCCGGCACCGACTTTCGCTGTTGCTTCGCCCCGCCGTCAAGCGGTAGAGGGCCATCCGTGCCTTCACCAACGTGTCACCGGAAGTCGAAGGGGCGACGCACGCCCTGCGTTGCGTTGCCACATTCTGCATTGATGCGCGCGCGAACGGAGCGCATCCTAATGCCTGCCAGGCGCCTGATCAGGGCGGCCGGGTGTGGGTTGGTTGCGGATGGTCGGCCTGTTCCGTGTCCGCAACTGCCGTTTTGCGGATTTAATACCTGAAGGAAGCAGCAGATGCGAGATTTAAGCGACCGTTGGGGGCAGCGGCTGACGATGGCGGCGATCGCCGTTGGTTTCCTGGCGGGGTGTACGACCTATAACCCTGCCACGGGCCAGAACGAGATCGACTACGGTGCCACGGCCGGCGTGGCCGGTGCCGCACTGGGCGCGGCTGCCCTCGGAGTGGCCCTCAGTAACAACGACGACGATCGTTATTACTACGGCGGACCGGGCTATTACGGCGGCGGGGGAGGGTACTACGGCGGTGGACGGCGCGGCTATGCGGACGTCGACGTCCACCGGAATGTCAGCGTCAACAACAACCAGCAGAAGGTCAACTCGTATAACCGGGTCGACAAAAACAACCGGGTGAATGCCGCTAAAGTGAATCGCGCCAACATCGACCGGAGCCAAGTGAATCGGAACAAGGTGAATCGAAACACGGTCAACCGGCCGACTCGGAGCGGTGGGGGTGGACGAGGCGGCGCAGCACGCGCGGGCCGGCATCGGTGAACCCTGGGAATCAGAAGTCCGCCCGCGACACCTGTATAGGGTCGGCCGGGCAACACCCAATCTCCCACCTTTTTCAAGGATCAATCATCATGTGGAAATCCGTTACGGCTTTGGCGCTGCTCATTGGCTTGATGCCGGCCACTGCCGCCGCCACAGAAGAGGCGCCGGTCGCTGCGCCGTCGCTCAAGTTTGAACCCGCTTTGGGCAAGATCGACCAGAAGGTCGCCAAGTTAATGGGAGAAGAGTCCCAGCAGGCGCTGAGACTGATGGCCGAGGCGGCGGTGCTGTCCGACTACTGTGCCGCGGTCAACCTGGACCAGCGAAGATTCAAACAGGAATTCGATGCGCTGGCAGCCGGGACCGGCGGGGAAAAGCGCCCAACGGCCGAACAGCGGAAATTCGAGAACCTGCTCTCGATGTATTTCGGCGTGTACGTCGGCATTCTGGTGGCCGAGGGTACGGATCGTCGCGGCGAATTCTGCGGATTTGCCGAGGAGGCGTTGAAGGATCAAAGGCCGATCAGCCGGTTCTGGCTAACGACCAGCGGAGTGGCGTCGACCCCGAAGCCTTGAGCCACGGTCGGCCGTCCCGTGCGACCCGGTCCCGGGGCTTCGGTCTAATCGGGGGCGGGAGGCCCGCTTCCCCTCGTCGCGGACGGATCCGCGAGCAGCGAGGGGAAGTGGAGCCGGCGTGGCCCAGCGCGCTAGGATGGGCCTGCCCCAGGATCGATGGTGGCGTCGCGCCTTATTTCGGCAGTTCGATCGGTGCCGGCGGGGTCAGCATGCCCACCAGACTGCAGTCGAGTGCGTATTCGACGTCGATGATGTCGACCTTGGCCCGGTCGTACGGGTCGTACGTTTTCCCTGGGCCGTTCAGGAAGCCCAGCACCCTGCCCTTGAGGTCTACAACCCTTTTCGGGTTGTCCTGGACCTTGATATCGTAAGGATCATTCGCAATGAGCTTGAACTGTCCGGCAAGCTTGGCATCGGTGATCTTGAACACGATCTTGTCCCAGTGCCGGCAGGCCGGCGGTGGCACGGGGGCCGGTGGCGGGGGAGGCGGAATGATCGGCTCTGCAGCCGACGCCAGCCCGGAGGCGAGCAGCGATGCCGCCAGCGCCGCCGATGTCAGTAAGGTGCGAAAAGTCATGCTTTTCATGATGAACCTCTTGGCTTTAATGTATAACAAGGCGCGCGAAGTGGCGGGATGGAGCGATCCGCTGATCGCCTTGATTTAACCGTTATCGCGCTGTGCCACTTCTGCCTCTCCGCACCGCATGCGGCTTTCCCTGTCGGTTCGAAGCCGGCGTTCGGAGTGCGATGGGAAGTTTGTGGGTGTATTGACGGAAGGTGAATCCGTGTGATTGCCTATTACTTTTAATTAGCGTATCCGATGGGTGTATTGCTCGCGAATTACCATGTCATTCAACGTACGATTCGCGGTATGTCCATTGGATAGAGTAGCTGCCGGAGTGCGCGTCGACGGACTCGGGGGCCAAGGAAGGGGAGTTGCACAGGAGGGGTTGCCGGACTAGGGATCGAACCTCGGGTTTGCGCGTGACCGGCATCGAGTCGTCCGGGAGATATGACTGTGGTATGGGTATTTGATAATATCAAGGCCGAATTAACAGGACGCAGATTACGGTGGTCTTTGCTTAAGTGATCCGTTTTATCGAGTGGCAGACATGAGTTACAAAGCGAGTCTAGTCAGATTAGCGATCAGGCTGACGCCGAATGTGTTGATCGTCTGGGGTGCCAATATCGTTCTGAGGGGGGTTGCGAAACTGACCGCCTTTAATTTCGATCTTGACGCGCGGAAGGTATATGTTCAGGCAACGCTGGCAGGTGAGTCGGAGCCGATCGAACTTTGGGTCGAGGACTTTTCAGTCATCGGTGACGGCAAACCCTACCAGTTTGTCATCGAACAGGCAAAATCGAACCGTCTATGGCTGGATAACCTTATGAGCCGGTTTATCAGGAAGCCGATCAAAATACCCGAGGTGCCGCAACTGGCTTCCCATTTGGCTCTGGTATCCGAATTGCTTAAACCGAAGGAGATCGACGAGAAGGTAGCCTGACGGACGTCGATCGTCCGGTCAGGCTCCCGGTGCGGGTGAGCGGATGCCCTCCGACGTCAGTGCGGCGGCCGTCAGAAGAAGCTGCGGCGCCAGTCCAGAAAATAGGCTTCGAACCTCCCCTGGGCCGCGCCGAGGCGATTCTTGATGCCCGAGGCGCCCGCCGACAACAGCGCCGATGCGAGCGGTAGTGCGACGATCAGGGCGAGACCCGCCAGCAGTGTCGCAGTCACGAAACCGGTCAGGATATCTTGCGCGTCCATGACGGTCCTCCGTCGAGTTACTCAAAGCCTCCCTGAAGCGTAGTGGGCGCGCCGCTTTCTGCCCTGAGCGGTCTTCAGGGTGTCGTGACCGAGGGCAGGCCGGCCAGCGCCATCGCGAGTTCCCCTTCGTCGTAGGCCTGGTCGGTGAGCTGACCCGCGAAATAGTCCATGTAGGCCTGCATGTCGAAGTGGCCGTGACCGCACAGGTTGAATAGGATGGCGCGGCTGGTCCCTTCTTCCTTGCAGCGCAGCGCTTCGTCGATGGCCCCGCGCACTGCATGATTGGCCTCCGGCGCGGGTAGGATGCCCTCCGTTCGGGCGAATAGCACGCCGGCTTCGAAGCAGGCCAGCTGCAGGTAGGCCCGGGCCTCGATCAGTCCGAGCTGCTGCACATGACTGACCAGCGGCGCCATGCCGTGATACCGCAGCCCCCCGGCATGGAAGCCGGGCGGCGTGAAGGTGGAGCCGAGCGTATGCATCTTGGTCAGCGGCGTCAGATGCGCGGTGTCGCCGAAGTCATACGCATATTCGCCCCGGGTCAGGCTCGGGCAGGCGGCCGGTTCCACGGCGACGATGCGGATGCTGCGTCCCCCGCGCAGTTGCGCGCCCAGGAACGGAAAGGCGATGCCGGCGAAATTCGACCCGCCGCCGGTGCAGCCGACGATGACGTCGGGATAGTCGTCGGCCA
The DNA here is from genome assembly GCA_004168015.1 of Methylolobus aquaticus. Lineage (GTDB taxonomy): Bacteria > Pseudomonadota > Gammaproteobacteria > Methylococcales > Methylococcaceae > Methylotetracoccus > Methylotetracoccus aquaticus. The sequence continues at coordinate 226,669 of SEYW01000002.1, forward strand.
GTTCCAGCTGAGCAATGGCTTCGAGGCCGACGACGGTCTGATGCAGCAGCACGTGGTTGAGCACCGAGCCGAGCGCATAGTTGGTGTCGTCGCGTTGCGCGGCGACCTCTACGGCCTCGGAAATCGCAATGCCCAGGCTGCCGGGGTGATCAGGACGCTGCGCGAGGACGGCACGGCCCGCGGCGGTGCGGTCCGACGGGGAGGCGGTGCAGGTCGCCCCCCAGGTCTCCATCAAGGCTCGGCGGTAGGGCTTCTGTTGGTAGGACACCCGGACCATGAACACTTCGACCTCGACGCCGAACAGCGCGCCGGCGAAAGCCAGCGACGACCCCCACTGACCCGCGCCGGTTTCGGTCGCGATCCGCCTGATGCCGGCTTCCCGGTTGTAGAATGCCTGCGGGATGGCCGTGTTGGGTTTGTGGCTGCCGGCCGGGCTGACGCCCTCGTACTTGTAGTAGATACGTGCCGGCGTATCGAGCGCCCGTTCCAGGCGCCGGGCCCGGTACAACGGACTCGGCCGCCACTGGCGATAAATGTCGCGGACCGGGGCGGGAATCTCGATGTCGCGTTCGGTCGACACTTCCTGTTCGATCAGCGTCATTGGAAACAAGGGCGCGAGGTCGTCGGGTCCGAGCGGTCGGTGTGTGGCTGGGTGCAGCGCCGGTGGCGGTGGCGCGGGCAGGTCGGCGACGATGTTGTACCAGGACCTGGGCATTCGGCTCTCGTCGAGCAGGTATTTGACGGGCTCGCTCATGGGGGTTCCCTTCGACCAGAAAGTTTTGCCGGGGCGGCCAGGAGCCGCCGCGTCCGGCCGCATTGTAACCGAGGGGCCGGAGCCCGGCCGCGATCATCACTCTGCAGAAAGGGATTGCGACGTTGCTGAGGCTGTATTTCTCCAACCGGTTTGAAGTCTTGCGCGAGCGTCTGTTCGAGGGTCTTGCGACCGCTCCGTCCGATCCCTTCGTGGCGGAACAGATCATCGTGCCGGGCACGGCTGTCCGGCGGCGGCTCGAAATGGACTACGCCGACCGCTTCGGGATTTGTGCCCAGGTCCGCTTCGGCTATCTGGCGGAGTGGATCTGGCGCCAGATAGCTCTCGTCATCGACGTACCCGAGGCATCTCCGTTCGATGCCGAACGGCTGACCTGGCGGATCTTCCGGGCTTTCGGCGACGCGGAACTGGTCGCTCCGCATCCGCGCCTGGCCTCCTATCTGGCCAAGTCCGATCCGGTCATGCGCTACGCGCTCGCCCAGAGGGTGGCGCGGCAACTGGAGCAGTACATCACCTATCGTCCCGACTGGCTGGAGGCCTGGACGCAGGACCGGCTGGTTTTAGGCGGCCCCGCGGAGCGCGAGTCGGCTCCGGACGAGGTTTGGCAGGCCGCGCTGTGGCGGCACCTGACCCAGGAGTTGGCGATCGGTCCCGAACATCCATCGGCGCGGTTTCTGCGGCAGCTGGGAGCGCTGGGGAACGGCCCAGTGCCCGATATCGGACAGCTGAGCCCCGCCGCGTTGTTCTGCCTGCCGACGATTCCGCCCTTGTACCTCGATATCCTGGTGCGGGTAGCCGAGCGGGTCGACTTGTCCTTGTACGTCGTGAATCCGTGCCGCGAATACTGGCATGACCTCGTCGACACCAAGCGGCTGGCCCGGCTGAAGGCTACTGGCCGGCTCGACTATCAGGAGGTCGGACATCGGCTGCTGGCGGGATGGGGACGCCAGACGCAGGCCTTCCTGGCCTTGCTGCATGAGCGCACCGAAGGTCGCGGTCTCGAACAGGAAGACTACGTCCCGTCACGGCGAACTTCGCTGCTGGCCGCGCTGCAGGATGAAATTCTGACGCTGAGCCGCGCCTCAGGCCCGGCTGTGCCCGACTCGGATCGAAGTCTCGAGATCCATGTCTGTCACTCGCTGACCCGCGAACTGGAGGTGTTGCACGACCAGTTGCTGGACATGCTGGCCGGATCCGGGGATCTCGCGCCGGCGGATATCCTGATCGTGATGCCCCGCCTGGAAGAGGCCGCAACCCTGATTCACGCCGTGTTCGGCACCGTACCGGATGAGCGCCATATTCCTTATGCGGTGACCGGACTGCCGCGAGCCGAAGCCAACCCGGCGGCCGCGGCACTACTCGCTTTGCTGGTGTTGCTCGATTCCCGCTTCCAGGCCAGTGCCGTGTTCGACCTGCTGCGGCGCCCTCTGGTAAGCGCCCGGTTCGGGCTGGACGAGGAGGCGCTCGAACGGATTCGCGAGTGGATCGTACAGTCGGGTATCCGCTGGGGGCTGGATGCGGAGCAGCGGGCGGCATTGGGTCTGCCGGACTCCGACCGGAACAGCCTGCGCGATGGCCTGGACCGGTTGTTCCTGGGTTACGCGGCGCCGCAGCGCTCGGCGCCGCTCGCCGGGCGGCTGCCGGCGGGCGACGTCGAAGGTGCGGCCGCGCAGATTCTCGGTGCCTTCGACGATTACATTGCGGGGCTCGAAGCCGCGCGGCGCGAGAGTCTGGACCCTGCCAATGCCGACGCCTGGCGGCAGCGCCTGGAGCGCTGGATCGAGGCCCTGCTGCCGGCCGATAGTCAGAGCATTCATGACGTCACCGAGGTCCGCCGCGCGATCGCCAGCCTGTGCGACGATCTTGCTTCCGGTGCGCCGCAGGAATTGCTGAGCCTGGACGTCATTACCGCGGCGCTCACCGAGCGCCTCGAAGACCCCGCTCGGGGCGCCCTGCCGTGTGGATCGGTCACCTTTGCCGGTATGACCCCACTGCGCGGGCTGCCCTATCGCGTCATCTGCGTCCTTGGGCTCAACGACGGCGCTTTTCCGGTGGTCGCGCGTCCCGAGGAATTCGATCTCCTTGCGGTGGCGCCGCGCCTCGGCGATCGCCAGCGCCGTGACGACGATCGCAACGTTTTTCTGGACCTGGTGCTGGCCGCCCGCGACCGCCTGTATCTCAGTTACACCGGCTCCAGCATACGGGATAACAGCGCGCTGACGCCTTCCATCCTGTTGGCCGAGTTGCTTGATCACGCGAGTGCGCTGCTGGCGGGCGCCGGCGCGTCCGATCAGGACCTCGATGCGGCGCGCCGTCGGTTGATGGTGCATCACCCGCTGCAAGCCTTCTCGCGGGCCTATTTCTGCGCGGATGACGGATCGGATGCACGCCTGTTCAGTTACGCCACCGAGTACCTGCCCAGCGTAGCGAGCACACCGGAAACGCGAACCGGACGATCGGTTCCACATGAACCCGACACCGAGGAGGATGACGATGAGTCACAACCGGAGATCGGCGCGCCGTTCTTCGTGCGGCCGCTGCCCTGGCCGGAGGAAAGCCCGCGGGAGTTGTCACTGGACGACCTGAAGCGGTTCCTGCGCAATCCCTGTGGTTACCTGTTGCAGCATCGTCTGGACCTGACTCTGCGAGAGTCCGACGAGGAACTCGCCGACGACGAACCCTTCATGCCCGAGTACGGCCAGGCCACCGTGCTCGCCGAACGCCTCCTGTTGGAGCTCCGGGCCGGCGCGAGCGCAGCGGATGTCGCCGCCCTCGCTGCTGCGGCAACCGAGTATCCGGCCGGGGCCTATGGCGATGCGCTGCGTGACCTGGAACTACCCCGGATGCTCTCGTTCGGGCAGGCGGTCGTCCATCTGACGCGCGAGGAACCGCTCCCCCCGGTTGCGGCACGGCTGGAGTTAGCCATCGGCGACGAGCTGTGGATCTTGCACGGGTCGCTGCACGACTTGCGGTCCTCCGGGCTCGTCCGATGGCGCTACGATGACACCCGGCCGGTCGACTATCTGAACGGCTGGCTCGACCATCTGTTGCTGAGCGCCGTGGCCCCGGCCGGCCCAGCGCGGCAGACCCTATGGCAGTCGCGTAACGGGTGCTACCGACTACAACCCTGCGATACCGCGCAAGCGTGTCTGGCGGCGCTCGTCGCCGCGTTTCGGGATGGACTGTCGGAACCCTTCCATTTTTTTCCGAAGAGCGCCTGGGCGTATGTCGAGGCCCTGCCGAAAGGTCGCGACGCGGCGCTGGCCGCCGCTCGCAAACGCTGGAGGCCCAACCATGAAGGACGGGGCGAAAGTACGGGCGCGGCATACCAGCTGGCCTTGCGTGGCGTCGACGACCCGTTGGACGAGACCTTCGAGCATGCCGCGACCACCGTATTCGGCCCCCTGCGCGACCACCTGGACGACGAGCGCCTGCGATGACGGTTTTCACCGCGCTGGATGTCTTTCGCGCCCCGCTGGACGGGATCAACCTGATCGAAGCGTCGGCGGGGACCGGCAAGACCTGGACGATTTGCGGCCTGTACCTGCGCCTGCTGCTGGAGCAGGCGCGCACGGTCGATCGGGTTCTGGTCGTCACCTTCACGAATGCGGCTACGGCCGAACTGCGAGACCGCATCCGTCGGCGGCTGGTCGAGACCCTGCGTCACCTGCGGGACCCGGCGGGCGGGCCTCCGGCGAGCGACCCGTTCACGGCCGATCTGTTGACGCACCTCGAAGTCGAACTCGGGCTCGAGCGGGCCGACCTGATTGCGCGACTCGAACTCGCCCTGGAAACCTTCGATGAGGCGGCAATCCATACGATACATGGGTTTTGCCAGCGGGCGCTGGCCGAAATCCCGTTCGCGGCCGGACTGCCGTTCCAGGTCGAATTGGTCACCGATGACGCGCAGCTGATCCAGCAAGCGGCGAACGATTTCTGGCGCCGGCACGTTGCCGTCGCCGGTGGGTCGGAGGCGGCCGTCACGCGAGAGCTGGCGGCGGCGCTGGCGAACGCCAAGGACAACCCGGAGAAGTACGCCCAGCTGCTGCGTCGTGCGCTGGCCAAGCCCCTGGCTCCCCGCCTGTGGCCTGATGACCTCGATAGGGCGCCTGCACCGGATGCGGCGTCGCTGACCGATGCCTATGTCCGGGCTCGGGCGATGTGGGCGGCCGAGGCGGAGGCAATCGACCAACTCCTGGCCAGTGCGCTCGGTCAGCTCAATGGGAACAGCTACAACCCCTCCCGGCTCGCGAAGTGCCGGGACGCCTGGGAGGGCTGGTTCGCGTCGGCGGACGCCATGGCTTACTCAGCCGTGATGGCGTCCAGCGAAGCCGAACTCTATCGTCAAGGCGTCCTGCTGCTGCGCACGAAAAAGAACTGCACGACGCCGCGTCACCGCTTTTTCGAAGCGGCCGATAAACTGCTGAATGCCTGCTCCGACTATGGGGCTGCGTTGCGCGCGGCGCGGCTGCGTCTGTTGCGGCGGCTGGTCGAGCAGGTGCCGGAGGAGTTGCGCCGGCGCAAGCGGCAGGATCGGGTCGTGGCCTTCGACGACATGCTGTTCAACCTCCATCAGGCGCTGGTTTCGGGCGAATTTCCCTGGCTGGCCGATGCGCTGCGCCGCCGTTTTCCGGTCGCGTTGATCGACGAGTTCCAGGACACGGATCCGCTGCAGTTCGACATTTTCCGCGGGCTCTATGCGGCGGGCGAGGCCGGGGCGGGGCCGTTGTTCATGGTCGGCGATCCGAAGCAGGCGATCTACGGCTTCCGGAATGCCGATCTGCACACCTACCTGGGAGCGCAGTCGCTGGCGTCCGGGCGTTACACGCTGGGCGAAAACCAACGCTCGGTCGGGGGCCTGATCGCCGGCTGCAACGCGCTGTTCGGAATGAATCCGCGGGCCTTCCTGCTTGATGGCATCGACTATCGTCCGGTGCGCAGGGGCCGCAAGCCCGTTCCCGAACTGGCCGATGCCAGCGCAACGCCGCGCGCGCCATTGCAGGTCTGGCTGCTGCCGCGCGATGAGGAAGGCGCCTGGATGACCCGGGCCGGCGCATTCGAGCAGTCGGGTCTGACGGTCGCCGCCGAGATTGCGCGTCTGCTCGCTGACGGGCGCGCGGGTCGACTGACGATAGATGGGCGCAGTGTGCGGTCAGGCGATATCGCTGTACTGGTGCGCAGCCACAAGCAGGGACGGCAGATGCGGCAGGCCTTGGCAGCCTGGGGTGTGGGCAGCGTCGAGTTGTCCCAGGCCAGCGTGTTCCAAACGGCGGAAGCCGAGGAACTGGAGCGGTTGTTGATGGCCATCGCCGAACCTGCCAACGAGCGCCTTGCGCGGGCGGCGCTGGCGACCGAACTGCTCGGTAACGACGCGGCCGCGCTCGCTGCAATGAACAGTGATGAAGCCACTTTTTTCGAGTATTTGCAGCGTTTTTCGGACTACCGATCGCTGTGGGATCAACGGGGTTTCCCGATGATGTTCCGCAAGCTGCTCCGCGAGGAAGGCGTGCAACAGCGGCTGCTGGGACTCGAACGGGGAGAGCGGCGGCTGACGGACTTGCTGCATCTGGCCGAACTGCTGGCTGAAGCCGCCGCCGAGCACGCCTCGGTGGACAGCCTGTTGCGCTGGCTCGGCGCGAACCGTCGCGAGCGGTCCGGTGCCGACGCGGCGCAGTTGCGGCTCGAATCGGATCGTAACCTCGTGCAGATCGTCACGATCCACAAAGCCAAGGGTCTGGAGTATCCGATCGTCTTCTGCCCGTTCCTGTGGGACGGCTACAGCCGGTTGTCCAGCGACACGCCAGATCTGATCGAATACCACGAGCCCAGTGGCAGTGCGGTGCTCGACTTCCGTCCGGACAGCCGCAGTGACGATGCGTTGAAGGCGCTGCGCAAGCGCGAGTCCGCGGCTGAAACGGTGAGGATGATCTACGTCGCGATGACCCGCGCGGTGCACCGTTGCTATCTGATCGCCGGCTGTTATGCCGCATCGAGTCAAGGGCGTTCCGGTTTCAAGGAGAGCACTCACAGCATGCTGAACTGGCTGATCTGCGGCGCCGGGTGCGCGCCGGAGCAGTGGGCTGATTCGAAAAAGGATCCGGCTGAGATCGAGGCCACCTGGCTCGGTCTGGCCGAAAAGCAGGCCGGCTATTGCCGGGTCGACGTCCTGCCCGATCTGAGCGGGCAACCCTCGCTTGGCGGCGAGCCGGAGCGGATGCGGCTGTCGGCGCGGCCGGCGCCCGGGTCGCGTGTGCCGTCATGGAACCGCAGCAGCTTCAGCAGCCTGATCCGGAATCTGAGTCCGGAGGTCACCGTTGCCGACCACGACGTCGGCGTTGAGGTCGAGGAACTGCCTGACCGCGAAATCCATGACGTGCCCGCGTCGCATGACATTCTGGCCTTTCCGCGCGGTGCCGCGGCCGGCGAGTGCATCCACCATCTGTTCGAACACGTCGATTTCAGCGATCCTGGCGGTTGGGAGGCTGCGATCGGGGCGGCGCTCGCGGCCCACCCACAGGGTACGGCGACGGTGGACTCCGAGATCCTGCGCGCGCAGCTGAACGGCATGCTGCATGACGTATTGCGCACGGATCTGGGACAAGGCTTCAGCCTCGGGGGGATCGGCCTGCCGCAGCGCCTGACCGAACTCGCCTTCACGCTGCCCGCCCGGGGTCTGCGACCCGATACGCTGAACCGTTTTCTGATCGATCATGACTATCCGGTCGGCCGACTCGATTTCGAGACGGTCAGCGGCTATCTGAGCGGCGCGATCGACCTGGTGTTCGTGCAGGGCGGACGCTACTACCTGCTCGACTGGAAATCCAATCATCTCGGCGCAACCATGGACGATTACGCGCCGGCGCGGCTGAGTCAGGCGATGACCGAGCATGCTTACCGTCTGCAGTATCTGATCTACGCCGTGGCCTTGCAGCGCTTGCTGCGGCGGCGTGTTCCCGACTACGACCATGAGCGGCATTTCGGGGGTGTCTACTACCTGTTCGTCCGCGGTGTCCGTCCCGCGTGGAGGACGGCGCAGGGAGCGGCGGGCGTCTTTTACGACCGTCCGTCCGCGGCGAGTCTCGATGTGTTGGATGCTCTGATCGGACGGCACGAGACGGACCACTTAGCATGAATCCAACCGATACGATCACGCCGGCGCAACGAGCGCTCGCCGAGGGTTTCGCGCGGCGTCTGGTCCGCTGGGCGAAGACACTCGACTCCGATTTCACCGAGGTTGAGGTCTTGCGCGAGGCGGCGCGGCAGGTGTGTCTGGCGATGGGCGACGGCCATGCCTGTGCGGATCTCTCGGTTCTCTCCGGGAGACTCGGGCGGGAGCCGGCGGCGATCGAGGCGATTTTGCTGGAATCCCGACTGGTCGGGCGCCCCGATGATCGTGAGCCCCTGCCGCTGGTGCTCGACGCTGACGGGCGCCTGTATCTCTATCGCTACTTCGATTACGAACGGCGCCTGGCCGCTGCCTTGCTGCGTTTGGCGAAGCATCCGGCGAGCACGGTGAATGTCCCGCCTGCGGCGCGCACGGCCCTGGCGGAACTCTTCGGGACATCGGACGCGCCGACGGCCGACTGGCAGAAGATCGCTGTCGCGCTGGCGCTGCTCGGGCGTCTGACGATCATCAGCGGCGGCCCCGGCACGGGCAAGACGACGACGGTCGTCAATTTGCTCGCCTGTCTCATGGTCGCCCAGCCCGATTGTCGTATTGCCCTTGCCGCACCCACCGGGAAGGCTGCGGCGCGTCTATTGGCCGCGCTCCGGGAACGGGCCGAGCAACTGCCTGCCGCGCTGCGGCAAGCCCTGCCGCAGAGTGCGTTCACGATCCACCGCCTGCTCGGTGTACTTCCGCAGGGCGGCTTCCGGCATCATGCGGAGCATCCGCTGGCGGTGGACGTGCTGGTCGTCGATGAAGCCTCGATGCTGGACCTGGCGTTGGCGGTGAGGCTGATTGAAGCCATTCCGCCCGATGCCCGGCTGATCCTGCTCGGTGACAAGGACCAGTTGGCGGCGGTCGAGGCCGGCGCGGTGTTCTCGGAACTGGCTGCCGACCCGCGTCTGTCTCCAGCCACGATCGACCAACTGGCCGAGTTGACCGACACGCCGCCGGAACGCCTCGTGTCTCCGGCGTGTGTTCGGCCGACGCCGCTTCACGATCGCGTCGTCTGGTTCAGTCGCAATTACCGATTTCACGAGGAGTCCGGAATCGGCCGTCTGGCCGGCTATGTCAATCGGGGCGATTGGGATGCAGCACGGGTCTGGCTGGAACGCGGCGATGATGAGAGCGTGCGCTGGCTGGACCGGCGGGATGCGGCGGCGGATGGCGCGATGGTGGCCGGACTGCTGGACGGATATCGGACGTTTCTGGATGCGCTGCAGATGAATTCGAACGATCCCGCTGCGGTACTCGATGCCTTCGGCCAGTTTCGGGTGCTCTGCGCCACGCGGTCATCCGCCCGCGGTGTGGCGGCCTTGAATCGCGCGCTCGCCGCCGAGTTCCGCCGCCGGCTGGCTCATCGCTTCGACACGCGCACGCACGCCGACTGGTTTCCCGGGCGGCCCGTGCTGATTCTGCGCAACGATTACGCGCTGCGTCTGTTCAACGGTGACATCGGGATTACTCTGGCTGACGCCGCCGGCGCCCTGCACGTCCACTTTCCCGACGCCGCCGGCGCGTATCGGGCGATACCACCGCTGCGCTTGCCGGAGCACGAGACGGCCTTCGCGATGACGGTGCACAAATCTCAAGGTTCCGAATTCGATGCGGTGGCCCTGGTGCTGCCGGGTAGGCCGCTGCCGGTGGTGTCACGCGAATTGCTCTATACGGGCATCACCCGCGCCCGGCAACGCGTCGATCTGTTGGCCGCAGCCGCAGTCCTTGCCGCGGGAATCGCCACACCCACGCGGCGCCATTCCGGGCTTATCGCGCGATTGAATGAGGAGGCTGGCGCTTCGGCTGATCCGGCCGATACCACCCGGCGGACCGCGGGGAGCCGCGGCTGACCCCCGGTCGCAGGGTTCGGACCGTAGATCGGGCCCAGGTAATTGCGCGGTAGCGGCGGGCCGGACTGAGATGGCAACCGCCCCGTGGGTCTGAGAGAACGCGAGAACCGCCCGCCGGATGCGTTACCGGCGGGCGGTCTATCCTCGGCTTACTGGCTGAAGTAGGTGCTGATGAGGTTTCTCGGGCCGCTTGCGACCGCGAGATCCGGGACGCCGTTGCCGTTGAAATCGCCGCTAACCAGCGCCGGAAGTGTACCGCCGGCAGCGACTCCGACGGCCTGGCCGAACGTGCCCCTCCGACGGCCGAACAGGATCCTCAGGCGGCGCGCTGCCCCGTCGTCACTGGTCATCGCCAGGTCCAGGACGCCGTCGAGGTTCAAGTCGACCGCTGTCAGGGCAGTGACCTTGGCGCCCGCGTCATACGTGACGGCCGCTCGGTAGCCTCCGCGGCGAGCCCGCATCAGGACGCTGACGTCGCTGCTGTCATGGTTGGCCACCGCGATGTCCAGCCTCCCGTCACCGTTGAAGTCCGCGACTTCCAGTGCCTGCGGGCTCGTGCCGACGGCAGGGCTCTGAGCACCGAGTTGAAACTCTCGGCTGCGGAGTTGGTTGAGCACACTGACCGTGTTGCTCGAACGGTTGGCCACGGCGATGTCCAGGCGACCGTCCCGGTTCAAGTCGGCAATCTTCAGTGCCACAGGCTCGTCACCCACCGCGTAGGTTGCCGCAGGGAATAGGTTCCCGGACGCCCCTCGCCGATACACGGTGACCGTGTCTTCGGCCGGATTGGCCATGACGATGTCGGGCATCCCGTTGGCGTCCACATCGACCAGCGCGACCGCGGAGACCGACTTGTCGGTAAACGTCCGGCGAGTCACGAAGCTGCCGTCGCCGGTACCCAGCATGAGTGCCATGCCGCCGGTGCCGGCAACGGCAATATCCTGTATGCCGTCGCGACTGTAGTCGCCGACCGCAACGAACGTGGGTTCGGTGATCCCCGCCGGCAGCGCGATGCGGGTTTGCGGGGCGAACACGGCCGCATCGCGCGTCCCCTTGAGAACGCTGAGGTCGTTGCTGCCGCGGTTTGCGACGACGAGATCCAGGATCCCGTCGCGATCGATATCGCTGCTGGCGACCGACGATGGATTCGTTCCGGTGGTGCTGTTGGCCGAACGCTGCAAGGTTCCGGCCGAAGGCTTGACGCTGAGGTTCTTCAGGATGCTGACATCGTGCGGGGTTACCTGTCCGATAAAACCCTGGTTGGCCGTCGCAATTTCCGGCAGCCCATCGCGGTTCAGGTCGGCGACCGCTACACCGTTGGCGTTGAAGCCCGTGTTCATCGTGACCCGGGTGCCGAAGCTGCCATCGCCGATTCCGGGCAGAACGCTGACGGCGTCCGAGACGCCGTTGCCCGTGACCGCATCGAGGATGCCGTCGGCATCGACATCCGCGAGCACGACCGACCGGACCTTGAGCGAAGGCGCCACAGTCGGGCCTGCAGTAAAGTTGCCATCGGGAGTGCCGAGGAGAACGCTCAGAGTGCCGAAGTTGCCGGGACCGTCGATACCCTGGTTGGCCGTGATGATGTCCGCGATGCCGTCCCGGTTGACATCCCCGACGGCAATGCCCACCGGGTCCACGCCGACCGAGTGACTGACCGGCGCCGCGAAAGTGCCGTTGCCTTGCCCGCGAAACTCGAGGATTGCCGCGGAAGTCGGATCGGCGACGAACAGATCGAGGATGCCGTCGCGGTTGGTGTCGGCCGCCGTGACGAAAGACGGTCTGGCCGTATCCGGGATGCCCGGAATTTCGATCGCGTCCCCGAAGGTGCCATCCCCCTTACCGGACATGATCTTCAAGGCATGCCCGACTTCAATCGCAACCGCCAGGTCGGACTTTCCGTCCCGATTCAGGTCGCCGATGGCAATACCCTTGGGGCAATCCTGAGCGCCCGTGGCGACCGGGAAGTCGGTTTTTGGCAGCACGCTGCCGTTGCCGTCGCCGAGCAGCACGCTGACATCGAGACTGTTGCAGTTGACGGTGACGATATCGGGCCTACCATCGGCATTGAGGTCACCGGTCGCCAGATTCCAGGGCCGCGAACCACGGGGGGCCGGGGCGGGGGTGCTGCCTACCAGAACACCAGCGGCTGCGCCGAATGCTCCCCCGGCCTGTCCCAGCAGGATGCTGATCCGGTCGTCGCGGAAATCGGCGGACACCAAGTCGAGCCGACCGTCCCGATTCAGGTCCACCAGAGCGACCGCCCGCGGTGTGTGTCCGACGACGTAGGGAACCTGCGTATCGAATTGCGGGGTACCCGCAAGAGCGGCGCCAGCACCCGTGGTGAGCGCCATGAGAACAGCCGTGCGTAGCGGTTGGCCTCCGCGCGCAGTCATGCGTGCCGGAGCCACGGCATGCGACCTGGTCGCAAACGATCCCGTCTTGATTGTATTCATTGGTCCGATCGGTTGAGTACGTTGAGCAGAAAGCAATTTTGCTGGTCGTCCGGTGCCGAATGATGGAGATCGACTTCGTGGCGGTCGAGCGGGAAGCAACCCGGCCCAGCCGTCCTTGTGTCCCCCGCCATTCGCCGACGACAGCAATTCGCAACGATCTAAAGCACAGCTCATGCCACATCGTCTTCTTGGGGCGGTTCGCCTTGCGACACGCGCCTTTGCGGATGTCTGGCAATTCGTGCGGACGGCGTCATGTAAAGAATTCCGACAGTTCTCACACGCCTGCCGCAGCGGGCTCTGCAATTCGCAGATTCGGCCGTCGAGCAAGCGCTAACGAAGATCGTCCGGCCCCTGCGGCATCAGGCCGCAGTGTGTCAGCACGGTTTGCCACGACCGTGTATGGTCCTTGAGCGCCGCATCGAAACTCCGCCAAAGTCCGTCCCGGGTTTCCGGGTTGAGCCAGCGGTCGTAGAAGGTGCCGTAGGTGCCTGGTGCTGCCGCCGTTTCGATGCGACGCAGAGCGTGCAGTTGCTCGAGTAGCGGACCGCTCTGCCGGTGCAGCACGCTGAGGTAGGGCTGTATCCCGCCCGCGTAGAACTTGACGAAAACGTTGAACAGATACTCGCCGCGTTGGCTTTTCTTGCCCATGGGGCACAGCCGGTTTGCGTCGGCGGTCTGGCGCAGGACGTCGTCTGCTTGCGACAGGTAGTGCCGGCTCAGTTGCAGGCCGTGCAGCAGCTTGCCGACGGATTTTTGCGCCTGAAGCGCATACAGTTGCTGCTCCAGTGGCGCGTCGGCGACGCGTTCCGGATGGTCCATCAGTTCCTTTCCCAGCAGTGTGAGCTGGTCCAGCGCAAGTTCCGTTTCCGCCAGTGCCAGCGACTCGCTCCGCTGCAACGGCGGTGTGCCCGTACTCAGCAGTGTGCGGAACTCCGGGCCGCCAAAGGTGGCATTCCAGAACGTGCGCGGCAGATTGGCTTCCTTGATCTGCCGGATGGTGACCACTTGATCGATGAACTCTCGGTCCTGGTCCTGGCTGGCAAGCAACTGGCTTTCGCAGGCGCGAATACGGGCGAGAAAGTTCGCTTCATACAACAGCCGTCCGCTGGCGGCCTGTACGCGGCCGAGAGAACTGTTGCGCTCGCTCACCGCCTGCAGCAGTTGGCATTCGCCGAGCGACAACAAGGTCAGAAAGCCGACCCGAACTTCCTCTTCGGGCAGTACGCTGTCCCTGGGGCGCGGATACGGCGGGATCGGTTCCATCTCCGTGACGGAACGCGGCTCGAAGCCGGTGACATTGACGAGTCGGTCGACATAGTCCCGGTACATCGCTTCGGGATCCTGGCTGCGGGCGCAGCCCAGAAGCATCCCGATGACGATCAGTGCAACAATATTCCGCAAGAAGGGTCTCATGGCGGTCTTCATGAGCGGTCAGACCGGGGTGCCGCGCAAAGGTTTAGCCGCAGCGCGGAGCCGTCGCGGCTTTACGGCTTCGCCGTCCCGCGGCCCCGGTGCGGCAGTCCGAGGCCGCTAGCCGGCTCCCTTCCCGGCCGAACGAGCGCCGCTCCGGATGATTGCCGGCCCGAATCACATTGTTCTCCATGACGCCATGAACATTATCGACGAGCCCGTTCCCGGGATCGAATGGAGCCCGGCCCCAGCGGTCGACAATCCGAGCCCGGAACTGGGCGAGCGGATCGGGCGCTTGCTGGCCTCGCAGCCGTTTGCCGTCCTCTGCACGCAAGGCGGGGGGCAGGCATACGGTGCCCTGGTGGGCTTCGCCTATTCGCCGTGTCTCACGGCACTCGCGTTTTCGACCCCGATCACGACCCGAAAGTACCGGCTGCTCGAAGCATCGTCGCAGATCGCCCTGGTCGTGGACAGCCGCAGCCGGCATCCGGACGACATGATGCAGGTCGAAGCGGTGACGGTCACCGGCCGCGCCATGCGACTCGCGGAGGATCAGGCGCGCGGCGAGTGGGCGTCGCAGATCGGCGTGCGGCACCCGTACCTGCGCCATTTTCTGAAGGCGCCGACGACGGCTGTCTTCCGGGTCGATGTTTGCCGCTATTTTTACGTCGCGCGCTTTCAGGAGGTCACGCAATGGGTTCCGGGCCCGACTGGCTGATCGACCTCACGAGCCCCGCCGCCAGGGTGGAGCACCGGGTCGGCGGCAAGGCGGCCCATCTCGCGCGCCTGAAGCACGCAGGCTTCCCGGTGGTCGGCGGGTTTTGTATCGCCGCCGACGCCTACGAGCGCTTCGTGCAGGAGAGTCAGCTAAAGACGATCATCGCCATGGAACTGCAGCGCAAGCCCTTCGAGGCAATGCGCTGGGAGGAACTCTGGGACGCCGCATTGCGCATTCGTTCCGCCTTTTTGTGTGCCCCGGTTCCGGCCGCGTTGGTGGCCGGTATCGAATGGGCCCTGCAGCAGCGGGCCGCGCCGCACGGCTGGGCAGTGAGGTCGTCGGCGCCCGGTGAAGACTCTCCGGGCGCCTCGTTCGCCGGACTGCATGAATCGGTGCTGCCGGTGCAAGGAAGCGCCGCGGTCGTCGATGCCATACGCACGGTCTGGGCATCGTTGTGGTCGGATGCGGCCCTGCTTTACCGGAGGGAACTCGATCTGGACCCCGGGCGTAGCCGCATGGCGGTGCTGCTGCAGCCCTTCGTGCGCGGCGCTCCTTCCGGCGTCGCCTTCGGCCGCGACCCGATGCGGCATGATGCGGACCGCGTGGTCATCGAGGCAGTGCCGGCCCTGTGCGGCGATCTCGTCGATGGAGCCATCGAGCCGGACCATTGGGTCCTCGACAAGGGAACAGGAGAGATCGTCGACCAGCGCCTCGTCCGAGGCACCGATGGCCGCAATGTGCCGGCCCTGTTACCGGATCAACTCGACGCGATTCGCGCGGCGCTGCTCGCCGTGGAGCAAGCGACGGGATGGCCGGCGGATATGGAATGGACCTGGCACGACGGCGAACTGATCCTGCTGCAGGCCCGGCCCCTGACCGTGCGCAACGAGACCCCCGACGACCGACGTCCCTGGTATCTGTCCCTGAAACCGTCGAAGGAACGTTTTCAGCGGCTCGCCGAGCGGGTCGTGGGAACGCTGATTCCGGAGTTGACCGCGACCTGCGAGCAGCTGGCCGGGGAGCGTCTGGATGCGCTGAGCGATGGCGCGCTGGCCTCGGCGATCGAACGGCGCCTGACCAAAGTCGAACGCTGGACTCGCACCTACACCGAAGACTTCATCCCGTTCGCGCATGGCGTGCGTCAGTTCGGCGTTTACTACAACGACCTGATGCGGCCCGCCGATCCGTTCGAATTCGTGGCACTGCTGTCGGGCCAGGATTTCCTCGCCGGCCAGCGGGACGAGAGCATGCGCCGCCTCGCCGCTGCCGTCGCAGGGCATGCCCCGCTGCGGACTGCACTGCGTGAGCTCGAGGGTCAGGGTATGGCGTGGGACGACGCAACGCGCCAGCGGCTGCGCGCTCTTCCGGGCGGTGTGGCGTTCCTGGCGGATTTCGAAGCGCTGTGCCGGGATCATCTCGACTTCGTCTACGAGGGCACGCGCCTGGCCGACAGCCACGGAATGGTGCTGCATACGCTGCTCGAACTCGGCACGCAGCCGTCACTACGGGTGCCGGCCGCCGCGGATGGTGAGCTCGAGCGCCGCTATCTCGCCGCTGCAGGTTCGAAAAGACAAGCGGAAGCGAGCGATTTACTCGCGCTGGCCCGTCTGAGCTGGCGCTTGCGTGACGACGACAACATCCTGGTGGGACGCCTGGAAAGCCAGCTGGCGCGGGCCGCCGAGGCGGGTGCCGAGCGGCTGCGGCGCAGCGGACGGTGCAGCGGAGCCTTCGTCTACAGCACGATGCTGGCGGGTGAGATCGCGGCGGCGCTCCGCGGCCAGCACGGCGTCTCCATCGCCGCGCGCGGTTCGGCGACGGGACTGGTCGATGACGCCGCTGCGCGGAACGGCCGGCGTCGGGCACGTCAGTTGATCGGTCAGCCGGCGGCGCCGGGCCTGGCCGCCGGCACGGCGCGTTTCGTTCGTCACAGTGACGATCTGATGGCATTCAGCCGCGGCGACGTCCTCGTCTGCGACGCCATTCAGCCGACCATGACGCATCTGGTGCCGCTCGCGAGCGCCGTCGTCGAGCGTCGCGGCGGCATGTTGATTCACGGTGCGATCATCGCCCGCGAACTCGGGATTCCCTGTGTCAGCGGCGTCGAGCCGGCGATGCGCGACATCCGCAATGGCGACCGGATCACGGTCGATGGATATCTGGGCATCGTCACGCTGGGAGAAGCCGAATTCGACCTGGAACGGACCGCGGGAGAATCAGGTTGCGGCTGAGCCGCCGCTGTGTGGCTCGGGTGATGCCGGCGGAGGCTTGACGCGATCCGGGCGCGGAGGATGTCGGACACCGTCGCGTTCATCCCCCGACCATTACCGCGCCCGGCACTGCAAGTCTTCGGTGTTGCCGGTCGCGACGTTCAACCAGTTCACCTTCACCTCGTTGTTTCTGTGCACGAGGCTGACGTTCTGCCCTTCGTACTTCCCTTCCTCCACCGGTCCCACCTGCCACAGCGTCACGGTGCGGTCGCCGCGTTCGAGGCGTATCGTCGCCGGATCGGTGGCGAAGAAGTTCGCCACAACCTCATTCGCCGGGTTGTTCCGGCAGGCATAGAACACCGTCTTTGGCGTCACCAAGCGCCATACCGACTGCAGTTCCGTCGTACGGATCCTGTATTGGCCTTCCACGCACGCCTTCACCGAGTTCGCGGTCCAGCTCGCGGTCAGCCAGGTCGGCGAGCCGCTCTGCGTCTTCCAGCAGTCGTCCCGACCCTTGATCCAGCCGCGCTGTTCGGTGCGCAGGTCCGACAGCAGCTTGCCCTTCGCCTTGGCTGATGCGGCCTTGTAGACCTGATCCAGCTTGCGGTCGAGCGCCGCCAGCGACGCATCGCTGCAAATCAATTTCTGCACCTGTCCCTGCGCCTTCGCGCAACTGAATGCGGGGCTTTCCGCCAAGGCCGCCGCCGGGAGGCCGAGTGCGCAGAGGACAGCCGCGGCCCACTTCGTCGATTCGTGCATGATGTAGTGACTCCGGGTTGGTGCCGGGGATGTGGCTTTCTGCCCGGCGGACCCTGCGATCGGGTGCGTCGGACCGGGCGGATGACTAACAGACGCGCATGCGACCCGGCTCGCCGGGGAGCGAGAATGGGCCAGCGGCGGGGGGTGTGTCAATGTCCGGGCTGTCCGGGTGGGGGCAGCGGGAACGCGACCGGCACAGCGGCTGATCGGGCGGGCGTTCGAGCGGGGGCGTGGTCCCCCGGGATTGTGTCCCGGGGGTTGCTGCTGGCGATTCATCCCCGCATCGCGGGAACGCTCCCGCCCGGTCTGCCGCCGCAGACGACGGGTCTCAGGCTGCCGGTCGTCCTTCGGACCAGCCCCTGGAAGCCAGCGCACAGCGATTGGCGGCGTGCGGCACCGCCTGCTCACAACCGGGATTGCGGCAGACGGCTTCCAGTGCGACCGCGCATTTCAAATGAGCCGGCCGCGGCTGCTTGCGAACGAATGCGGTCCTGGCCAGGTGATAGCTGGGGTCGTCGCCCCAGAAGTTCCGTTTCATCTCGGCCAGTTCGGCTCGACGATAGGACTCCAATGGCTTCAACTGCTCGTCGAAGCGGCGTCGGTCGCGTTTCGCGGCGAGCAGCGCGTCGAAAGACGGACTGTGCGCCAGATGCTCGGCCATCCGCCGGATCTGCTCGTTGAAGCGCCCCAAGGCATTGTGGCCGAGATCGTCCTGGAGGATCACGTCATCGATCAGGCCGATCTCCCTGGCTTCATGAATGCCCAGCGGCAGGCACTGTTCGGTCAGACGCTCGGCCAGCGTGTCGCCGACGCGCGCCGGTAAGGAATAGGTCCAGTACTCCGACCCGTACAGCCCGCCCATGCCCTTGTAGTGGGGATTCAGCACGATGCCCTCCCGCGCCAGGACTCGGTCCGCCCCCAGCGCCATCATGACGCCCCCGGCTCCGGCACTACCGTACATCGCCGCGATGGTCAGATGATCTGTCGCGGTCAACAGGCTCCGCACGAAATCGTTCATCGCGTTGATGTTGTTCCAGGACTCCTCTGCCGGATCCGCCGCCGCTTCGATCAGATTCAGGTGGATGCCGTTCGACCAGAAATCCTGCCCGCCGAACAGCACGATGACCTTCGTCGGCCGCTGACGTGCGTGGAGCATCGCCTGTTCCAGGCGCCGACAATGATCGGTGCCCATCGCGCCGTTATAGAAGCGAAAGTGCACATACCCGACGTCATTGTGTTCCTCGTACCAGATGTCGCGAAACGTCGCCGTGTTCGTTTCCGCATCGATCGCAATCGGCAGTTCGGGCACCTGGCCGAGTTGATCGGCTACGACCATGGCCGCGGGCAGCTTGAAGAAGTCGTCAGCGTGCTCGCCCTTGCGCTTCAGGTGGGAGATCCAGACCGCCCCATCAACCGCAGCGCGGCAGATCGCTCCGTGGCGCTGTGCGATG
This sequence comes from Methylolobus aquaticus, assembly GCA_004168015.1. Taxonomy (GTDB): domain Bacteria; phylum Pseudomonadota; class Gammaproteobacteria; order Methylococcales; family Methylococcaceae; genus Methylotetracoccus; species Methylotetracoccus aquaticus. Next base: position 245,454 of record SEYW01000002.1, read on the forward strand.
ATCTGTCCCGGACGGCCGATCAGTGAACCCTCCTCGTGGACGCCATAGAGATAAACCGGCATGCCACCGATTTCATCCAGAACCCCCGGCGCGCCATCGCCGCAACGCACCTTCCGCAGGATCGTCGCGACCGGGTCGTTCGCCCAATCGATCTGCCGTTCGGCGGTCTTGACCAACGGGCGATAACGTCCGCGAACACCCGCCTTCGAGTAATCCAGTGGCGCCGGCACGAACAGCCCGCTGTCGAAACGTCGGACTGCGACCAACAATGCCTTCACGGCGGCCTGCGTCACCTCGTCACGGTAAAGGCTGCTTTTGCTCGCGGGGCGCATCCGGAATTCGTAGGTCGCCCAGATCGAGCCGGAGTCGACATGCTCCGCGGCCTGCACGACCGTAACGCCCCAACGCTGTTCGTGGTTCAGGATCGCCCAATCGAGCGAGTTGCCGCCGCGATCGCCGACGATCCCGGGATGCACAATCAGGCAGGTGTACCGTTCCCAGACGTCCCGCGGGATCACCTGGGCCAGCATCGGACAGAGCACGAGGTCCGGTTCGAATTGCGCGACCGCCTCGCGCATGGCGTCGCCCGTCGTACCGACTGCGACCCCGACCCAGTGGCCCAGGCCCTTCAGTTCCACGTGGGCGTGTTGCGTCAGGCTGTTGTAAGCGCTGGAAAGCAGCAGGATGCGCATGATGTAACCCCCTTGTCCTTGTCGTTATGGTGTCTTCGGAGAAAGGACGCCCTGGTGTCCCTGGGCGTCGTCAGAAGCCGGTCATTTGGGCGCGGATCGTCGCGTCGAGTCGATCGACCGCGAGCGGTGGCGGTTCCTGGCCAGGGGAGGTGAAGCGTTCGCGATAGTTCACCGGGTTGACACCGAGATTGCGCACGAAGGCACGGCGCATCCGTTCGGCATCGCCGAAGCCCGCCTTGACGGCAACGGATTCGATGCGACTGTCGGTCGTGCCCAGCAGATGACGCGCGGCGTCGATGCGGGCCTTTTCGACGAACTTGGCCGGTGTGAGTCCCGTCTCCAGTTGAAACACCCGCGCGAAATTGCGAGGACTCATCGCGACGCGAGCGGCCAGCGCGTCAACGCTGTGCTGCTCCGCGGGATTTTGCATGATCCAGAGCTGCAACTCGCGAAGGTCGGCATTCTTGGTAGCCTCGCTGACCAGGAAGCCGCTGAACTGCGACTGCCCGCCCGGCCGCTTGAGGAACACGACCAGGTAGCGCGCGGTCAGCAGCGCGGCCTCCCGCCCCCAGTCTTCCTCGACCAGCGACAAGGCCAGATCGATGCCCGAGGTGATTCCGCCGGATGTGGCGATGTGGCCAGCGCGCAGGAAGATGCGGTCCGGTTCCACCGAGACCGCCGGGTAATCGTGGGCAAAGCGGTCACAGAACGCCCAGTGCGTGGTCGCGCGGAGGCCGTCCAGCAGGCCGGCCTCCGCGAGCAGGAAAGCACCGGTACATATCGAGACGAGTCGCCTGACCCGGGTCGACATTGCGCGCACCCATGCGATCAAGCCCGGATCGGCCAGTACGGCGCTGATGTCCGGGGAGCCGGGTATCAGCAGTGTGTCGAGATCGTCCCTCAACGGGCCGTAGGCGCAGTCGGCATGGAGCCTGAGGCCCGATGACGAGGTGATCAGGCCTGGCTGCCTGGCCAGGACTTCGATTGGGTAGGGTGTTTCAGTCACCACGCCGGCCTGTTGCAGACCGAGCGCGGACATCCCAAACACATCGAGTGGACCGGTCAGGTCGAGGAGTTCGACCCCATCGAATGCGACGATACCGATCCGCTTGACCTTCGCGTCGGGGGTATCCGCCTCTGGCACGAAAAGATGGTTCACCACGATACGCCTCCTTCGTTTTCTGGGTTCTGTCGCTCGGCGGCATCCGGCTCGTATCCGGGGCCGATCTCGCCGAGGCTGGAATGTTTTCATCCGGAACAAGTTCCGGCAATGACAATCGCCCCTCGAATCCTGCCAAGCCCTCAGGCCAACCGGTATTGGAGATCAACTGTCCTGAGTGGCAATCTGACGGCATGCGGTACCGGAGGACGCTGCATTGCTCGACCGCCTGTCCTGCGATACCTCGACCATGGAAGGTTCGACCTACGACGGATGGCAGCCCCGGTCCTGGCGCGCACGGATTGCTCGGACCGCGCAGTGGCAGCCGATGGCGCCTGGTTCCTGAGCCTCGGGGCGTCCGGAGCCGTCGTGCGTCCCGAGTGTTGACAGCGTCGATCTTCGAGCGCAGCGTTTTCGTGGTATCGAACCACGGCACCGAAACCGTTTTCGGGCCTCTACTCAAATGGGAGTCACCATGCGCCAAGACCGTATCCGGAATGTACTACTGGCAATCATCGCCGCCCTGTTGTTGCTGAACGTGAGCGACCGGTTGATCTCGTCGGCGCACGCCGTGGTCAACAAACGCTATCAGTGTGTGGAAGTGACGACTGCGCTGGAAGTGCAGAAGACCATGGATCGAGCCGTTGCCGAGGGCTGGGAGTATGTGGGCTCGATCGATCATGTGCTGATCTTCAAGCGATACTTTTTCTGAAGTCAGGGCCGGGTAGCGACAAACGGGCGGTAAAGGCGTAGGTCACAGTCCTGTGTCGGGACGAAGCCACCCGGGTTCATCCTTACCCACGATGGCTCGTCGGCTCGTCTTCGGCGCTTTGACTGGCCGAAGGCGCTGCAGCGTCAGATCATCGTCAGGCCGCTCTTCGAGGCGATCGCGGGCCGGCGCGCCAAGCTTGTGCCGCAGGGGCGGCCGGAGAAAGCAGATGATAGCGGAAAAAATAGCCAGCCCCTGTTTTTTGCTCGCAGCGCAGCTCTATTTGGCATAAGGTTCGGTCCCCGAAACGCGCATGAGCTCGCCGATCGTAACCTGTACGCCGGGGTGCCGCGCGATGCCCCCGCTGGATCCATCCATGGGTTCGCTGGACGACGAATCACACCTTAGCGGTCTCGAGGCCCAATGCCTGTTCCAGAATCCCGCGTTCCTCTTGATTCAGGTCCAGCAGGGTCCCGCGATCCTTCCCCCCGGACTTGAGAAAATCGATACCCGTGCGAAAAATGCGCAGGGGTATCCGGAAGGCGTCCATATCCCGACCGGCTTCTTGCCAGCACTGTGCCCATAGCTCCAGGTTGTCGGAGGCCGGCAGTCCCTCCGCGGAGCAATAAAGCGAGCCCACATGCTCGATCAGCGCCTGGCCCAGGTGGGCGAGCGCGTTGTGTTCCGAATAGATCCGCGTCAGTTCACCGACCCGTTCCCGGCGGATGCCGGGAGTGAGCGTGCTGGCGAAGAGCGCCGCCACGATGCCGTCGGCATTGCCGAAATACCGGGAGGACCCCGAGGCACCGTCAGTCAGACCTTCCGTGAGTGTGGCGATCGCGGCGTTCCAGCGGCCGGATGCAATGCGAATCTCGGTCAGAGTGATCTGTACATCTACACGTCGCCGGGACGGCATCGCGGTCAGCGCGAGTGCTGCCTTGAGATCCTCTTCGGCGTGCAGTGCGTCACGGAGCTTCCAATACACTAAGCCCCGGTTTACGAGCGCCCATGCAACCTGCTTGGTAGGTGTCTTTGACAGGGCGATTGCCGCAGTGTAGTCGCGGATGGCCTCTTCGGTTTTCCCGAGTTCGCCGTGTGCGATGCCCCGTGCGAGTAGCGCGGTGGCGGCCGCCTCGTTGGGTGCATGCGGTAGGGTGATGACGGTCGTGTAGTCGGCAATGGCTTTCCGGGATTTACCGAGTTGGTCATAGATCAAGCCCCGAACAATGAGCGCCCAGGTGAGCGTCTCAGTGGGTGCCTGCGGCAGGTCGATGACGGCGGAGTAGTCCGCGAAGGCCTCTTGGGCTTTGCCGAGCTGGTCGTAAATGGCACCCCGTCTAAGGAACGCGGTGGCTACCTGATCGGTCGGTGCTTGCGGCAGATTTATGACGGCGGTGTAGTCGGCGATTTCCTCATCGGATCTGCCAAGCTGGCCGTAGGCGATGCCCCGGCCGAGCAGTGCTCCGGCGACCTGTTCGGGGAGTGCCTGCGGCAGGGTGAGGACGGTGGAGTAGTTGGCGATGGCCTGCTCGGGTTTGCGGAGCAGACCATAGATTGCGCCGCGTTTGACGAGCGCCTTGACGACCAACTCGGTTGGCACGTCAGGCATTTCCAGAAGTTGATCCAGCATTCCGATGGCTTGTTCCAACAGCCCCTGTTCCCTCCGGATCTCTGCCCCCAGAAACCGAGCGGAGGCCTTGACGGACGAGGACTGTCCGGCCCGATCCTCAATTATGTCGGTGAGGAGACTGAGGGCCTCCCCAAGGTTACCTTTCGCCAGTTCGCCAAAGGCGACGGCTAATTCTTCAGATGCGAGGGCGACGCGCTGGATGACCGGAAGCCACAGGGCACCCTGATCCTCGCCCATTGAGGCGCGGAAGTCCTCCACCAGGAGCTGTGCTCGCAGGTTGCCGTGTTGCGCGTTCTTCTCGAGTGCGGCTTCCAGATACCGGCGGTCCAGGCCTCCGTGGTCGCACCCTTGCAGGCGGGCCGCAAGATCATCGGTGTCGTACCAGACCCGCAGGAAATCCACCAACAGGCGCAATGGCGCGCGGGATTGATTCTCCTTGACCTCGATGCAGATTCGCATCAGGGGTTCGGCAATCTCGTACAGCGATTCGCGCCCCCGCTGCGCGGCCTGTACATAGCCGTTGGCGCGGAGGTCCTTGAGTTGCCCGGAGATGGACTGAGGGCTGGCGAAGAGCCGCCGGGCGAGCTCCTTGACGGGGGTGGGGCGTTCGCGGGTGCAGAGATACTCGATGATCTTGCGCTGCAGCGGCGGAAGCCAGCGGATGCGTTCCTGATAGTAGGGTGTCATCTCGTCGATCATCCTTGAAAACGGCCCTACCAGGGCATCGATACTATCGCTCGTGATGAATTGAGACAGGACGATGTAGATGCGGTGGTTGCCGCCCGACAGGTGATGCAGGGCGCGAATCCGCGAGCGTCCGCGCGGGCTGCGCAAGAATGCCGCAAGGTCCGGTTGCTGTTTCAGAGCGGCGATTTTGCCCAGCAGTTCAGCCGCCTCTTCAACTGTCAGTGTGTCGAGCGGTTCGGTTTGAAAGAAGCCGAAGAACATGCTCTTGCGTTTGGCAATGTCATCCACGAGCCGCTGCGCTGTGGCGACGATGGACAGGATGGGATGTTCCTGAATGAAGGCTCGAAGCCGTTGCTGACCGGACTCACCCAGTCCCTGAAACAAGGCATCAAGATTCTCCACGGCCACCAGCAGGGTCCGGTCCTTCAGTTGTTCCCTTAGGAGCCTCCCGAGTTGGCTTTCGGCGGTAATGGGGTCCAGATCGTAGATTGGCTCCAGCGATGCCTCGCTGTAGCTCTCGGGGTACCGCTTAACGAGAGCCAGATAGATTCGACGCAGAAATTCCAGCAAGGTGGTGCTGGTCTCGTCCTCGTTCAGCCAAGCGATATGCAAGCGGTCACGGAGTTCGAGGTCATTTCCGAGGCGATGGACCAGCAGTGTGATCAGGTGCGTCTTGCCGGTGCCGCGGGGTCCAACGAACAGCAGGTGGTGTTTGTTGGGGGTGGTCGCGCTTTCGTGGATCCGTTCCACGGCATCCGCCAATATCTCCTGCCGCTGGACGAAGATGGATTCGAGGTCCTCGGGAGCCGTGCGACTGGGCGTGAATACCGAAAGAAAAGTGTGATCGTTCATGGCCTAGGGGCTGCTCAGAGGTCGCGGGAGAGTTTCCACCAGCGCTGCAGCAGAGGGAACCGGAACCGGAAATGGCCCAAGTCGTCCCGAGAGAGGTAATGATCTTGCTCGATGCTCCTGAGCAGGCCGATTAGTTGCTCGCGGTCACATCGGACGCCCATGCCCTTCAATTCGTTGAGCAGTTCACTGACGGAAACGGGATCCGCACGGACCGCAATGCCGTCGAGGATGCCGAGCACGGCAGTCTCATTGTCTTTGCCGTAGTAGACCGGGATCCGATCTCGGTAGTGATTCAACTCCCATGGATCATTCGGAGCGAGCAGGTGACGGGTCACGATCTGATCGACGCTCTCTCGGGTCGCGTCGCGGCCCGATAACTTGAGCGCTTTGACGATGTGGTGGATGTAGAAGGGGAAGCCATCCGAAGCCTGAGCTATCGCCTCGGCAACCTGAGATGGCTCCGTTGCTCTTAGGGCCTCCCCCTTCAACAGTTTCGTTGCCAGGTCGATGGCTGACGTCGATTCCAGGACCTGGATCTCAAGCGAATAAGTGTCGTTGAGCGGTGAGTTGGCGTAGTTTTGTCCTTTTAGGCTGCGGATGACGTGATGGATCCCGATCGAACCAGTCAGAACCATCCGGAGGCCCTTGTCGCCCTGATCCTGACGGAATGCGCGCAGCGTATCCAGCACTTCCATCGCGATCTTCTCGCCCTCGCGCGAGCAGATGCTGTAGAGCATGTAGGGGACTTCGTCCCACAGGAATAGCGGGCGCCCGTCGCGTTTCTCCTGTTCGTCGACCAGATCGTGGACGGCGTTACTGAGCAGTTCCTTCCAAGGAGGCTGAGCTTCGAACTGCGGTAGCCGGAAGACGCCTCCAACCTCCGTCCCGCCGAATGTCTTGAGGAACGCCCGGGTCTTGCGGCTGGTACGCTGGCGCGCGGAGAGAAAGCGCTCTACCTCGTGGTAGACGGCCAGAGCGAAATCGAGCGCGGTGTGGTACTGCTCCAGGTCCTGAAAGATGGGCACCCAGCCGTCGCGCGGTTCGGCGCGAAGTTTCTTGATGACCGTTGTCTTGCCGATGCGCCGCTCCGCATTGATGCAGATCGACTGCTGATCGAGGATGTCCCAGATTTGCTGGATAACGTCGTCGCGACCAACCACTTCACTAAGGTCGATCTGACCACCCGGATTTGCTTTCATGTCGATCCCTCCGCTCTGGGACAGTTGAGAGTCTAATAAATATACGCCCGATATAACGTACGTGACATGGGACGTACTTTTACTGTGCACCTTGCGCGAATGCAACACCGATCGGCATGCTGGCGGTTGTGGCGAAAGTGGTTCTTCTCTGGGGGCGAACGCTTGCGAACCCGATTCCGAGTGGCCTGCACTCATGCGGTCCGGGCTGGCGTAGATTTACCCACCGTGCAGCGCAGCAGTGGCTACACGGTCAAGCAGGCAGTGGCCCGCTGCAGTCACCGGAATGGCGGACACATCCGCGCGGCGACCGGCAAGCTGTCGGCAGCGATATCAGGAAGGAGTCTTCGCCCGCTTAGCGACAGAAGAAAGAGCGACTTATTCGGCGACGGTGTGCCTGTACGTCTCGGAATGACCGGAATCGATTACGCGGGGATTGCACAGACACAAGAAAGGCCTATCACTGAAATCAGGGTCAGCTTCTGCTGCTACGGGTGGCCAGCGACGGAATCGAACTGCTGACAGCGAGGTTAACAGTCGTACGACAATTCCGTAAGTATCTGAAAGAAAATCGCGCTCTTGCATCGCCGCGCGTCGCAATTCGCTGGGTGATGCAGGTCAGTGCCCGACTGACTCCGGCAACATTCCGGCCGGCTTTCTATGTCGGGATGAACGGCGGTAAGTCCATGGGCGAGCTCTGGGTCGCCTCTTCCAGATGGCAGGCCGATGGAATTCGTACCCTCGGCCGCCCCATCCCGTGTCGTAGCGCTTATTCCTGATCCGTCCCGGAAACTGCCTGCCGGATGCGGGACCGCGCCGCTTCGGACAGTTTCGGGCGCACGACACCGATCCCGTCAGTCCGTGCCCGGCGGAAGGCCGTCCTCAGGAACTTGAGTTCACGCACGTAGCGCCGGCACAGCGTGCAGAACAGGAGATGCATCCGCAGCCCCCAGCGTTCGCGCCACGACAAGGGGGTGTCCAGCGCTTTGGATGCCAGCCGGCTGGCATCCTTACAGGTCAACATTCCTTTCATGCCGCTTTACCGAACCAGGAGACATCGAGGCAGTTGCGGAGCTGCAGGCGCATGCGGGACAGCATGACCCACAGATTGTTCTGAGTGATCTGCATCGTTTCACAGAGTTCTTCGGATGCCACGCCGTCGACCTCGCGCAGTGTGAACAGAAGCGCAAGGCGCGGCGGCAGACGCTCGACGCACGCGGCCAGGGCGTGCCAGAACTGGGTCTGCTCCAGGGAGCGTTCGGGTTCCGCCCAGTGGCTGACTTCGATCTGCCAATGGCCCTGGGTATCGAATGCTCCCTCCATGTTGAGCAGCGCCGTGTCTTCGTCGAATTCCTCGGCCGATTCTCGACTGGATTTGCGAAAGAAATCGACGAGCTTGTGCTTCAGAATGCCGATTAGCCAGGTCCGTTCGGACGCACCGCCGGCATATCGGGCCCTGGCCTGCAGCGCCGCCAGCAAGGTTTCCTGCACCAGATCCTCGGCCTGCGTTTCGTCGCCGACGCGCGCCAATGCAAAACGGTACAGCACGTCACCGTGGCGCTCCAGCCAGACGGTGGCATCGAGTTTGTTCGGCACCCCGTCACGTGCCGGCCGGGAATCGCCGCAACACGCCGCGGCGGTTTCGCGATCGAGTTGCACGGGCTTTACCGATCCAGGTCCGTGGGTCGGCGATCCGCACCCGACGGGCAGGCTTCGCTCGTGCCGCAGTCCGGTGTGGCTTTGTCGGTTCGTCGGCCGGCCCACCACGCGTCCAGGCTCAGCGTACCCGCACCGCCGAACAGCAGCGGCAGGAACATGATCAGGTACAGCACGGGCAGCTTGTAATTGCCGTGGCCTTCGTCCGTGATCACATAGCCTTGCAGCAGTTCGGGCAGTGAGTGCCATTCGGCAGGCCAGTGCACGCTGGCGATAGCGACCCAGGTCAGGATCATCAGCGCCAGGCTGACGAACCGCGTGGCTATCCCCGGCACCAGTGCGATGGGGCCTAACAGCTCGAGCGCCGTCGCCAGCGCCCAGTTCACGTCCGCTGGCAACAGGCTGAACGGAAACGGGAAGCTGAGATCCTGAAACCAGTTCTCCCCGTGCAGCTTCATCCAACCCGCCTCCCAGAACTCGTAGGCCAGCACGAGGCGCAGCAGCAGCGGCGGTATGACCGGCGCGAGACGTTCCAGCATGCCGGTGAAGCGCCGCCAGCCGGCCAGCAACGCCGCGGGTGACAGTACCGAGGCCACCGCGCAGACGGGGCAGGTCGACTCCTTTTCGGAAAGATCAAGGTAGGGAGCAGGGGGCTTTTTCACGGTCATGTGCCTCGGAGTGTTTCGTTGGATGGGTTTGGGCTGCGGCGCACACCGACGATTGCTCCCTGCGCCCGCAACTCAAGCAGTGTGGCGGCTCCGTACGACACGAACCGTTCAGGATCGGGAGGACCTGAGTCCACGGCCAGCCGCCACAGGATTTCCCGTCCCGTGACGGCTTGGGCGGGGTCTTGATCGATCAGCCGCTGGACCAGTTGGGCGGTCACGGCACTCAGTTCGGTGAAGCGAACCTCATCCTCGGCGTTCCGGAAGCCGAGCATGAAATGCGGCACAGTTTCCGCTTCAACGGCGCGCTTCTTCCACCGGCTCCAACCGCTCCGATCCGGCGCGATGGCCCGCACAGGGAAGCGGTAGCAGGACAGACTCAGAACCGGCGCCAGCACCGGCGTGTTCGCGAGCAGATCACCGGCCGGATCGATTTCGGCCGGCGCTTCGGCTTCGGCGATCATCAGGACCAGTTCCATCCACTCGTGGTGGGCGAGTTCGAACAGACAGGGCGGATCGGCCGCCCCGGGCCCGCGGGCCTGCAGGTAGTGCATGAACTCATCCGGAATCTCGCGATAGCAGGGCCCGAGGCAGCGGTGCTCTGCGATGAACGCCTTCACCAGTCGGGTCCATGCCCGCGGGCCGAGCAGGGCCCGACTGTTCGGGAAACAGGCTGCCAGGCTGGCCTCGATCTTGTTGTACAGCAGTTCCCGGTAAACCCGCCAGCGTCCGGTCGGAACGCCGTCGGGTGCTCGCGAGCGATGTGGGTCGCGCAGGCTGGCGAGAAACGCCCGCTGGAACAGCTGGAAAGGCAATGGGGCGGTGTTCATAAGGGGTATCCTGGGTTCAGAACGGTCATGCGCTTCGCTTCCAGGCGCTCGGCTGCCAACGCCGCTGCAGCCGTGCGATGTGCTCCACCTCCCGCACCAGTTCGTCCAGCAGCGGCAGATTGAAATCCCGCTCCAGCAGGGTCGGCCGCACGCCGAAGCGCCGATAGGCCGACTCCAGCAGCGCCCAGACCGGATCGATCACGGCCTGCCCGTGGGTATCGATGATCAGGTCGTCGTCCTCCCGGTCGTGCCCGGCTACATGGACATAGACGATTCGTTGTCCCGGCATCCGCCGCAGGAAGTCCTCCGGGTCATAACCGTAATTGACACTGTTGACGTACACGTTGTTGACGTCGAGATGGAACCCGCAGTCCGCCTCGTCGAGCACCGCGGCGATGAAGCTGGCCTCGTCCATGTCCGCATCGGGCGACTGCAGGTAATACGAACTGTTCTCCACGGCGATCGGCCGTTCCAGAATTTCCTGCGTCCGCCGGATACGCGCCGCCACGTAATTTACGGCCTCCGGTGTGAAAGGGATCGGAAACAGGTCGTACAAATGCCCCTCGTCGCTGCAGTAGCTCAGATGCTCGGTGTAGAGCACCATGCCGTGCAAGTCCAGGAAGCGTTTCATCCGGACCAGAAAGGCTTCGTCCAGCGGCGCCGGCCCGCCCAGCGACAGCGCCAGGCCATGCGCCACGAAGCGATGCCGTTCGGTCAGCGTGCGGAAGGCCCGGCCGAGCCGGCCGCCTACGGCGAGCCAGTTTTCAGGCGAGACTTCGAAAAAGTCGATGGCTGGCGGCACCGCAGCCTCAAGCGGGAACAGATGTTCCCGCCGAAGACCCAGGCCCGCGCCATCAAGACACGGTGTATTCATGGGCAGGTCCTGACAGGCGGTTTACAGGCTGCCGCTACATCCGCCCTCGGGCATCTTGCTGCTGTTGCAGCCGCCTTCTTTCATCTTGTCGGCATTGCAACCACCTTCCTTCATCTTGCGGCCGCTGCAGCCCCCGTCCTTCTTCTTGTTGGCGCCGCATTTGCCCTCGCCACACTTGCCTTCCTTGGCCTTCTTGGCAACCTCGGCCACCTGCTGCATCCCGTCGATCGATTTCAGCGTGAACGGGTTGTCGGCGGCATTGGCAATCGGCGCAGTGGCAAAGGAGGCCGCTAGGGCGGAACCGAGGGTCAGGGCCAGGGTCTTGTGATGGGTCATTGGATCATCTCCCAAGTGAGTGGATATCGGTGGTTCATCGGGACGGGACCGTCTGTCACCGCGGGAATCGCGGCAGATGGGCCTCGTCTGCTCACTTGGTCGCAGTGGCGCGCGAAACCTTACACACGGATCGCATTGCGTTGGTCAGGACTGGCGGAGCTGGGCCGGTTCGGATCTTTTTTTAAAACCACGTTGACATATGGACCGACCGGTCCTATAGTCTCGCCCCATGAGCATCGGTCGCCCTTTACAGTTCGATCCCGAGCAGGTCCTGGATGCCGCCATGCAGGTGTTCTGGGCCAGCGGCTACGACGCGACCTCGCTGCAGGATTTGTTGCAGGCCATGCGCTTGTCGAAGAGCAGCTTCTACCAGGCCTTCGGCAGCAAGCAGCAGTTGTTCGAACGGTGCCTGCAGCGGTATCGGGAACAGACGGCGCAAACGCTGATGGCGCGCCTGGACGCGCTGGGCTCGGGCCGCCGGTTCATCGCCGAGCTGCTGGAGTCAGCGGTCGATGAGGCTCGAAGCGAGCAGAAGCCGCGCGGCTGTCTGGTCATGAACACCGCAAACGAGTTTGCGCAGCGCGATCCGGAGGTGGCGACCTGGGTGCAAAAAGGGGTGAACCGGTTCAAGGGGATCTTCGAGACGGCCGTCCGCCGCAGCCAGGAGCAGGGTGAAATTCCGCCGGAACGGGACCCGGAAACGCTGGCGCTGTACCTCGTCAGCAGCATGAGCGGGATCAAGACCCTGGTGAAGGCCGGGCTGGACGACGAGTCGGCCGAACGCATCGTCGGCGTCATCCTGTCGGCGCTCGACTGATTTTTCTCTGGGCTAATTTTGGACCGAAAGGTCCTGTTTGAGGCGTCATCAACGTCAATTGAGGAGAAGACCATGCCACTCGTGCAAATCAAAGGGGTCGCGGGCTATTTGACCGCGGAACAGAAAAAGGACCTGATCGAACGCGTGACGGAGGCGGTCGTCGCGGTCGAAGGCGAGCACCTCCGGGGCGTAACCTGGGTGCTCGTCGAGGATGTGCCATCAGGCGCATGGGGTGTCGCCGGCCAGCCGGTCACCACCGACGATCTGCGGCGCGCGGCGGCCACGGGGTGAACCAGACCCCAATGTTTCGCCCACTTCTGGACCATAAGGTCCATAACGACCTTGCTTTCTAAGGAGCACACTATGTCATCCGAATACACTCTCTCACTGTCCCCACGGACCCTCGAAGACGCCGAGCCCCGCGCCAAAGCCGCGCTGGAGTCGGTCCAGGCCAGTCTCAAGTTCGTGCCCAACATGTACCGCGTGATGGCGAACGCGCCCGGACTGCTGGACACCTATCTGCACGGCTATGCGCTGTTTCGGGAAGGGTCGGGGTTCACGCCCGCGGAGCAGGAGGTCGTCTTCCTGACGATCAGCCGCGACAACGGCTGCGAGTATTGCGTCGCGGCGCATAGCTTCGTCGCGGACACGATGTCCAAGGTGCCGCCGGCCGTGACCGATGCCATTCGGGACGGGCGCTTGATACCGGACGAGAAACTGTCGGCGCTGAGCACGTTTGCATCGCTGATGCTGGAGACGCGGGGACGGCCCGGCCAGCACGATGTCGAAACCTTCCTGGCCGCCGGTTACACCGAGCGGCACATCCTGGAGATCATCCTCGCGATCTCGGTGAAAACCCTCAGCAATTACACGAACCATCTGTTCCACACGCCGGTCGACAGCGTGTTTGCCCGGCGCGCCTGGGCGGCTTGAGAGTTCTCCGGGACTATCAGCCTCGATGCCGTCGGCGCTGATCGCAACTTCTTGCTGGCAACAAGCCCGTCGCCGCGTATCGTGTGATCATCGACCCTTAGCGGGACGACGGCGTCGACCCGTCGGGCAATCGACCGCAGCGACTACGGCCGCGGGCTATCCATCCAGCGTCAGAGGGGAGGGGAAATGAGCGGCCTCGTTCTGGAATCCACGATCACCTGCCCGCACTGCGGGCATGCCGCAACGGAAGCGATGCCGACCGATGCCTGCCTGTTCTTCTACGCGTGCAAGGGCTGCCGTACGCTGCTGAAACCGAAGCCAGGCGATTGCTGCGTGTTCTGCTCGTATGGGTCGGTGCCGTGCCCGCCGGTCCAACGGCGAGAGTCCTGCTGCGCCCGCTAGCGTTGCCGGGACCGTCGATAGCCGGGCGCCTCCAACCCGGTTTACAAACCCAGCTCACTCAAGCCCGGATGCTCGTCCGGACGGCGGCCCAGCGGCCAATGAAACTTGCGCTCGGACTCGGTGATCGGCAGATCGTTGATGCTGGCGTACCGGCGGCGCATCAGGCCATGCGCGTCGAAGGCCCAGTTCTCGTTGCCGTAGGACCGGAACCAGTGGCCGGAATCGTCCCGCCACTCATACGCGAAGCGCACGGCAATCCGGTCGCCGGCGCAGGCCCACAGTTCCTTGATCAGCCGGTAATCCAGTTCCCGTGCCCATTTGCGGGTCAGGAACTCGATGATTTGCTCGCGGCCCTTTGGGAATTCGGCGCGGTTGCGCCATTCGCTGTCGGGCGTATACGCCAGGGCCACGCGCTGCGGGTCGCGGCTGTTCCAGGCATCCTCGGCCAGTCTGACCTTCTGTGCCGCGGTTTCAGGCGTGAACGGCGGAAACGGCGGGCGGGGTTCGATAGGTTGACTCATGGTGGGGTCCTCGCTTTATTGAATGTCGCAGGCCACTTACCCGGAAATCATGCCCGTTTCTGAGGGGCGAGTGGGAACGGGATATTGGCTGATAGTCGCACCGCGCCGCAGAGCCCCGCGACAAGAACGGCCGCCGGCTGTATAGCCGTGCGAGCAGTCTCCCATTATCCGGCCTTCCCCGTCCGAGCCAGAAGTGGCCGCTGAGCCAAGGTTCGGAGTCGACCTCGCTCGTTGACAAGGTATCAAGTCGGGCTTATGTTCCGGCCACTGGTCGCTAGCGATCAGTTCTAATACGAACGGCTTAGTCAATAGGGGGAGAGGCTTTCCGTATGCAGAGAAGAACCTTCATTGCGACCATCTCGGCGCTCACCGTCGCCGCCTTCGATCCAACCCGCCGGTCCTGGCTGACCGCCGCCGAAGCGGCGTACCCGCAGGCGATTCCAGTCCCGGAACTCGATGGCGAACTGACCGTCGATCCGGAGGCGCTAGCCGAGGCGGCCGACGACTTCGGCCACATCGTTTCCCGGGCGCCCATCGCCGTGTTACGCCCCGCCTCGGTCAAGGATATCGTCAAGCTGGTCAAGTACGCCAACCGTAACGGCGTGAAGGTGGCGATGCGCGGACAGGGCCACTCGACCTACGGACAGGCGCAGGTTGCCGGCGGCATCGTGATCGACTCGCGCACGCTGGCGGCCATCCACGAGATCGAGGACGACCGTGTTACGGTCGATGCGGGCGTGACCTGGAACGCCCTCCTGGCCGCCACGCTGGCCAGGGACCTGACGCCCCCCGTGCTGACGGATTACCTCGACCTTTCCATTGGCGGCACCCTCAGCGTCGGCGGTATCGGTGGCGCGACGCACCGCAAGGGCATGCAGGTCGACAATGCTCTCGCGCTCGACGTAGTGACCGGCGACGGTCGGCTGGTCCAGTGCTCAGGGCGCAGGAACCGCGCGCTCTTCGAAGCCGTCCTGGGCGGGCTCGGGCAGTATGGGATCATCGTCGGGGCCACCCTCGCGCTGGAGCGGGCGAAGAAAAACGCGCGCGTCTACCGTCTGTACTACGCCGATCTGGACCAGTACGTCGCGGACCAGACCTTCCTGGCCGAGGACGCTCGGTTCGACTACCTGGAGGGGCAAGTCCTGCCCAACGGTGCGGGAGGATTCCAGTACATGGTCGAGGCCGCCGTCTGGTTCTCTCCCGCGTCGCGGCGTTCGGCGCCCGATGATGCCAGCTTGCTCGCCGACCTGTCGTTCGACACCTCGAGCATCGAGGATCTGACCTACGACGGATGGCTGCGCCGGCTCGAACCGACGGTCGCCTTCCTGCAGCAGATCGGTGTCTGGGCCTTCCCCCACCCCTGGATCGATCTTCTGGTCCCGGCGAGCGAGGCCGCCGACATCGCCCGGCTCGCGCTTGCTTCCGTGTCGCCGGACACCCAGGACCCAATGCTGTTCTATCCCTTTCCGCGCCGCAAACTCACCCGCCCGTTGTTCATGGTGCCGGACGAGCCGGTCATCTTCCTTTTCGACATCCTGCGCACCGCACCGCCCATCCCCGGCGTGGCCGACTCGCTCGTGCAGCTGAATCGTTCCATCTATGACGCCGCTGCCGCACTAGGGGCCAAGAAGTACCCGATCAGCAGTATCCCGTTCGCGGTGTCCGACTGGCAGGCGCACTACGGGCCGCAGTGGGCAAAGGTGCAGGTGCTGAAGCAGGCGTTCGATCGGAACCACACACTGACACCCGGGCAAGGCATCTTCGCCTGAGACGGGGAGCGCTCGTAGGGCGCTCCCGCGCCAGCGCATGGGCGGTGCGGGTGGGTAGGTCCGAGCCCCGCACGCCGCGTGCGCGTGGTGCTTGCCCATGGCGGCGCGGCGTCGGCCCCTCAGGACTGGCGTCATTGTTTCCCTTTTCCGCTGGCATGCTCGCGACTGAATGCAATGCGAGGGTGCTAAAGTCGATGACCAGCCATCGAGATAAGGGAGAGTTCGCATGACGAAATCCATCGGCATTCTCACGGCGGGCGGGGACTGTCCTGGCCTCAATGCCGCTATCCGCGCCGTGGGAAAGACCGCGGTCGACCATTACGGCTGGAATGTCGTGGGCTTCCAGAACGGCTTTCGGGGCCTGATGGAGAATCGCACCATCGCGCTCGATGGCGACGCGTTATCGGGCATCCTCACCGTCGGCGGGACCATACTCGGCACCAGCCGCGACAAACCGCACAAGATGCCGGTCGGTGGCAAGGTGCTGGATATGACCGATGCGATGGTCGAGGTCTACCATCAGCATCACCTGCATGCCCTGGTATGCCTGGGTGGCGCCGGTACCGCAAAGAATGCCTACCGTCTGGCGCAGAAGGGGATCAACGTCATCAACCTCCCGAAGACCATCGACAACGACATCTACGGGACTGACATTTCCTTCGGCTATGACACCGCCCTGAGTATCGCCACTGAAGCCGTCGATCGCTTGCACAGCACCGCCCACAGTCATCACCGCATCATTGTCGTGGAGACCATGGGACACAAGGTGGGCTGGCTGGCCCTCGGCGCCGGGATAGGCGGCGGGGCCGACGTAGTGCTGATTCCGGAGATTGCCTACGACGTTGACGCCGTCGCTGCCGCGCTGCTGCAGCGGGTGCGGCGCGGCAAGCGCTTCAGCATCGTGGCCGTGGCCGAGGGTGCCCAGTCGCAACGAATGGCCAGGGAACTTCAGGAAGCGCAGAAGCCGCTGGGCAAGGACAAGCACGGTGCGGCGGCGGTCAAGGCGAAGGCCCGACTGCTCGAATGGGAGTCCACGCGGACCGACCATACCCTGCGGCTGGCACAGCAACTGGAGGAACTGACCGGGCTCGAATCACGCGTCACGATCCTGGGTTACGTGCAGCGCGGCGGCACACCGACCCCTGCCGATCGCGTGTTGGCCACGCGGCTGGGCACGGCCTGCGCGGACCTGATTGCTCAGGGTCACTTCGGGGTTTTGGTGGCGGCGCGGGGCGACCGCACCGAGGCAGTGCCTTTGAAGGACATCGTCGGCAAGCTCAAATACGTGCCAATCGATCACCCTTGGCTCGAAAGCGCTCGCCGTATCGGGATCTGCCTGGGAGAGAAGGCCCCGTAGTCGCCGCTGCGGCATGGCCGCAAGGCACATCCCACAAGAGTTCTCTGACGGGTTATCGATATCCCGCGGAATTTGCTGGAGCAGGCGGCGGAGGCTGAGGGTTATTACGGGCTAATCGATGCCGGTCGCTACCTGCCGAACGGGGCTCAAGCGAATTCCCTGGCGTACTTGACCCGGTCTGTTCGCGCCGAAGCATTCAGGAAACGGGTGGCGCGCGAACTTGTTCTTCGGCCCCCAGACAGGCCAGAGCCATGGGCCGGACAGGATCGGTCTTGACCACAGGCTCGCGATACGCCTTTCAGAACAGCAGGATAGGCTGGATTGCATCATCGCGGCAGCGCGCGCGGACGCCCGGCGGCACTTCACAGCACTTATCTGAGCCCGAGCTTTTTGATCCGATAACGCAAGGTGCTCGGATGCAAGCCCAAGATTCGTGCCGCTCCGCCAGGACCTTCGATGATGCCACCCGTCCCTTTCAGCACGGCGGCGATATGCTCGCGCTCGACGTCCTCGAGTGCGGGGCTCGGCGCGGGATGTGCCGCGGTTCCCGCCGCCGCCGAACCGGGCAGCATCTCGGCCTCGATTTCGAGGCGCGGACCCTCGGCAAGAATGATCGCCCGCTCGATGACGTTCTCCAGTTCACGGATATTGCCAGGCCACCGGTAGGCCTGTAACCGATGCAGAGAGTTTGCGCCGATGCCGTCGATGTGTTTGCCGAGGCGCGGCCCGAACTTGTCGATCATGAATTGGACCAGCAACGGAATGTCTTCCAGGCGCTCCCGGAGCGGTGGGGTCGCGATCGGAAAGACATTGAGGCGGTAGTACAGGTCGTCGCGGAAGGTCTTCTCGGTCACCGCCTGTAGCAAGTCGCGATTGGTAGCGGCGATCACGCGCACGTCGACGGCGATCGGTGCCTTGCCGCCGATGCGGTCGAACTCCCGCTCCTGTAACACGCGCAGCAGCTTGACCTGGACTTCCAACGGGATTTCGCCGATTTCGTCGAGAAAGATGGTGCCGCCGTGCGCCAGTTCGAAGCGCCCGATGCGCCTGGCGAGGGCTCCGGTAAAGGCGCCTTTTTCATGGCCGAATAGCTCGCTTTCCACCAGTCCCGTGGGCAGGGCGGCACAATTGAGCTTGACCAGGGGCTTGTCGCGCCTTGGGCTGGCGGCGTGGATGGCGCGCGCGACCAATTCCTTGCCGGTGCCCGACTCTCCCTGGATCAGTACCGAGGCGTCGGTGCTCGCGACCCGGCGGATGTGGGCGAGCAGTGCGCGAATCGCCGGGCTCTGGCCGACGATCCCTTCGATATTGTGGGTCTCCTGAATTTCCTCCTTCAGATAACGATTCTGCGCCTTGAGCCGGGCCTGTTCCTGTTCCATCAAAACCCGTTCGGTGATGTCGATGAACATGGTCCGGGTCGTCCGACCGCGGGGATCGGGCTTCGACCACCATTGAATCCATACCGGCCGGCCATTGTCCTTCCGCCGGAGTTCCAGCACGGCGCCCGGATGATCCGTGTCCTGACCGATGGTGCCTAACGCCTCCTGAACCCGGCGCTGTGCGTCGGGTGAGTCCGGCACCAGGGAGCGGCCCAGAAAGCCTGGCACGTCTTCCGGTCCGATGCCGAGGATGCGCATGGCTGCCCGGTTGGCGCTGAGGAAACGGGAGTCCAGGTCCTCGTGAACGTAGGCGATGGGAGCCTCTTCGAAAAGATCCCGGAAGCGCTCCTCGCTTTCCCGCAAGCGCTCCATCATCCGGAGGCGTGACAGCTCGGCGGTGGCCCGCGCCGCAAAGATCCGGAAGGTGCAGAGCAGCCGGGATTCGGCGGGCATTTCCTGGCGATCGAAGATGGCCAGGTGCCCGAGGATCTGGTCGTCCGCATCGCGCAGCGGTACCCCCAGGTAGCTCTCTACTCCTTCCTCTTTTGGAAACCGGGCCGAAACGGCCGCCGGGTAATGGCAGAACTCGCCACTCAGGACGATCTCGCAGGGCGTACCGGCCAGTTCCCATTCCTGGGTGTCGAGAAACGCCCCGTTGTTCCAGTAAGCCAGGGAGCGGGCTCGGGTCTTCTCATCGGCGAATTCCGCGACGAAGGCGCCGGTCACACCCGTTGCCCGGGCCAGATTGCCTACCAGGGCCCGAAAGAAGTCCTCGCCAATGGCCTGGGCCGTGCCTTCCACCAGGGCACGCAGGGTGGCGAATTCGCTGGGATCGGCGGAGTTTCGGGATTCTGGCGAGGCTAGTGGGGAGGCCTGGGACATAGGCGGGCGGGTTCCGGTGTCTAGGCTGCCATCTTACCCGGTTCCGCAATACCCCCACCAAATCTGGTGGCTGCCCTCAACGATTCGTGGCCGGGCCGGCCCCTCGCAACGCTTTGAAGCGTTATCCACGATGCTCCAAGCGACTGTATTTATTGCGCCTTAATGGCCACTTCAGAACCTGGCACGGCATTCGCTGTTAAGCCTCCGTCGCGATGAATGACCGCGACCGACTCCTTACCATCAACTCAAGCCCTTGGATCAACATATGACTCAGAACAAGACGATCGTCACTTCCACCCTGGCCGCCGTTGTCGCCCTCGGGCTGGCCGGAAATGCCGGCGCCGCCGAAAAGAAAGCCGATGGGGACAAATGCTATGGCATCGTCAAATCCGGCAAGAACGACTGCAAGACCCTGTCCAATGCCTGCGCGGGCCATTCGATGGAAGACGGGCAGAAGGATGCCTTTCTCGTCGTGCCCAAGGGCACCTGCGAGCGGATCGTGGGCGGTTCACTGGAAGCCCCGCAAGGCGGGAAGTAAATGGCGGTCGTGCTGCCGGCCCCGTGCCTCCAGCGCGCCCAAGGCACGATTCCGGCGTCGGCCGGAATCGGCCTCCGCGCCGAGCATTACCATGAGGTAGCGGAAACTCGCCCGGCTGTGGGCTGGTTCGAGGCGCACAGCGAAAACTACTTCGGCGGGGGTGGCACACCGCTCCGAGTCTTGGAAAGCCTCCGGGCCGACTATCCCGTCAGCCTGCACGGTGTGGGCATGTCGCTCGGGTCTGTCGATCCGCTCGACGAGCGCCACCTCACTCGGCTGAAGGACTTGATTATGCGGATCGAGCCGGGACTGGTTTCCGAACATCTGTCCTGGGGATCCTATAACGGCTGCTTCCACAACGATCTTCTGCCGCTGCCGTACACGGAAGAAGCGCTGGATCATTTTGTGGTGCGGCTCACCTGGGTCCAAGAGTTCCTGGGCCAGCGGCTGCTGATCGAGAATCCCTCCAGCTACCTGGAATTTGCCCACTCCACGCTGCCGGAGTGGGAATTCCTCGCTGAAGCCACGCGCCGATCCGGAGCGGGCATTCTGCTGGATCTGAACAACCTCTATGTGTCCTGCCGCAATCATGGCTGGGACACCCACGAATATTTGCGGGGTCTCGCCGGCGGTCCGATCGAGGAATTGCATCTAGCCGGACATACCCATCGGCCCATGGAGCACGGCGATCTGCTCATCGACACCCACGACGGGCCGGTGTGTCGCGAAGTCTGGGCGCTGTATGTCGAGGCCCTGACGGCATTCGGGCCGAAACCCACGCTGATCGAATGGGACGCGCGGCTACCACCCCTGGCGGAACTGCTGGTTGAAGCCCGGACCGCCGATCGCCATCTGGAGGCAAGGTCCCATGCCCTCGCTGGCTGAGACTCAACGAGGCTTCGCGGCCGCCGTGTTCGCCAGCGATCCCGGCTCCATCCGGCCCTGGATACGAGCCAACGGCCTGTCGCCGGAACGGCGCCTCGGCCTTTACCGAAACAATACCTTCCTGGGTCTGAGCGAGGCGCTGCGGGACGGATTTCCGGTAGTCCACCGGCTTGTGGGAACGGAGTTCTTCGACGCTCTGGCCCGGAGTTTCGTGGCCGAGCACCCGCCCCGCAGTGGTTGCCCGTTGGATTACGGCGCGGAGTTTCCCGCGTCCATCGCGGGCTCGGAGCTCGCGGCCTCCTTGCCGTACCTGCCGGACGTGGCGCGTCTGGAATGGGCCTGGCACGAGGCCTTCCATGCAGCGGAAGCGCCTGCTTTCGGCATCGCCGAACTCGCCGCAATGCCGCCAGAAGGTCACACGCAACTCTCTCTCCGCCTCCGGCCAAGCGTCCGTCTTTTGGCCTCTCCATGGCCGGTGCTGCGCATCTTCCATGTCAATCAGCCGGAATACTCTGGAGACCCGAGTATCGACCTCGACCGGGAGACCGGATGCCGGGTACTGGTCCTTCGAGAAGGGGCGGAGGTACTACTGCATTCCCTGTCGGTCGGCGAGTTCGCGTGCCTGGAACGCCTGTCCGGAGAGGGCAGTCTCGAGACGGCCTTCGAAGCCGCCATCCGCGCGGAGCCTGGGTTCGACTTGCCCGCGAGTCTCGTCCGGTTGATGGGCCTCCAAGTGTTCAGCCATCCCGCGCGATCCGCCTGAGGAGCATAGCCATGATGGATTACGTCAATTCCCCACGGACCGCGCGCCAACTCGGCTGGCGTGGCCGACTCCACCGGGTCACTCAGGGCCTGAACTACGCAGCCCCCCTCGGTGATCTGCTGTTGCGCCTGTGGGTCGCTTATGCGTTTTGGGTGTCCGGGCTGACCAAGATCCAGTCCTGGGACAGCACGCTCTATCTGTTCGAGAACGAATACGCGGTGCCGCTGCTGCCCCCGGAAATAGCAGCCTACGCCGGGACCTGCGTGGAACTGCTGTTCCCGGTCCTGCTGGCCTTGGGACTGGGGGCGCGTTTCGCCGCGTTCGTGTTGTTCGTCTTCAATCTCGTCGCGGTGATCTCGTATCCCGACATGGGCGCCGCAGGGCTGGAGCAACACAAGGTTTGGGGCCTCATGCTGTTGGTCAGCCTCCTGCACGGACCGGGGCGGTTGTCGGTGGACCATCTGGTTCACCGGCTATGGCTGGCGGAGCGCTGACGGTTCCGGCCAGCGACGGCGAACTGCCGAAAAAAACACAACACGGTAAAACTCATGCTGATCAAGCGACCAGCGGACCTTCGTCCGTCAGAGATCACCCCGCCTGAGCTGTTCTACGACCGCCGTCGGTTCCTGCAATTCACCGCCGGTATGGCGGCGCTGAGCGCCTGGCCGGGGCTCCCGGCGGCCGGCGAGAAACTCCCCGGCCTGAAGCGGGGTGCCTACGTCGCGGAGGACAAGCCCACCCCCTACGAAGCCGTCACGGGCTACAACAACTTCTACGAGTTCGGCACGGACAAGGAGGATCCGGCCCGCCACGCAGCAAACTTCAAAACCCGCCCCTGGACCATTGCCGTTGAAGGGGAGGTTCGCAAGCCGCGGGTCTTCGACATCGAGGATATCCTCAAGCTGGCGCCGCTGGAGGAGCGCATCTACCGGCTGCGTTGCGTGGAAGCCTGGTCGATGGTGGTGCCCTGGGTGGGCTTTCCTCTGGCGGAACTGCTGAAGCGAGTCGACCCCACTGGCAACGCCAAGTTCGTCGAATTCACGACCCTGCTCGACCCAGAGCGGATGCCGGGACAGAAGAGTTCGGTCCTGACCTGGCCGTACCGGGAAGGGCTGCGCATAGATGAGGCCATGCACCCGCTGACCTTGCTGACCGTAGGCCTGTACGGGGAGCTTCTGCCCAATCAGAACGGTGCCCCGGTGCGGATCGTCATTCCCTGGAAATACGGCTTCAAGAGCGCCAAATCCATCGTCAGGATTCGCCTCGCCGAGCAACAGCCAATCACCACCTGGAATGAGGCGGGACCGCGGGAGTACGGCTTCTATTCCAACGTGAATCCGGACGTGGATCATCCCCGCTGGAGTCAGGCCAAGGAACGCCGCATCGGCGAATTCCTCAAGCGCCCGACCCTGCCCTTCAACGGCTATGCCGAACAAGTGGCTGGAATGTATGCGGGCATGGATCTCCGAAGAGATTTCTGATGAGCCGGCTGAACGGGCGCAATCCGCCAGGTGTGTCGTGGCGCGGCAGGAATGTCGGGACATTCGCGCCGAGCCCCATCCCGCTAGCCAACCGGGTTAGGGCAAACTGGACGCACACGCTCGGTGCGAGCCCAAGCGAAAGGTCGGCTCGTCGGCCAGTCGGGCGCTTGTCCCTCAATTGATCGACGGGTCCGCCCGTAGTCGTGCCACTGCAAAATCGGTGAATGCCCGGACCCGTGCCGGCGCTTTCCGGCCCCCTTGGTAGACCACATGGATAGGTAGAGGCGGGGTCTCCTGGTCCGCCAGCACGATCCGCAACCGCCCCTCTCGCAGTTCCGGCGCGATCATGTAGGACAACACCCGCGTGAGCCCGTGGCCGGCTACCGCCGCATTGATGGCGACCTCCGCCGTGTTCACCGTGAGCCGGGTGGCAAACGCCACCGACAGCCCGTCGACCGGTCCCCGGAACTGCCATTCCGGTTTGGCGTTGAGGCTGGAGAACAGGATGATGTCATGGCGCCGAATGTCCTCCGGTGCCTGCGGGATGCCGCGGCGTTCCAGGTAATCCGGTGCTGCGCAGACTACTCGCCGCACCGATCCCACCCGGATCGCCGTCAGGGACGAATCGGGCAGTTCGCCGATTCGGATGGCCACGTCCAGCCCTTCCTCCAACAGATTCACGACCCGGTCGACGAACAGCGTCTCCACCGACACCTCCGGGTACCGCTGCAGGAAATCCAGCAGGAGGGGACCGATGTAGAGGGCGCCGAACCGCATGGACGCGGTCACACGCAGCGGGCCGCGCGGGGTGCGATGGGCGCCGGCGGCCGATTCCTCTGCCTCTTCCAGATCTTGCAGGATTCGCCGGGCGTCCTCCAGGAACCGCAGGCCTGCCTCCGTCAGTCGCACCTGCCGCGTCGTGCGCTGAAACAGGATGACCCCCAGCCGGTCCTCCAAGGCGGCGACAGCGCGGGTGACGGCGGGCGGCGATAGGTGCAGCTTCCGTGCGGCGGGCGCGAAGCCCTCGGCATCGGCCACTGCCACGAAGACCTGAAGGGCGTGGAGACGATCCATGATTATTCCGAAGAATGGAATAGAGTCTTGTGATCATAGGCTATTCATCATGCTCCTGTAACGACGTAGCCTATCCCCGTGCCGACAACAACGGCACCAACCCGAACCAAACCCGACTTCCAGGAGAACGCCCATGGCCCGCATCAATGTCATCAATCCGCAGACTGCCACCGGCGAAGCCAAGACCCTGCTGGACGCCGTCCAGGCCCAACTGGGCGCCACGCCCAACTTCCTCCGGGTGCTGGCCAACTCGCCGGCAGCGCTGAGTGCCTTCCTGGGGCTCCACCACATCGCTGGAAATGGCGCTCTGGATCTTCCGACCCGGGAGCGCATCGCCGTCACCCTGGCGGAGCAGAACAGTTGCGAATACTGCCTGTCCGCCCACAGCACCATCGGCCGCAAGGCGGGCCTGAGCAGCGAGGAGATCGCCGCCAATCGGGACGGCACGTCGCAGGATGCCAAGGCCGCGGCGGCGGTCGCGTTCGCTCGCGCTCTGGTCGAGCACAAGGGCGAGGTGACCCAGGCTGAACTGGATGCGGTCCGCTCGGCCGGCTTCGGCGATGCCGAAATGGTTGAGATCATCGTCCACGTCGGCATGAACCTTTTGACCAATATTCTCGGCAAGGCCAGTCGGGTGGAGATCGACTTTCCCAAGGTCGCATTGAAGCAAGCGGCCTGACGGCATGGAGCCAAGGGCCGGTGCTGCGGTGCCGGCCCAGTCCGGGTGAAATTCAACGCAAAGGAGCCACGACCATGCCCCGCCGATTCGCTGCAATCACCTTCACCGACAGCGTCAAAGCCGCCCAGTCCCGCTATGGCAGTCGGGAGGCCAACCGCCGGTTCGAGGAATTGGAGGAACCGCGACCCGTCCTGAGCCGGACCGAGCAGGATTTCATCGCGGCGCGCGACGGTTTCTACCAGGCGACGGTGGGCCAGAACGGCTGGCCTTACGTCCAGTTCCGCGGCGGCCCGAAGGGTTTCCTCAAGGTGCTGGACGAGCACACCCTGGGCTACGCCGATTTCCGCGGGAACGTACAATACATCAGCGTCGGCAATCTGGCAGCCGAGAGCCGCATCGCACTGATCCTGATGGACTACCCGAACCGCCGCCGGCTCAAAATCTGGGCGCGGGCGAGGGTGGTGGACGAGGCCGATGATCCAGCGCTCATCGCTCGGCTGGAAATGCCAGCCTACCGGGCTCAGGTGGAACGGGCCGTCCTATTGACGGTGGAGGCTTACGACTGGAACTGCCCACGGCACATCACGCCGCGGTTCACCGTTGAGGAAATTCAAGGTCGGCTGCTGGAGCCGCTGCAGGCGAGGGTGGCCGAACTGGAACGGGAGAATGCCGAACTGCGCGCGGCGGCAGGGTTCTGAACCGTTTCCCGTGAAACGTCAATACATCGTCGCCCCTGCAGAAAGGCTGTAGGCCGCACGCCACGAGGAGCTTTGCCGTTCCGCGGGGTATCGGAATCCCGCGGGATTTGCTGGAATGGGGCGCAATACTTGAGGGATTTCGGGGCACATCGATGACTGATGACTTCTGCCGTGCGCGTTTGGACCAGATGATCGACCTGCGGCATCCGCTGGCGGTGTTGTCGCGGCGGATTCCCTGGGCGCAGTTAGAAGCGGCGCTGTCACCATCCTTTGAGCGGCGGGATCGCGCAGGGCGGGTGGTGGCGGTGGACGACCTGTTCGGTCCGACTCTGCAGACGGTCGGGGGTGGTGTCAGTGCGGCTGGTCGGCCCTGGTTGCCGATCCGGCTGATGGCGTCGCTCTTGTACCTGAGGCATGCCTTCAATCTCAGTGACGAAGCGGTGGTAGAACGCTGGTCTGAGAATTTCGTGTGGCAGTACTTCAGTGGCCGGGAGTACTACGAGCCGCGACTGCCGTGCGATGCGACGCAAGTCGGCCGGTTTCGGAAGGCGATCGGTGAAGCGGGCGTGGAAGAACTGCTGCGGGCCACTGTGGACACGGTGGTGGCGACGCAGGCGGTGCGGCCGCAGGAATTCGAGCGGATCATCGTCGATACCAGGGTGCAGGAGAAAGCGATCGCCCATCCGGTGGACGGTCGCTCACCGTTTCCCTCATCCGCACCTGAAACTCCGAGTCGACAATTGGCACTCGGTGTTCCCCGCCTGCGCTCGCAAAAAGCAGCTTAAACAACTTAGACGGAGATGACCGGGCGGGCCGGCCTTGTCCCGGCAAAAGGCATTCGGACAGCGTCGGGGCAATTTGCGCCAGCCTGAAAGCCCTGCCGTCGGTCACGGCGCCGAGAAAATCGCCCGACTCCAGCGGCACCGCCGCTGACACCAGATCGAGGCTGTGGACACCCGCTCCCAGATGGCGGCAGGTCTGCAAGGCCACGAAAGCACCGATGGAAAATCCGATCGGGTCGACCGATGCTCCGCCGGCCTTCCCGGAAATCGCCTCGGCCAAGGCGCGAAAATACGCCTCGCCGGTCAGCGACCGGTCGAGGGTGAAGCGGTCGAAGCAGATGACGTTCAGGCCATGTTCCTTTCCCAACCGGTCAAACAGCGCAGCTTCGCCGGGAGCGCCGGGCGCACCGTGGAAATAAACGACGATTCGGCCACGCTCCGAACCGAACTGCCGGTAGGCCAGGGGTCATTTCACGTCATGCAATCCAGCTTCAGCGGAATATGGATCACCCCCGCTTCATCGGTCACTTCGTCGTGCCCGACAAAGCCGAACTTCTCGTACAGGCCGACCGCGAAGCGCGAGGAATTCACGGTGAACACCCCCGGATTGCCGGCTTCGACACTGGCAGCCTTGGTGACTTGCCACAGCGCTCTCGCCAAACCTTGACCCTGGAAGGGTTCGGCCACGAACAAATGGTAGAGATGCCGGTTGTCCTGCATGGCGATCACACCGGCCAGTGCGCCATCGTCCTCAGCGACGTGGTAGCGATACCCGGATGCCAGATAGCCTCTGATGGCCGGTTCTTCCATGGAGCCGAGGAGCCGATTGGCCGCCTCCGTGGAAAGTTCGTGGGCGATGTACTTTCCGGCGAGACCGCGCACGAGAGCGCTGATGCCGGACGCATCGGCAAGGGTTGCGCGGCGTATCGCCATGCTATCCACTCGCTGCCTCGTAAGGCGTCCCGTCCTTATGGAAAAAGCCATATCCGCTGCGGGTCGCGCGCGCTTCGAGGTCCATGTCGGGGTAATGCGCGCGGTCTCCGGGCAGCCGGTCCCCCACTTCCAGGTAAACCGCAACCCGGTCGCCGCGATTGATCAATTGATGCCCGTCCGGTTGGCCGGCGGGAAATCCCGCGCACAGACCGGCGCCGAGCGCTTGTTCGCCATTCTCCGTCACCAGGGTCAGTTCGCCTTCCAGCACATAGATGAATTCATCCTGGCGAGTATGCCAGTGCCGGACCGCGGACATCGCCCCTGGCTCCAGCCGGACCAGGTTCACGCCGAAGGTTTGCAGACCCAGCGCATCCCCGAGGGCCTGTTTGCTTCGGCCTACGGTCACGGATCGGAGTTCTTCCGTCGGATAGATTGAGCTGGTCCGGGCAGGGACGGCGGCGGGATCGAGGGCAGGCAAAGTCAATGGCATGTCCGTGTTCATGTTTGTCTTTCCGCTTCTTGCCGGGTCGTGGCTAGGATAGCAACCGTGTTCCTGCCGTCCATACCCGATTCATGACCGTTTCACGCCGTCCCGCTCAGCGCTCGCTCGTCCTCCGGCTTCCTCGCTTCTACTTGGAGCCGGACCATGGCCACATGGATTTGCCCTTTGTTGTCGCAGACGCTCCCGGCCTCGGCCAGATAGCGCTGGGCGACGGCTTCGATGAACCGCCCCCGCTGTTCCGCGGCAACTCTGGACGTGTAGGGATGCCAGACTGTGCGCAGCCAGCCGACGAAGGCTTGCAGGTCTGCATGCACCATATCCTTGTCGACCAGTTCAACCCGCCCAGGCTCCATACCGGCTTCGGTGAGCCAGCGCTGATAGCTTTGCGCATCGTGGAAGCCGTAGGTGGATTCGAATCCCTGGAAATGTTGGCGCCACTCGGGATCGCACGAAACGGCCTCGAAGGTGGCGATCAGCGTGGTAGCACTGCCCCGACCGCCCATTTCCATCCGGCAACGGCCACCCGGTGTCAGGGCCTGGACGATCCCGTTCAGTACCGGCCGCGGATCCTTAACCCAGTGGAGGGCCGCATTGGAAAAGACCACGGAGAATTCGGCATTGAACGGCAGTGCTCGGGCGTCGGCCTGCCGGAATACGAGATTCGGATGGCTGTGGTGAGCCTGGGCATGGGCAATCATGTCCGCCGACAAATCCACGCCGACCACATGGCCCTTGGGAACTTGAGCGGCAAGCGCGGCCGTGATGCGTCCGTCGCCGCAGCCGATATCCAGCACCCTATCCTCCGCGCGCAGATTCATCTCCGCCAGGCGTTCGCGCGCCCAACGCTCCTGGCCGGCCGAATGGCGGGAATAATCCGCCGGGTTCCACTGATACATCGCTGGTCTCCTCATCGTGAACGGACGGGAGACAGCATGCCGCAGGCGGAACCTAAGGAAAATTGATCTTCGGCGAAGGTGCCATCACCGTGCGCGATGGCCGGAGTCAAACCGCTCCGGCCATGAGGTGATCCAACAGCAGCCGCGCCGCCGCGGACAACCCCTCCAGGGATCGTACGCAGAGGTGCAGCCGGCGTCTGGCCCAGTCGTCGTTCAAAGCCAGCGGCACCAGCCCCAGGGACGTGGTGTAAGGCGTGGTCGCGGCCCTCGGTACCACGCCGATGCCCAGTCCCGCCGCCACCATGGCACAGACCGCATCGAAGCTGGTGACCCGAATCTTGAGATTTAACGCTCGCTCCGCATCGGCAGCCGCGCGCAGCAGCCGGTAGTGCAAGGCACTGTCGCTGTGCAGGCCGACAAAATCGAAATCCAGCGCCTCGCGAAAATCGATGTGCCGGCGCAGGGCCAGGGGATGCTGGGGCTGCACCAGCAGGACCAGTTCGTCTTCGCGGAAGGGTATGAGTACCAGATCATGGCCGGTGGGGATTTCGCTCACCAGCCCCAGGTCGGCGAGATTGTCGGCGACGGCTTGGGCAACGGCCCCGCTCACCTGTTCTTCCAGTTCCACCTGAATTTCCGGGTGCGCCGACAGGAACGAGGCGAGCGCCGACGGCAGGAATTCCACGATGGCCGAGATGTTCGCGAATACCCGCACCTGCCCCCGGATTCCGGCGGAATAGCCGCGCAAGTCCCGGTCCAGCTGCCCCGCCTGGTGCAGGACGGCGCGGGCGCGGGCGAGCAAGGCGAGACCGGCCGGCGTCAGCGCGACGCCCTTGCTGCTGCGCACCAGTAACGCGGTGCCATAGGCCGCTTCCAGAACGGACAAGCGCTTGCTGATGGCCGAGGCCACGGTATGGCACTGATCGGCCGCTTTGGCAATGCTGCCGGCCTCGGCCACGGCGACGAACAGTTCAAGATCGCGTAAATCGAAATGCATGGAAGGGCCCGTCAGCGCCGATACCAAGAGAGTAAGCTGCCTTGGCGCACCGGCCCTACGCTATCGGCGTCACTCCTGCCCTCGTCACGGGTTCGATGTCGGAATACTGGCATTCTCCCTCCCCTCCCTGGAACATGCTCAGCGCGATCAGCCACACCTTTATATTTCATGCGGGCCGGCGGCGTGCCGCCGATGAAATCCAGGTAGTCGCGGTGAACGTCGCGCTCTTCGTTCAGCCATTTCGCCCAGACCCTCGCGGCCGGAACGGATCGCCACATGGGTTTCGCGAGAGTTTCGGGTTGAATCTGGCCCCGGTGTTCAGGCATGTCGCACGCTTCGAAGGGACTCCCGCAAGGGTGGATAAGCGGTAAGGTAAACGTTAGGGCTCTAAGGTGTCAGTTCAGTCGGTGCCTATCGACCCGCCGGGCGAGTTTCAATTGTCGAAAGTCGTTCCGGAATCCGCGCCGGGCTGCTGGTTCTCCAGAAACCGGAAGATGGCCGGGTTCCCGCAGCCTGCGGCATTGAATCGCAGCCAAGGGGAGGCTTCGTGCTGGGGCCGGAAAAGGGTGCCGGGCGCCAACATGATGTCCTGTTTGGCCGCCAAAGCGGCCAGCGATGTGGCGTTTTCGGAGGCCATCCGGCGCGCCCAGATGAATAAGCCGTCTTCCGCTTCACTGTAGATTTCCAGCCCGCTGCGTTCAAGGTTTCTGGTGACCTCGCCCCGTGCCTTGCGCAGGCGCGAACGCAGTTTTTCCAGATGCTTGCGGTAGTAGCCGTCGGTAAGGAGTTCATAGACCAATCGTTCGTCGATTTCCGAGGTGGTCAGGCTGGTGAGCAACTTGAGATCGGTCAAGCTTTCCGCGGTTTCGTATCGGCAGGCCAGGAAACCGACTCGAAGGCTCGCGGAAACGGTCTTGGAAAAGCTGCTGACGAACAGCACTCGCTCCAGTTGATCGAGTGTGGCCAAACGCGTGGCTTGCCCCGTCAGCAAGTCACCGTAGATGTCATCCTCCACGATCATCAGGTCGAAGCGTTCGGCCAACTGAAGCACCCGGTGAGCGACCGGCTGAGTGATGCTGACTCCGGTCGGATTGTGCAGCAAGGTGTTGGTGAAAAAAATCTTCGGCCGGTGTTCCTGGATCAGGCTTTCCAGCGCGACGGTGTCCGGTCCCTGGGTGGTCCAAGGCACGCCCACCAGCCGCGCCCCCGACAGCTTGAGATAACCGAACAGGGTGTAGTAACCGGGATCGTCCACTAGCACCGCGTCGCCCGGTTTGACGAACATTCGGCTGATCAGATCCAGGGCATGGGTGGCGCCGCGGGTAGTGACGATCTGTCTGGGCGCACAGCGGATGCCCTGGTCTTCGAGCCGCCGGGCCAACAGTGATCGCAGGGGCTCGTAACCGGCCGGAAGACCGTAACCCGTCAAATAGGTGCCGCTTTTGCGGGCCAGTGTGCGAAGGCTCCGCTGGATGCCGGCGCCGTCCATCCACTCGCCGGGCAGCCATCCGGCGCCGGGCATGGCGATGTGGGGTTGTTCCTGCAAAGCGTTGCGCAGCAGCCATAGCACATCCAACGCGCGCTCCAACTGGCAGGACTGACCGACCGTGGCAGTGGAGTCCTGGCGCGGAGCCACATAAAACCCCGATCCCTGGCGGGATTTCAGGTAGCCCATTGCCACCAGCCGATCGAAGGCCTGGACTACGGTGAATTTACTGACCCGGTGTTTTTCCGCGAAATGCCGGATCGAAGGCAGGCGCGTGCCGGGCCGAATGGCGCGTTCGTCCACGCGTTGTTTGATGCCGGCTACGATCTGCTCGATCAAAGGACGATCGTCGTGGGGATCAATATTGAGAGAATTCATGATTGTATTGCCTCCGCTACCGGTACAGGTTGGCCGGACGGATGACAAACTGTATCTGTATTGTCCGACTTCTGAGTCCTATTGTATGGCCGACGGGACGGATCAACACGTTTGAGGACTCATACCTATGCAGCCGAACACAGCACAGCTACGCCGCGGCTGGCTGCTCGCCTTCTTGGGGATCGCGGGCTTCAGTCTGACCCTGCCGGCGACCCGGCTCGCCGTCCTGCACCTCGATCCCTGGTTCGTAGCCTTGGGCCGCGGTGTGGTTGCCTCGGGACTGGCAGCGATCGCCCTGCTGCTCACCCGGCAGCCGTGGCCGCGGCGGGATCAGCTTCGGGGCCTGGCCGCGGTGGCCTTAGGGATAGCCGTCGGCTTCCCAGTGTTGTCCGCCTGGGCCATGCACGAGTTGCCGGCATCCCACGGATGTATCGCGCTTGCGGTTACGCCTTTGGCTACGGCCTTGTTCGCCGCCTGGCTGGCTGGCGAGCGCCTGCCGGGGCGGTTTTGGGCCGCCGCGCTGGGCGGCGCCTCCGCGGTGTTGGCGTTCGCTGTCGAGGCAGGCGGCGGCAGCCTGCGTATGGGTGATCTCTGGCTGTTTGCCGCTTCTGTGCTGGCCGCCCTGGGTTATGCCGAAGGAGCGCGCCTGACCCGGAGCCTGGGCGGCTGGCAGGTGATCAGCTGGGCGTTGGTGCTGGCGCTGCCCTGGTTGCTGGCGCCACTGGGCTGGGTCATGGCTCACACCGATCTGTCGGCGCCATCGGAGGCCTGGGCGGGATTCGCCTATGTCGCCGTGGTCAGTCAGTTCCTGGCGTTCATCGTGTGGTATCGCGGCATGTCCTTGGGCGGTATCGCGCGGATCGGCCAGCTGCAATTGTTGCAACCGTTCCTCACCCTGGGGGCCTGCACGGCGTGGCTGGGCGAGCCGTTGACCGGTTCGCTACTGGGTGCGGCATTCGTCGTGGTGTTGAGTCTCTGCATCAGCCAGCGCGCAGCGCCTCGACCGATGGAAGCCAGAGGCTAGCGGTCGGAGTAAACGGGCGAAGCCGCTGCAAGAACCCGATCATGGACGAGCCCCGGAGATCGCCGGGTACTGCCTGGTGGAGAACCGCAACTCGGGGGCAAGGGTGGGTGCCGCCGGTCTGCACAGTAAATCGCTGACCCTATCAAAAAGGAGCGATCGTGAATTTGTACGACATGGAATTATCCGGCAATTGCTACAAGATCAGGCTGTTTTGCGCCTTGCTAGGGCTGAACTATGAATCCGTCCCGGTGAACCTGCTGAAGGGGCAACCTAAGACGGCGGACTTCTTGGCTGTTAATCCGCGCGGCCAGGTGCCGGTACTGGACGATGCCGGTACCGTCGTGTGGGATTCAATGGCCATTTTGGTGTACCTGGCCCGGAAATACGGAAACGAACAGTGGCTGCCAACGGAGCCCGAGCCCTTGGCGCGCGTCATGCAATGGCTGGCGGTGTCCGAAAACGAGCTCCTCTATGGACTGGCCCGGGCGCGGGCCGTGGTCCGATTCAACCGGCCCTGGGACTTGGCGGCCTGTCAGGAGATGGGCCGGAGCGGACTGGCGGTTCTGGACGCGCATTTGCAGCGCAACCGCTGGCTGGCCGCCGACCAGCCGACCATCGCCGATATTGCCTGCTATCCCTATGTGGCGCTGGCCCCCGAAGGCGGCATGGCCCTGAACGGTTTTCGCTCGGTGGAAAAATGGATCGCCCGGATGCAGGCCTTGCCGGGTTACATCGCTATGCCGGGACTCTGACCGTGAAACCGCAACTGTCCCGCCGCGCCGCGCGGCTCACCAGTTCCCTGATACGCGACATCCTGCAGGTGACGCAGCGGCCGGGGGTGATCTCATTCGCCGGCGGCT
The DNA here is from genome assembly GCA_004168015.1 of Methylolobus aquaticus. GTDB lineage: Bacteria > Pseudomonadota > Gammaproteobacteria > Methylococcales > Methylococcaceae > Methylotetracoccus > Methylotetracoccus aquaticus. The sequence continues at coordinate 278,776 of SEYW01000002.1, forward strand.
TGCCCGCCGAGGAGCTGATGCCGGCCCTGGACTTCAGCGGCCTTGCGGAGGCGGGACGTCAATACGGCCCCAGTGAAGGCGAGCCGGCTTTGCGCAGCCTCATCGCGCAAAACCTGTCCGCGCTGGGCATGGAGTGCGGTGCCGACCACGTGTTGGTGACGTCCGGTTCCCAGCAGGGCATCGACCTGGTGGGCAAGCTGTTCATCGACGAAGGCTCTCCGGTACTGCTGGAGGCGCCCACCTATCTGGCCACGATCCAGGCATTGGGCGTGTACGGCGCGGAGTTCCAGGGACTTTCACTGGCTGCCGAGGGCATCGACCCGGAAGCACTGCGCCAAGCCATCGTTCGCCGCCGGCCGGCCTTCGTTTATCTCACCCCGACCTTCCAGAACCCATCCGGTTGTTGTTACACGGAAGGCGTCCGGCGCGCCGTGGCCGCCATCCTCGACGAGACCGGCATACCGCTGGTCGAGGACGATCCCTACCGGGACCTGGCCTATCAGCCGGTCGAGCGGACGCCGATTTGCGCTTATCTAAAACGGGCGCCTTGGGTCTATCTGGGGAGCTTCTCCAAGATCACCGCGCCGGGTCTGCGGGTCGGGTATCTCGCCGCCTCGCCCTCGCTGTTTCCAGGGCTGGTGCGGCTGAAGCAGTCCAGCGACCTGCACAGCAACCGGCCAGGCCAGCTCTGGCTCATCCGGTTTCTGAGCTCGCACGAGTTGGACACGCATATGGCGCGCATGATCGGCGTCTACCGGGAGCGGCGTGACACGATGCAGGCTGCGATGCTGCGTCACTTCGCCGGGTTGGCCGAATGGCGAGTGCCCGCCGGCGGGCTGTTCTTCTGGCTGCGTTTGACCTGCGAGTGCGATACCTTGGACGCGCTGCAGGCGGCCCTGGCGCGCGACGTGGCGTTCATGCCGGGAGAACCGTTCTTTCCCGCCGGAAACCTTCGCTACCCGGCGCTTCGGCTGAATTTCAGCCACGCGGCTCCGGAGAAAATCGAACAGGGGATTGGCGTGCTAGGCGAACTGTTGGGTGAATTCGCCGGGGTTCCAGGCCGGCACCGCGGAGCTTCGGCATCCGTTTGATCCATCTCCACGCGAAGGAATCATCTCATGACTCTGACCTTGATCATCGGCAACAAGAACTACTCGTCCTGGTCCCTGAGGCCCTGGTTGTTTCTGAAGCACCACGGCATTGCGTTCGAAGAGATCCGTATTCCCCTCTACCGGGAAGACTCGCAGGTCCGCATTGCTGCCTATTCGCCCGCCGGCAAGGTACCTGTGCTGGTAGATGGTGACGTCACCGTCTGGGACTCCCTCGCCATACTGGAGTATCTGGCCGAGCGCTTTCCGGAAACACAGGGATGGCCGGCGGCGACCACGGACCGGGCTAGAGCCCGTTCCCTCGCGGCGGAAATGCACTCGGGCTTTGCGGCCCTACGGACTCACTGCGGCATGAACTGCCGACGGCAGCCCGCGCCCAAGGCCTTGCCCGCGGCAGTCGACAACGACGTAGCGCGAATAAGGCAGATATGGCGCGAGTGCCGTGAACACCGTGGAAACGACGGCCCTTGGCTATTCGGCCGCTTCACCGTCGTCGACGCCATGTACGCGCCGGTCGCTTTGCGTTTCCATACCTATCGGGTGGAAGCAGGGCCCGCCGCGCAAGACTACGTGAACACGGTGCTGGGCCATCCGGCGGTTACCGAATGGATCGTGGCAGGCAAGGCCGAAACCGAGGTCATCCCGGCATTCGAGGAATGAAGGCGAATATTGGTGCGCGTTCATGTTCCTCATCGGGAGCGGGGCACATGACGCCGCCCGGACCGGCCTTCCGGGGGAAGCGATGGATGGCGAGCCGATGTCTACGAAGCACGGTGAATTCAAAAGCAAGCTTCGGAGTGTGAGGTCTGCGAGGGGCGGATACCTTATGCCTACCCTGTCGATTGGGCGTGCAACCGATGAAAGTACCCGACACCCCGACTATGACCGACGCGAATGCCTGCTGGGCCGCCATGCTCGCCCGTGACCCGGCAGCGGATGGACGGTTTGTCTATTCGGTGAAAACCACCGGCGTCTACTGCCGGCCGTCCTGTCCGTCACGCCGGCCCAACCGGAGAAATGTCCACTTTTACGGCAGTCGGGCCGAGGCCGAACGCGCGGGTTTCCGCCCTTGCCGGCGCTGCAGGCCCGATGAGTCCGCGTTGGCGGAGCGACAGGCGAAAACGATCACCGCCATCTGCCGGCAACTCGAAACGGCGAATGAGATTTGGACCCTCGCCGAGTTGGCCGCACAAGCAGGCATGAGTCGTTACCATTTCCACCGCGTCTTCAAGTCGGTCACCGGCTTGACGCCCAAGGCATACGCGGCCGCCCACCGGGCCCGGCGCGTGCGGAGCGAACTGGCGCGGAGCGGCAGCGTGACGGAGGACATCTACGAGGCCGGTTACAACTCCAGCGGCCGCTTCTACGAAGCGTCGCAGAGCATTCTGGGCATGACGCCTTCCCGCTACCGGGCCGGAGGTGCCGACACCGAGATTCGCTTTGCTCTGGGCGCCTGCTCGTTGGGCTCCATCCTGGTGGCCATGAGTCCTCACGGAGTTTGTGCCATCGCCTTGGGCGATGATCCCGAATCCCTGGTCCGCGACCTGCAGGACCGATTTCCCAAGGCTCGGCTGGTGGGCGGGGACGAAGCTTTCGAACGCCTCGTCGCGCGAGTAGTGGGCTTCGTCGAAGCGCCGGCCGTGGGACTGGAGCTGCCTTTGGACATCCGCGGTACCGCCTTCCAGCAGCGGGTCTGGCAAGCGCTGAGGGACATCCCATTGGGCACCCAAGAGAGTTACGGCGAGATTGCCCGGCGCATCGGCACCCCCAAAGCCGCGCGTGCCGTGGCCGGCGCCTGTGCCGCCAATACCCTGGCCGTGGCGATTCCCTGCCACCGCGTGGTGAGGACCGACGGCGATCTGTCCGGCTACCGCTGGGGCATCGCGCGGAAAGCCGAACTGCTGCGGCGGGAGCGCGAGCCGTGAGCTTCGAGTCTTCCGTCACCCTGGACCTGCCGGCCGATTTCCGCCGCGAAGACATTCTTGCATTCCACCGGCGCGACCGCTTGGGTGTGGCCGAACGGGTCCAGGATGGCGTGCTGCGGAAAGGCATCGCCTGGGACGGTCGTCCGGCCTGTCTGTGCATCCGGTTCGAAAGAGGCCACGCGGAGGTCGCTTGGAGCGCCGACGGTGAGTCGGCGGCGCTCGATGGCCGTGCCTTGCTCGATATGGCGACGCGCATGTTGGGTCTCACCCAGCCCATCGCCGACTTCGAGGAGGCCCACCGCGCCCATCCGCAACTGGGCAAGCTCATCGAACGCCGGCGAGGCTTGCGGGTGCCGCTCACCGCCACGCCCTTCGAAGCGCTGACCTGGGCTATCACCGGTCAGCAGATCAGCGTGGCCGCAGCGGTCGCCGTGCGGCGGAATTTGATCAAGGCGGCGGGGCTACGGCACGCCGGCGGCCTCTTCTGCTTGCCGGATGCGAATGCGATCGCGGCCTTGACCGAAGCAGAACTGGGCCGCGCCGGCTACTCGAAAGCCAAGGCCCGAACCCTGAGTGTCCTCAGCCGTCTGGCGGCTAGCTTCCCCTGAATGCTTGGCTGGCCGAAGCTGCGCCCCTCGATGACATCCGCGAGCGTCTTTCCGTCATTCGAGGTATCGGTCCCTGGACCATCCATTACGCCCTGTTGCGAGGCTACGGCTGGCTGGACGGCTCCCTCCACGGCGATGCCGCAGTCCGGCGTGGGCTGCAGAGACTGTTGGCCGTGCCGGACAAAATCACCGAGGATCAGGCCAAAGGCTGGCTGGCGCCGTTCGCTCCCTGGCGTGCCTTGGTGGCCGCTCATCTGTGGGCGTACTCGGCGGAAAACTGAGACGTTCTGATGAAGCGGATCGAATCCTACGATTGGGAACAAGTCGGCCGGGAACTGGACGACCAGGGCAACGCGGTGCTCGAACGCCTGTTGTCTGCCGACGACTGCCGCCACCTCGCCGGGCTTTATCCCGATGAGCACCGGTTCCGCAGCCGTATCGTCATGACGCGGCACGGATTCGGACAAGGTGAGTATCAGTATTTCCGTTATCCCTTGCCGGATTTGGTCGAGAGCCTGCGGACCGAGCTTTACGCCTATCTTGCACCGATCGCCAACCAGTGGAATGAAGCCATGGGTTCGGAGGCTCGCTATCCGGCAACGCTCACGGAATTTCTGCAGCGTTGCCGGGCTGCCGGACAAGGGCTGCCCACGCCCTTGCTGTTGCGATACGAGACAGGCGATTACAACTGCCTCCATCAAGACCTCTACGGCGAGGAGGTCTTTCCCTTACAAATGGCCGTGCTGCTATCCGAGCCGGGATCGGACTTCTCCGGCGGCGAGTTCGTGATGACCGAGCAGCGTCCCCGAATGCAGTCGCGAGTGGAGGTCGTGCCCTTGAGGCAAGGTGATGCCGTGGTCTTCGCCGTTCACCACCGCCCGGTGGCGGGGACGCGCGGACACTACCGCGTCAGACTCCGTCACGGCGTCAGCCGCATCCGGTCCGGGTCCCGGTACACCCTCGGCATCATGTTTCACGATGCCAGCTGAGCCCCGTCAATGCAAAAGCAATATCCGGGGTTTCGCGCCACAGCGTTTGGTTCAATCTACCTCGGCCTTCAACACAGGAAAGAGCGAATTGAAGACGAAGATTTGGATCGCGCTGCTGGCGGTATATCTGGTTTGGGGCTCCACCTACCTGGTGATCCGCTTCGCGGTGGAGACCCTTCCGCCGTTCCTGTCGGCCGGACTTCGCTTTCTCGTTTCGGGCCTGCTCCTGCTGGCGTGGCGATATGCTGCCGGCGATGCCTTGCCGAGTCTCCGGCAGTGGCGTTCGGCCGCCATCGTCGGTACCCTGCTGCTGCTCGGTGGCAATGGCTTGGTCTGCTGGGCAGAGCAGACCGTGCCTTCGGGGATAGCGGCGCTGATGATCGGTGCAGTGCCGATGTTCCTGGTTCTGGCTGATGCGTTCCGGCCAAAAGGCATGAAGCCGACGGGCCGAGTGATCGCCGGATTGGCCGTCGGTTTCTGTGGCATTTACCTGCTCGTCGGCCCGTCCCAGCTGTCGAACGGCATACAGTGGAACGCGCTGGGCGTGACGGCCCTTCTTCTCGCCGGTCCGCTTTGGGCGATCGGCTCGGTCTACAGCAAGACTGCCGATCTGCCGAAGTCGGCCCTGATGACTACCGGCGCGGAAATGCTCGCCGGTGGTTTTTCGTTGATGGTCGCCAGCTGTCTCAGCGACGAATGGACGGGATTCAGCTTCGCCCAGGTATCCACCCACTCGTGGTTGGCCTTGGCGTATCTTACGGCCTTCGGCTCCATGGTCGGCTTCGTCGCCTACATCTGGCTGTTACAAAATGCTCCGATCCCGCTGGTGGCGACCTATGCCTATGTCAATCCTTTGGTGGCGGTGTTTCTGGGGAACTGGTTTGCGCAGGAGCCGCTGACGCCGCGCATCCTGTCCGCAGCGGCAGCCATCATCGGAGCAGTGGTATTTATCAACAGCGCTCACAGTTCTCGGGCCAGGACAAAAGCCGTGCCGGTCGTGAGCGAGTGATGCGCTTCGCTTTTGCCTCGTTGCGTCCATCTGCCACCAAGACTTTCGGATGGAATTCATGGCGGGTTTATTGGACGGCGCGCGCTCGTGCAATCCGCGCCTCAACTTCTTCTGCCCCTGCCGATATCCGATTAGGCCTCGCCTGCCATAGGCCAGATGCACGAACTCTTTTCGCCCGTGCCGTCGAGGAAGTTGCGCAAGTGCTCGACGCTGCCCGAGGTCTAGAAGGCAGTTTGGGGCTCCGCCATTCCGACCATAACTCGGCGCCCTTCCAAGCGGCGCTTGAGTTGCTTAGCTATGGCTTGAGAGGGGTCAACGATCGCCACTCCTGGACCCGCTACAAGGCGACCAAGGAGAGCCGCACAACCGGCCGATTGGATGGCATGCAGACGAAAGAATCGACAAGCTAGTCTGTCAGGCTGTCGCACGGGTCATATGGGACATCGATCCCGACATTCCCCCGGCGCATCTCGCGCGGAGTAAGGCTATCCAGCAGTACGCCAACGGAGCGCTGTACAAGGACGCAGAAACGGTAAAGTCATGGATCGCAGCGGTCGATCCACAGGCCGGAACGCGTAAAGGCGGCCGGCCACGGGATGTGGAATATGCCATCGACCTGAAAACAGGGCGTCTGAACCGTCAAGGTCGTCCATGATCATTTTTGCAACTGCGTGCTGCTCGGCGGTAACGCCGCATGCCGCGCCGATCGAAAGTCCTCCTCTACCCGAACCGGTAGTTTGAACCCCTTTTACGGCTAAGACCGGTTATTTCGGACGGCAAAATGCCGCCAAGGCTTCGACCAAGTGGATCAATCCAATGAGGTCAAAAGCCATGAATGAAAAGCTACTGACAACCCAGGAGGCCGCCGCACTGCTCGGCGTCTCCATGGCGTTCCTGGAGCGGGACCGCTGGGCGGGCGCCCGCATTCCCTTTATCAAGGTCGGATCGCGTGCGGTGCGCTACCGCTCGGCTGATCTGGACGCCTACGTTCAAGGCCGCGTGAAGCGGTCGACGAGCGAGGGGGCGGGCCGATGAACACCGTGCTCGTTCCCGATTGGATCACCCCTGCGGAACGTCGGGTGTGGGGTCTCGATGGACCCGACGGCGCCGACCGCTTGTGGCGCCGGAGCATCCTCCCCCGCTTCCCGGGTCGGTTCGCCAATGCCTTGGCGGACAAGTACCAGCATATCTATATCGACCAAGGGCGCCGTACCGGCAATCTGTTTCTGCTGGAAACGGCCGAGTCGATCAATCCCGGCATCCTGAAGCTCGCGTCGTGCGATGAGGACATCCGGCATTTCGCGACACTGCGGGCGACGCAGTGTTCTCGGCTTGCTGCCATCCGTCCGGACTCAGCCTACCGCCTGCTGAGCCGTCTGGTGAAGTCGTTCGGGATAGGGCCTCCCGTCGTTGGAGAACACATCAGCGAGGACGGAGCCATTGCCCGGATGCGCGACGAGCTGTGGTGGCGACGAGCCTTACGCAAGGCGCACGGCCGCGACCTCGAACACTTCGCCATCGGCCTGGGCCTGGTGCATAAATTCGCCGGCGTCTATGCCAGCGACGAGACCGTCCAGCGGCGTCGGGAACAGAGGTTCCGAAATCGGCGGTTGCTCGAAAGCCTGGCGGCCGTCAATGAACTCGATCAGGAATACAGCCTGCAGGAACTGGCGGAACTCGGTGTCGCGAATCCACGCATTCGGCGCGGCGAACTCATGGCGCGCATTGCAGGGTTCGAGTTGATCGCGAAGGATCTGAGCCACCCGGCTGAGTTCTACACGCTGACCTGCCCATCGCGAATGCACGCGCGAAGCTCAAAGAGCGGCGGCGAAAACCCACGCTACGACGGAACCAGTCCCCGCCAGGCGCAAGCCAATCTGTCAAAGCACTGGAGCCAGATCCGGGCGAAGCTGGACCGCGAAGAAATTCGCCTCTATGGGTTCCGGATCTGCGAGCCCCAACATGACGGGACTCCCAACTGGCATCTACTCCTGTTCATGGAGCGCAGTCATGTTGATCGGGTTCGGGAGACCCTGATGGCCTATGCGCTCCGGGTCGACGGCGACGAACCCGGAGCGCACGAACACCGTTTCGCGGCCGTGCCCATCGACTACGCACTCGGATCGGCAGCCGGTTATATCGCCAAGTACGTGTCGAAGAACATTGACGGTTTTGGACTGGAGGACGACAACAACGGGCATGACGCGAGGTCGAGTTCGGAGCGGGTAGCCGCCTGGGCCTCGACCTGGGGTATCCGCCAATTCCAACAGATCGGCGGACCGCCTGTCACCGTCTGGCGGGAATTGCGCCGGCTGTCCGATGCTCCGGACGGTATTCTCGGTGATGGCGTCCAGGCGGCCGACAAAGCCGATTGGCGGACCTTCGTGCGACTGATGGGTGGGGCAACCGCCAAGCGAGCCGACCGTCCCGTCAAGCTCGCCAAGGTGTGGAGCGACGAGCGCGGGCAATATGGCGAGCCCTTGGGTCTGCGTGTGATCGGTGTCGAAGCCGAAGGGAAGACTGCCGTCAGCCGTGTCCACTCCAGGCGGGTAGAGCGTAGCCGGACAGCGCCGCAGGCGTTGTGCGGCAAGACTGTCGATCCCGTGGGGCGGGCATTATGAACGCGAGCAGCAACGGCGGCAGGCGGGGTGGGCACCGCAAAGCGAGCGGCGACGGCCGCCGCTGCGGCGCCGACCCCGCCGTCCCGGAATGTGCAACCATTTCTTGGGCCGGCTTTCCTGATCCCTCGTCTCCCGACTGGTGCCTGCGGGTGATCGAGTGGCTTGGGTCATTGCCCCCCGTCGCGGAACTCGAACCGCTTCCAGTTTCCGGTCCGTCGTCTCTACCGAGTCGGAGACGCGGCAAACGGACCTTCCTTTGTTGGTGGGTCGATCTCGACACCGGCGAGCTTGTAATCTGGAGGGGCGCAGGGTTCCAGCGTGCGGAGAACTGGAGGCGGCTTGACGCGGATCCGCGTTTTTCTGGAACGCGTTAGGCGCGAAGCGCCCTTGGAGTTCTGTCAATAACTGTACGCGGGTGGTATATAGAGACCAGCTGACTTCTAGCCCAAAGCATGCTAGTGTCGCTTCGATAGCGTATCTGATGTTAACGGGAGGTGTGTTGTGGTCGAATCAGGCGTAGTACTAAATGAATGGGAAATCTTGGCATGGGTTGTGGCAGGAGGGGCGCTTGGTGGTATTGTGGATGTCTGCAGCAGATTGGAATATACGATAGATGGGTTTAAAGACTCAGACATTCCAGTGACTCGTCTTTGGACGTGTACGTCATTTATTCTGAGTATCATCGTCGGCGGGGGTGGTGCCTTAGCACTTCAGTGGGTTTTATTGGGGATTGGAAAATTTGATTCTGCATCCACGCCTGAGAATAAAATATTTTTTCTCGCGATAAGTGTTATGGGGGGGTTTGGCGCACGGCGGTTATTACCGGGGCTAAGGCAAGCTCTGGAGGAGCAAGTGCTTCAAAATAGGAGGGATGTAGAGGAAGTTCGCCAAGAGAACAAAAGAGACGTAGAGGAGATTCGACAAGTTGCAGACACAGCGCTTGAGAGGGCGTCGGAGACTGACTCGATTACGAGAGCGTTGTCGTCTTTTGCGAAAGAAGTGCCTCTAAGCGTTGCGCACGAGTCAATATCCGAATTGCAGGAACTCTTAGAAAAGCAGCCAACTCATCGAAGGGCGGCAATCATCCGAGCAAGGCTGTTCCGGCACTGCAACGACATTGGGTCGGCGATTAAAGTTCTAGATACCTTTGTGCGAGCGAAGGAGTTGGAGGGGGAAGCCGACAAGGACTTAGCAGATGCGTTGTATAACCGAGCTTGTTACAACGCCCTGTTATATGCAACGTGTAGGAAAAAAGAGTATTTTGACTTAGCCCGTAATGACCTTGAGAGGTCGATTGAGCTGTCAGCTCCAAACAGATTTGATGCTGAACGCGATCCGGATCTTGCGGCGGTGGTAGGCTGTGGCGATTGGTTTGCGAGTCTCGGTACTGAATCGACAGATGACGTTGCAATTCCGGAAGGTGGTACTCGGCCTTCCTTGGCCGCGCCCACCTAGAGACTGGCTTAGGGCGTCTCAGTGTAGGCAGGTAGGTACCAAAAATTCAAAATAATGCTAGTCTGGGCTAATTGGTCCAGGGCTTTTCATCCTGACGCAGCCATGGCTTCTCGCCCGCAGCGCTTCGTAGTTTCATCGATTGTTCTCCTCTTCTGAGTTGTTGACAGGGCTCACGCACAGACACGTTACACAGCTTGAAGCTTAGGCGTCAATGCTCAGCCAGTTGCTGCCAGGAAATTTAACCTTTATTGACCTGACAGCCTCGATGAGACTCGCAGAAGCCCTGCGGGGTTCCACTCGAACCGAATCAGATAAAATTTCTTCTGCGCTGAAGAGGATCCAGCTGGCCTAAAGAGTAGCCCGAGATGGCTACATGATTTCGGATGAAGATGTCTATATTTAGATATCATCCTGATTTTCTTGGTGGCCAGGGACGGAATCGAACCGCCGACACGGGGATTTTCAGTCCCCTGCTCTACCGACTGAGCTACCTGGCCTCGCGAGAACGCGCATTAAATAGGGAAATCGGTTCAGCGTCAAGATCCATTGTTACGATCGCATTGCAGCGAGGCGGCTCGCCCGCCGCTCAATCGGGGCGGGCCAGGGCTGCCCAGGCGCTTGCGGTATAATCCGCGGCGTCATCGCGGGACTCGCCCGGTCCCCGTCCGCACCGATTGCCCCCCGAGTGAGTCCATCCAGCCTTCCCATCATCCAGGCCTACGGTCTGACTAAGGATTACGGCAAACTGCGCGTTGTCGACCGGATCTCGTTCGCGATCGATGCCGGTGAGTGCTGCGGTGTGCTGGGCCCGAACGGCGCCGGTAAGACCACGACGATGAAGATGCTGATCGGAGCGACGCCGCCGACGGCCGGGGAGTTGCGGGTGCTGGGGCACACGGTGCCGCAGGATGCGCGGGCGATGCGGGCGCGCATCGGGGTGGTCGCGCAGAGCGACAACCTTGATCCGGACTTCACGGTCGAGGAAAACCTTCGCGTCTACGCGCGCTACTTCGGGCTGTCGGCGGCCGAGGTTCGCAGCCGCATCCCCGAGTTGCTGGAACTGGCCTCGCTGCAGGACAAGGCGGGGGCCAAGATCAACCAATTGTCGGGCGGCATGAAGCGGCGGCTGTCGATTGCGCGGGCGCTGCTGAACCGCCCCGAGCTGCTGATTCTCGACGAACCGACGACCGGGCTCGATCCCCAGATCCGCCAGGCCATCTGGCAGTTGCTGCGCCAGTTGCGCCGTGACGGGCTGACCATCGTGCTGACGACGCACTACATGGATGAGGCCGAGCGGCTGTGCGGGCGCATCATCCTGATGGACGGCGGGCACATCCTGGCCGATGCGAGCCCGCAGGCGCTTATTCGCGACCGCATCGAATCCCACGTCGTCGAGGTGCACGGCGCTGGTGGCGAGCGCTGGCTGGCCACCGCACCGATCGGCCCGGAGGTCCGCCGCGAGCGGGCCGGAGAGAGCTGGTTCTTCTACGGCCGCAACCTGGAATCGCTAGTGCGCTCGCTGGACGAGTACGACGACCTGCATTACAGCTACCGCTCCAGCAACCTGGAAGACGTGTTCCTGAAACTGACCGGCCGGGATCTGCGCGATGGCTGACACGGTGCGCCGCTGGCTGGCGGTGTGGCGGCGCAATGCCTTGGCCTGGCGAAAAAGCGCTCGCACCGCGCTACTGGCCGGCTTTGCCGAGCCGCTGTTCTATCTGTTCGCTCTCGGTTACGGCCTCGGCAGTTTCGTCGGTCAGGTGCAGGGCGTCTCGTACATCGGCTTCCTTACCGCCGGTATCCTGTCGACCAGCGCGATGAACGCCGCGACCTTCGAAGGCCTGTATCTGGCCTACACGCGCATGGAAGTGCTGAAGACCTGGGATGCGATCCTCGCTGCACCGCTCGGTATCGCCGACATCGTGGCCGGCGAGGTGCTGTGGCTGGCGACCAAGAGCCTGATCAGCGGCACGCTGATCCTGACGGTCGCGGCCGGCATGGGGCTGGTCGTCGACTGGCAGGCGCTGGCGGTCTTGCCGGTCGTATTCATCACGGGGCTGTGCTTCGGTGCGCTGGCCTTGCTGGTCACGTCCTTCGCGCGCAGTTACGACTTTTTCGTCTACTACATCACGCTGCTCATCACGCCGATGATCCTGTTGAGCGGGGTGTTCTTCCCGTTTTCGACCCTGCCCGAGCCGGTCCGTTTCGGCGCGGCGGTGCTGCCGCTGCATCACGTCGTCGAGGTGATCCGGCCATTGGTCGGCGGGCGGATCGAGCTTGGTCAGTTCTGGCATCTGCTGGTGCCCGTCGCCTATGCGTTCGGCGCGACGAGCTTCGCGATCTGGCGTTTCCGCCGCCGTCTGTTGTGCTGATGGACGAGACCTCGCTGACGCCGGAGCAGCACCTGCGCCGCCTGGAGCGTGGGCTGGCTGAGGCCATGCGCAAGGACCAGTTCGCGCTGCGCAAGCGCCTCGACCGGGCGCGCGATCAGCTGAAGAAGGGCCAGGATGCCGCCGAGACGCTGGCGCGTGTCGACGGCGAACTGGCAAAGTCGGTCGAGCTGCGACAGTTGCGGGCGGCCAGCCTGCCGAATCTTCGCTACCCGGAAGACTTGCCGGTCGTCGAGCGGCGCGACGCGATCCGCGAGGCGCTGCTCGCCAATCAGGTCATCATCGTCTGCGGCGAGACGGGTTCGGGCAAGACCACCCAGTTGCCGAAGATCTGCCTGGAAGCCGGCCGCGGCGTCGCCGGCTACATCGGCCATACCCAACCGCGGCGCATCGCGGCGCGCACGGTTGCGGTACGAATCGCCGAGGAACTGGGCCAGCCGCTGGGCCAGTCGGTCGGGTACAAGGTCCGGTTTCACGATCAGACGCGTCCCGAGAGCCTGATCAAGCTGATGACCGACGGCATCCTGCTGGCGGAGACGCAGAACGACCGTTTCCTCGACCAGTACGACACGCTGATCATCGACGAGGCGCACGAACGCAGCCTGAACATCGATTTCCTGATCGGCTACGTCAAGTGGCTGCTGCCGCGACGGCGTGACCTGAAGCTGATCATCACCTCGGCGACGATCGACCCGGAGCGCTTTTCGCGTCATTTCGACGACGCGCCGATCATCCATGCTTCGGGCCGGACCTATCCGGTCGACGTCCGCTACCGGCCGGTCGGTGTGGAGGAAGCGGCGGACGAAACCGATCGGAGCGAACAGCGCGCGATCGTCGAGGCAGTCGATGAGTTGTGGCGGGAAGGGCAGGGCGACATCCTGATCTTTCTGAGCGGGGAACGGGAGATTCGCGAGACCGCCGAGTCGCTGCGCAAGCATCACCCGCACGCCTGCGAGATCCTGCCCTTGTTTTCGCGTTTGTCGGGCGCCGAGCAGGAGCGGGTGTTCAAGCCGCGCGGCCAGCGCCGCATCGTGCTGGCGACCAACGTCGCCGAGACCTCGCTGACGGTGCCCGGCATCCGCAGCGTGATCGACACCGGCTATGCGCGCATCAGCCGTTACAGCGCGCGCAGCAAATTGCAGCGGCTGCCGATCGAGAAGGTCTCCCAGGCCAGCGCGAACCAGCGTTCCGGCCGTTGCGGACGGCTGGGCCCCGGCATCTGCATCCGTCTGTATTCGGAGATGGATTTCCAGGGCCGCCCGGTGTTTACCGAGCCCGAGATCCTGCGGACCAACCTGGCCGCGGTGATCCTGCAGATGAAGGTGCTCGGGCTCGGCGACATCGCCCGCTTCCCGTTCATCGAGCCGCCCGACGATCGCGCGATCCGCGACGGACTGAAGACGCTGCAGGAGATCAACGCGCTCGATGCGCAGGGCGGGCTGACCGACATCGGCCGACGGCTGGCCAAGTTCCCGCTGGACCCGCGCCTCGGCCGCATGTTGCTGGCCGCCGCCGACGAGCATTGCCTGGCCGAGGTTGCCATCATCGTCGCGGCGCTGAGCGTGCAGGACCCGCGCGAGCGCCCGGTCGAAAAGGCCGCCGCGGCCGATCAGTCGCATGCGCGCTTCCGGCACGAACATTCCGATTTTCTCGCCTACCTGAACCTGTGGAGGGACCACGAGGAACAGAAGAAGCATCTGTCGAACGCGAAGCTCCGCGCCTATTGCCGCGATCATTTCCTGTCGTACCTGCGCATGCGCGAATGGCAGGACATCGAGCAGCAGATCATGCAGGTGGTCAAGGGCGATCTCGCGCTGCGCGTGAACCAGATTCCGGGCGAGTACCCGCAGATTCACCGCGCGCTGCTGACCGGACTGCTGTCCAACGTTGGCTTCAAACATGAGCAGAGCGAGTACCTCGGCGCGCGCGGCCTGAAGTTCCAGATCCACCCCGGTTCGTTCCTGTTCAAGGCGCGGCCGAAATGGATTATGACCGCCGAGCAGGTCGAGACGACCAAGGTCTACGGCCGCACCGTCGCAAAGATCGAGCCCGAATGGATCGAGACCTGCGGCGCGCATCTGATCAAGCGCCAGCATTACGATCCGCACTGGGAGCGCAAGCAGGCCGGCGCAGTCGTGCACGAGCGCACCACTCTGTTCTCGTTGACGGTGCAGTCCGGCCGTTTGGTGCCCTACGAGAAGATCGACCCCGTCGCCGCGCGCGAGATCTTCATCCGTTCGGCGCTGGTGCAGATGGACTACGACAGTAAGGCGCCGTTCATGACGCGGAACCGCGAACTGCTGACCGAGGCGGAATACCTGCAGCAGAAGGGACGGCGTGTCGATCTGGTCGTCGACGAGGACTGGATTTACCGCTTCTTCGACGAGCGCGTGCCGGCCACCGTCGTCAATGGGATCATCTTCGAGAAGTGGCGCCGCGACGCCGAGCGCCAGCAGCCCAAGCTGCTGTTCCTGACGCGCGATGACATCACCCAACCGGCGCGCTCGGCCGTCCAGGCGACGGATTTTCCGGACGAGCTGAAAGTCGGCCAGCTGACGATTGCGCTGCAATACCGCTTCGAGCCGGGGCACGAGGACGACGGAGTGACCGCGATCGTACCGCTGCACTGCCTGAACCAGCTTGCGCCCGAGCCGTTCCAGTGGCTGGTGCCGGGCTTGTTCCCCGAGAAGGTCGTCGGCCTGATCAAGTCGCTGCCCAAGACCTACCGCATCCATTTCGTGCCGGCGCCGGATTTCGCCGAGCGCGTGCTGCCGATGCTGGATTACCGTCGCGGGTCGCTGTTTGAGCAGTTGTCCGGCGGACTGCGCAAGCTGGGGAAGCTGACGCCGCCGACCAGCGCCTTCGACGAAACGACGCTGCCCGTGCATCTGCGCATGAACTTCGCGTTGGTCGACGAGAACCAGCGCGTCGTCGGCCGCTCGCGCGACCTGGCCGCGTTGCAGCGCGAACATTCGCGCAAGGCCATCGACACGTTCACGGTGCTCGCCGCCAGCGTCGTGACCTGCACGCGCCGCACAGCCTGGGATTTCGACGATCTGCCGGCGGTGTTCGACGGCACGCACGACGGCCAGGCGATCCACGGCTATCAGGCCATCATCGACGAAGGTGACACCGTCGGAGTCAAGGTATTCGACACCGAGGCCGAGGCCGCTCTGCAGCACGAGCAAGGCCTGATCCGGCTGTTCCGGCTGAGCCTGAACAAGGAACTGAAGTACCTGCGCAAGAACCTCGTGGTCGGCGCCGCGGCCGAGCTGGCCTACCGGCAATTGCCGCCGCATCCGCTATGTCATGCCGATCTTGCGACGGCGCGCGAACTGCGCGACGACTTGCTGGACCGCATCATCGGCGCGCTGTTTGTCGTCGATCCGGGAGCCATCCGGACCCGTGCCGCGTTCGATGCCACGCTGGCTCAACACCGCGGCGAACTGGTCACGGAGGCCGACAAGCTCAGTCGTCTGGTCGACAGCGTCCTGACGCAGCGGATTGCGATCGCGCGCAAACTCGAAGGACGGCTGCCCGAGTCCACCCGCAAGGATCTGCGCGAACAACTGGCCCTGATGATCTTCCGCGGCTTCGTCGTGCGCACGCCGGCCCGCCAGTTGACCGAATTGCCGCGTTACCTGAAGGCGATGGACCATCGTCTCGACAAGGCCCAGAGCGACCCCGGCCGTGACCAGAAGCTGATGGTCGAGGTACAGGCGTTCTGGACCCCGTATTGGACCAGGGTCAAGGCCGATCCGCGTGGTCTCTGGCCCGAGCGCGACGAATTCCGCTGGAGCCTTGAGGAATACCGCGTGTCGCTGTTCGCACAGATGCTGAAGACCGCCTACCCGATCTCGGCCAAGCGCCTTAAGGAAGCCTGGGACGCCTGCGAGGGCAAATCATGAATTGCCCTGGCCGGCGATGGCGCGAAAAGGCGCGGCGCTGACGGCGGGGTTCGATCGGACACGGCTCGATAGAAGAAGGCAAGCCATAGGAATCAAATCTCAAGCCCCGGGGATGCGCCGCAGTGCGCCGTTTGGCAGCCTCACTCGAGCGGGGCATGCTCAGAATGGCAGTCGCAACGTCGCGTTTTCCTCGCTAACCCAGACCGATCCCAAACCCCTATCGCTACTTGCCTTTCATGATGAGCCACCCCTCCAATCCATCCGAGGTGTCGCCGAGCCAGCTCGAATACTGGCGGCGAGCGCTGTCGGCTCAAACACGCCAACGGCAGGAAATGGAACGGGTGGCCTGGGAGGAAGTGAGGCGCATCGCGGGGGTATTGCGCGTCCAGTTCGGCGCGACGCGCGTGATCGTGTTCGGATCACTCGTGCGAGGCCGTTTCACCGAGCGCTCCGACCTCGACATCGCAGTCGAGGGGCTGGATGCAGAACGCTTCTTTGCGGCCCTGGCAATGGCGAATGGCCTGACGGACCGTACCGTCGACTTAAAGCCCCTGGAGAGTCTAAGTCCGCATTTTCGCGAGCGGGTGCTGGCAACGGGATGCGAAGTCGATGCGACCGATTGATCCCGCAGCTCTCGGCGAACTGGCTGCCGACCTGACGATGGAACTGGAACGGCTGGCGGAACTGGCGCCTGCCATCGCTTATGTGCGAGCCGAGATACGTCGCGACCTGGAGCGTGCGCCATTGTTTCGCGAGAGCCTGGCGCTCAAGCTGCACAACTTCTACGGCGGTGTGGAGAGAATCCTGCTGTTGGTTGCGGTGGAACTGAATGGCGGATTGCCGTCCGGGGCCGATCGGCATAAGCGGCTGCTCGATCGAATGGCCCAGGCGCGCGAGGGTCGCCCGGCGGTCGTCTCTTCTGCGACGGCGGTGCGCCTGCGCGAATTTCTCGGGTTCCGCCATATCGTGCGTCATCTGTACGGGTTCGAACTCGATCCCGAGCGGCTGGATGCGTTGGCGATGCAGTACCCGGATACCTGGACTGCGGCGCAAGCTGAGGTGGCGCGTTTCATCGCCTGGCTTAGGGATTTGGCGGTGCATTTGGAGCAGCCCTGAGTCCTGCGCGGCCTGAATTCAATGGCGGACGTGCCGCATTCCTCTGGTGGCGACTGGCTCGGTACCTAGGGTGGGCATGGGGTGTGATGCCTTCCCCAGCTCGGCGTTTTCTCGGCTACTTTGAGATTTTCCCGGATTACACGGAACGTAGGCGTGGAGCACTCTGCGCGGTGCGTTGCCCACGCAACTCGTTGTGTTGAGCGCAATTGACTGACGGGCTGCATTGGCAGTGCCACGGAAAGGGACGCCCCGGATACCGCTTTCGGCGCCTGGTATCCGGGGCGGGACGCGAGCGCTTACATCGCCTTGACGATGCCGACCGCGGCCAGATAAGCCACCAGGGTAATGCCGACTGCATAAATCAAGCTCTTGATGTTCTTGATGTCCAGTTCCATGTCCAACTCCGTTGAAAGCCTGTAGTGAACGCCACGGGGTGGCGGACATCGACGTTCCGCTCACCGATCTGCATTCAGCATAAAGCGTGCCCGCGGTGAACCAATGGCCCGAGATACCCGGCTTCAACCGTTCGCCGTCATTTCCTGCGGCCGCTTGATCTCCGACCGTGCCATGACCTTTGCTTGAAACCGCTCAGTCCGTCTCGCCAAACAACACAGCCGCGGCTATCCGCTGACGGTTCGATCCCGGAGGAGCTTCGTGGCTGAGTGCTCCGATCCGCCGTCCGGCCAGTGGCCGGGGCTGAAACTGCCGGATGGATGACCCTCCAACCCGCCCGCCGATCGCCGGTCAGCCTGAACGACGGGCAAAGTTGCGGGCCGCGCCAGCGGACCCCTGGTGCTGTCCAGCCGTCAGTTATTCCTGCCAGAAGACCCGTTGCGCCTCTGCAAGTCGCCGATCGGTGCGATGTCATTCGCCGTTCTTGACAATCAAACGCTTGATTAAGACAATCGCATTCAATCGTTTGATTGACTGCTTTTGACGATGCCAAAACGCTGCGAGGTCAGCTCTTGAAAGATACCGATGACGTCATGGATGGCCAGGATGCGCGCAGCCGACTGGTGATGGCCGCCCTGCGGCTGTTCGCCGAAAAGGGCTACGAAGGGGCGACGACCCGCGAGATCTGCGAGCTGGCCGGCGCCAACATCTCGGCCATCCGCTACTACTTCGGCGACAAGGCGGGCCTGTACCGGGCCGCGTTCACCGAGCCGATGGGCGACACGCCCTGCGGGGCAAATCTCGGAGCTTACGCGGAACTGGCGATGCCGGAAGCGCTGAAGCTGCTGTTCCGCGATTTCCTGGAACCGCTGAAGCGGGGTGAGGAAACCCGGCTCGTGATGAAGCTCCATTTCCGCGAGATGATCGAGCCGACCGGAGCGTGGCAGGAAGCGATCGATGCCGAGATCAAGCCGCAGCACGATGCGCTCGTCGCGATGTTGACCCGGTACCTGGGACTGCCCGGTGTCGACGTCGACGTCCATCGGCTCGCCTTCTCCATCATTGGGATGGCCGTGCACTTCTACGTGGGGCTGGACGTGGTGTCGAACGTCGCCCCGGAGATGCTCGGTTCCGCGCAGGATGTCGATGTTCTGGGCGAACGCCTGGCGGATTATGCGTGGTCCATGATCGAAGGCGAGGCGCGGCGCCGCGCAGGGCAGGGGGATCGTGGCGCACAGTGATATGGCCCGCAGGTGCCTGACGGTCCTGCTGTCGCTGCTATCGGGATGTGGCGGCGGCCTGATTGCGACCGTGGGCCCGGATTACCAGCCCGCTGCGGCGACCTCCGTCAAGCGTTGGCAAGCGGCACAACCCGACGTCCCCATCGCGCATCGCGGCAATCCGGCGGAGTTGAAGCGCTGGTGGGATCGTTTCAATGATCCGGTGCTGACCCGCTTCCTGACCGCTGCGCAACGGGAGAGTGCCTCGGTGGCCGACGCCCGTTCCCGGATCGAACAGGCCCGGGCCGGTATGGTCGGTGCGATCGGAGCGGGCCTGCCCAGCCTCGACGGGCAGGCGGACGCCAACTTTGCCGAGGTAACCTTCGGCGGTCCGCCGTTCCAGTGGACCCGCTACCAGTTCGGCTTGCAGTCGAACTGGGAGGTGGACTTGTTCGGCAGTGTCGCGCGGCAGCGGGAAGCGGCGCAGCGTCAGCTCGACGCACGGCATGCCGCGTGGCATGACGCCCGCGTGGCGGTGGCCGTCGAGGTCGCCAATGCCTACCTGAATTACCGGCAGTGCGAGGTGCTCGTGCAAATTGCCGAGGCGGATGCCGCGTCGCGAACCGAGACGGCGCGCCTGACGGACATCGTCGGGAAGGCCGGGTTCCGGGCGCCCGCGGACGTCGCCCTGGCCGATGCCAGCGCCGCGGACGGCCAGGAGATCGTCATGCGCCAAAAGGGCTTGTGCGACCGAGCCGTCAAGGGTCTGGTCGCGCTGACCGCGCTTAGCGAAGTCGAGGTCCGTCACCGGCTGACCGGCAACACGGAGCGCGTGGCAAAGCTGCCGGAGCCCCCGCCGTTTCATCTCAGTGGTCTCCCGGCCAAGGTGCTGATGCAGCGCCCCGACGTGGCCGCCGCCGAACGGGAAGTGGCCGAGGCCAGCGCCACCATCGGCATCGAAGAGGCCAAGCGCTATCCGCGGCTTAGCCTGTCGGGGAACATCACCCCGCAGATCCAGAGCCTGAGTGCCGCGGATCTGTTTCTGGCCAACACCTGGGCGGTCGGTCCGACACTGAACCTGCCGCTTTTCGATGCCGGCAAACGGGCCGCCGACGTGGAAGCGGCACGGGCGCGCTACGAGGCCGCGGCTTCGCGGTTCCGCGCGATCGTGCGAACCGCGGCCAAGGAAGTCGAAGAGGCACTGGTGCGTCTGAAGAATGCCGAGGACCGTTTGCCCAAAGCCACCGCGGCAGCCGATGGTTACCGAGCGAACTTCCGGGCGATGCGCGAGTTGTACCAGGCTGGCTTCGGCAGCTTGATCGATGCCGAGGCTTCGCGCCGTCAGGCGTTGGTGGCCGAGCGCAGCGTGGCCGAACTCCGGCAGGAGTCGTCGTCGGCCTGGATAGCCCTTTACCGCGCGGCCGGCGGGGGCTGGGATGACGGCAGCGAGTCCAAACCCGCTGACGAGGGTCGTTTGCCGACCGGTGTCAAAGATTCTGCGTTCCGCGATCTGTTTACAGTAAACCCATGAAACGACAGTCGATCGTCCTGATAGTCTTGCTCGCCGTCCTGCTGCTGGCGCTCGGCGTTACCGTTGGTCGCGGCAACCCCGCGGCGGCGCCGGCCGCAGTCAGCGAAGCTCGCCCGGCCCTCAGCGTCTCGATTGTTCGTCCCGAGTCCAGCGATCTGGCCCTGAATCTCGCGGCCAACGGTTCCATTGCCGCCTGGCAGGAGGCCATTATCGGCGCCGAGGTCGGTGGGCTGAGGCTCGCGGCGATCAATGCGCAGGTGGGAGATTCGGTAAAAAAGGGGCAGGTGCTGGCCATCTTTGATGACGAGAAGGTCGTGGCCGACGTGACCCAGTCGCGGGCTGCACTGGCCGAAGCGGAGGCCAACCTTGCCGAAGCGAAGCTGAACGCCGAGCGGGTCGATCAGGTCACGGACTCCGGGGCCCTGAGCGCCCTGCAGGCCGGTCAGTACCGGACCGCCGCCAAGACCGCGGAAGCGCGGATGCGCTCCGCGAAAGCCCAACTCGATCAGCAGTTGCTCCGGCTGCGGCATGTAAAGGTCCTCGCCAGTGACGACGGTGTGATTTCCAGTCGCACTGCGACGCTGGGCGCGGTGGCCGCAGAGGGGCAGGAACTGTTTCGCCTGATTCGCCAGAACCGGCTGGAATGGCGGGCCGAGCTGACGGGCGTCGAGCTGATGCGGGTGAAGCCCGGGGTCGCTGCGACCGTGGAGGTTCCCGGCGCCGCGAAGGTGACCGGCAAAGTGCGGATGGTGGGACCGGTGCTGGACGATCAGAGCCGCAACGGACTGGTCTACGTCGATCTGCCGGAGGCCGGTCGCGCCGGCCTGCGGCCAGGGATGTTTGCTCACGGCGAATTCCAGCTGGGCGCCCAGCCGGCCCTGACCGTGCCGCAGACCGCGCTGTCCCTGCGCGAGGGCTTCAGCTACGTCTTTTCCGTGCACGACGAAAGTGGCGGTCAGGCCCGGGTCCGACAGGTGAAGGTGCAGCCCGGACGGCGCGCGGGCGACCGCATCGAAATACTGTCGGGGCTCGCCCCGGCGGACCGGGTGGTTGCGAGCGGCGTGTCCTTCCTGGCCGATGGCGACATCGTCAAGGTGGTGCCATGAAGCCGCACGCGGCCGTTGGTTCATGCCGTAGTCATGGACGGAGTGGGGGGGCGGCATGAACGTCTCCTCCGCCTCCATCCGCAACCCGATCCCGGCGGTCATGCTGTTCGTGCTGCTGACCTTCGGTGGTCTGGCGAGCTTCATGGCCATGAAGGTGCAGAACTTTCCGGACCTGGACTTCCCCACGGTCACGGTCAGTGCCAGTCTGCCCGGCGCTTCGCCGCCGCAGCTCGAGACCGAAGTGGCCCGCAAGTTAGAGAACGCCGTCTCGACGCTGCAGGGTCTCAAGCACATGACGACCAAGGTGCAGGACGGCAGCGTCACGATCACGATCGAGTTCCGCCTGGAAAAGCCCCTGGAAGAAGCGCTGGACGACACGCGCTCGGCCGTCTCCAAGGTGCGGGCCGACCTGCCCGGCGACCTCCGCGACCCCATCGTCACCAAGCTCGATCTGGCGCAGTCGCCGATCCAGGCTTTCACGGTCGCCTCCGCCCGCCGCGACGAGGAAGCGCTGTCCTGGTTCGTGGACGATACCGTGACGAAGCGTCTGCTGGCCGTGCGCGGTGTCGGCGCGGTCAACCGGGTCGGCGGCGTCAGCCGCGAGATCGCCGTTGCCCTCGATCCCATCAAGCTGCAAGCCCTGGGTGCGACCGCCGCCGACATCTCCCGGCAGTTGCGGCAGGTGCAGCGGGAAAGCGCCGGCGGTCGCACCGACCTCGGCAGCGGCGAACAGCCGGTGCGCACGCTGGGCAACGTCGCGTCCGCGGAAGAATTGCGGAACATGGAGATTGCGCTGTCCGACGGGCGGCGCATTCGGCTGGACCGCCTCGCGACGATCACCGACACGGTGGCCGAACCCCGCGCGCTGGCCCTGCTCAATGGCACGCCGGTGGTCGGCTTCGAAGTCACGCGCAGCCGCGGCGCGAGCGAAGTGGAGGTCGGCGCGGGCGTCAAAAGTGTGCTCGAGGAACTGCGTGCCGCGAATCCCGACCTGGAGTTTACCGAGGCCTTCAACTTCGTGACGCCGGTCGAGGAGGAAT
This sequence comes from Methylolobus aquaticus, assembly GCA_004168015.1. Taxonomy (GTDB): domain Bacteria; phylum Pseudomonadota; class Gammaproteobacteria; order Methylococcales; family Methylococcaceae; genus Methylotetracoccus; species Methylotetracoccus aquaticus. Next base: position 301,196 of record SEYW01000002.1, read on the forward strand.
TCCAGGGCTCGATGACGCTGCTGTACGAGGGCGCCTTGCTGGCGGTCCTGGTGGTCTGGCTGTTTCTGCGCGACTGGCGGGCGACGCTGATCTCCGCCGTCGCACTGCCGCTGTCGGCGATTCCGACCTTCATCGGCATGTACTTGTTCGGCTTCTCGCTTAACGTGGTGTCGCTGCTGGCCTTGTCCCTGGTCATCGGCATTCTCGTCGACGACGCGATCGTCGAAGTCGAAAACATCGTCCGCCATCTGCGCATGGGCAAGACGCCCTATCAGGCCGCGATGGAAGCCGCCGACGAAATCGGGCTGGCGGTCGTCGCTACGACGTTCGCGCTGATCGCGGTGTTCCTGCCGACGGCCTTCATGAGCGGTGTCGTGGGCCGTTTCTTCAAGCAGTTCGGCTGGACGGCCGCGCTGGCCGTGTTCGCGTCGCTGGTCGTCGCGCGCATGCTGACGCCGATGATGTGCGCCTACCTGCTGAAGGACACCGGTCACAAGGACAGCACGGACGGCTGGCTGATGCGAACTTATCTGCGCGTGGCAGCCTGGAGTCTCCGCCATCGATTGCTGACCTTGATCGGCGCGCTGGGCTTTTTCATCGGCTCGCTGATGCTGATTCCCTTGCTGCCGACCGGCTTCATTCCGCCCGACGACAATCCGCAGACCCAGATCTTCGTGGAACTGCCGCCCGGCGCGACCCTGGCCCAGACGCGTGAATCCGCCGAAAAGGCCCGTGCGCTGGTGGCAGATATCCCGTATGTCCAGAGTGTCTACACGACCATCGGCGCCGGCAGCGCCGGCAGCGATCCGATGGCGACGCAGTCGGGGGGCGAGGTGCGCAAGGCCACGCTGACCCTGACGCTGGCCCGGCGAGACGAACGGCCGGTCAAGAAGCAGGTCATCGAGCACGACATCCGACAGGCGCTGCAAAACCTCCCCGGCGTCCGGACCAAGGTGGGACTCGGCGGTTCAGGCGAGAAATACGTGCTGGTGTTGAGCGGTGACGATCCGGCCGCGTTGGCCACCGCCGCCCGGGCGGTCGAGAAGGATTTGCGGACGATTCCCGGCCTAGGCAGCATTGCGTCCAGCGCGGCGCTGGTCCGACCCGAGATCGCCGTCCGACCCGATTTCGCGCGGGCGGCGGACCTGGGCGTGACGTCCACAGCGATCGCCGAAACCCTGCGCATCGCGACGGTCGGCGATTACGACTGGTCGCTGCCCAAGCTCAGTCTCGCCCAGAGACAGGTGCCGGTGGTCGTCAGGCTCACGGCCGATGCGCGCAAGGACCTGGCCTTGCTCGAGCGCCTGGCCGTGCCGTCAAGCAAGCCCGGCGTCGGTCCGGTCATGGTCGGTCAGGTGGCCAAACTCGAGTTGTCCAGCGGGCCCGCGGTGATCGACCGCTACGACCGCTCCCGCAACATCAACTTCGAGATCGAACTGTCCGGCACGCCGCTCGGTGAAGTCACCGCGGCGGTGGAAAAGCTGCCCAGCATGCTGGCCCTGCCGCCCGGCGTGAAGCAGGTGAACATCGGCGACGCCGAAATGATGGCCGAACTGTTCGGCAGCTTCGGCCTGGCCATGCTCACCGGTGTGCTGTGCATCTATATCGTGCTGGTGCTGCTGTTCAAGGACTTCATCCAGCCCATCACGATCCTGGTGGCACTGCCGCTGTCATTCGGTGGCGGCTTCGTGGCGCTGCTGGTCGCCGGCAAGGCCTTCTCCATGCCCTCGCTGATCGGTTTGGTGATGCTGATGGGCATTGCCGTCAAGAACTCGATCCTGCTGGTCGAGTATGCGATCGTGGCGCGCCGCGAACATGGTCTGAGCCGCCCGGAGGCCCTGCTGGATGCCTGCCACAAGCGCGCCCGCCCCGTGATCATGACCACCATCGCCATGGGCGCCGGCATGCTGCCCATTGCCTTGGGCACCGGCGCGGCCGACCCCTCGTTCCGGAGCCCCATGGCCACCGCGGTGATCGGCGGATTGGTCACGTCGACTCTGCTGAGCCTGTTGGTGATCCCCGCAGCCTTTACCTATCTAGACGATCTCAAGCGGCTGCTGACGTGGGTGTGGACGCGAGGCAAAGGAACCGAGTCCACGATCGCCCTCAAGCACGCCGAACCCGAGAAGGGGACCTCTTAGCCTCATGCCGGCCGGGACTGAAAGTCCGGCCGCGGCTTCGCACGGTTTCGCCGAACCTCGATCATTCGAGGCTCAAACCCTTGTATTCCCGTGGTTAAGGCCGGAAACGCGGCATTCGCTGGGCTTATCCCGGCGGTCATTGACAGTAAGGGTGCGTTGGCAGCATCCTCGCCAGCCTAGGGGAAACCCCTACGTATATCGCTGAATAGCCGATCGACCGAGTCTTCCGCCGATCGTCTGATCGATGACGTGCGATTTACATGCCTCGCAAGTTCAAAGATGTGGTCGGAGAGTCGGTATGGGATCGGAAGAGCGGCACGATGATGTGAGCCAGACCCTGGAAGCGCTGCTGCGAACGCCGGTGGGTCGTCGCTGG
>SEYW01000028.1 GCA_004168015.1 Methylolobus aquaticus
ATCCCCACTGCCGGGGGCAAGTCCTTGGTCATGGCGAGCTTCATTGAGGGGGTGCTGAAGGCCTTTCCGGACCAACGCATCCTGATCGTGACGCATGTGCGGGAGTTGATCCAACAGAACCACGCCGAGCTGCTGGGCCTGTGGCCCGACGCCCCCGCGGGCATCTACTCGGCGGGCCTGAAACAACGCAATCTCCGCGCGCCGATCCTGTTCGCCGGTATCCAGTCGATCCACAAACGCGTCTACGACGTGCAGCAGTGCGATCTGATCCTGATCGACGAGGCGCACCTGATTCCCCGCTCGTCGAACACGCTGTACCGGCGCTTCCTCGATGGCTTGAAGCGGCTCAATCCGCTGCTGAAGGTGATCGGCTTCACCGCCACGCCCTACCGCCTGGATTCCGGTCTCCTGCACGAAGGCGAGGATGCCATCTTCACCGATATTGCCTACGAGGTGTCAGTACGGGAATTGATCGACGACGGCTATCTCGCGCCGGTCATCTCCAAGCGCACCGCGACGCAACTGGATGTCTCCCAGGTCGGCACCCGCGGCGGCGAGTTCATCGCCAAGGATCTCGAGGCCGCGATCGACCGCGACAGCATCACCCAGAGTGCGCTGGATGAGATCTTCGCCTACGGCCAGGACCGCCGCAGTTGGCTGATCTTCTGCGCTGGCGTGGATCACGCCTATCACGTGCGGGATGCCGTGCGGATGAGGGGCGTGCCCTGCGAGACCATCACCGGTGCCACGCCGGGTGCGGAGCGGGAGGCGCTGATCGCCGCCTTCAAGCAGGGGCGGATCCGCTGCCTGACCAACGCCAACGTGCTGACCACCGGCTTCAATGCCCCGGCAGTGGATCTGATCGCCATGCTGCGCCCGACCAAGTCCGCCGGGCTCTATGTGCAGATCGTCGGGCGCGGCTGCCGCAGAGCGCCAGGGAAGGACAACTGCCTGATCCTCGACTTCGCCGGCAACATCGCCCGCCACGGGCCGATTGATGCGATCAAGCCGAAACGGCGAGGCCAGGGCGAGCCGGAGGACGCGCCGGTCAAGACCTGTCCCGCGTGCCAGAGCATCGTGCACACGGCGGTGCGGCAGTGCCCCGACTGCGGCTACCTATTTCCGCCACCCAAACCGGAACTCGACGCCGCGGCCAGTCAGTTGGCCATTCTCTCGACCGAAGGCGCGGAGTGGGTGCCGGTCACCCGCGTCAGCTATGCCCGCCACGACAAACCCGGCAAGCCGCCGTCGCTGCGGGTCGATTACTGGTGCGGCCTGGTCGCCCACAGCGAGTGGGTCTGCCTGGAGCACGACGGCTATCCCCGGCAGAAGGCCGCCAGTTGGTGGGCTCGGCGGGCACCGGGAGTGCCGGTCCCACTGCGGGTTGAGGAGGCCCTCGCCAATACGGCGCAGCTTCGCTGTCCGTCTGAGATCGCCGTCCGGCCCAGCGGCCGCTTCACCGAGATCGTCGGGGTGCGCTTCCCATGATCTGCGCCATCTGTCGCCGCGATGCGCGGGGCTTTGGCTTCGAGCCGCGCCTGATCGGCGTCCCGGCGCCGGCCGTGAAGCTGTGCTCCCGCACCTGCCAGAACATCACCACGAGGCTGAAGGGCATGATCAATCCCAACATTCACGAGCGAAGCGCGCTGCTTGATGCCAGTGCCGCGGGCGGTACCTACGTCGAGTCGCTCGGCCGCACCGACCTAGCCACCTGGACGCCGGAGGAATGGGCGACGTTGATCGACGTCGTCATCACCCGCTTTCAGGACTCGCTCCGCACGGCCTATGCCGAGGATCCACCATTTTGAGAGAGGCCTTATGAGCAACGACAACTACATGGCCAAATTGGGTGCGATGCTGGTCGACCGGGACTATCCCATTCTGCCGCTGCAGCCGGGCACGAAAAAGCCGGGTCGGTATCGCCTTGGTGAGTGGCACGACTATCCGGAGTGGAGCCGCCACTGCGACCGCGCGACAACGGCGCGCGAGGTCGACCTGTGGGCCGACTGGCCGGAGGCGGGCATCGGCATCGCCGCCGGCAAAGTGATCGGGATCGATATTGATCTCCTGGCCTCGGAAGACGTGGCCCGCAGCATCGAGGCCTTGGCGCGGGAAACGCTGGGCAATACGCCCGCGGTCCGCATCGGTCGGGCACCAAAACGCCTGCTGGTCTATCGAGCGGACGAACCGTTCGCCGGGTTCAAGCTGCCGCCGATCGAGGTGCTCGGCTGCGGGCAGCAGTTCGTCGCCTACGGTATCCACCCCGACACCGGTGAACCCTATACCTGGCCGGTGGACGATTTGGCCGACCTCGATCTGGAGGATTTACCGGTCATCACCGAGGCGCAGGCGCGCGAATTTGCGCAGGCGGCCTATGAACTGGTGCCGGAGGAAATGCGCCCCAAGCGTCTCGCGATGGGCATCGGGGTCAGCCACGAGGAACTTGGAGACGGACGCAGCTCCTCGGAGCAGCGGGGCACCTTCCCGGCCGTGGCCGCCGCGCTGCACTTCATTCCGAATCCGGAGCTCGACTACGACAGCTGGATCACGGTGGGCCTGGCCATCAAGGGTGCGCTCGGCGATGCGGGCTGGCCGCTGTTCGACGCCTGGTCAGCCACCTCCCGGAAGTACGTGGCCTCGACCACCGGCGAGAAGTGGTGCACGTTCAAACCCGACCGGATCGGCGCCGGGACCCTGTACCAACTGGCGCTCGGCAACGGCTGGCAACCGGCATCCGATCTGCAGCTCAACGGAGAACTCATGACCCAAGACGAGCATCCCGCCCAAGGGCTCCTGAATGCCCTGGAATCGACCGAAACCCTCATGGTCGTGCCGGAATCCAGAGAGCAACAACTGCCACCGCCGAAGCCGTTGCCGGTCGGCTGGGATGACGTCGGCGGTGTCATCGCCGAGATGATGGCGCTGATGGTCAGCACCGCCAAACGGCCGCAGCCGGTGCTGGCGTTGGGGGCGAGCCTGTGCGCGGTCGGTGCGTTGATGGGCCGGAAATACCGGACCGAAACCAACATTCGCTCGAACCTGTACGTCGTCGCGATCGCTGAAAGTGGTGCCGGTAAGAACCACAGCCGGCTGGTCATCAACGAACTATTCCGGCGCGCGAATCTGTTGCAATACCTGGGGGGCAACAAGATCGCCTCGGGCTCCGGCCTCCTGACTGCGATCCAGCGCCAGCCGGCGATCCTGTTCCAGCTGGATGAGTTCGGGATGTTCCTCTCGGCGGCCGCAGACCGGAAACGCTCGCCGCGGTATGTGTGCGAGATCCTGGATCTGATGACCGAACTCTATACGACGGCCGGTTCGACGTACTTCGGTGTGGAGTATGCCACCAACCAGAACAACAACGCCCATCGCCTGATTCATCAGCCGTGCGTCTGTATTTACGGCACTACGACGCCGCTGCACTTCTGGCAGGCGTTGCAGGCCGCCAATGTGGCGGATGGCTCTCTGGCGCGGTTCCTCATCCTGGAAAGCGAGGAGGATTTCCCCAAGAGCAACGGGGTGTTCGGTGACATCAACCCGACGCCGGAGCTGATCGACCGGCTCTGGCTCATCTATCAGGGCGGCGGGAAACTCAATGGCAATCTGGCTGATGTCGGGGGTGTCGACGAGGTGCAGGTGACTGCTCGGGTCGTTCCCATGAGCTCTGAGGCCAAAGGCGTCTTCGGCCAGTTGGATGCGGAAATGCTAGAGCCTCTACGGCGCTCCCGCGGTACTGGATACTCCTCCATCCTGGCGCGGATCGAAGAAAACGCAACCAAGCTGGCATTGATTCGCGCAGTCTCGCGCGATCCGGTTGATCCCCGGATCGAGGACCACGACGCCCGGTGGGGCATCCTGCTGTCGCGGCACTGCGCCGATCTCACCATCCGCGAAGCCGTGGCTCGCGTGTCCGAGAATCAGGTCGAGTCCCAGCACAAACGGGCGCTGATGATTCTCCGGACGGCGGGGCAGGCCGGAATGTCCAAGAGCGAGTTCACCCGGCGGACTCAGTTCATGGATCACCGGCAACGGGATAGCGTTCTGCGCACGCTGACCGAGGCCAAATTGATAGAAGCCGTCATGGTGCAAAGCCGCGGGCGACCGGCACAATGGATCAAGCTATTATGAATCAGCGCATTACGATCATCGGGCGGACTTTCTTCGCTTTGTTCATGTTTCACCCCTATAGACACACAGAAAGAGCCGTCCCCCCAGAGGTCCGAGAGACCCCAGGCCGTCCGGCGCCGGGGAAAGAGGAGAGATGTGATCTAGGGAAGTAATAATAAATATTGAAATAACTCTCTCTACTACTCTCGGGCCGCCCCGCTCGGCGTTGAAGAATGAAATGATGAAAGAACTCGGCCGGCTCCTCTGAGCCGCCACCGCACCCGAACTCCCATTCGGACATGAGGGAGCCCCAGCCGCCCTGATCCGGCGCTGGCGGTGCTCCTCCAGGTCGCTACCCAGCTCCTTGGAGGATGCTTATGACCGCGTTGTCACCGACGCTGCTG
>SEYW01000003.1 GCA_004168015.1 Methylolobus aquaticus
ACTTGTCGTCGCAGTCGTTGACGCCATCGCCGTCGGAATCCCTCGTCGAGCAGTCGTCAACCGCCGCCGGCGCTGCCGCCGCCACCGGCATCGGCTTCTCGCCCAGCGGAATCACGAAACCGGCGTTCACGACGAGGTCGTTGAACACATCCGCGTTGCCGACGTTGTTCGGCACGCCCGTGCCGGGCATCCGGTACTGCATGTTCGTCGGAGCGGTCTGCAGCTGATAGCGAACATCCGCACGCAACAGGAAGTTATCGGCCAGCTCGACCGTCGCGCCGAGACCCGTCTGGAACAGGAACGCTGCATTTTGCGACCCGTATCCCTGACCGGTGCGCCAGCTTTGGTTGACGCCGCCGACCGCCGCGACCCAGTAGGGCGAGAACACATCGCGGTCAAAGAAGAAAAGCGCGTCGAAGGTGCCGCCGGTTAGATCGGTCTGGCCACCCACGTTCGGGATATTGTTCGAATAGTTCATCCACAGGCCGCGGACTTCGAGGTTCAACCACTCGTTGATCATCTTGCCGATGCCCATGCCGCCACCCCAACCGCCGAAGGCCTTGCGGTCACCGCCGGGTTGCATGAAAGTGCCGAACGGCGACAGATACCAGCGATCGTCGACGCAGCGCGAATCTGCCGACGGAACGGATGTACCGTCCGGGCAGGTGTAGGTCGAGGTCATCGCCGCTGCCGCCGTATCGGCTTCCGCCGGGGCTGCTTCGGTCGCAGTCGCCATAGGATCCGCGACCGCCGGGTCGGTGGCACCGCTCATCGCCGTGTCGGGCGCGGCCGCTTCGGTAGCAGTCCCCATCGCCATCGTGTCCTGTCCGTACTCCGCAGCCTGCAAGCCGGGCGTAAACACGCCGAGAAGCGCGGCCGCGTATAAACATGTCGCTCTCATTTCCGTCCCCTCCCACAAAAAAACAACAGTTCTGCGCGAAACAACAACATCATACGCGTCTGACTTGGCGCAGGAAAGCATCCTGTGTTCACGGCATCGTCTTGAAACAACAAGCGCCTCGCCATCGGCCGGCGAAAGCCATAACGGTTCAGCGTCACACCGGGCGTTGGGACGCAAGTTGCGGGGGCCGTCGACCCCGGCTACGGAAAAACAAGGCCCCGGGCAAGCTTCTCGGAAAGTACTAGTAGCGACGCGGCACAGTCGACGAGGATGGCTGAGGAGATGATCGAGTGGACTCGATTCAGGGCAACCGGGCCAATCAGGAGAGCCTGTAGCGGTGAGGCCTACCGTGCGAAGACCGACCGAAGAATGGCGTTTTAGGCTGGAAGGGAAACTTTATGACGACAGTGGCGGAGAGGGAGTCCGCCAACGGTGTGACAAGGTTGGTCGTGTAGCCTGCAATACGCACCACAGAACAATGCTTTACCTATTCCATTAGCCAAGGTTAGTCCAGTACAATCCGCAACAAATCGGGGGTGAATTGGGGGTAACCCGGTGGTACCCCTGCCCTGGCAACGCGGAGGACACGGCAATGGCTAAGGCAAAGCTCAAGGCTTTGGACGTACAGCGAGCGAAGGAAGGCATTCACGACGACGGCGGCGGGTTGCGCCTTGTTGTCGGCAAGACTGGAACGAAACGGTGGCTGTTTCGCTTAACCGTCAACGGCAAGCGTCGGGAAATCGCAGTAGGCCGTTACCCCGAGCTTGGGTTGGAAGATGCCCGCCTGGAGGTGGCAGAGATCCGCAAGGCGGCAAGACAAGGAGTCGATCCGAAGGCTAAGCCTGCCGAGCCTGCCGCTGTACCGACGTTCACCAGCGCGGCGGCGCAATACATCCGAGCGCATCGTCACGGCTGGCGCAATGCCAAGCATGCGAGGCAGTGGACGGCAACGCTCAAGACATACGCAAGGCCGGTGATTGGTTCCGTCCCAGTGGATCAGATCACCACAGAGCACGTGCTGCGAATCCTTCAACCGATCTGGACGAACAAAACGGAAACCGGCAAGCGGGTGCAAGGCCGCATCGAGAACGTGCTAGACGCTGCCGCTGCCCGCAAGTGGCGCGATCCGGTGAACCCTGCCCGGTGGCGCGGCCATCTGGACAAGCTGTTAGCCAGTCCGAAGAAGGTGAAGAAGCCGGTGCACCGTCCGGCGATGCCATACCGCGATCTGCCCGGATTCATGGCCGATCTGACGGCGAAGGATTCGGTGTCATCGGCGGCGCTGCGCTTCCTGATCCTTACTGGCTGCCGCACTGGCGAAGTCATCGGCGCACAATGGTCTGAGATCGACACAGAGGCCGCGACCTGGACCATTCCCGGCGACCGCATGAAGGCAGGAAGGGAGCATCGAGTTCCACTGCCGCGTGAAGCCTTGGGCATCCTGGAAGGCTTGCCCCGTATCGCTGGCAATCCTTACGTGTTCCCGGGCGCACGACATGCACGTCCCCTGAGCAGTATGGCCCTGCTGCAACTGATGCGAGGCATGGGGCACGGTGTCGGCGGCACCCTATCTGAGGCCGTGCCACACGGGTTCCGGTCCACGTTCCGGGATTGGGCCAGCGAACAGACTGCAACGCCACATGCAGTCATGGAAGCCGCCCTGGCGCACGTCATTAGTGACGGCACGGTGGCAGCCTATGCGCGCTCTGATCTGTACCAAAAGCGTGCCGCACTCATGCAGCAGTGGGCGAGCTATTGCGCGACGGCGCCCGCTGCGAACGTTGTACCCCTGCGCCGAGGCGCATAACCCACGAAGGAGAGCCACCATGACGCTAGACGAAAGAAACGCATTCATTGCTGCCCGCGATAAGGCCATTCGCAGAATGGAGGGGCTCATTGCCCTGGAAGTTTTCGGCAGCGACGACGAAGCCAGTGAAGCCGTCCGCTACTGCGGCGAGCACGGCGGGAGCGACTTCACGAAGGTGAACGAATATCAGGCCCGGTGCCTGAACCAATACCGGGCCGCAATGGCCGAGATTGAGGCAGACTGCCAGTAATCCCCCGGCGCACTGTCCGTATCAAGGCAGTGATCAACCAGTAACCACGCACCTTTCAGGATACCCCGCTGCTTCACTGCTGCCGGGGTATCCCATCCCACAAGATACCCACAGCTTCCCCACAAAAAAAACACAGTAGTCGGCGGTTGACTAACGTTGGCTCAACCGGGTAACGTCCCCCTAAGCCGGTTTAGGACTGGCTTTTAACTCGTCTCGCGGAACTCGTAAGCCCGGTGCTGATGCACGGCGCAGGCGCGCCCACAGCGGCAGAGTGAAGCGCCATCTTGGCGCGGAGCTTGGCGGCATTCCTACCCCAGGATTGCCGAGCTTTCGCGTGTCCGCGTGCCCGGCGATCCTCGAATCAAGAGGTTTTGCCGAATGGCTACAAACACACAAGCCCTGCCGCACTTCGTCCGCATGAGGACTCTTGCGAACGATCCCGTTAAGGGCACTCGCGGCATTATCGACGCGAGCGATGCAACCATCTGGAATTGGGTTAAGGAAGGCCAGTTCCCCAAAGGCCGCAAGTTATCCGCCCGCGTCACGGTTTGGGACATGGCCGAGGTTGAAAGCTTCCTGCGTGGAGAATGGAAGCCTGACGCACCCGAAGCCGCAAAGCGCGGAGGTGTTCGATGAGCGGCGCGGCTGGCGGGCCGCGCACACCCGGAGGAAGCGAGCCCCCATATTTTACCTTGCCGTCACAGCGACTGCTGCCCCGACTGAACCGAGTTGTCAGCCGAGGACCTGGCTCTTGGCGGGCGTCCTGCCCGACATCGACACATACGCACGGCGATCGAAGCCGGGGCCTTTCCATCGACGAAAAGGATGGCGGAACGTTGTTAATCCGCTGTGGTGCTGGATGCTCTGCGGCTGAAATCGTCGGCTCGGTTGGGCTGCAACTGAGCGACTTGTTCCCTCACCGAAGCCACCCAGAAACCCGGTACACCGGGACTCAACCGGCGCGGCGCTGGGTGGATCCTTGGGCTTTGCTCGCAGCGATCAAGCACACAGCAGTCGTCGTGCGCCTCGCTGCTGGCGACATCGCTACGGGGGTGGCAATTACCACGACTGACGCCGAATACATCGAGCACATCGCCGCTGAACTGGAAGCGAAGCTTGAGGAGGTTGGCGTATGAGCAGTTATACCGAAGGCCTGCATTCAAGGGCAGATGCAATGCTTCCCGGTGGCGTATGGGATAACCCTTATGACATCCGGACGGCGATGCAAAAGCCACCTACTGGCCGCGACTGGCTGATCACCGAGCGGATCGAGCGCGGACGTGGAATCTTGGTGGCTGGTATCGGCGGGAGTTCCAAGACGCGCCTGCTGTACCACATCGCAATCGCCGGGGCTGTTGGTTATCTGCCGTGGGGCTGGACTGTGCCAAAGCGATTCAAGTCGGTACTGGTGCTCACGGAGGACACCGCAACCGACGTGCATCAAATCGTCTACCACATGGTGGACGCGATGGGCCTTTCCGAGTCGCAGCGGGAGGCGGTTGCCGAGTCGATAACCCTTTTCCCGCTGGCCGGGAAGCGGGTGAAATTTCTCGCGTTCAACGGTAGGACGCTGACCGAAACCGAGCAACTGGAGGCGCTCGAAGCGAAGGTTGAGGAACTCGGTGATGTGGGCTTTATCGGTATCGATCCCGCCATCAGCGTGACGGAGGGTGACGAGTCCGAGCAGCATCATCAGCGAGCACTCGCGAATGCCATCGATGGGCTCGGTGTCCGGACCGGCGCGGCGGTGGCGCTGGTGTCTCACGCGTCGAAGGCCAGCATCAACGCCGACGAACTCGGGAGCCACAACTCACGCGGAGGTGGCGCGCTGACTGACGGTGTACGTGGTGAATTTGCCATGAGGACGATGACGGCGGCTGAAGCGAGCAAGGCCGGAATAACCGACGTGGAGGAGCGCAAGCGGCACGTTCAACTGTGCGCGACGAAAGGGAACCACCTACCGCCTGCCGCGTTCGTTCCTGTCTGGCTTCGACGCGGCGAGCACGGTGTACTGGCTGCATCCGATGTCGCGATGACTGAATCTGCCAGCAAGAAGCCGCCGAAGGCCGAGCGCGAAGCGGACATGCTGGTGGACCTACTGTCCGAGAAGCTGGCGTCCGTCCGGACGAATCTCGCGGACGACGGACGTGTTCCGGACGCGGCGCGAATCCCTGTCGGTGATCTGCGCGAAGCCTACAAGGCCGAGCAGGGGGCGGCATTCAATCGGCGTAGGTGGAGCGAGGCACTCGCGGCTTTGAAGGAGCGAGACGATGTTGTACTGGCCGATGATCACCTATCGCTCAAGGTGTCCGGAATGTCCGGAACGTCCGAATCGGACACTTCGGACGCTTCGGAAGGCGTCCGTCCGTCCGGCCCCCCCTTTATAGGGGGCCGGACGCGGACACCGGACGGTGGCACTGCGGACGAATCCGACGCTGACGTGGAGGTGTTCTGATGGACGCTCACGCAATCCTCGCGACGGCGCGATCCAGCGGCGTTGTCATATCCTTGCTGCCCGGCGGGAAGTTGGCGGCGGAACCAAAGGCGAAGATCACGCCAGCACTGCGGGAGGCGATCCGCGAGCACAAGCCCGCGATTGTCGAAGCCTTGGCCGAACCGGTGCGCTGGTGGCGATACCTGGTTCACTTGCCAGCGCGAACCCTGGAGATCGACTTCGCCAGCGGTGCTACGCCAGATGAAGCGCGGGCGCATGTGTCCGCACTTTGGCCTGACGCTGGCGCGCTGGTTCCGTTGCTACGGTTTCCCGAGCCACCCCTGCCCGGAATGATGCGGGTGTCGCTGAGAATGCCGGGCTTGTCGTGCGATCTGGACGTTCGAGCAGATCGGGCAGACGCGATGGGTAGAGAAGCTCGACGCCGAGGGCTGATTCGTTACCAACTGAGGGGTGACGATGGCGAGGCGCTGGAAGGCTTCTCGCTCGAATGCCCAAAGCCGGGCGAGGACCGGGCACAATGTCTGGAACGCTTGCGGGCCGAGTTTGGAAGTCGCCTGATCCTAGATGACGGCGAGGCCGAAGGACCATGAAAACAGCCGCGTCCTAGCGTTACGGGGTACCCCAAACAGGCGCGAAACGGCTGAGGGCGGTACTAGGGTAGCGGGTGGTATTGCACTGCCCGCTATCGTGTCCTTTTTTGCCCCTAAAGTTCCTCTACCGCTATCTGCCCGCGCAGGATCAGGCCGCGCAGCTTCCAATCTGCCCGCCGACTTTTCGATCCAACAGAACGCTTCGCGCTAGTCCCTGGCGGGCATCCGCCATGCATCCGACACAGAGGCCGTCCCCTGCCGAGGCTGGGCCCCGTTGCTGGATTCTTGCACTGTGCGCCGGTAGTCCTGGCCGTGCACGTGCATCGGATCAACGCGGAATCAGGGCCAAGCCGGAACGGCGCGGTCTGCTGCTTCAACCTGTCCCAGGTGCCGGGCGACATAACTACTCCGCGTAATCGGGTATCGACTCTTTGCAGAAAAGTGGGAGGCCCACAGTTCACGCGGCGATATTTGCCTCGCCCGCTGGCCGGAATTATCGCCCATCGCGAACCACACGCGACAGAGCCGCCAAGGCATCATGAAGCACGACGCGCAGGGCGTCGGCCATGGTGCGCCTCATGGCCTGTTCGACGGTTGTCACGAAATCTCCTGAATACTCAGGATCAGCATCGGTGACGACACGCTGAAACTCCTCATGCCAGACGACCTTTCCGCTTTTGCGAAGGATGACGCTGAGCCCGACAAGCCCCGCCACCCTCCTGCCGATAAACCCGCGAGTCTGCGAACAGAACACCGTGACTTCCGGCGCAAGTGACCAGATGGCGGATTGATCGTTGCGGGACACCCGAGTAAACAGCCCGCTTGCTTCGATCGCCTGAGACAAGCGCTGGTCCACCAACTTCGGCACCGCACCGTCGGGCAGGGTGTCAGCTTCGCAAGCGTCCCATCCTGTACCTGCCACATCCTCGCCCAAGTGGGCGCGACGTCGGTCAACTGACGAAATCAAGGACAGCGTATCCGGAACATGCACAGTGGAAACGTAACCCGGTGCACTGTCAGGAAATGAGAACGACAGGCCCGGCACGCGAAAAGGCCCCTTGCAGCCCGCCAACCACGGGGTAGCCGCAAGGATCAGGAACGCACCAAAGGCCACCAAGCGAAACCGACGCATCCCGAGAAACTACGGCAGAAGGAAGCGGGCCGCCCAAGGCGCAGCGCGCGTAATCATCGACGGGTCCGAGCGACAAACACAGCCGATCGCGGTGGCCCTCAGTCGCAGTCCAACTGAGTTGTCACGCTCTCTATGTTGGCAACCAGTTCTGGTGCTGCAGAACCTGTTACATAATCACTGCCGCCGGGTGTCGCACCATCTTTGTCAATGCGATCCAGCGTCCGTTTAAGCTGATCGCAAGTCTGCAGCTTTGACCCGGCACGATTGAACTCGCCGGCCAGCAGTATCGAATGGCGAATTGCTTGTGCGCGGAAGGGCTGTTCCTCCACCGGACCGCTGCCCGACAGCGTACCGTTAGCCAACGCGCCATCGAAAAAGGTCACGATTGGCCTGACCGCCCCGTCCACCCGCGTGATTCGCTCAAAGGCCCCGATATCGCACCGCGCACCCTGCGGGCGTCTGGCGCCCCGCTGATCGTGGGCAGAGCACGCGGCCCCGACGGCCGTGTTGATAGCCTTGCTGCCCGGTAACAGGGCATGCGTCTGGACCAACCCGCCATTGTTCAGCAAGGGCCCCAATCTAGGATCGCCGGCCGAACCGCCACAAGTCCCATCGGCGATCAGGTTCGTCCCCACCAAGATCGGCGCGCCTTCACAATCCGGACTGTGATTGGAGATGATGGTATTGGTCAATTCGACCTCGCCGAGCGCCACAAGGCCTACTTGATCACTGGTTGCAAAAGGCAGGCGCGTAATACCGCTGATGGTGCTATGAATGATTTTTCCACTACCTTCAACATCACCCGCGGACACCGCGTAAGTCGAAACATTCCCCGATATCGTACTGTCCTCGATTAAAAAGCGCCCGGACTTTACGCCACCGACCGAATACTTTGATACGTTGTCAGAAACCGTGCTGCGGAGCAGATTTACGCTATCCGCGATTATACCGGTTCCCCGGTTGTCCCTAACGATACTATCGAGCAAGGTGGCATCACCCTGAATGCCGCCACCATAATTTTTCGACACAACAGAGCGTGTCATGATCACTGGTCCGAGAATACCGCCACCACTCCCGCCATCGCTTCTTGGGACGCCCTCATCACCCCCGGCCGAATTTGAAACCACCGTACTGTCGCGCAGCGTGACCATAACTGGACCTTCCGCAGTGTCCGCGAAAATTCCGCCACCGTCGCCCGCATGATTCCGCGTCACCGTCGAATGATCTAGCGTCAATTGCCCACCAAATACAGCGATGCCACCACCATTTTCGCGATGAAAGTAACGGTAATACTCCCATTCCTTCTTCGCCAAACCATTCCGAAGCGTGACAGAGCTCAGAGTTAGGTCGCCGCGGACGACAGCCAGCAGGCGGAAGTCAGGGGTATCCGTCGCGGTGGAACGCTGGATCACTGCGCCGCGCCCGGTTCCCCTGGGGTCGCCGTTGATCGTGATGACACTGGTCACAAGCGGTAAGCCATTCGCCCCATGGCTTAGGTCACTGTCGACTGCGGTGAGCGTGTGAGTCCTTGCATTCAACCGCAGGACATCGGCGCCACGACCGGCAGCACATCCCCTAACAGCCCTGTCCGTGTTGGCTGCTCTGATGGCGTTCGCGAGCGTGCAACTGGTGCCGTTCACCGGAATGGTCGCCGCACCCGCCCCACCGGATAGCGCCATAGCCACCGCGGCCGCGATGGGGCTGACGCGCAGCAAAAATGGCATCGCCATAGCAATAGTCTCCGTTGTCTGGCGCCGAAAGCCCCGCGCTACCGCGTTCGGTCAAGGTGCCGTGCTTCCTGGTCGCTGAATGGCTTCCTGTAACGAAAAGCTAGCCCGCTGCCTCGATCGCTCGCGCGGGCGTTCTGTGCACAAGCCGAAGGTAGTAGGCCGATTCGCTGCTGTACATCGCATGTTCGTGCGACTTCGGCCAAGAGCCTGCATTTTGGCGCGGCGCTCTGGTTAGGCCGAAGCGAAACATCTAGGGACTGAAAATTTGTAGGGGTGCAAGGGAATGGATTTCACCTTGCAATCGGGGTGTGTCCGGGGGGCCGGGGTGCCCTGCCTGCCGGTGGCCGGGCCCTGGCTGCACAGCGCCGTGCTGCGCCGGTGACGTGTCGGAACGAAACCCAGATGTACATCAACTGCACATAACGAGCCACGCTGATTATCGTCAAAATAAGCACGGCCCATGCCGGGATATTCGCAACGGGAACAGCCACATGTAACCATAAGCACGCGCAATGCCTGCCGATGGTAGCGCAGCCGAATGTTTCCTAATGCGAGCACGGCACGGCGCACGGAAGTTCGGCGGCAAATCGACCAATTTGGCCGACCCGAAAGCCTACGTCATCAGTCTCAACCTGCACCGGCGTCACCTGACGGAAAGCCAGCGGGCGATGGTGGCGGCGAGGTTGGCAAACATGAAGCCAGGCGATAACCAGCACACGATGGAGGCTGCTTCAATTGAAGCAACCACATCCCAGTCAGAGGCGGCCAATTCGCTGAACGTTTCCCGCAGCGCAGTACAGCGGGCAACCAAGGTAGTCAAAGACGGTGCCCCGGAACTTGTCGGCGCGGTAGACAGCGGCGCGGTAGCGGTCTCTGTTGCCGCTGAGATCGCCACCTTGCCGAAGCCTGAACAGGCCGAGGTCATCGCTAGGGGCGAGGCGGACGGCAAGCAAGCCATCATCGGCAGGTGGCGGGGGATATTCGACTCGCGGGCCGATCTGCTGCTGATCCTGGCCGGTGTCAGGGGCTCGAAACGGGCGCAACTGGGGCCACCCCTTGTCGAGATTGGTGGTAAATGTGGGGGTAACTCGCTGCGCCGATTTCGTAACCTGCTGATCACGAAAGGCTTTGTCCTGCGTATTGGCGGAGAGGGAGGGATTCGAACCCCCGGATGGTCTCCCATCAACGGTTTTCAAGACCGCCGCTTTAAACCGCTCAGCCACCTCTCCCGCATGTGACGCGGGAAGGTTACCGAAAACGACCAGTCTTTACCAGAGCCGAACTAGCGCCGCCAGAGACACACGCCACCACTGGCCTTGTCGAGGGAATCAAGTCGCGCTTCGTGCGCAATGGCCTCCGCTTCGTTGCAGTACGCCACCCGCAGCGCACGACCGAATCCAGAGCGACGCTGAGTCCCAGGAGCCGCGCTGACGTCCGCATTGATGGCCACGTCTTCGTCAAGGCCGAGGGCAATCTGCCCACCGGTCATCAGCAGATAGACTTGAGCCAGAATCTCGGCGTCTAAAAGCGCACCATGCAGATCGCGGTGGCTGTTATCTACCTGATAGCGCTTGCACAAGGCATCAAGGCTGTTGCGCTGCCCCGGGTGCTTCTTCTTGGCTAGCGCCAGCGTATCCGTAATCGCACAATAATCGCGTAGGGGGTTGAACGTTTCAGCATTCGCCAGACGCAACTCGTGATCAATGAACCCGACATCGAACGGCGCGTTGTGGATGATCAACTCGGCACCGGCGATGAACGCCAGAAAGTCGCGTGCGATGTCGGCAAACAGAGGCTTATCGGCAAGAAACGCGTTCGTCAACCCGTGCACCTCGGCTGCGCCGGAGTCGACCTGCCGCTGCGGATTCAAGTAGACGTGAAAGCGTTGACCGGTCAGCATGCGGTCGTTGAGTTCGACGCAACCGATTTCGATGATCCGATGCCCTTCCTCCGGGAACAGGCCGGTCGTTTCGGTATCGAGAACAATTTGCCGCATCACGCTACTGCCCGACCAAACCCGAAGCCTCGAGCGCTTCGACCAAACCCTGATTGGCCAAGCTGTCGGCCCTTTCGTTCTCGGCGTGGCCTGAGTGACCCTTGACCCACTGCCACTCGACCGTGTGTATCCGCTGTGCGGACATCAGACGTTGCCAAAGGTCCGCATTCTTGACCGGCGTTTTCGCGGCGGTCTTCCAGCCGCGTCGCATCCAGTTCGGCAGCCATTCCGTGATCCCCTGGAGCACATACTTCGAATCGGTGCAAATCGACACCGAACAGGGGCGGGTCAGCGTTTCGAGCGCCTGGATGGCAGCCATCAATTCCATCCTGTTATTCGTCGTGGCGAGTTCCCCACCGCACAGTTCACGCTCGCGGTCGCGGAAACGCAACACCACCCCCCACCCACCGGGACCGGGGTTGCCTCGGCAGGCCCCATCCGTATAGGCGAACACCTTTTCAGTCATACCTTAATCTGTTTGGTTGAGAACACTCGACATTTCGGCTCCCTGCCCTGCCAACATGGCGGGCGCCTTGGCCCAGGATGGCTCTATGGGGATCACGGTATAATTTCGCTTAATAGCCCGCGTGGCGTAGGCAAGCGATACGAAGGCCTGGGAACGCTTGAAGAAGCTTTCGGGTGACTCGATGATCTGGGCGGTCGTGGCGTCGAAAGCGACGTCGAACTGTGCCTCGAATTTCAGCAACCTGAGCCAGTCCAGCAGTCGCGCCGCGGGAACGAATCCCTGCCCGCGAAAGGCATCGCGGCGTGCCAGGCGGTGAACGATACCATGGATGCTGAAGGGGTTGAACGTCAGGAGCACCAAGCGGCCCTCCGGCCGCAAAACACGTTCGACTTCCCTCAATACCGCACGAGGGCTTGACTCGAACTCGATGACGTGGGGCAGTATCAGCAGATCAATGGATTCCGAGGCGATCGGCAAGCTGGCGGGCTCGACCTCCACGTCACGACGACTCAATGCGCGGGAGTCGCCGCAGAGCGACAACACGAGAAACTGTTGCCGAAATTCATCAGGTATGTATCGTTCTTCACAACCCAGCGACCCAACTTGTAATATCCGTTGCTTATAAGTAAGCTGTAGCGAGTCTCTAAGATAGGACACCTCAACTTCCTGGAGGATCCTTCCCAATGTCGCAGAGCGATACCATTCGATGAAGAACTCGCGCCCATGCGGGTTTGCGGTGTTCTGGTCCCCTCTAAACAGGTTGAGCAGCATAGTTGGTCGGTCGCTCAGCAGGCATGAAACCGTGAGGTGCACGCCATGAAATTCGGTAAAAACAACCCCCGTCTCCTCTGCTACATGTCGGCGGTTGCGCTTTCCTTAGCGGGTTGTAGCCAGCACACGACAAAGACGAAGCCATCGCCCGTTTCAATCTCGGACGATGCATCCGAACCAGCGACTGTCGTCAGCTCGGTCACGCCACCGCAGTCCGAGGCTCGCCTCTTCCACTTTTCGAAGAAAGGCGTTCGTCAAGTCAACGTTACGGACACGAATCGCAGCAAGCGAGTTCAATACGAGTACGCAAATCTTTGGGAACGGCTTTTCGACAACTACGCGCTGCCCGACGTGCAAAATCGTGCAGTTGATCGAGAGCTGTCCTGGTTCGTGAACCATCCGACTTACCTGCAGCGAGCGCAACAGCGTGCCGAACCCTTCCTGTACAACATCGTACAACAGATCGAGCGGCAGGGCGTACCGGGGGAACTGGCCCTGTTGCCGGTCGTGGAAAGCGCCTTTCAGGCACAGGCCGTGTCGCCCGCAAAAGCCGCGGGGATCTGGCAATTCATTCCGACGACCGGGCGCAACTACGGGCTCAAGCAAAATCATGCTTATGATGGACGCCGGGACGTTTACGCATCCACGAAGGCGGCCATCAAGTACCTGAAGAAACTGAATCGCCAATTTCATGGTGACTGGTTTCTTGCGGTAGCGGCCTACAACTGCGGGGAGGGCGCGGTGGAGCGTGCGATTCGACGCAACGCCTATCAGGGCCTGCCCACCGACTTCTGGTCACTGGATCTGCCTCAAGAAACCAGAGCGTACGTGCCGCGACTGCTCGCCGTATCGCGACTGTTCGCCGGCGCGGACCGCTATGGCCTCGACCTCCGCGACATTCCGAACGAAGCAAAATTCAAGACGGTGAAGGTCAGCCACCAACTTGACCTCGCCGTCGCGGCAGATGCCGCGGACATGTCTCTTGAAGCCTTTCGCGCCGTGAATCCGGGCTTCAAGAACACCTTCGTAGACCCGGACGGATCGGTCCGGCTCTTCGTGCCGGCACACAAGAGCAAGACGTTCAAAAAGGAACTTGCCCGGCTTGCCAGTACCCAGGGCGACTTGTTGCGCCGCGAGTTCGAGAGCCGTCCGCTACAGTCCGAACCCGATCGCTACACGGTGACTGCCAGCGACTCACCCCAAACCGGGAACCCGATGCAGCAGCCTCGGTCGTCCTCCATGAGGGTTAGCGCCCTGAGTGACGCTCTGAAGGAGCCCACCCGGCAGCCAACGACGGCTTCACGCTCGACATCGTTCAGCGAGCAGCCATTCCAGGCTGAGACTGACCCCTTCAAGCCGACGTCGTTCGCCACAGATCCCGACCCAGCGCCAGCAGAGCCAGCCCCGCGCCGGTCCTCGGCGCACAGCAAGGAGCGGAGCAGTTACGCAGCGCCTCGCACCAACACCCACAACGAGGCAACCGCACGCGAGCGTTCCGCGACCGCGACGGGCAAGGCGCGGCCCACTCCGACCTCGAGCAGCGAGCACCACGCCGCGACGAAGTCCAGCCGGACCGCGACGCCGGCCCCGACTCGTGCCACAAACCGCGTTGAGCGAGTGACGGCCGATTCGCGGAAGTCAGGCAAAGTCGCCACAGCCACGCCGCAAAAAGCCGTGACGAAGGGGAAAACCGAGCGCTCTTCGACGCTCGCCAGCCCCTCATACAAGACGGTGGTGGCAAAGAGCAGTGAATCGCGCAAGGGAGCGGAGAAGATCGTAACGGCCAAAGCCGATACGGTCCGGCTTAAGCCCAAGCGCTGACCGCCCCCTCCTCGCCTGCAGTTGCCTCCCTTCAGCCGTCGGGGAGGGATGCAACGCGATGCGCTGTATCGAGTCTGCGTATCGCGTTGCCTCGGACAGATCCGATAGGTGCGTCAGCGCCCGCGGAGCGGCATCTGCGCTCATCGGGCTCGCTGGGCGGCGACGCGATATCACGCACCTAAGTCAAATTCACCTTCCCTGTATTCGCGGCACCCGCTCCATCAGGCGAGGGGCCGAATCCCGACGCTGGCGCGCAACGCCTGCATGAAGGGCCTCGCCTGCGCTCGCGCCTTCTCAGCACCGTCCTGCAAGGCCTGTTCGATTTTCCCGGGCGTTTCGATCAGGGCCTCATAACGCTCTCGGCTCGCTTCGAGGTGCCGGTTCAGGTACTCGAACAGAAAGGTCTTCATTTCACCCCAGGCAATTCCCTCTTCGTAGCGCTTTCGCACTTCCGCCGACTCTTCGGCGGTCGCAAACGCCCGGAAGATCCCAAACAGGGTGCATCCTTCGGGATCTTTCGGTTCTCCCGGGAGCAGCGAGTTGGTCTTGATCTTCATGATCAGCTTGCGCAGCGCCTTCTCCGTGGCGAACAGTGGAATTATGTTGTCGTAGCTCTTGCTCATCTTGCGGCCATCGAGCCCGCATAGCAGAGCGGATTCCTCGGAAACCTGCGCCTCAGGCAGCACGAAATGCTCACCGTAGATATGATTGAACCGCGCCGCGACATCTCGAGCCATCTCGATGTGCTGGATCTGGTCGCGTCCGACGGGAACCCGGTTGGCGCGGAACAGGAGGATGTCCGCAGCCATCAGGATCGGATAGTTGTACAGGCCCATGGTGACCCCTTTGTCAGGATCGGCTTCTCCGCTCTCCTGATTCGCCTGAACCGCCGCCTTGTACGCATGCGCCCGGTTCATCAGGCCCTTAGCCGTCACGCAACTAAGGATCCATGCCAACTCGCCAATTTCGGGAATGTCCGATTGTCGATAGAACACGGCATTGGCCGTGTCGAGACCGAGAGCGAGCCAAGTCGCTGCGACCTGCAGCGTCGACTCGCGCACCCGTTCCGGATCCTGACACTTGATCAGCGCATGATAGTCGGCCAGGAAATAGAAGGGCTGCACATGCTGGTCCATGCTGGCCTCGATGGCCGGACGTATGGCACCGACATAATTGCCGAGATGCGGGGTCCCTGTAGTGGTAATACCAGTGAGTACGACAGATTTCTTGGTCATTCGGGGATCCGCTTGCTGAGTTTGGATACGTCCTGGCAGACCCTTCGCTGGCCTGGCACAGTCTGCGGAATTCCACGGCAGTCATTCACGGGTTGGCTGCCATCGAAGCCCGAGGCTCCTATCCGGTAGGCCGGGACGCAAAGTGCCGCAATATGACATAAATCAACCGTCGAGCCAACGACCGGCCGGAACCGACGTTTCCGCGAAACCTTGAGGGTTTGGTTTAGAATAGTGGGGTCTGGTTTCACCGCACGATCAACGAGGCCCGCAGTTGGAACGTCAAGAGCGGCGAGACTCCCCGCGTAACCGAATCGACTGTGCCATGAGTTTCCGACTGGCCGGTAAAGACGTGTCGCACGAGGCGTTTTGCATCAATATCAGTGGCTCTGGGGTCTTGTTCGAGGCCGACGATCCTCTGACGACCGGGACGGCCGTGGAGATACACCTGATCCCCCAGCGCGGCGTCGCTGCGCCGCTGACAGCCTTTGTCGAAGTGGTGCGTTGCGTGGCCACCGATGCCGGTCCGTACCGCATCGCCGGAGCGATCAAGGGCATCAAGAGTTGACTTAACCACCCGGCCTGGACGTCCGATCGGACAGCTCATCCTGCCGCTATCGCCGAGTTGCACCGGACCCGCGCGGTCTCTAACCGAACATGAGCCAATTCCGACCCCGAAACCGATCCTACTGGCTGGCACAACTGTGTGAGTCCAATTTCCGTCAGCTCTGCGAGTTGGTTCCGGACCTCACCACGCTATCCGATGACGCAACTGCCCGCGCCCACGGCAAACCGCCGCTCCACCTGAAGGTGATCGAGCGCTCGCCCTACACGCTGACACTGGAACTCAGTCACTGTTTCGGGCCAGAAGTCGACCGGCGCTTCGAGCCCAGCGTTTGCGTGCGTGTCTACCTCGACGGCCACTGCGCCGAGGCTCTCCCCCCCCACCGACCACCGCTCGCCTCGCGCCGTGACCAAACACGCGCCGGCGGCGCTGAAGTGCTCGATGAAAAGTGGAGTTCGAACTATTTTCTGCAGCGCTGGCTGGAGCATTGTCTGCGCAGCCAATACCGTTTCGGGCTCTCGGCTGGCGTTGCCGGACCGCCCGCCCTCGCGTGACCGTCGCAGCCGGTGCCTCATTCGGGCGAAACCGGCGTACCGCTACGTTCAGCTGAACCGGCTCAGCTGCCGAGAATGAACTTAAGTTGCTCCGCCTGACTCAACGCCGTCTCCACATTCGCGGCCAAGACGTTGAAATGACCCATCTTTCGACCGATACGCGCAGCTTTCTTGCCGTAAAGATGTAACTTTACGTTACTTTCGGTCAGCAACGCGTCCCATGCCGGTTCATCGTCACGCCAGATGTCGCCCAACAGGTTAACCATGACGACCGGCGTCAGCAGCCGCGTATCGCCTGGGGGCAATCCGCACATTACCCGGACCTGCTGTTCGAACTGGTCGGTCGCGCATGCATCTAGCGTGTAGTGGCCGCTGTTGTGAGGGCGCGGGGCGATCTCGTTAATCACGATCTCGCCGTCCTGCAGCACAAAGAACTCAACCGCCAACACGCCGACGTAGTCCATGGCGCCCGCCAGCCTCAGTGCCATGTGCCGCGCCCGTTCCGCCGACGCTTCATCGACGCGAGCCGGCACGATGCTGACATCGAGTATCCCCGCGGCATGCTGATTCTCGGCCACCGGAAAGGTGCGAACCTCGGAAGCGGACGTGCGGACGACAATAACGGACAGTTCCTTGTGCAACGGCAATTGCCGCTCCAACACACACGACTTGCGACCAAGTTCGGCGAACGCGGACCGACATTCGGCCGGGCTCGCGACCCGCAACTGCCCCTTCCCGTCGTAGCCGAAGCGCGCCAGTTTCAAAATGCCCGGTAGCAGCGGTTCCAGATCGCCCGCCAGGTCCGCTTCCGTTTCTACCGGAATGAACGGAGCGACGGGCAGGCCTGCACCTGCGATGAAACGCTTCTCCCGAATGCGGTCTTGAGCGATCGCGACGCTCTCGGGAGCCGGGGACACGCGCAGGGAGGCGCCGAGATAGACCAGGCTCTCGGCCGGGACATTTTCGAACTCCGTCGTGACAGCGGCGCAGCTGGCAATGATCCGGTCCAGTGCCGCCCGATCGTCATAGGCCGCACGCAGATGCACATCGGCGATCGACCCGGCCGGGCTTTCGAGGTCGGGGTCGAGAACGGTCACGCGATACCCCATGCTGCGAGCGGCAATCGTAAACATGCGCCCCAACTGTCCGCCACCGAGTATGCCCAGCATCGCATTGGGCAGGATATGGCGCGCGCTCATGGCAGCGGCAACTCCATGTTCAGCACCGAAGCGGTCTGTTGGGCGCGAAAATCGCGCAGGCGCGTCGCGAGGCCCTCATCCCGCGTCGCCAGTATTGCGATGGCGAACAACGCGGCATTCGCGGCCCCGGCCTCACCAATGGCGAAGGTCGCCACGGGGATGCCTTTCGGCATCTGCACGATGGAATACAAGGAATCCAGACCCTGCAAATGACGGCTCGGCACCGGCACACCGAGCACCGGCACTTCGGTCTTTGCCGCAAGCATGCCCGGCAGATGAGCGGCGCCGCCGGCGCCGGCGATGATACACTTCAAGCCGCGCGCGGAGGCGCCGGCAGCATATTCGAACAGCAGGTCCGGCGTCCGATGGGCAGACACGATCCGTGCTTCGAAAGGCACACCGAACTCCTCGAGCCACCCCGCTGCGTGCTGCATGACATCCCAGTCACTGCGGCTCCCCATGACCAGACCGACGTCAATCATACGGTACCTTTCTGGCGAGAAAAACGCGTAGGATAGCGCGTTTTAGCTCAACGGTGGGTCCCGGCCGCGCGCGTCCCGATCGCGGTGATCCGCCCGCGGCAACGGTAGACGAAAAAAATGCCATCATCGAACCAGAACACCAGTCCTGCGGCCCGCAGCGTGGACCCCGCCGAAGCGGCCTATTTCGAAGCCCTGGCCGCAAAATGGTGGGACGCGGAAGGTCCCTTCTGGCCCTTGCATCGCCTGAACGGTGTGCGGGTCGACTACCTTCGCGAGGCGATGGTGCACCGGTTCGGTGCCGCGGATGACCCGACTGCTCCGCTCACCGGTCTCCGCATACTGGACATCGGCTGCGGTGGCGGCATCCTCAGTGAGTCGCTGGCGCGACTGGGCGCCCAGGTCCATGGCGTCGATATTGTCGAAAAGAACATCCATACCGCGCGCCTCCACGCCGGAACCAGCGGGCTCTCCATCCGCTACGAATGCGGCAGCGCCGAGCGCCTGGCAGAGGAAGGAGCGACCTACGACGCGGTGATGAACCTCGAGGTCGTCGAACACGTCGCCGATCTCGAGACCTTCCTGTCCGCGTGCTGCCGGTTGATCCGGCCCGGCGGGCTGATGGTCATCGCGTCATTGAACCGCACCATCCTGTCGTTTCTCGGTGCGATCGTCCTGGGCGAGTACGTCCTGGGCTGGCTGCCGCGCGGCACACATCGCTGGTCCCGATTCCCACGCCCCAAGGAACTGGAACGTCTGTTGAACACGCAAGGTCTGGAGGTCACTGACCGCGTGGGTGTCCGCGTCAATCCTTGGACACGCCGTTTCAGCCTCAGCCGTTCGTACCCGATCAATTTCATGCTGACGGCGGCCAAGCCTGAGGCATAGGATGCGACAGTCCAACGACAGGGATCCGCGCCCTTCCAGCACAGGCCTGGGAACTCACCGGACAGCGCCGGCTCAAACGGTCAGGCAACGTTAAACGCGCACGAGATGAACGACGAACTGACCGTATTTTTCGATGGTGGATGCCCCTTATGCAACCGTGAAATCGCTCACTATCGCCGTCTCAAGGCGCTCGAATCCATCTCGTGGGTCGATATCATCCGTGAACCGACGCGGCTGGACCGCTTCGACCTCGATCCGCGGCAGGCGCTCGCAGCCTTTCACGTGTGGGATGACAACGCCGCGCGCATGTTCACCGGAGCGGCCGCATTCGTGCGACTCTGGTCATCGCTGCCAGGCTATCGATGGCTGGCCCGCTGTATTGCCACACTGCACCTCACGCCGCTGCTGGAGCTTGTATACCGTCGCTTCGCGCGCCGCCATTTTCTGAAACGCTGCCGCGAAGGCGCTTGCGGAACCTGAGGCCGTGGTCCGCCGACTGATCGTGGTACTTGGCGACCAACTGAATCGAGACTCCGGCGTTTTCGATGACTTCGACCCGGCGCAGGATCGGGTCTGGATGGCCGAAGTCGCGGGCGAGGCCAATCATGTCTGGTCGCATAAAGCCCGCATCGCGCTTTTTTTGAGCGCGATGCGCCACTTCCGGGAGACCCTCATCGCCGAAGGTATTCCGACCATCTACCACCAACTCGGCGACCATTCCTTTGCGACTTTGTCGGACGCCCTGGCGGCTGAAATTGTCTCCTTGAAACCGTCTGCGATCCTGATGGCCCGAGCCGGAGAGTTCAGGCTCCAGGAAGCTATCGCGCGATGCGCAAGTGATCATGGCCTGCCGCTCTACCTGGCTCCCGATCGTCACTTCATCATCTCGACCGGGGACTTCGCGCTGTGGGCGCGCAATCGGAACATGCTGCGGTCCGAATATTTGTATCGCGTACTGCGGCGCCGAACCGGCATCCTGATGGTGGGCACCACGCCTCAGGGAGGGCGGTGGAACTACGACGCCGAGAACCGGCAGGCATTTGGGCGCCAGGGGCCGCCCCCGGTTCGGCCACCCGCGAGGTTTCCGCCCGACGCCATTACACGGGAGGTTCTCCGCGACGTCGAGACACACTTTCCATCGCACCCGGGGCATACCGCGGATTTCGACTGGCCGGTGACCCCGACCCAGGCAAAATCAGCGCTGACCGACTTTCTGGACCACCGCCTCGCCCAATTCGGTCGCTACCAGGATGCGCTCTGGACCGGACATCCTTACCTGTTCCATGCGCGGCTGTCGCCTGCTTTGAACCTCAAGCTGCTCGCGCCCAGCGAAGTACTCGCTGCGGCCGTGAAGTCCATCGATGTCGGCAATGCGCCGCTGGCCGCCGTGGAGGGCTTCGTCCGTCAGATTCTCGGCTGGCGGGAGTTCATCCGCGGCATCTATTGGACGCGGATGCCCGCTTATCTGGACCACAATGCACTCGAGGCGAGGAACCGTCTGCCGGCCTTCTACTGGACTGCCGACACGGACATGGCCTGCCTGCACGAAGTCATTGGACAAACCCTGCGCTACGGCTACGCGCATCACATTCAGCGCCTGATGGTGGCCGGTCTGTTCGCACTGCTGCTCGGCGTCGAACCGCGGCAGGTGCATGAGTGGTTTCTTGCGGTTTATGTCGATGCGGTCGAGTGGGTTGAACTACCCAATACCCTGGGGATGTCCCAGTATGCCGACGGCGGTCTGGTCGCCTCGAAGCCCTATGTGGCGAGCGGGCGCTACATTCAGCGTATGAGTAACTACTGCGACCGTTGCCGGTTCAAGCCGGATCAGGGAATCGGCCCAACGGCCTGCCCGTTCACGACGCTCTACTGGGATTTCCTGATCCGTCACCGGGCACGGTTCGCGCATCACCCGCGCACCGCCCTCCAATGGCGCAGCCTGGAGCGCTTTGACGAACCCACACGAGTTGCGATCGTTCGTCAGGCGGCAGAACTACGCGCCCGCCTCGCGTAAGTCCCGGGAATCCCGTGCAGCGACGCGAGCTATCGGCGCCAGCAACACGCCCCGGCAGGTGTGCCAAACCCTTTGAAAATGCTTGATTTCATCACCCCGGAATGAACGCCACCCCGGAATGAACGCCTCTTTAGTCTGGTTTCGCCGAGATCTTCGCCTGAGCGACAACCCGGCGCTGGCAGAAGCCATCGAACTCGGCGGCACCGTCATACCGGTTTTTGTTGACGACAGCGCCGACGGCCTGCCCTGGCCTCCCGGCAGCGCCAGCCGGTGGTGGCTGCACCACAGCCTGCAAGCCCTGAACAAGTGCCTTAACGCGCGTGGCTCTCGCCTCATCATCCGCCACGGACCAACGGCAACGGCTTTGCAACGCTTGATTGCCGAGACAGGTGCTACCCGGATCCTCTGGAACCGCCTCTATGAGCCCGCCTACATTGCACGGGACCAGACGTTGAAATCCCAGCTAAGGAAAGAGGGACTGGACGTTCGGTCCTACAACAGCGCCCTGCTGTTCGAGCCCTGGACGGTGGCGACGCAAAAGCAGGAACCCTATAGGGTTTTCACGCCCTTCTGGCGCTCGGCCCACGGCAGGGGCTTCACCACCCCTAACCGCACACTGCTCGAACGGCTTCCTCCGGTACCACCGACGCTGCCCAGCCTCGATGTCGCCGAGTTAGGACTGCTGCCCCGAATCGCCTGGGACGGCGGATTGACGGCGGCCTGGACACCCGGAGAAGAGTCTGCAGCGAAGATGCTGGATGATTTCATCGAGCAGGCCCTGACCACCTACGCTGACGACCGCGATCACCCGGACTGCCGGGGCACCTCGCGCCTGTCGCCCCATCTGCATTTCGGCGAGATCGGGCCTCGGCAGATCGTCGCTGCGCTCCATGATGCCCGGGGCCGGCAATCAAGCCCTCCTGCTCCGCGCCATTTCGAGACCTTTGTGCGCGAGATCGGCTGGCGCGAATTCGCCTACCACCTCCTCTATCATTTCCCCGCGACGACCGACGCACCGCTGGATCCCCGCTTCGTGGATTTCCCCTGGGCCGACGGCGATCAGGCCGAAACCCTCGCGCGCTGGCAGCGGGGCCAGACCGGAATCCCCCTGATCGACGCCGGTATGCGCGAGCTATGGCATACCGGCTGGATGCACAACCGCGTCCGCATGGCCGTCGCGTCATTCCTCACGAAGAATCTCCGCCTGCCCTGGCTGGCGGGAGCGCGATGGTTCTGGGACACCCTGGTCGATGCCGATCTCGCGAGCAACACGCTGGGCTGGCAGTGGAGCGCCGGCTGCGGCGCCGACGCCGCCCCGTATTTTCGCGTCTTCAATCCGGTACTGCAGGGTCAGCGGTTCGACGGACGTGGGGCCTATGTCAGACGCTGGGTACCCGAACTGGCGCAGCTCGACGACAAGGTGCTGCATGAGCCGTGGCGCGCCGATCGCCAGCGGCTGGCCGCAGCCGGTTTCGAACTGGGCCGAAACTACCCCGAGCCCATGGTCGATCTGCGCGAGAGTCGCCAGCAGGCTCTGGCGGCCTACGCGATGATGAAGGAGAAGAACTGAACGGGTGGCGGCGCTCCGGGAACAACGCTCACGCGCGCCTTCGCTCCCGGTCGACCACGGCGAGCGACGCGGCCGCCACCGCGGCCGGCGGCACCAGAACGTTGAGTAACGGCACGCTCAGACCGACTTGCACCGTCAGGCCGAACAGCAATCGCAGCAGGCCCATCTCCTTGAGCCGGGATTCCTGCTCCGCGAACGTCAAGCCCAGGGTGTCCAGTGGATAGGAGAAGTAGTTCCGGGTGATGTACCACGCCGTGACGCCGAGCCACAGCGGCGGCGCGATCATGTTGATGCCCGGGATCACGAACAGCACTAAAACAGGCAAGGCGCGCAGCAGGAATCCGAGAACGCGCCGTAGCTCTGCGGACATGCTGCGCCAGGTCGAGCGAACGATGCTGTCGCGGCGAGCGCGATCCAGCACGCCGGCCTGGCCAAGCAAACGATCGGCCAAGAGTGCATGAAACGGGGCCCCGAGGACATTGGCCACCAGCGTGAACGTGAAGAACACCAGCAGCACGAACAAGGCCCCAAATACAGGCCATAGGATCCAGCGCAGAAAATCGAGCCAGGTTGGCAGAATCCACTGCAGGAAGAGCTCGAAATAGTGCCCCGCGACCCATAAGGCCACCGAAAATACGACGAGATTGATCAGTAACGGTGCGATGACCAGCAGACGGATGTCCCGCTGCCCGAGCCGGGTGAAACCCCGGAGCAGCAGCGTGGCCCCGGCCAGCGCATTCGGCTTGTGTTGCTTGATGGCTGATGACATGAGCTTTCGGATCGAGTTCTGCGTATGTGCGGCATGACCGCGGCGACACCGCCTTACGCTTCGTGGCACTAAACCCTGGGGCGAGGCATCAGGGCTCAGGATTCAGAGGTTTCCTTGAAGAAGCCGGGGTTCATACCGTAGCGGCTCAGCAGACGGTAGAACTCCGTCCGGTTCCGTTTGGCCAGTTTGGCGGCCTGTGAGACGTTGCCGTTGGTGCTTTGGAGCAACCGGGCAAGGTAATTGCGTTCGAACTGTTCCTTGGCTTCCTGCAACGGGAGAAATGTACCGGGCGCATCACGCAGTGCATTCTGCACCAGGCTCAATGGAATCAGCGATGTGGTCGACAGCGCCAGGCATTGCTCTACGACGTTCCGCAATTGCCGAATGTTGCCGGGCCAGTGGAACGACACCAGCACCTCCATGGCCTCCGGCGAAAACCCACGGACATCAGCCGCATATGTTTCCGCAAGTTCGCGCAGGAAATGTTGGGCGAGCAGCGTGATGTCCTCGGGGCGTTCCTGCAATGTCGGCAGCGTCAGTGTGACGACGCTGAGACGATAGTAGAGGTCTTCCCGGAACTTGCCCTCGGCCATGGCCTGTTCCATGTCCATATGCGTCGCGCAAACGATACGCACATCGACCGACTCATCCTGCACGGCCCCGATCGGCCGCACCGACATCTCCTGCACCGCGCGCAGCAACTTGGCCTGAAACGGCTTCGGCATGTCGCCGATCTCGTCGAGGAACAAGGTTCCGCCGGAAGCCGCGCGAAACAGCCCGTCGTGGTCTCGCAGCGCACCCGTGAAGGCGCCCTTCCGGTAACCAAAGATCTCGGCTTCGAACAAATTGTCGGGGATCGCGCTGCAATTGACCGCGATGAACGGCCCTTCGCGCCGCGGACTTGCCTCATGGATGGCGCGCGCCATCAGTTCCTTGCCAGTGCCGCTCTGCCCGCTCAGGAACACATTCGCGCGTCCCTGAGCGACCCGGAAGGCCTGACTCAGCAATTCCTCCATCAAGGGGCTCTTGGTGAGCACCGCTCGTCGCCAGGGCTCCACGTCCTCGGCCACTTCGGACATGCCGTTGTAGCGCGTGGCCTCGTTCAGTTTCTCGATCAGTAAACTGTGGTTGACCGGCTTCGACACGAAGCCGAAGACCCCTTCCCGCGTGGCGTCCACCGCGTCCTCGATGGTACCGTGCGCCGTCATGATGATGACAGGTAACGTCGGGTACTGTTCGCGGAGAATCTTGAACAGACCGATCCCGTCGATGTCGTCCATCCGCAGATCGGTGACGACCACATGCGGACGGAACAGGACGCAGCACGTCAGGGCTTCCTGGCTGCCCGCAACACTTTCAACAGTAAAGCCGGCGGCCACCAGGCGCAGCTTCAGTAGACGCAGAAGATCCGGGTCGTCGTCGACCAGCAGAATTCGCTTACGACTAATCATAATCTTCCCGCCTCTCGGTTTCGTTGATCTCCCGCTCGATGGACTTCAGCGCGTCCAGCTTCTCTTTCAGCTGCCGGGCCTCGGCATCGCGCGACCTGACCGATTGACTCAGGCCCTGCTCGACTGATTTCAATTCGTCTACGCGTTGTTTCAGTTGCCGCGCCTCGGCATCGCGCGACTTCATCCGCCGGTAGGTGTCCCGCACCTGACTGATCGACTGACGGTGCCGCGACATGGATTGTTTCAGGTTATAACGCGCCCGACGCAGCGCCCGTTCAAGTTCCTGCCGCTCGGCGGCAGCCTCGACCCGTCCCTCGGCAGCAAGTATCTGGACCGCGAGAAAGTTTCGGAGCATCGGGTCGGTGACACTGGCCCGCATCGCCCGCACTTCGCGCGTGGTCGCAGGAAGATCGCCGCATCCGGGCGGCACCGTCTGCGCAACGAACAGGTGGAACAAGACCGGAAGCTGACGATCGCCCCGGTAGATGCTCAGAACGCGTTGGCACTCGAAGGCCCGGCCAGCGACATCAAGCACCGACAGCGAGGCCCCATAGGCCACCAGTGCACTCGCGCTGGCCTCGCGATACGGCCCGGCAGATGCAGGAGGCAAGTACGGATATTGAGCCCTCGGCGGGTCGAAGCCGGCGCAGGACGCAAGCCCGAAAGCCGCAGCGAGGCAGATCGCCATGGTAGCCACAGCGCTCAAATCATACCTGCGGATCGATCGGCATCCGCACGCGGAAGACCGCGCCGGATTGGCCGGATTCAGCATCGGAAACGTCGATCTTCCCTTGATGGCTGGCCACGCACTCACGGACGATTGCCAGTCCGAGCCCGCTGCCCTTGACCCCGGCATCGCGTCCCGATGATGACCGATAGAACGGCTCGAAAATCAAGCCTCTCTCATCAAGCCTGACCCCCGGACCGTCGTCGCGGATTTCCAGGTGGAGATAACCATCCCGCTCGGCCAGCAGAATGTCTATCGTCCCACACTCCTTTACGTATTTAACCGCATTCGATAACAAGTTATCAACGACGAGGCGCAACTGGGCACGATTGCCGGACATCACCACGGGGCTTAGGCGCTGAACCAGACTGACCGATTTCGCCCGCAGCCGCAGTTCATAGTCGCGTACCACGGCGCGAACCAACTCCCGCATATCCACACGCTGGAACTTCACACCCTCCCGGGATCCGCTGGCGGAACCATAGTGGATCAATTCGCTGATCAGGTGCTCGAGACGGTTGGTGTTGCTCAACATGATTTCAATGATGCCGCGCTGCTCCGAGTTGATTTCCCCGACGATCTGGTCAGCCAGAAGGGTGGCACCCTCATGAATGTTCGCGAGCGGTGTCTTGAGTTCATGCGAAACGTTTCGGACGAACTGCTGTTTTGCCCATTCCAGCGTCGTCAATTGATCGCGCAGCCACTCCAGACGCTGGCCCAGGTAGCGAAGGTCGCTGGGCCCGGACACGCTGATGGTGTCCTGCAAGTTGCCGATCCCCAGCTGCCGGATGGCGCGGTCGAACTGTCGCACGGGATGGGTGATCAGATGGATGAAGACGGCAATGACCAGCAGCGAAACGGGGACCAGGATTCCCGTCGTGAGAAGTATGCCGTTCTGTACGTCCGACGCCTCGAGTTCGAGTTCGGCGACCATCCTATCGATGGATGCCGCCGCCGTCAGGCCAATCTCCTCCCCGAGTTCGTTCATCTTGTCGAACAGCGCGTCCGGAAGCTGATTCAGTGCCGGCCTAGCGGCTTTGACTGCCGCCGCCTCACGCTCCGGCGCCAGCGACGAGCTACCGATTCCCGGCACCGACGCCAAGCGGTTCACCTCGCGAAACAGCGTTTCGCTGAGATCTCGCAGCGACTGCAACTGAATATGCAGCCCGGGGTCATCCGTCTGTGTGACCAACTGGGAGATGATCTGATTGACCTGCCGATGGGCCACCCAGGAGGCCTCTTCCAGTGCCGGCTCCTTCAGGACCAGGAACTGCTTGACCTTGCGCTCGTTGGCCAGCAGGCGCTCGCGCAGGACCTGCGTCTTTTGCGAGATCTCCGCCACCCGATACGCCGTGCGTTTGGAATAGCGGGCAAATTCCTCCAGTGCCGCAAAACTGAAGGCGACCGCCAGCACGCTGGGCAGCACACTCAACGCAAAACCCGCAATCACCAGGCTTCGCAGCGAGAACCGGGAGACCAGCGTCGTCAAAAGTGACATCGCGATGAACGCGCTTACCGGGAACACGGCTCTCCTGCTGAATGACCAGGGGGACTAGCAGGAATGGCTGCTCTCGAACCGGGGACGGAAGTCCTTCGCCGTGCCGCCGGCGCGTTACAATTCGCCGCCATGGCTTTCACCCTCAGACTGACCGGGACTTTTTCATTGCATCGCTCGATATGAGGCCTGAACGCTGGTACCCGTTCGCCGCCCTCGTGCTGCTCGTGGCGTCATGGCACGCCGCCGCGCTATGGGCCACTTCCCCACTGCTGCCTACACCGGTGCAGGTGCTCAAGGTATTCGTCGTCGAAGTGGCAGAAGGAGGGCTACTGTACCATCTGGGTATTACGATGGCCCGGCTAGCAGTCAGTTTTGTGCTCGCCATGACCATCGGCGGCACGCTCGGCGTGATGCTGGGCCGGTACCGGCATCTCGACCGCTTTTTTGATATCTGGTTGACCCTGTTCCTGAATATTCCGGCACTCGTGACGATCATCCTGTGTTACGTGTGGTTGGGGCTGAGCGAGGCGGCAGCCATAACGGCCGTGGTCATCAACAAGGTTCCGAGCGTCGTCGTGACCCTGCGCGAAGGAACGCGGGCACTCGATACGGACCTGCTGGAGATGGCTCGGGCGTACCGCTTTGGACGCTGGAAGACCCTGCGCCACGTAATCTGGCCCCAACTGCTGCCGTTCATAATGGCCGCCTCACGCACGGGCCTCGCTCTGATCTGGAAGATCATCCTGGTCGTCGAACTGTTGGGACGCAGCAACGGAATGGGCTACCAACTGCAGCTGTTTTTTCAAATGTTCGACGTTTCGGCCATTCTCGCCTATACCTTCGCCTTCGTGATCGTCGTGCAGACGGTCGAATTTTTCGTATTCAAGCCGCTGGACCTTCGTTCCAGACGCTGGCGCCGATGACCACTCAAGTGCGGATCGAGGTTTCCCGCAAAACTTTCCCGGCAAGCGCCAATGGCCTGCCGCTAACCGTGCTTGCCGGGCTCTCCTTAACGCTGGACGCAGGCGAGTTCGTCTGCCTGGTGGGACCTTCCGGATGCGGCAAGAGCACGCTGCTCAACATCGTTGCCGGTCTCGACCGCAGCTTCGAAGGATCGGTGGAGTTCGGCGACAGCACCGAGCCACATCGCGTCGGTCACGTTTTCCAGGAACCGCGGCTGTTGCCTTGGCGTACGGTAAGGCAGAACATCGAACTTGCGCTTCCGGCCGAGGATGCCGATACGGATCTGGTCGATCATCTGCTCGATGTCATGGAGCTTTCGGCATTTCAGCATCAGTACCCGGAGCGCCTCTCGCTCGGCATGAGCCGGCGCGTCGCCCTGGTTCGCGCGTTCGCGATCAAACCGACACTCCTCATCATGGACGAGCCCTTTGTGTCGCTGGACGCGCCCATCGCGCGCCGGATCCGCGAACAACTGGTACGAGTCTGGCACGAGCGGCCCCACACCGTGTTGTTCGTCACGCATGATCTCCGCGAGGCAATCGCTCTGGCCGACCGGCTGGCATTCCTGTGCGCGCCGCCGGCACGCGTCGTGGCAGAGGTCCAGGTCGACCTACCGCGCGATGATCGCGGCCGGGAGTCTGCCATAGAAGCCTTGCGGAAACGCCTGATAGCGGACCATCCCGACGTGGCCCGGCTGGTTTGAGGTAGAAGGCGGAATCCTGCAACAGACCCGCTGGGCCGGCGCACGCCGGAGCGGTCGCCGTATTCGGCCTGAAGCCAGGTCAGTAGCTTTCGTAATAGGCTCGGAACGACGCGGACACCGGCCAGAATACCGTCTCCGCCGCGGCCGTGACGGGCAACACCAAACCCGCAACCACGCGCTCCGGTATCGTCGGCGTGGTCTGCATCGCGAATTCGCTATGCAGGGTCTTCCGGTCGTCCGTCACCAAGGCGTACTGCAGGCGCGTATCGTGGAAGCTGGCCGGCGTTTCGCCGATATCGCGTACGGGTGGGGTGGTGCAGGCCGCCAGCGTCGAGAGCGCGATACCAGCACCCGCCAACGTGCACCGCACCATCACCGACCTGTCGGCACGGGGGACATGGCTGCCGATCATCGACGTGAGACCTCGCTGCAGAATCGTCCGAAACAATGCGTCGTCATCGGCTTTCCCGAGCCGGCGAGCCGGGCTCCTGTGTGACCTCGACCAGACTTCGAGGCTATCATTTCGAAACGCTCTGGCTGCGCCGCGCCGGTGCGGCGACCACACGCCAAAGCCAACTTCAAAGCCTTCTCAGCGTCCGTCGGAGCAACCATGAAAAGTTACCGTAAGGAATTGTGGTTCACTGTGCCAACCCGCATGGGTTTCGTCAACATCACCCCCGAGATCGAGGCGTGCCTCGCCGAAAGCGGCGTGCGCGAGGGCTTGGTACTCGTCAATGCCATGCACATTACCGCCAGTGTCTTCATCAACGACGACGAACGGGGCTTGCATCATGACTACTCGGTGTGGCTCGAGCGCTTGGCGCCGCACGAACCGATTCGCCAATACCGCCACAACGACACCGGGGAGGACAACGCCGATGCGCACATGAAGCGGCAGGTGATGGGACGCGAGGTCGTCGTCGCGATCACCGAGGGTCGCCTCGACTTCGGGCCGTGGGAGCAGATCTTTTATGGCGAATTCGACGGTCGCCGCAGAAAGCGCGCACTGGTCAAGATCAT
Organism: Methylolobus aquaticus; assembly: GCA_004168015.1. GTDB lineage: Bacteria > Pseudomonadota > Gammaproteobacteria > Methylococcales > Methylococcaceae > Methylotetracoccus > Methylotetracoccus aquaticus. Next base: position 29,552 of record SEYW01000003.1, read on the forward strand.
CGGCGAGTAAGCCGCACGGCCGGCAGGTGCCCCCTCACCCGGCAAACCGGATGAGGAGCGCGGCGACCAGCGCCAGGGACGACAGGATCAGGCATGCGGCGCTGGCGAGCGCATGGCGGGAATAGTCGGCAGTCAGGCGCGGAAACGGACGGCAGGACAGGAGGAAGGGATTGCCATCCGTGGGGCAGTCCAGCACGTACACATCGCGCGGCACGTCATCGTCCGTCGCACTCTCGCTGACGGCCGTCTCGGCCGCCTGCTGCGCCGCATCCCACTCGTTCAGGTCGATCGCGCCATCGTGGTTGCCGTCGAAACGGCGCAACAAGGCCGGCCGGTCCTTCTTCCATATCGCCAACAACTGCGAGACCTGTAGATTCGTATCGAGAAACCCGCCGCCTTGCACGGTTCGGAAGCGTCCAGCAGCCCACAATCGCTGGCCGGCCTGGATACGCGCTTCCCGATAACGATAGACGCCCCGGTTTCCGACATGCCGCAGCAGCGGTGAATCCGGAGCGAGCCCACCCGGCCGGCGATAGCGGCCGCGCCAACAGTCTTCACGCGCCGCGTAAACCTCGGCGCTGTCGGGATCGACGACACATAGCGCAGTGCCGTCGTCGAGCCCGAAGAGCCCGTCGCTGACACCCTGTTCGATCGGCTCGGCGCCCTCGAACAAGCCATCCTGATCGGGGTCGCGGGCCGTCTTTTCAACGGAGTAGCGGTACCAGACACAGGGCAGACCACTGAGTGGCGCGATGATGGGTTCGCCTGCAAGCCTACGCACCACGCCTTCCAGTTCAACGTAACCCTGGGCTGCTGAGCGAATCCGGGAGGTGGGTGTGTCAGACAGCAGACGCGACCGGTGTATCGACCTGAACAGGTGAACCAGGCCGGCCAACGCTACGACGGCCAGTACGCCGAAGGCGAGCCAGAATTGGTGCGGAGCGGTACCGCTGATCCACCCTACGATGGACACGGCGGCTCAGGCGAATAGTTGGCGCAGATCGACGTCGGCGAGATCGTCAGCATCGAAACTCAGCAGTTCCAGGGGCTCGAAGCCGAAGACGCGGGCGATGATCACGTCGGGAAACTGCTCCAGACGGATGTTGTTGCTGTTGACACAGTCGTTGAAGAACTCCCGCCGATCCGCAATCGCGTTCTCCAAATCCACAATCCGGGTCTCCAGGCGACGGAACGACTCGTCGGCCTGCAGTACCGGGTAGGCCTCGACGGCGGCAAAAACGCTGGACAATCCCTGCCGAAGCTGCGCCTCCGCGGCTCCGAGTCGGGTCATGTCACGCGCGTCGCTCGCCTCCGCTACCGCCCGGCGTGCATGGAGCACTGCGACCAGCGTAGCCCTCTCGTGCGTCATGTACCGCTTGCAACTTTCGACCAGCTTCGGAATCTCGTCATGCCGTTGCCGAATCAGCACATCGATGTTCGACCACGCCTTCAGGGCTTCGTGCTTGAGACGGACCAGACGATTGAAGATCAGAACGACATAGGCCGCGACGGCCACCGCCAAGAGCAGGAGCACGACCGTACCCCCGAAGACAATGAGACTGAACATGGCGGTGAACCCTCACGCCGACGCTACCTGGTCAGCAGTATAGGACCGGAGCCGCCGGGCGAGTCAGCCGGAGGGCACATGGTGGGCCTGCAGCCATTCGCGCCAGACGGCGAGCGCCATCGCCAGGATGACCGGACCCGTGAACAGGCCGATGAACCCGAACGCGGCGAGGCCTCCCAGCACCCCGAACATCACCAGCACGAAAGGTATCCTCGTCGAACTGCTGATCACCAGCGGGCGAATGATATTGTCAACCCAACTGACGACCAGGGCACCCCACAGCAACAGCGAAATCCCTGCCCAGGTCTCGCCATGGATCAGCAGCCAGGCGCTGGCAGCGACCCACACGAAGGGCGTTCCGAAGGGAATCATCGCAAACAAGGTCGTGATGATCGCCAACAGGATCGGCGCCTTCACGCCGACCAGCCAATAGCCGATACCGGCAATGGCGCCCTGCGCCAGAGCGGTCAGAACGATGCCGTAGACGACGGCCTTGACCGTCGTTTCGATCGTGTGCAGGTAGCTCTTCGTCCGTTCTCCGAGCACGGGATCGAACACGGCCCGGACCTGCTCGACGACGATCGCACCGTCCCGGAACAAAAAAAACATCGTGAACAGGGTCAGTAACAGGACCAGCGCATTCTGTCCGATGTCCGTCATGACCCCGAGTGCGGGCGTGCCCAGACGCTTGAGCCAGGGGATTCCATGTTCCTTCAGCAAACCGCGCAGGTCGTCGAAAGGCTCGAACAGCGTCGTCAACTGATTGCCGATATAGGGCAGACGGGAAACGAAGGGCGGCACCACCGGCTTCTGCTCCAGCCACTCCGGCAACACACGGACCAGGTCCACGAGTTCATGCTGCAGGAGCACGGTCAGCCAGACGAAGGGCGCGAGCAGCATCGAGGCCAGTGCGAGCGTCGTCAGCAGGGCGGCTGCCGTCCGCTGCCGCGTCACGGCCTGCCGGATCCAGCGATAGAAGGGCCAGGCGACGTAGGAAATGATGACAGCCCAGGCAACCGGCAGGATGAAGGGGCGGATGACGACATAGGTCAGGGCCAGAAGGCCGCTCAACAACAACCCGACCGTAATCAGGCGAACAGTGCGATTCATAAAGCTCGTGAATGGTAGGGCGATTCGGAGACAGTGCAACGGGCCATGCGCAGCGTCCAGAACACCGCGGCGTGCTGCCGGCACCGGGAGAGGCGGCGATTATCGGCTATAATCGCCGCCCATCAAAAGTACCGATCGAGGCTGTAGTGGCGAACTCCATTTCGCAGGCCCCCGACGTTTCGACCTTCCAGGGACTGATTCTCGGCCTGCAACAATTCTGGGCAGCCAACGGCTGCGTGATTCTGCAACCGCTCGATATGGAAGTGGGCGCCGGCACGTTTCACCCGGCGACCTTCCTGCGCGCGCTGGGGCCCGAGCCCTGGAATACCGCCTACGTCCAGCCTTCGCGCCGACCCACTGACGGCCGCTACGGCGACAACCCGAACCGGCTGCAGCACTACTACCAGTTTCAGGTGCTGCTGAAGCCCTCTCCCGAAAACATCCAGGATCTCTACCTGGACTCGCTGCGCTATCTCGGGCTGGATTTGCTCGAGCACGACATCCGTTTCGTCGAGGACAACTGGGAATCGCCCACACTCGGCGCATGGGGGCTGGGCTGGGAAGTATGGTTGAACGGCATGGAAGTTACGCAGTTCACCTATTTTCAGCAGGTCGGCGGCATCGACTGCCGACCCGTATCCGGTGAAATCACCTATGGCATCGAGCGAATCGCGATGTATCTCCAGGGAGTCCAGAGCGTATTCGACCTGACCTGGACACGCGGACCGCACGGACGTGTGACCTACGGCGACGTTTATCACCAGAACGAGGTCGAAATGTCGGCCTTCAACTTCGAACTCGCCGACACGGAAGGCTTGTTTCGCTCCTTCGACCACTACGAAGCGCAATGCCGGCGTCTGGTCGAACGCACCCTCTCGCTGCCGGCGTACGAGATGGTCTTGAAGGCATCGCATACGTTTAACCTCCTCGATGCCCGCCGCGCGATTTCCGTCACGGAGCGCCAGAGCTACATCCTCCGGGTACGCGAACTCGCGCGATCGGTGGCCGAATGCTACTACGCCGGACGCGAGCGCCTCGGCTTCCCGATGCTGAATGCTTCCGGGGAGACGGCGTATGTCTGAACATCTCGATCTGCTGTTCGAACTGGGTACCGAGGAACTGCCGCCCAAATCGCTGCGCGTCCTCTCGGAGACGCTCACCGGGAATGTGACCGCGGGGCTTGCGGCGGCGGGCCTCGGACACGGCATCGTGCGAGGCTTCGCGACGCCGCGGCGGTTGGCCGTGCTGGTCGAAGGTCTCGCCACGGTCCAGGGGGATCGCGTCATCGAACGCCGCGGCCCGGCACTGAGCGCCGCGCGTCAGTCGGACGGCAGCCCCACCAAGGCCGCGGAAGGTTTCGCCCGCAGCTGCGGCGTCACCGTCGACGATCTGATCGTGATCGCCGGCGACAAGGGCGAATGGCTGGGTTTCCGCCAGTCGGTCAGCGGGGCCGAGACCCCTAGCCTGCTGCCGGATCTGATCAATCAGGCGCTCGTCAACCTGCCGATCGCCAAGCGGATGCGCTGGGGCTCCGGCGACACGGAGTTCGTCCGGCCCGTGCATTGGGCGGTCCTGCTGTTCGGATCCGACGTCGTCGACGCCATCGTTCTCGGCGTCAGAACCGGACGGACCACGCGTGGACATCGCTTTCACTGCCCGGAGCCTTTCGAACTCTCCGTGCCGGCGGATTACGCCGACGCGCTCGAACGCAAGGGCAAAGTCATCGCACGCTTCGACGACCGCACGGCCGCGATTCGCCAGCGGGCGAACGAACTGACCGTATCCGTCGGCGGCACACCGCATCTCGATGCCGATCTGGTGGACGAGGTCGCGGCGCTGGTCGAATGGCCGGTACCGGTCATCGGTCGCTTCGATCCCCGCTTCCTGGAACTCCCTGCCGAAGTCCTGATCACGACGCTGCAAGGCAACCAGAAGTATTTTCCGATCAAGGATGCCAGTGGCGCGCTGCTGCCCTACTTCGTGACCTTCAGCAACCTCGAGAGTCGCCAGCCGGCGACCGTCAGCGCCGGTAACGAACGCGTCGTCACACCCCGGCTCGCCGACGCGGAGTTCTTCTGGAAGCAGGATCGTCGGCGGACGCTGGATAGCCGCGTCGCGGACCTCGGCGCGGTCACCTTCCAGGCCAAGCTCGGTTCTCTGCTGGCCAAGAGCGAGCGCCTGCAACGTCTCGTGGAATCGATCGCCGCCGCCACCGGTCACGACGCCGCCCTCGCCCTGCGCGCCGCCCGGCTCGCCAAGGCCGATCTACTGACCGAAATGGTGGGTGAGTTTCCGAACCTGCAGGGCATCATGGGCCGATACTATGCCCTGGCCGAGGGCGAGCCCGATGAGGTGGCCGCAGCGATCGAGGAGCATTACCGGCCGCGCCAGTCGGGCGGTCCCCTGCCCGACACGAGTGCCGGACGGATCCTGGCGGTCGCCGACAAGATCGATACGCTGGCGGGCATTTTCAGCGTCGGCCTGCTGCCTTCCGGCGATCGTGATCCCTATGGCCTGCGCCGGGCCGCGCTGGGCACGCTGCGCATCATCATTGAACGCCAGTTCGATCTCGACGTACCGCAACTCGTCGATCAGGCGCTCGGACTGTATTCCCACACCTTCGACGCTGGCAAGACCGCCGCAGCGGTGATCGAATTCGTCACCGAACGATTGCGCGGGCACTTTCTCGAACAGAAATGGCGCCCTGACGATATCGACGCCGTGCTCAGCCTCGGCCTTGCGCGGCCACTGGACGCCGAGCGGCGGCTGCGCGCCGTGGCGGATTTCCGCCGGTTGCCGGCGGCCGAGAGCCTGGCCGCTGCCAACAAGCGGATCCGGAATCTGCTGCGGAAATCCGACGCCGAAATCGTCGCCAACGTCGCGCCTGAGCTGCTCGTCGGGGGCGCCGAGAGCGAGCTTTTTGCCGCCGCGCGGAGAGCTCAGGAAGACGTCCTGCCGCTGCTGCAGCGCGGCGATTACGGACCGGCTCTGGCGCGCCTGGCCGAACTGAGGGAGCCAGTGGACCGGTTTTTCGACGACGTCCTCGTCATGGCCGACGACGAGGCGATCAGGCGCAACCGGCTGGGGCTGCTCGCGCTGGTCGAACGCCTGTTCCTGAATATCGCCGATATCGGCCGGCTACAGCCGTAACTCACCGGCACCCCGGCACAGTTCGTTCGCTTCTGTCATGACCCGATCCGACAGTCCCTTGCCCAACGCGCTCGGGCTCTACCTGCGCTCGAGCCTGTTCTTCGTGACCATGGCGACCTCGGGCATTCTGATCGGACTGCTGACGGTGATCGCCTACCCGCTCGGCTTCGAGACGCGGTATCGGGTCGCCAGCCAGTGGGTGCGCTTCGTTCTTTGGTCTTTGCAGAAGATCTGCAAGCTTGGCTTCGAGGTCGAGGGACAGGAGCACGTCCCGGCGACCAACTGCATCGTCTTGTCGAAGCATCAGTCGACCTGGGAAACGATCGGGTTGCAGACCGTCTTCCGCCCCGTGTGCTTCATCCTGAAAAAGGAGTTGCTGCGCCTGCCGTTCTGGGGTTGGGCCATGGCCTCCCTGGAACCCATCGCGATCGACCGTTCGGCCAGAACGGCGGCCATCAAGCAGATCCTCCGCGACGGCGAAGCGCGTCTCAGGAAAGGCCGCTGGCTGATTCTGTTCCCTGAGGGAACCCGCGTCGCACCCGGTACGAAGGGACGCTACGGCGCCAGTGGCGGAACCCTGGCGAAAAGGTCCGGGTACCTCGTCGTCCCGGTGGCCCACAACGCCGGCGAGTACTGGCCCCGGCATGGTTTCCTGAAGCGTCCCGGCAGAATATCCGTGCGTATCGGGCCGCCGATCGACCCCACGACGCTGACGGCAGCCGAGATCAATGAACGCGTCGAGACGTGGATCGAGGCAACAATGGGCGAGATCACCCTGACCCGCCCCCCCGCCCCGTCGGCTCAGGACTCATAGCCTCCCGCGTCTCCGTCGACCTCCCGCACACCCGGCGCCTCAGGCGCCGTCGACTGCCAGGCCAGGGTCGTCATCGGCAATCCCCGCCGATCCTTGCCAAAGACATCAGCATTTTCTAACATTCGATCGGTAATCGCAGCCACGCAGGGGACACCAGGACGCCTTAATCAGGCATGGTATAGTTTGGGGCGTCGCGAGTGCTGGTCCACAACAAGGAAAACCAAACCGCTTCATGAACGGCGCGAATTTTCGTCAGGCGTGCGTGGCTGCCTGCGTCATTGCGAGCCTGGCAACCGCCACCACTCCGGCGACGGCCGCACGGGAAGCCCGCAAACCGCTCGCGCTGGCCGCGCCGGAAGCGGAAACGCCGCATAAGCAAGCGGCCGCCGGCAGTCCCGGGCTGACGCTACAGCAGGCCATCGACCTGGCCTTCGAGCGCAACCCCAGCCTGCGCGCCGCGGCCGAGCGCTATGGCGAAGCCCAGGCGAAGGTGGAGCAATCAGTTGCCGCGTTCTATCCGCGCGTATCGGCACGAGTCGCATACAACTACACGGACAATCCGGCCGAGGCATTCTTCTACATCGTCTCGCAGCGGCGTTTCAACGAGTCCCTGAACATCAACGATCCGGGATGGGTCGAGAACTTCCGGCCGGAGGTCGTCGGCGTTTGGTCGCTGTTCCGGGGCGGGCAGGACTTCTACAAGCGCAAGGCCGCGGAACTCGGCGTCGAACAGACCGAACTGGAGCAGTCTGCGCTCCACAATCATTTGGCCGCGGCGGTTACCTCAGCCTACTACGCCCTGGCGATAGCGCCGCGCCAGGTGGAAGTTGCGCAGCGTTCGCTCGAAGCCGTGACCAGTGAGTTGCTGCAGGCGCGTGCACGCCATGCAGAAGGAACCGGTCTGAAATCCGACGTGCTTTCGCTCGAGGTGCGCCTTGCCGAGGCCCGCGAGTCCGAAGTGCAGGCCCTGAATGCCGTCGAATTGGCCCGATCGGGCCTGATGGCGCTGCTCGGTGGCAACGACGGCAAGCCTCTTGCGATTGCGGACACCGAGGGTCCGGAGCCCGCCACCGGTGTCGTTGACCTCGCCAAGGTGCTGGAGGAAGCTCACGCTCGGCGCCCCGAACTGCAGGCGGCCGACCGGCTCGTGCAGATGCGGGTTTCCGAACTTCAGGCCGAGCGCGGGGCTCACCTGCCGCGCGTGAATGCCTACGCCGCATACGGGCAGAACTTACGGTCACCCGGCTTTTCCACGGCCAAACAAAATACCAGTATCGGCATCAGCGCCGAACTCGATCTGTTCACGGGCGGAGAAACGACTGCGAAGGTTTCCGCAGCGGAACGCCGCGTCGCGGAGGCCGAAGCCCAGCGCGAACAGAACCGCTTGGAAATCGAGAAGGAAGTGCGCGATGCGCACACCCGGATCAAGGATGCGATGGAGCGTCTGAGGGTCACGCGTGCCGCGGTCGCAGCAGCCGAAGAAGCCCTGCGGCTGGTGCATGAACAATACCGGGGCGGCACCACGACGGTCACCCGCTATCTCGAGGCGGAAGCGGATCGGGCCGGCGCCCAGGCCCGTTCCCTGGCCGCACGCTACCAGGCCTACGTCACCGAAGCGAACCTGAAAAAAGCGGCAGGCTACTGGCGTTGAGGCAAGGGGATCCATGAGCGAACATTCAGACGGCACAGGCCGACGCACACTGATTTACGGCACGCTTTCCGTCGCGGCGCTGATCCTGCTGCTCGTTTGGCTCGAAGGGGGATTCCGGGACAAGGTCCCTCCCGGCGAGGCCTCCGTGCCGGCCAGCAGCGGCGTTCCCACCGTGACCACCGCGGCTCGCCTCCAGGACATCGGCGAAGTGGCTTCCTGGCCTGGAACGGTGAGCGCACGCACAGAGGCCCAGTTGTCACCGAAGATCGCCGCGCGTATCGAGACAATCCAGGTCCGCGCCGGTGACCGGGTCAGCCGCGGCGACCTCCTCGTGACTCTGGACGATCGCAGCTTGAAGGCCAAACTCGAGCAGGCACGCTCGGCGCTGATGGCGGCGCAGGCTGAAGCGACCCGCTATCGGGCCGATGCGCAGCGCACCGAGGCTCTGTTCCGCAAGGAAGCCGCCACCCGCCAGTCCTTCGACGCCGCCCTGGCCGCTACCAAGGCCGGCGATGCCCGCGTGCGCGAGGCCGAAAGTGGCGTCCGGGAAATCGAAACCCTGTTCTCGGAAACGGCTCTGCGCGCCCCATTCGACGGCGTGGTCCAGCAACGGCACCGCGATCCGGGCGATACGGCGCTCCCGGGGACGCCGATTCTGACGATCCTCGAGTCCAGTCGACTGCGGGTCGAAGTGCCGATCCCCGAACGCTGCGCTGGAAGCCTGCGCATCGGTAATCCGCTGAGTCTGGTCGAGCGCGCCACATCGCGACGACTCACCGTCGAGGTATCGGAAATCGCCCCGTCCGCCGACCCGCAGACCCACACGGTGCTGATCAAGGCCAACCTGCCATCCGGGTCATCGCTTAAACCGGGGACGTTCATCTGGGTCGAGCAAGCCTGTGGTCAGCGCCGAGTCCTGCTGATCCCGGCGTCCGCCGTCAGGCGCGTCGGGCAGATCGAAAGCGTGCACCTCGTCCGGGAAGGGCGCGCCGAGTTGCGCCATGTGCGTACCGGACAAGCCTACGGCGACGCGGTCGAAGTGCTGTCCGGTCTCAAGGAAGGTGACCTGATCGCAACGAGGAACCCGTGATGGCGGACATTGCCGAGCGCGGCTTCACGGCGAAGATAGTCCACCTCTTCATCACCTCCAAGCTCTCGCTGCTGCTGCTGATCGCATCGCTGCTACTCGGTGCCGCGGCGCTGCTTCTGACACCCCGCGAGGAAGAACCCCAGATCATCGTGCCGGTAGCCGACGTCCTCGTCCGCGCACCGGGAGCCTCGGCCGACGAGGTCGAAAAGCTCGTCGCGACGCCGCTGGAGACGAAGCTGCGCGAGATCGACGGCGTGGAGTACGTCTACTCGGCCTCGCGCGCGGGCGAGGCACTCGTGACCGTTCGGTTCTACGTTGGCGAAGACCGTGAGGACAGCCTCGTCAAGGTGTGGAACAAGGTGATGTCGCACCGCGACATCATCCCGCGTATCGTGACCGACTGGTCGGTCAAGCCGGTCGAAATCGACGATGTGCCCATCGTCACGCTGACACTGTCCTCAGCCGATCCCACCTACGACACTGCGGCGCTGCGACGACTGGCGGACGAACTGCGCGACAAACTCAGTGCAGTCGACGACGCCGGTCGAATCACCGTGACCGGCGGCGAAACCCGCCGTGTGCTGCTCTATCCCGATGTGACGAAGATGTCAGCGCACGGCGTGACCTTGCTCGAACTGCTCGGGAGCGTCGGCCGCGCCAACGTCAAGCTGCAAGCGGGGACCTTCGACCGGGCCGGCGAACGGGTGCGCCTGGACGTAGGCCGCGACTACGTATCGGCCGAAGAGGTCGCACAAACCGTCATCGCCAGTCCTTCGGGACACCCGGTGTACGTGCGTGATGTGGCCCAGGTTATTGACGGTACGGAGGAGCCGGAATCCTACACACGAATTGGCTTTGGCCAGGCAGCGGCCCAAAGCCGTGAAATCGGGGAATCCACCGAAGCGCGCGTCGGTGACGAACGTCAAGCCGTCACGCTGGGCATCGCCAAACGGAAGGGGGCCAACGCCGTCACCGTCGCAGAACACGTGATCGAGACCATGGAAGGACTCAAGGGGAGTGTGATCCCCGAGGACGTCACCGTAACACTCACGCGCGACTACGGTGAAACGGCGAACCATAAGGTCAACGAACTGGTCAAGCATCTGTTCATCGCCATCGCGACGATCGTCGTGCTGCTGGCGCTGACGCTCGGTCCCAAGGAGTCGTTCATCGTGGCCCTGGCCGTGCCGATGACGCTCGGGATCACGCTGTTCTGCGACCTGCTGTTCGGTTACACGATCAACCGCGTGACGCTGTTCGCACTGATCCTGTCGTTGGGTCTGCTGGTCGACGATCCGATCGTCGACGTCGAAAACATCTTTCGGCATTTCCAGCTGCGGCGCGAGCCGCCACTGGAAGCCGCGCTGACCGCCGTCGACGAGGTACGACCGCCGACGATCTTCGCGACCTTCACTGTCATCGTGTCCTTCCTGCCGATGTTCTTCATCACCGGCATGATGGGGCCCTACATGGGCCCGATGGCCTTCAATGTCCCGGTCGCGATGCTGATGTCGCTGCTGGTAGCTTTCACAGTCACGCCCTGGGCCAGCTACCACCTGCTGCAAAGCGAATACGGTAAACACGGCGACGAAGGCCTCGAAATCAAGTCCAGCGGCGTGTACCGCTTCTACGAGCGGACGCTGGGCGGATTGATCAAGACGCCGGCGCGTTCCGGCTGGTTCTTGCTGGCCATCGTCGCGGCCCTGGTTGCATCGAGCCTGCTCGCCGTGACGCGCCTGGTCCCGCTGAAGCTGCTGCCGTTCGACAACAAGAACGAGCTGCAACTGGTCCTCGATCTGCCTCGCAACACGACGCTCGAGGATACCGACGCGCTGGCACGGGATCTCGGTGCTTATCTGGCCACCCTCAACGAGGTGACCGATTACGAAACCTATATCGGCATCGCCTCGCCGATGGATTTCAACGGCATGGTTCGCCACTACTACCTGCGTCATGGCGGCCACGTCGGCGAGATCCGCATCAACCTGTTGCCCAAGGAGCAGCGTGAGCAGCGCTCGCACGAAATCGCGCTGCGGATCCGCCCGGAGATCGAGAAAATCGGCCAGCGCCATGGCGCGGTCGTCAAGATCGTCGAAAGCCCGCCGGGTCCGCCGGTGCTGTCGACCTTCGTGGCCGAGGTCTATGGGCCGCTGGATGCCGACTACCGCGAACTCGCTCGCGTCACCGAGACGGTGCGCACCGAAGTGACGCGAATCTCGGGGATCGCCGACGTGGACGATTATGTCGACGATCCCCAGACCACGGCGCAGTTTCGCCTCGACCGCAACAAGGCTGCGCTGCTCGGCGTCAGCGTCGCCGACGTGGCCGAGACCTTGCGGGTCGGCATGGCGGGCACCGCCGCCGGCACCGTGCATGCCCCGCATGAACGTGAACCGATGGACCTGACTCTGCGCCTGAGCCGCTCCGACCGATCGGCGCTGGCGACGCTGACCAGGCTCAAGCTGCGCGGCGCCTCTGGCCAACTGGTTCCGGTCAGTGAACTCGGCCACTTCGTCGAAACACCCGCGGACCTGACGATCTACCACAAGAACCTCAAACGGCTGAACTATGTGATCGCCGAAATGGTTGGCCGCAGCCCGGTCGAGGCCGTTTTCGACTGGTGGGACATCGAAACTGCGAAGCCGCTGCCACCGGGTTACACCGTCGATCTATCCGGCGAGGGCGAATGGAAGATCACGGTCGACGTGTTCCGCGATCTCGGACTCGCGTTCGGCGCGGCGCTACTGATGATCTACGTGCTGTTGGTGGCGCAGACCGAATCGCTCGGCATGCCCCTGATCATCATGGTTGCCATCCCGCTGACCGTGATCGGCATCATGCCCGGCTTCTGGGCCCTCAACGTGTTCTTCACCGAACCGGTCGCCGGCTACGAGACGCCCATCCTGTTCACGGCCACCGGCATGATCGGCATGATCGCGCTGGCCGGCATCGTCGTCCGGAACTCCATTATCCTGATCGATTTCATCGAACGCCTACGGGAGCAAGGCGCACCGCTCACCGATGCGCTGATCGAAGCGGGCGCCACCCGCCTGCGCCCGATCTTCCTGACCGCCGGAGCAGCCATGTTCGGTTCGTTCGTGATAACGCTGGACCCGATCTTCTCGGGACTGGCCTGGAGCTTCATCTTCGGCATCTTCGCATCGACTGCCTTCAGCCTGCTGGTCGTTCCGGTCGTCTATTACCTCATCTATCGGAAATCGGCCGCTGCGAGTGCATAATTCGGTCGCCGCGAGCCCGCGGTATCGACTCCCGCAGGATGAAGACCATGCTCAGCAAAACCCTCCGAACCCTTGTCCTCCTCTGCTGCACGTCCCTACCCGCCGGGGTCGCCTTTGCGGAACTCACCGCCGCGGCGCCGGTCGCGCGCGTCCATCACGTCGTCATCGTCTGGCTGAAGGAGCACGGCAATGCCGATGCGCGACAACGCTATATCGACATCAGCCGCGCTCAGGCCAAACTGCCGATGGTCGTCCGCTATCAGGTCGGTACGGCCCTGCCCGGCGGACGCGAGGTCGTCGACAGTTCCTACGACATCGCGATCGTTGCGAGCTTCGAAAGTCAGGAAGCCCTCGATGCCTACCTAAAGCACCCGGAGCACAAGCGCGTAATCGACAAAGGGCTCAAGCCCCTCGTAGACCGTTTCCTCGTGTACGATTTCGCGGAGGCGCCCTGACCGGCGCCACCGGCACGGACGAAAGGTTCAATCCAGCAGATGCGACACCATGCCATCCGCCAGCTTGGGCTCAAACCATGTGCTCTTGGGCGGCATAACCTCGCCGGCATCGGCTACGGCCATCAGGTCCGCCATGCTGGTGGGGTAGAGCGACAGCGCCAGCGCCATCTCCCCTGAGTCGACCCGCCGCTCCAACTCCGCCATGCCACGGATCCCGCCAACGAAATCGATTCTTTTGTCGCGGCGCGGGTCGGTAATCCCGAGAACCGGCGCGATCAGGTGGTCCTGCAACAGCGAGACATCGAGCCGTCCGACAGGATCGTTCGGCACGCGGTCCGGGTGAATCCGCAGCTTCCGCCAGCGGCCGTCCAGATAGAGACCGAATTCTCGCGGGCTGGCCGGTTGATAGCCCGCCGGAACCTCCTCGACCGCGAACGCCGCAACGACCCGCTCCAACAACTGTGCCTCGGTCAGCCCGTTGAGATCCCGGATCACACGGTTGTAGTCGAGAATGCGCATCTGGTGGTCGGGGAAGCTGACCGTCAGAAAGTAGTTGTAATCCTCGGCTCCGGTCGCAGACGGGTCGGCTTTCCGGCGTGCCGCCGCGACGCGCGAGGCGGCCGCCGCGCGGTGATGACCATCTGCGATATACAAAGCCGGCAGCGCATCGAAACTCGCGGTGATTTTTGCGATCACACCGGCATCACGAATCGTCCACAAGCTGTGGCGGACTCCCGCCTCCGACACGGCATCGGCTTCCGGCTCGGTGGCCGCGACGGCTGACAGAATCGCATCCACTTCCGGGCAAGCGGGGTAGGCGAGCAGCACCGGTCCGGTCTGGGCCCCGACCGCCTCGATCTGTCGTACGCGGTCGTCCTCCTTGTCGGGTCGTGTGAACTCGTGTTTCCGAATGCGGTTCACATCGTAGGCCGCGACGCTTGCTGCCGCCGCCAGGCCAACCTGGGTGTGTTCGCCCATGACGAGCCGGTAGGCATAGTACGACGGCTGCTCATCGCGCCGCAGAACCCCATCCGCAACCAGCCGGCCCAAATTTTCGGCGGCTTTGGCATAGACCTCGGGGGCATACAGGTCGGTACCGGGCGGCAGATCGATCTCCGGTTTCGAGATATGCAGGAAGCTGCACGGGCGACCCGTGGCAAGCCCACGCGCCTCCTCGGAATTCAGGACGTCGTAAGGCGGGGCGATCACGTCGGGAGCGCGGCCCGGCGCAGGCCGCAGCGCGGCGAAGGGGCGTATCAGGGACATGAGATAATTCCTGCGTAAAGGGACGCAATTTTAGCATTCCTCACACAGCACTCCGGCGCCCGGTGACAGCGTGGCGACCGACGCCCCGGGCCGATAGCGGAAAGCCACGTCCCGTCTGGAAAAGAACGTACCATAGCCGGATAATCAAAAGCTGTAGCCCGCGCTCACCTTCTTTGGACACGGCCGTTCACTCATCTCCCCGATGATCACACCCGACCCAGCGAACGGTTCGCGCGCCGCGCTCGAACTGCGCGAAACGGACGGCGGCCCGTCGGTCACACTCACGGGACATTGGAACCTGCGCGGTCTGGCCGCCGCCGGGCCCGGCCTGCATCAGGCGCTTGCGGCAATGGTCGGGAGGACCGAGCTGGAATGGGATCTGACCGGGATCGAAAGACTGGACAGCGCCGGCGCCCTGGTATTGTGGCGCGCGTGGGGCGCAGCGCTGCCTCCGCGGCGCCGACTTCGGTCCGAACAGCAATCGGCCTTCGCGCGCTGGGAGAACGGCAAGATCCCGTCCATGCGCGATGCTTCCCGGCCGGCACTGCCGCTGCCGCAGCGACTGCAACGCCTCCTGGCAGCGCTGGTCGACCATCTGCTGTCCTTCATCACCATGCTGGGACAGTTCGTGCTGGACAGCTTGCATCTGTTCCGCCGTCCCGGCGACATCCCACTGCGCGAGATTTCCGCGATGATCCATGAGACCGGCGGCCGGGCGCTCGGCATCACGGCGCTGGTTGGCTTTTTGATCGGTGTCGTCGTGAGCTATCTGTCGTCGTTTCAACTCCAGACCTTCGGCGCACAGATCTATATCGTCAACATCCTGGGGCTTAGCATCATTCGCGAACTCGGGCCGCTGCTGGCGGCGATCCTGGTGGCGGGACGCTCGGGCTCCGCGATGACGGCCGGCATCGGGGTCATGCGCGTGACCCAGGAACTCGACGCCCTCGAAGCCATGGGCATTTCCGCATCGCTGCGATTGATTCTGCCCAAGGTCATCGCGCTGAGCCTCGCACTGCCGCTGCTCGTCGTCTGGACCGACATCATTGCCCTTGCCGGCGGTGCGACCTCGGCCCAGTTGGAACTCGACATCGGCTTCCACCAGTTTTTCAGCAAGCTGCCGGAAGCGGTGCCGGTTGCAAATTTCGCGATCGGACTGGGCAAGGGTGCTGTCTTCGGCCTGTTCATCGCGTTGATCGCCTGCCATTTCGGCTTGCGCATTCAGCCGAACACCGAGAGCATCGGTCACGAAACCACGAACTCGGTCGTCGCCTCGATCACGCTGGTAATCCTGGTCGACGCCGTGTTTGCGATCGTTTTCCGCGGCGTGGGCATGCCGTGACTACCGTACCCGTCATCCGACTGGAACACGTCTGGACGCGCTTTGGCGACAATCTGGTGCATCAGGACATCAGCCTGGAACTCGGTCCCGGGGAGATCCTGGGGCTGGTCGGCGCGTCGGGGTGTGGCAAGACTGTCCTGATGCGGGAAATGATCGGGCTCCAGGAGCCGACCGAGGGACGCGTCTACCTGTTCGGCGAACTGCTGCAACAGGCAGGCATCGAACTCCGCCAGCAATTGCGGAACCGCTGCGGCGTGCTGTTCCAGGGCGGTGCCCTGTTCAGCGCACTGAACGTCTTCGACAATATCGCTTTCGGGCTGCGCGAGCTGAGGGTGCACGACGAAGACCTGATCAGCCAGTTGGTCTGCATGAAGTTGGCGATGGTCGGCCTGACCGCCAATGACGCGTTGCTGATGCCGGCCGAGTTGTCGGGCGGCATGATCAAGCGCGCTGCGCTGGCGCGCGCGCTGATCCTGGAACCCGAACTGGTGCTGCTCGATGAGCCGACCTCGGGCCTGGATCCGGTACTCAGCGAGGAGTTCGTCAATTTGCTCGGGGCATTGCAGCAGGAACTCGGCTTCACAGTGGTCATGATCACCCACGACCTGGATACGCTTGGGGATCTGTGCACGCAAGTCGCCGTGCTCGCGGAGCATCAGCTCGTCGCCCATGGACCGCTGGCCAGCGCATTGGCCTGCCCGCATCCATTCACGCGGCAGTTCTTCCACGGCAAACGCGCCCAGCGCGTTTTCGACCGGACCGGCTGACATGACGAAGGAAAGTTACGCACTACTGACCGGCCTGTTTGTGATCGTCCTGGGGGCGGCGCTGATCGGGATCAGCACCTTCCTCGGCAGCTACGGCATCGTCCGGGACACCTACATCGTCGTGACCACGGACACGGTCTCCGGGCTGAATGCCGAGTCGACCGTGATTTACCGCGGCGTGGCAGCCGGCAAGGTCACCGCCATCGATTTCGATCCGCAGGACGTGCGCAACATCCTGGTCAAGATCGAAATCAATCGCGGGCTGCCGATCACGCAAGGGACCTTCGCAACACTGCGGACCCAGGGCCTCACGGGCCTCGCTCAGGTGGAACTGAACGACAAGGGAGAGAACCCCGAGCCACTGCAGACACGGCCCGACGATCCGGCCCGGATCCCCCTGAGACCCTCGCTGCTCGACCGATTGACCGAATCGGGCGAGGATCTGCTGCCCAAGCTGACCCAACTCGCGGACCAACTCAACAGCGTCGTCGGTGCAGAGAACCGCAGTCGCGTGCAAGCGATCCTCACCAGCGGCGAGATCGCCGCGCGAGATCTGGTTGCTCTGGAAAAGCGGGCTAACGACGCGCTGACCGGTATTCCGGCACTGACGCGGCAAGCCGGGCAGTCGCTGAGCGAAATCAGCGCGTTGACCGACGATTTTCGCGTCACCTCGAAACATGTCCGCGACGCGGCGGATTCGACCGCATCCTTCGCCCAGTCCGGTCGCGCCACGTCGGAAGCGATGCAGACGATTGCCAAGCAATTGCTGCCGCGCGTCGAAACCCTGATTGGCGACCTGCAGCGAACCACGGATCAGATCCGACGCTTCTCGGCCACAGTCGAGAACGATCCCCAAGCGCTGCTGCTCGGTCATCCCACACCGAATCCGGGGCCGGGTGAACCCGGTCACGAGGAGTCACCATGAACTGTCGTTCCACCCGGATCTGGAGCGCCCTGATGCTCGCACTGACCAGCGTGAGCTGCTCCGTGCTGCCCGACCGCCCCGCACCACCCGCCGTTCACGACTTCGGCCTGCCGGCAGCGGACAAGCGCTCGGCAACCGGCGCATGGACGGCGGCAACAGTCACTGCGCCCGACTGGCTGCGCGATCCAAGACTGCGTTACCGGCTGTTGTACCGGCAACCGACCCGTATCCAGTTTTACACACTGGACCGCTGGATCGCTCCGCCGCCCGATCTGCTGGCGCAGCGCCTGTCGGCCGCCGCCGGCCCCGCGGGCTGCCCGCTGCGAGTCGACCTGCAGACCTTCGAGCAGGTGTTCTCTCAGCCGGGCCAGGCACGTGTCATCGTCGAACTTCAGGCCCGTGCGGCAGCACCAGGCGCCATCGCAGACCAGCCGTTGGCCGAGCAGCGCTTTGCGCTCAGCCGCCCCTGCCCGACCCCCGATGCGGCCGGTGCCGTCGCTGCGTTCTCACTGGCGATGGACGATGCGGTAAGCCGGTTGGCTACCTGGCTGCGGACGCTGCCCGCGGGCGTGGCCGGCGCCTGCCGCGCCGCACAGCAAGACTCCGGGGCATCCGTTCACTAACCACCTATTCGCTGCGCGTCTGGCGCGCTTGGGCTCTGCTTTCCATGAAACCATCACGCATCCTGACCGTGATCCTGCTTTGCCTACTGCTGGTCCCCGCGCAGGCAGGGACCCGCGAAGTCCCGGTCGATGCAGCGATCGATGCCGAACTCGGCTACCTGTTGGGGCTGGTCGGCACCGGTAGCCGGAACGCCGCCTCGTTCCGGGCGGAGCGCCTCCACAAGACGCTGCAGTTCCTCCTCGGCCCCAAGGACGCCGGCACGCTCCTTTATGCCAAAGACCGGAACGGGGCACCGTCCGCCTATCTGCAACTGGACCTGCGCCGGCCGATGGCCGACGTGCTGCGTCTGACTTACGACACCGCATTGCCGGCTGTCGTGACCTCGCCGTCGACGGTGAGAACAGCCCGATGGAATCGCATCGATTCCTCCGACGGACGGCTGCCGCCGTTCTGGGAGCGCAGAACAGACGCGCCGGAGACGCTCATCGCCACCGGCATCGAGCATCTGATCAACAGCCCGGACGCACATACCGGAGCCTATTACGAGTACGACCTGGACCGGACCCTGATCCTGACGCGTTGGCGGGACCGTCCGCTGTTCATCAGCCTGTCGGCGCAAAAAGGCCGTTCCGAGGTTGGCAAGCAAGGCCTCATACTGGGCGACGACAGTCGCTGGACCTACCTCTACTCCGGCATCCCGGGGCTTGTGTGGCCCGGTTTCGGCTGGGTCGATTCCTACCTGTATGATTCCTACTCGGTCGTGTTCTATCTAGGCACCGCAACCGGTGATGCTCCGACACGTTTCGGCATCTTCAAGTGGATCAGGGCCGGCTGGGTCGGCATGAACATGGCGCAAAGAGCCCACATCCACGCCGGCCTCCGACGCTATGCCGACGCGTTCAAGCTGATTCTGGAGAGCCCCAGAACCGGGGACGTGACCAGCATCATTCGCCGGTTCAGCGCGATACGCGAAATGCCCGCCGATCAGTTGGCCGCCGTGACGGCCCGCTATCTGGCTGCGCTGCGCACCGAACTCAATGCTGCACCGAAAGCCGACGGCGCCGACCGGGCACTGGAATGGCTGGGTAACGGCCGTTATCTGGAAACGATCGGAACGGAAGAGAGGATCTCCATCGCCAGCCTGGAGCAACTGAAAGCGCTGCTGGGCAAACCCCACCATGTCACGCTGAACCCTGCGCCAGAGCGCCTGCCGCATCGTCGGTGACCGGCGGCCTCACGCATCCGCACGATCCGACTGCAGATAGGAGCCGGCCCGATAGCGTCGTGCATAAGCGGCGAAGACCAGTACCGTGACGGCCATCAACACACAAAAGAACCAGAAATAGGCCGCGCCCGCCAGGCGGCTCCCTCCGTCCGGCGTCGAAATCAGGAAGTTGATGCCACTCGTGAAGACGTTACCCAGTGCCACCGAGGCCATGTAAAAGGCCATGACCAGGGACTTCATCGTCAATGGTGCCTGGGTGTAGGCGAATTCGAGCCCGGTCACCGAGACCATCACTTCGGCCGAGGTCAGCAGCAGGTAGGCGAGCAACTGCCACCCGATGCTCGGCCTGGCGCCATGATCCACCGCGTTCTGGATGACTGCGACGACCGCGAACGACGCCGCCGCGAGGATCATGCCGAGACCGAGCTTTCGCAGCGAGGTCAGGGGCATCCAACGCTCCAGTGCCGGGTAGACCACGCGGCCGAAGAGCGGTACCAGCAACAGGATGAGCAGCGGGTTCGCAGCCTGGATCTGCGAGGGCAGGATCTCGTGACCGGCTATTTCGCGATCCAGCTTGGCGGCCTGCAGCACCCAGGACGACCCGGTCTGGTCGAACAACGACCAGAAAATGGCGATCAGGCCGTACAGCACCACAAGCTGCCCGAGGCGGCTCAACTCTCGGGGTTGCAACGCTTCCCGCAACAGGCCCGGTCCGGCCGGCGGCACATGCGCGAATTGCCAGCGTCCGAGCCAGAACACGGCCGTGGCAACCGCCATCAGCACACCGGGCACGCCGAAGGCCACCGCGGCGCCGAAGCGCACCAGAAGCCAGGGCGTGACCAGCATCGACACCAGGGCACCCAGATTGATTGCCAGGTAGAACCACCCGTACACCCGTTCGAGCAGGTGCCGGTTATGGACGCTGAACTGATCACCGACGTGTGACGAGACGCAGGGCTTGATCCCGCCCGCGCCCAGAGCGATCAGGGCTTGTCCCACGAGCATGCCGCTGCGGGTGTCGTCCAAGGCCAGGGCGAGGTGCCCCGCACAATAAACCAGTGACAGCAGGATGATGGTCCGGTACTTGCCCAGAAAGCCATCGGCAAGCAGTGCACCGAGGAGCGGCGTGAAATAGGTGGCCGAGACGAACAGGTGAAAGTATGCCTGCGCCTGGGTTTCGCTCATCGTGTCGAGTCGGCCGGCGGTATCCATCAGGTACTGCGTCATGTAGACGACCAGGATCGCCCGCATCCCGTAATAGCTGAAGCGCTCGGCTGCCTCGTTGCCGATGATGTAGGGCAGTCCCGGCGGAAGCCCAGGGCCCGGTAGGGGAAAACTGCGATATCGGCGCATGCGCGGTATCCGTCAGGGTGTCAGCGAGTCAACGCGACGCTGGCTTCGGCCAGGCCGCCGGAATGAAAGGCCCTCGAAAACACTTCAATCGCTTTCCAGTATGAACTAAGCTCCTTTCGAAACAGTCCGAGCGCCGTGAACACAGGCTGCCGCGAAAGGCTGGGCCGCCGCAACGTCATGGTCTGACGGGACAATCGTAGCGACCTCCATCGCAACTGCTCGATCGAGGCGCTGCGGTTTGGGCAAAGACAGCACATCGTGGTGGCCTCGGTTTCGCCCGTCGACCCGATCGGCCGCTGGGGAGAACAAGAAAAATGATGAATGACCCCAACAGAAAAAGAACCTGGATCGAGTTCACCCAGTCGGTGACGGTTACAGCCAGCTGGATGATAGGCTGGACGGCGCTGCTCATCCTGTTTGGGATGGGCTGGATCGGCTAGGCGCCGTGTCAGCATCGTCCCGCCCTGATTCACGGGATGATCCGCCCGGATCAATGATGCCCCTGTCTCGGAACGCCGCTACCCGACGCCAAACACCCACGCGAAGGCCTGGTTCATGAAGGCGTTAAATGCCCGTCCCAGGGCAGTGACCGAGAAATCGTGTAGGGCCAGCAGCGCCCATAGCAGCCCGTGGCCTATGATGATGCTCCAGAAAACCCGTTGGTAGCTGTCCTTGGTGAGCTTGTGCCGAAAGTTGGTTTGGGCCAGCAGTGCACCGGGCCATCCCCCCATGAACTCGATCAGGTGCAGATAGAACTCGGGAATGCGCCAGCGATGGGCCAGCGCGCGCCGCTTGTCCGCGCCGTAGTACAGAATGGCCAGTGTACTCATGAACACATAAACCAGCAGCGGAATCGGGTTATGGTGCTTCCAGAGTACCCAGCAGGACAGCAGAATCGGCAGCCGGATCAGTATGTACACCATCCAGGCATACGCGCGGCGCCATTTACGCCCCGTCTCCGGCTCGACCGGCCGGACGGCCACGCCCTCCAACACGGCCTGGGCGATCCGCTTCTTGTCCGGAATCTCGCGCGCTAGCCGGTAACGAACCGCATCACCGATTTCAGGCCGGCGGCTCAGCCCCCTCCGGAAGGCACTGATGTGGACGAAAAAATCCTCGCCTCCGGCCTCCGGGCGCACGAAACCGAAGCCACGGTCGTCGTTCCAGAGCACTAGGGTGCCGCGTTGCCATTGCGGTGCGCCAGCCATCAGTGTGTAACCACCCACCGGATTTTTCGGCGCAGACCAACGGCCCGGACGCGCGCGGGCTGATCGCCGGCACCCCGCATGTCCAGCCGCACCGCAACCATCACGACAACGCGCAGGTGGACGCCTCGCGCCAGGCCTCGCCACTGCTGCCGGCCATCGACTCGGCACAACCCGGCGCTCCGGCATGAACCCCCAACGCTGGCGGCAACGACCGGAACAGCCCCGTATCGACGGTTTCCAGCCAGATGTCGAGCACCGCCAGAGCCCACAGCGTGCGGGTATGGTCCGCCGCACGTGACAAGTGTTCGTTCAGGAGCCGGAGCGGGGCGTCCCGGGCGATGCCGACCGAGGCCAATCTCCCAGAGCCGAGTCGCCCGGCCGTCCAGTCAGCCAGCGGGCCGCGCAGCCATTTGGTGAGAGGCACGGACAAGCCGCGTTTGCGACGCTCGACGATATCCCGCGGCAGATAGCGGGTCGCATAGGACTTCAGAAAAGCCTTGGTCTTCAGGCCGCGAACCCGCTCATTGCCGGCCAGACCGGCCGAGAATTCAAGCACCTTGGAATCAAGGAACGGGGTCCGAATTTCGACTCCGGTGCTCATGCCTGACCGGTCGGCCTTGGTCAGCAGACCCTCACCCAACCCATGTTCGAGGTCGTAGCGCTGCACGCAGTCCAGGGCTTCGCCGACAAAGTCGGATGCAGCGATGGGCCAGGAATGCGAGCCGATCAGTGCCTCCAGCACAGGCGGCGGCGTGTGCGAGGTCCACAGACGATGCCGCTCCGGGGGCGGGAGATTGATGCCCCGCAGAAAGCGCTTCACCAGATAGGAAACCGGCATTTTCTTGTCCGAATCGGGCCAGCGTTCAACCAGTGCCGAGATGCCGCGTTGCAGCCAATGAGGCAGCGCCAGGAAGCCGTTGGCCAGCCCGATACCGGCATAGGTCGGATAACCGCCGAACAATTCGTCCGCGCCTTCGCCGGCCAGCGCCAACTTGATCTCCGCCGAAGCGGCACGCGCACACAACGCCGCCGGCGCCCAGGCCGGATCAGCCAGCGGCTCGCCGCAGAGCCGGACCAGCCGCTCGATTTCGTCCCGGATCTCGTCTGGGCCGACCCAGATGTCGCGCTTGTGAAAATCGAACAGCGCGGCGACCCGGTTCGCGTAGTCGCCCTCATCGTAGGACTCTTCCCGGAACCGGATCGTGTAAGCGGTAATCGATGACTGCGGGCGCAGCGAGCGCAACACCGCGGAAACCAGCGACGAATCGATGCCGCCGCTGAGAAAGACCCCATAGGGCACATCGACGTCACTCTGCCGATCGACCGCGGCCCTGAACACCGCATCGAAAGCGTCAACCGATCCGCGCTGCTTGGGGCGTTCGACCACCGGCCAGCGCCAATAACGGCGCGTCTCGCGCTGCGCATTGGCCAGGTCGAACGTCATGATCTCCCCCGGCCGCAGCTTTTCAACTCCCACAATCGGCGTATCCGGCGCCGTGAAGAAGCCGAAGGTCAGATAGCGGGCCACGGCATCCGGCCGGCAGTCAGGCGTTTCGAACTGACTCAGCACACCGGACAATTCGCTGGCGAAGCCGATCGTGCCGTCATTCTGCCAGTAGAACAGCGGCCGCTCGCCGGTCAGATCGCGGGCAATGATCAGTTTGGCCTGCCGGGGATCGTAAACCGCGCAGGCGAAAGCACCTTCCAGCCGTTCGACAAATGCCGCCCCGAGTTCGAGATACAGCCCGGGGATGACGGCCACGTCGGTGTCCTTCAGCACGGGCCGCCCCCGCTGTTCCAGCCAGGCTCTGAGTTCCCGGTGATTGTCGATCTCGCCGTTGCAGACGGCAACCACGCCGCTGTCCGCATCGACGATCGGCTGCATGCCGTTCAGCAAACCACGTATGGTCAGCCGGCTGGCACCGAGTGCACCATGCGCCACCGGCAGGGTCGCTCGTCCGTCGGGACCGCGATGCCCCATCACCTGCAACATCTCGGCCACCCGGGACTCGGCCCCACCCAGGCGAGAACCAGGACCCGTCGACAGCAACCCGCAAATTCCACACATGCTCTACATCTCCTTGGGCAGGAGCAGAGCCCCCGCAAACTCGTCCGTCAAGGGGCCCATGGTCGCACCACGCTCGGCCAACAGCTGACCGACTTCGGGCGCGTCGCCGCGTTTGGCGAGGATCATGGCCGGCAGCCGGAGCGTCGCCAGCCAGCGGGGAAAGTCTTTATCCCGAATCATACGTTCCGGCCACACCTCGGTCCCCTGCAGCGCGAACCGGATGTAGTTGCTCTGCAACTCATAGCCCTCGCTCGCCGTCACGACGGCCACCAGCTGTTTGGAATAGAAGGACCACCCGTTGGGATAACAGCGGAAACAGACGAGAACGGTTTCGGGTGGCAGCGGCGGCAATCTTTGCATCAGGGCCTTGGCGGAGCGATGCTGCACGTAGGGGCTCATGCCGGCCGTCAGAACCGGCACCAGCGCCAGAGGAAAGAGCATGAAGGTGAGCCCGGCCAAACGCGTGTCGCGCCGCAGGAAGGCCGTCAGCGCAGCCAGCGCCGCTGCCGCGAAGACGGTAGCCAGCCAGGCCAGCGGAGTCGCCAGCGTCCCGAGGTAGCGGGCCGGACGAGGCGCTACGTTCGCGACCCACTCGGGCGCAATGACCGGCACCACCGCTGCGCCTGCGCACACGACCGCCGTGCAGGCAAAGGCCAGCGTGCCGTGCCGCAGCACGGCGGACCGCAGGCGGTCTGCCGTCAGCGCGAGCGCGGGAGCGAGTAGACGCGCGACCAGCACGCCAAGAGCGACCGCTGCCGTGAGGATATAGCCCGGCAGTTTCGACTGCGATAGCGAGAAAAAGATGACCACGACCGCCGCCCAACTGACGAACAGCCGATCGGCCGGCCGCAGGTCACGGTGCTGCCGCCACACCCTAACCACGGCTTCGGGCACGAGCAGGCTCCATGGAAACAAACCCACCAGGACGACGACGGCGTAGTAATAGAACGGCGCGGTGCGCCGAAACTCATCCGTCGTGAAGCGCTGGAACGACTCCTTGACCAGGCCGTAATAGGGGAAGTCGGGATGCTGCAGGCTGACGCCCACGAACCAGGGCACGACCAGCGCCAGAAAGACCACTACATTCCGCCACGCGAACGCGTCGCGCCACCAGTTCCGCGAGCCCTGCCAGGCGTGAAAGACCCACAGCACCAGCGTCGGCACGATGAACCCCACGGGACCCTTGACCAAGGTTGCGGCACCAGCGCAAGCCGCCGACACGGCGTAGAGGCGACGCTTCACGAGCCTATCGGACTCGGCGGCACGATAGGCTGCGAGGATGGCTCCGGTTACGAAGAAGGCCAGCGTCATGTCGAAGATCACGAACCGCGCAAACGCGAAAAACAGCGGCGAGGTCGCGATGACGAGCAGGGAAACCCGCGCGGTGACGTCGTCATACGTGCGGCGGCAGAATGCGTAAACCAGTCCGAGGGTGCCCAATGCGAACAGCGCCGAGGGCAGGCGCGCCGCCGTTTCCGTTTCGCCAAAGAGACCGAGCGACAGGGCGACGGCTTTGAAGAAGAAGGCCGGCTTGTCGAGATATGGCAGGCCATTGTAGGTTGGCACCAGCCAGCGGCCGGATTCCAGCATTTCGCGGGCAATCTCGGCGTTGCGCCCTTCGTCCGGCTGTAGTAGCGGATACGAACCCAGGCCCCAGAACAATGCGACGAGAACGCCTGCCGCGGCGAGACCGGACAGTATGCGGGTCGAAATCATGCCCACTGGGACATCGGCATGTGACCCGGGACGACTGGGGAAGACTCCAAGTTGAGGGGCAAAGTGAGGAATTCCGACAAAGCGCCATGGTGCCATATTCCCCTGCCCCTGCCCAGTCTCCGCCGGGGTCCACCAGGCCGCCGGTGCGGCGAGTGGCAGCGCGGACCGGTATCCGGCATCTTCCCCGGACGCCGGACTGTAAACGCTGCGATAATCAGCCAGCGAGCCCGCAGCCGGTTGGTACTACCGACGACGTTCCTCGCCACGAACAGCAGCCAGCAATCGGAGCACGGCCACCATTAGCGCTTTGATGGCGTGCGGAATCACAGCCGAGCGCCGGAATTGGGAAAATACTGACGCAAGGGAGACCTCAACGCCATGACGCCAACTCCGCCGGACTCCGGCGCCTCTGCCCGTGGTCCGTCACGG
Source organism: Methylolobus aquaticus (assembly GCA_004168015.1). GTDB lineage: Bacteria > Pseudomonadota > Gammaproteobacteria > Methylococcales > Methylococcaceae > Methylotetracoccus > Methylotetracoccus aquaticus. Next base: position 55,551 of record SEYW01000003.1, read on the forward strand.
CCGCGCCTTGCGGTATGCCCGCGGCTTCTCATCTGGGCCGCCGCCTTACTCCTCAGCCTGTCCGCTTGCGCGACCACCCGGCACGGCAATTCGGCCACAGGGGGACCGGGTAGTCTGCCGATCCCGCCGGGCATTGCCCGGGACAATGTCCTGTTCAGGGCGGGATTCCTCGACGCGACGCTGTACCACAATCGCAAGGGCGCGGACCGCCCGGTCGACCCCAAGGGCGTGCAGGACTCGACCCGCGGCCTGCAGGACGCGCTCGACGATGCCTACGAGTACGGCCTCACCCTGTATCTGCCCCGCGGTACCTATCTGGTATCGGACACGCTGCGACGAGACCAGGCCTGGCAGCATCGGGGCTGCGCCGAACAATTCGCCAGCGGCAATGGCCCCGGCGCTTACGGAACGCCATATGCCATGCGCAAGGCCCCAGCGATCGTCGGTCAAAGCGGTGGAACTCGCCCACTGATCGTGCTGCGCGACGGAAGCCCTGGTTTCGACACTGCCACTGCGAACGGCGCCAAACCCATCGTCTATCTCAGAAACGCGGGCGAAGGCGACGAGCGCGAAACCTGGACCGGTGACGACAGTTGTGGCTTCGGACTGGTCTTTCGCGGTGTCGACATCAAGACCGGCCGCAACCGGGGTGCCGTGGCACTCCAGATCCCGGCCGCACAGTACAGCTACATCGAGGATGTCCGGATCGATGCCTCGGGCGGCTATGCCGGCATCCGCGGGCTGCCCGGCCGAACCAACTCGGCCACCAATGTCGCAGTCACGGGCGGACAGTTCGGCATCATTGTCGAGAATGGGCGCGGCTTCAATCTGGTCGGCATCGATCTGCAGGGGCAGACGACTGCCGCGCTGAGCATGCGCATAGGGGAAATGGTCGCCGTCACCGCCTTCCGCTTCGCACCCGCGGATGGCGGAGTCGCGGTCGACATTCCCCGCCCACGCAACGGCGTGTTTCTTCAGGACGGATTCATCGCGATGCCGAAAGGAACGCGGCAACCGGTCATCCGCAATGCCGGGGAGGGCGGGTTTGTTATGCGCGATGTGACCGTGCAGACGGACGGCGTCATCGCGGCTCAGGACGCCGCCGGGCAGCTGCGCAAGGCCAGCGGCCAACCGCAGCGGATCGACGAATATGCTTATTCGCCGGATACCACGGCCATGGCGATGGTGGTGAACGGCCAACGCGGCAAGGACCGGGTCAGGCTGTCGGTGGCGGACGGCAAGGCTGAGCGAGCCGCGGCGCCGTTGACTCGGCGGTCTTGGCAGACGCTGCCCTCGTTCGACGAAGCGGGCGTCGTCAACGTGCAGACCCTCGGCGCCAAAGGTGACGGCCGTGCCGACGACACGGCGGCCATCCAACGCGCCATCGACCGGGCCCCCGACGCCAAGGTGTTCCTGCCCCGCGGCGACTACCGGATCACCAAACCGCTCGTGCTCGGACTACGGACCCGCTTGTTCGGCGTGCCGGGATACCGCTCCCGCATCGCAGCCGATTTCGAGTCGGCCACACCCGAATATGCGATCCGGACGGTCGCGGATCCCGCCGGCACCGCGTCGACCTATCTCGGCGACATCTCGATCCTGCTGCTCAACGATACCGAAAACCAGACGAGCATCGGCGGCGTGCTGTGGCAAGCCGGCGGTACCTCGCTCGGACGGCAGGTCGCCGCCGGCAGCTTCTGGCGCGCCGATCCGAAGACCCGGGCGCGGCAGTTGCTGAAGATCTCCGGATCGCGAGCCGGAGGGAACTGGTTCGGTTTCATCGCCGGACCGTCCTTCATCGCGGTACATCCGGATTACCGGGGCATCCTGATCGAGGATACCGCAGGCCCCGTCAATCTGTACGGGCCCAACGCGGAACGCAGCGGCGGACGCTTCAATCTCGAAATCAACCGAGCGTCCAACGTAAGCGTCTTCGGCACCAAGACCGAAACCACCAACTGGCCCGGCAAAGGCGGCCTGTGGCAAACGCCATTTGCGCTGGTACAGAAGTCGTCGAACGTCGTGCTCGGAGGCTTCACCGGGACCAGCATCAGGACGCAAGGCCGTACTTCTCCGATGGATACCTTTCAGATCATCGACTCGAGCGCGGTGACCGCGGCGGTGATCAACTGGGCAGAGAAGCAGAAGTCCACCGCCCAAGGCGCGATGCTGATCGAGCAGCGCGGAGGCCAGCGCCTCGCGATCCCGGGTTCGCAGAACGTCGTCCTATTCCGACGCGACTGATGCGCCTGGGGCTCCGCAGCCGCACAATCAGGGCATGACCAGTGACGGCAGCGGCGCCGTCGTCGCTGCGTTCACGGTCGCGGCCAGTTGCGGGTCGACCTCCCAGCCGCCCCCCAGGGCCTTGTAGACCGCGACCAGATTTGCCGATACCAGACCGTAGCTGTTCGCGAGCTGGCTCTGCGTCGTCAACAGCGCACGCTGCGCGACCAGCACCGTCAGAAAACTCTCGAGACCGCGCAGATAGCGTTCCTGCGCCAGCTTCACGGCCAGCTGATCGGCTTCGAAAGCCTGCTGCAAGGACTCAAGACGCTGCTGCTCGGTCGCGTACTCGACCAGGGCATCCTCGACTTCCCGATAGGCGTTCAACACCGCGGTCCGGTAGCCGAGCAGCGCCTGCCGCTGCCCTGCTTCCTTACCCTCCAGATTCGCCATGTTGCGACCCCAGTTAAAGATCGGCGCGGTCAGCGTCGAACCGATGGACCAGGACTTCCCGAGCAGCGTGAAGTTCGTCGGATCGTTGTTCTGGAAACCCAGGAAGCCCGACAGATTCAGCTTTGGATACAACTCGGCGGTCGCGACACCGACCTGCGCCGTCGCCGCAGCGAGTTCGCGCTCCGCAAGACGGATATCCGGCCGCCGTCGAAGCAGTTCCGACGGCAGTTCGGCGAGCACGCGCGGCGGCGCGAAAGGAATCGGCCGGGGTTGCAGCAACAACCGGTCGAGTTCGCTCGGCGTGCGGCCAAGCAATTCTGCCAACGCATGGGTCGCAACCTGGATGCGTGCCTCCTGCTGCGGGATCTCGGCCTCGGTGGTCGCGACCTGCGAGGACGCCTGGGCCACGTCGAGTTCGGAAGTCAGCCCGGCCTGATTGCGATGCCGCGTCAGGTCGCGGGTATCCGCCTGCGCGGCGAGATTGTCCCGCGCAATCGCGATCTGCCGCTGGGCCAGCCGCAACTCCAGATAGTTGCTCGCCACTTCGCCGAGCAGCGTGACCATGATATCGCGGGTGTACTCGATCTCGGCGTCGATGCCGGCATTCGCCGACTCGATACCGCGCCGGATGCCGCCGAACACGTCCAGTTCCCAGCTGGCGTCGAAACCGAGTTGCAGAATGTCGATGTGCTGGCTGCTCAACCCGAAGCCGCCGGTCGTCCCGATGACCGTGCCGCCGGTCTGCCCGGTGAAATTGTTCTGGCGGCGATTGGCGAAGCCATGGCCGCTGATGATGGGCAGGCCCGCGGCGATGGCGATGACCCGCTGGGCCCGGGCCTGGACGATGCGCTCCTTGGCCGCCTTGATGTCCAGGTTGAAGCCGATCGCCTCGGCAATCAGCGCATTCAGCACCGGATCGCCGAAGGACTTCCACCATTCCGCCGTAGCCCGGACGCGCCTGGCGTCCGCCGTGTGCGGCTGTTCCGACCAGGCCTTGGGCGCTTCCGGAGTGGGTGCGACGTAGTCCGGGCCGACCATGCAACCGCCCAACCACGGGGCGACCAGCAGCAACCCAAACGCCAGGCGATTCACGGCAACACCCGGGTATCTGGCGGTCCGTCGGCAGCAGTCTGCGGAATCATGTCCGGCGCCTCGATGAACACATCCATCTGTTGTCCGACATAGGCCGCGAGTTGCGACGGATCGAATCGGTACAGCACCTGCAGGACCCGGGTATCGACCCGTTCGGTGCTGTCTCCGGTCAGCGAGCGCTTCGGTATCACATAGGGTTCGACATAGGCGAAGCTCAGCTCGGTCTTGAGGTCCCGGTTGCCGCGCAGGTAGGCCACCGCCTTCGCCTCCTTCCGAAAACGCCAGGCATCGTTCTCATCGATGTCGACGCGAATGCGCAGTTCGGTCAGATTGCCCAGTACCAGTAACGGGAGGTTGGTGACACCGGCCATCGCAAACTCGCCTGGATGGACATTGACCTTCAACACCTCGCCATCGATGAGCGCCCGCACGCGCAGGCGGACCAGCGTCGTGCGCACCGCGGTCAATTCGGCTTCCGCCTGGCCGACCTGCGCCTTCGCGCTGTCGAGCCGCGAGCGCGCGATCGCATGCGCATTGCGCCGCCGCTCAAGTTCCTCGAGGCTGATCGCGCGGCGGTCGTCCACGCTTTCCGCGAGCTGCAGCAGGATCGCCGCTTCCTTCAGGGACGCTGCGGCCTCCTCGACGCCGGCACGCGCGCGGGCTGTCGCCGCGCGACGCACGCCCTCCTCGGCCCGAGCCTCCCGGTCGTCCAGCTCGAACAGGATCTGGCCGGCCTTGACCCGCTCGCCGGCCTTCACCGCGACGCGCGTGACCACGCCGGGCAACGGCGTTCCGATCGCTATGTTCTCGCTGCGCGCCTCGACCAGACCGGAGCCCGCAATGAAGCTTTCAAAAGGCGCCTGAGCCGGCTGGGCGACCGGTTCGGCGACCGGAGTCGGCTTGTTGCCGGTCACGACCATGTAGAGGCCGAACAGAAAACCCGCGAGCGCCAGCAGCGGCAACAGATATCGGGTGAACATCGACGGTCTCCGGGGAATCGGACTCAGTGGAGTTGCGAGGAATTCGTGACGATGCGGATCACCCGACCGTCGTCCATTTCGGCGATGCGGTCAGCAAACTCGAAAATGCGCGCATCGTGCGTTACGATGACCAGCGTGCGGTCGCGCCGCAGCGCGATGCCCTTGAGCAGTTCCATGACCTTGTGGCCCGTTTCGTGGTCCAGCGCACTGGTCGGCTCGTCGCAAACGATGAGCCGGGGCTCGTGGATGATCGCGCGAGCGATCGCGACACGCTGCTGCTGCCCCCCGGACAACTGCGACGGCAGCGAGCGGGTTCGCGCGCCCAGGCCGACCTGTTCCAGGACCTGCTCGGCTTTCTTCAAGGCCTCCTTGCGCCCCATCCCATTGATCAGCAGCGGCACGGTGACGTTCTCCGCCGCCGTCAAGGTCGGCAGCAGGTTGTAAGCCTGGAACACGAAGCCGATGTTTCGCGCGCGGAAGGCGAGCTTCGCGTGGTTGCGCAGATGCATCAAATCCTGCCCGAAGACGCGGCAATCGCCATCACTCTGGTCGAGAATCCCGGCCATGACCGAGATCAGCGTCGTCTTGCCGCAACCCGACGGACCGACCAGCATCATCAGTTCGCCCTGGCGGACCTCGAGATCGACGCCTTGCAGCGCGGTCACCATCGCTTCGCCGGTTCCATAAGTCTTCAACACGCCGCGGCAATGCACCGCGAGATCCTTATCCGCGCCCATGCTCAACTCTTGAATACCACGGCGGGCTCGAGTGTGATCACGCGGCGAATGCTGATCAGCGCTGCAAAGGCGCAGATCAGCGTGACGCCGATGCCGCTGAACAGCAGCAGGTACCACGGAAACTTGAAGGCAAGGATGGTGTTCCGCATCGCCCAGCCGAACAACGAGGTCAACCCCACGCCGAGGCCGTAGCCGATCATGCCGACCAGCGTCGCCTGCAGCAGGATCATGCGCAGCAGCGTCCAGTTACTCGTACCCATGGCTTTCAACACGCCAAACTGGCGGAGATTCTCGCGCGTAAAGCTGTAGAAGGTCTGGCCGGCGATGGCCGCGCCGACGATGAAGCCGAGCATCACCGACACACCGAAATTGATCGGGATCCCGGTGTTCTTCAGGAAGTAGCGAAAGGTCACGCCCATGAACTCCTCGCGGCTATAAGCCGCCAGCCCGGTCGTCGTTCGGATGCGGCGCGTCAGATCCGCCAAGGCCTCACCCGGCTTGGCCTTCGCGAGTATGAACGACAGCATCTTCCGTTCGCGCGGCGCGAATTGCTTGGCCCGCGAATACGTGGTGTAGAGCACCGGCTGCGACAGAATCGTGCGCGTGTTCTTCGAGAAGCCGGCGATGACGGCCCGGTGGTCGTTGAGTTCCAGGGTGTCGCCGATCTTCAGTTCGATCCGCTTGCCGCCCGGCACCGCCGGCGGCTGAGAAAGCTTTTCCCGAGCACCATCGATGTCGATGATGACGGCATCGGCGCGGCGCAGGTCGGCGAGTCGGCCCTCCACCATGCGCGGCGGACCGCCGACCAGCGTTGCATCGTCCAGACCGACGACGATGCAGGTCTGGAACATGCCATTCGGCAGCCGCGCCTTCAGCAAACCCTTGTACAAGGGCATCGCCCAGGCAACGCCGGCCACACCGCGGACGCGATACAACTCGGTGTCCTGCAGCGGCTTGATGTCATCGACCCATTGCACCTCCGGATCCATAACCCAGATGTCCGGCAGTCCCAGGTCGGTGATGAAGCTGTACGAACGCATGATCAGCCCGACGAAGATCGCCGGCTGCTGCGTCATGATCAGCGACGCGAAGGTCAGGCCCATGATGATCCCGAGATACTTGCCGCGGTCGCCCATCAGCATCTTCAGCGCGATCCGGTACATCGCTCAGATACCAGGCGTTGGCGGCAGGTGCGTCAGCGCCGCGAGCACGAAGCGGAACACATGCTCGGCCGTGGCCTCGCGGTCCTCCGGGCCAGCGACGATCTGCGGGCGCATCTGATCGATCACCGAACGGGCGTGCCGATAGACCAGACACTGCCCGAAAATGCTGAGCACGCAGCGCTCCAGACTGTCGTCGTCCAGCCGGTGCGGAACCAACTGAATCACTATCCTGCGAACGGCGTCGAAACGCGGCCTCATGATGCTGTCGACGATGGGCACCAGCGCTGCGGTCGGCGACAGGATCTCACGTGTGATCAGTTTGCCGTGCCAGCCCAGATGCGTGTCGTCGAGCAGGCGCATCAGGAAGTTGCGAATGAAGTGGCGCAGGCGCTCGGCCGGAGTTACGCCCTCGCCTTCCGGGCAATCGAAGGGATAACGCTCTTCGGCCTCCGCGAACGCGAAGCTCAAGGCTTCGAAATACAAGGCCTCCTTGTTTCGGAAGTAGTAGTTGACCGACGCAACGTTGACCCCGGCCTTGCCGCAGATATCCCGCACCGTCCCATCGCGAAAGCCGCGCTCCGCGAACACCTCGCCGGCGGCGCGCAGCACGCGTTCTCGGGTTTCCTCGGCCAGTTGGGACGACATTATCGAAACGGCTCAATCATATGTTTCAAACGATGCTATTAAACATTCGTTTGAAGCGCAAGACAGCACTGCCCCGAGAGCGCACAGAAGCGCCGCTACGACGTCAGGATTGAGTGAGGAGACACGGGCGACAGCCTTGCCACCCGCGAGGATCAGGGTCGGCCGCAGCCGCGAGTGGAAGCCTAGTGGGATTTGCGGTCTGCACCCGAACTGCCCGCGGCGGCATAGCGCAGCACCGACCGGATCCGTGCCGTGACTTGCCCCGCCATCCCCGACGCCGAACCCGGTGCGGCAGTCTCGTACCGCGTATCGACCGAGCATTGCCCATCGAGGAAAAATAGCACGGGAGTCCTCTCGGTCACAGGGTCGTCCGCCAGCAAGCGCTGCAGGTCCTTCGCCCCAGAGCCACTGACGGGTGTGGCCCAGATCACGGCGTCAGGGTGTCGCTGCCGGACAAACTCCAGACCGGTCCAGCCATCGCGAGCCGTAATGACCTCGAACCCCGCATGCTGCATGGCATCACTCAGTTGCGCCAGACCGGCCGTATCGTCGTTGATCAGTAGCACTCGCAAGATTCGATCCCCCATGGCTATGTCCCTGCCGCGGCTTACGCCAAGATTCAAAGGTTCCCGAGGGATCACCGATTTCCCCGCGGGCCAGGGCGGTCTGGCCAACACAGCGTGTTCACCAACCTCCTTGAACTCGATGAAGCAGGAAGTCTGCCAATAGCCTTGGCCAGCGCGGCGCCCAGGTAAAACCCCGTACCCGAGTACGCTTAACCCTCAACGTAACAGCAGCTTGTAGAAAGGACCGATTATCGGGACCGGCGGGCTAGCAGGCCGACGAGGCCCCGCTCACCCTGGCGTGTTAAATGGATTGACACCCGGGCAGCGTGTCCGGGGATGGCAAGGGCGCCTGGCCGCGGCTCGGCCCAGACCCCGGAGCCGGACCTGCGAGTCCCGGCTCGCTTGCAAGACCATCAACCTGCATTCTCCGTGGCGCGATGGGGAGATGCTGGCCGGTGCTCGAAGGCCTGTGCGGCATTGCGCCCACACCGCGGGCCCGCGGTGTGGGCGCAATGCTGCGGCAACGGTTCCACGTCATCACGCACCAGCCGCCGGGATGCTACCCGGAGCGGGAATGTTGCCTAGTGAACGGATTCCGACAGGGCGGGCGGGGGCGCCCCGACACGGGCGCCGCGGAGTGTGCTCAGGCGACGGTTTTCGTCAGCAGGAAATACGCGTAATTGCGGTCATTGATCGCGGGGTCGAGCGGAACCAGGGAGACCATGCGGGGCGTGAAGCCGAGTTCCTGAGCCTTGATCCAGAATTCCTCGATCTCGTAGGTGGCATGCCAGTTGAGGTTACGCTCGTAGGCCCACCGCCGCGTCGCATGCCGCCGCCGTGACCCCGGGTACTTTATCTGAATCAATGCCATACCCCGATCGGACAACAGGTCCCGCGCGATCTGCAGCACACGCAAACCGTATTCGGGTGTAGGCAGCAACTCAAAAACGTAAGTCGAAAGGAACAGATCGCAGGGACCACCGATCTGGTGCACCGCCGCTTCGGGGCACGATGAGTCAATCAACACCGGGCGGAAGTTGCTGAAGCCGGAGGCCGTCATTTGCCGTCCGCACTCGGCGAGGCTCTCGGGAGAGATGTCGACACCACAGTATTCGGGCGTTGTCGCGGCGAAGTGCACGGCGTTCATGCCCCCACCACACCCCCACTCGACGATGCGCTGCAACGGTGGCGTCAAGCCGACTGCCGCGGCGAACTCCCTGTAGAGACGGATATGCCGGCGCCCGAGTTCGAGCCAGAGCGCATCGTCAGCGAAAACACCCTGACCACGCCAATGAGAATTCTCCTTGAAGGCTGGAGCGCCGGCATCCTTCCAGAAGTCCTGCGCATCGCTGACCAGCTTGTCCTCCGGCTCGTTGAGGCCGATCAGCTGGCGCAGGTTCAACTCCACACCTGACGCCAGCCCGCGGAACCGGCTCGTGAGTTTTTTCAAGGCGCCAGATTGGCCGCCGCCGCGCTGGACGTCGGGTTGTTGCATGCCGCTTCCTCCGGACCAAAACCTCGGCTCGGGCGACACTCGCGCCCGCGTCCGGCTCTTCTGTCGAAGACCCCGGTGCCGCGGAGAATACCATGCCGCGCCGCGCGGCTGGGAGCGACGGCGGGAACCCCTCGGGACCCCGCGGGCTCGCTTTGCAGCCCCCCTGCGCGCAGCGCGCCCATCGGCGACATCCGCCTGGACATGTAAGATACGCGCGTTAGGGAACGCCCGGCCGCGCGACGCCACGCTCCCGACACCTCCTACCGGTTAGCCCCGGCCACTCCCCCAGTTCAAGAGGCCCCCGCAGCGTGCTCGACGTCAAGAAGATCGCCTTCAACACGGCCATCATGTACGTGTGCCTGATCGCTCAAACCCTGGTCACCTTATACATGTCGCGCGTGATCCTGCAGGCCCTGGGCGTCATCGACTTCGGCATCTTCAATGTCGTCAGTGGCGTTGTGTTGCTGATGCAGTTCCTCAACAACACGATGTCCGGGTCGGTGCAACGGTATCTGAGCTTCGAACTGGGCAAAGGCCGACCCGACAACGTCACGCGCTTTTTCAATGTCGCGATTGCCGTGCATCTCGGCATCGCGCTGCTCGCCTTCATCCTTGGGGAATCAGCCGGCTTCTGGTTCCTGCGAACCTATCTCAACATCCCGCCCGATCGAATGGTCGCCGCGGAATCGGCGCTGCACTGCGTGATCGCAATCTTCATGTGCACGGTCATGACCGTTCCCTGCACCGGACTGTTGAATGCGAAGGAGAACATGGTCGCGGTCTCGCTGCTGACCCTGGCCGGCGCGGTGGCAAAACTGGCGGCCGCCTTTGCGCTCATGGCATTCGAAGGCGACAAACTGGAGTTATACGGTCTCTATTTGCTGCTGATTGCCGCGGCGACACTCATCACGAACTACCTCATCTGCTGGAGCCTTTATCCGGAGGCGCGGCTGCGGCTGGTGCGCGAGAAGCGCATCTACCGCGAGCTGACCGGCTTCGCTGGCTGGGGCCTGGTCGGCGATCTGGCCAGCATCGCCAAAAACCAGGGCACGACGATCCTCTTCAATATCTTCTGGGGTCCGGCGGTCAACGCTGCCAATGGCATTGCGGCCCAGATCAGTGGACAGGTCCAGACCTTCTCCACCATGCTGATCGGGCCGACGGACCCGCAGATCGTCAAGAGCTATGCCCGTGGCGACAAGGACAGCATGTTCAAGCTGGTCTTCCAGACGACCAAGATCTGCTTCTTCGTGATGTATACCGTCTGCCTGCCCCTGGCCTTCGAGATGGAATGGGTGCTGCGTCTATGGCTGGCGCAGGTTCCCGAGTACACGCCCATCTTTGCCAGACTCGTGCTGGCGGACGGTCTGGTCCTGATGCTGTCATCGCTGCTGCCGACGGTCGCCCGCGCTACCGGCAAAATCGCGGCATTCCAGCTGATCGTCGGTCTGATCATCTTCATCAACCTGCCGTCCGCCTACTTGCTGCTGGCGAGCGGCTTTCCACCCTATACGGTGTTTCTGGTCAGCATCGCCGTTTCCTGCATGGCACTGTTCGCCCGTCTGCTGCTGCTCCGGCCGATGGTCGGCTTGAGCCTGAGCGCCTTCGTGCGCCAGGTGTTGATTCGCCTGGCATTTCTGGTCATGGTCACGGCCGTGCCGATGATTGCGCTCGACCAATACATTCCGGATGGACTGGCGCATACGGCGGCCATCATTTTTTCTGCTCCCGCACTTTCCGTGCTGGCCATGTGGCTTTTCGTTCTGACAGCGGCCGAACGCCGTTATGTGATCGCCGGCCTGGGCAAGCTGATCGCCCGCCGCAGAGGTGATCCGGCCAGGGCCACGAGCTGATGGAACCGAGCGGCACCAGCCCTCCGATGAGCGTTTACCGGTTTCCCCCCTCCTCGTTTTGTCGCCCTCTCGAACCATGCCTGTGCGCCCGACAACCCGTTTAGTCCAGCCGCGCATGCGGCTTCTGATCCTGATTCTAATCAGCACGGCTGCCGCCACGGGTTCCGCAGCCCGCGCGGCTACCGAGCCCACTGTCGCGATGCCTGAGCTCGAGAAGAAGCTGGCCGAGTTGGCCAGTCCCGCCGCCGAGACGCCATCCGAACCGGACTGCGGCAGCGAAGTGGCCAGGGCGTATAGCGCACGCAAATTCACATCCGCCTGGTTGGCAAGCACCCATCCATCCTCCCGCGCCGCTGCGCTGCGGAGCGTGCTGGAGGCTTCCGGTGACGAAGGATTGTCCCCGTCCCGTTATCGCACGGCCGACATGGCGCGCTGGTGGGCCAGAACCGACACCACAAGTCGGGCGCGACTGGAAATCGCTCTGACGGAAGGCCTTTGCCGCTATATCCGCGACATCACACTGGGCCGCAGCGAACTGCGCAGCGTCGAACAAGCCACGACAGGCGCGAACGCCGCGGGTGTCAGCGCCCTGCGAGTGCTACTCCAGAAGGCACTCGACACAAGCTCGCTCGAAGCATTGTTGCGCCAACTGCCACCCCAGGATGCGGAGTATCAGCAGCTCAGGACTGCCCTCCGCAATCTGCGCCAACGTCCACGCGAGGGTGGCTGGAAGAACATCGAGACCGGCCCGCTCCTGAAGCCGGGCGCCAGTGACCCGCGCATCCCGGCGATACGGCAACGACTCGCTGCATCGGGCGATTTTTCCGGCCCACTATCGAGTTCGACCACCTACGACGCCGAACTCACCAAGGCCGTTCGTCGGTTCCAGCGCCGTCATGCACTACCGCAGGAAGGCATCATCGGCGCGGCCACGGTCAGCGCTCTGAATATCCCCGTCGAGCAGCGGGCACGGCAGATCATCGTTAATCTCGAGCGCCGTCGCTGGAATCCTTCCCGCAGCGCCGGGCGGCAAATCGTCGTCAACATTCCCGGCTTCGAACTGGTTGCGCTCAGCGACACGAAGACCGTCCTGGAAATGCCGGTCGTGGTCGGCAAGGCCTACCAGCAGACACCGGTCTTCGACGAAAAGATGGAGTATCTCGAGTTCAATCCGGACTGGCTCGTGCCGCCCGCGCTGGCGGCCGCCGAGTTCCTGCCCGAACTGCAACAGGATCCGACCCGTCTGGCGCGTAAACATATCCGCATCTTCAAGGGTCTGGCCAAGGACGCGCCCGAAGTCGACCCGAAGTCGGTCGACTGGAAGACGATCACGCCGACGACGATGGTCCGTTATGCTTTTCGCCAGGATCCGGGACCGTGGAACGCGCTCGGCCGACTGAAGTTCATGTTTCCCAACCCCCATAATGTCTACCTGCACGACACCTCCGAGCCGCAGTTCTTCAACGAGCGCCAGCGCACCTTCAGCCACGGGTGCATCCGGCTGAGCCGCCCGGAGGAACTGGCCGCCTGGGTCCTGGAGGGGCTGGACCCGCCCTGGGATCGTTCCCGCATCCGTGCCACCGTAGTGGGCGGCCAACCGTTAACCGTACCGCTGGCGAAGCCGATTCCGATTCGGCTCGCTTACCACACGGTGTTCTTCAAAGACGATCCGCTGTTGCACTTCCTGCCGGATATCTATGGCCGCGACGCGGCGTTGGAACGAGTCCTCCTCGGCGAAGAGACCGGAAGCGACCACGCGCAGAAGCCGAAAGCGGCGGCCCCCATGGCGGCTCCCGCGAACCGGCAAGCTTCTGGCACGGCGGCAACGTCTGCGCCCGCTCGCACGCCGCCGCCGAAGACTCCGCCGGCGGTGCCGAGCGGAGAACGCCCGAAAACTCCGGCATCAGTCAGTACTCGCATGATGATGCGATAGACTATGGCGGCATAGCCGTGCCGCTGTCGGCACGAATGCTTGCTTTCCACGCCGCAGAGAACGACCTGATCGGGGCTGTCGTCGAAAAGGCCCGCATCGTGCAGACGCACCGAATCGCTTTGCGACAGTCTTAAAAGTCGAAATTGGACGGGGCATGAAGAAACCCGAAGAAAGCGGCATTGGCAAGGCGAGGGGCAACCCATGACAACGCCCGGTCGGAAGCGAAAAGCCACCGCGCACCAAAAGAACCGGTCCACTCGGCTGCGCGAGCTGCAGCGACTCCGGCGAGCGCTCGCGGAATCCCGGCAGCGCTGCTCGACACTGCTGGAACTCGCGCCTACCGGCTGCCTGATCATCGGTCCCGATGACAGGATACGGGATGCCAACCCCGCCGCAGCCCGACAATTGGGCGTCCCAGGGTCGGATCTGAACCGGCAGTCCCTGTCGCAGTTCATCCTGCCGGAGGATCGCGAGGCCTACGATCGGTGGCGACTGGCGCTGTTCTCGGGGTGTGCGGTGCCACCGTTCGAGTTTGAATTCAAACCGCACAACGGCGCAGCGAGACGTGTGCGACTGGAAGCGGCATCGCCGGCAGCCGCCGGCCGGCCACCGTCGGAAGCTTATCTGCTGGTAACTGGCCCTGCCACGGGCCAGTCGGCGGACGACATCGAACAGGATGTCACCGAGCACTTCCGTCTGCTGTATGAGGAAGCGCCGGTGCCCTACCAGTCCCTCGACGAGGATGCCCGGATACTGAATGTCAACCTCGCTTGGTTGAAGCTGTTCGGATACCAACACACCGAAGTCGCCGGTCGCTGCATCGGTGATTTCCTGAGCCCACAGCACGCCGAACGTCTGCCCGCACGATTCTCTCGCTTCAAGGAGCAAGGTGAACTCCACTGTGCCGAGGTCGAGTTCGTACACAAGGATGGCAGACGCATCCTCGTCGAAGCCGAAGGGCGGATCTGCCGGCATCGGGACGGTCGGTTTCTCCGGACGCATTGCGTGCTGTTCGACATCACCGAACGCAAGCAGGTCGAGCAGACCCAAGCCTTCCTGCTGACCTGTGGCGTACCGGGCAGCGGCGAGGACTTTTTCCTGTCCCTGGCCCGCCACATCGCCGCCAGCCTGGAGATGGAATACGTCTGCATCGACCGTCTGGAAGGCGACCGCCTCAGCGCAACGACGGTAGCTGTTTACCACGACGGCCGGTTCGAGAGCAACGTGACCTACACGCTCAAGGACACACCCTGCGGTGCCGTGTTCGACGAGAGCGTCTGCTGCTTTCCGCGTGACGTACAGCGCTTGTTCCCCAGAGACCCGGTGCTGACGGAGCTGCGAGCGGAGTCCTACATCGGTACCATCCTCTGGGACTCCAGGGGACAGCCGATCGGCCTCATCGCCGTCATCGGACGGCGCCCCTTGTCGGCTTCGCAACGTGGCGAGACCCTGTTGGCGCTGGTCGCACCGCGGGCCGCAGCGGAACTGGAACGACGGGAGGCGGAACGGCTGCTGCGGGAAAGCGAGGAACGACTTCGGCTGGCGCTGCAAGCCACCCACGACGTCATCTGGGACTGGGATGCGGTCAGCGACCTGCAGCGTTGGAACGTGACCGGAACCGAGGTGTTCGGATGGTCGGACATCGTCACGCAACAGAAGAGCGCGGCCTGGTGGCTCGAGCGGGTTCACCCTGTGGATCGGTCCCGCGTCGCGGCGGGCTTCTATCAGGCGGTGGGAGATCCCTCCACAACGCATTGGGAGGACGAATACCGGTTCCAATGCGCCGACGGCCGCTGGGCGCTGGTGTATGACCGGGGCTACGTGTTGCGTGATGCCGATGGTTGCGCGCAGCGGATGATAGGCGCGATGCAGGACGTCACCGCGCGCAAACAGGCGGAATCCGAACTGGAAGGTTATCGGTCCCACCTCGAGGACCTGGTGGAGCAGCGCTCGGCCGAATTGCTCGCCTCGGAGGCCAGAGCGGCTCAAATTCTGCAATCCAGCGCGGACGGACTGTTCGGCATCGGCCTCGATGGCCGTACGACCTTCATCAACCGGGCGGCGTGTGAGATCCTCGGGTACCGCGCCGAACAAGTCATCGGCCAATCTGCCCATGACCTCTTCCACGGCCGACACGCCGATGGCAGCCCTTATGCCGCGGCCGATTGCCCCAGCCTCCGGTGCCTCGCAACCGGTCAGCCGATGCGCGTCAATCGCGAAGTTTTCTGGCATGCGGATGGCCATTCGATTCCGGTGATGTATGCGAACCATCCGCTGATTCAGCATGGGGAGATCGCGGGCGCCGTGGTCAGTTTCGTCGACATGACGGCACGTCAGGCAGCAGAACAGGCGCGTGAGGAGGCGCTGGCCGCGGCCGAGAATCTGGCGCGTGCCCGACGGGAGTTTCTCGCGAACATGAGTCATGAGATCCGTACGCCATTGAACGGCGTCATCGGCTTCGCCGAGATCGGACACCGTCATTGCCAGGACAGCGAAAAAGCGCGCCTGGCGTTCGAGAAGATTCTGCAGTCCGGACGCTTGCTGCTGGGGGTCGTCAATGACATCCTCGATTTCTCGAAGATCGAGCAAGGCAAGTTGATCATCGAAGCCATTCCGGTGGACCTGGTCGCACTGATGCGTGAAGTGCTGGCTCCCTTTGAGGAAGCGGCCCGGAACAAGGGGCTCGCACTTCACGTCCGGAAGGCCGCGGATCTGCCGCGGCACTGCATGACCGATCCCCTGCGGGTCAAGCAGATCCTGATCAACCTGATGTCGAACGCCGTCAAGTTCACGGCCACGGGCAACGTGACGCTGTCGGTGCGGCGGGTGGACGACGAACTGGTCTGGGTGGTCACCGATACCGGGATCGGCATGACGGAAGCTCAACTCGAACACCTGTTCGAGCCGTTCGAACAGGCCGACAGTTCCACGACCCGCGAATTCGGTGGCACCGGACTGGGCGTGGCCATCACCAGCCGATTGGCCAAGTTGATGGGGGCCAGCCTCCGCGTCGAGAGCACCCCCGGCATCGGTAGCACCTTCGAGTTTCGTTTGCCTTACCGGGCGGTGATCGCGGCCTCCGGGCCGGCGCCTGTTGCGGCAACGTCATCCGGGGAATCCGCGCTCCCGCTCGCCGGGCTGTCGATCCTCGTGGCAGAGGACAACGAAATCAATCAGCAGATCATCGAAGCCAATCTGGTGGATCGCGGCGCGCGCGTGGTCATCGTCGGCAATGGGAGCGAGGCAGTGTCCTACATCGCCGAGCACGGTCAGCACGCATGCGACCTGGTGTTGATGGACGTGCAAATGCCCGAGATGGACGGCTATGAGGCCACGCGCCGAATCCTCGCCCTGGCGCCCGACCTGCCGGTCGCCGGACAGACCGCCCATGCCTGCGAAGAGGAGCGGGCCAAATGTTTCGCCGCCGGCATGATCGATCACATCGCGAAACCGATCGATGTCGGCCGACTCGTCGACTTGATCCGCCGGTATACGGATCACCGCACTGCCGACACACGCCTGATCGACGATGCCGGCACTACGCCCTCCACGATTGGAGAAACCGCCATGGCCCCCGATGACGCCGACCCACACTGACCTGACCCATCGCCAGCTCCCGGCCCCCGCTGCGCGACGCACCGCGACGAACGAGTGCGCGCGACAGTCGCGTAATGGCCGAACAGGATCCCTCCGACGGCTCATGGCGCCCAGAATCTGCCTCGCCGTCTTGTACCTGCTTGCACCGCTGGTCGCTACGGGTGACGAGATTGCGGTAATCCGCCTGCAACACCGCACTGTGGATCAGGTCGTGCCGATACTGCAACCGCTCGTCGATCCGGGCGGCGCGTTGTCGGGTATGGACGATTCGCTGTTCGTGCGTTCCAGCCCCGAGAATATCGAGCAGATACGGCAGGTTCTATCGGCCATCGACACCGCAGCGCGGGCGCTCATGATCTCGGTGCGTCAGGGCGGCCACGATGCCACCGATCGGCGCGGCGCCGGCGTCGATGACCGCATCGGCCGCGGGCACGACGACGTGCTGCAACGTGTGAAGACGCTCGAAGGCAACCCCGCGTATATCGCGATCGGCCAGTCGGTCCCGGTCCCATCCGGTTACGCGGCTGTGACACCGGGCGGTGTCGTGATCCGGAACACCGTAACGATGCAGGACTACGCCACCGGCTTCACCGTCGTGCCGCGGCTCAGCGGCGATCGGGTCACGCTGGAGATCGGCACGGCGAAAGACCGGCCGATCGGCTATGGCGGCGCCGGCCGCCTACAGGGTCTGGCGACCACGGTCAGCGGCCGGCTCGGAGAGTGGATCGATCTGGGCGGCGTCGTGCAGTCGATCGCCCGCGACGAACGCTCGATCACCTCCGGGGCGACAGAGACACGCAGTCGCGCGGCAACGATACAGGTGCGGGTGGATGAGGTACGGTAACGGATCGAAGGGATTGGGAGGCACCGCGGCCGTGGCGACGCGGCCGCCATCATGAGCGTGCGGTGGGACCCCGGAGCTTCCCAGGTCGGACGGCTGGTCTGGATCGGGCTACGGCCGGAGCGGCTGGCGCCGCTGACGACGCCCGACCAAGCCGATCTCGATACCGAGACCGGCCTCGCCGGCGACCACTATGCCGGGCGAACCCAGCGCAAGCGCCAGGTTACCCTGCTGCAGTACGAGCATCTGGCCGTGATCGGGTCCTTGCTGGGGCGCGAGGTCACACCGGCACTGCTGCGGCGCAATCTGGTCGTCGCCGGCATCAACCTGCACGCGCTGAAGGATCAGCCGTTCGAGATCGGCCCCGTGCTGTTGCAGGGTACCGGCTTCTGCCATCCCTGCTCGCGGATGGAGACGGCATTGGGACCGGGCGGCTATCAGGCCATGCGCGGCCATGGCGGCATCACGGCTCAGATCCTGCGGAGCGGGACCATCCGGCTCGGCGATACCGTCCGGCCCGCGCAGTTGGATCTGTTCGCCAGCAGCAGCCGATTCTAGCCTACCGTAGGGGACGTCAGCGCATCGATCAGTATCCGCGCGACGGCCTCCGATGACGCCGGATTCTGTCCGGTGATCAGCAGGTCGTCCCGGCAGCAAAACGGTTGCCAGTCGGCGGCCTGCTCGTAGCGACCGCCGTTCGCCTTCAGCATGTCCTCGACCAGGAACGGCACCACGTCCGTCAATCCGACCGCCGCCTCTTCGCTGTTGCTGAAGCCGGTCAAGCGTTTGCCTTCGACCAGCGGCTTGCCGTCGGGCGCGTGCGTATGGCGGAACACCGCGGGCGCATGACAGACCGCGGCCACCGGCTTGCCGGCGCGGATGAGCGCCTCGATCAGCGCGATCGAATCCGCATCCTCAGCCAGATCCCACAAGGGGCCGTGTCCGCCCGGGTAAAACACCGCGTCGAAGTCTCGCTCGGACACCTCGCAGAGCGGCACGGTGTTCGAAAGTGCGGCTTGCGCCTCTGCATCCTGCGCGAAGCGCCGCGTCGCCTCGGTCTGGAAGGCCGGGTCGCTGCTCTTCGGGTCGAGCGGCGGCTGACCTCCCTTGGGCGAAGCCAGTGTCAGCGTAGCGCCGGCATCGGCGAACACGTAGTACGGCGCTGCCAGTTCTTCCAGCCAGAAACCGGTCGGCCCGCCGGTCTCGCCGAGACGGTCATGGGAAGTCAACACGATCAGGATATTCATCAGACACCTCTGGGTGTATAGCGCGAGCTACGTCTCGTAGCGCGCAAGGCCTTCGAGCACTAGGTCCGGGGCTTGCTCGTGGCGTATCGACAGCCGTGGCGCGATCGTCGCGGCATCACCGCCGGTCAGCACCACGGTGGGTTCGGCGAGCAAGTCCTCGTGAGCCTGACGGACGGCGCGCTCGACCAATGCAATGGTCATCTGAACGACGCCGCTTTTCAGGCAGGCACCGGAATCACGCCCCCAGAATGCGGAACGCTCGACCGCGGCCTCGGGCCGGACCCCTTCCGCCCGTTGCAACACGCTGTCCTTCATCAAACCGAGACCTGGCGCGATGAGTCCGCCACGGTGGCGACCATCGGCGTCGACCAGATCGACCGTCACCGCGGTACCGAGGCTAACCACGCAAACCGGCAGGCCGAACAGCGCCGCGGCGCCGATCATCGCGACCCAGCGGTCGGCACCGAGCCGTGACGGATCGGCGTAGGCGTTGACGATGCCATGTGCCTGCGGCGCGCTGCGAATCCAGCGGGGGGCCATGCCCCAGAGCCGGGTGCACCCGTCGGTCAAGATAGGCTCGAGCTCCGCGCCCTTGACATTGCAGACCCACACCGCGGACGGACGTTCAATCCCGCCCCAGTGCCGCTGAAATTCACCCGGCAGCGCGTCGATGTCGCTCGGAAAGCTAGTGCCGGCGATCAGGTGACCCGAGCCCGCATCGCAGGCCCATTTGACCCGAGTGTTACCGATGTCGACCAGCAGCCTCATGCCGAGACCGGACGTAGTCTCACATCCCCCGAAGCAAACTCCCGGCGCACTCCGTCGTCGCAGTCGAGCAGCAGGGTGCCGGATGCCGTGACGCCGGCGATGAGGCCTTCGATAACCGTCGTGTCCAGTTCCAAGCCGGCCCGGCGCCCATCGAAGACGTGATAGCGCCGCCATTCCTCGACATGCGCGCCGAAGCCGCGCTCCTCGAAGGACGCAAGCATCGGCAGCAACTCACCCAGCAGCGCCGCCACCAGCTGATTGCGCGAGGGCACGCGCTCACCCAGGATGCCGCGCAGATCAACGACGGCCTGATCGATCGCGGCCGCGTCCTGCGCCGGCAGATGGCAGTTAAGCCCAATGCCGATCACGGCGGCAACGCGACCGTGCGTCTCACCGGTGACCTCGACCAGCACACCGCCCAGCTTGCGCTCGTTCCAGAGAATATCGTTAGGCCATTTCAGACCGGCCTCGGCGACGCCGGCCGCGCGTAGCGCCCGGATCAGCACGGCCCCGACCGCGAGGCTCAGCCCGCCCAGCACCGACGAATCCGAGAACGACCACAGCACCGACAGGTAGATGTTGCCGGCGAACGGCGAGCGCCAGATTCGCCCGAGCCGGCCGCGGCCCTTGGTCTGCATTTCCGCCAGACAGACCGTGCCGCGCAGCGCGCCCTCACGCGCAGCCGCCAGCAGTGCGGCGTTCGTGGACTGGATGCACTCATGCACCCGGATCTCGCCCGCCAGCACCCGGGCAGCGGGCGTCATCGCCCCCCGGATCACCTCCTGATCCAGCAGTTCCAGCGGCGCATCCAGTCGGTAGCCCGCGCCGGGAACGGCATGGACTGTCAGGCCCAAGGCCTCGATCTGGTGGATCGCCTTCCAGATCGCGCTGCGGCTCAGACCCAGAGCCGCGGCGAGCCGACTGCCGGAATGCGCCCGACCGTCCGCCAGCAAGCCGATCAGCGCTCGCTGGAGGGCGGTCAGGTCCGGCGCGGCGTCATGACGCATCGGTCTTCGGGGCGATCCCGCTGGCCGCGCGCAACACGGCCAGCTTTTCGGCAATCTTGATTTCGAGTCCGCGCGGCACCGGATGGTAGTAGATGCGGCCCTGCAGTCCCTCCGGCAGATACACCTCGCCGGCCGCATAGGCATCGGGTTCGTCATGCGCGTAGCGGTAGGCCTTGCCGTAACCCAGCCCGCGCATCAGTGCCGTCGGCGCGTTCCGAAGGCGCAGCGGCACCTCCAGCGTCCCGGTCGCCTCGGCCTCGGCCCGCGCGGCCTGGAAGGCGCGGTAGACGGCATTGCTCTTCGGTGCACAGGCCAGGTAGGCGACGGCCTGGGCCAGCGCCAACTCGCCCTCGGGACTGCCGAGCCGCTCCTGGGCATCCCATGCATTCAGCGCCAGAGCCAACGCCCGCGGATCGGCATTGCCGATGTCCTCCGAGGCAATGCGGACGATGCGCCGCGCCAGATAGGTCAGGTCGCACCCGCCGACCATCATGCGGCTCAACCAGTACAGCGAGGCATCGGGGTCGCTGCCGCGCACCGACTTGTGCAGGGCGGAGATCTGGTCGTAGAAGGCCTCGCCCTGCTTGTCGAAGCGCTGGCTCAGGCCACCCGCCAACACTTGCTCGGCCAGTTCGCGCGACACGACCGGGGCCGCGGCGTCGGGCATCAGGTCAGCGGTGATTTCAAGAAAACCGAGGAGTCGACGCGCATCGCCACCGGCCGCTCGCGCATACCAGCGGCGGATCTCCTCGGGAAAGTCCCAGCCCCTCCCCTCGGGGGACGCCAGTTCGGTCCGCAGCGCCCGCTCCAGCACGGCCAGCAAATCGTCTTCATCGATAGCTTTCAGCACATAGACGCGCGCCCGCGACAACAGCGCGCCGTTCAACTCGAACGAGGGATTCTCGGTGGTCGCACCGATGAAATAAATCGTGCCGTCTTCGATGTGCGGCAGGAAGGCATCCTGCTGGGACTTGTTGAAGCGATGGACCTCATCGACAAACAGCAGGGTCCGCCGACCGTAGCCGGCCCGCGCCTGGGCACGGGCGATCGCATCGCGGATGTCCTTGACGCCCGACAACACGGCAGAGAGTGGCTCGAACTCGGCGTCGGCCTGCTGCGCGACCATGCGTGCCAGCGTGGTCTTGCCGGTGCCGGGCGGCCCCCACAGGATCATCGAGTGCAGGCGCGCCGAACGCACCGCCTCGTACAGCGGCTTCCCGGGCGCCAGCAGATGCCGCTGCCCGCAGAACTCGTCGAGCTTGGTGGGCCGCAACCGGTCGGCGAGCGGGCGGTAGTCGCTGGAACCGGTCAACGGCTCTTTTCGTCGAAGACGTCCACGCCGGCCGGCGGCGTGAATTTGAACAGATCGGGCGACAGACGCAGGCCGCGCTTGACGTTCGAAAAATAGATGCGCGTGACCTGCCCGAAATTGTCGTTCAGCTCCATGCCCCGCAAATCGTCGCCGACGAGTCCGATCAGCACGTATTTGAAACCGCTCTCTTCCGATTTAGGCAACAGACGGATCCAGGCCATGCCCTCGTCGGTGCCCTGGTCCTCAATCGTGAAGTTGGTCTCGATCGCGATCTCACCACTCAGCAGCAGCGCCGGCGTCGAACCGATGGCCTCGTTCAACTGCTTGACGGTGACCTGCTCCAGATCCGCGTCGTAAAACCAGACCTTGTTGGCGCTGGTCACGATTTCCTGATGGAAGGGCTGGGTGTAGTTCCAGCGGAACTTGCCCGGGCGCTCCAGATAAAACACGCCGGAGGTCTTCTTGCCCGAGGCGTTCCCCTTGGCATCGATCTGTACCTGGGAAAAATCGGCCTGCAAGGTCTTGGCACCGGCCAGGAAAGCTCGCAGCCGGTCGACCGGTGCGGCGGTCGCCGCGGTGACGCCGGCAGCCCATAACAGCATGGCGCCCATCAGGGGGCTCCAAAACGACACGCAGCGGCGCTGCGATTCAGATTTCATGCGCAAGTTGCTCCGCATAGCCAAGATAGGTTTCGGGGGTCAGTGCCAGCAGTCGGGCCTTCGCCTCGGCCGGCAGGTCGAGCCCGTTGACGAACACGCGCAGATCCTCGGCCCCGAGGCGTCGCCCGCGGGTCAGTTCCTTGAGCTTCTCGTAGGGTTGCGGCACGCCGTAGCGGCGCATGACCGTCTGGATCGGCTCGGCGAGCACTTCCCAGTTGTCGTCTAGGTCCCGGTGCAGCGCGGTGCGGTCGATCTCCAGCTTGGAGACGCCCTTCAGCGTCGATTGCAGTGCGATGAGCACATGCGCGACGGCCACGCCGAGATTACGCAGCACGGTTGAGTCGGTCAGATCGCGCTGCCATCGCGAGATCGGCAGCTTTTCGGCGAAGTGGCTGAGCAACGCGTTCGCAAGTCCGAGGTTGCCCTCGGAATTCTCGAAGTCGATCGGGTTGACCTTGTGCGGCATCGTCGACGAGCCAACTTCGCCGGCGACGACTCGCTGCTTGAAGTAGCCGACCGAGATGTAGCCCCAAATGTCGCGGTTGAAATCGGTAAGAATCGTGTCGAAACGCACCAGCGCATGGGCCCATTCGGCGATCCCGTCATGCGGCTCGATCTGGATCGTGTAGGGGTTCCAGACCAGCCCCAGCGATTCGACAAACCGCCGCGCCAAGCCCTGCCAGTCGACCTCGGGATAGGCTACGACGTGGGCATTGAAATTGCCGACCGCGCCGTTGATCTTGCCCGTCAGACTTGCCATGGCGAACTGGTCCCGCTGCCGGCGCAGGCGCGCGACGACGTTCGCCCATTCCTTGCCCATGGTCGTCGGACTCGCCGGCTGGCCATGGGTCCGTGACAGCATCGCATCGGCCGCATACTCATGCGCCTTGACGCGCAGCGCCTCGATCACGCGATCCATCTGCGGCAACAACACCGTCGAGCGGGCGTCGTTCAGCATGCACGAGTACGCGAGGTTGTTGATGTCCTCGGAGGTGCATGCGAAATGGATGAATTCACAGATCCGGCTGAGCTCGGCCGAGTCGGCCAGACGTTCCTTCAGGAAATACTCGACGGCCTTGACGTCGTGGTTGGTCGTGCGCTCGATCTCCTTGACGCGCGCCGCGTCCTCCGGCGCGAACTCGGCGGCGAGGCGCCGCAGGCGTTCGGCCGAAGCGGCGCTCAGCGGCGGCACCTCCGCTATGCCGGAGTCTGCCGCAAGGGCTTCGAGCCAGCCGATCTCGACCTTCACGCGGAAGTGGATCAGGGCATATTCGCTGAACAGGGACCGCAGACTCGCGACCTTATCGGCGTAGCGGCCGTCGACAGGCGAAATGGCGGTCAGGGATGACAAAGGGTGCATGCGGATTCTGAACGTGGTTGAAGTGAACGGGGTGCAGAGGCTCAGGCTGCGGCGACGGCCGGCGCCTGGGCGGGCGTATTCTGGTTGTAGGCGTTGGCGATGATACCGCCGCCCAGGCACTCGTCACCCGCGTAGAGGACGACCGACTGACCGGGCGTGACCGCGCGTTGCGGCCGATCGAAACTGACCCGCACCCGCCCCTCGGCGAGCGGCTGCACCCGACAGGCCTGATCCGGCTGGCGGTAGCGGGTTTTCGCGACACAGCGCAAGGGCTGCCGCAGCGGCTCGCCCAACCAGTCGAGGCTGTCGGCTTCCAGCGTGTCGCTGTACAGCAGCGGGTGATCGTGTCCCTGGCCCACGATCAGCGTGTTCGTCGCCGTGTCCTTGGCCAGCACGTACCAGGCATCGCCGCCGCCGTCCTTGCGGCCGCCGATGCCGAGACCCTGCCGCTGACCCAGCGTGTAATACATCACGCCATGGTGCTCCCCGACGACCGCCCCGTCGGGCGTCCGCATCTCGCCGGGCTCGCTGGCCAGGAAACGGCTCAGGAATTCCCGAAAGCGACGTTCACCAATGAAGCAGATGCCGGTGCTGTCCTTCTTGCGATGGTTCGCGAAGCCGGCCCGCTGCGCCATTGCCCGCACCTCGGACTTGTGCAACTCGCCGACCGGGAACAGTGACCGCTGCAGCGCGGCCTGCCCCATTGCATACAGGAAATAGCTCTGATCCTTGCCGGCGTCCCTGCCCTTCAGCAACGTGCGTCGACCGCCGTACCCGCCGACGCGGGCATAGTGTCCGGTCGCGATCCGCTCGGCGCCGAGATCCAGGGCGTGCTCCAGAAAGGCCTTGAACTTGATGTGCTTGTTGCACAGGATGTCGGGGTTGGGCGTTCGTCCGGCCTGGTATTCGCGCAGGAAAACCTCGAAGACGTCGTCCCAATACTCAGCGGCGAAGTTGACCGTGCGGAGCGGGATGCCGAGCCGTTCGCAGACCTGGCTGGCGTCCTCCAGATCCTGCTTCGCGGTGCACAGGCTGGTGCCGTCGTCCTCCTCCCAGTTTTTCATGAACAGGCCGGTGACCGCAAAACCCTGCTCCAGCAGCAGCAACGCCGCGACCGCGGAATCGACGCCGCCCGACATGCCCACGACGATGCGTTCCATTAGCTGGCTACCGGCCCATGAACGACCTTGATCAGGCCGGTGGGATAACGCTCACCCGCCAGGTAATCGGCGACCACGCTGCGGACCAGCGGACTGCGCAGCTGGTCTGACCTCTCGTTCAATTCGTGCCAGTCGAGCCACAACACGTCTTCGATCCCCTCGTCCAGTTGCGGAGCTTCGTCGCGCACGGTGACTTCACCACAGACCGCGAAACGCACGTAGTTCGGGCCATAAATCGAATGCTGCCACTGGTAGACGCCGACCACGGCTTCCGGGACGAAATGCCAGCCGGTTTCCTCGCGGGTTTCGCGGACCACGGCCTCCATCAACGACTCACCGCGTTCGAGATGGCCCGCGGGCTGATTGATCACGAGTCGCCCGTCGGCGGCGCGCTCCAAAACAAACAGGAATCGCGAGTCGCGCTGCACCACGGCGGCGACGGTTACGCGCGGTCGTTCCCGGGTCCCAGACGCCATTTCGCGTTCGTACATGCAGTCTTCACCGTCGGTCCAATTGTATTGTCGGGACGCCTATGCTATCAAAATGCCGTAAGGGATCTGGAGCGCGCTCCCTATGGGTGGCAGGGAATCTGGCGTCGCGATGTGAACTCCGATATCGCGGGTAAAGGCCGGCATTCTACCCGATGTCCGCGGCCGACGAAGCGGCGCTTCCGATGCCTGACGGATCGGCCGCCAGGTTCACCCAAGCTGCAACCTAATGGCCCCGGCGCCGTCCAACGCCGCAAGGCTATCGGGATCCGACGCCGAATGCGTGTATCGCCCCGGCGCGGCGTAGACTCTCCGTGGTAAGCTGGAATCCGGGCCGCCGATGACCCGGCAGCATATGTAGTTGATTGCAGAGCAGGTTTGACAGATGGCACAGTTTCCCGACCGGGTTCCCGGCGACGACTTCCTGGTACAGGAGGCCAAGCCGAAACTCAAGCGGCCGCCGCTGTTCAAAGTCATTTTGCTCAATGACGATTTCACGCCGATGGAATTCGTCGTGGACGTCTTGATGAACTTCTTCGGCATGGACGAGGAGAAAGCCACGCAGGTGATGCTGCACGTGCATACGCGCGGCGTGGGCGTGTGCGGGGTGTTTTCGAAGGATGTCGCGGAGACGAAGGTGAAGGTCGTGACCGACTATTCACGGCAACATCAGCATCCGCTATTGTGTACCTTGGAAGAAGCTTAACGAGCCCTCCTAACCCAGGCCATTCTTATGCTCAGCAAAGAACTCGAATATTCGTTGAATACGGCGTTTCGGATGGCCTACGAGAAGCGCCATGAATTCATCACGGTGGAGCATCTCCTGCTGGCCATGCTGGACAACTCGGTGGCCGTGGAAGTGCTGAAGGCCTGCGGTGGCGACGTCGACGGTTTGCGGCGGGAACTGAACGAATTCCTCGACGAGACCACCCCGCAAATTCCGCCGGGCGTCAAGCGCGAGACCCAGCCGACCCTCGGTTTTCAGCGGGTGCTGCAACGGGCGGCCTTCCATGTCCAATCCTCCGGCAAGAAGGAAGTGACCGGCGCCAACGTGCTCGTCGCCATCTTCAGCGAGCAGGACTCCCATGCCGTCTACCTGCTGAACAAGCAGGACGTGACGCGACTGGACATCGTAAACTACATCTCGCACGGCATCTCGAAAGTTCGTGACGAGAGCGAACCGTCACCCCGCGGCGCGGCGCCGGAAGGCGACGACAGCGAAAGCCCCATGGGCAACCCGCTCGAGAAATTCGCCGCGAACCTGAACGAGATGGCCCGCAAGGGCAAGATCGACCCACTGATCGGCCGCAAGGACGAAATCGAGCGGACCGTGCAGGTGCTGTGCCGCCGGCGCAAGAACAACCCGCTGCTGGTCGGCGAGGCCGGCGTCGGCAAGACCGCGATCGCCGAGGGGCTGGCGAAGAAGATCGTCGAGAACGACGTCCCCGAGGTGCTCAAGGACTGCGTGATCTATGCGCTGGACCTGGGGGCCCTGGTCGCCGGGACGAAATACCGCGGCGACTTCGAAAAGCGTCTGAAGTCATTGCTGGCGCAGTTGCGGAAGGAACCCAACTCGATCCTTTTCATCGACGAGATCCACACGATCATCGGCGCCGGCTCGGCCTCGGGCGGCGTCATGGACGCCTCCAACCTGATCAAGCCCGTGCTGGCTTCGGGCGAACTGCGCTGCATCGGATCGACTACCTACCAGGAGTTCCGGGGTATCTTCGAGAAGGACCGCGCTCTGGCGCGCCGTTTCCAGAAGATCGACATCCACGAACCGACGGTCGAGGAAACCTACCACATCCTGCGTGGGCTCAAGTCGCGCTTCGAGGAACATCACGACGTGAAGTACTCTCTGGCCGCGCTGAAGACCGCGGCCGAGCTGTCCAGCCGTTACATCAACGACCGCCACCTGCCGGACAAGGCCATCGACGTGATCGACGAGGCCGGCGCGAGCCAACGCCTGCTGCCGCCGTCACGCCGGCGCAAGCTGATCGGAACGCTGGAAATCGAGGACATCGTCGCGAAGATTGCCAGGATCCCGCCGAAAACCGTGTCGACCAACGATAAGGACAAGCTGCGGGAACTCGAGAAGAACCTGAAATTGCTGGTATTCGGCCAGGACGAAGCCATCACGACCCTGGCCTCCGCAATCAAGCTGTCGCGAGCGGGCCTGCGCGAGACGCAAAAACCGATCGGCGCCTTCCTGTTCGCGGGCCCAACTGGCGTCGGCAAGACCGAGGTGACGCGTCAGCTGGCCCGCGTGCTGGGTATCGAGCTGATTCGTTTCGACATGTCCGAATACATGGAGCGGCACACGGTGTCGCGTTTGATCGGCGCACCGCCCGGCTACGTCGGCTTCGACCAGGGCGGGTTGCTGACCGAAGCGATCAACAAGCATCCCCACGCCGTGCTATTGCTCGACGAAATCGAGAAGGCCCACCCGGACGTCTTCAATCTGCTGCTGCAGGTCATGGATCATGGCACGCTCACGGACAACAACGGCCGCAAAGCGGACTTCCGAAACATCATTCTGGTCATGACGACCAATGCCGGAGCCGCCGAAGGGGGTCGGCCGTCGATCGGTTTCACGCAGCAGGACCACACGACCGACAGCATGAAGGCCATCGAGCGTCTGTTCTCGCCCGAATTCCGCAACCGCCTCGACTCAGCGATTCAGTTCAAACCGCTGAACATCGAAATCATCGGGCAAGTCGTGGACAAGTTCATCTTCGAGCTCGAAACACAGCTCGCCGAGAAAAGCGTGTCGCTGGCGCTCGAGCCGGACGCGCGGCAGTGGCTGGCGGAGCATGGCTTCGATCCGCGAATGGGCGCACGGCCGATGGCGCGCGTCATTCAGGACAATATCAAGAAGCCGCTGGCAGAAGAGATTCTGTTCGGAACGCTCAAGGCGGGCGGCATCGTCCGTATCGCCCTGGCCGCGGACGGCGCGGGGCTGACCCTGGACGTTAGGAATACCGAACGGGCAGTGGAAACGGTGTAGCGACGGGTGGCGCTGATGCGCCCTGCCCTTAGCGCTGACGGAAGGTGATGCGGCCTTTCGTCAAATCGTACGGAGTCATCTCGACTTTCACGCGGTCGCCGGTCAGGATGCGGATGTAGTTCTTGCGCATCTTGCCGGAGATGTGGGCCGTGATGATATGTCCGTTATCGAGCTGGACCCGAAACGTCGTGTTGGGCAGGGTCTCGATGACCTTACCCTCCATCTCCAGATGATCTTCTTTCGCCATGAATGAGCTTTTGCAACCGTAGAGCAATGCAGCCGCGGAGTATAGCACGCATCCGCGCACGCTCCGAATTTGGCGCCAAATGCAAGCAGGCGTCGTCAAGTCGCGCTGTTACCCCTCTCTCAGCGGTGCCGAAAATTCGGCCCGGTTCCCCAACCGTAATGCGCTGCGATCCGTAAGGCGCACACCGCTGTCGCGGTGCTCATGGAGCGAATTCCCGCTGTTTGATGGCAGTTCGACACCTGCAACCGGTATCCTGTCACCGGCCCAATGCGGGCCTGTCGTAGGACAAGACTCTAGTCGCATCGGAGATTCCGCCGTGAAGCCAGCTTTCAAATGGACATTGATCGGATTCCTGCTCACCGCAGCGCCAAGCCTTCTCGCCGCGGAGATGATCCGCCGGGAACCCATCCATTTCGCCAAGGGCGCCACCGGCGCTAGCGTCAAGGGCACGCTCAAGGGCGCCCAGACCGTCGACTATCTGTTGAAGGCCAAGGCCGGCCAGTCGATGACCGTGGACTTCAAGCCGAGCAATGCCTCCGCTTACTTCAACGTTCTGCCGCCCGGGTCCGAGACCGCACTGTTCGTGGGATCGACCTCCGGCAACCATTTCGTCGGCGAGTTGCTCGCGGGTGGTCAGTACACGGTCCGGGTGTACCTGATGCGCAGCGCAGCGCGACGCAACGAAACGGCCAAGTATTCGCTCGACCTGGCGATCGCGGGCGCCAACACAACCGCCGGAGCGGCGACCACACCCGCGACGGGCGGCGGCGGATTCGACCGTAAGTTGGAACTGAACGGCATCCGCTTCCACGTCTCAAGCAGGAACGACGGCTCCCAAAATACCCTCCGAATCGCCCCAAACGGACTCGAAATCGACAACGCTCCGATCGTCCGGACCATTGACGGCACCGTGACGGGCGCGGAAGTCGCCGACATCAATGCCGATCGCTCGCCCGAACTGTATGTCTATGTGACATCGGCCGGCAGCGGCTCTTACGGCACGCTCGTCGCGTACTCCGCCAATCGTCGCAAATCGCTGAGCGAGATCTATCTGCCGTCCGTCGCCGAGGACGCAAAGCTGGGAAAGGGCTACATGGGGCATGACGAGTTCGCCGTGGTCGAGAGTACCTTCGTCCAACGCTTTCCCGTTTACCGGGAGGGTGACAGCAACGGCAAGCCCACGGGCGGTACTCGGCAGATTCAATACAGACTCAAGCAAGGCGAGGCCGGCTGGCTGTTGAAGATGGATCGGGTCGTCGAGTACTGAATAACCCGGCGACCGTAGCCTCGGGCCATGTCGTCGGCCCGACGCCGGACTCGATCACCCGGACCGACGGCCGAAAGCGATCGCCCTCTGCGGATTTCCACCGCACGGTCTGCCTGCTCTGAAGCGAAAGGTAGCAACTTACCGAGCGACTCCGTAGGTATGTGATCTGCCAACGCGTCGACCGAGCGATGTTCCCGGCTACAGCCGACTGAAGCGGCTAATCGGAAGGAATAGCGGCCCTTCCTGTATCATACGGCTTAGGCAATATATCGGGACGGTTTCGGTCCGATGCGGGCTGACAGCCGCACCAGTCCCCTTTGTCACACAGCAGGAACCAATTCCGTGAAACGATACGCCCCACTCGCGTTCGCGTGCCTCGGCCTGTTGGCCTCGCCCGCCTGGGCCGACAACGCCATCCAGCAGAAGACGGTGCAGTTTGCCAAAGGCAAAGACAGCATCACACTGAAAGGTCACATCAAGGGCGACCAGACCATCGACTACAAACTCGTGGCTCGGGAAGGACAGACCATGACGGTGACGCTGAAGTCCAGCAATCGCATGAATTATTTCAATATCCTGCCACCGGGAGCTGACTCTGCCCTGTTCGTCAGCGCCGACTCCAGCAACCACTATTCCGGGGCACTGCCGAAGAACGGAAGCTATACCGTGCGCGTTTACCTGATGCGCGCCGCAGCGCGTCGCAACGAGGCCGCCGACTACAGCCTCGACATCCGCATCACCGGGCATTGAGCAATGACCAGCAGGGGACCGGCGACCGTCACGACTTATGGGCTCCTGTGCCACTTGCGTGATCATCCGGCTGCGGCTCATGGCAGCCGGTGATCGCTGACCGGGCTACCGGGTCAACCTGAGGAATGGTCTCAACTGTGGGAAAAGCCACCGGATCGCACCAAGGGCACGTTCCCCGGCGGCGGCAGCAGTCTCCTGACCTGCTCCCGCCCGAACGCAATCCCCGATTCCAGTGAGGCCCGGCGGCAACGCAAAGTCGATGCGATCGTATCTGTGCTTGTTCGGCGCGGCCACATTGAGCGGCTGCAGCTTGTGGGGACCCGACTACCAGGAGCCGCAAAACCAGGCGCCCGGCGCGTGGCGCTCCCAGGACGCTTACGCGAAGATCGGCGCCGAACGGATTCCCGAGATGGCATGGTGGAACAAGTTCCGCGATCCGCTGCTGCAACAGCTGGTCGATAAGGCCCTGGAGCGCAACAACAACATCCAGTCCGCGGTGGGCGGGGTCTACAAGGCCAAGGCCATCCTGCAGCAGATCGAGATGAACTGGGTGCCGACGGTCAATCTCGGCGCGGGCTACATGTCGACCCAGCACGACCGCAATGACAGCACCTACACGACCCTGCCCTTCCCCGGTGCGTTCTCGGCGGGCTTCGTGCCCAACTACTCGCTGAACATACTCCAGCAGCTGCGCAACCAGGAACAGGCCGAGGCAAATATCGCGAGTGCCGTCGCGGCCAAGAACGCGGTCCGCCTGGCCATCATCGGCCAGGTCACGGGAAGTTATTTCAGCCTGCGGGAGGAGGAATACCGGCTGGAGCAGCAGCGGCAACTCGTCAGGAACCTGCAGGAAGTCGTTGCAAAGTATTCGGAGGCGCACCGGGCCGGGTTGATTTCGCTGTTCACGCTGCAACAGTACGAGGTGGAACTGGCCAAGGCGAACGCCGAGATCCCGGTGATCGAATACAACATCGTCCGGCTGAGCAACGCCATTCACGTGCTGCTGAACGAGAATCCGGGCACCATACCGCCCGGACAGCCCTTCATGGACCTGCAGTACAAGGGTATCGTCACCGCCAATCTCCCGTCGACGGTGCTCAAGAACCGCCCGGATGTCATCCACGCCGCTGCCGTGTTGAAGCAGGCGAATGCCAACATCGGGGTGAATACGGCCATCTTCTTCCCGACGGTCAAGCTGACCACACCACTGGGCCTGGCATCGAACTCCCTGAGCAATCTGTTCACCGCCAAGGACAGTTACTGGCAATACCAGGGTGGCATCAACATGCCGATACTCAATCTGGGCGCATTCGGCGCCATCAAGTCCGCAAAGGCACAGTACTACGCGGACTTTTTCGCCTACCAGGAAACGGTCAAGGCCGCCTTCGCGGCTGTCGACAGCGCTCTGTCGTCGCATCAGAAATATACCGACAGCCTGGACCGCATGCTGGCCTTCTACGGCACCACGGATCAGCGCTACCGCAACGAGCAGCTGCGCCATCAGGAAGGACTCGTCGGCGGGCCACAGGTGCTGGCTCTGCGTGTCACGCTCAATCAGGCGGCGATCATGACGGCCCAGAGCAAGCTGGCCCAGTTGTTGAGCATCGTGACGCTCTATCAGGATCTGGGCGGCGGTTACCAGTACAAGAACAACGAAACAGTCCGGGATCTCGGTGATGGACATCGGTTCGGCGACCTTTTCTAGAGCGCACGAGATGCGGATACCCTGCTTATTGCTGGCATTACTGGCTCTGTCGACGGCCTGCAAGAAGGAGGAGCCCCCTCCGGACCCGACCATGCACGTCAATGCCCAACAGGTCTACGGGCACGACATCGAATACGTCTACGAATACCCCGGTGTCGTCCAGGGTGTCACCGACTATCCGGTGATCCCGCGCATCAGCGGCGCGATATTCAAGCAGCTCTATAAGGAAGGCGGTTACGTGCAGAAGGATCAGCCGCTGTACGAGATCGACAAGCGCCCCTACCTGTTTGCGCTGAAGAGCCTCGAAGGACGACTGCAGAAGGACAAGGCGGCCCGGGACAACTACAAGATCATCTACGACCGCTTTGCGAGCCTGACCGACAAGGACGTCACCTCAATCCAGGACGTCAACACCGCGCTGATCAACTATCAGGCGGCGGCCGGCGATGTCATGACCGATATCGCCAATATCGACAATGCCAAGCTCAATCTGGAGTACTGCACTGTGCGGGCACCCGCCTCGGGCTACATCTCGGAGCGCATGATCTCGCCCGGTATGATGGTTACGGCCTTCCAGACCCAGCTCAACGTCATCAACTCGCAGGATGCGATGTATGTGGCGTTCTCGATGCCGGAACTGGACCGCCTGGCCATCGAGAACGGTAAGCTGGACAGGCTGTATCAGGTGCCTGACGACTATCGCTTCAATGTCGATCTCGAGCTGGCCGACGGTACCCGTATTGCAAACGCCGGGCGGGTCGAATTCAAGGACATCCGGGTCTCGTTCTCCGACGGCGTCTGGCAACTGCGCGCAACGATCGACAACACCCGATTACCCCGCAACAAGCTGCTGGCGGGACAGTTCGTGCATGTCTACCTCCGGAACCTCTACGTCAGGAAGACCTACGCGATACCGCAGGAAGCCATTTTTCGCGACCGCGAATCCTCGTACATCTTCATAAAGGACGGCAATAACGCCCGCAAGCATCGTGTCACGGCCGGCAAATACCTGACGGACGGAACGCAACTGGTCGATGCGGGCCTGCAGGACGGCATGATCGTCATCACCAATGGCGGCGTCCGCATCGCCGACGGTGATCCGATTGCCGTGGATGAGTTGAAGAGCGACCGCGACCCCAGTTCGTCCACGCCGACGACTGACAGCCCATAGGACGCGCACCGGTGATCTCCGAGACCTTCATCAGTCGCCCGGTGCTGGCGATCGTCTGCTCCATCATGATCGTGATCGGCGGCGTGATGGCCGCGCTGAATGCGCCGATCGACCAGTACCCGCTGATCATTCCGCCGGTGCTGAACATCAACTCCACGTTTCCGGGCGCCAGTTCCGAAGCGATCGCGAACGCCGTCGCCGCGCCGATCGAAGACCAGATCGCCGGCACCGAAAACATGATCTACATGCAGTCGGCCAGCCAGAACGGCAGCAACAGCGTGTCGATCAACGTCTACTTCAACGTGGGCACGAGTCTCGGCATCGTCGAGGCGGATACCCTGAACCGCTCGCTGACGGCTTCCAATTCCTATATCCCCGAGCAGGCCCGGGCGCAGGGCATCCGTATCCGCAAGATGATCCCGGACCTGTTCCAGGTCATCCCCTTCTACACGGAAACCGGCTCACCCGACCCGCTGTACATCGCCAACTACGTGCAGCGCTACATCTACCCGGTGATCGAGCAGATCCACGGCGTCGGCTTCGTCAACATTCTCGGGCAACGTTCCTACGCGATCCGCATCAACGTCGACCCGAAGCGCCTGGCCTTCTACAAGATCGGCATCCCCGAGATCATCGAAAAGGTCCGCGACCAGAGCGATCAGTACGCGGTCGGGCAAAACGCAATGCCGCCCACCTATGGGCCGGAAAAGTCGAACTTCCTGATCACGACCACTGGCTATTACACCGACGTCAAGCAGTTTGAGAACATCGTGCTGCGGGCCAATCTGGACGGCAAGAACGAGGTACCGCTCAATAACCCTGATCAGGTCGAAGCCGCGAAATTCAGCCTGGCGGGCAACGCCCAGATCGTCAAGCTCAAGGATGTGGCGCGGGTCGAACTGGATGCGAACAACTACAACAATTACTTCCACGTCCACAAACGGGACGAGAAAACCGGCGAGGTCAAGACCTTCGAGGCGGTCTCGCTGCAGCTCTATCTGGTCCCTGGCGCCAACCAGCTCGAGACCAAAGCCTCCGTCGCCGCGGCGATGTCGCGCATCGACCAGTTCCTGCCGAAGGGCATCAAATATTTCTACCACTACGACTCGTCGATCTTCGTCTATCAAGCCATCCAGGGCGTCGTTGTCACGCTGCTGATCGCGTTCGGGCTGGTCTTCGCGGTGGTGTTCCTGTTCATCCAGAATTTCCGCGGCACCATCATTCCAATCCTGGCCATCCCGGTCGCCGTGATCGGCGCGTTCGCCGGAATATATGCCAGCGGGTTCATCATCAATACACTGTCGCTGTTCGGCCTGGTGCTGGCGATTGGTATCGTCGTCGACGACGCCATCGTCGTACTGGAGAACGTCGAGCGCATCATGGAGGAGGACCATTTGAACTCCTTCGATGCGACGGTGAAAGCCATGCGGGAGGTCTCGGCACCGGTCATCGCGATCGTGCTGGTGCTGAACGCCGTGTTCGTGCCTGTGGCGTTCCTGGGCGGATTCAGCGGCACGATGATGCAGCAGTTCGCCGTAACGATCGCGATCTCGGTGGTGATTTCGGGCTTCGTCGCGCTGACGCTGACACCGGCACTGTGCGTGATCTTCCTGAAGAACGTCAAGCACGACGCATCTAAACCGAAGTTCGTGTTCTTTCGCTGGTTCGATGCCGGCTTCGCGAAACTCCAGAGCGGCTATATGTCGACGGTGATCTGGCTCATCGACCATGCCAAGATCGGTCTGACGGTCTGGGCAGTGGTCCTGGTAGCGACCGTGGCGATGTTCCTGCGGATCCCGACCTCGCTGATTCCTCTGGAAGACATGGGCTATTTCTACAACGTGACCCACGTCAATCCGGGCGGCGCGCTGAAATACAGCGTCGACGAAGCGAACAAGATCGCCGCCGAGATGATGAAGCGCATTCCCTATCTGGACCGCCTGGTCGTGATGGGCTCACAGGACATCATCGACAACGGCACGTTCAAGACCAACACGTCGACCATCATGGGCGTCCTGAACGACGAGGACAAACGCGACATGGTCCATCAGACCATCGACACGGCCATCGAGGAAACGACGAAGATCAATGGCGAAAACAAGAACATCAACGGCTATGCGTTCAACCAGCCACCGATCCGCGGGCTGAGCCCCTCCGGCGGCGTGACGTTTTACCTGCAGGCGACGCAGCCGGTCTCGATCAAGGAAATCCACGACGATTCGGTCAAGCTGGTCGAATATCTGGAAAAGAACTACCCCTCGGTCAAGCGCGCCAGCCAGTTCTACGAGATCGACACCCCGGAACTGCGCGTCGATGTGGATCCGGAGAAGGCCTACTACTACAAGGTCGATTTCAAGAGTGCCTACAACTCCCTGCAGGGTATCTTCGGCCTGTACTACATCACCTTCTTCACGAAATGGGCGGACCTGTTCTGGGTCGAGATCACCGGCGAATACGATTACCGCAAGAATCCGGAACTGCTGAATACCGTCTACATCAAGAACTCGGCGGGCGAAATGGTGCCGGCCGGCAACATCATGAAGTTGACCGAGACCACGGGTGCGGAAGTCGTGACGCGTCTGAACGACTTCCTGGCCAGCCAGATCGTCGTCGACCCGGATTCGGACAATGGCCACACCTCCGGCGAAATCATGGACATCATCGAGGACGTGGTGCCGAAGGTCCTCGGCAACCGCTACGACGTGAAGTGGTTCGGACTCGCCTATCAGCAGCAAATCGCCGGCAACCAGTCCGCCGTGGCTCTGTCGCTGGGCCTGATCATGGTGTTCCTGATCCTGGCCGCGCTGTTCGAGATGTGGAGTCTGCCGATCGCGATCGTGATGGCACTGCCCTTCGCCCTGTTCGGCGCCGCATTCGTGCTGCTCGTGTTCCAGATGCCGAACGATCTCTATTTCCAGGTCAGCCTGCTGACACTTATTGGCCTGTCGGCCAAGAACGCGATCCTGATCGTCGAGTTCGCCATCGAGGGCGTCAAAAAAGAGGGGATGTCCTACCGCGATGCAGCGATCCACGCCGCCAAGCTACGTTTCCGGCCTATCGTGATGACGTCCATCGCGTTCATTCTGGGCGCCGTGCCCCTGGTCACCGCCACCGGCGCTGGCGCGCACGCCCAGAACTCCGTCGGCGCCGGCATCGTCGGCGGCATGCTCGGCTCGACCTGCGTCGCGGTGCTGTTCGTCCCGATGTTCTTCGTCGTGATGATGGGCTGGTCGGGAAAGAACAAGCCCGAGCCCGAGGGGACGCCGGGGCCGGAGAACGTCAGGGGATAGCCGGGGCCGGACGATCGTGGACGCGGAGACATTCTGACGGAATGATGTCAGCGGTTATTCCGAGAGAGACATTGTTGTCTTTCCCGAGAGGATTAGATTCGCGATCGTTCCTGGATCACGCGTTTCCGGCAGCCATCATGCGTAGTGAGTAAACGAAGCACCAATTAGACTACCAATAGGACCAACAAAAGGATTTACAAGCCGGGCCGAAATTCTATGCGCCCACATGCCTCACGGGTTCCGGTAGAATTGGGGCCACGTTTTAGGTGTAAATTCGAGCATGAATAGATCGAATCGGTACTTTTCCCAACGCTAGAGGACACAGCGATGAAATTGATGAGTTTTGTGATAACGAGCGCCTTATTGGCTACCGGCTGCGCAACGCAGACCTTTTACATCAATCCGAGCGCTTCAGCATCATCGGTACCGACAAAGCAACAAGAACAAAGCTTCATTTTCCGCGGGGTCGGGCAAACAGAATCGATAGATGCTGCACAAATCTGTGGTGATTCCAGTAAAGTCGTCAAAGTGGAAGCAACCTACACGGCAACTGATGGGCTTTTTGAGTTCTTGACGCTCGGGATCTATGCGCCGAGGGCAGCAAGGGTTTACTGCGCGAGCTGAATACAGGATAAGCAAACCCGCCCGGATCTGGGGGCGAGTCCGCTCGACTATCGCGGACACGCTCCCTGCACTGTCATCGTTGGTTTTCTCTGAGGAGAATACCCGGCGGATAGCCCGCAGCGAAGGAGCACAGGAAAGGGAAAGGCGCGACAGCGGACGAGCGGTGTACCGCGACTCCCTGCGGAGTCGCAGAGCCACCGTTTAGGAGAATGGGGCCAGGGTGAGGTCACTCTTGGTCCACAGAACTCCGTCAGCCGCAACCTGGATCGACCCGCGTCGTGGTGCTATTCATGCCGATGTTCTTCGTCCTAATGATGGGCTGGTCGGGGAAGGACAACCCGCAGGCCGGTAGGTCACCGGCTCGCGTTGCAGCGTGTCGCGATGTTGTTCAAGAGAGAGAATCGCGGGCACAATCCGCTGCATAGGCCGGTCTCGTTTGTCAGGGTGGAAAACGTCGAGAACTTCCCACGATAATTGAGGAGTACCGGCCTTCCTCAACCCCGGATTGTCTCGCCGTGTGAAAGGAAGACTTCTTTCGATCGCCCTGAAACACCAAGAGATGATTGAGCCCTAGCCGACTCAACTACGGAAGGACGGAACACCAAGTCCTTCCGTAAGCCGGGTGATGAGCAGGTCGTTCCGAGAGTTGGCCGATTGCTCGCCGCTCACGGCGGAAAGCTGTCAAACGCGGGGACCTTATCCAGCCCCTGAACCCAAAATCCGCTTTGCTCGCAAGGAAGAGAGGCGCGTCTGGCATCAGAGCCACAGGCATATCGAGAGAACCGGCGGGAACGCGACCACTGTGTCGTCCGTCTCGTAGGGCAGGGCTGATACACAGACAGAACAGAAGCATTTTCTGTGTCGCGTGTCCGGAAGATTGAACGAGGTTGCCTTTTCCGCGCTGGCGGTCCACCGGAGACTAGCCGATTTCAGCATCTTCGTATCGAGCAGTCTGGCATCATGCAACAGTCGGAGCACGATCACGCGATCACCTGCAAGCTTAAACATAAGCTAATCCGAGCCAGGCCCCTTCTCTCTTCATTTCCCTACCGCGACTGGCGAAAGCTACACCTCATCTTCATACCTTATTGGAAAGCCAAGGTCTTCGAGTGCGATGAAGTGCCAGGGAAACGGCTCAAGTGGCAGCATTTCTCTGATTCCGAATAACGTCTTGGCTCTTGAGTCTTCGAAGTTCCATCGGTCTCGAATCTGTTTCGCCCATTCTCGAGTTGGGACGATTAGCGTTGTGGCATCCGGCTCGAGGTCTAGCACATCTGTTTGAACTCGCCATTCACGTTCCCACGAATAGTCGATACCTCGATGCGGCTCATAACGAACATGCCGGTACTTTATTTCATCAGCGAGGATGGAGTATTCGCTTTCCGACTGATAGATAACAGGGCGTCCTCCCCTTTCGAACAACCAAGTCTTGCCCACCATAACACCAAAAGGATGATATCGGCAGCCTAATTGAGAGGGCAAGGCGAGCATCAGTGAAATTTTTGCCAGCGGCGCCTCGCTAAAACAAACGCACTTGAAACCGCCTCTTATATCGCGCCCACTTCCGCGCAGACTTCGGTCGCAGAGGATGCTGATGAAATTGTCTTCTGCAGCAGTTGCAGATTTTCCTCGTGTTAGGTGTATCAGACGGTCACTCAGATCATCGCGGAGCATTCTTTTTGACTTTAAGGTTTAGACACGGCCTGTGGCCTTTCAGAGGCGTCGCTCCCGCAGCAAAGGGGCAAGGGCAAACATCAAATTGCAGTGGGTTAACGTTATGCGTGCAAGGGTATCAGCTCTCGCATCACAAGCCTTCACACTCAAGGCAACACGCACCACGCTGGAGTTAACGGAAAAAGTGAACCGTCGCCCGTTCCCTGTTGGGCGTATACAGCTATGTTGACTCCCCTTTCAATAACTTAGTATCGAGCAGCCGGGCGCCATGCAACACTCGGAGCACGATCACGCGATCACCGGCAATCTTAAAAATAGCCCGATAGTGACCGAACAATAAATGGCGATATCGTTCGCCTAGAAGGCGGCTCTCGGGTATGCGAGGGCAGCGCTTGGGGAACCGCTCCAGAGCGCCGATCTGCTCTTCCAAACGCAGGATGAAGGCCGATGCCGCCTCGGGACTATCCTGCGCTATGTAGTCCCAGATGTCGGCAACATCGGCCTCGGCGGTTGCTGTAATCTCAACCCTGTATGTCCTTTCCACCCTTGAACTCTTCCATGAATTCGCGCATCGGACGGGTCTTTCCGCTTTCGATATCGCGTTCGGCCGGTGTCAACAACTCGGCCATATTTCCCGCCCTCAGAAGCTCTTCGTAAGCGCGGACATCCAGCAACACGGAATCGGCACGCCCGTTCACCGTGAGGATGACCGGCCTACCCGTCGCATGAAGATGGTCGAGGATTTCGCGCGTATGGCGCTTCAGATCGGTGACGGAGCGGATATCTTCCGTAGGGCTGATCTGTGACACGGCTTTCCCCTATGATGCTTAATTTCGCACCGAACTTAGCATTGCATTAGGCGATAGACAAGGTGCTTGGGAACGCTGTAGACGGGAGTTGCAGTTCCCCACACACTGCCTGATCGGGTCCATGGCACACGACGGCGATCATCGGCATGAGATATTTGGGAACCAGACTGACAGAGAAAGCACACCAACTGGACGCCAGTACCCCCGAGCAGTACAACCCTAATTCCGACTACGGGCCACCTTCACCGCCATGGCCAGGTCAGCACCTTCATCGCCGCCAAACACGCCCACAGTAGTTCGCGGGATCGCCCTGTTCGAAGCCTTGAAGGGCGCGCTGGTCTTCCTCGCTGGCTTCGGCGCGCTGTAGTTGCTCCATCAGGACATCGACGAGATTGCGGCGGAGTTGCTGACCCACTTTCACCTGAATCCCGCCAAGCACTATCCAAGCATCTTTCTCGATGCGGCGGGAAAGCTCACTGATGCGCGTTTATGGACACTGGCGGCATTGGCTGCGGTCTACGGCACCGTCCGCTTCATCGAAGCCTATGGGCTGTGGCGGGAGCGGCGCTGGGCGGAATGGCTGGACGCCGGCAGTGGCGGTCTTTACATCCCTTTCGAGATCTACGAGATGACGCGGGGTGTCGCCTGGCTGTCGGTCGCCGCACTGGTCATCAACGTGGCGATCGTCGGCGTGATGGTCGATGCCCTGCGGCACCAGCGGGCGGCGGGGCCCTGAACCGTGCGGTCGACTCAGTGCGCAGTCCGACGCATCGTTAAGCAGCGCATCGGCCGGCACCCGCGAC
Organism: Methylolobus aquaticus; assembly: GCA_004168015.1. Taxonomy (GTDB): domain Bacteria; phylum Pseudomonadota; class Gammaproteobacteria; order Methylococcales; family Methylococcaceae; genus Methylotetracoccus; species Methylotetracoccus aquaticus. The sequence goes on from SEYW01000003.1 coordinate 96,477, forward strand.
AACTGCCCGTCCGCCGCCAGCTAAGCCGCCCGACACCCACCTGTCCCAGCACCTCCCGCCCCGTTTTCGTGAGCCGGCACACATCGCCGTTTTCGATCACGCAGGCCGTCGGCACATGGCAGTCGGTCGCAATCGCCGCATTGGCGGCCAGATGGCGCGGCGTCCCGTGCACCGGGATCACAGCCGGCGGCCGCACCCAGTCGTAGAGCCGGCGCAGGCCGGCTTCAGCCTTGTGTCCCGAGACATGCACGTGGGCCTTGCCGTCCGTTACGACCTCCACCCCGTGTTGTTTCAGGTGGGCCTGCACGCGTTTCGACGACCGGGCCGTCGTCGAGCTTTCAGCCGCCGGCATGCAGCGCGGCAACAAGCCACTCGGCAAGGCCCCATTCCGCGCGTTTTTCGCCCTGGCCTGCCAACGCACCCCGGTTACGGAGCTAAGGCCAGGGGAAGAGGAGATGGAATCAGGGAGACTTACCGCTGCCCGCCAACGGCAGGTACTGCACGTTCAGCTTGAAGTCATGCGATGAGGGGTTTCCACAGTTCTGCGCATTGCAACTGCCGCCTGCCGCGATGAGGTACTGTCCTGCACTCAGCGTCCGCGCGAACGCCGCATAGCGTGTCGCTCTGCGCGACATGTTGCCCGTCCCGGCCAATACCCTTTTGTTGTCCCCGTTCGTGAAATTCGTCCCGCCGTTCACGTAGCCCATGAACTGTGTTGCGCCATCGCCCCCCTGCGACTGGGGTTTGAGGAAATCGCTGGAACCACTTAGCCCGACTTGATTGTAGGCGTGCGACAGATGATTGCCTCCGACGAACGTCCCGCTGGTCCTCCATACGGAAAAGGCAGGCTTCATCCGATTGACGCTGGACGTCATCGTGATCTGGACGGTAGCGGTCCTGGCCAGGGTGAAGGTGTACCACTTGCTGTTGTGCGCCCAACCCAGGTTCGGCGTGATGCCGTTCCAGCCATCCCATGCGTACTGGGGTACGATGCCGCTCGTGAAGACACCAGTTCTGGGCACGGCGCCCAGATCAATCACGGCGATCGCCGATGCCTCCGAAAAAGCGCCTGCGAGGACGGTGCCGGCCAACAGGGCCGCAACTCGGTTGCCTGGATTTCGTTTCATTCTGTTCTCCCGATTGTTAGATAAACTTACTCGCGTTTCCGCGACCGCTTTCGGCATCGCGGAGCAGAACACCTGCCCCACCGACTGCGATGTCGGACGGCGCGGCCGCATGGCCGCGTGACGGGTTTATCCAGAGCAACAGACGAACCAAGTGTGCGGAGACGTACTGAGGGACACCAAGTCGTTTTTGCACAAACCTATTTTGTTTCTATGTTTCGCTCCGAACACACCTGACTCCGAGGCATATCCCTCACCTACTGAGGCAAATGCCGCAACCACGCCGGATCCGCGGCCGGGCCCGTTGGCTGCACCGCCTTTGAGAATTACGGGCTAGACGGAAGTGAGGGTTTACCTCACAGCGCGCCTTCACCGCCATGCCCAGGCAGGCACTTTCATCGCCCTCAAACACCTGCCCCATCGTTCGCAACGTGGCCTTGTTCGAGGCTCGAAGAGCGCGCTGGTGTTCCTGGCGGGATCCGGCATCCTGTCGCTGCTGCACAAAGACGTGCAAGCGATAGCGGCGGAGCTGCTGACCCACTTTCAGCTGAACGCGGCTAAGGACTATCCCAGCATCTTTCTCGATGCCGCGGGAAAGCTCACGGATGCGCGACTCTGGACGCTTGCGGCAACGGCCGCAGTCTACGGCACCGTCCGCTTCATCGAAGCCTACGGTCTGTGGCGGGAGCGGCGCTGGGCGGAATGGCTGGCCGCCGGCAGTGGCGGCCTTTACATCCCTTTCGAGATCTACGAGATGACGCGGGGCTTCGGCTGGCTGTCGGTCGCCGCGCTGGTCATCAACGTGGCGATCGTCGGCGTGATGGTCGATGCCCTGCGGCACCAGCGGGCGGCGGGGCCCTGAATCGTGTCGTCGGCTCAGTGCGCGGTCCGGCGCATGGTGCGCAGCACGTCGGCCGGCACCGGCGACAACTGCCCGTCCGCCGCCACGCTAAGACGCCCGACATCCACCTGTCCCAGCACCTCCGGCCCCGTTTTCGCGAGCCGGCACACATCGCCGTTTTCGATCACGCAGGCCGTCGGCACATGGCAGTCGGTCGCAATCGCCGCATTAGCGGCCAGATGGCGCGGCGTCCCGTGCACCGGGATCACGGCCGGCGGCCGCACCCAGTCGTAGAATCGGCGCAGATCGGCTTCGGCGGGATGTCCCGAAACGTGCACGTGGGCGTGGGCGTCGGTCACGACCTCCACGCCGTGCTGTTTCAGGTGGGCCTGCAAGCGCTCCACCGAGCGCTCGTTGCCGGGAATCATGCGGGACGAGAAGATCACGGTGTCGCGCGGGTCCAGCAGCAAATAGGGGTGGCGATCGGTCGCGATACGCGCCAGCGCGGACGTGGCTTCGCCCTGGCTGCCGGTGCACGCGGCCAGCACCTCGCCAGGTGGCAGGAAGCCGAGATGGCGCGGGTCGACGAGATCGGGCAGATCGTCCGGCCAATAGCCGACGCCGCGGGCGAAAGCGACCATCCGTTCCATGGCCGGGCCGATCACACCGAACCGGCGGCCGACGCTCTCGGCCACCCGAGCCAGCGTGACCAGACGCGCGATGTTGCTCGAAAACGCGGTGACCAGCACGCGCCCCTGGGACTGTTCGGCCACTTCCCGCAGCGGAGCGAACAGCGAGGACTCGGAACCGGTGCTGCCGGGCACGACCGCATTGGTCGAATCGCAGACGACGGCGAGGAGCGGCTCGCGCCGCAATGACAGCAGCCGTCGGTGGTCGTAGCGGCGGCCGATGACCGGATCGTCGTCGAGTTTCCAGTCGCCGGTGTGCAGCACGGCGCCGCAGGCCGTCGTGATCAACAGCGCGTTCGGTTCCGGGATCGAGTGCGTCATGCCGATGTATTCGACCGCGAACGGGCCGACCTCGAAGCGTTCGCCGAGTCCGATCTCGGTCACCGGTGCATCGTCGATGCCGGCCCGCGCCAGCTTGAAGCGCGCCAGTGCCGCGGTGAACGGCGTCGCATAGACCGGGCAGCGCAGCCGCCGCCACAGATAGGGCAACGCGCCGAGATGATCCTCGTGGGCATGGGTCAGCACGAGACCCGCCAGGCGCTCGCGACGGTGCGCAATGAAAGCCGGATCGGCCATCATCACGTCGTAATCCGGAAAGTCGTCGCCCCCGAAGGTGATGCCGACATCCACCGCCAGCCACCAGCCGTCATGACCGTAGAGGTTCAGGTTCATGCCGATCTCACCGGTACCCCCGAGGGGTACGAACAGGGTTTCATCCGAGGCAGGCGTCACGTGCATGAGATTGGAGCGTGCATGAGATTCGAGTCGCCCGCGGGCGATGGGAGCATATCGGCTGGCCGCCATTCTGCCATCCTTTCGGGGCGCTGAGGCCGTGTCGGCGGGTCCGCGGAAGGCACCGAGCGGTGCGAATCGCCCGTTACGAGCGCGATGCTTCCGCGGAAGCCCTGACCGTAGCCTCCGCGAGCGGAACCCACGACCCACCTACCCGGCCTTCCAGGGGCCGGAAGCGGCGCTTGTAGTCCATCTTCCGACTGCCTTCGATCCAGTAGCCGAGATAGCACCAGGCCAGATCCAGGGCCCGGCAGCGTTCGACCAGATACAACACGGCGTGAGTGCCCAGCCCGCGCTGGTGCTCGTCGGGGTCGAAGAACGTGTAAACGGCCGACAGTCCTGCATGCACCCGGTCGGCCACCGACACCGCCAGCAACCGGCCTTGCCGCCGAAATTCGACGAAGACGGTGTCCTGCCAGTCGCAGCTCAGGAAGCCGAGATATTCGTCCGGACTCATGCCCACCATGCCGCCATCGGCGTGACGGGACCGCTGATAGCGGAGGTAGAGCCGATAATGTTCGTCGCGGAACTCCGCTTCGGTTTCGGCCACGGTCAGATCGGCGTTCCGGCGCCAGGTCCGACGCTGAGAGCGATCCGGCGCAAACTCCGCAACCGGGAGGCGAACCGGAATGCAGGCCGCACACGCTTCGCAGTGGGGCCTATAGACGTCGCCGCCGCTGCGGCGAAAGCCCTGGGCGACCAGCGCGCCATAGACCCCGGGAACCGCCGCCCAGGCAGGGTCGACCCAGGCCAGGCGCGCCACGCGGCCAGGCAGATACGGGCATGCATGGGGCGGACCGCAGCGAGCCGAAACAGCCGTCAGCGCCATGCGACGCGGCAGTCCTTCCAGGCAGACGGGTGGACCTTCGCGTCGCGATGCCGGCCCAGCAGCGTCACGAACTCGGCGCGGGCGATCTCCCGCGCGCCCAGGCTCATCAAATGCGGCGTATGCACCTGGCAGTCGATCAGGCGGTAGCCCCAGTGCGCCATCGCCGCACAGGCGAAAGCCAGGGCCGCCTTGGATGCGTTGTCGACGCGATGGAACATCGACTCGCCGAAGAACATCCGCCCGATCGCGACGCCGTAGAGCCCGCCAACCAGTTCGTCCCCTTGCCAGGCCTCCACCGAATGGGCGTAGCCCTGCCGATGCATTTCCACGTAGGCGCGCTTCATCTCCGGTGTCAGCCAGGTGCCCTGAGCGTAGGCGCGCGGCTCGGAGCACGCGTGCAGCACAGCTTCAAAGGCGCGGTCGCAGCTGAACTGGAACTCCTCGCGCCGGAGGGATCGCCGCAACGTCCGCGACAGATTGAAACCTTCGGGCTCGAGGACGAGCCGCGGATTGGGTGACCACCACAGAATCGGCTCGCCCACCGAGTACCACGGAAAAATGCCATGGCGGTAGGCGTTGACGAGGCGTCGCACCGAAAGACACCCGCCGATGGCCAGCAAGCCATTGGGATCCTCCAGCGCCGATTCGACCGGCGGAAACGGCTGGTTACGATCGTGCGGATTCAGCACCTTCAGCATCCCGCCTCCCGGCGATAAACCGAACGCCCAGCCAGTGCGTCCATGTAGGCGTCCACATCCTGGGCCTCGCGCTGCACGAAGCGCTGGATCCCGACCCGCAGTTCGGGATCGGCAATCCAGTGGTAGGACCAGGTCGGGCGTGGCATGAAACCGCGGCTGACCTTGTGCTCGCCCTGAGCGCCGGGTTCGAATCGGCGCAGGCCCTGCTGAATGCAGTATTCGATGCCCTGGTAGTAGCACAGCTCGAAATGCAGCGCCGGCACCTCGTCCTCGGCGCCCCAGTAGCGGCCGTACAGGGCGTCCGAGCCCACCAGAGAAAAGGCCGCGGCGACGATCTCGTCGCCCTTGCGCGCGACCGTCAACAAGACCTGAGCGCCCATGGCCTCCCCCAGCCCCGAGAAGAAGGCGCGTGTCAGCGCCGCATGATTGCCGTGCTTGTCGAAAGTGATCCGGTACAGCCGGTGAAACTGTCGCCAAGCGCCGTCGCTGACGCGATCGCCGGGAAGCCGCTCGATCGACAGCCCCGCCGCGGCGGCCTGCCGTCGCTCGCGCCGGATTTCCTTGCGGCGCTTTGCCGTCAGCGTATCGAGAAAATCCTCGAAATCGCGATAACCCGGGTTCTCCCAATGAAACTGGCAGCCCTTGCGGGCAAGCAGTTCGGGATGCGCAGCCAGCTCGGAGTCCGTCCCGAACAGCCAATGTGCGGAAGACAGGCCGAGCTTCCGGGCGGCAGCGAGGGCGGCATCGATCAGCGCCATAGCCGCGGTTTCGCGGGGGGCCTGCTCAGCGATCAGCAACCGTGGCCCGTTAGCCGGCGTGAACGGCGACGCGATGACGGCCTTCGGGTAATACTTGAGACCGCAGCGCTCATGGGCGTCAGCCCAGGACCAGTCGAACACGAATTCGCCGAACGAGTTGGCCTTCAGATACATCGGCAGTGCACCGATCAGACGACCGTCATCCTCTTCGCAGACGAGATGACGGGGAAACCAGCCGACGTAACGGCCCAAACAATCGTGCGCCTCGAGCGCGTGCAGAAATTCGTGACGGAGAAACGGGTAAGGCTCAACCGACAGGGCATTCCAGACCTCCGGCGACAGCTCGTCGATACGGCTGAGCAGGCGCGTGTTCAGTGGCAACTCCGTTGATTTTAAAACGGCGCGCGATGCGCGGAGGGCGCTTGCCGTGAAATAATAACGGGTTTTCGAAACTCCATTCTTCGGCAAGCCATGGCCCAATACATCTATACCATGAATCGTGTCAGCAAGGTGGTCCCGCCCAAGCGGACCATCCTGCAGAACATCTCGCTGTCCTTCTATCCGGGCGCCAAGATCGGCGTGCTCGGTCTGAACGGCTCGGGCAAGTCCTCGTTGCTGCGCATCATGGCCGGCGAAGACGCGGATTTCGACGGCGAGGCACGGCCGCAGCCCGGCATCCATATCGGCCACCTGCCCCAGGAACCGCGCCTGGACCCTGAGAAGACCGTGCGCGGCAACGTCGTCGAAGCCGTGGCCGAAGCGCAGGCGCTGCTGGACCGCTTCAACGAGATCAGCAACGCCTTCGCCGATCCGGACGCCGATTTCGATGCGCTGCTCGCCGAACAGGCGGAACTGCAGGAAAAGATCGACGCCGCCGGCGCCTGGGAACTGGAACGCAAGCTGGAAATCGCGGCCGACGCCTTGCGCCTGCCTGACTGGGACGCGGACGTCACCAAGCTGTCCGGCGGCGAGAAGCGCCGCGTCGCACTGTGCCGCCTGCTGCTGTCCAATCCCGACATGCTGCTGCTCGACGAGCCCACCAACCACCTCGACGCTGAGTCGGTGTCGTGGCTGGAGCGCTTCCTGCACCAGTACCCCGGCACCGTCATCGCCGTCACCCATGACCGCTATTTCCTCGACAACGTCGCCGGGTGGATCCTCGAACTGGACCGCGGACAGGGCATCCCCTGGGAAGGCAACTACTCCTCGTGGCTGGACCAGAAGGAACGTCGCCTGGAGCAGGAAGAGAAAACCGAAAGCGCCCGGATGAAGGCGATGAAGTCGGAACTCGAATGGGTGCGGGCTAACCCCAAGGGGCGCCACGCCAAGAGCAAGGCCCGTCTGGCCCGCTTCGAGGAACTGTCCTCGGTCGAGATGCAGCAGCGCAACGAAACCCAGGAAATCTACATTCCGCCGGGGCCCCGCATGGGCAACATGGTGGTCGAGGTCGAGAACGTCCGGAAGGCCTTCGGCGACCGGTTGCTGGTCGACGATCTGAGCTTCCGGCTGCCGCCGGGCGGTATCGTCGGCATCATCGGCCCGAACGGGGCCGGCAAGACCACGCTGTTCCGGATGATCGCCGGCACCGAGAAGCCGGATTCCGGCACGATCAGGATCGGCGAAACGGTCAAGATCGGCCATGTCGATCAGATGCGCGACCATCTCGACGACAAGAAGACCGTCTGGGAGGAAATCTCCGACGGGCTGGACATGGTCACCGTCGGCACCTACCAGACGCCGTCGCGTTCCTATTGCGGCCGGTTCAACTTCAAGGGGCAGGACCAGCAGAAGCGCATCGGCGACCTGTCGGGCGGCGAGCGCAACCGCGTCCATCTGGCGAAGCTGTTGAAGAGCGGCGGCAACCTGCTGCTACTGGACGAACCGACCAACGACCTCGACGTCGAAACCCTGCGCGCGCTCGAAGAAGCGCTGCTGGCCTTCCCCGGCTGCGCCGTGGTCATCTCGCATGATCGCTGGTTCCTGGACCGAATCGCCACGCACATGCTGGCCTTCGAGGGTGACAGCAAGGTGGTCTGGTTCGAGGGCAACTACGCCGACTACGAGGCGGACCGGAAGCGCCGTCTCGGTCAGGACGCCGACACGCCGCACCGGATCAAATTTCGGAAGCTGGCCTGACGGCCGGCCCGGCAGCGCGGGAAAGGCTCATGAGACGGCGCGGCCGCAGTAACGAAGCCGCTCAGCTGGAGCGGGTGTTGACGAAGGCGGAGCGACTGCTGGCGCGTATCGAGACCCGGCTCCCGGCTCCCGACGCGCCTCGCTTTGCCTGGGACGGCTACATCGCGTTCCGCTGCCTGGCTACCGACGGCGGGATCGCGCTGAAGGGCATCCGGCATCCGCACCGGATCGGGCTGGACGACATCCGCTGTGTGGATGCCCAGAAACAGGAACTGGCCCGCAACACGCGCCAGTTCCTCGCCGGGCTGCCGGCCAACAACGCGCTGTTGTGGGGCTCGCGCGGGACGGGCAAATCCTCGCTGGTCAAGGCCCTGCTGCACGAATACAGCCTGCAGGGGCTGCGCTTGATCGAAGTCGACAAGGCGCTGCTGACCCATTTGCCCGATATCATGGAGCGGCTGGAGGGCCGACCCGAGCGCTATATCCTGTATTGCGACGATCTGTCGTTCGAGGCGGATGAGTCGGGTTACAAGACCCTGAAAGCCGTCCTCGATGGCTCGGTGAGCGTTCTCGGCGGCAACGTGCTGGTGTATGCGACCTCGAACCGTCGTCACCTGCTGCCCGAGTACCACCACGAGAACCTCGCCGCGCGCAGCGTCGACGGCGAAATTCATCACGGCGAGGCGGTCGAGGAAAAGATCTCGCTGTCGGAGCGCTTCGGCATCTGGCTGTCGTTCTACCCGTTCACGCAGGACGAGTATCTGGACGTCGTGCGGCACTGGCTGTACAGGCTGGGCGAACCGAGCGGCGCCTGGCATGAGGTGCGGGCGGAAGCCTTGCGCTGGGCGCTGCAGCGCGGATCGCGCAGCGGGCGTTCGGCCTGGCAGTTCGCCCGGGACTGGACTGGCCGGCAGGGGCTTCCATCAGGGGTGGACCCATCGTCGGCAGGCTTGCAAGACTGATCTCACCCCGAGGCCTAAGCTGGCGGCTCACAAACGCTCACCCTGCTCTCATGGCATGAACAGCTTATGGAATCCATCTCCACAAGCTCCTGCGCCTTCACCTTACTGCTGGGCAATCGACCTGCACTGGCAACCGACACCGCCTGCCAACCGATCGTCGACGCCGGCAAGGCCCAGTGGCGCGCACCGATGGTGCATGACCGCAAGGTTCTGAGCGATGGCTACACCTACGAGATCATCAAGCGGGGCGACATGCTCTACCTGAAGAACGGCGCGACCTGGCGCATGATGCCGTCAGCCATGGCCAAGATACTGACCGATCCGGCCAGCATCGAGAAAGCCGGCCAGGAAATGCGTGACTGCAGGCAGACGGGCACCGAAATGATCGGTCCGATGTCGACCGTGATTTATAGCTTTACGTCCACCCTCGCCAGTACGCCGCGAGACTCCGGCACCAGCAGGATCTGGATCGGCAGCGACGGCCTGCCCTATCGCCAGGAGAGCAAGGAATTCAACTCGACGACGGTATACGCGGGCGTGACGGCGCCGGCGCTGGGGAAGTAAGGCCGGCCAGCCCTGCGCTCAAGCCGAGTACGTGATCGATGGAGAGGCCGTGACGCCCGAATGCCTGACGACGCCTCCTCCGCTGCTCAGGCGGTAGCCGATTCCAGCCAGGCGAGGTTCCGGTAGGCCGTTTCGTCCCGGTCCCCGCACTGTTCCAGGCTGGCGCGAAAGCTGACGCAGATGGCCGGCCGTTCGGGCAGACCGAACAGACCGCAGCGGCTATCCTCCGTCAACTGCACGCACCGCACGCCGGCGGGTTTGCCGTTGGGCATCCCGGGTATCGGGCTGGAGATCGAAATTACGACGCAACAGGCGCCGCAGCCGATGCGGCACGACACCGGGCTCGACCCGGCCAGCGGCAAATCCACTGTCATACAGACGCCTGCAGATCCGGCAGGTGGCGCAGGAAGGCCTGCAGCAACTCACCGACCTGTTCCGCGGGATAGGGTTCACCTCGCTCGCGGCCCCAGACCGTGCCGGGCCAGGCCGGATCGGAGCGGAACCGTGCCACGTGGTGCACATGTAGCTGGGGCACGAGATTGCCGATCGCCGCGATATTGAGCTTGTCGGGCTTGAACAGGGTCAGCATCGCTTGCGCCACACGGGAAGACTCGGCGATCAACACATGCTGATCAGCTTCCGACAACTCGCAGATTTCCGCTATCCCGTTGCGTTGCGGCACCAGGATCAGCCACGGATAGGTCCGGTCGTTCATCAGCAGCACCCGACACAGCGGGAGGGTGCCCAGCGTCAGGCAGTCGCCCGCCAGACGCGGATGCAGGGTGAAATCATTCATCGTTCGTTCAACGCACGTCGCGCCCGTAGACGCGGGTGATCCAGCGCGTCATGGCCGGTACGCCGACGATCAGATAAGGATAGTAGCCGATCAGGCGCCACAGGATGGCAACCGACAAAGCGGTACCCACCGGCAGCAAATCCCCGAACAGCCACGAGAAACCCAGCTCCGCAATACCGGCGCTGCCGGGCGTTGGCGACAGCACCATCATCACCCACAGGACGGCCTGACGCGCCGAGGCCAGCACGAAGTCGAAGAAGCCCATCGGCGTCGTAGCGAAGGCTCCGACGAGACCGTTCAGGATCCAGTAGCGCGCCAGCCAGGCCAGCGAGGTCGCGGCCCACACCGCGAGCCAGAAGCGCAGGGGCCGCCGCCGGAGGTCGCCCGAGGCGACGAGCAGGTCGTTCGCCATGTGCAGGCCGCGGTCGCGCCATGGCGCCAGCCAGGGCAGCCCGAACAGCTTGGCAAGCCACCAGTGGATCAGGCGGGGCGCCACGAACAGCGCCGCGATCAGAAACAGCACATAGGCCAGCAGCGAGCCCCAGGCGCTCCAGAAGCCCGCGACCATGCCGGTGCCCAACAGGTCGGACTTGACCCGATACAGCGGTGCGAAGATGTCGTCCTGCGGCACGAAGAAGCTGACGTACAACGGGATCGCGGTATAGAACACCTGATCGAGGAAGATCGTCGTGAACACGATCGTCGTGGTTCGCCCTACGCTGAGCCCTTCCTTCAGGAGCATGAAGATCGCGACCGCCGTGCCGCCGATGATGGACGGCGATACCGCCGCGAAGAAATTCCACAGCACGACGACCTGGAAGCAGCTGGCCCAGCTGAGCTGGCGATCCGTCAACAGCCGCAATTGCCAGATGTAGCCGAACTCGCGCACCGGCACCATCGCCACCGAGAACGCCAGCCAGAAGTACGTGCGCGCCGTCCAGTTCACCGCCAACCAGGCTTCCTCGAGTTGTTTGCCGCTCTTGGCGAACTCCCCGTAGAGCACATAGCCGACGATGCCGAGCCCCAGCAGAATCGGAATCACGATGCGACCCGGGCTAAACTGGCGGAGCGCTTCGGGTGATTTTCGGTCCATGATGGCTCGAATTGTTCTCGGGGGCGGACACGCGGGACATGGCGGTCGCCGGTGGCGCCCTTCTCGGGCTTGGCGCGAACCGGGACGCCCTTACGGAAGCCGGCGCGGGTAGCGATGCGGTTTATCGTCTGATCTTCGGCGTTACGAACATCGCATCGCCGTAACTGAAGAACCGGTAGCGGGCGTCGACCGCATGTCGATAGGCCGACATGGTCTCATGATATCCGGCCAAGGCACAGACCAATGCCAGCAGCGTCGATTCGGGCAGATGGAAGTTCGTGATCAGCGCATCGACGCAGCGGAACGGAAAGCCGGGTTGTATGAGCAGATCGGTCGCCCCGCGAAAGGCCCGCAGGTCACCGTCGCGGGCTGCGGTCTCCAGCGAGCGCACGACGGTGGTGCCGACCGCGACGACACGTCCGCCACGTTCGCGGGTCGCCCGCACCTGCCCGACCAGATGCTCGTCCACCTCACATTCCTCGCTGTGCATCGGATGGTCATTCAGATCGTCGACCCGCAACGGCTGGAACGTGCCGCTGCCCACGTGCAGCGTCACGAAACCTTGCTGAACGCCGGCTTCGGTCAGGGTCCGCAGTACGTCCTGGTCGAAATGCAGGCCGGCGGTCGGCGCGGCAATTGCCCCGGGACGGCAGCCGTAAACCGTCTGGTAGCGCGTCGCATCGGCCGGCTGATCGGCGCGCTCGATGTACGGCGGCAAGGGAATATGGCCGATCGCATCGAGCACCTCGGACACCGTTCGGCCCGCCGCGAACTCGAGGATGAAGCGTTGATCCTCGCGCGCGACGACCTTGGCCGAGTGGCCTCCGTCGAGCAGGATCGTGAACTCGCTCCGCGGAATCTTGCTGGCGCGGATCATCGCCAGCGCGCGCTGATCCGACAGGATCCGCTCCACCAGCACTTCAACCTGTCCCCCGGTCGGTTTGCGGCCGAACAGGCGCGCGCGGATCACCCGGGTGTCATTGAAGACCAGCAGGTCTTCGGGGCGCAGCAAGCCCGGGACACCGCGGAACATCCGGTCCTGCACGTTTCCGGTCGCGCCGTCCAGCACCAACAGGCGGCTGGCACTGCGCTCGGGCAAGGGTTCCTGGGCAATCAGGTGTTTGGGGAGTTCGTAAAGGAGATCGCTTCTCCGCATGGCGGGTTTGAATGGTAACGAGCAATAGACAAGGCGCATCTGGCGCGCCGGGACTTAATTTTCTATACTACCGCGCTGACACGCCGGGGTGGCGAAACTGGTAGACGCGCCAGACTCAAAATCTGGTTGGGGAAACTCAGTGTCGGTTCGATTCCGACCCTCGGCACCAAATAAGAAAAAAGGACTTGCGAGGAATCGCCGGTCCTTTTTTTTGGCCCCGCCCGCCCGGTGGCCAACGCGCCCGTCACCGCAATCCCAACCCACGGTCATCCATGAAGCTAGAGAAATCATCCCGTTTCAGCCCCTGCCCCGGCCCGCTCGTCACCGTGATCCTCGACGGCGTGGGCATTTCGCCGCGTGAGGACGGGGATGCCGTCAAGTCCGCCCGCACACCGACGCTGGACCGGCTGATGGCGACTTATCCGACGACCGCGTTGCGCGCCCACGGCACCGCTGTCGGCATGCCCAGCGACGAGGACATGGGCAACAGCGAGGTCGGCCACAATGCGTTCGGCGCCGGCCGCGTGTTCGCGCAGGGCGCCAAGCTGGTGGCCGAGTCAATCGCCAGCGGCAGCCTGTGGCACGGACAGGCCTGGGCGGATGTCATCGGCGCCGCAAAGAGCGGTGGTACGCTCCACTTCCTGGGTCTGTTCTCGGACGGCAATGTGCATTCGCACATCGACCATCTGAAGGCGATGCTGGTCCGGGCCAAGGAGGAAGGCGTCAAACGGGTCCGCATCCACATCCTGCTGGATGGCCGCGACGTCGGCGAGACCTCGGCGCTGGACTATGTCGATCCGTTCGAGCTGTTTCTGGCCGGCCTGCGTGACGGCGGTTTCGACGTGGCGATCGCCTCCGGCGGCGGTCGCATGCAGATCACGATGGACCGCTACGAAGCGGACTGGTCCATGGTCGCGCGCGGCTGGGCGATTCATGTCCGCGGCGAAGGGCGCGCCTTTGCCAGCGCCCGTGAGGCCATCGAGACGTATCGCAACGAAGCCGCGGTAATCGACCAGGATCTGCCGGGCTTCGTGATCGCTGCCGACGGCAAGCCGCTGGGCCCGATCGTCGACGGCGACGCGGTGGTGCTTTTCAATTTCCGTGGCGACCGGGCGATCGAAATCTCGCGGGCATTCACCGAAGAGCACCTTGCAGCCTTCGATCGCGGGACCGTACCACGAGTGACCTATGCCGGCATGATGCAGTACGACGGCGACACCAAGATGCCGGCCCGCTTCCTGGTCGAACCGCCGGCGATCGACCGCACTCTGGGCGAATATCTGGCCCGCAATGGCATCAGTCAGTATGCCATCAGCGAAACGCAGAAGTACGGGCACGTCACCTACTTCTGGAACGGCAACCGATCCGGCAAGTTCGACGAAGCAACCGAGACCTACGTCGAGATCCCGAGCGATGTCGTGCCATTCGAGCAGCGACCCTGGATGAAATGTGCCGAGATCACCGACGCGCTGATCCAAGCCGTCCAGAGCGGACATTACCGCTACCTTCGCGTCAACTACGCGAACGGCGACATGGTCGGCCACACCGGCAACTTCGAGGCCGCCGTGACCGCAATGCAGGGCCTCGACCTGCAACTGGCGCGCTTGATTCCGGCCGTGCTTGCGGCCAATGGCACCGTGATCATCACCGCCGACCACGGGAATGCCGACGAGATGTACGAACTCGACAAGAAGGGTAACGTCAAACGTGACGCCGAAGGCCGCACGAAGGCGAAGACTTCGCACACGCTGAACCCGGTGCCCTTCGTGCTGATCTCGGCGGCCAGCCACCCGGGCTATGCCCTGCGCGACGATCTGGCGGCACCCGGTCTGTCGAACGTTGCCGCAACGATTCTGAACCTGCTCGGTTTCGAAGCGCCGACAGACTATGATACGAGCCTGATCAAGCCGGTGTAGACCAGCGACTGTTTTGTCTATATCGAGAGTGTGATCCGGCGCGGCCGGCGTTATCATGGACGACATATGGAAACACCCCGCTGGCAGCTGACCCCATGAAGTACAAGGACTATTACAAGGTCATGGGCCTCGAGCGGACGGCGACGGCGGAGGACATCAAGAAAACCTACCGCAAGCTGGCCCGCAAGTATCATCCGGACGTCTCGAAGGAAGCCAACGCCGAGGAGAAATTCAAGGAAGTCGCCGAGGCCTACGAAGTTCTCAAGGACCCGGAAAAGCGAGCGGCCTACGACCAATTAGGCAGTCATCAGCCCGGCCAGGATTTCCGCCCGCCCCCTGGATGGGAACAGCAGTTCAGCGAGCGCGACTTTTCGTTCGACGGCATCGACCTCTCGGATCTGTTCGCCGCCTTCGGTGGAGCGCGCCCTCGCGGAGCTGCCAGCGGTGGCCGCCACCCCATCCCCGGCGAAGACTACGAGGTCAATGTCAAGATCACGCTGCAACAGGCCTGCGATGGCAGCGAGCTGGACCTGCGGCTGGAACTTCCCGAGTACGATACCCACGGTTTCGCACACCGGGTGCCGCATACGGTCAAAGCCCGCATTCCAAAGGGCGCTACCGAAGGTCAGCGGCTGCGCCTGTCGGGCAAGGGAGGCAAAGGACTGAACGGCGGCCGCAATGGCAACCTATACCTGAACATCTCGCTGGAACCGCATCCGCTCTTCCGTGTCAGCGGCCACGATTTATACCTGGATCTTCCGCTGACTCCCTGGGAAGCGGTGCTCGGCACAGCCGTCCAGGTACCCACCCTGAAGGGGGATGTGCGGCTCAAGATACCGTCCGGCACCACCGGTGGACAACGACTGCGCGTGGCCCACCGGGGTCTCCCAAAACCTCATGAAGGCGCGGGCGACCTGTTCGCGATCGTGCAGATCGCGGTACCGACGACGGTCAGCGACGACGAGCGGAAGCTGTTCGAAGCGCTGGCCGAGAAATCACAGTTCGATCCGCGCCGCCATTTCGAACGGAGGTAGGCCATGTCGGAAGCACCAGCAGATTCCCTGTGGCTGCACCACTATCGCATGTGCTCTCTGACCGAGGTCGTGGAACTCTCGGGATTGACCGAATCGGAACTGCGCGAGTGGGTCGAGGCCGGCATTCTTGATCCTGCCGACCCGCAGGTCGAACCCTGGTCGTTCCGGGCCGACTGCGTCGTGACATTGCGCACGGCCTGCCGTCTGCGCCAGGATTTCGATCTGGACACGCACAGCGTCGCCCTGATGGTGACGCTGTTGGACCGAGTGCATGCCCTCGAGGCAGAGGTTCGCGAGTTGCGGGCCCAATTGCCGCAGACTCATCGCTGACCCCCGACGCTCCGGTGTCTTACGCCCGGGGGTTTGACCGTCTCTGCCGCGCACTTCCGGGGCAGGGTGCCACGTCGCAGGGGATGAACGGTGATTCAGGACCCAGACGACCGGGAGCCGCGAAGCCAGGGGGCAACAGCTTCGATCCGGTCTTGACGGTGCGGAGAATCGCAGACGGAACGCGGGCTGCGCCCCAGTTGGGTCCCGGTGTGGAGTGCGGCTCAACGCAGACGTGCTGCGACATCCAGGCGCGGTGGCCGTCCGCAGCGGGCTGCCGCCTTGTTATGGCGAAGGAAGGCGTGGCAACCACTGCCACGGCGGGAAGTGGGATTCAGAGGAAACAACGGTGAAAGTAGTACTATTTTGCGGCGGGCTCGGAACACGGCTTCGGGAGCATTCGGATACTATCCCAAAACCCCTGGTCAACATCGGCTACCGGCCGATCATCTGGCACCTGATGCGGTATTACGCTCACTATGGTCACAATGATTTCATCCTCTGCCTTGGGTACCGTGGGGACCTGATTCGGAAGTTCTTTCTGACGTACAACGAGTGCATGTCGAATGACTTCGTGATGTCCGAGGGAGGTAAGAAGATCGAACTGCAGTCCAGTGATATCGACGACTGGCGCATCACCTTCGTCGATACCGGGATGCACGCGAATATCGGGCAGCGCCTGTTGCGCGTCCGGAAATACCTTGAGGGCGAAGAGATGTTCCTTGCGAACTACTCCGACGGACTTTCGGATCTTCCGCTTGATCGGCACATCGCCGATTTTCAGGCACGCGGAGTCATCGCCGGATTTCTGTCGGTGAGGCCATCACAAAGTTATCACGCCATCCGGACTGACCCGCAAGGCTTCGTGACCGAGTTGGAGCCGGTCAGCGAATCGGACCATTGGGTGAACGGCGGCTTTTTCTGTCTGCGTCCGCAGGTATTCGACTACATCCAGGAAGGCGAGGAACTCGTGGACGAACCCTTCCACCGCCTGATTGCCAAGAAGCAGTTGTGGGCACCCCGTCATCAGGGGTTCTGGGCATCGATGGATACCTTGAAGGACAAGATCACCTTCGATCGTCGCGACGCCCGCGGCGATTGCCCGTGGGCGGTCTGGAACTCCTGAGCACTGGCCTGCGGCCGGTGTCCCGCCCGGAATCTAGCCCGGCTGGGAAAGGCCCGATGCGAGTTCCCTCACTCGCATCGGGCCACCGATCAGGTCATCCGCCCCATCATCAGCAGCACGATTCCGGGTAGCAGTACGGCCGGCCCCCACCAGTTTCCAATCACCGTAGCGATCACGCCCGCCGCCAGCAGCAGGACGCCGACGGCCTGGAACTTGCCGCCGATCCCGGCGATCAGCCGGCGCCCGCCCTCGGACTGCGCTCCAGAGGCCCCGCCACATTTGGGGCATTCGACCGCCTTGTCGGATATCTCGGCCCCACATTCGGGACATGCGATCAGTGCCATAACCTCTCCCCTCCCCTTTTCGCGGATCGAGCGCTAAGCGGCGCCCGTCTCTTGGTTTTGTATTCGACGGGCGGATGGCAGATCCGGAAACGGGCCAAACCGAACGTCGTTGTCGCCGGATGAGTTTGTCGCAGGCCGCGACTCCGCTCCGGACCGGCGGAGCGTATCATGGCGCGGCCCTTCGTTTCGAGACGAACGGAGAAAACCCCCGGACGATGCGCGGCGCCCGGACGCTCCGAGCGGCTCCTGCTGGGCTAGGGGAGGAAGTAAAAGGCAATCGCCAGAATCACATACACAGCGAGCAACTGGACGCCTTCCATCCAGTTCGACTCACCGTCCATGGCGATGACCAGCACGACCCACGATGACAACACCACGGCGACCGTCTCGAAAGTCGTGAAGACCAGGTCCATCGGCTGGCCGATCAGGTAGCCAGTGAAAACCAGCACCGGCGCAACGAACAGTGCGATCTGGATGCTCGACCCGATCGCGATATTGATGGCCAGGTCCATCTGGTTTTTGGCGGCCATCAGCACCGCAGTGCTGTGCTCGGCCGCGTTGCCGACGATCGCGACGAGCACCACGCCGATGAACACATCGGTCATTCCCAGTGCTCGCGCGGTGTGCTCCACTGCACCGACCAGGAATTCGCTCATGACGGCTACCACCATCGTTGCGAGCAACAGGACGATCAGCGATTTTTTCTGGCTCCACGTTTCCATACCGAGGGCTTCGTCGCCAGCCTGGGTGGCTTCGCCGACGTACAGGTGCCGATGCGTGCCCAGAGAGAAGATCAGGCTCAGGATGTAGCTGATGAACAGGACCGCCGCAATCTCCAGGCTCAGTTCGCGCTCGTGAGCCGCGGGATGACCGGCAACCACCATATGAAAGATGGCCGGCACCACCAACCCGATCGTGCTGAGCGACAGCAGCGTAACGCCGACGCTGGCGGCCGTCCGGTTGAAATACTGGGTCTGGTGCTTGAGCCCACCGACCACGACTGCCCCGCCCAGTACCAGCAGCGCGTTGCCGATAATTGACCCGGTGATGGAGGCCTTGACCACATCGATCAAGCCGGCTTTCAATGCCATGAAGCCGATGATCAACTCCGCCGCGTTCCCGAACGTCGCATTGAGCAGTCCGCCCAGCCCCGCACCGACATGCTCTGCCAGATGTTCGGTGGCCTTGCCCATCAAACCGGCCAAAGGGATGATCGCAAGCCCCGACATCGCAAAAATCCAGACCGGATCGGCGTCCAGGAATTCCAATACGATACTGATCGGTACGAAGATCAGCATGACCGACAGGGGCTCCACGTCCCAGCTTCCGATTCGCATTATTTTGGTACTCAAGAATGATCGTTCAGCCACTCTGGCTATGGCCAGGCGCGGTCGGTCGCGTGCCTCTGCTCCGCGGTATCCCAGCCGCACTCCGTCGAAGGAACGGAAAGGGTTCGACGCGCCGGGGCGGCACGACAGGGAGGCATCGCGGGGTGGACGGAGATGGCTGCGACCGGTCACCCCGTGGGGGGGCGGCGCGAACAACGCTTGCCGTCCATGCGCAGCCTGATTGCATTATCGCCGAGCCCCGAAACAAACGCGACGCGGTCAGCACGCCGTCATCGTGGCGGTTTGTGAAAATCCGGATTCTCCATGCGCTCGACCGCTGCGGCGACCGGTGCCAGTGAAATTACCACGCTGATCGCAGCGGCACCGAGAGCGGTCGCCAGCGCCTCGGTCCACGGCCCGCCAAACCCCGAGGGATGGGCCAGCCGATCGGCTATCAGCGTGCCCAGAAAGGAAATGAGCGCAAACGACACAATGGGGTTATAGCGTCGGAACAGCGGCGTGAAGCTGACGAGAACGGCGAAGGCACCGGCCAGCGCCCCGGTCATCAGGGCAACAGTCCAGTGCTTCAGCGTGACGGTCGAGAAGTCGCCCTGAGTCATTGCCGTGAGGCACGCAATAGTAGACTGCCCCAGATGGCGACCGAAGATCGCGACCTTGATCATGATGCTGTTCCACATGGAGGCGCTCCTTGTACCGTTGATGTGTCGCGCGCGCTGCGCAGCTGCCCACCCTGACTGATGCGGCGCTTCCTACGATAGCGGGCTGTATCGCCTGACCACATCCACGGAGCCAGTCACTCAGCGTAAGCTTAGGGCGTTGCGATATCCGCGAGAATCTTATCCCGAACGAGCTGCCCGGACAGCGTGACCATCGGCATACCGCCGCCCGGGTTCACGCTGCCGCCGACGAAATACAGATTCCGATATGTCCCGCTGCGCTGGGGCGCCTTGAACCCCAGATTCGTAAAGCGGTCGCTAACCACGCCGTAGATCGCGCCCTGATTGGAATAGTACTGCGCCTGAATGTCGAGCGGCGTCCAGGTTTCCTCGCAGACGATATGCCGACGGAGATCGGTCAAGCCCATGCGCTCCAGTTTCGTCAGAACGCGCTCGCGAAATGCCAGATAATCCTGCTGCGTGAGGGGTTGGCGCTCATCGATATGCGGGATGTGCGGCAGCGCCTTGATGACTTCGCAGCCGGCCGGCGCCTGCCCGGGATCGGACTTACACGGTGCCACCAGATAAATCGTCGGATCCTCGGACAGCTGCCGGGTGCGGAACACGGCGTCGAAATGTGCCTTCGAGTTCTGCGAGTAGAAAAAATTGTGGTGAGCCAGTTGCGGGTACTGCCGATCGACCCCCAGATGCAGGACCAGGCCCGAGCAGGTCGGCGCGAACTTTCGCAGAGGACGCAGCGCCACCTCGTCGGCCTTGAGCAAGCGCCGCAACGCCGGAATGACTTCCATGTTCGAAACGACGATGTCGGCCTGGAGTCGTTCCCCGGCCGCGGTCAGCACCGCGCTCACTCGACGGCCATCCCGCTGCACCTCGACGATTTCGGTGTTCAGCTGGACCTTGACGCCCAGTTCTCGCGCCAGCCGCTCCAGGCCGACCGCCAGGTTGTACATGCCCCCGTTGACGTACCAGAGGCCGTAACCGAACTGGATATGCGGCAACAGGTTCATCAGGGCCGGAGAACGGTAAGGCGATGAGCCGACGTACTTGATGAAGTAGTTGAGTGTATCGACGAGCTTGTCGTTGGTGACGAACCGTCGGACGCCCTGGTCCATCGAACGGAACACATCGAAACCCAGCAGACTTCGCACCGGGCCATAACACTTCAGAAGTTCCCAGAATGAATCCAGGCCCTTCGCGAAATAGCCCTCTTCGGTAATGGCAGAGAGCTTGCGCGAATACTCCAGGAAACGGTAGAAACCGGCCGCATCCTCCGGCGCGACGCGGGCCAGCTCGGCGTCCATCGCGGCGCGGTCAGGCGTCAGGTCGAATACCGTCCCGTCCTCGAAGAAATTGCGCCAATGCGGCATCACCGGGGACAGGCTCACGTAATCGGACATCTTCCGTCCGGCGCGCGTGAACAAGGCCTCGAAGATGTGGGGCATGGTCAGGATCGACGGCCCCAGATCGAACGTGAACCCGTCCTTGCGCAGCACGTTCAGCTTGCCGCCCAGCTTGTCGTTCTTCTCGACGATCGTGACCGCGAAGCCCTCGGTCGCCAGCGAGATCGCCGCCGACAACCCACCGAGCCCACCCCCGATCACCACTATCTGTTTGCCATCACTTGCTGACATGCGACTCCCGTTGCGCAGACACCGGCCTGGCGGCTAGCCGCCCTTGTTCAACTTCTGCCGGAGATTGAATGTGAAGAACTCGCGAAAGCTCTTGAGCGCCGACCAGTTGCGCACGAAACGCCGCGGCAGGCTACCCTCACCGAACACGAAGTCCATGAAGCCGCGGAGATCGCGGTAGCGCTCCGCCGAGTACGGAAACCAGTTCGGCTCGCGCGGCATGCGCCCGGTATTGACGAGCACGGAGACCGGCTGCGTGAAGCTCAGTAAGCCCTCCGCACCGTGCGAACGCCCGAACCCGCTGTGCCGGACGCCGCCGAACGGCAAGCCCGGGTGCCCCGCGTTCTTGATGACGTCGTTGACGGCGCAGCCCCCGACCGCGAGGCGGGAGGCGAGGCGCCGTCCCTTGGCGAGATCGGTCGTCCAGACGCTGCCGTTGAGGCCGAACGGCGTGTCGTTCGCGAAACGAACAGCCTCCTCTTCGTCGTCGAACGGCATGACCGCCAACAGCGGCCCGAAGGTCTCCTCGCGCATCACCTGCATCGAGTGGTCGACATCCCACAGCACCACCGGATGGACGAAATCACCCTCCCGCTGCCAGGGTCCGGAAGCCTGTGCGCCTTTCGCCAAGGCATCGCGATAGTGCGCTTCGACGATCTCGATCTGCCGGGGCGAGGTCATCCGACCGAGGTCGCTGTCGCCGTCGGTCCCCACGCGCAATGCCCGTGTGGCGGCAACCACGTCCTGCACGAAACGCGGATAGATCTGCCTCTGGACATAGAGACGCTCGACCGCGATGCACATCTGGCCGCTGTTCGCGAAGGCGCCGTAGACCGCCGCGCGCACGGCACGTTCCCTGGGCGCATCGGCACAGACGATCATCGCATCCTTGCCCCCCAACTCCAGGATTACCGGCGTGCCATTGCGGGCCGCCAGCGCCATGACCGCGCGCCCCGCCTCCCCGCCACCCGTGAAGAAGATCAGATCAGGGCCGGCGGCAACCAGGGCCTGCCCGGCTGCGCCATCGCCCTCGAGTACCTGCAACGCCGCGCCTATCGCCGGCACTTCCCGCAACAGGTCGGCAATCAGCGCCGCGACCGACCCGCATAGTTCGGAGGGCTTCAGACACACGGTATTGCCTGCCAACAGCGCCGTCGCCGCCGGAATCAGCGACAACTGAAAGGGAAAGTTCCACGGCGAAATCACGGCGACCGTACCGAACGGCCGCCGTTCGACGTACGCGCTGGCAAAGGGATAGGCGAGTGCCGAGGTCGGCACGGACTGAGTCCGCAGCAGTCGCGCGGCCTCCTGCTCGTAGTACCGCAGCACTTCGAGCGTCGGGTAGATTTCCCCGAGCAGGGCCTCCGTCGGCACCTTGCCGGTATCGTGGCAGACGATCTGGACGATCTCGTCACTCCGCTGCTGGATGACCCGGCGCAAGGCAGCCAGGGCTGCCGCGCGCGCAGCGACGGACCGGGACGACCAGTCGGGAAAGGCCGCGCGCGCCGCGACGAGGCACTCCTGAGCGCGCCGCGCGGGATCGCTATCAGCCACGGCGGAGTCCGGCGTCCAGCGTCGTGCTCATGCCGGGGTCAAGCGCCGGCCTCGTCCAGCAACGGAGCCGGCTGCGGATGCGGGATGCCGAACTGGCGGCAGATCAGATTCGAGGAAAGCTGCGCGGACACGTAAATCGTCGGCAGGCCACTCCCGGGGTGCGTGCCACCGCCCACGAGATAGCAGTTATCCAGTTCCTCGAACTTGTTGCGCGGCCGCAGGTAGAGCAGTTGGGAAAACTTGTGGGACAGGTTGAAGGTCGCGCCCTGATAGATGTTCTGGGCACCTTCCCAATCACCGGGACTAATCATCCGTTCCACCTCGATCTGGTCGCGGAGATCCGCAAAGCCGGTCCGCTGAATGACCGTGTCGAGCAGGCGATCGCGGAAAGCGGACTTCTCCGCCTGCCAGTCGATCCCACTGCTATTGTTCGGAACCGGCGCCAGGATATACAGCGTCGACTTGCCCGAAGGCGCCAGCGTCGGGTCGGTGACCGAAGCATTCTGGACGTAGATGGACATGTCGTCAGACAGCTTCTTGTCGCGAAATATGTCCCTGATGTTCGTCTGATAATCTCCGGCGAACAGGACGTTGTGGTGCTGCAGCGGGTAATGCTTCTTGACGCCAAGGTAAAGCATAAAGGTGGAGCACGAAAATTCGCGCTTTTCGAGTTTGTCCGGGCGGTATTTCTTCAACACGCCCGGCGGTACCAGACGTGACATCGCGTAGCCGAAATCCGCATTGACGACGACCGAGTCGGCAGCAATCCGCTCGCCGTCCTCCAACACGATGCCCTTGACCCGGCGTCCGTCGAGGTCCAGCGAGCGCACCGCGGTATTCGTCAGGATGGCGCCGCCATTCTCCCGGACCACAGTGGCCATGGCCTCGGAGATCCGGTTGAGCCCACCCATGACATGATGGATGCCGTAACGGTGTTCCACGAAGGGCAGCATCGTGAACAACGCGGGGCATTCCCACGGCGACATGCCGAGGTATTTCGACTGGAACGAAAACGCGAGGCGCAGTTTCTCATCGCCGAAATACCGTCCCAGGTTCTTGAAGACACTGTTCGGCAGGGCCAGGTAGGGCACCGCGCGCAGCAGGTCCCACGACAGGAAGCGCCTGAAACTGGTGTAGTCGCGCTGGATACAAGGGTAGAGCCGTTTGAAGCGTTGCTCCTCGTGCGCCAGGAAGGCATCGAGACCGGCATCGCCCTCCGGGAAAACCCGCCGCAGTTCGCGCCGCATCGCCTCGCGATCCGACGACACCAGCAGTTCGCGGTCGTCGTATTGCAGGCGATACATCGGGTCCAGCTGAACCGTCTCCAGATAGTCTTCGATCCGTCGTCCGGCTTCCCGGAACATGGCATCCAGCACGAACTTCATCATCAGAAAGGTCGGCCCGGTATCGAAGGTGTAGCCGTCGACATGGATCGGGCGGTTGCGCCCACCGACGGCGGACTCCTTTTCGACCACGGTGACATTGAAGCCACGCTGCGACAGGATCATTCCCGCGCACAAACCTCCGGGACCCGCCCCGACGATGACGATATCTTTGGTCTTCGACATGATGAGAAAGTTGAGGTAGCTAGAACGAGCAATGGCTAGCGGCGTCGTGCCCTACATTCAGCCCGCCGATACAAATGGCATTCGGGTGCCCCCCGCGGTAAGCGCGGCGGAAAACCGCAGTTCCAGAGGATTGCAGGAAAGGGGAAATCGCTTCGCACCCGGGGTCATCGCGCGTAATGCCGAGTCGGTGCTGCCGCAACGATGGTACGGCAGCCTTCCAACAAGTCCAAATACTGAAAACGCTATCGATGCTCCGACAATCCGTCCGAGGTTTTGTTTCAGCAGCGGCTAGACTGCATAGGCCTTGCGGTAGTAAGGCCAGGTTTCCACATGCAGATACCGCCGTATCGGAGATTTGATCACCGACACGCACAGCGCGATCGAGAACAGGCACCAAACCGCCGCGTATTCGTTCGGATCGCGGGTCAGGATGTCCGAGATCAGCGGACCTACGAGATAATGGAATCCCACGAAGCGCCAGGAGCCATAGAGGATCGGCATCCAGAACGCCGTCACGATGTACGTCACGCCGTGCAACCCATAGCGGAAACCGATCGCGTTTTCGGGCGAGTCCGACAGGAGGCCGTTCAGCGGCAACTGCCACGCGATATGCCAATCTCCCGACACCGAGCAAGCCTGAGTGCCGCAGAAGCCCTCCCAGCCGACGATGCAGTTACCCGCCCAGGCCATCGGATACATCTTGACGAGCATGGCGAGGGCGCCGACCGCGCAGATCGAGTAGACGATGGTGCTGATGCGCTGTTTGACCTCCTGTGGAATGAAATACATCGCCACCATGTTCACGAAGAAGGGCTGGAAAGCAATGTGGATGTAGCCGAACAAGGTCAGTATCTGGTTCGGAGGCGCATCGCACTGATCGATGTAGACGTATGTTGCGGCCTGCAGCAATTCCATGCAGGCGAAGTACGTCAGCGGGATCCACAGTTCTTTGGACTCGCCCTTGTACGCGACATAGGTCGCTGTTCCGAAGCCGATCGTGGCGAGGACCGCCGACGCTTCTCCACTCCAACACATACCGTTTCCTCCCGAGAATGCTTGATATCTAGGTATTCGTGATTATTTCTGACGCAGACGGGCGCCGGGCAAGGATAACGCCCGGCCTCCCGACCTTGCTGAACGCCACAGGCGGTGATCAACCGACATCGAACGTCCGATAAGTCTTCATGCCTCCGGACAGGATCTTCACTTGTAGGCCGTGCTGCATCAGCGCCCGCAACCCGAAATAGGCGCGCTGCCCGACCCCGCAGACCAGCCAGCACTCCCTGTTGCGCGGCAGTTCCGCAAGGCGCTCACGCAACTCCTCCAGCGGCAGGTTTACGGCGCCCGGTACGTGTTCCTGCGCAAATTCGTCGCGACTGCGAACGTCGACCACCAGGGCTGAGGTGCCCGGCAGGTCCTCCCAGCGGGCGAGCGGCAGATCGCCCCGAACATGGTTGGCGGCGATCATGCCGGCGATGTTGACGGGGTCCTTGGCCCCACCGTACTGAGGCGCGTAGCACAACTCGGCCTCTTCGAGATCGAACACGGTACCGCCCATCTGCAGGGCCATGGCGATCACATCGATGCGCCGGGCGACATCGGCTTCGCCGACGGCCTGAGCACCCAACAACCGGCCGTCGGTCGGCGCGAACAACAGTTTCAGGTGAATGGGCTTGGCGTCCGGAAAATACGAGGCGTGATTGCCGGGGTGCAGGTAGACCTTCTGGTAATCGGTCTGCCCGGCAGCCAGCAAGGCTTTCTCGGTCGCGCCGGTCGCAGCCACCGTGAGACCGAACGCACCGCAAACGGCCGTGCCTTGAATGCCGCGAAAACGCATCGGCGAGCGCTTCAGGCAATCAGGATCACCGAGCCCTCGCAGCACCGACGATGCCGCGATGCGTCCCTGCCGGTTCGCGGGCCCCGCCAGCGGCACCGGCTGGTTGACCCCGGTGACGATGTCCGGACTGCCGACGACGTCCCCCACCGCCCAGATGTGCGCATCGCTGGTCTGCATGAACTCGTCGACGACGATCTCGCCCCGCTTGCCGAGCCGCAGCCCAGCCTCGGCGGCCAGCGTCGACGCCGGCCGGACGCCGATGCCCAGGATAGCCAGATCGGTCGCAATGGCCTCGCCCGCCGATGTCTCGACCCGCAGGCCACCGCCCGGCGCTTCCTCAAAGGCGCTAACGCTCTGTCCCAACAGCAGCCGCACCCCTTGCTGCTCAAGGCGCTCCGCCACGTACACCGCCATCTCGGCGTCGAGCACCGGCAAGATCTGCGGTGCCAACTCGACGAGCGTCACCTGAAGCCCGCGATGAACGAGATTCTCCGCCATCTCGAGGCCGATCATCCCGCCGCCTACCACGACCGCGCGTTGCGCGCTCTCGACCGCGGCACGGATCTTCCGGCTGTCGGGGATGGTTCTGAGTACATGAACCCCGGGCAGGTCGATGCCGGGCAGCGGCGGCCGAATCGCCTGAGCTCCGGTCGACAGAACCAGTGCATCATAAGCCTCTTCGCGCCGGGCACCGGTGCGCAGATCCCGCACCTCGATCACGCGGCGCAGCGGATCGACATGCGTCACCTCATGCTCGAGATGCACATCGATGTTGAAGCGGTCCCGGAACAGCTCGGGCGTCGCGATCAGCAGCTTTTCCTCGGCCTTGATCACGTTGCCCACATAATACGGCAGGCCGCAATTCGCAAACGAAACGTAAGGCCCCTTGTCGTAGATGACGATCTCGCACCGCTCGCAAAGCCGCCGCGCACGGGTCGCGCATGACGCGCCTCCGGCCACTCCGCCGACGATCAGGATACGCTTCCTCGTTGAGCTTGCCATGACTTCTCCGTGAACTCGTGTTGACTGCCGCCGCAAAGATGCTGGGACCAACGCCGGCCGCACCTAATGCGGCAGCGCGATCGCGGCAGCGGGACCCGGGTGCGCCGAGCCGCCATCCCGTTCCAGATCGTGCACCAGCGACTGCGCCGTCAGAATGAGGGCCACGCCGGCCGCGATGAACACGATCTGCTGCACGGTTTCGATTCCGCGCGTCTTGCGGTGCAGCGACGGTATCAGGTCGGCCACGGCGACGTAGATGAAACTCGATGCGGCGATGGCCAGAAAGTACGGCAGGCTGTCGTGCATCGATTCGAGGCCGAGGTACGCCAGCACCCCACCCACCACTGCGCCGAGGCTGGACAGGAGGTTGTACATGAAGGCCCTGGCAGGCGGATAGCCGCTTTGCAGCAGGATTGCAAAATCGCCGACTTCCTGTGGTATCTCGTGGGCCGCCACGGCCAGACTGGTCACGACGCCGAGTTGGATGTCGACGAGGAAGGCCGCGCCGATCAGGACGCCATCCACCAAATTGTGGATGCCGTCCCCGAGCACGATCAAGGTACCGGCCGGCTGATGGAAGTGCGCTTCCGAATGCACGTGGCACTCGCTGGCATGACAATGACGCCAGATCAGGAGTTTCTCCAGCAGGAAAAAGCCCATCAACCCGGCCAGCACCGTCGCGAACAGTCCACCCACGCGCTCCGGACCCACCTTCTCGACCGCATCGGGCAATAGGTCCAGCAGGGCCACGGTCAGCAAGGCACCGAGCGCGAAACTGACGCCGTGCGGCACGATGTCGGGATGACGGTGATGGGGGATCAGCAGCAGCATCGATGCCGCCGCAACGCTCAGTACTCCACCCAGCAGCGTGAAGGCCACGATCCAGATCAGCATCCCGCCACCGCCCCGCATGCGGGAATGCGCTGCCCTACACGCGCCATATCAGCGTCGCCATACGCCCCGTGATGCCATCCCGCCGGTACGAAAAGAAGCGGTCCGGATCGCTGTACGTGCAGTGCCCGCCCCCGTAGCAGTCGTCAACGCCGACAGTGTGCAGCTGCCGGCGGGCGATCGCGTAGATGTCGGCCAACCACTTGCCGTCGCCAACGGAACGGAAAGCGCCAGCCAGCTCCGCATCGCCGGTAAGAAAGGTATCGCGCACCTCGTTGCCGACCTCGAAGGCCTCCGGCCCGATGGCCGGCCCGAGCCACGCGATCAGGCGGCGCGTCCCCATTGCGGTGACAGTCGTTTCCAGGATGCCGGCCGCCAGACTCCGCCATCCGCCATGCACCGCCGCAACGCATTGTCCGTCGACAGAACACAGCAGTACCGGGAGACAATCGGCCGTCATGACCGCACAGACCGGCCCAACGGCGGCGGTGAACGCCCCATCCGCTTCCGAACCGGTGGCGCCTTCCGCATCGACCACGCGGGAACCGTGCACCTGCCGGAGCCAGACCGGCTCCGAGGGCAGAGCCAGTGCCTCGCGCACCCGCTGCCGATTGCGCTGCACGACGGCGGCGGCGTCGCCGACGTGATCGCCCAGATTGAGTGCCGCGTAGGAACCCTGGCTGAATCCGCCGGCCCGCAGCAAGCTGGCGGCCCGCACGCCCGGCGGCGCCGGCCATTCCGGCGTCAGCCAGAACGTCATGCCTCCTCCCTCAACACGGCCAGTAGGCCACGAAGATCGGCTGGCATCGGAGCGCACCATTCGAGCGATTCGCCGCTGGTGGGGTGCTGCAGTCCCAGGCGTTCAGCGTGCAGGGCCTGACGCCGGAAGCCGCGGAGCGCAACCGAAACCGTCTCGCTTGCGCCGGCCGGCAAGCGCAGCCGACCGTAGACCGGATCGCCGACGAGGGGATGATGCAGATGACTCATGTGAACGCGGATCTGGTGGGTGCGGCCGGTCTCCAGACTGACCCGCAGCAAGGTGTGTTGGGACAAACGTTCTTCAACCCGAAAATGCGTGACGGAGGGTTTACCCGCATGGTGTACGGCAAAACGCTTGCGGTCGACCGGATGACGGCCGATGGGCTGATCCACGGTCCCGCCCGCGATGACCTCTCCCTGCACCAGAGCCAGGTATTGCCGCCGCGCTGTCCTGGCCTGGAGTTGCTCTACCAGCGACTTGTGGGCCGTCAGCGAGCGCGCAACCATCAGCAGGCCGCTGGTGTCCTTGTCGAGGCGATGCACGATACCGCAGCGCGGCAGCTTCGCCAATTCCGGCATCGCGTGCAGCAGTGCGTTCAACAACGTGCCACGACTATGGCCGGCTGCCGGATGGACAACGAGTCCGGCCGGTTTGTCAATAATGACAAGATCGGCATCCTGATGGACGATACGCAGCGGCAGATCTTCGGCGACATCGCCCACGGTCTCCTCGAGGTCCGCCCGCAGGGCCACGACTTCGCCACCGACGATGCGCTGCCGCGGCGCCACCTGGGCGCCGTCCAGCAGCGCACACCCGTTGCGGATCCAGCTCTGGAGCCGGCTCCGTGAGTACGCGGGAAATAGCTCGGTCAATGCCTGATCGAAACGCAGGCCAGCCAGATGATCCGGAATCGCTACGACCTGGTCCGACCCTGGCGGCGCTGAAGCATCAGTCATGATTGTCGGTATAATCCCGAATCCCGGTCCAGAACGACTTTTCCCGCATGGTTTCCTCGCGTTCACGATCCAGGATCGCCGACTACTTGAGGCACCTGGGTATGCTGCTGCTGTTCGCTTCACTGTCCGCGTGTTCGGTCACCAAGGACTTCTCGTCCCTGACGAACATCTTCTCGGGCGACGACAGCGAGGAGCCGCAGGACGAATTCTCGGCTTACACGGAAGAACAGTTCGCCGAGGAAGCCAAGATTGCTCTCGATGAAGAACGGTGGACCAAGGCCATCCAATTATACGAGAAACTGGAAGCACGTTACCCATTCGGTCCGTATACCACGCAAGCACAGATCAACATCGCCTACGCCTACTACAAGAACAACGAGCCCGACTCCGCGCTCGCCGCTGTCGACCGATTCATCAAGCTGAACCCGGCGCATCCCAATGTCGACTATGCGTACTATTTGAAAGGGCTGATCAACTACAACCGTGGCCTGACCTTCGTCGATCGCTTCGTTCCGACCGATCCGTCCCAGCGTGACCCCGGCGCCGCGCGACTCGCCTTTCGCGACTTCGAGGAACTGGTCAACAAGTTTCCCAACAGCCGGTATGCGGAAGACTCGCGGAAGCGCATCACCGCATTGCGTAACAATCTCGCGATGTATGAATTGCATGTGGCCGAATACTATATGCGCCGCGGCGCCTACCTCGCCGCATCGCGCCGCGGCGCGGAAATCCTGCGCAACTACCAGCGCACGCCCGCAGTGCCTGAAGCGCTGCAGATCATGGAAGCGGCCTACCGGAAGCTGGAGATGGACGATCTGGCCGACGACATCAGCCGGGTCTACGCCTTCAACTACGCGAACGGCGTCCCCACCGAGGCCGAGGGCCTCGAATACGAACCCGCGCTCGCCGAACGTGTGATGCGGACCCTGGGCTTCGAATGAGGCCAACGTCCGGGTCGTTCGCGCCTTGCGCACCCGGGGCCGCTCTCGCTCCATAATCGACCGCGCCAAACAGAAGGAGAGCGCTCTACCCGCGGCCGAATGGGCCAGCGCGCAACGAGCCAGCAACCCTACCGACAAGGTCCGGAGGGCGCCCTCGACACGCAGCAGGGCAAGAGCACAGGGCGGCCGGGCTCCGCCTTGCTCGGTCCGGGTCACTGCCGGGCAGTGCGATCAGCGAACCGCTACTCGGGTCACGCGGCCGCACGGTCGGACGAGTGCATCGCTCACCACTTATCACGGGAGGCGCGGCGAAGCCGCTCAGAGCGCGCTAAATGGCCCCGTCCGGCATCCATACCGATCTTTCTGGCGGGGGATGAGCTTCCGCCCGATCTCCGTCCGCCACGATTAGGAATCTGGAGCAGAAAACGGTTCATGGCCAAGTCGTCTTCCCCTGCTACACTCGACGTCCTCTGCGTCGGGCACGCCTCGTTCGATCTGGTACTCACCGTGCCGCACCATCCGGATGCGGACGAAAAGCTCTTTGCGGATAACCTGCTTGGCTGCGGCGGTGGGCCGGCCGCGAACGCGGCTATCACGGCGGCCCGCCTGGGTTCACTCGCGGCCTTCGCCGGCTATCTCGGACAAGATCTTTACGGCTCCACGCATCTCGAGGAACTGCAGCACGCTCGTGTGGACACGCGGCTCGTGGCCCGCGGCAGCAGCCCGACACCGCTCTCGGTGGTTCTCGTGAAGCCGGACGGGCGCCGTGCCCTGGTCAACTACAAGGGCGGAACGGAGGCTCTCCGGGCTGATGCGATCGACTTCTCGCCTCTGGCACCCAGGGTCGTGCTGTTCGACGGCCACGAGCCCGACATCTCGACCCCACTGGCCACCGATATCCGGCGCGCCGGCTCGGCCATCACCGTGCTCGATGCCGGGTCGCTACATCGGGGAACGCAGGCGTTAATGGGACACGTCGACCACCTGGTCTGCTCCGAAAAATTCGCGGCGCAGTGGTTGCAGAAGGACGACCCCGCAGAGGCGCTCGGCCGGCTCGCGCAGGTCGCACCGGCGGTGGTCATCACGCTGGGGGAACGCGGCTTGATCTGGCGCATCGGCGGGGAGCAAGGTACGCTGAACGCGTTTGAGATCAACGCAGTTGACACGACCGGTGCGGGCGATGCCTTCCACGGGGCATTCGCCGCCGGCCTGGCAGCGGGGCTCCCGTGGACAGAGTTGCTGCGCCTGGCCAGTGCCGCCGGCGCGCTGTGCTGTGAGCGCCTCGGTGCCCGGCCGGCGATACCGACTCAGGCCGAGGTGTCCGCGCTGCTGTCCCGCGGCACCGCTGTCGGCTAGCAGACCGACCCTATCCGCATGAGCGGACTCAGTGCTTTTTCTTGACGTGCCGCATCATGCGGCGACGACTGCGCACCTGTCTTTCCGTCAGTTCGTTTTTGCGGCCCTTGAAAGGGTTGAGCGAACTGCGGAAATCGAGGCGCACCGGCACGCTCTGCAAGTCCAGCGCGGCGCGAAAGGCGTTCATCAGGTAGCGGCGATAGGCACCGGGTAACTCGTCGGTCTGATTTCCGTGAATCACGATCGTCGGCGGGTTGTGCCCCCCCATGTGGGCCACCTTGAGCCGGATCCGGCGCCCCCTAACCAGCGGCGGCTGATGGTCGGCCTGGAACTCCTGCAGCAGGCGCGTCAACAGCGAGGTCGGAAAGGCCGCGACCACAGAGCGGTGAATCTGGTCGACCGCCTCGAGCAGGTGCCCAACGCCGGTGCCGTGCAGGGCCGAGATGAAATGCTTCTCGGCGAAATCGATGAAGGGCAGCTTGACGTCGATTTGCCGTCGCACGCGTTCCCTTTGATCTCCGGTCAGACCGTCCCACTTGTTCAGCGCAATCAGCAGGCCGCGCCCCATCTCGACGACGAGCCCCAGCAAATTGGCATCCTGGTCAGTGACGCCTTCGCTGGCATCGACCAGATAGATCACGACCTCGGCCTGTTCGACCGCCTTCAGCGCCTTGATCGCACTGAATTTCTCGATGACCTCCGAGACTCTGGCACGGCGGCGCAGACCGGCGGTGTCGATCAGCACATAGGCCTTGCCGTCCTTTTCGAACGGAACGTCGATACTGTCGCGTGTCGTACCGGGCTGGTCGAAGACGACCACCCGCTGCTCACCGAGGATACGGTTCACGAGCGTCGACTTTCCGACATTCGGACGGCCGACGACAGCGATCCGGATACCGGGCGGTCCGGATGCCTCGGCATCGGCGTCTGCCGGTGGTAGCAACTCGTCGAGCCGGGACAGCAATGCCTCCATCCCGGAGCCATGCGCGGCGGCGACCGGCAGCGGCTCGCCCAGCCCGAGTCCATGGAAGTCTGCCGTCACGACGTCGCTGCGCAGACCATCGACCTTATTCGCAACGACGACTAGCGGCTTGCCCATCCGGCGCAGCCGTTCGGAGAAATACTGATCGCTGACGTTCAGGCCGGCGCGCGCGTCTACCAGAAACAGGATGACATCGGCCTCCTGGAGCGCGGCATCGACCTGCCGCATGGACATCTCGTCGATGCCATCGGCCATCTCCACCATACCCCCGGTATCGACGACCAGGAAGCGACGCTCACCCAGTTGCGCGCGGCCGTACCGCCGATCCCGGGTCAGGCCCGGATAATCGGCGACCAGGGCATCGCGGCTGCGCGTCAGGACGTTGAACAGCGTCGACTTGCCGACATTCGGGCGCCCAACCAGAGCGACAACCGGCAGGCCCATCAGTCGAGGCTCACTGCGGCGAGCGTGCCGCCGGAACTGTAGGCATACACGACATCGTCAAAGACCACTGGCGGGGCCTCTATCGGGGTGTCGTCGATCTGGATCCGTCCAGCGACGCTACCGTCCTCCTTGGAAAGGAAATGCAGATAACCTTCCATGTCGCCGACGACGAGCCAGTTTCGGACCGGAACGGGCGCAGTCAGTCGCCGTTGATGCAGGGCGGCCTGCTTCCACAGGTCACCGCCGTTGCCCACATCCAGTTGCCATACGTCGCTCACCGGATCCGTCAGATAGAGAAAACGTCGGTCCGCCGACAGCCCGGTGGGCGTGGACAGGTTCTCTCGCCGCCACAGCACCTCGCCATTGCTGAGCCCGACCGACGCGATGCCGCCCTGGTAACCGGACACGTAGGCCGTGTCACCCTTGATGACCGGCGTCGAGTCGATGTCAACCAGCCGCTCGATCTCGGAACGGCCATGGGGGATCGCGATGACCGCTTCCCACTCCTGCTTGCCGTCTTCGAAGCGCAGCGCCATCAGCTTGCCGCTCGCGTAACCGTCCAGCACGAGGTCACCGGCGATGACCGGGGCGCCCCGGCTGCGCACGGACAGCGGCGGCACCGAACGTTCGTGGGACCACAGCGTGGCGCCGGTCTTTTCATCCAGGGCCGCGATGCGGCCGTCATTGCTGCGCACCAGTACCCGCCCCCGGGTGATCTGCGGGAAGGCCAGGACTTCACTGCTGACGCTGGTGCGCCAGGCGATCTCGCCGCTATCGGGGTTGATCGCCAGCACATCGCCATTGTTCGATGCCACCACCAGTACGGTCTTGCCGATGACGGGGCCAGCCGTCAGCGTCAGCTCGACTTCCGTCGACCACAACTCGTTGCCGGTGGCCCGGTCGTAAGCCACAAGATACCCGAGGCGATCGGCAATGAAGACCCGGCCCGAGTCCACCGCCGGACGCAGGTTGACGTACTGGCCATCGTAGCCTTTACCGATGTCGTGATCCCACAGCGTGCGCACCGACAGGGTCGGCGTGATCTCCGCCAACTCGACGGGCGGATCGACTGGCTCGGTGGTATCGAACAGCTCGGTCAGCCCGCTGAACCCCTCCTTCAGCGCACCGAGGCCGGCACAGCCCGCCAGCAACGCACTCAGCAGCAACAGGGCAAGGCGCGTCACGATTTCGGCGCCGCCAGATCCTGGAGTTTCAGCTCGAGGAAGGGCGAACTTTGGCCCAGTTGTTTGGCCTGGAGGTACGCGGTCCTAGCCTCCTCGGTGCGGGCCAGCGACAGCAGCAGATCCCCCTTGAGTTCGGCGTAAAGTCCCTGATAGGCCTCGGCCTTCTTGGCTTCCGGCGCGTCCATCAGTTTCAGGCCTTCTTCCTCCTGATGCAGCGCCAGCATCACCTGTGCGGCTCGCAACCGGGCCAGCGCCTTCAGGTTATCGTCCTTGGCGTTCGCCAGAACGGTCAGCAGTTGATCCCGGGCACCCACGAGATCGCCGCCGGCCATCTTGTACTTCGCACTGAACAGCCGCCCATACCATGCGTAGGCCGTCGACGGAAACTCGTCTGCCAAACGCTGGCTGAGTTTCAGCGCCGCTTCGGATTGCTTGTCATCATCGGCCTTCAGCAGTTGCTGAAACACGCCCGATGCCTGCTCGGCGGTTTGCTGCTGGCGGCTCTGCCAGACATTCCAACCGGCGACGATCAAGGCCCCGAAGCCCACCCCGAACACGACCGAACGCGCATTCTCCTTCCACCAGCGCTTCAGCGCCTCGACGCGTTCTTCCTCGGTTAAATAATCATCCATCGTGTATGCCTCAAAATCGGAAAAAATCGCGGAGATACTGCGGCAGCACCGACTGCTCCAAGGTAGTCTGATCACCGCCACCGCGCAGCGGCTTGACGCCGATCACGCCCACACGCGCCTCATCCTCACCCAGGATCAGCGCCAGCGCGGCCCCGCTACGGTCAGCCCGCTTGAACTGTGACTTGAAGCTGCCGGCACCGCAATTGGCGACCAGCTGCAACTGAGGCAGCGCGTCGCGCAGTCTTTCGGCCAGGACGCCGCCATGGCGCTCTGCGCTCTCCCCTACCTGGATCAGATAGACATGCGGCGCAGCGACGTCCACGCCCGCCGCCCCATCGTCCAGCAGTTCGATCAGACGCTCGACGCCGAGCGCGAAACCGATGGCCGCCGAACCGCGTCCACCGAGTTGCTCGACCAGACCGTCGTAGCGGCCGCCCGCGCACACCGTGCCCTGCGCCCCGAGTTCGGTCGTCACCCACTCGAACACGGTCTTGCAGTAGTAGTCCAGGCCGCGTACCAGCCGCGGATTGAGCACGTAGGCGAGCCCCGCGAGTTCCAGCCTTTCGCGCAGACCGTCGAAATGGCGCCGTGACTCGTCACCGAGGAAGTCGCTGAAAGCCGGAGCGTCGGCTATCAGCGCGGCCAGATCGGGGTTCTTGCTGTCGAGAATACGCAGCGGGTTCGCTTCGAGGCGGCGCAGGCTGTCGGGATCGAGCAGGGTCCGATAACGGCCGAAGTAATCCACCAGTTCGGCACGATAGGCGAGACGTTCGTCCAGCGTGCCCAGAGAGTTCAGCTGCAGTTCCAGGCGACCCGCGAGATTCAGCGCCGACCATAGCCGGCGGCTCAGCAGGATGACCTCGGCATCGATATCGGGCCCCGGCATGCCGTAGGCCTCCACCCCGATCTGATGAAACTGCCGATAGCGCCCTTTCTGTGGCCGCTCGTGCCGAAACATCGGCCCACCGTACCACAGTCGCAGTACTTGATTATGAAGCAGACCGTGTTCCAGGCAGGCGCGCAAGCAGCCGGCCGTTCCCTCCGGTCTGAGCGTCAGCGAGTCTCCATTGCGGTCGCCAAACGTGTACATCTCCTTCTCGACGATGTCCGTCACCTCGCCGATCGAGCGCTGGAACAGCTCGGTCTTCTCGACGATCGGCAGCCGGATCTCGCCGTATCCGTAGGCGCCCATCACCCGGCGCACTTCGGCTTCAAGACGCTGCCAAGCGGGAGTCCGATCCGGCAGGATGTCATGCATCCCGCGTATGGCCTGTACCTTGTCTGTCATCGCGGCAATTGGGGTGATTATCGGAGGAAGCGCACTTTCATCAGTGACCGGCGAGCATCCCGGCGGCGACGCGCGCCTCGCGGCTGTCGGGATACTGCCGCTGCAACTGATCGACATGGCTCTGCGCAGCCGCACGGTCGCCGAGGGCGAGCTCCGTCTGCGCGGCCAACCAGAGCGACTCGGGGGACTGACGCGCAAGGCCCCGGTAGCGGTCGAGGAAAACCCGTGCGGCGGCATAACGCCGGCTGGTGAAATTGAGCTTCGCCATTTCGAACAAGGCCGGCGCGAACTGTGGGTTGCGTTCGAGCGCCCGACGAAAAAAGTCTTCGGCAGCGGCGTTCTGACCGGCCGCCCGTGCGCACAACCCCGCGTTTGTCAGTGGGATCCAGGGCTGCTGGTACAGCGGCTCGGCGATAACCCGCTGGACCTGCGCCATGCCTTCGTTGACGCGTCCGCGAGCGCAGAGGTAACGTCCGTAGTTGTTGCGGGCACTGAAATTATCGGCGTCCAGGGACAAGGCCTTCTGGAAGTTTTGCTCGGCGTCCGGTAGTCGGTTCAGCCGCTCGTACAATACCGCGAGGGCATTGTAGGCTTCGCTGTTCCCGCTGTCGGCCTCGATCGCCCGGGTTAGATCCTGCAGGGCAACGGCGAGCGAACCCTGCTCCATGTACTGTACGCCAAGTTGTACATAGACGTCGGACTCACTCAGAGAAGCGTAGGGATCACCCACGGATCCCGGCTTGGGAATCTCCAGCGGAGGCGGCGGCTCGGGCGTGCTCTCGCAGGCGACGTTCATCGCCGCGATTCCCAGAGAGAGTCCAACGAGCCAACCATTCATTGACCTACCGAATGAATTCTCTGGAAGCGCTGGCTGTTTCCGCGCTGCCGGACCTCTCCGACCAGCTGCCCGCAGGCCGCATCGATATCCTCGCCACGCGTCTTCCGTCGGGTCGTGACCAGACCGGCCTCACGCAGGATGTCACCAAAACGCTCGATGGCTGCCGGGGTGGAGCATTGGTAGCCGGAGTTCGGGAACGGGTTGAACGGGATCAGGTTGACCTTGGACGGCACATGGCTCAGCAAGCGTACCAGTGCCCGCGCGTGGGCCGGTGTGTCATTGACGCCGTCGAGCATGACATATTCGAAAGTGACCTTGCGCCGGCTGTCGCGCCCCACGTAGCGCTTGCAGGCCGCGATCAGATCCCGTATCGGGTACTTGCGATTGATCGGCACCAGTTCGTCGCGCAGTCCGTCATCGGTGGCATGCAGCGATACCGCGAGGCTGATGTCGCTGACCGTCCGCAGTCGGTCGAGGGCCGGAACCACGCCCGAGGTGCTCAGTGTTACCCGGCGTTTGGACAGGCCATAGGCGAAATCATCCATCATCAGCCGCGTGGCCGTGACGACATTGTCGAAGTTGAGCAGCGGTTCGCCCATGCCCATCAGCACGACATTGGTGATGCGCTGCTGATCACCCAACGCGCGGGATGCAACCCAGAGTTGTCCGATGATTTCGGCGACGCCGAGGTTGCGGTTAAAGCCCTGACGTGCCGTCGAGCAGAAGGAGCAGGCCAGGGCGCAGCCGACCTGCGAGGAGACGCACAGCGTGCCGCGACCCGGTTCGGGGATGAAGACCGTTTCGATCCGATTGACCGGATCAACCTGCATCAGCCATTTCCGGGTGCCGTCGGCCGAGGCCTGCTCGTGAACCACCTCGGGCGCGCGGATCACGCATTGCTCCGCAAGCCGGCCCCGGAGACCCTTGCTCAGATTGGTCATCGCATCGAAACCGTCCGCGCCGCGCTGGTGAAGCCATTGCAGCACCTGCTGGGCACGGAACGGCTTCTCGCCGATCTGCCGAAAATAGGCCTCCAGGCCCTCCCGATCTAAATCGAGCAGGTTGACCGGAGCGGATACGTCAGCGGGTGCGGGGGCAGACTTCATCGCTGTTGAAGAAGTACGCAATCTCCTGCGCTGCCGTGTCGCTGCCGTCGGAACCGTGCACGGCGTTCTCGTCGATGCTCACCGCGAAGTCGGCGCGAATCGTTCCCGGAGCCGCTTCTTTGGGATTCGTGGCGCCCATGATGTCGCGGTGCGCAGCGATGGCATTCTCGCCCTCGAGCACCTGGATCATGACCGGACCGCTGATCATGAAGGCGACCAGGTCGTTGAAGAACGGCCGCGCCTTGTGCACTGCATAGAAGCCTTCTGCATCGGCGCGGCTCAACTGCTTCATCTTGGCCGCGACGACCTTGAGCCCTGCCTTCTCGAAGCGGCTGTAGATTTCCCCAATGACGTTCTTCGCAACGGCATCCGGCTTGATGATCGACAGCGTACGTTCAACCGCCATGCTTGGCACTCCTTATGAAAGTTTGGATGAATCTGGAATCGGTTAGGGGCGGGACGGGGTACGGCACCGCTACCCTAAGGCTGGAGCGCGGCAACGGAACGTCGTCGAACCGCCATGCTTGGCCGAGATAAGGCAACTTGCGCCGCGAGGACCCGATTTAGCCTGCGGATTGTAAAGGAATCGGCGCGCCTTGGTAAGGCTTTCGCCTGGGGAGTGCTAGACCGTGAAGCTCTCGCCGCAACCGCAACTGGCCTTCACATTGGGGTTATTGAAGCGAAACGCTTCGTTGAGCCCCTCGCGCCGATAGTCGACTTCGATACCGTCCAGATACGGTAAGGCATCCTGACTGACGACGACCTTGACGCCATGCTGCTCGAACACTGCATCCTCCGGCAGCACGGAATCGGCATAGTCGATCACATACGCGAAACCGGAACAGCCCGATTTCTTGACCCCGAGCCGGAGGCCAATCGCGTCACTGCGCCGCGCCAGTTGTTTGTTGATCTGCCGCGCCGCACTCTCGGTCACCGTCAATGACATGTTCTCACCTCTCTCAATCGATGCATATTGGCTGTCGGGCGTGGGGCCGCCAACAGTTTGCGATCCAGCGAGTTCCCGGTGGCGCGAAGCCTCGGTCAAGCGACCGACTGGATCAGACACTCGCGGCACGTGGCCAGTGCTCAGCACCCGTCTGTGCGGCAAACTGCTGCAACGCGGCGAGGAACTGGTCGACCTCATGCGCGGAGTTCGCAGGCCCCAGACTCACTCGCACTGCTGCCTTGGCGACGGCGGGTTCCACGCCCATCGCCAGCAGCACCGGACTGGGTTCGTCTACACCACTGCCGCAGGCTGATCCGCTCGAGACGGCGAATCCGGCACGATCAAGCGTCATGACCAGCATCTCGCCATCATAACCGCGCAGTGCGAACTGCACGGTGTTCGGCAATCTCGCCCCATGCTCGGCAAACAGCGTGATGCCCGGCATCGCAGCCAACCCCTGTTCGAGGCGCTCCCGCAGCTGCCGAAAATGCCTGCTGCGCTCGTCGAGCGCGTTGCGCGCCAGTTCCGCGGCCTTCCCAAACCCCACGATCGCCGGAACGTTCTCTGTGCCGCCGCGCAGCCCGCGTTCCTGTCCGCCGCCATGCAGCAGCGGCACGAGGGAGACCGCCGGATCGCAGATCAGTGCGCCAGCACCCTTGGGGCCGAATATCTTGTGCGCCGACAGGGACATCAAGTGCACGCCCGATCGGTGGAAATCGACAGGCACCTTACCCGCAGCCTGCACCGCATCAGTGTGCAACAAACCTCCCCGCTCGCGAACCGTGCCGGCGATCTTGGGAATGTCGCTGATCGCCCCGGTCTCGTTGTTGGCCCACATCACCGAAGCGAAGCTGAGCTCTCCCGGCCGGAAGCGGTCGAGCTGCTCGGCACCGATGTCCCCATCGGCTCCGGCGGACAGCGTCTCCACACGCCACCCCATCGTCCGCAGGAAAGCCGCCGGCGCGCTGACGGCAGGGTGTTCCGTCGCCCCAACCGCAACGGTACCCGGCCTCATCGAGAAGGCCAAACCCTTGATCGCGAGATTGTTCGACTCGGTGCCGCCGGAGGTGAAAGTCACCTCCGCGGGTTCGGCACCGACCAGTGCCGCGACCTGTTCCCGGGCCGCTTCCACCGCCCCACGACAGACACGGCCAAGCCGGTAGAGATTCGAGGCATTGCCGTACAAACGGGACAGATACGGTTCCATCGCCTCGCGGACCCGCTCGTCGAGCGGTGTCGTGGCGTTATGATCGAAATAGATCATCCGCCGGTATCGAAGGCCTGCACGTCCGACCGCAGTGCCATCTCGATCGGTTGACCGGCGCCATGCCGGTCCTGCCGCTCGGCGACCTGGCGGACGCTGCGACGCTGCAGGAGATCGTGCAGATTGATCGTCGCCAGATAGTTGCGTATCTGGTCGCTCAGACCCATCCAGAGATCGTGCGTCAGGCAGGGCTGATTGTTTTGGCAGTTCGCCTTGCCCCCGCAGCGCGTCGAATCGATCGGTTCGTCAACGGCGAGGATGATGTCCGCGACATTGATGAGTTGTGCATCGCGGCTGAGCTGATAGCCACCACCGGGACCGCGGACACCTTCAACCATGCCGGCACGCCGCAAGCGCGCGAACAGCTGCTCCAGGTACGATAGCGATATGTCTTGCCGCTTCGCGATGTCCGTCAGCGTTACCGGACGCTTTTCGCTATGATAGGCAAGGTCGAGCATCGCCGTAACCGCATACCGCCCCTTCGTCGTTAACCGCAC
The DNA here is from genome assembly GCA_004168015.1 of Methylolobus aquaticus. GTDB lineage: Bacteria > Pseudomonadota > Gammaproteobacteria > Methylococcales > Methylococcaceae > Methylotetracoccus > Methylotetracoccus aquaticus. The sequence goes on from SEYW01000003.1 coordinate 137,362, forward strand.
GGGCGTTCTCCCATTTGTTGATCAAAAGCGTAGGAAAACAATTAGGACACATCCGGTTTTAAGAGTCAATTTCCCGAACGATCGCGGGGTGATCAAGCGCCCTCGCCCGCCTCGGTGACGGCCATGCAGCGTGGCTGGGAGTTCTGGATCGACCGCGGCGGGACGTTCACCGACATCGTGGCGCGCAGGCCCGACGGGGTGCTTGAGGCGCGCAAGCTGCTGTCCCAGAATCCCGAGCGTTATGCGGACGCGGCCCTTCACGGGATCGCCGAGATCCTCACGGGCCGTGCGGAGAGCGCGACCCGGGTGTCGGCAGTCAAGATGGGTACGACCGTCGGCACCAACGCGCTGCTCGAGCGCAAGGGCGAACCCACCGTTCTGGTAACCAACCGCGGCTTTGGGGACATCCTGCGGATCGGCTACCAGAACCGCCCCGATATCTTCGCACTCGATATCCGGCTTCCCGACCGACTCTACACAGCCGTGATCGAGATAGCCGGCCGCATCGATGCGGCCGGGAGCGAACTCGAGCCCCTGGAACTGGCCGACGTCGAGGCCCGCTTGCAACAGGTCTATCGACATGGCCAGCGTTCGGTGGCCGTGGTCCTGTTGCATGCCTGGCGCCACCCGGAGCACGAGACGATGGTGGGCCAGGTCGCCGCCGACATCGGTTTTACCAATGTCGTTCTGTCGCACCGCACCAGCCCGACGATCCGGCTCGTCAGCCGCGGCAACACCACCGTTCTGGACGCTTACCTGTCACCGGTCCTGCGCCGGTATGTGGAGCGGTTCGCCTCCGGCCTCGATAGGGTGCTGCAGCAGGTCGGCTCCGCCGGCCCATGCCGGCTATCGTTCATGCAATCCCATGGCGGGCTGACCGACGCGACGCGCTTCGGCGGCAAGGACAGCCTGCTTTCCGGACCGGCTGGCGGCATCATCGGCGCCATCGCGAGTGCTCGCCGAAGCGGCTGCGAGAAGATCATCACCTTCGACATGGGCGGTACGTCGACCGACGTGGCGCACCATGCCGGTGCGCTGGAGCGCACCGAGGAGGCCGAGGTCGCTGGCATTCGGGTGCACTTGCCGCTGATGGCCATACACACGATCGCGGCCGGCGGGGGCTCGGTGCTGCGTTTCGACGGCGGTCGCTACCGCGTCGGCCCCGAGTCGGCGAGCGCCAACCCGGGACCGGTCGCCTACCGCCGCGGCGGGCCGCTGTGCATCACCGACGCAAACCTGATGGTCGGTAAACTCTATCCCGACTTCTTTCCCCGCGTGTTCGGGCCGAATGGGGACCAGGCGCTGGACAGTGCCGGAGTGCGGACCGCCTTTGCCGAGCTTGCTGCGGAGATCGCCGCGACTACCGGACGAACGGTCCAACCCGAAGCCGTTGCGGAAGGATTCCTGCGCGTGGCCACGGAAGGGATGGCCAATGCGATCCGCAAGATCTCGGTCGAGCGCGGCCATGACGTCACTGACTATACCTTGTGCTCTTTCGGCGCCGCAGGTGGCCAGCACGCCTGCCAGATTGCGGATCGGCTCGGCATCCGACGCATTCTGATCCATCCACTCGCCGGCGTGCTATCGGCCTACGGCATGGGACTCGCGGACCATCGAATACTGCGCGGGCTGCCCGTGGCCATGGAACTGCGCGCGGCACTGATCGCCGAACTCGAACAACTCGCCTCGGAACTGGAGTCTGCCGCCCTCAACGAACTGGTCGCGCAAGGCATTGCGCGGGAAGGAGCGTCCGTGATGCGCCGCTTGCTGCTGCGCTACGCCGGGACCGATACACCCTTGGCGATTCCCTGGGGCACGGAACAGGCCATTCGCCGGGACTTCGCGGACGCTCACCGTCAACGCTTCGGCTTCGTCGCTCCGGACAAACCGCTGGTCATCGAGCGCGTCGAGGTCGAAGCGATCGGGAGCGGCGAGCGCATGGACGAAGCGGGGTATGCCGTGCGATCGCGTAGCGCCGGGACACCAGCCGCCTTGACGCAGATGTACTCCGGTGGCCGCCACCACGTGGCCGGCGTTTACCGGCGGTCGGAATTGACTCCCGGGATGTACCTGAACGGCCCTGCCGTCATCGCCGAGGAGACGGCAACAACCGTCATCGAACCGGGCTGGTCCGCCGAGGTCTCAGCGAACGGGGACCTGCTCCTGCAGCGTATCGGAACCGAGTCCTGGCGCGCGGCCGGCGACACGGCCGTCGATCCGGCGATGCTGGAAATCTTCAGCCAGGCCTTCATGGCCATCGCCGAACAGATGGGGTTTGCGCTGCAGAACACGGCGCATTCGGTCAACATCAAGGAGCGGCTCGACTTCTCCTGTGCCGTATTCGACCACCTCGGCGAACTGATCGCCAACGCGCCCCACATCCCGGTACACCTTGGCTCGATGGGAGAAAGTGTCAGGAACCTGCTGGAGGCGGTTGGCCGGAGCCTTTGCCCCGGCGACGTCTACCTGACCAACTCGCCGTACCACGGCGGAACGCACCTGCCCGACATCACGGTGGTTACGCCGGTTTACCTGGACCCTGCCGAACGACCAGCGTTCTACGTCGCCAGCCGCGGGCATCATGCCGACGTCGGCGGACCGACGCCAGGCTCGATGCCGCCGCACAGTGTATCGATCGCCGAGGAAGGCGTGCTCGCGGACAGCCTGCGCATCGTCGCCGGCCAACGCTTCGACGAAGCGGCCGTCCGCGACTGGCTGGGAGCGAACACGTACCCGGCCCGCAACCCGGACCAGAATCTGGCGGATCTCCGCGCGCAGGTTGCGGCCAATGAAAGGGGAGCCGAAGAATTGAGACGGCTCGTCGCCGATTATTCGCACGCGACCATCGCCGCGTATATGGGGCATATCAAGGACCACGCCGAAACCGCCGTGCGCGAGGTCATCGGGACGCTGACGGACGGGTCGTTCTCCTACCCGCTCGACGACGGGGCCGTGATCCGCGTCAACATCCGTGTGGATAGCGAGGCATGCCGTGCCCGCATCGATTTCACGGGAACCTCCGAGCAACAAACGAACAATCTGAACGCGCCGGCGGCGGTCTGCCGCGCCGCGGTGCTGTACGTCTTCCGCACCCTCGTAAAACGCGATATTCCACTGAACGCCGGCTGCCTGCGACCGCTGGAGATCGTGATTCCTGACGGCTCGATGCTGAATCCATGCCCCCCGGCGGCGGTCGTCGCCGGGAATGTGGAGACGTCCCAATACATCGTCGACGCCTTGTACGGCGCCCTGGGCATCATGGCCGCCTCGCAAGGCACGATGAACAACGTCACGTTCGGCGATGATGATCTCCAGTATTACGAAACCATTTGCGGCGGTGCCGGCGCTGGACCAGACTTCGACGGCTGCGATGCGGTGCATACCCATATGACCAATTCACGGATCACCGACCCGGAGATCCTGGAAAGCCGCTTTCCGGTGCGGCTGGAAGAGTTCTCGATCCGGCGGGGAAGCGGTGGTGCCGGCCGTCATCGGGGAGGCAATGGAGTAACCCGGCGAATTCGTTTCCTGCAGCCGATGAAGCTCGCCGTGCTGTCGAGCCACAGGCTGCACCCGCCGTTTGGCCTCGCCGGCGGCGAACCCGGTGCGCTGGGCCGCAACACCTTGGTGCGAGCGGACGGCCGGAGCGAGGACTTGTCCGGGCGCGCGGCCTGCACTGCGCTGGAGGGCGACGTGTTGGTGGTCGAAACACCGGGTGGTGGCGGATTCGGTCAGGAACGGGACCCGACGCCTCCGGACAGCGAGCACGCTGACGACAGCGCGACCGCTGCGACGTGACGAGCCGTAGGAGCGACCGCCCCGAAACCTGAATGCTGGGAGCAAACCTGAAATGCGTGTATGCGACAGATTCCGGCCACAGCCGGAATTCGCTGCCGGTGGCGCTCAGCGGCATTCCATGTAAAATAATGGCTTATTCACTTCGATCGGATCGATTGCGTGTCGCGAATTAACAACTCACGTTCACCCGACATCACGTCGTCCTGCGCTTCCATGGGCTTTACACGGTCATCGGCCGCATCATGAAAGCAGGATCACCGATGCGGCGCCGTTTGCGGGCGTGGTCCCGATCCTTGTTCCTGAGCCTGGTGTTCTGCCTGCCGCTGTTTTTCGCCGCCGCATTTCGCGACTGGCAGCAGTATGTCGAGGAGATCCGGCAATGGTTCGCTCAGGTCGGTGTGCTGGCGCCGGCAATCTTCACGCTCGGTTCGGCGCTGCTGACGGCGATCGGCATGCCGCGCCTGATCTTCTGTGCGGTTGGCGGCGTGCTCTTCGGCGGTGCCTGGGGTTTCCTTTGGAGCCATCTCGGCACCGTGCTGGGGGCTTATGGGGCGTTTGTGGTGGCCCGTTGGACCGCGCGCGATTACCTGTTGGCGCGTTATCCGAGCCTGCAGTCGCTGGCGGCGAAAATCGATGACTCCGGCTGGTGGTCCGTGATACTGATCCGTCAAATGCCCATTAGCGGCCTATACAACGACATCCTGCTGGCCCTGTCGCCCGTCACTCACGGCGCCTTCTGGGCGGGTACGCTGCTAGGGTTTCTACCGTTGGGTGTCACCGCAACCCTGATCGGTGCGGGCCTGATGCAAGCGGATATCAGCCAACTGACAGCCTATCTCGCGTCGGCAGCCATCGCGATGGTTGCGCTCGGCGGTGCCTGGAACTGGCTCGCATCCCGGACGCGGAAACCGGATCTGCGCTACTGACGAGCGTCCCGCGGGCTCCGGTCGCCAGCGGTCGCGACGCGTGTCTACCGACTGCCATCAAGGTGTCGGAATCCGCGGCGCTATTCGATGTAGCCGCATTTGCCGCGTGGAACCGCTCGACGGAGGTACTAGCCATGGTTGCGCGCATTGCGTCGCTTGCCGTGGGCAGTCCTCGTGGAAAGGGATGAAATAGACGGGGGTATCGCAGGCCGTTCGTCCATGGATACCCCCGCGGCAGGTGGGCGGGCAAAGCCCACCGCGAACTAAGGCTAACGCGCCGGAAACATGCGTTCGATTCGTTGCCGGGCGAGGCGGGAGCGCTGCGAGCTGGAGCAGCGATAGACATGGAGCGTATGCACCAATGCCCAGGAGTAGGTAAGCAGAGCTGCGGTGATGGGAAGAGCGATCATGACGATTCATCCTGTCGCGGGCCGACCTTGTGAAAGACGAAGCCAAAACGACAAGAAGCATAGCCGGCGCCGCGAGATATTCCTGCGTACGCGTTAACAGTTGGTTGCTGCGCCCGCAAACTTCACAAACCTGAGGCTCAGCGATACGACTTGACGTTGGCCGAACGCCACCCCGATGACGCGCCCATCCATCTCTCGCTACGCGAATCTGATTCTCTTCCTCGGCGCCCGGCTATTCGCCACGATCGCCGTGCAGATGATCAGCGTCGGCGTCAGCTGGCAGGTTTATGCCCTCACTGGGGACGTGCTCGACTTGGGCTGGCTGGGACTGGCGCAGTTCGCTCCGTTAATCCCATTGGTCCTGCTCGCCGGCCACGCTGCGGACCGCTTCAGCCGGCAATGGATCATCGCACTGTGTTACGGTCTGGAACTCGTCTGCGCGTTATTGCTGATGGCATTCAGAGCGGTACCGCAGGCCGACGTCGGGATGATCTTTGCAGTCATGGCGCTGCACGGCTCTGCCCGCGCATTCCTGATGCCCGCAAACCATGCGGTGCTTCGGGATCTAGTCCACCGGGATGATTTCGAGCGAGCGGTCGCCCTCAGTTCATCCACATTCCAGATCGGGGTCATCGCCGGACCCGCCGTCGGCGGCCTGCTTTATCTTGCGGGGCCCACCGCCGTGTACGCGTCGGCAGGGACACTCCTCGGCATGGCCATCATCCTGATCAGCAGCACGCGCCCGCGCCGAGCGCGGCCCGTCAGCGGTCCGCTCAGCCTGGAACGCTTGCTCGACGGCGTGCGTCATGTACGTTCCCGGCCAGTCATCCTGGGTGCGATTTCGCTGGATCTGTTCGCTGTTCTGTTCGGCGGCGCGTCAGCGCTATTGCCCGCCTATGCCAACGACGTCCTCGGCGTCGGGCCGGCCGAACTCGGCCTGTTACGGACTGCGATGGCCCTGGGCGCGGCGGGCACTGGACTGCTGCTGGCGTTCAAACCCATCACGCGGCGCGTCGGCCTCTGCATGTTCACCGGCGTTGCGCTCTTCGGCACGGCAACCCTTGGACTCGGCCTCTCAACCGACTTCCGGCTATCGCTGGTCGCGCTGGGGTTGATGGGTGCGGGCGACATGGTCGGCGTCTATGTCCGCCATACATTGATCCAACTGGACACCCCCGACGCCATCCGTGGTCGGGTCAGTGCCGTGAATTCCGTGTTCATCGGCGCTTCCAACGAGTTGGGGGAATTTGAATCGGGCCTGACCGCCGCCTGGTTCGGATTGGTGCCCGCGATCCTGATCGGCGGCACGGCGACACTGCTGGTCGTCTGCCTGTGGCTTTGGGAATTTCCGGCACTGCGCTCGATGGATCGCTTTCCGCGAGAGATGGCACGAAGCCCCCAACCTTGAGGCTAGCGAACGCGGCTAGGCGCCGAAGCCATGCCCAGCCCTTGGTTAAATGCCTGTCAGCGCACGCTCAACGTGGACACTGACGAAAAAAAGCATCGATCCTGCCGAAGCGTGTTTGCCTCGGTGGCTCGGCGCGGACAGGCAAGCCCGGGAGTAAGGCGGGATTCCCTAAGCGTCGAGATCGGGAATCAGGGCACTCTCCGTCAGGGCAATCAGATCTTTGAGCCGCAGCTTGTGCTTTTTGAGCCGGCGCAACTGGATCTCGTCGGTCATGGCTTCGGACTGCAAGCGCTGGATCAACTCGTCTAGCTGGCGATGCTCGGCACGCAATTCCCGCAAGTACGCGGTACGTCCGAAGGTTTCGGTTTCGATGTTGTCCGGATACTCGTCCATTCGGGCTGTTCGTTACCAGTTGGGAAAGTACCTCGTGGACCGGGGCGGGCTCCGGCACCGGAACCGCAACTCTTGCGGAGCGAGCATGGACCCGCTCGCTGTCCGGAACGCTCCCTTATCCGCGCGGCACTTAAGCTTACCAGTTGCGGGCGCGCGCGTGACATGTAGCCGGCGCAGGACACCCTGCAGGGACCTATGCGAGTTCAGTCCTTGCGCGCGTCTCGCGCACGCCGACTCTCGACGATCTCAACGGTGCGCAACCCCACGATGATCGCGACGATCACGACCAGATAGATCTGCCCCACCAAAGCCTCGAGCGTGGTGAGCATCCGTGCCAGGGCCGTCAACGGCACGATGTCGCCATACCCGGTTGTCGTAATGGTGATCAGGCTGAAATACAGAAAGTCCGCTCGCCAGCCGTCATCCGCATCGGCTCCGGAGACGTTGGCGAACGAGCCGGGCTGCAGCGCTTCGAGAAACTCGAAGGCGAAGGTCCAAACGAAGGCCAGCAACACAAACACCACCTGAGCCGCAAACACGACATTTTGAGTGACCGAATGCTGTCGCCCGATAAAGCGCATCAGGACGAAAATGATCAGTCCGAAGTAGGCTGCGTTCGCGGCGCTGTGCCACAAACCCGCCACGACCGAAGCGGTGGTTACCTCGATGACCAGTGTCAATTGCGATATCAGCACCAAGACCATCGTGATGAACAACAGTACTCGGCTGCGCCGATAGGCGATGATGCTGGGGAGGAAGATCGCGACGAACAGGCTGCCACGCAGTAGGTGCAGGATGAGCGGACCTCGCAACAGCGGATAGCCAACCAGCAGCAGCAGCGTGGTGACGAACAGCCAGACGAAGCTGGTCTCGCGCAACGACCTCAGCAGCCCTCTAAATGGACCATCCATCCTGGTCTCCATGAAACGTCCCGTTGACGGACCGCCGGCGCGGCATGAGACTCGCACCATCGCTTTGGCTGGGCCGCTTGTCAAGATCGATTCGGCGCGGAGCGGCTGCACTGCGTAAAGGTACACGATATCGCCCGTTGCTTTCCCACTCCCGCATCGTAGGGTACCATCCGAATGCCGATACGCCGCGATCGATGCGCCAGCCTAACCAATCCTTCCTATCGTTCCCGGACTTCCTGTCGGTCACTCCCTTCCAAACCGTCAACGACGACGTCATGGGCGGCATCTCGACCAGCCGGGTAATGCATGAGGGCGACGCACTGATCTTCGCCGGCACCCTGTCCCTCGCCAGTGGCGGCGGATTCGCCTCCTTCCGCGGCCCGCTGCCGCTGCCGCTGCCGCTGCCGCCGGAGACCACCGTCCTCTCCGTGCATCTGCGTGGAGACGGGCAGCGCTACCGTATCACGCTAAGAACGGAACCCTGCGAAAATGGCTTGACCTATCAGGCGCCATTCGTGACATCAGGCCACTGGGAGTGGTTAAGCTTCTCGGCGAGTGATTTCACTGCCCGCCGTCGCGGCCGGCCCGTCGAACATGCACCCGGGCTGGCGTTCCCGCAGGCCAAGGCTCTCGGCATCCTGATCGCCGACCGTCAGGCCGGCCCGTTTCGCCTCGCGCTACGCGAGGTGCGGGCCAGGTGACGGCTCCATCACCCATACCCGCAGGGGGCGCGCCCCGGCGGGTCTCGGCACTGAAGACTTTAGGGCCCTTCCTGCGGCCTTATCGGCTGCGCATCGCTCTCGCCTTCGTCCTCCTGTGCATCGGCTCGGCCTCGATCCTGATGGTACCCGCGGGCTTCCGCAACCTCATCGATGAAGGCTTCCTGCGCGCCGGCGCCGGGCCCGAAACCACGGAACGCGCGCATTGGCGGTTCGTCGCACTCTTCGGCATCGGACTGGTCTGGTCATCAGCCGTCGCCGGGCGGTACTACCTGGTCAACTGGCTGGGTGAACGGGTCACAGCCGACCTCCGCAACGCCATCTATGCGCGCGTCCTGCGCCAGTCGCCGGCCTTCTTCGAGACGCTGCAGACCGGCGAGATCCTGTCCCGGCTGAGCGCCGATGCGACACTGGTCCAGACGGTGGTCGGTTCCTCGGCTTCGATGGGTCTGCGGAGCCTGTTTCAGGCTCTGGGCGGTCTGGCCATGCTGGCCGTCACCGACCTCCGGCTGTTCGGGATCACGGCTGGACTGCTGGCCACGCTGATATTGCCGCTCATCGTCCTGGGACGCCGCGTTCGCCGTCTGTCACGCGACTCCCAGGATCGTATCGCCGACGCGTCGGCTGTCGCCGGAGAGATCCTGAACGCCGCCAGCACCGTCCAGTCCTACACGCACGAGGACATCGAGGCCCGCCGCTACGCGGGGCTGGTCGAAACCGCCTTCCGGACGGCGATGACGCGCTCGCGATGGCGCGCCCTGCTGACCCAACTGGTCATCATGGCGGTCTTCGGCGCCATTCTCTTCGTACTGTGGCTGGGCGCACGCGCCGTGGCGGAAGGCAGCATGACCGGCGGCCAACTGACGTCGTTCGTGCTGTATGCCGTCATCGTCGCGGGAGCGGCAGGCACACTGTCGGAAGTGTGGGGGGACGTCATGCGCGCTGCCGGTGCAGCCGAGCGACTGATGGAACTGATGCATGCCACGCCCTCGCTGACCCCGTCGCCCGCGCCGGTTCGACTGCCGCAAATGCATCGAGCCGGCATCCGCTTTGAACGCGTTAGCTTCCGGTACCCGTCACGCCCGCAGATTGCCGCGCTATCGGGTTTCGATCTGGCGGTCGATGAGGGCGCGACGGTCGCCCTGATAGGTCCCTCCGGAGCGGGCAAGACGACGGTGTTCCTTTTGCTGCAGCGATTCTTCGACGTGAGCGAGGGGGCCGTGCGGTTCAACGGTACCGACGTCCGTGCACTCGCCCTGGACGAACTCCGCGAAGCCATCGCCGTCGTGCCGCAGGAGCCCGTGATCTTCTCGGCCGACGCGATGGAAAACATCCGCTACGGCCGGCCCGACGCCGATGACCAGGCAGTGATCGCTGCCGCGCGCGATGCGCAGGCCGACGAGTTCATCCAGCGACTCCCCGATGGTTATCGGACCTTCCTCGGCGAGCGCGGAATCCGGCTTTCCGGCGGTCAGCGGCAGCGTATCGCCATTGCGCGTGCCATTCTGAAGAACGCGCCGCTGTTGCTGTTGGATGAGGCCACCTCGTCGCTCGATGCCGAGTCGGAGCGTCTCGTGCAACAGGGGCTGACGACGGCCATGGCCGGACGCACGACGCTGATCATCGCCCACCGGCTCGCGACGGTGCAGCGCGCCGACTGCATCGTGGCCATGGAGCATGGCCGCATCGTCGAACAGGGACGACCCGATGCGCTGAAGCAATCCGGCGGTCTCTATGCGCGGCTTTCGGAGCTGCAATTGATTGGGGGTTGACGCAGCCGCCTGACCGACGGACCAGTCCACTCCGCGAGTGTCTGCTCTAGCCGTAAACGAGGGTCCCGTGCCGCGATTCGGTTAAACTGTGTCAGCCGCCAAAGCCCAGCCGTTCGAGTCGGGTCCTCCCGGTTCATCCGCTACGCCAGCGCGGCCCCTTCGGAGAGCCGCTGCCATGGCCGATCTGCCTTCCTTTCTGGCGCACCAAGCCGCGCGGCACGCGACCTGCCTCGCGCTGCAGAGCCGTCCGCGCTACCGCACGATCCGCTGGACCTACCAGGACCTGTCGGTGCGGGCAGCACTTGTCGCGGCCGATCTGGGCGACCGCGGTGTCGTCGCGGGCGATCGCGTGCTGCTGTTCGCGGAGAATTCACTCGACTGGGTCGCCGCGTTCTTCGGCATCCTGACGCGCGGGGCCGTGGTCTTGCCACTGAACCCCAAGAGCCCCGCGTCGCAACTCGAACGCATCGTCGCGGCGGCGGAACCAAAGCTGGTTCTGGATTCGATACATTCACCGTGGCCGCTGGCAGCCCTGCCGCTGATGACGATAGCTGTGCCGTTCTTCGACCGCGACCCGCCAGCTACCAGCGAGGTGTCGGCAGGCGTTGCCGGCGGCCTCGCCGAAATCATTTACACCTCCGGAACCACGGGCGATCCGAAGGGCGTCATGCTCTCGCATGCCAATCTGCTGGGGAATCTCGAAGGGGTGCACGCAGCCGTGCCACTGCAGCCGCAGGACCAGGTGCTGACGCTGCTGCCGCTATTCCATGTCTTCGGCCAGATGACCGGAATCCTGTGCCCTCTCCGAGCCGGGGCCAGCGTGACCTTTCTGGCAACCCCGACGTCTCGGGCGATACTCGAGGCCCTCGCTCATACCCGGGCCACGCACCTGGTCGTGATCCCCGAGGTGCTCAGGACGATGATGGACCGCCTGGAAACCAAGCTGGGCCGCCTGCCCCGGTGGTCCCGCCCGCTGCTGCGCGCCCGCATCCGCCGGCGCCTGTCGCCAACACTGCGGACCATCGTCTGCGGCGGCGCACCGCTGGATGCGGAACTGGAGGAGAAGTGGTGGGCACTGGGATTCGAGGTGCTGCAGGGCTATGGCCTGACCGAAACCAGCCCTGTGATCGCCGCGAATACGCCGACCGCGCACCGCACCGGTACGGTAGGCCGCCCCATCGCCGGGGTGGAGGTCCGGATCGCCGGCGACGAGATCGAGGTCCGCGGTCCGGGCGTCATGCAGGGCTATTTCCGCAATCCCGCTCGCACCGCCGAGACTTTCGATGGCGACTGGCTCCGCACCGGAGATGGTGGTCGTCTCGACCCGGACGGTTTCCTGCACGTGTTCGGGCGCCGGAAATATATGATTCTCGGACCAAGCGGAGAGAACGTGTTTCCGGAGGATGTCGAGGCCGAACTCAACCGCATCCCCGGCGTGATCGACAGCGCCGTGGTTGGCCTGGACCGCAACGGAAGAACGATCGTACACGCAGTCCTGATCTGCGACACCGGGGACGCAGCAGCAACCGTCGCCGCCGCGAACCGCCATCTGGCGCCCCATCAGCAGGTCACGAGCTGGTCGCTGTGGCCGGAGGCCGACTTTCCGCGCTCGGTGACGCGCAAGATCAAGAAGGAGGAGGTGATTCGGCGCCTGGCAGAACATCCCGAACCACCCGCCAAGCCGGACGGGCGCCACACGCCGCTGCGCCGGCTGATCGCCGAGTTGACGGGCACCCCCCTGAACGCGCTGTCCGATACCCTGCGTCCGGTCGGGGATCTGAACCTGGACTCTCTGCACCGCCTCGAACTCGTCGCCCGCATCGAGGACACGTTGGGCGTCGTGCTACAGGAGGTGGAGATCAAACCGGAAACGACGCTCGCCGAACTCGAAAATCGGGTGGAACGGCAGTCCGCGCTAGCGCCATCCGTGGCCCGCTATCCGCGCTGGTCGCTGTCCGCCTGGGCCTGCGCGCTGCGGCCCGCGGCGCTGGCGATCTTCCTGCGCTCATGGCTGCAGCCGTTCTGTCGGCTGCACATCAGTGGCCTCGAACACTTGACCGAGGTTCGGGCACCGGTGCTGTTCATGGCCAATCACCGCAGTTATCTCGACTCGGCCGTCGCGAGTTTCGCCCTGCCCGCGCGCATACGCAGCCGTCTCGCCATCGCGGCCTCCACGGAAGTGCTCTACCGGCAGTTCCCGTGGGCCGTCCCATTGGGGGAACTGGCGCTGAATGCGTTTCCGTTTCCGACCGGCAGCGACGAAAACATCCGGCCGGGACTCGAGTACATCGGGCGCCTGCTCGATGACGGGTGGAATGTGCTGGTTTTCCCCGAAGGCCAGATGAACCGCACGGATCAGCCATTGCTGGAACTCAAGGGCGGCACCGGGCTCCTGGCGGTTGAGATGGCCGTGCCGATCGTTCCGGTGGCGATCGTGGGCACGGCCGGAATCATGCCGCCCGGCCGTATCTTTCCCCAACGTCGCGCGACGGTGGACGTCCGCTTCGGCGCGCCCATGCAACCCGCCGAGGGAACCCGGGCCGACGTCCTGACCGCACGCGTGTACACGGCGCTGGGCAGATTGCTGTCCTCCTGACCGGGCGTAGGATCTTTTGGGCGCCCCGCCCCGTCAACGCCACAGGAAGAACCCGGTCAGCGCTGGGACACGGGGCGCTGAGCACGCAGCCGCGGGAGCAGCGCGGACATGACGCGATCATCCAGCTCCGGATCCTCGCTGACGAACGACAGCGCTTCGTGTTCGCGGCGCAGCCAGGTGTACTGCCGCTTCGCGAACTGCCGGGTCGCGACAATCGCCCGCTCGATCATTTCCGCATGGTCGCACTCGCCCTGCAAAAGAGACCAGATTTGGCGATAACCGACCGCGCGGATCGCCGGACGCGATTCATCGAGATCACCGCGACGAAACAGGGCTTCAACCTCGGCAACCAAACCACGATCCAACATATCGAGGAAGCGCCAGCGGATACGCTCGTGCAAGCGTTCGCGGTCTGCCGGGGCCACGATCAGGCGAATCACACGGAACGGCAGGGGCTGGGTGGCCGCACGCTCCCACAGCGCCGTCAGCGAATGGCCGGTGAGCCGGTATACCTCCAGGGCCCGCTGGATGCGCTGCGGATCGTTGGGATGGATCCGGCGCGCGGCGGCGGGATCGACGACCTGAAGTTGGGCGTGCAGATGGTGCCAACCGAAGCGTTCCGCCTCATCATCGATCGCACGCCGCACTGCCGGGTCGGCTTCGGGCAAATCAGCCAGGCCCTGGAACAACGCATTGAAATACAACATGGTGCCGCCCACGAGCAGCGGCAGCCGGCCGCGCTGCGCTATGTCCTGGATCAGGTTCAGGGTCTGGTCCCGGAACTGCCCGGTAGAGTAAGCCTCCCGCGGATCGATGATGTCGATCAGGTGGTGCGGTACACCAGCCCGTTCGTCCAGTGTGGGCTTGGCCGTGCCAATGTCCATGCCGCGGTAGACCAGCGACGAGTCGACGCTGATCACCTCGCCGTCGAAAGACTGGGCCAGCCGGATTCCCAACCCGGTCTTGCCCGAGGCCGTCGGGCCCATCACGGCCACGACGACCGGCAAGTCGGCCTTCTTCACCGCCCGCGCAGGAACAGGCGATCGAGGTCCCGGGTACTGAACTGCACCCAGGTCGGCCGCCCGTGATTACACTGACCGCTGTTTTCCGTCGCTTCCATTTCGCGCAGCAGGGCATTCATCTCGGGCACAGTCAGTTTGCGATTGGCGCGGACCGAGCCATGACAGGCCAGTGTCGACAGAATCTCGTGGCGGTACTGTTCGAGGCGGGAACTGCGCCCGTGCAACACCAGATCCGACAGCAGATCGCGCACCAGGCTTTCGGCATCGACTTCGTCCAGCAGCGCCGGAATGCCGCGGATCAGCACCGAGCCGGGCCCGGCGCAGCTGAGTTCCAGTCCCAGAGCAGCGAGTTCCTCGCCATGCTCCTCCACAAGATCGGCCTCGGCTGCGCTGACCGCAATCTGGACCGGCAGCAGCAGCGGCTGGCAGGCAACGGCACCACAGGACCATTGCCGCTTGAGTTTCTCGTAAGTGATGCGCTCGTGAGCGGCATGCGCATCGACCACCACGAGCCCTTCCTGCGACTCCGCCAGAATGTACGCGCCATGGAGGTGCGCCAGCGCGAAACCGAGCGCCGGTATCTCCTGCCCGGTCGGCGCGGCCATTGGCGATCCCGCGCCTTCCGGGGAAGGCCGATACAGGTCGGCGTAAGCACGAACCTGATCGGCGACACCGAAGGACAATGGCGCCTGGGCGGGGGTCCGGCTGCCGCCGAACGGCTGTGCCTCAGGGAAGGCCGGAGCCGGCGCTGACGCCAAACCGGTGGCCGTCTGCTCCTGCCCCGGCCGGTGATCGGCCAGGACTCTCTTGACCCCTCGGTGCAGAAAGTCATGGACCAGGCCGCTCTCGCGAAAGCGGACTTCGAGCTTGGCCGGGTGGGCATTTACATCGACCAGTACCGGATCGATCTCCAGATGCAGCACGTAGGCGGGATGACGTCCATGGTAGAGAACATCGTCGTAGGCCAGACGCAAGGCATGGCTGACGATCTTGTCGCGAATCAGACGCCCGTTGACATAGAAGAACTGCAGGTCCGGCTGGCTGCGCGAGAAGGTCGGCAAGCCCAACCAGCCCGTCAGCCGCAGTTCGCCCACCGAAAAGTCCAGCCGCAGCGACTGCTGCAGAAACGCTTCGCCACACAGGAGTGCGACGCGCGCGCTCTGTTCATGATCATCGGTCGCGGGCCGCAGGTTCAGGATCTCACGCTGGTTGTGGCGGAGCTGAAAGCCGGTCCCGAAGCGGCTCAGTGCCATGCGCCGGATCAGCGTGTCGATATGCGAGAACTCGGTCTTGTCCGACCGCAGGAACTTGCGCCGCGCCGGCGTATTGTAGAACAGGTCGCGAACCTCGACGGTCGTCCCCGGAGGATGCGCCGCGGGCTGAAATTCGAAGCCGTCCTCGGTTCCGTCGGCGACGACCGACCAGCCGCAGGCGTCTTCCGCGGTACGCGAGGTCAGACGCAGGCGAGCGACCGAGCTGATGCTCGGCAGGGCCTCACCCCGAAAGCCCATGCTGCGAATCCGCTCCAGATCGCGCAGCGAAGCAATCTTGCTGGTCGCGTGACGGGACAGCGCCAGTGGCAGGTCCTCGCGGACAATACCGCAGCCGTCGTCGCGCACACGGATCAGCGCGAGCCCTCCCCGCTCGACATCGACGTGGACGGTTCCGGCACCCGCATCGAAGGCGTTCTCGAGCAATTCCTTGATAACCGATGCAGGCCTTTCAACCACTTCGCCGGCGGCAATCTGGTTGACCAGTTGGGGGGGCAGGATTTGGATACGCATGAGGTCAGCCGACACAACGGCCTTCATTGTAATGGGAAAGCGTCCGACTGATGCCGGGTGGCAGAAAAACCGCTCTGAAGGGCTGAAACTGGCTGTCCAAGTTGCTACCATCTTCGATGAATAACGGCTACCCAATGGTCCGCCACCCGAGGCTTGCCGCTACCCTGCACAACCGCGGGGACAGCGCAGGGAGCCCTTCAAGGAGTATCCATGTCCGACATCGAAATTGCGCAATCCGCCCGGATGCGGCCCATCATCGAGCTTGCCCAAGACCTCCTGGGTATACCGCCTGAACACCTTGATCCGTATGGCCACTACAAGGCCAAACTGTCACTGGAATACATCGACCAACTGCCGGCCCGCCCCGATGCCAAGCTGGTGCTGGTAACGGCGATCAGCCCGACCCCGGCCGGAGAAGGCAAGACGACGACCACCGTCGGACTGGGGGACGCGCTGAACCGGCTCGGCAAAAGTACGATGATCTGCCTGCGTGAGCCGGCCCTGGGCCCCTGTTTCGGAGTCAAGGGCGGTGCCGCCGGGGGAGGCTATGCGCAGGTCGTTCCCATGGAGGACATCAACCTGCACTTTACGGGTGACTTCCATGCGCTCGCCGTAGCCCACAACCTGTTGTCGGCGATGATCGACAACCACCTCCACCACGGGAACGCGCTGAATCTCGACGCCCGTCAAGTCCATTGGAAACGCGTCGTGGACATGAACGACCGCGCGCTGCGGGACATCGTCGTCGGACTCGGCGGCGTTCCCAACGGTTTTCCGCGCCAGGACGGTTTCGACATCATTGCGGCGTCAGAGGTCATGGCTATCCTTTGCCTGTCGAACTCGCTGCAGGAACTCAAGCATAGACTCGGCAACATCCTGGTCGGTTACACGCGCGGCGACAACCGTCCGGTCTTCGCGCGTGACATCAACGCCCACGGGGCCATGGCGGTCCTGCTAAAGGATGCGCTGCGCCCGAATCTCGTGCAGACCCTCGAAAACAACCCGGTACTGGTCCACGGCGGGCCCTTCGCAAACATTGCCCACGGCTGCAACTCGGTGGTTGCAACCAAAGCCTCCCTGAAACTCGCCGACATCGTCGTCACCGAAGCCGGCTTCGGCGCAGACCTGGGCGCCGAGAAATTCCTGGACATCAAATGCCGCAAGGCCGGGATCCAGCCTGACGCCGTCGTGCTGGTCGCGACGGTGCGCGCTCTGAAATACCACGGCGGCGTTCCCGTCGCAGAGTTGCAAACCGAGAACCTCGCTGCGCTGGAAACCGGCTTTGCGAATCTGGCGCGGCATTTCCAAAATCTGACTCAGCAATTCGGTCTGCCCTGCGTGGTCGCGATCAATCACTTCAGTTCCGACACCGACGCCGAGATCAATCTGCTGCAGCGCCGGGTGGGCGAACTGGGCGTACGGGCCGTGCTGTCCAAACACTGGGCGGAAGGCGGCAAGGGGGCGGAAGATCTCGCTCGGGAAGTGATGTCGACGCTCGACAACGAGCCCCCCGAATTCCGCTTTCTGTATGACGAGCATGCGCCGCTTTGGGACAAGATCAAGGCCGTCGCCACGAAAATTTACGGTGCTGCCGACGTCACGGCCGACTCCAAGGCGCGTGAACAACTGGCCCAGCTCAGCAAGGACTACAGCCACTTCCCGGTCTGCATTGCCAAGACTCAGTACTCGTTTTCCGGTGATGCCAGCCTGAAGGGCGCCCCAACCGGCCATATTCTGTCGATACGCGAGGTCCGCCCCAGTCTTGGCGCCGAATTCGTCGTCGCTATCTGCGGCAACATGATGACGATGCCTGGCTTGCCTCGAGTTCCGGCCGCGGAACATATCGACCTCGACGAGCAGGGCCGGATCACCGGTCTGTTTTAGCGGCACTACGCGCCTGCCTGTCAGGTCAAAGTCGCTGTCCATGAATGCCCAACGCTGTCGAGAAGAACTTGCAGCATGACGAACACATCGGTCTACGACTTTGCTCTACGAACGCTTGGCGGACACCCGCTCAAGCTGGCCGACTTTCGCGGGCGCGTCCTGTTGATCGTCAACACCGCCAGTCGATGTGGCTTCACACCGCAGTATGCCGGCCTCGAACGGCTGCACCGGGATTACTCAGAGCGTGGCCTGACGGTCATCGGCGTTCCGTGCAATCAATTCGGAGCGCAGGAACCCGGAGATTCCGAGGCGATCGCCGCATTCTGCGACACGCATTACGGCGTCAGCTTTCCGCTGTCGGAAAAGGAGGAAGTGAACGGCGACGGAGCTCACCCCTTGTTCAACTACCTCAAGCAGAGCGCTCCCGGCCTCCTCGGCACTACCGCGATTAAGTGGAATTTCACGAAGTTTCTGGTGAATCGCGATGGCCAGGTCGTTGCTCGTTACGCGCCGACCGACGCGCCGGAGTCACTGCGCAGTGCGATCGAGCGGCTGCTGGACCAGAACCATTGAACACGCAACGGGCCCAAGGGCTCAGAAAAACCGGCTGCGAACGCCGCGCGCCGACGGGTGGGGGACGGAAGCGCCGGATCATCTATCGGTAACTTCCGGCAGCCAGCCAGATCCGGAACATGAGTAACACGGACAGCAACTTCGAGGCTGACAGAGCGACCATACTGGCCGTCGACGACATGCCGGAAAACCTCGTGGTTCTGGGTGAACTGTTGCAGCCCCATTACCGCGTGCGGGCAGTGAATAACGGCACACGTGCGCTTCGGGCCGCCGCCAGCGCGCCGCACCCGGACCTCATCCTGCTGGATGTGATGATGCCCGACATGGATGGATATTCGGTGCTTCAGGAATTGCAGGCTAATCCATCGACCAGGGACATCCCGGTCATTTTCGTGACCGCAATGGACCAGATGGACGACGAGGAACGTGGACTCGACCTGGGCGCGGTCGACTACATCACCAAGCCGATCCGCCCGGCGATCCTGCTCGCGCGCGTTCGGAACCATCTCGAACTGAAACGAACACGCGACTGGCTGAAGGACCAGACGGGGTTTCTGGAGTCGGAGGTCGCGCGGCGCATCCGTGAAAACCAGCTGATTCAGGACGTCAGCATCCGCGCCCTCGCCAATCTCGCCGAAACCCGCGACTGGGAGACCGGAAACCATATCCGACGCACTCAGGCCTTTGTGTCGTTGCTGGCCAATGCGCTGCGCGGCCATCCCCGCTTTGCGGAAGCCCTGACGCCGCGTCGCCTCGAACTGATCGTCAAGGCCGCACCGCTGCACGACATTGGCAAGGTCGGCATTCCCGATCAGATACTGCTCAAGGACTCACGGCTGACCGAGTCGGAATTCGAGATCATGAAGACCCATAGCCGGCTAGGCGCGGATGCCATTGACAAAGCCATGCGCGGCGCTCTGAACAGCGACGATTACGCGACGCTGCAAAAACACTGCCGGCTGGGATTTGAGGCGCTCGACCGCAGTGGTCAGGAAATCGAGGGTAGTCCACTCGCCTTCCTTGAAATCGCGAAGGAGATCGCGCTGCGGCATCACGAGAAATGGGATGGCAGCGGATACCCCGACGGACTGGCGGGCGAGGCAATACCGGTGCCCGCCCGCCTGATGGCTCTGGCTGACGTGTTCGACGCTCTGATCAGCCGTCGCGTCTACAAGGAACCGATCCCGCTGGACGAAACGGAAGGGATCATCGTGGCGGGTCGTGGCAGGCACTTCGACGCGGATGTCGTCGACGCCTTCATGGCGCTCAGGGAGGAGTTCGCCGCGGTTGCATTCCGTTATCCGGACCAAACCCCGCCAAACCGCTAGCCGATACCACAACCGAGCATCGCTCGGACAACGCCCTTGATTTCGGGATTGTTATCGGCTGGTCAACATCCGATGCCGCCGCATCGTGGCTCCGGCGCCGGGGCGATCAGGCAGAGATCGCCCCAACGGCCAGCGTGAAAGGACATTCAACCGGTTCGGGCCCTTATCTGGCGCACGACCCATTCAATGACCATAACGGCATGGTCCCACATCCGGCGAGCCGCAGCCGCAAGGACGTTCCCCGCATCCTTTGCCGTGAGGCGAGCCAGCCGACCGCCCCACGCACGGGCGGCGAACGGGGCACCGAAGGCACCGACCAGTGCGCCGATCACCGTCATGCCGGAAAACCACGATTCGGCTTCCGGCGCAGGCGCGCTTGCCGGTGCAGCCGCACTGGACATCCCGGTTCGATCAACATCCGCGGGCGCCAACACCTGAGTCGGCGCAGGCCCCGGGCCGTAGTGGTCCCGAATCACCTGATCGGTCAAGCCCGGAATGCTCGGAAACGGCGCACTGCCCTTACCGACGATCAGCTGTGCCTTCATGCCCTTTTCCATGTGCTGCGCGATATCGCAGTGCACCAGATAGGTCTTGTCCTCGTTGGGCAGGATCAGCGTGCCGCTGATCTTGGCCGGCCCGGTGACTTCAAGATGGAACATGCCCTTGTCGTACATGTACTTCGGCAGGCCATGCATCATCCATTGATGACGGATGTGATCCTCGTTGATGAAGTGCACGGTCAGCTTGGTGCAAGGCTCGAAGCGAAACTCCTGCTGGTCGAACGCGAACATCGTTCCGGGAAAATTCTTCGAATACTTATGCCCGGCGCGTACCGTCACTTCCTTGGTCGCGGCGATCTTGCTACATCCATCCGGCAGGCGATCTTTGTTCTGCCCCATGATCATGCCGCCATCCATATCCATCAAATGGCCGTCACCATGATCCATCAGCATCGTGTGTTCGACGATTTCGTTGGATTCACCGGCAGGGTAAGCCGTCGTCGAAACGGCCGCGACAGCAGAGGCCAGGAGTAAGCGTCTGAGCGTGTTCATCGGGAATCTCAACCGGAAGTCTTGCTACGGAACTGGGTGATGAACTGGTTGGAAAGCGCCATCACTCGCTCACGGTGAACAAACAAGAAGTAACCCAAGGTGCCCAACAAAAGGCCAAAGAACAGGTTTCCCCAGGTGCCTGAAGCGGATGCGGCCGGTGCGGCGGCAGTCGCAGTCGGAGTTGCCGCCGGCGCGGCCGGAACCTCGGTTTCGGGCAGAGCCAGACTGCCCCAGTCATCCGCCCATTCCTGCCAGACCGGTACTTTCTTTTCCCAGAATTCCTTCGTGAAGTACGGCTTGAGGTCCATCCCGTGAGTCTTGGGAAGCCCCTTGTCATCGATGTACTGCTTGTAGACCAACAAGCTGATGCTGCCACCCTCGCCGACCCCATCGGTTGTAAAGGCCTTCTCGGTATGGTCGTGGAACATCCATATGCCCGACCCGAAACTGTGCAGGCCATCGTTGGTGGTGTTGATCTCGAGATCCAGTCGCTGCGCGGGGGCCATGGCGTATACGTCGCGCGTCACGCGCGCCTCGGGCCGCTGCGGCACACCGTCATAGTGGGTTTCAGTCGCCTTGTGACCATGGATATGCAAGGCCAGGCTCTCCGTATGCCCATTCAAAATGCGCAATTTAATCTTCTGATTGGGCTCGGCCACGATCAGCGACTCGCGCAATGTGTACGGAAATGCACGACCATTCAGCAAGTAGTAGTCATCCGTCGCGTCCGTGATGTCGTATTCCTGGTTGATTGCCCGGGCGATCAGACGCGGGTCGTTGTACGACTGCGTCAGCTTGTGCAGTTCCTTGTCGACCGACTGGTAGTGGATGTCGTATTCCTGTTGATACTCCGCAGCAACGGCCGCGGACGGGTGCCGTACTTGCCCGGCCCCGACGTTCAGGGTCTGGACCCAGTTGTTCGGACGGTTTTCCTCCACGACCAACATGCCCGCCAATCCCATCGGAATGTGGGTGTGCGGCTGCACGTGGCAGTGGTAATACATGGTGCCGGCCTGACGCGGCTTGATCACATAGGTCTTGCTCTGACCCGGCATGACGTCCATCTGACTCGTCTGTCCGACACCGTCATTGCCGTCGCCGCTGTGATCCATGAATGGATGATCGACGCCATGCAGATGGATGGAATGCGGGAAGTAGTGGCTGTTCTCGAGCGTGATCCACACGACATCGCCCTGCTCCACGCGAATCACCGGAGCCGGTGCCCTGAGATACGGATTGGCTTCAGCGCTGGCGAAACTCTTCGTGGACATATCGCGCGTCTTCGGGGCGAATACCCAGAAGGCGGGCTGGATGCCGGGCGCCACGTCGAAGGTTGGCACGACGCCCGGGAAGTCGGGCGAGTGCCCGTTGACTTCGATAACTTCCAGCTTGATCACGATATGGTCGGGGTCGCCGTCCCCGTCGATATCGTTCGTCTTACTGATGGCGTCCGCAGCGAGCTGCGTATCCATCAAGGTCTGCATGGAGATATTGTTCGTGCCCTTCACGAACGCCGCAATGTCGGCAGGATTGTCCGGATCGCACACCCGCGATTCCTGGATCGCAACGCCCTCGAGGGTTTGCGCATCGCGCCAGATCGAAGGTGTTCCGGTGTCACAGAACGGCTCCGATTTGCCGGGCGCCACTTTGGCGCTCGGCGGAGGCATATTGACGGCACTGGCGGGTGCGGCCCCGAGGGCGAGCATCGCACCGGCGAGGAAAGCAAACGAGCGATTGATCATCTTGCACGGGGCCATTGCGGCGTAGTGTGTGTAGCGCTAATTACGTCGGGCGACGTCCCTATCGTTCTCCCGAAGTGTCTCTCCAGATCGGGCAGGGATCAGGCTGCCTTCTTTTTCTTCAGCAACTTGTCCACGATCGCCTGGAAGGCCGGATTCGACAGATAAAGGATGTAACCGACGGCAATCAGGATCACGGCGATCACGATGAACGTGGTGGTCGAGATTCCGCTGGCCGATGCACCCACCTTGAACGGGACGTGCGCGTCGACTTTTTGTCCTTCGTTCACCAGCGTGACATGCGCCAGGTAAGGACCGGGTTCCGTCAGGTTCAGCTGTGTGTTGTAGGTCCCCTTGGGGTTCTTCGTGGGCGCTTGGTAGAACACACGGGTGCCGGCAGGCTCCTTCGTAATCTCGAACTCCACCGTCATCTCGCGCAGCGCTTTGCCCTCGTAGTCGAATACGATGGTGACCGGGCCCACTTCGGGAATGTCGTTACAGTACTCTGTGGTTCCGCCGATCTGCGGCTGATAAGCCGTGAAATGCACCAAGTGCGGCCCGACGTTAATCCGGCACTTGTCTGCCTCGACGCTCGCACCGCCATGGGCCCAGCTGGCCGACGGGGCCAATGCAGCCAGGAACAGGGTGATAACGAGCAGTCCGCCCCTTATAAAATTGGATGTACGCATAAGATCTTCCCTCGCTTGCAGTTCAAGGTTGTTGTATTTCTCTATCCGGAACTCAGAACAGAGTGTCTGGCTGGTCGTACGCTACGCGCTCGGAATGCCCGGATGCCGTTTCACCCGGCCTCAGCTTGAGGAGTGGCGACTATACATTAGCGTGCGCTCAACGGTCAAAACCTGACGTTTTGTCAACCATTGTCGTGCGAATGCCGTGCATCGAAGAGCTTCGAGAACGAAACGTACACGGATGGTATGACAAATACTGTCAGAAAGGTTCCAATCGTCATGCCGCCGACGATAACCCAGCCGATCTGCTGTCGGCTCTCGGCGCCCGCCCCGGTCGCCAGGGCCAGCGGGAGAGCACCGAGGATCATCGTCAGCGAGGTCATGACTATCGGGCGCAACCTGAGCACCGCGGCAGTCGCCGCGGCATCGACGGCCGCCATGCCCGAGCGCGCGAGCTGGTTGGCGAACTCGACGATCAGGATGCCGTTCTTGGTGATCAGCCCGACGAGCATCACGAGGCCGATCTGACTGTAGACGTTGAGCGTGCCCCCGCTGAGCTTGAGCGCGAGCAGCGCCCCGATCAGGGCGAGTGGCACCGTCAGCAGGATGATCAGCGGATCGGCGAAGCTCTCGAACTGCGCCGCCAGCACCAGGTAGATGAAGGCCAGCGCAAACAGGAAAGTCAGGTACAGAGTTTGGCTGGACTCGCGAAATTCGAGCGACTGCCCGGTCAGATCGGTCTTGAAGCTGGGCGGCAGCAACTCCCGCGCAACGCGGTCGAACTCGGCCAGCGCCTGCCCCAGCGTAAACCCCGGCGCGAGATTCGCGGAGACGGTCGCAGCCCGCAGGCGATTGAAGTGATTCAGTTCCTTGGCCGAGGCCAGCGTCTGCAAATCAACCACATTCGCCAGCTGTACGAGCTCGCCCTTTTCACTGCGCAAGTAGATGGAGAGGATGTCGCCCGGCACGGCGCGCTCGCTGTCCGCCAAGCGCACGATCACATCGTACTGTTCTCCCTCCCGCTTGAAACGGGTCACCTGCCGGCCGCCGAGCAGCGTCTGCAGCGTGCGCCCGATCTCATCGATATCGACCCCGAGGTCGGCCGCCTTCTCCCGGTTCACGAACACGCGGATCTGCGGCTTGTCCATCTTCAGGTCGCTGTCGACGTTCATGATCCCGGGAAGCGTTGCGACCTTGCGCATGAAGCTGCCCACGCGCTCGTCCAGTTCCGCGTAGGTCGGCCCCTGGATCACGAACTGAACCGGCGGGTTCCGGAAATTCTGCCCGAGGGACGGAGGATTGATGGGAAAGGCGAGCACCCCCGGCAGGCTCGTGAATTTCGGCATCAGCTCGGCGGCGATTTGCTGCTGCGACCGTGTGCGCTCGCCCCATGGCACGAGCCGAACGAAGGCCAGCGCACTGTTGACCGGATTCGGCCGTTCCAACCCGGGCGCGACGACCATGAAATAGCTGCTGACTTCCGGGATGACGGCGACGAATTTTTCGATCTGCGCCGCGTACGCATCGGTGTAGTCGATCGATGCACCCTCGGGGGCGGAGATCGCACCGATGATGTTGCCGCGATCCTCCTGCGGCGACAGTTCCGACGGCAGCGCCGCAAACAGCCGGTAGGTCACATAGCCCATCAGGCCCATCAACAGGAAAGTCCAGAGACCATGGCGCAGCCACACGCGCAGCAGCGCCTCGAAGCCCCGCATCATCCGTCCGGGCACGGCGGGCTCGTGGCCGCCGGCCTCTGGCCCGCTCGCGCGCAGCAGGCGGGAGCACATCATCGGCGTGAGCGTCAACGCCACGAAACCGGACACCAGCACCGCGCAGGATACCGCCAGCGCGAATTCCGAGAACAATCGCCCGGTGTTGCCGCTCATGAAGGCCAGTGGCGTGAAGACCGAGGCCAAGGTCAACGTCATCGCGATCACGGCGAAGGCGATCTCCCGACTACCCTCCAGCGCCGCGGGAAACGGCTTCATGCCGGATTCGATGCGCCGGAATATGTTCTCCATCATGACGATCGCGTCGTCGACCACGAGACCGATCGCCAGCACCAGCGCCAGCAGCGTCAGGATGTTGACGGAAAAGTCGAACACATAAAGAAAGATGAACGCACCGATCAGCGACACCGGAATCGTCACGAAGGGAATCAGCAGCGTGCGGAACGAGCGCAGGAACACGAATGTGACGGCGAGCACCAAGCCCAGCGCTTCGAACAACGCCTTGTAGACGGCACGGATCGACTCCTCGATGAACAGCGAGGTATCGAAGGAAACCCGCAGCGTCATGCCCTCCGGCAGCGTCGCATTGATCTTCGGCAATTCATCCTTGACCAGCCGCGCGACTTCGAGCGTGTTGGCCGTCGCCTGTTTGACGACACCCAGTCCCACTGCCGGATTGCCGTTCACGCGCACGATGTTGCGCTCGTCCTCGGAGCCGATCTCGGCACGTCCGACGTCGGTCAGACGAATCGGATAGCCGTTGACCTCGCGGATGATCAGCGCATTGAATTGCTCGGGCGTCCGCAAGTCGGTTTCGCTGAAGACCGTCATCTCCCGCATCAGGCCCTCGATACGCCCGCCCGGGAGTTCGACGTTGCGACGCTGCAGTGCGTTCTCGACATCCCCCACGGTCAGACCGTGCGCGGCGAGCCGGTCCCGATCGAGCCAGATGCGCATCGCGTAGCGCCGCTCGCCGCCGATGATCACATTCGAGACACCGGGCAGGGTCTGCAGGCGATCCTGCACAAAGCGGTCGGCAATGTCGGTGATCTCGAGCGCACTGTGGCGTTCGCTGGAGAACGCCAACCAGAGTACCGGCTGCGCGTCCGCATCGATCTTGCTGATGACCGGCTCTTCGATTTCCTCCGGCAGGCGGGCGCGCACGCGCGACACGCGGTCGCGCACGTCGGCCGCCGCCGAGTCCGGATCGCGTGCCAGGGTGAATTCGACCGAGATCCGGCTGACCTCCTCGCGACTGACCGACTTCAGAATCTTGATGCCCTCGATTCCGGACAGCGAATCCTCGAGCGGGCGAGTCACCTGGCTCTCGATGACCTCGGCGCTGGCGCCCTTGTAGACCGTGTTCACCGAGACCACCGAGGCGTCGATATCGGGATACTCGCGGACCGGCAGGCGTTCGAAGCACATGGCCCCGAGCAGGATCAGGATCAGGCTGGCGACGGTCGCCAGAACGGGACGTCGGATCGAGAGATCGGACAGGACCATCGGGGAATCAGCCCTGGGGTTCCAGCACCGACACGGTGGCGCCGTCGCGCAACTTGGTCTGGCCATCGGTCACGACACGATCGCCGGGAGCCAGTCCCGACATGATCTCCACCGCGCCCTGCCGATGACGGCCGGTCGTAACCTCGACCATGTTCACCTTGTCGCCGGCAAGGCGGAACACGTAGGCGCTGCTGCTCTTCTGCACGATGGCCTGTTCGGGCACGAACAGCGCCTCGCGCGTGCCGGCGAGCCCGAGCCGGATCCGCGTGAACATACCCGGCCGCAGCAGCATCCTGTCGTTCGGCAACCGCGCCCGGATCCGCACCGTTCGCGTCGCCTCGTCCAGGCGCGGATCGATCGCAAAGATCCTTCCGGCAAAGGTCCGGCCAGGGTAAGCCTCGACGCTGGCGGTAACTGCCAGCCCGTTGCCTATCGAACCCGAAAACTTCTCGGGAATCTTGAAATCGAGTTTGACCGGATCGACCGCCTCCAGATTGACGAGATCCTGGCCAACGGAAACGTAGTCGCCCACGCTGACTACGCGCAAACCGATAATGCCGTCGAACGGAGCCCGGATCACCATCTTCGCAAGGCGAACCCGCTCGCGCTCGACCGTGGCATCGGAGACCTTCAGCTTGGCCAGTACCTCGTCGTACTGCTGCACGCTGGTCAGGTTCTTGCGGCGCATCTCCTTGACCCGCTCGAAGTTCTGACGGTCCAGCAACTGCTGCGCTTCAGCCTGGGCCAGGGTGG
Organism: Methylolobus aquaticus; assembly: GCA_004168015.1. Taxonomy (GTDB): domain Bacteria; phylum Pseudomonadota; class Gammaproteobacteria; order Methylococcales; family Methylococcaceae; genus Methylotetracoccus; species Methylotetracoccus aquaticus. Next base: position 164,358 of record SEYW01000003.1, read on the forward strand.
CTCGGATCTCATCGGCGTTCAGCACGAACAGCTCATCGCCAGTCCGAACCTTCGCGCCTTCGGTGAAGCGAATTGCCTCGATGCGGGCAGCCAGTTCCGGACGAATCACCACCGACTCGTTCGCCGCCAGCGTGCCGACCGCGGTAATTTCGTCATCCACGCGCTCCTTCGAGACCCTCGCCACACGGACGCCGACGGCCGGCGGCGGCCCTGGGGATGGTGGCGTCGGCGCTGCCTGCTGCTCAGCGGGGAGATCGCCCGGGGCGACGGTTTGCCAATACCGCCACAGCCCCAGACCGGCAGCAAGTGCCAGCAGGGCGGTCAGCGCGAGAATTCGGGTCCGCATGTAAGGATATCGAAGAGGGCACGGCCACTCGTGCCGGCGATGAAAAATCGGCGGGGAAAGACTCCGGAATCCACCCGCGTGTCGGCGGTGGCCCGTGGCTGGCGTCGTACCGGAAACCGACCCTAACTGTCGTAGACGTATCCGGCTCGAAGGATCAGGACTGAGAGGAAATGCTCTCGGTCATGCGGTCAGCCGGCTTCGAGCAGCGCGTCCAGTTGTCCGGATCGGTCCAGGGCCGCCAGGTCGTCAAAGCCCCCGACATGGAAGTCGTCGATGAAGATCTGAGGTACTGTCCGCCGCTGCGTCCGGGCGATCATTTCGCTCAGGCGCGCCGGCTCAACATCGACCTGTATCTTTTCGATCTGCTCAACGCCTTTCGCGTTAAGCAACCGTTCCGCCATACGACAGAACGAACATAAGCGACTCGTGTACATCACGACTTTGGGCATGCCCGCTCCGGAAGAAGGGTTGAGCATTTAGTGTACCATGCACCCTCCGAGAACCGCCGCCTCGCGGCCGCTGATGAAGGGGTGAAAGAATTATGACCACTGAACGCTGGGTCCGCGTCGTCGCCGGATTCTTTGTGTTGCTGTCACTGAGCCTGGGTATCGAGACCAGTCCCTTGTTCGTCAGTTCGAACTGGCTCTGGTTCACTGCGTTCGTCGGCGCCAATCTCTTGCAGAGCGGTTTCACCCGGCTCTGCCCGCTCGAAACGATCCTGAGAAAGATGGGCGTGAAATCTGCCGAGAGCGCCTGCTCCCGCTGACCGAAGCCTCACGTTCCGCGCGCCAGCCCCCCCGGGGCGGATCGCCGGTAACGTCGCCGCAATGAAAACGGGCGCCCTGAGGCGCCCGTCCGCGAAGTCCGGAATGTCCGGTTCGATCAGAGGTTGTAGCCGCGCTCGTTGTGCTCGGCCAGGTCGAGACCCAGCGTCTCGTCTTCCGGGGAAATCCTCAGGCCGCCGACCAGCAGGCCGACCACCTTCAGAATGATGTAGGTGCCGATCGTCGTGAAGACGACCGTGACCAACACGCCCTTGACCTGCACGCCAAGCTGCGCACCGATCGTGATGCCTTCAGCCAGGCCAGCGCCACCGAGCTCGGCCGCCGCGCACAGGCCGGTCAGAATGGCACCGACGATACCGCCGACGGCGTGGACACCGAACACGTCCAGCGAGTCGTCATAGCCCATCGCGCGCTTCAGTTTCGTCGAAGCCAGGAAGCACGCCACGCCGGCCACGCCACCGATCAGCAGCGCGCCCATCGGACCCGCGGTGCCGGCCGCCGGGGTGATAGCGACCAGTCCGGCGACGGCGCCCGACACGATACCGAGGACGCTCGGCTTGCCGTGGGTCAACCACTCGCTAAACATCCAGGCCAGGGCCGCCGTGGCCGTCGCGATTTGCGTGGTTGCCATCGCCATGCCAGCCGTACCGTTCGCCGCCACGGCGCTGCCCGCGTTAAAGCCGAACCAGCCGACCCACAGCATCGACGCGCCGATCACGGTGAGCACCAGGTTGTGCGGCGGCATCGGGGTTTCGGGATAGCCTTTGCGCTTGCCGAGCATCAGCGCGGTCACAAAGCCCGCGATACCCGCATTGATGTGAACGACCGTGCCGCCCGCGAAATCAAGGACGCCCCAGTCCCACATCAAGCCACCGTCACCGCTCCATACCATGTGGGCGATCGGGGTGTACACCAACGTAAACCAGATTGCAGTGAATAGCAGCAGCGCGGAAAACTTCATGCGCTCGGCGAAGGCACCCACGGTCAACGCCGGGGTGATGATCGCGAACGTCATCTGGAAGGTCATGAACACCGTTTCGGGGATCGTCATGGTCAGGCTGTCGCGCTCCACCGAAGAGAGGAACGCCTTGCCGAAACCGCCAATCAACGAGTGGAAGTTGAACACACCCTTTTCCATGCCGGTGGTGTCGAAGGCCAGACTGTAGCCGTATAGCATCCACAGCACAGTCATCAACGACGTGATGGCGAAGCATTGCATCAACACCGACAGCACGTTCTTCGTTCGCACCATGCCGGCGTAGAACAGCGATAGGCCGGGGATGGTCATGAACAGCACTAAAGCCGTGGAGGTCAGCATCCATGCCGTGTCACCGGAGTCCAGTTTCGGTTTTTCCTCAGCTGCCGCGGCCGTGTCCGGCGCGGCTTCGGTCTCGATGACCTCGACGATGGTCTCGGTGACCGTGCCTGCGGGCGAAACCGTCTCGGCGAATGCAGCGCCCGACAAACCCAAGCTCAGGAAAAGCAACAACCCAGTCAAATATCTCATCTGATTCTCCGTTTCTTATAGAGCTTCGGGACCGGTTTCACCCGTCCGGATGCGGATGACCGAATTGAGATCGAACACGAAGATTTTCCCGTCACCGATCTTGCCGGTGTTGGCGGTGCGGCGAATGGCATCCAGCACGGCGTCGAGCTGGTCGTCGGCCAGCGCGACTTCGAGCTTGACCTTGGGGAGGAAGTCGACCACGTATTCGGCGCCCCGGTACAACTCGGTATGGCCCTTCTGCCGTCCGAAGCCCTTGACTTCGGTCACCGTGATCCCGGAAACGCCCACTTCGGAAAGAGCCTCCCGTACATCATCGAGCTTGAACGGCTTAAGAATCGCTGTCACAAATTTCATCTTAAGTTCTCCTGAGAAAACATCACTATGGCGGCTCCGTCGAGACCTCGAATGATCCGGGCCGAAATCAATATTCACCGTCACGGACCGACAATTCGGCCGATTCGAGAGCAGGAAAAGCACGACCTATGCCATGACCGACTTCCACCGAAACCTACGCTTCTTCGCTGAGCGCCCAGCCTGACCCAGCCCCAAGAACGCACCACAACAGGGCCATTTGATACATACGCACCATAACGGTGCACTCGTAGACCTTCTAAGGCAGCCGCCTCGGCTGGACAGCGTGTCCACCCTTCGCTATCCTCCAACCCATGTTCGATCCCGCATCCCTCGATGAACTCTCCAAGCGTCTGGCCGACGCCATCCCCGGCGGCTTGGTGCAGATCCGCGACGAGATTCAGAGAAATTTCCGCGCCATCCTTCAGGGCACCTTGTCCCAGATGAATCTGGTCAGTCGCGAGGAATTCGACGTGCAGCGCGAGGTGCTGGCCCGCACCCGGGCCAAACTCGAAGCGCTCGAAGCCCAGATCGCCGAGCTGGAAAAGCAGCTTCTGAAGCCCTAGCGCCCGGCCGCGTCGCAGCGTGAGCCTGGCCATCGTCTACACGCGGGGAAGGCAGGGTATCGCAGCCCCGCTGGTCACGGTTGAAGTTCATATCTCCAACGGCCTGCCGAACTTCACCATCGTGGGCCTGCCCGAAACCGCCGTGAAGGAAAGCAAGGACCGCGTCCGCGGCGCCCTGCTCAATTGCCACTTCGAATTCCCCGCCCAGCGCATCACCGTCAACATGGCGCCGGCCGACATTCCCAAGGAAGGCGGCCGCTTCGACCTGGCCATCGCACTCGGCATCCTCGCCGCCTCGGGGCAGATCCGTCGTGAAGCGCTGGCGGCGATGGAGTGCGTTGGCGAGTTGTCCCTGAGCGGCGAACTGCGGCCGATCGTCGGCGCCTTGCCGGTCACCGTCGAAGCCCGCAATGCGGGCCGATCGCTGGTTTTGCCCTGCGGCAATGCTGCCGAGGCCAGTCTGGTCGACGGCGCCGACATCATGCCGGCAGCTCACCTGCTTCAGGTTTGTGCGCAACTGAACGGTCAGGAATCCATCGCATTCGGGACCTCGGTCCCCGAATTCGAGGCGCCCGCAACCATCCCGCCGGATCCCCCCGATTTCGCGGACGTGCAAGGTCATTTCCAGGCCAAGCGCGCGCTGGAGGTGGCTGCCGTCGGCCGTCACAACCTGCTGATGGCGGGCCCGCCGGGCACGGGCAAGTCCATGCTCGCCACCCGCCTGCCGGGCATCCTGCCACCGTTGAGCGAGGCCGAAGCGCTGGAAACCGCGGCGATCGCATCGGTCAGCGAGTTGCCGTTCGCGCCTGCGCTGTGGCGAACGCCGCCGTTCCGCGCACCGCATCACACGGCCTCGGCACCGGCCCTGGTCGGCGGTGGCAGCAACCCGCGGCCCGGCGAGATCTCGCTGGCGCATAATGGCGTGCTGTTCCTCGACGAACTGCCCGAATTCGACCGCAAGGTACTCGAGGTACTGCGGGAACCGATGGAAGCCGGCACGATCACCATCTCGCGCGCGGCCCGGCGCGTCGACTTCCCGGCACGCTTCCAGCTCATCGCCGCGATGAATCCCTGTCCCTGCGGCTATCTGGGCGATGCCTCCGGACGCTGCCATTGCACCGCGGATCAGGTGCAGCGGTACCGCCAGCGCATATCAGGCCCATTGCTCGATCGCATCGACATGCATATCGAGGTTCCGCGCATCGGACACGCGATGCTGCGCGACGCCAGCCCCGACCGAGAGGAAGCCAGCGCCACGATCCGCGCACGGGTTGCCGCGGCCCGCCAGCGTGCGCTGGACCGGAGTGGCGTGCCGAATGCCGCGCTGACGCCGCAACAGATCAAGCGCGTCTGCCGGCTCGATGCGCCGGGACAGAACCTGCTGGAGCAGGCGATTGAGCGGCTCGGCCTGTCGCACCGCGCCTATCACCGCATCCTGAAGGTGGCGCGCACCATCGCCGATGTCGCCGGCAGCGCCGACATTCTTCCGCCGCACATCGGCGAGGCGATCTCCTACCGCCGGCTCGACCGCCAAACCCCGGCCGCGTGACGCATGGCGATCGAACTGAACCCGCCGCAGCGCGCCGCGGTCACGACCGTCGACTGTCCGCTGCTGGTGATCGCCGGCGCCGGCAGCGGCAAGACGCGCGTAATTACCGAGAAAATCGCCCACCTCGTGCGCCAGGGCACGGCGGCCCGCTATATCACCGCGGTCACGTTCACGAACAAGGCCGCGCGCGAAATGAAGAGCCGCGTCGGCCGTACCCTGGACGACCGCGAACTGCGTGGGCTGACGGTCTCGACCTTTCATGCCCTCGGGCTCGACATCGTCCGCCGCGAGCACAAGGCGCTGGGCCTCAAGTCCGGCATCTCGATCTTCGACGAGCACGACCGGATGGCCGTGATCCGCGAGCTGTGCGCGCAGCACCCCGAACGCTTCGATGCCGATCTCGCGGCCGCGTACGCGAGCCAGATCAGCCGCTGGAAAAACCTGTTCCTGCTGCCCGAGCAAGCACTGCAAGCGGCGACGGACGAGCCGCAGCGCGCTGCGGCGGGCCTGTATGCCGAACTGCTGCGCCTGCTGAAGGCCTATAACGCGGTGGACTTCGACGACCTGATCCTGCTGCCGGTCATGCTGTTCCAGCAGCACGAGGACGTGCTGGAGAAATGGCGCAACCGCATCCGGTACCTGCTGGTCGACGAATATCAGGACACCAACGAAACCCAGTATCAGCTCGTCAAGCTGCTGACCGGGCGACTCGGCCGTTTCACGGTCGTCGGCGACGACGACCAGTCGATTTACGCGTGGCGGGGCGCGCAGCCGGAGAACCTCGCGCAGTTGCAGCGCGATTTCCCGCGCCTGAAGGTCATCAAGCTGGAGCAAAACTACCGCTCGACCGGACGGATCCTCCGCGCCGCGAATCAGTTGATCGCGAACAATCCGCACGTCTTCGAGAAGAAACTCTGGAGCGCCCTGGGCCACGGTGATCCGATCCGGGTCTTGCGCCATGCGGACGAAATCGCCGAGGCGCGCCAGATCGCGTCCGACATCGTCCATCACAAGTTCCGTCACGGCACCGAGTTCCGTGACTATGCCCTGCTCTATCGCGGCAACCATCAATCCCGGCTGTTCGAGCGCGCGCTGCGCGAGTTCAGCGTGCCGTACTTCATCAATGGCGGCCCGTCCTTCTTCGGCTACGCGGAGATCAAGGACGTGCTCGCCTATCTTCGGTTGATCATCAACCCGGACGATGACGCCGCCTTCCTGCGCATCGTCAACGTGCCGCGCCGCGAGATCGGACCGGCAACGCTCGAGAAGCTGGGCCAATATGCGCAGCGGCGGCATGTCAGCCTGTTCGATGCCTGCTTCGAGCTCGGGCTCGCGCAGGAACTGTCCGACTCCGCCCTGCAGCGGCTCCGGCATTTCTGCGAACGCATCAGCGACGTCGCCGACCGCTGCGAGCGCGGCGACACCTTCGGCGTTCTCGACGACTTCATTACGGGCATCGGTTACGAGCATTGGCTGCGCGAGAACAGCGCCAGCGCCGCGACCGCCGAACGGCGTTACGGCAACGTGCGCGAATTGCTGGACTGGCTTAAGCGCATTGCCAGCGAGCAGGAACAGCAGAAGACCCTGGCCGAGTGCGTCTCCAAAGTGCTGCTGCTGGATCTGCTCGACCGCCAGGACGAGGAGAACAGCGGCGACCGCGTCAACCTGATGACGCTGCATGCGGCGAAGGGCCTGGAGTTCCCGTACGTCTATGTCGTTGGCGTCGAGGAGAACCTGCTGCCACACCAGACCAGCATCGAGGAAAACGGCATCGAGGAAGAACGCCGTCTCGCCTACGTGGGCATTACCCGGGCGCAGAAGCAGCTCACGCTGAGCTACTGCTCGCAGCGCAAACGCTATGGCGAAGCGGTCAGTTGCGAACCCAGCCGCTTCCTCGAAGAATTGCCGCCGGAAGATCTGGAGTGGCCGGACCGCGTGCCGATTGACCCCGAAGAGCGCAAGGAGCGCGGCCGCGCCTCGCTGGCCCAACTGCGCAGCCTGTTAAGCGACGGTTGAACTGTGATATAGTTCGCGTTCAACGCGCCCGTAGCTCAGTTGGATAGAGTGTTGGCCTCCGAAGCCAAAGGTCGGACGTTCAAGTCGTCTCGGGCGCGCCACTCTATTACTTCTGCAGTGATAGAGCGCAGTTGTCTTACCCAGGGCCGGCAATCGGCCAAAGTCCAGTCAGTCGTCGGGGCGTAGCGCAGCCTGGTAGCGCACCTGTATGGGGTGCAGGTGGTCGGAGGTTCAAATCCTCTCGCCCCGACCAATTAGAACAAAGGGATACGAAATTGCCGCAGGCGGCGAATTGGCGAATCCCAAAAATTACCCCAACTTTTACCCCAACCAGCGCGAAAGCTGGCCCGCTATTGACCCGCCGCATTCCATTTCCTGCCGGGGATGATGCTCCCGACATTCGCTCGCGGCATGGCGGGCACGTCGCCACTGCGGCCGGATCGATGGCGCAACCATCGACCAACAATGGCGTGATGCGATCGCATTCGGGAACAACCGAGCACGCGCCTATCCGCCGCCGACCCGGACTTTTCCATCGCTGCCAGGATCCGCCAGCGACGTGGCCTCAGCGAGCATACCCGATGGCGGGGCATGCTCGCCTGACGAAACAATCTGACACGAAGCTGTCCTTCGGCGTTGCGCGTGCTTGTGGTTCCAGGTGACTGTGCCTGTTTCCTTTTATCGGGCTTGGTGCTTAATTTTACGATAATCAGTGTGGCCCGTTATGTGCTTATGATGCACACCTGGGTTTCGATGCGATACGTCGCCGCCGATGGTCCCCACCTATGACGCACCCGGTCGGCGGCGTGGTTTCCCCCCTCTCTGTCCTCCGGCCGCCCTTGCCCGTTGCGCGTCGCTACGGGGCTCTCCGTGGCCTTGTCGGGCATTGTGTGCGCGCTGCCGCGGCATGGTCTAGGAACGCCCGCGCATAGCGGTCTGCAATGCGGCATAACTTTTTGTTGTGAAAAGGGGTATCTATGCTTTTCGGGCTTGACAGCCGAGAATCACGGATGCAGACATGGATAAGGAAACCGGACGAACCGACCCAGCGACCTTTCTTGATCGCGAGGACGCCATAGCGCGCGCAAAGAACATGGTCTCGCTGATCGCTGCACTCTTGCCCGACATCGACACCTACGGCGACGGTCCACGCGCAGGGATCCAAGCGGTCTGTGAGCACATCGAGGAATTGTTGGACGGCTCGCCGCGTCCCGTGTGATCGACTAGGAGCCCCTCAGCGCCGATTCTGGCGGTCGCCGTCGAATGTCTCAGCAGCGCGCCAGCGACCGCAGGCCCGGGTGTATTATGGCTTTATCCCTCACAAACCCTTGAAGGAGGCCGAAATGAGCGACGAAACCAAGAAACCGAGCGGTCCGGATTGGAAGGTGAACCCGGAACTGTTCGATGACTACGACATTCGCGAGGAACGCAAACCGACGCCAGAGAGCGAGGCCTACTACCAGAGCCTGATGGCGATGACGGGCGGGCTCGACGATGACGACGAGTCAGTCACCACAGACCATGCCTGACCGCACAGCCGTCGCGCCGGAAGACGTTGGGTCGGGCGCAGCCGGAGCATCAGCCTCTCCTAAACGCCACTGACACAGCGCCCGCCCCACGATTACGACTGCCCGATGCGGATAAGGAGTGGGCCTGCATGAGGACGCACTGGGCGAGGCGCTCGTTCCGAAAAGGCTTTAGCCGATCTCGCCGAAGACGCTTCTGTACCGACCTAAAGGCGCCCTAACGACTAAGCATTTATCCGTTGTGCGCAGGTGAGAGGCTCAGAGATGGGCACGACGCGGCTGCGCATGACGGATAAATGTCTGTTGGACTATGCCGCGACGACCGCTGCGCTAGCCGGCCAGCAGTGGCCTTTATTGATAGGGGATTGTATTCCCGCAGTTGCACGAACGGGAAGCGGTGCGGGGTGATGCACCCGTTCCGGAGCACGGCAGAGAAGCCAAAACGAGCTCGGTCAGGGCTGAGGCAGGCGCTCGGGGCGCCCGGTTTCGAGTGGTTCGGGCGGTTATCCTGGCTGTAGGCCGAGCGCCACTGCAGGCACCCGCAGGGCCTGTGGCAATGCAGCGTTGGGTTTCGGGATTTGGTGAGTTTGGCGTCGTCAGCCTCCTTCAAAGCGTTGCGGTAACAACCGGCCGCTGATCTGCAACTGTCCCTGCCGACAGGCAGGACACGGATAGCCGGCGAACGGCACAGGTTTTTCCGCCTTTTCGCTCGGTTCGGGCGATGGCGCCGCATCGATGGCGACCCGAATCTGGCTCAGTCGCTGTGTGCGGCAGCGGTTGGCCAGGAACCCGAAGTGACGGATGCGCATGAAGCCCTTCGGCAGCACATGCAGCAGGAAACGACGGATCAGCTCTTCGCCGGAGAGGTTCAAGACCTTGTGGCGAGCCCCATCCCGGTAGTCCTTGTAATCCAGTTGGACCCGCTCGCCGTCGAGGTTCCGAATGCGGCCATCGGTCAACGCGATGCGGTGACTGTAACGACCCAGATAGTCCACCACCGCCTCGGTGTGGGTGAGGCAAGGTTTGGAGTAGACCACCCAGTCGGCGGCCATCAGCCGGCCGAGCATGGCCCCGTGCTGCGCCGGATCTTCGAGGCGTGGCAGCTGACCCGCCTTGAGATGCTGCCGGAGGCGGCTGACGAAGCCGCCGCGAAGATGCCGGGACAAAGCCCGGACGGGGAAGAGGTAAGTGCTCTTGGCCGGGTGCCAGTCCCCTTGGTCCGAGAAGGCCCCACCCGGAATCAGGCAGTGCAGATGCACATGCTGACTCAATGTCTGGCCCCAGGTGTGCAACACTGCGGTCATCCCCAACTGGCCGCCGAGGCGTTTCGGATCGGCGCCGAAGGTCGACAGCGTCGCCCACACCGTCTCGAACAGCAGCGCGTAGATCACCTCGGGATGAAGCTGCACCCAGGGATTCAGCGCATGCGGCAGCGTGACCACCAGGTGATGGTAGGTCACGGGCAGTACCGCCGTCTGCTGCCGTTCGCACCAAGCCTGTGAGGCCCGACGTTGGCAGCGCGGGCAGTGGCGGTCGCGGCAGGCGAAATAGTGCGGGACTGCTTGCCCGCAGTGGTCGCAGTCCAGCCGCAGTCCGCCCAGTGCCGCGGTGCGGCAGTCGAGGAGGTGATGACAGACCTGCCACTGGTGCAAACTGAGTCGATGACGGTCGCTGTAGTCAGCGAGGCAACGCTGCAAGACCGCTTGCAAGGAGGCGTCAGCCATGACCCACCTCCAGCGCGGCGACCAGGTCATGCGCCCCGTGGCCCTCGCGGTAATCCGGCACCCAATGGACATAGCGCAAGGTCGAGTGAATATCCTGGTGGCCGAGTAGCCGCTGGAGACGATGGACCGGCAGTCCGGCCTCCAACTGATGCGTCGCATACGCGTGGCGCAAACTGTGGATGCCGCCGATCTTCTTGATTCCGGCGCGCGCCTTGGCCCGAGTAAACGCCTTCTGCACGGTGGTCTCGGTCAGGCCATCGGTCAGCGTGCGGCCCGGAAACAACCCGTCGCTGGGACGAAACAGCCGCCAATAGGCCCGCAACTGGGCCAGCAGGGTGTCCGACAACGGCACCAACCGATCTTTGGCACCCTTCCCTTGTGCCACCCGCAACAGCTTTCGCTCCCCATCGATGTCGCGTACCTTCAGTGCCACCAGTTCACTGAGGCGCAGCCCACAGCCATAACACAGAGTCAGCATCATCCGGTGTTTGGGGTTGGCACAGGCAGTGAGAATCCGTCCCACCTCGGCGCGGGTCAGCAGTTCCGGAATGCGTTGCGCCTTTTTGGGAATCGGGATGTCGACGTCGAAGGCAGGCCACGCGAGCACCTGTAGATACAGAAAGCGAATGCCATGCAGAAACAGCCGGCAGCTCGCCCCGGACAGGCCGCGCTCGGTGGCCAAGTACTCGAAATAGCGGCGAAGGTCGTCGATGCCCAGTTGATCCGGAGCACGATGGTAGTAGCGCGCCAAATCCTTGACGGCGGCCAAGTAGCTTTCGTGCGTTCGGACTGAGAAGCCACGCACCTGCATGGCTTTAATCATCTGTGCGCGTAAGGCGGTCATCGCTCATCTCCTCTGGCAAAGGTCCGGGTGGACCGTTCCAGAGTTTGAACGATGCGGCTAGGTCGGAAAGTCGAGCAAAAGCCCCGCGGAGCGGTTTAGTTCAACAGAAGTTTGAAAGACAATGTTAGACAAAGCTGCCATAAGGTTCGGTTTTATAAGCGACTTAGATCGGATTGTGATTCCGGTTGTCGTGGGTTCGAGCCCCATCGGTCACCCCACCTTTTCAATGAGTTAGCGTCTCGGCTCCGATTCCGATTGTTGCCGGCGTCTTTTGAGCAGTTCTTACCAGCTGGCAGGCGTTCGTAGGATCAGCTCGGACCGCGCGTGATCACTCCGTTCAATCGCTGCGGTTCAGACTGCACTGTGCCGTTGATGACTTCATCGTTCACGTCCCTCCGGAATTCCTTGTTAGGCTCCCTCTGCCCGCCTTCTTTGTATGTCGGCTACGATGCTGTCGGGTTCCCCGCGCCAACTCTTCATGCGATTCACCAATCGCGGTCATGTAGGTCGCCTAGGACCTCTGGCAGGCCGCAATGACGCGACGCGGGCGCATGGCTCTAACGATGAACTGGCCAGCGGGTCACGTTTGAGATCAGATAAAAAGACGTGACAGTTGCCATGTGTACATGACAAAAAATCGGAAATGATGCTAGGATCGGCTCATGCGAGTCTCAAAGGAAGAACTCATTGCCGTCTTGGCACCGTTCAACCCCTGGTGGCGTGGCGAGCCCATAGCGGACCTGCCGAGCTGGAGAAGAGCGGCGTGGCGGGAACTGAATCGATGGCTCACCAGCCCGCCGACCCACCGAGCGGTATTGGTATCGGGTGCAAGGCAGGTGGGCAAGACCACCCTGTTGTTGCAGCAGATCGAGGCACTTCTCGAACGAGGCGCTTCACCGGCGAACATTCTTTACGCCACCTTTGACCATCCGCTCCTGAAGCTGGCCGGCATTGACGCCGTACTCGAGGCGTGGCGCGAGCGTGAACCGCGCGTCGATGGTCCCGAATATCTGTTGCTCGACGAGGCGCAGTTCATCCGCGACTGGGGCACCTGGGTCAAGCATCAGACCGATTTCAATAAACAGCGCCGTATCGTCTTCACCGGCTCCGCGATGCCGCTGGTGGAGGCGGAACAGGAATCCGGAGTGGGACGCTGGCATACGATACGGCTAACCACCCTCTCGTTCTACGAGTACCTGCAGATCAAGAAACTGCAGCTGCCGGAACTACCGGCCCTCCGCAGTCTGACCGAGCTGTTTGACTGGTCGCCGCCGCAGTTCTATCGCGCCCGGGAACTGGCCGCCCCCTATGTTGGCCACTTCCACGAGTACCTGATTCGAGGCGGTTTTCCGCAGACGGCGCAGGTCGAGAGCATCACGCAGGCGCAGCGCTTGCTCCGCGAGGACATCATCGACAAGGTCCTCAAGCGCGACATGACTGCTCTGTTCGGCGTGAGGCGAATCCTCGATCTGGAGCACACCTTTCTCTACCTCTGCATGCACGATGGCGGCTTGCTGAACATTTCCGACCTCTCCAGCAACCTGGAGGTCAAGAGGCCCACCGCTCAGCACTTCATAGAGCTGCTGGAAGCCTGTCACTTGATCTATCGCCTTCCCCCATTCGGGTACGGCAAGGACGTCCTGAAGGGCCGCTTCAAGGTCTACCTCGCCGACGCGGCCATAGCGCCGGCCGTTCTACTCAAGGGCAAGAGCGTGATCGATGATGCGGCAGCTTTGGGTGCGGCAACCGAGACCGCCGTCTTCAAGCACCTGTTTGCTCGCTTCTATCCCCAAAGCGTCCGTTTCACCTACTGGCACGGCAAACAGGGCCGCGAAGTCGATCTGGTTGCCGAGATCGGTCAGCAACTGATTCCCTTCGCGGTGAAATACCGGGCGCAGCACACGGGTGCGCGCGAGCTCAAGGGGCTGATCGAACTGTGCGAACAAAAGAAGATCGACCGGGGCTACGTCGTCACCAAGTCGCTGGATGATTTTGGCCTGATGACCGGATTGCCGCAGATCGGTGAAACCAGACCACAAATCATGCGCCTGCCGGCCCCGCTGCTGTGCTACTGGATGGGTGCATCGGAACTGACTCAAAAAGACGTGCCGGATTGATTCGAGATTCGATACTCACCAAAGACCCGATCCCTTCGTCTCTGCGCCTGATTGAGCGCTTGCGGAGGGCGGGCTGGCGGGTGGAGCTGATCTGCCTGGCCTTGCCGAACGTCGAGATCTTCCGACTACGCGTGGCGGAACGGGTCGCTCATGGCGGCCACGATATCCCATTGGCTGACGTTGCTCGGCGTTTCCCGCGGGGTCTGCATAACCTGCTGCAGGCGTTTTCCCCGGGGGTCGATTCTGTGCGCCGCTTCATGAATGCCGGGGCCGAGCCGGAATTGGTGTTCGAGCATAAGGGACCGATCGCACCATTTTTCACCCGCGCTGGTTTGCCCATTTGATGCAGGAGTCTGAACGATGAATCCGCAATCCCCTTCCGATTCCGCCGACGGCAGCACCCCCACAGCGGACACCCTGGCTATGTTGGACTGCCTGCGTTCTGCGGTGGCGGAAACGCTGGAGCGCAAGCGCCGGCTGGGACAGTATTTCGTGCAGTGGTCGCCGGAAGGCCCGCGCTTCAGCGGCCCTGATGCACCCGAGAAAGCGCAGCCGCCGAACGGGACCTGAATCTCATACAGCTCCGTCTGCTCAGGATCGGCGCGTTTCGTAACCTCAAGGCGCTGACACGGTGCTTTCCCAGAGAATTTGAATCCGCCGCTACCGCACCGGCCCCGCCGCGCAACGCGACCTGCGCGAGATCGCAGGTCCGTTGCGTGAACGGCAGGGTGGTTGGCGCACTTCGTCTGAAACCCTATCTCTAGGGTTCGCAGGTGCCTGTTTTCAGGCACTGAATCTTGTCGTTACGCCAGGTTTCGATCGCTGCCCACGGACCGAGAATCCGTTGCCTGTTGGAAAAGGGTTCAGTCGGATAGTTGCAGCCGCTCCACCATGCCGCCGGCTTGAAGAGCGTATTGGGCAGGTTGGTAACGGGATCGTTCTCGCAGAACATCGTGCCTGAATAGGCGACAGGGCGAGCCTGCAGATTGATGTAACCGGCGATGTCGAGAGCATCCTGGGTCTTCAGGGTGCCGGGCTTGCCAAACGGCATGTGGTTTCTGATCACGCCGGCAAGGTTCGGGGTCTGGATGTAGGCCGCGCCCATGGTCCACGCACGCCGACCCCAGAGCGAGGGCACGCGCGGACGCCCCTCGTCCGACCGCAGCTTGCCCATGCCCGGACCGTCGGCATCGTGGCACGAACTGCAGCCCCGATCTTTGTACAGCGCCTTGCCTCGGGTGGCATTGGCAGACATCGTCTTCCAGTTCGGGTCCACGATCGGCATAGCCTCGCCGGGCATCGTGCGCCATCCAGTGGACGTCTTCATGGCGGGGTCCGTGACGCTATCGCGTACCCAGTTGATGTAGGCGACGATCTTGTTCATGACGTCGCTGTCCTTGTCGATCACATTGCCGCCGCCGCCGCAGTTCTTGATGCAGTCATTGATCGCGTCCTTGAGATCGCGGTTGTAGTTGAAGCTCCGGAAGTAAGGCAGGCTCGTATATTTGTCCGGCGATTGGTACACGGGGTTACCGCCCGGGGTCTGTGCCGAACCGAAGTGGCAGGACGTGCAGGCATTGGGCGAAACGAAGATCGTCGAGCCGTCGGGGTTCTTGATGTTGCCGTTGGGCCCGATGGTGTTGGTCGTGTCGTGGGTGTAGCTGAAGCCGTCGATCACATCCTGAGGAGCGTCATCGATATTGCGGCACTGC
The DNA here is from genome assembly GCA_004168015.1 of Methylolobus aquaticus. GTDB lineage: Bacteria > Pseudomonadota > Gammaproteobacteria > Methylococcales > Methylococcaceae > Methylotetracoccus > Methylotetracoccus aquaticus. The sequence continues at coordinate 179,401 of SEYW01000003.1, forward strand.
AGCCATGTCGCGTTTTCCTCGCAGTTCGGCACGACGATCTTGTCGCCCTTGCCATCAAGTCCCAGTGCCTGGCCGTCGGCGGAGCTGCCTCCGGAGAAGCTCGTGGCATTCGCTATGCCGCACATCAATGTGGCCAGCAGCGCTGAAGTTATTGTTCTCATTATGAACCCCCGTTCAAGGCGGAAAGAGTGGGCCGATGGGCGATACCCGTAGGCGTGCTCGCGGGCTTGCCCAGCGTTGGCAGTCATTGCATCCTGCGACGCAATGTCACACTGAGTGCATGCCTTGCATGAGCGAGAAGGTTCAAGGGTGGGGCTGACCGCCTTGTTGCTTCTGACGAGGGGGCAATCGGTAAGCCGGCGATAAGACCAAGGCCGGGGCGGCTTTGGATCAAGCGACGGGCAGCCCGACCTTTGCGTACTGCGGCGTCCGTCTGCCCCAGTGTTGGGAGGAACAACGGCGGCCGTCTTGCGCAATAGTGCATGCCAATGTGCGATGCTTGCCAAAGCCCCACAAGTCCTTTAGTTTCCTACGGGATTTCAAGGGCCACGAGGGTCTTGCCGACACTGCCGCGGCGCGGACTTCCTATGGGTCCTTGCGATGCTCCATCCGGCGATCCTCACCGAGGTCCCGCGGAGCCGCGCCGAACCTGTTGATTCCGGGTCTACCGAGGAGCCATTCGATGATGCACGATGCCCGACACCCCATGAACGGCGGAGCGCCATTGCCATCCGCCCCGTTCGATGGCCACCTGCTCAACCGGCTGTGCAAGGAAACCCTCGCCGGCTCGGGCGACGAGGCGCTGCTGGCGCGTCTGCAGCAGGCCTATCCGGAGTATCCGCTGCGTATCGCACGCAAGGGGCACGAGTGGTACCGCTTGGGCGGCATCATCAAGCCCGACGGCACCCGCGTCGCGCCGGATGTCAACGAGTGGGCGGAGCGCACGTTCATCGAGTGCGGACAGAACTTCAACACGCTGCTGGACCATTGCGAGACCGAGCGCTTCCTGGTCACGCAGCACAGCGGCGTCAGCCTGTATCTGGTCGCCGAGACCGGCCCGAACGCCGAGGATTTCGTGCAGATCGAGGTGGATCGGACCCAGGAGTTCGCGCATCGCTATCTGATCGACGACGCCCAGTTGCCGGAGGATCTGGAGGAACTCATAGACCCGATCGATCCGGTCAACGTCGAACCCTTCGCAATTGGGCCACCGCGTTATACCTACCGGCGCAAGACCGACGTCGCGCTGTTCATGCAGGAACTCGGGCGCCATCGCGCTGACCGTCACCCGGCTCAGCGGTTCATGGACGATTGGAACCGCAGCAGCGCCGGTGTGGACAAGCGCTTCTGCGAACCCTGGAGCCTGCGCCTGTTCCAGCATATCGGCCGTCACGGAGAGCAGATCATGAACGTCGAGATCGTGCGCAATCCTCTCGGCGACGTGCCCCGTCTGGAAAGCGCTGAAGGCAGGAAGGGCAAAGCGCTGGCGACCTTGATCGGGCGCTTCGACAGCCAGGCCGGCTATCCCTTCGCGTGGTACTTCCATATGCTGAAAGGCCTGGTTTCGCCGCATGTCGGGGAGGCAGTCAGCCGGGACCTGACCAACGACTACGCTTATCTGCCGGCGCGCGATGCCGCGATCGTGAAGGACTGGGCGGCTACTCCCTACTGTCTCTGACTCAGCGCGCGCCGCAAAGCCCGCTCTGAGCTGCCGGTTCCCGTCACCGCTCCGGGGGCCGGCGCGGCCCACTCCCTCCAGTCTGCGGCGGTGCTGCCGGAGTCTTTGTTTGAAATCTGACAAAGGCGCGGAATAGCGCCGGGCCCTGTGACTTTCCCGACAAGGTGCCCTCCCCAGGTTCCCTTCCCGACACAGGCCAAATTCCTCACTCCGCAGGCGGTTGAACCCCGGTCCTGACGCTGGCACAAGGCATGCTTGTTCCCTAAGCGTAACCCGCTTCAGGACACGACAGGCGTGAATGACTACCTGATGGTTTTGCTGGGCTCGGCGCTCGTCAACAACGTCGTGCTGGTCAAGTTCCTCGGCTTGTGCCCCTTCATGGGGGTTTCCAAGAAGATCGACTCGGCCATCGGCATGGGGTTTGCGACGACCTTCGTGCTGACCCTGACCGCCGTGGCGAGTTGGGTCATCGAGCACTTCATTCTGATCCCGCTCGGCATCGGTTTCCTGCGCATCCTGTCATTCATCCTCGTGATTGCCGCGGTCGTGCAGTTCACCGAGATGGTCGTGCGCAAGACCAGCCCGGTGCTGTATCAGGGACTGGGCATTTTCCTGCCGCTGATCACCACGAATTGCGCGGTGCTTGGGGTTGCGTTGCTGAACATCCAGCAGGACTACGACTTCCTGCACAGTGCGCTGTTCGGTTTCGGCTCTGCCCTGGGCTTCACACTGGTGATGGCCATTTTTGCCGGCATCCGGGAACGCATCGCGCTGCTGGCGGTGCCCGATGTTTTCTCGGGCGCGCCCATCGCGTTCATCACCGCCGGCATTCTGTCGCTGGCATTCATGGGTTTCGCGGGCTTGAACACACACTAGCGTCGGATCGGGAAAGCGGATGTACATACTCTTCGCCATCATCAGTCTGACCGGAATGGGCTTGTGTCTCGGCTTTCTGCTCGGGGCCGCGGCACGTTATCTCAAGGTGGAAGCCAACCCGTTGATCGAGGAGATCGAGGCCCTGATGCCCGGCTCCCAGTGCGGGCAGTGCGGTTACCCCGGCTGCCGGCCCGCGGCCGAGGCCTTGGTCGCGGGCGAGGCGCCGGCTACGCTGTGTCCGCCGGGCGGGCGGGCGCTGGCCGAACAGCTCGCGAACAAGTTGTCCATCGATCTCGATTTGTCGGATGTCGAAGACCAGGTGCCGATGGTGGCCCGCGTCGACGAATCCAACTGCATCGGCTGTACCCGGTGCTACAAGGTCTGCCCGACCGACGCCCTCGTCGGGGCTCCCAAGCAGATCCACGCGGTCGTCGCCGATGCCTGCATCGCCTGCGCCAAGTGTGTCGATGTCTGTCCGACCGAATGCCTCCGTATCCAGCCGGTCAAGGTGACGCTGCGCAACTGGCGCTGGCCCAACCCCGAAGCGGCTCCGGCCAAGGCGGCATGACCATGTGGCCCTTCGCTTTCACTACCTTCTGGTCCCGCCCGAAAATTCGCGGCGGCGTTCATCCCGAGCCGCGCAAGGAGGCGACCGCCGGGCTGTCGATCGATAGCGACTTCCCGTTGCCGGAGAAGCTCTATCTGTCGCTGCAGCAGCATGTCGGGCAGCCCGCCGAGCCGGTCGTCCGGGTCGGAGATCGGGTCCGCAAGGGACAGTTACTGGCGGCGAGTCAGGGGAATATCTCCGCGCCGGTTCATGCGCCGACCTCGGGAGTCGTCTTCGACTTGATGGATTACCCCGCGGCTCACCCTTCGGCGTTGCCGACGCCGACACTGGTGCTGGAACCCGATGGCGAGGACCAGTGGCTGGACGTGCTCGACGCGACCGACCCGTTCAGCCTGAGCCCCGAGGAGATTTCCAAGCGAGTGGGCGCTGCAGGCATTGTGGGCATGGGGGGCGCCGCGTTCCCGTCGGCTGTCAAACTGAACCTGGGCCGCCGGAACCGGATCGAAACCCTGCTGATCAACGGCGGCGAGTGCGAGCCCTATCTGACCTGCGACGACCGACTGATGCGCGAACGCGCGGCCGATATCGTCGACGGCATCCGCATCATGCTGCGGGCCCTGGAATGCAGCCGCGCCATCGTCGGCATCGAGGACAACAAGCCCGAGGCCTATGCCGCGATGTGCGAGGCGGCCGCGCCCTTCGCCGCCGCTGTGGAGGTCGCCCTGGTGCCGTCCCTCTATCCGATGGGCTGGGACAAACAACTGATAGGCTACCTGACCGGCAAGGAAGTCCCGGCCGACGGCCGCTCCGCCGACGTCGGCGTACTGATGCACAACGTCGCCACGGCCTATGCGATCCAGCAAGCCATCCGCTTCGGCAAGCCGCTGATCAGCCGTGTCGTGACAGTCTCCGGCAAGGCGGTCGGGACCCCGCGAAACGTGGAGGCGCCGATCGGGACGCCGCTGGCCGACCTGCTCGCCTACTGCGACCTCGAGCCCGAGACGGCCACCCGCTACATCATGGGCGGACCGATGATGGGCGATGTGCTGCCGCACCCCAACGTCCCGCTAGTCAAGGGTGCCTGCGGCATTCTCGCGCTGACCGACGCGGAAGTCGCCGCATCCGATGCGAAGGCCTGTATCCGCTGTTCCCGCTGCGTTGCCGCCTGTCCCGCCGGCCTGATGCCGCTGGAGATGATGACGCGCATCAGGGCGGGGCAACTCGAATCCGCCGTCGGCTACGGGCTCAAGGACTGCATCAGTTGCGGCTCGTGCTCTTATGTCTGTCCCTCGGAAATCCCGCTAGTTCAGTATTTCAAATACGCGAGCAGCGAGCTGATCGGGCGGCAGCAGGCCCAGCTCAAGGCCGAACAGACCAAACGCCTGGCCGAGGAAAAGCAGGCCCGCATCGCTCGCTACAAGGCTGAGCAGGCCGCGTTGGCCGCCGCACGCAGGGCCAAGAGCCAGCAACGCAAGGCGGAGGAAGCGGCATGAGTCGAACCGTACCGGCCCTTCTGCGCGCGCAGCCCGACAGCCAGGTCCAGGCGATCATGGGCCAGGTCATGCTGGCGCTGATTCCGGCGACGGCCTTCGGTCTGTTCCTGTTCGGGCTTCCGGCGGTGTTCCTGTTCGCCGTGACCGTGCTGGCCGCGCTGGGCTTCGAAGCGATGTGCCTTTCGCTGGCTGGTAAGCCGGTCAAGTCCACATTACTGGATGGGTCGGCGGTGCTGACAGGGTGGTTGCTCGCGATGACCCTACCGCCCTGGGCTCCCTGGTGGATCGGCGTGGTGGGCTCGGGTCTGGCGATCGTGATCGGCAAGCAGGTCTTCGGCGGGCTCGGCCAGAACATTTTCAATCCGGCCATGCTGGCGCGCGTCGCGCTTCTGGTGTCATTTCCGCTGGAGATGACGACATGGGCCAACGTTGCACCCCCATTGTCGGACGGAGCAAGGGGGCTGTTCGATAGCCTCGCGATCACCTTTGGCGCGTCGCCGGTCCCGGACGGAATGACGGGTGCGACGATGATCGGGCACATCAAGACCGAGTTCTCACAGGGACATGGTCTCGAGCACGCGTATAGCGCCGGCGATTATGATGTGGTCAAGTCCTTTCTGGGGTGGTCGCGTGGCAGTCTCGGGGAGAAGTCGTCGGTGTTGCTGCTACTCGGTGGGCTCTGGATGCTACGCCGAAAGCTCATCACCTGGCACATCCCGGTTTCGATGTTGCTGACGGTGTCGGTGTTGGCCGGTATATTCGCCTTCGTGGACGGCGACCGCTACCCGGGACCGCTGTTCCACCTGTTCTCCGGCGCCCTGATGTTGGGGGCATTCTTCATTGCGACCGATTACGTCACCTCTCCGAGTAGCCAGGTTGGGCAGCTGATCTTCGGTGCAGGCTGCGGGTTGATCGTCTTCGTGATCCGCACCTGGGGTGGCTATCCCGAGGGTGTCGGCTTTGCCGTGCTGCTGATGAATGCGATGACACCGACCATCGACCACTACGTGCGTCCGCGGATCTATGGCCGCGATCGCAAGGGAAGGCCTCTGGATCTGCCCGCGGGTAACGACGGATGAGCAGCGATCAGGCACGCCTGCGCGGATCCGCCGCTGGCCGTTGGCAGGCGCTGCGGCGGCAATTCGACGATCTCGACACCCTGCGCCAGCGGCTCGACTATCAGACTTACGTGCTGGCGGCGGCGGCCTTGTTGGCCAGCGTGTTGCTGGGGGTGGGCGATCTGGCCACGAAAGGCTCGATCGAGCGTCGCCAGGCCGAAGACCTGCTCGCGACGCTGGAACAGGTTCTGCCGTCTGGCCTCTACGACAACGATCTGCTGCGGGACTCGGGCACGGTTGCCGATACCGGGGAACAGGGCCTCGGTGTGGTGCCGGTATATGTGGCCCGCAAGGGTGGTGCGGTGACCGCGGTGGCTTTCAAACTGTCCGCCAAGGGCGGCTATTCTGGTCCAATCGCGCTGGTCATGGGCGTCAGTGCTGACGGGGTGGTGCTTGGAACGCGCGTCGTCGCCCACGCCGAAACGCCGGGACTGGGCGACAAGATCGAACGCAACAAGTCGGACTGGATCACCTTTTTCGACGGACGTTCCCTGGAGAACACCTCGCCCGAGCGCTGGCGCGTCAAGAAGGACGGCGGCGATTTCGACCAGTTTGCCGGCGCGACCATTACGCCGCGGGCGGTCGTCGGCGGCGTTCAGGCCGGCCTCAAGTTCTTTCAGCGGCACCGGGAAGAGCTGCTTTCTCCTCGCTGATGCGGTGATGCCATGAATCAAGAATTCCGGAAAATTGCCCGCGACGGATTGTGGGACAACAACATCGTCTTCAGCCAGAGCATCGGTCTGTGCCCGCTGCTGGCGGTCACCGGCACCGCGACCAACGGCCTGGGCATGGGACTCGCGACAGCCGCCGTCATGGTGGTCTGCAATGTCCTGATATCCCATGGACGGGCGCTGATCCCGCCGGAGATCCGCATTCCGATCTTCGTCGTGCTGATCGCGATGGTGGTCACGTTGGTGGACATGGTCATGAATGCCTGGCTGCACGAAATGCACAAGGTATTGGGCCTGTTCATCCCGCTGATCGTCACGAATTGCGCGATTCTCGGCCGCGTCGAAGCCTTTGCCTCGCGCCGGCCGCTGGCCCAGTCGGCGGCGGACGGTCTGATGATGGGCCTCGGGTTCACGCTGGCCCTGGTGGTCCTGGGCGCCGCGCGGGAGATCGTCGGCGCCGGTACGCTGTTCGCCGATGCCGCGCTGCTGATGGGTGACTCCTTCGCCTGGCTGGAGACTGTCGTGATAGACCCCTACCGCGGCTTCCTGTTGATGGCCCTGCCGCCGGGCGGGTTCCTGATGCTCGGCTTCATCCTGGCAGGCAAGAAGTTGATCGATCGCCGGCTGGCGGCCAGACAGCAACGCGCGATGCCGATCGGCGACTCGCTGGCAGAAAATTCCTGACGGGTATCCGGCATGAATGTAGGTGTGTGTTACGCTGATTCGGACCGCCAACTCTGGCTCAGGATGGATGTGCCGGAGGACAGTTCGGTCGAGCAGGCGATCCTGCGCTCGGGGATACTGAAGCGGTTCCCCGAGATCGATCTGGCGACGCAGAAGGTCGGAATTTTCGGCAAGCTCGTCAAACTCGATGCCCCGGTGAAGGAGGGGGACCGCATCGAAATCTATCGGCCCATCATCGCCGACCCCAAGACGGTCCGGCGGCGCAGGATCGGCGATGATGATGACGAGGACGACGATGACTGATCGTTCGCCGGAGGGTCCAAGGGCTGGAGTGAAACAAGACAACGTTAACCTGGATATATCGGAATAATGAAAGGCGACAGCAAAGTCATCGAATACCTCAATCGCGTACTGCTGAACGAACTCACGGCGATCAATCAGTATTTCCTCCACGCCCGCATGTTCAAGAACTGGGGCTTCAAGAAGCTCAACGAGCACGAATACAAGGAATCGATCGACGAGATGAAGCACGCCGATCTGGTGATCGAGCGCGTGTTGTTCCTCGAAGGCCTGCCCAACCTGCAGGACCTCGGGAAGCTGCGCATCGGCGAGAACGTCCAGGAGTGCCTCAGCTGCGACCTGCTGCTGGAGCATGACGCGCTGCCGGTGCTGAAGGAGGCGATCGCCCATTGTGAGAGCGTCGGTGACTACGTCAGCCGCGAACTCTTCGAGCACATCCTGGAGAGCGAGGAAGAGCACGTCGACTGGCTGGAAACGCAGTTGGGCCTGATTCAGGCGATCGGGCTCGAGAATTACCTCCAGTCCGGCGTGTGACCGGACGGGTGCCAGGCCCGCGTGCGCGTTCCCTGCGTCGTCGCGCCGGCCCAGTCGCGCTGTGAGCCGGGTGCCTTAGTCCCGGTGGCGGGGCCGTTTACGGACTCTCTCTCCGCCCATGGTCGGTTCCCGCCGACGACGGCTGACAAGGCGGGCGGCACCGGAACGGTCCCCGTGCCCACGACTACATGCGATGCGGAGAGGGAGAAATGAGCGAACGAAACTGGGACAAACGGGGTGAAGCGATCTGTGCGCGTCTCGTGACCGAGATGCACAAGCTGGGCTTCATGCCCGGGCAGTTGCGTGACAAGCCGGTTTACGCCCAGGCGGCGTTCGAGACCAGCCGCGACCCTTACAGCGGGATGAACACACTGTGCGCATCCTGGAAGAACGCGACCGGCGCGCGCGTGGGATTGATGAAATTCCATGGCGATGGCTCGTTCTATGCTGAGTACGACGTCGTTCAGCCGCATCCGCGCGATCCTCGCTGGTTCGTGGAAAGCGTGGTGGCCTGGGGGCGCGACGAGGTCATCAAGAGCGAGGCCAAGCTCCTGCCCGCACTCGGGGAATGAGTTCGGGCATGGCGCCGCTCCTCCGTATGTGCTGTCCGCGGAGTTCGGCCGATTGGACGGCTCGCCTGTCGAGCGCCACCGTACCCGGCCGCTGATGCCCGATCCCTACGAAATCTACGATCTGCTGCAGGATTACGCGTCCAGCCCGGAACCGGTTCGCGCCCTCGTCATCGGCGTTGTCTGGACCTATTGTGAAGCCGAAGCCGTGGGTCTTGCGATGAGCCCCGGCTTTCCGACGCGCACCCTGAGTTGGGCCGGGACGCTGCGCGGCCGGTCACTGACGGATCTGGCGACCTGGGTGCGCGAGTTCGAACCCTATCGGGCGGCAGTGGGCATGGCAGCCGTCAACGCCGGCCTCAATCGCTATGATGCGATTCCGGCGTCCGTGCTGCTCGAACCCCGCGCCGGCAGCGCCAACAGTCTGAGCGTGTTCGAGCATTTCCTGCCGGAGCTCAGGGGCCGCAACGTCGTCGTCGTCGGGCGTTATCCGGGGCTCGATCGCTTCGCCGCGGCGCACGACCTCGATCTAACGGTGCTGGAGCGGCAACCCGGCGATGGGGACCTGCCGGATTCCGCTTGCGAGTATCTGCTACCGCGTGCGGATTGGGTTTTCCTGACCGCAACGTCCCTGATCAACAAGACCTTTCCGCGGCTGGTGGCTCTGGCCCGCGATGCCATCACGGTGTTGATGGGGCCCACGACCCCATGGCTGCCCGACCTCTACCACTTCGGCATCGATTACCTCGCAGGCGTCGAAATGGTCGATCCGGAGCAACTGCGCCACACGATCGGTGAAGGCGGAGGCGTCCGAATTTTCGACGGTCCGGTGCGGTATCGGGTGGCGGCGATCGGCATCGACCAGAGCAAGGTGTGGGCGCGCCGACTGATCGCCGAGACCGTGGCGGAACGGGAGCAACTGAATCAGGACATGGACGCCTGGTACCGGAAGGGAACCGCGCAGCGCTTTCCGCGCCTGGCCCAGCTGGAAGTCGCGACGCAGCGTCTGTCCCGCCTTGATACCTGTTTCAAGCGGCTTTGGGATGAAAAGCCGGACGTGCATCCGCTGCAGAGCGGGCAGCCGCGCCGGCACTGAACGCGGGGGATGGGCCCGGTAGCCCGTCTTCCGCCACGGCCGAATCAGGAATTAACAACCTTCGGCGCCATCGCCGCCGTCACGACGGCAGTGTCGGCGGGATCTCTCCACCAACCCGGATATGGCCGCGATGACTGACGACACCTTGAACGATAACCGCGTGATCCTTTGCCACTTCGACACCTATAGCACGGCGCTGGTGTTTGCCCGCTATGGCACCTCGGTACTGGCGCCGGCACCGCTGCCGGACGGCGCGGCACCCCTGGCGATCCCGCCGGAGAGCGGGGCGAGCCACGAGCCCGAGGCGGCGCTGGCTGCCTTGATTGCCCGCTTCGGGCTGGATCCAGCCGAATTGGCTCTGGTCGACGGTTTCGACGAATGGCTGTCCGACGGCGGCCAACCCATCCGCATTCATCTGGCGCAGTTCAAGACTTTCGAGGCGCCGCACGCCGCGCTCGCACCGCATGGCGGCGTGTTCAAGCCGATCAGCGAGCTCCGAGGAACGGCGCCGGTCGAGTTGAACCTGTTGCGGCGGGTCTTCAACCTGTTCATGGGCGGCCGGTAGTAGGTCGCGGTGCCACGTTCCGGAGCAGCTTAACGGACCGCGTTACGCGGTGTCCCGTCGCGGACGGTCCGGGAAGCGCTGATCCGTTCAGGGACTTCCCCCGATGCCCGGATGAATCTTCCCCTGGGAACGTGAGTTGCGGGAGGGATGCGGCTCCGCCCCCGCGGTGGTTCAGTCCGCTTCGTCGATCCAGGCCATCTGGATCGCCTCCAGCACCTTCTCGTTGCACTTCTCTGCGCTGTCCTCGAATCCCTCCAGGGCCAGAATCCAGGTCAGCAGATCGGTGAAACGGACATACCGGGGATCCACGTCGGAATGCTTTTCGGCCAGTGCGATCGCGATGTCGAGACTGTCGCTCCACTTCATGTCATTACCTCGCTGGGAAATTGATCAGGCAGGTTTCGGAAGACCGGAGGCGCGGCGCAGGCGAGTCATGCGCAACCGTCAGGGCAGCGCACGAACTTGGCTCGCGGCGCGCAGCAACTGCAAACAGTCCAGGCTCGCAGCCATGTCCAGCGCGGTCAGATCGTCCTGGTTCGGCACCGCCCACTGCGCGCCCGCCGCCAGCAACTGCGCGACCACCGCTCCTTTGCCGCTGGATGCGGCATACATCAGGCAAGTGGCGCCCGTCGCGTTCTGGTGGTCGATGGCGATGCCGTGTGCGAGCAGCCGGTCGATGATGACCGGATCACCGTGGTAGCAGGCCAGCCAGAGCGCATTGTTGCCGTCCTGATTCACCGCATCCAGAGCAGCTCCGGCGGCGATCAGCCGATCCACGATATCCCTGTGTCCGAGACGGCACGCCTGCATCAACGGTGTCATGCCATGCTCGATCGAGCCCGCCAGGTTCGCTCCGTCAAAGCCTTGGGCCAGTAGCCACGCCGTCAGGGCAGGATCGTCCGGATCCAGGGGGGCGATTTCGGTATCGGACATCGTTTCCGGCTCCAGGTAGTCTTTTCAATCCCGCCCTGCGTAGGGCGGGGAGCTAACAATGCGGCTGTCGGTGATCGGGTAACCCACCGTGAAGTGGTACAGGGACTGATAAGTCCGGCCGGTCAGCCCGAGCAGTTCATGAAAACTGTCGTCGAAGAAGCAGCCTATCCCCGTGCCACGCAGCCCCCGGGCTTCGGCTTCCAGATAGAGGGCCTGGCCGAGGAGGCCGGCTTCCCAGTGGAGCTCCCGGTAGCGCCAGGGAGCGGGCTGCAGTGCGGCTTCGTACTCCGCCAACATACCCAGCGCGAACGCGCTGTCGGTGGCGATGGCCTGATGGCAATGGATCGTTTTGGCGATGGACCCGCAGTGACCCGCAGCCAGTCGGAACAGAGGCAGGTGGTCTGGGCAACCGGGGGGCGTATGCCAGTCGAAGCCCGGGTTCAGGGCAGCGCGCAGCGCCTCTGCCGCGCCCGCCGCGCGCTGCAGGATATAGAGGCCCGGCTCCAGATCTTCGACGCGGTGGACTATCAGCACGAGCTGCACCCGGGCCGGAAAACGCCACGCATCCCACGGGGGCAGGGCGCGCGGCAGCAGAGTGTCCAGCAGGTCGTAGAAGGTGTCGCGGGGCAGCGCTTGGCCGCTGTCGAAGCGCTGGGCGCTGCGTCGCTGGCGGATCAGCGTTGCGGCGGGGGTCAAATCGGGACTCGCAGCGAGGGGCGGGAAGGTCTCGCCGGCAGCCTGCCGGGGACTTTCGCCCGCCCTGCGCGTCGCCTCCGCGACCTCGTCGATCACCGGCCAGTGATACATGGGATGGCGGTCCAGCACGTTGGCCGTTCCGTACCACGTGTCGGTGTCCGTGCGGGTTGCGGGATCGATCGGTAAATCCGGAAGCGTCGGGTCGCGTCGGTCCGTCACCACTTCGAGCAGCACTTCGGCCTCTTCGGATTCGGCGCCGACGAAATCCTCCCGACGATCCAGCCCCAGGCGTTGTGCGATCTGCGCCCAGTCGACGTTTTCGATGACCCTGAGCTGCCAGCCCAGGGCCGCGGCGGCGTAGCGCAGCGCACCGATGGCATGTCCGAGATCCAGCTGACAATAACGGAATGCGCGCTCGCCATATTTCCAGGCTTCGCGCCAATGAATCGAGCTCAGGCCGATCAACAATTCCGGCGGCTGGTCGAGCCCCGCTGCTGGGCCGGACCCACAGCGGCGTTCCAGGCTGTGGTTCTCGCAGCGGTAGTGATAGAGGCCGTCATCCAGCGGCTCGATGCCGCGGCACAGCAGATAGCTCTCGGTCGGATGCAGGTTGCCGCTGGAGGGGTTGCAGCGCACGGCCCAGCGATCGGGACCGTAGGTCTTCCACGCCGACAGGCCCAGCGACAGCTCAAACAACAGGCCGATGGTTTCAAGCGAGACGGGTTGTGGCGCCACGCTGCCCGGCTGACGTAAGACGCTAAACGGCGTCGTCAGCGTATCGGCGAGCAAAGGCAGGGACAGTCGGGCGCAGCCATCGAAGTGCCGGAACGGATCGGGTTGACTGCTCCAGTCCAGCGCCTCCGGACCGCGGGCATAGCCCGACATGCGATGTTTGGTCCGCTCATGGTAGGCGAGGACGCGCGCCAGGCGACTCTCGAGCGTGTCGGCGTCGCCGGTGCCGAGCGAGCCGCCCTGGATCGGCGTGAAGACGCGGCGAGTACTTTGCACCCTGGCGGCCTAGGGTGAAGGACAATGGTCCATGCGGCGACACCGTTCGAGGTCCGCGCCTTTGGCCGGATCCTCGGGTGCGCCCAGCCAGTCCGCGATGCGGGCCGGGTCGAAGCCGGCTTCCCGGCGCTCGCCCGACTGCATCAGCGGTCGGCGGATCAGCAGGGGGTCCTGCAGCATCAAGGTCAATGCGGTCGCCACATCGAGCGTTTCCGGTACGACTTCACCGGATTTAACCCGGGGCGCTGCGCGATTGAACCACTCGCTGACCGGCCGCTCGCCGAAGAAGGCGCGCAGTTCCTCCGGCTGCCAGTGAGTTTCCAGCAGGTTGCGGACCTCCAGCTGATGCCCGGCAGCCAACAGCAGGGCCTTCTGCCGCTGATTGTTGGCACAGCCGGGCTTTTCGTAGAACAGGATCGTGGCCATGCGGAAGGCAACCGGAGCGCTAGTGCGTGGAAGAGGAATCGGTGCCGGCCAACCACGCCTGTTGCGGCGTGTAGTCCCCCGGCGCGAGCGTCTCCATCCGGTTCGTGGCCTGGCATTTCAGACAGTGTCCCAGCACGTTGAATGCCTGGTTCGAACAGCTGCCGGCATGGGACTGCTTGCAGCCTTCGGCACCGCAGTTGCCGCAACGATGCAGCGTGCCGCGGCAGGCGTCGCCGCTGCCCTTGCGGGTGCCGCTGCACAGTGTCAGGTTGCCTTTCAGTTCTTCGTAGCGCATGGATATGCTCCGGATGGTTGAGGGGAAAAGCGGTGTCCAGCTCAGCCGCGCGCTTGCATCACGCGGGCTTCACGGCAATGTCGCCACCCAGGACCTGCGCCTGGCAGGCGAGGCGATGGTGTTTGCCGGCATAGTTGTCGCGCAGCACCTTGCCCTCCAGCACCGAGGGTTCGGTCAGATTGTCCCAGCCCTCGACGACCTTCATGATGCAGGTGCCGCAGTCGCCCTCCCGGCAGCCATAGGTGATGCCGGCCCCGACCTTTTCGGAAATCTCGATGATGCGGGTGCCGGCCGGCACGGTCACGGTGACGCCGATGTCGGCGAAGGTAACGGTGGCTTTTGCCATGGGAATCTCTCTTAGTGTCAGGCGTTGGAGGACAACAGTTCGCTCATGTCGATGACCCGGTTCGCTCGCCGGCCCATCAATTCTTCGCCGAGGGCGCGGCCAAACTGCCGGCATTCCTCAATCTCTTCGGGCGTCGGGATCAGCTTGACGCGCACGCCTTGCAGGGGCACGCGCAGTTTCAGGCCGCGCAGCCGGTCCTCGATCATCCGCACCGCCTCGCCGCTCCAGCCGAAGGAACCGAAGGCCGCGCCTAGCTTGCCCTTCATGTCGATCACGGTCAGTGACGACAGCAGATCCCAGATGGGCTTGACCGCATCGCCATTGATGGTCGGCGAGCCCAGCACCAGCCCATCCGCCTCTTCGAGTAGGTCGGCGAAGGAGTTCGTCTCGCCGCCAGTCAGGTCGTACAGCGAGGCTCGGACGCCTTCAATTTCCTGGGCTGCGGCATAGATCGCTTCGGCCATGCGCGCCGTGTTCCCGTAGGAACTGATGTAGAAGATCAGCAGGGTCTTTTCACCAGGGAAGATTTCCCGCTTCAGGCGCGGCGCAGCCAGTTCGCGATAGCGGCCGACGTAGGCCGTCGGTCGGTCGCGGAGGATGGGGCCGTGCGCCGGCGCGATGACCTGCAGCGGCAGCGGTTCGATCAGCGCCAGTGCGCGCAGCACATACTCGCGGAACGGCCGCATGATGTGGGCGTAGTAGTACTCGAACGAAAAGCGGAAATCGCCGCAGGTGTCGTTGAACAGCCGCGGATCGCAGAAGTGGCAGCCGAACACATCGCCCGAGAAGAGGATTTCTTCCTCGCGCAGGTAGGTGCACTGGGTGTCGGGCCAGTGCAGATAGGGCGTATGCAGGAATTCGAGGCTGCGGTCGCCCAGGTCGATGCGGTCACCGGTGTCGACCGGTGTGAACTCGAGGTTTTCCCGTTTCAGCAGCGCTTTCAGCATCAGCTGCGCCTGGAAGGAGATGTAGAGCCGCGCCTGCGGCGCTCGTTGCATCAGTTCCGGCAGCGCGCCGGTATGGTCGGGTTCGAGATGATTGATCACGATGGCCCGTATCTCGTCGTAGGCCGCGACGGCTTCGAGCCGGGCAAAGAAGTCGTCGGCGAATTCTTCCTTGACGGTATCGACGATGGCGACGCCCTCGCTGCCGCGCACGACGTAGGCGTTGTAACTCGTGCCGTTGGCCGTCTTCAGGATGACGTCGAAGGTCCGGATGTCCGGATCGAGGGCGCCGATCCAGTGCACCCGCGGGGAAATCTCGATCGGGCGCCGGTCGGCGATGGCATGTTCGACCGCTTTCGGACTCATGCGGGCTCAAGCTCCGAAAAGTGTCGGTGGTTGGAGCAATCGGTCAGTGGCGGGCGGTTCATGGCGGTCATCCACAGCGCTCGCCGTTCGCGTCGAACAGCAATTCCGCTGTCTCGCCCTCGGCGTCGATGATGGCCGCGCTGCGCAGCACGCCCCGCTCGTCGTAGCGATACCGATGCTCGAGCTCGGTCTCGCCGTAGACGATCTTCTGCAGGCCGATCAAACGGTCCTGTGCATCGAAGTAACCGCGGATGTAGGTGTTGCGGTTGGCGATCTGCTCCGGTTCCAGGGGCGTCAGCAGCGTCAGCGGCAGGCGGATGCCCCGGTAGGTTAGAAACAGTCGGCATTCGCCTTGTAGCGCGTCAGTCATGATCGTTGTCGTCACAGCGGGTGGCTGCTTGCGGAACGGAGGCCGAGCCAGATGCTCCGCTCCGGTCACAGCGCCTGCCTATACCGGGCGGTTTTCCGGAACCTTGATGGGGCCCATGATCTTCAGGCCTTCCTCGAAACTGATTTCCGGGAATTTGTCGTTGAACTCCGCGGCCGCCTCGGCAACGGCGACCAGCTTGCCGGCCGTGTCCAGCTTTTTCAGGTCGTTGCGCTCGATCCCGAAGAGTTCCAGGATTTCGTTGTAGACGGTGGCCTCTTCGAGCGGCAGCACCCAGAACGTTGCTCCGCCATAAGCGATCTGGTAGCGCTTGGAGATATCGAGGTTGCCGGCAAAGAAGAAGTACTTGCCCGTGGGCGACAGCTTGTCGCCCAGCACTTCGCACAGCAACTTGAGGTGCTCCAGGGACAGGGCGACGCCCGTCAGGAACGGTATGGTCGGTTCGCCGGCCTTCACCAGAGTCATGACCTGGTCGAGCTTGATTTCCGGCGGTCGAGCTTCATCGCTGTATTGCTGCGCAAACTTGAGGGCGATTGCGCCCCGGAAGCCGAACTGTCCGGCTTTGGCGGTCGCGCCCTTGAAGACGGGGCTCATCAGGCGTCCTTCGGCGTCGAGGGTGCCCAGCGGTGTTTCGTTGATAGTGGTCATAACGCTCCTTGAGTTACTGGTTACGAAGAAAATCAGCTGTTTTAAAAAAGGACTCTTTGAGCTGGCGCAGTAGCGCCGGATCGGTTACCTGTTCCTCCAGCGCCTGGGTCATACAGTCCATCCAGGCGTCGCGGGCGGCCTCGTCGATGGGGAAGCTCAGATGCGACCGCCGCAGTCGAGGCGGGCCAAAGCGCTCGGTGTACAGCGGGGGCCCGCCCAGCCAACCCGACAGAAACAGGAACAGGCGTTCGCGGGACTGGCTCAGATCGTGCGGGTGCATGTCGCGGATCGAACGCGCCTGCGGGCGTTCGCTCATCAGGTGATAAAAACGTTCCACGAGCCGGCGTATGGCCGGTTCTCCCCCCAGCAGGTGATAGTGCGGGTTCTCGGTTACTGCGACGGCCGTGCCGAGGGGCTGCGGGGCGGTCGGTTGATTCGGCGGCATGCGATGACTCCCGGTCGGCTGCTCACATGGTCACGACTGGGATCCCCAACGCGACGCGGCGACCCAGCATCGTGTCCACCTTGCGGCGGGTGTTTTCGATGGTCAGTGGTTTGGCCAGGATCGATTTCGCGCCCTTCTGCAGACATTCCCGGGCCAGCGGGTCGTCCGCGGTGTCGGCCACGATGATGATCTTGACGCCGTCGAGTCGGGTGCAGACCTCGTCCAGGACATCCACACCCTTGTCCTTGACGATTCCGACGCCGAGCAGCAATACCGAGGGCTTCCACTCGGCCCCTTTGGCGTAGGCCGCATCGAGGCTGCCCAATTCGTGCGTCTCCACTTCGTCGTGCAGCATGAACTGCAAGGCCGCGCTGATGATTTCGTCGTCGTGCACGACGAACACCCGCCGGTTATCCAGCGCCTTTTCAGTATCCACGCCGATCTGCATAAGCAATGCCCTCTCGCATCGGGTTGATGAGGCGGCCGTTACCGTGCCCGTCGAAGTCACCCCTTTATATGGGAGCGACACACGACTCTTTATAAGGCCTCTGGCTCAATATCCGGGCGCCGCTATCTCCGGCCGTGACCCTCGTTCCGAGATTGGAGGCGTCATGGCGGGCGGCTTCCGGAGTGCTCGGGCGTTCCGCCTGGTTCGGCCCAGTCTCGCCCTTGATCCTTATTAAGCAATTAAGGAGCCAAGACGTCGCGCGCGCGTGAAGATTGCAAGGCACTGTAAATAAACAAGTAAAGATTGATTTTAGGCTGTCTTTCCGGTGCTCTGCCTTTGTTTTGTTCCTTACAAAGACTCAGGTTTTTGTTGGGTTGATGACACTGCCGAGACGGTTTGTGCGACCCGAAAAACCAAAAATTAGATTCTTATAAACAGCAACTTAGAGATATTTTTATGCGTGGCATGCGCATTGCTTTGTGGATTAGCGAGCAGCATTCACTATTCGCGAAAGCGGTAGCGACAACAAGAAGAAATAGAAAGCGCGACCCATTGGTGCTTAGGCCGGAAGTTATCTTGCGGCGGAATACTGCCTAATAGCGGACTGTATTTTTCCTTAGTCATTCCCGGAGAAAATCATGGCAGGTTTACGGCAAATCGCTTTCTACGGCAAAGGTGGTATCGGCAAGTCGACCACATCCCAGAATACTCTGGCCGCGCTGGCCGAAATGGGGCAGAAAATCCTCATCGTCGGTTGCGACCCGAAGGCGGATTCCACGCGTCTCATTCTGCACGCGAAGGCGCAGGACACCATTTTGAGCCTGGCGGCGGATGCCGGCAGCGTCGAGGATCTGGAGCTCGAAGACGTAATGAAGGTCGGCTACCGCGACATTCGCTGCGTAGAGTCCGGTGGTCCTGAGCCGGGCGTCGGTTGCGCCGGCCGCGGCGTCATCACCTCCATCAACTTCCTGGAAGAGGAAGGCGCATATGACGGCGTCGACTACGTCTCTTACGACGTGTTGGGCGACGTGGTCTGCGGCGGCTTCGCCATGCCGATCCGCGAGAACAAGGCGCAGGAAATCTACATCGTGATGTCCGGCGAAATGATGGCCATGTATGCGGCCAACAACATTTCGAAGGGCATTCTGAAGTACGCCAATTCGGGCGGCGTCCGCCTGGGTGGGTTGGTCTGCAACGAGCGTCAGACGGACAAGGAATACGAATTGGCGGAATCCTTGGCCAAGAAGCTCGGCACCACGCTGATCCACTTCGTGCCGCGCGACAACATCGTGCAGCACGCCGAGCTCCGCCGCATGACGGTGCTCGAATACGCACCGGACTGCAAGCAGGCCGAAGAGTACCGTCAGTTGGCGCAGAAGATTCACGCCAACAAGGGCAACGGCACGATCCCGACGCCGATCACGATGGACGAGCTCGAAGATCTGCTGATGGAGCACGGCATCATGAAGGCGATCGACGAGTCGCAGGTTGGCAAGACCGCGGCGGATCTGGCGGCCTAAGGGGCTGGGAGGGGCGTGGGGCCGGCGTTTCGACGCCGCGCCTCAGGCCCGACTCCGCCGGCATCCCGCGCCATTCCTTCCCAAACCCAAACAGGAGCGTGAAATGAGCCTCACAGTTGAGCAAGTTAAAGAACGAAACCGGGAACTCATCAAGGAGGTTCTCGAGGTTTATCCCGACAAGACCGCGAAACGTCGCGCCAAGCATCTCGGCCAGTACGAGGAAGGCAAGTCGGATTGCGGCACCAAGTCCAACGTCAAGTCCATCCCGGGTGTCATGACCATCCGTGGTTGCGCGTACGCCGGATCCAAGGGCGTCGTCTGGGGCCCAATCAAGGACATGATCCACATCAGCCACGGTCCGGTGGGCTGCGGCCAGTATTCCTGGGCCTCGCGCCGGAATTATTACATCGGCACCACTGGCGTCGACACCTTCGTGACGATGCAGTTCACCTCCGACTTCCAGGAGAAGGACATCGTCTTCGGCGGTGACAAGAAGCTGGAAAAGATCATCGACGAGATCGAAGATTTGTTCCCGCTGAATCATGGCATCACGGTTCAATCCGAATGCCCCATCGGCCTCATCGGCGACGACATCGAAGCCGTTTCCAAGAAGAAGTCGAAGGAATACGCGGGCAAGACCATCGTTCCGGTCCGTTGCGAAGGCTTCCGCGGCGTTTCGCAGTCGCTGGGTCACCACATTGCCAACGATGCGGTGCGCGACTGGGTGTTCGACAAGGGCGACAAGCACCCCGAATTCCAGACCACGCCGTATGACGTCGCAATCATCGGCGACTACAACATCGGCGGTGACGCGTGGTCCTCACGCATCCTGCTCGAAGAAATGGGCCTGCGTGTGATCGCGCAATGGTCCGGCGACGGCTCGCTGGCGGAACTTGAAAACACGCCGAAAGCGAAGTTGAACGTGTTGCACTGCTACCGCTCAATGAACTACATCTCGCGCCACCTCGAAGAGAAGTACGGGGTGCCGTGGGTCGAATACAACTTCTTCGGGCCGACCAAGATCGCCGAATCGCTGCGCACCATCGCCAGCTACTTCGATGACACCATCAAGGAGAAGGCCGAGCAGGTCATTGCCAAGTATCAACCGTTGATGCAGGCCGTGATCGACAAGTACCGTCCGCGCCTCGAAGGCAAGAAAGTCATGTTGTACGTGGGCGGCCTGCGTCCCCGTCACGTCATCGGCGCCTACGAGGATCTCGGCATGGAAATCGTCGGCACCGGTTACGAGTTCGGCCATAACGACGACTATCAGCGGACCACGCACTACGTCAAGGACGGCACGCTGATCTACGACGACGTGACCGGCTTCGAGTTCGAGAAGTTCGTCGAGAAGATCCAGCCCGACCTGGTCGGTTCCGGCATCAAGGAAAAGTACGTCTTCCAGAAGATGGGCGTGCCCTTCCGCCAGATGCACTCCTGGGATTACTCGGGCCCGTATCACGGCTATGACGGCTTTGCCATCTTCGCTCGGGATATGGACATGGCCATCAACAACCCGGTCTGGGGTTTGGCCAAGACACCCTGGAAGACAGCCGCCTGATCGGAAAGCAAATGTAGGGTGGGTTAGCGATATGAAGCGCAACCCACCAGCCACTGCCTCGGTGGGAGCCTGTTCCTTGCACGATAACCCACCACCCTACATCGGAGATTAACCATGAGCCAGAATGCAGAAAAGGTCCTTGATCACTTCAATCTGTTCCGCGAGCCGGAATACGTCGACTTGTTTGCGAAGAAGCGCAAGGAATTTGAGTTCATGCCACCGGACGAGCAGGTGGCTGAGGTCCGAGAGTGGACCAAGACCGAAGAGTACAAGGAGAAGAATTTTGCCCGCGAAGCGCTGACCGTCAATCCCGCTAAGGCGTGCCAGCCTCTGGGCGCGGTGTTCGCCGCGGTCGGCTTCGAAAGCACCCTGCCGTTCGTGCACGGATCGCAAGGTTGCGTCGCGTACTACCGCTCGCACTTCAGCCGTCACTTCAAGGAGCCGACCTCGTGTGTGTCGTCTTCGATGACCGAAGATGCGGCCGTGTTCGGCGGTCTGAACAACATGGTCGACGGTCTGGCCAACTCGTACAACATGTACAAGCCGAAGATGATTGCGGTATCGACCACCTGCATGGCAGAGGTCATCGGCGACGACTTGAACGCCTTCATCAAGACCTCGAAGGAAAAGGGCAGCATTCCGGCCGAATTCGATGTCCCGTTCGCTCATACCCCGGCGTTCGTCGGCAGCCACATCACCGGCTACGACAACGTCATGAAGGGTATCGTCCAGCACTTCTGGGACGGCAAGGCCGGCACCGTGCCGGCGCTGGAGCGGACGCCGAATGAGTCGATCAACTTCATCGGCGGCTTCGATGGCTACACCGTCGGCAACCTGCGTGAAGTCAAGCGGATCTTCAATCTGTTCGACATCGATTACACCATCCTCGGTGACAACAGCGATGTCTGGGATACCCCGACGGACGGTGAGTTCCGCATGTATGACGGCGGCACTACGCTGGAAGAGACGGCCAATGCGCTGAATGCCAAGGCGACGATCTCGATGCAGGAATACTGCACCGAAAAGACCCTGCCGTTCATCGCCGAGCACGGCCAGGAAGTGGTTGCGCTGAATCACCCGATCGGCGTCGCCGGCACCGACAAGTTCCTGATGGAAATCTCCCGTTTGACGGGCAAGCCCATCCCGGCGGAACTGGAAAAGGAGCGTGGCCGCCTGGTGGATGCGATCGCCGACTCCACGGCTCACATCCACGGCCAGAAATTCGCCATCTACGGCGATCCGGACCTGTGCTACGGCCTGGCGGCTTTCCTGCTGGAGCTCGGCGCCGAGCCGACCCATGTCCTGGCGACCAACGGTGGCAAGGCCTGGGAAAAGAAGATGCAGGAACTGTTCGACTCCTCGCCGTTCGGCAAGAACTGCAAGGTCTACGCGGGCAAGGACTTGTGGCACATGCGCTCACTGCTGTTCACCGATCCGGTCGATTTCCTGATCGGCAACACCTACGGCAAGTACCTCGAGCGTGACACCGGCACCCCGCTGATCCGCATCGGCTTCCCGATCTTCGATCGCCACCACAAGCACCGCTATCCGGTTTGGGGCTATCAGGGCGGCCTGAACGTCCTGGTCTGGATCCTCGACCGCATCTTCGATGCCTTCGATGCGAACACGAATGTCCCGGCCAAGACGGACTACAGCTTCGACATCATCCGGTAAACCAACCGCACCCACCGTAAAAGCGGGATAGTCCAAGCCGGAGCGCCCTGACCCAGGACGCTCCGGTGCACTCCCGAACATCGAGGAACCCAAAATGGGCAACGTCACTTTCTCCAGTCCCCTGATGCCGAAGGACCTGACGGTCTACGCGGTCGCCGGGGACACCCACACGCTGCTGAAAGTCGCGAAACAGCACAAAATTCCGCTGCCGTTCGAATGCGAGGACGGCGAATGCGGCTCCTGCGTCATCGAAGTGCAGGAACTGTCCGACAAGCCGTTCATGGCACAATCCCTGACCGAGAAGGAACGGGCGACCCTGCTGGCGGCCGGCAAGTTGACCAAGGCGCAGATCGAAGACGCGGTGGTCAACGACCGCCCGCCGCCGTTCCGCCTGGCCTGCCAGTTCATCGTTCGCCACGAAGACATTCTGGTGAAATTCTCCGGCGAGCCGGGTGTTGTCTAGTCGAAGTTGAACCCGGTCCAAGTCAGCGGACCAGGATGCCGGCGGCCGAAGGGCTGCCGGCATTTTTCGTTGTAGGACAGCGTCGCGAGCGTCCGTCGAGCTGCATATCACCGTCAGTCATTCATCGTCCTTCTGACTCCGCGCGCCTGTGCAGGGCGATTGCACGAAGGTCGGCACAGGATTCTGAAGCACGTCTTTCCGGCGTGGAATGCCGAAAGCACGATCACAGGGACGTGACCCCATTCTTGCCGAGGCATTTCGCGCGAATGGCGCACGCTTTATCTCTCGATTCTTTGCTTCTGAAGGGGCAGAATCCCCGGCTGATCACCGGGAGGGTTGCGGGGAAGCCGTGCGCACGAGACATCTGGATTCCTGTGTTCCTGCGGGAAATTGAAAGCCGCGAAGCTTGCAAGCGATTCCGTCGCTACCCTCCCCACTCTTCGTGCCCCAGCGGCAGTTGGCGAAGTTCGTGCTGATAGCGACGCCACGACGGCAGGTGCCGATCCATCAGCACGATGAACCGATCGTTATGATGGCGTTCGAGCAGGTGCATCAGCTCGTGCACGACGATGTACTCGATGCAGCCCTCCGGCTTCTTGGCCAGTTCGAGATTCAGCCAGATCCGCTGCGTATCCGGGTTGCACGAGCCCCATTTCGTCTTCATGCGTTTTATGCCCCAGTGCCTGGCCTGGACGCCCAGCGTTGCTTGCCAGCGCGCGAGGAGAGGCGGCACACGGACTTTAAGCGCCTGCCGATACCAGTGCTGCAGCGTGGCTTCCCGTTGGTCGCGGGTGCTGTCGGGGCGTACGGAAAGCTCGAGGGTATCGAGTCCCCGAATGGACACACGTGGCGCGCCTTCGCGTTCCCTGACGCGTAGCCGATAGCGCTGGCCGAGGAAGTAATGGCTCTCGCCGTTGACCATCTCCCGTTGCGACTGTCGCGGCTGTTCTTCGAACTTCTCTCTCTGTCGGCATATCCACGCGAGCTTGTCGACGACGGCCAACCGCACGGCATCATCACTGACCAACAGCGGCGCGGCGACCCGCACCCGCCCATGGGGCGGATAGACTCCCAAGTGCAGGTTCTTGATGTCTTTGCGCACCACCTCAACGGTGATTCCGGCGACCTTGATGCGATGCGGTTCAGTAGTCATCCTGGTGCAGCGCAAGATGCAGGAGGCGCTCGGTCTCGGCCTCGAGCGGATAGCTGTCGATCGGGTCGTCGTGGATGCCCATGCCGACGCGTGCTCGGTGCGCCGACTGGAGCGCCGCCCTGATCGCGTTCCGGACCTTTTTGGTCTTGATCGGATGCGTTTTCCAGCCTTGCTGCAAGCTCCCCATGATCGCGGCATCGACGGCCAGAGCCAGCGGCTCGTCTTCGCCCAGATTGTTGTACAGCGTTCGTTGTGCCGGGGTCCTGAGGCTCGCCGGATGTCCACCGTTTCCGCTGCCGCGTTGTGCCGCCGCGCGGGTCAGGTCCACGACCTTTTCCAGATGTTCCTTGTAGCTCAGCATGCCCTTCCGGCGTTGCTCGATCAGCGCATCGAGCAGCTTCGACAGCTTCTCGTAGTAGGCCGGGTCGATCGGTGACTCGTTGATGATGAGCTTCCGGACATTGTTCTCGATCGTCTCGGCGACGGTCTCCTCTTTCTTCTTGATGTTTTTGGGTAACGTATTGATCGCCGCGGCACCGCGCTCGACGATCAACTGGATCAGGCTCAAGTCATCGAAGGCTGAGATCTTCTCGCTGTCCTCGGCTCGGATGTAGGTGTCGATCAGGTGCCGCATGGCCGGCTCGTAGGCCTTCAAGTCGATGTAATCGCCGCTGTTCAGGCGCACCGCATCGCGGATCTGCGTGTAGTGATCGACTTCGGCCTTGATCGCTGCGATTGGCTCAGCTGTGTAGCCGGCATCGGCCAGTTCGTTGGCGATAGCCGCATAGGCGCGCAGCAGCGCTGCGGTGTACTGGTAGAGCTTGACCCGTTTCGGTTCGTTCTCCTTGAGCTGCTCGGCGTTGCCCGAGTCTGCGGCGCAGAAGTAGTGGAAGTAGTCCTCCAGCGCTCTGGGTGCCGAGACCGGCTCGCACAGCGCCTTGATGCGCTCGCACGCCTCGTCCAGATCTTCCCGCGCCTTCTCAAGTCGGTTTGTCAGTAGGCCAGCGACATCACTCTTGTCGTAGCCGTCAAAGGCACCGCTGGTGTAATCGTGGACGGCGCCCTCCAGGCTCTTGAACAAGTCCTTGTAGTCGACGATGTAGCCGTAATCCTTGCTCTCCCCATCCAGCCGGTTGACCCGGCATATGGCCTGAAACAGGCCGTGATCGCGCATTTCCTTGTCGATGTAGAGGTACGTTGCGGACGGTGCATCGAAGCCGGTCAGCAGCTTGTCGACGACGATCAGAAGCTTCATCTGCCCTGGCTGGTCGATGAACGCCTTCTTGACATCCTTTTCGAAGGTCTCGGCCTTCTTGACCGCTGACTCCGGGGGTTCGCCGAACCAGTCCGCCAGCATCTGCGTGTAGACCTGGTACTTGAACAGGCTGTCGGTTTCGCCCTCGCCCGTGGCCTCACCCTTGGCATCGGCGACCGATGGCGCATAGCTGGTCACGATCGCGCAGCGCGTTTTCAGCTCGGTGGCTTCGAACAATTCATAGACCTTGCAGGCCTCGTAGATGCTGCCGGTGACGAGCATCGCGTTGCCGTGCCCGCTCATCAGCCGCGGGCGGATGTTCATGTCGAACACAATGTCGTTGACGATCTTCTGCAAGCGGCCCTTGCTGGACAGGACGCGTTGCAAAGTACCCCATTTCTGCTTGAGCTGGGCCTTGGCCAGGTCGTTCAAGCCTTTGGTCTTGGCCTCGAACCATTGGTCGATTTTGTCCTGGCTCGTCAGCGCCTGGTCGATGTCCCGCGCTTCGTAGCGGAGATCCAGCACCACGCCCTCGCGCACCGCCTGATCGAATTTGTAGGTATGGATGTACCGTCCGAACACCTCGATGCTGCGCGCCTTGTCCGACTTCAATAACGGCGTGCCGGTGAAGCCGAGGAATACGGCATTCGGCAGGATGCCCTTCATGGCTTGATGGAGATCGCCGGACTGCGTGCGATGGCATTCGTCGACGAACACGTAGACATCGCCCTTAGCCCGGAAGCCGGGTGGCAACCTCTTGATAGCCTCGATGAAGGCTTTTGTGCCTTCCGGGTCGTTGTCGCCCTTGCCGCCGAACTTGTGGACTAGCGAGCAGATCAGCGACTCCGTGCTGGCATTGAGCACAGCGATCAGGTCTGCGCCGCTCGTCGTCCGATAGATGGCTTCATCGACGCCCTTGAAGACCTTCTCGATCTGCTCATCCAATTCGGTCCGGTCGGTGATGATCAGGACGCGAGCGCCTGGGATGGTTCCCAGAATCCATTTGGCCAGCCAGACCATCGTCAACGACTTGCCGCTGCCCTGTGTGTGCCAGAGGATGCCGCCCTCGCGCCGCCGGATGAAGTCCTGTGCCGCCTTGACGCCGAAGTACTGGTTTTGCCTGCACAGCTTCTTGGTGCCGGCATCGAACACGGTGAAGTCGTGGATCAATTCGAGGAAGCGCTGCTTCTGGCATAGCTGCAGCACTTCCCGATCCAGCCGATTCGGTTCCGCAGCGTAGAGTCCTGTGTCCTCGACCCAGCGCAGGTAATACTTCTCGGGCGTCTCGATCGCCCCGTAGCGCAGCCCCTCGCTGTCGTTCCCCGCCATCAGCCACTGCACGGTCGAGAAGAACGGCTGGATGAATTCCTTTTTCTGGTTGTCCAGGTTCTGGCGGATGCCTTCGGCAAGCGAAACCGTGGAGCGCTTCAGCTCCAGGATGCCCAGCGCGATGCCGTTGACGTACAGCACGAGGTCGGGGCGCTTGGTGCTGGCCTTGGTGTCTGCACCCTTGACTGTGACTTCTTCGACGATCGCGAAGTGGTTGCGTTCCGGATGCTGCCAGTCGATCAGCCAGACGGTGACGTGGTTTTCCCCAGCGGCGGGAAGTACTTTGACGCCGTAGCGCAGCAGTCCGTAGACCGCCTGGTTCCGGTCGTACAGGTGCTTGCTGCTGTCGGAGGCAGTCTTGGTGAATTCGTGCAGCGCGCGGCTGATCAGCAGTTCACCGATACCGCGTTGCTTGAGCCACGAGGTGAGCAACTCGGGCTCGATATTGCGGTTGTCAGGCCGGTCGGTCCAGTTGCCGAGATAATCGTAATCGAGCCGTTGCCGGAACAGGGCGATGATGCGCTGCTGAGTGCGCTTCTCGATTTCGCCGACCGGGGTCAGTCCCATGGTTTGACTCCACTCCGTTGATGACGCCCGCCATGACACCGCACAACATCGAGCCCGTCCCACGGGTGTCGGCGCGCGTGGCGTGCCGCGGTGGCGCGTGCGTCAGGCTGAAAGTAAAACAAGCCAGGTCGTTATTTCAGTTTTGGCGCGAAAAGTAAAATAAGGGGCGATGCTATTTCGGTCAATGGGTTGCAATGCGCGTGGTTGATCTGAGCCACAGCGCATCTTCGTTAGCTTCAGCTCTCCGCGGCTTGAATGTGGTGGGGCGTGGTGGGCGCCTACGGGAGAGGGGCCAAGATAGCCATCGCGGTTGGCGTTACTTGAAACCACTCGCTGTGCTATCTGGAAATGAAGCGACATAAGGCGAGGTGAAACAAAGGGATGTAATCGCCTGGTTACATCCGCTATCTGCAAATGACACGGCAGGGCTTGTGCAAGGTCCGACTGCGGCTTTGGAGAGACACATCGCCGATGAAGGTATGTCGTGGTCCGATCCTCGCTCGGTGCGAATGTCGTGGCAAAGGATGAGTCCCTCGGGTTCCCCGGCTGTCGGCGATGCTCACTTCTTGGCCCGGTAGGCCTGATTCCGATGCGTCTTGTTGCCGGGAGCACGCGCTTCCAGCCTACCGTCGTCCAGCATGGCCCGAATGTAATGGTTGCGTAGAGTATCCACCTCGCGATCGAGTAAGCGGGCTAGCTCGCGGAGCGAAAGCCATCGCCCGTGGCACAGTGCGAGGATCGTCGACTCCATCAAGGCGCGCGGTACTTTGCCCTTGTTGCGTGCGGGGGCCGCAAGCCGCAACAAATAGGCCTCGTGTTCGGAACCTAAATGTTCGGAGCTACCCCGCAAATGTTCGGAGTAAGGCCCCAAATGTTCGGAGCTAGACGGAAAATGTTCGGAGTAAGGTGGCAAATGTTCGGAGCTGGCCTGCAAATGTTCGGACCCGGCGATGGTCTGTGCACTGTTCTCTGTTGCGTCACCCGCCATCTCGAACAAGTCCAAACTGCCGGCACCGGGCCACCGGTAACGTGTGCCCCGGCCATGCCGCCCACCCTTCTGCAACCATCCGGCAGTGACAAGCTGCCCCAAGCGCCCCCCGATATCGCGTGGATGCTCGCTGCGATATTGTTGGATGTCCTCGTTCCCGATCTCGCCGAAGCGGTTCGCCAGCATCAGGATGACGCGTGCCAACTCGTCCAGGCTTCCGTAGGCGTCTCCGACTACGGCCCGCAGTTCCCGTTCCACGTCTTCGGGAATCATGCTCGCGACGGATAACCACACCCGCGTCATTTCGAGCTGAAGGTTCTCCGCAACGAGGGGAATCATCCAGTGTTGCTCGCGCCAGGCGCGAAGAATTTTTTGGAACCCCGAGCCTGCCTTCTCACCGAGACCGAGCATCTGGAACATGCGTTGTACGTTGGGATTGCGCGGATCGCTCACCCCGCCTTGATAAAGTTGCTCACGCGGGATCCGAAGACGGCCGGGGTTGGCGAAAATGAAGGCATCCCGTCGTTTGATGATGTTGATCGGCCGAGACGACTGGTGATCGGCATGAATCAGGCAGTTGACCAAGGCTTCTCGCAAAGCCTCATGCACATGGGTTTCTTCCAGCCGCGTCGAACTCTGGTTCAGTTTGAATGGCGTGTCGACACTTTCGACGAGCCTCGGGTAGACGCGGTAATAGAAATTGAACAGGTTCGGCACCCATTTGCCATCCACGGTGAGCCGGAACGTCCAGCGCTCATCGGGGTCAGTCGACAGTTGCTCCTGATAGTCCAGGTGGAACTGCGGTAGGGCATCGAGCAGACTCCGCTCCCTCCCGAACACGAGCAGGCCGGCGAGGGTCAGTCCCTCGGTGCCGCTGCGCCGGTCGCGGCGCAGCCCTCCCAAACGCTCCAGCAAGTCCGCGTCATTCAGTGCCAGGAACGGATGGTCGGGGTCGCGTGAGGCGAAGCGGTTCCGATACGCCGTCATTGTGTCCTGGTCGAGGTCTTCGAGGTCGAATCCGTCGAGAATGATGCCGTCGAGTGGTTCGTCAGCCGCATCGCGCAACATCTGCCGGACTTCCGATTCCGAACAGCGGTAATCGCCTTCGTGGTTCCGCTTGTAGGTCCCGGACAGCGGATTGCCGTTGATGTAGATGGGGCGCTGTTGCCGCGAAGCGCGCGGCACGTGAATCAGCACGACCTGGCGCACTCCGAACGATCTCACCGCAACATCGGAGTTACTGCAGACCGGCCGATTCAACTTCTGTGGATTGTTGTGAGCATCCCAGAAGGTTTTCAGCAGTGTTTCGGGCTTGCGGACGCCTTCGATCGAGTAGCCGTCCTCGCGCTCGACGACCCCGAGGATCAGGTGTCCGCCGTCGCTGTTGGCGAACGCCGAGACCGTTTCCCAGGTCGACCGCGGCAGACCGCCTTCGGCCGACTTGAATTCCATGTCCGCACCCTCGCCGAGCAGCAGGGCTTCGAGTAGTTCGTCGAGGCTCATACCAGCCGAATCCGCCCGGTCAAGAGTTCCTGCATCATGCCCTGTTTCAGCAGCTTCGTCTTGTCGCGCCGGGCTTCGAGGGCCGTGACCTCGGCGTCCATGTCAGACAGGACGGTCGCGATGGCGGTTTGTTCTTGCTGTGTGGGTACAGGGAGTGGAATCTGCAAGAGCTTTTCCCGCGGAAGGTGAGCGATGCTAGTCTGCGTCGCGAAATTCGCGAGTAGTCCTGAATCGGCCCAGTGGCGAAGAAGACACGCCATGAGCTCTGGCTTAAATCCACGCCGCGGCCGTAGACGATGAAGCGCTTTTTGATAGTAGCATTCGTCGATAGGTGCCATCCAAATTGCTGCGCGCCCGATTTCCCCACCCTCGCAGACAAGCAGATCTCCCTTGTACAAGCGAAGAGATTCTATTTCCTGCCGCGATAGCGGCACAGTCGATAGGTCGCGGGTGTCGATTCGGCCCCACTGGACCGCTTTATTGCCAAGATAGGGTTTGGGAACGCCAACATTTCTAGCGCCATCAAGCATTTTGCCAAGCTTGACCTCGAATTCCGCGCCTACAGTCGACATTCCCCACTCCCCCTGAAACCCCGGCAGCCGCCGCCGACCGGTCAGCAGTTCCTGCATCGCGGCCTGCTTGAGGTCGCGCTTCTTGGCGATGAGTTGGTCGAGTTTGGCGATCAGGGCGTCGACATCGGATAGGGCGCCGGCGATGGCGCGTTGTTCGGGGATGGGTGGGCGCACCAGAATTACAGCTGAAAGGGATCGTCCATTGGTTAGCGCTCGTGTCGTGTAGCTTGCCCGCGATATGACCTGCTGACGGAAATAGTACGGGGTGAAGCAGTAGGCTTTGAACGTATTGTCGAGGCTCTGGTCGGAAGGACGCGCTCGAAGAATGAAACCGCTGAAAACCGTCCTTTCTGGCTCGTCTAGCATTACGGAGGCAACACCTATCTCCTCTACGGTTTCGGATGTGCGGGTAAAAAATACATCGCCCTTGCAAACCTCGTAAGCGGCAAGCTCGCGCGGACTTACGTCAACGCGGCCGACCACGTCTTTCACATGAAGGCAGGCTCGACCGAAGACGTCCATATAGTTAACGATGGGTGTGCCATAGCCGAAGAACTGCTTTGCCTTATTGAGTCCATTCTTGAAAGAGAACAGGTCCCCGACTGGCACAGCGCACCAATCATCAGGAATCACCCCCACGTCGGTCTGCTTGTAACCGGGCTTCACGTCCACGCGAACCCCATCTTCTTCAGATGTTCGTCGACGCGGGCGGACAAGGTCTCGACCTCGTCGGCTACTTTCGGAATCGGAGTCGCGTAGCGCTCGGCGAGTTGCTTGATGCGCCCGGTCAGCGCCTGGCTGACGCGGTCGATCTCGCCGTGCACCGCAGCCTCCAGCGTTGCGAGCCATTTGTCGTCGACGACCAGCGTCTTGATCTCGGCTTCGGTCAGCGTCGCATAACGTTTGGCGACCTTGGCATCGAGCGCCTTCTGCGCGTCCTTGACGTTCTTGCTCGCCGCGGACTCCTGGTCGGCCAGCGCAAGATACCGCTCCAGCACGGCGAGTGCCTCATCAGCCTCGGGATTACTTTTGATGTCCCGCAGCCGATCCTTGACGCTCTTCGCGGTCAGCTTGCCTTTGTCGTTCTTGGCGTCCTCCAGCAACCCCTCCTCGCCGCCGTGTTCTTCGGCCAGTTCCTCGATCTGCTGGCTGATCGCATCGCGTTCGATCTCCAGTTGCTCGATCGCGGCCTGTTCGTCGGCAAAGTACCGGGCGACGACCAGTGCAGTCGGGACCAGGTCGGTGTTCGGCTTGGCAGCGCCGGTCGAACCGTTGGTCATGGCGCGCCAGCCGTCGAGCGCGATCATCCACGCATCGTCGTAGAGCGTTTCGTCCCAGAAATCCATCAGGTGCTGGTAGATGTCGTAGGGGTCGAGCAGCGGCGCTGCGCGGAACGCATCGAGCAGCCCTTCCGACAAGGTGTCGATTAGCGCCTTGGGCCGGTCGCCGGGCTGCAAGCCGCGGAGCAGCGGCGCATGAGCGCTCTTCCAATCCTCAAACAGCGCTGCGATACGCTGCTTGAATGCGGCGAACTCGGGATGCTCGAAGATCGCAGCCTTGATCTGGCCGGCCTCGACGGTCAGCGCGCTGTAGCCGGCCCTCGCCTCCGATCCGTCATCCGGCACGAGGGGCGAAAACAGCTCGGCCCGCAGCGACGGCATCACGTCCCAGTAGGCGGCGAGGCCATCGAGATCGCGGTTCGGGATGCCGCCCTTCAGGTGCGCCTCGATGTCCTGCAGGTCCTCCGGTTCGCTGCTGTCGATGTAGCGCGGCAGGTTCAGGTTGTAGTCGTGGGCTTCGATCTCGGCCAGCGGCACCAGCCGGGAGTATTTGGGAATCTCCAGTTGCCGGTTGAAGGTGTCGACGATCTTGTGGATGTCCTGCGCCCGCAGCCGGTTCTTATTGCCGTCCTTGCGGTAGCCCTTGCTGGCATCGAGCATGAACAGGCCCTTGCGCCCGACCGCGCCTTCCTTGTCCAGCACCAGCACACAGGCCGGGATGCCGGTGCCATAGAACAGGTTGGGCGGCAGGCCGATGATGCCGAGGATGAACCCCTGGCGGACGATGTTCCTGCGGATCGCGGCTTCGGCGCCGCCGCGGAACAGGACGCCGTGCGGATGAATCACCGCGCCCTTGCCGGTCGATTTCAGCACCGTCAGGATGTGCAGCAGGAACGCGAAGTCGCCGTTCTTGGCCGGCGGAATGCCGTACTCGAAGCGGTTGTACAGATCGTTTTCGGGATGCAGGCCGCTGGTCCAGTTCTTGTTCGAGAACGGGAAATTGGCGACCACGTAATCGAAGGTCTGCAGCCCGCCGAGTGGGTTTTTGAAGTGCGGCGCGGCCAGCGTGTTGCCCTGCCAAATTTCGGCCGTCGGGCAGTCGTGCAGCACCATGTTCATGCGGGCCAGCGCGGAGGTGGCGTTGTCCATCTCCTGGCCGTACAGCGCGAGGTCGAGTCCGGTGCGGCCCTTCGCCTCGTCGTGCGCCTTCAGCAACAGCGAGCCCGAGCCGCAGGTGGGATCATGGATGCTCTGCTTCGGTGAATGGGCCTGGTCCAGGCCGATCACCATCGCCATCACGCGGGAGACTTCCGCCGGCGTGTAGAACTGGCCCTTGCTCTTGCCCGACTCGGTGGCGAAGTGCCGCATCAGGTATTCGTAGGCATCGCCTAGCAGGTCATCGCCCTCGGCGCGGTTCTGGCCGAAGTCCAGCCCCTCGAAGATCGCGACCAGCTTGGTCAACCGGTCGACCATCTCCTTGCCGCGGCCCAGCCGGTTCTCGTCGTTGAAGTCGGCGACGTTGATCGCGCCCTTCAGGTTGTCGTTGGCGTCCGCGAGGCGACCGACGATCTTGTTCATCCGGTCGCCGATCTCCTTGTCGCCCTTGGCCTTCACCATGTCGGCGAAGCTGCCGCCGAACGGAATCTCGATCAGCGCGTCCGGATCGTTCTCGTACTTGTCGGAGACATATTTGACGAACAACAGTACCAGCACATAGTCCTTGTACTGGCTGGCGTCCATGCCGCCGCGGAGTTCATCGCAGGACTTCCAGAGGGAGGAATACAGTTCGGATTTCTTCAGGGGCATGTCGTAGCGGGTTCCTTATCGGTCGCTCCTTGGGTTGGCGGCTGCTGGCTTTCCTTATAGCCCCAGCTGAAGTCGCAACGCGTCCTCGACGAGGCGCATGTCCTCGACGGACAGGCTGCTCAGGCGCTCGCTCAGTCGGGCCTTATCGGCGGTCGTCACCTGGTCGGCCATCGCTTTGCTCACGTGCCCCTTGAGGGTGACTCGCGCTTCTCCGGGGTAGAGTTTGGCGGTGTTGCTCGTGAGCGGCACGACCTGTACCCGACCGAGGTAACGATTTGCCGCGTCGTTGCTGACGATGATCGCAGGCCGGCGCTTCCGAATCTCGCTACCCACGGTGCCAGCGAATTCAACCCACCACACCTCACCGCGGCGCATGGCAGACGTCGTCCATGAGTGCGTTGGCCCATTCCAATGCCTCGTCTTCGCGGTCGGTATCCCCAGCCATCTCCCGGTATCCGGCCTCCAGCGATGTCTCCGGTACTAACTCTCGTGCCTTGGCCCGGACGACCTCCGAAAATTCCTCCGGTAGCTG
Organism: Methylolobus aquaticus; assembly: GCA_004168015.1. GTDB lineage: Bacteria > Pseudomonadota > Gammaproteobacteria > Methylococcales > Methylococcaceae > Methylotetracoccus > Methylotetracoccus aquaticus. The sequence continues at coordinate 212,699 of SEYW01000003.1, forward strand.
GAACCAGATCGGGTTCCCGCGAGATTGCGGGTGGCCAAGCGGCTGATCGTCATCGCTGCCATTCCAGCGGATGCCGACGCTCGGTTCTCCGTCCCATTCGAGTTCCGCGACGGCACACCTGCCTTCGCCGCCATCGTAGATCACACGGACGTTGGATACGTGCTTCTTGGGGCCGCGCACGTTCTTTGGATCGCTATAGCTCATGTCGGTACCTATGTACAAATCATACGTATGATCGTACATCAAATGCGCGAGTCATACGATGACGCGTCGTAAGCGCCCTGGTTTGACCGGGTCAGTTCACCCGATCGCTAGTAGGGTGGGTGGTTCGACCCGCTGGCCTTGTCCGCTTCCTGACATTCGCCCCGCCATTTGTTCATTACCTCACAGTTGGAATGGCTGTAGAAAGGGAAAACGCCCAAGTAAAACAGCGATGAAGAAGAGTGGCACGAGCTCTGCTTAGAATGACGCAAGAGTTCCAGAGGTGCCGAATGAGCAGCTTATCGAGCAAGGTCCAGGAAGTTTTCAACGAGCCCGGTTGCGGCAAGAACCAGGGCAAGTCGGAAAAGGAGCGCAAGAAGGGCTGCACCAAACAGCTTCAGCCGGGCGGAGCGGCCGGCGGTTGCGCCTTCGACGGCGCCAAGATCGCCCTGCAGCCGGTGACCGACGTCGCGCATCTGGTACACGGCCCCATCGCCTGCGAGGGCAACTCCTGGGACAACCGCGGCTCTAAGTCGTCCGGCTCCAACCTGTGGCGGACCAGCTTCACGACCGACATCAACGAAACCGATGTCGTGTTCGGCGGCGAGAAGCGCCTGTACAAGTCCGTCAAGGAAATCATCGACAAATACGACCCGCCGGCGGTCTTCGTCTACCAGACCTGCGTGCCGGCGATGATCGGCGATGACATCGAGGCGGTCTGCAAGGCGGCCAGCAAGAAGTTCGGCAAGCCGGTCATCCCGATCAATTCGCCCGGTTTCGTCGGTCCCAAGAATCTCGGCAACAAACTGGCCGGCGAGGCCATCCTCGACCACGTCATCGGCACCGAGGAACCCGAATACACGACGCCGTACGACATCAACATCATCGGCGAATACAACCTGTCCGGCGAACTGTGGCAGGTGAAGCCGCTGCTGGACGAACTCGGCATCCGCATCCTGTGCTGCATTTCGGGTGACGCGAAGTACCACGACCTGGCTTCGTCCCATCGCGCCAAAGCGGCGATGATGGTTTGCTCCAAGTCGATGATCAACATCGCCCGCAAGATGGAGGAGCGCTACGACATCCCGTTCTTTGAGGGTTCCTTCTACGGCATCGAGGATACCAGCGAAGCGCTGCGCGAAATCGCCCGGCTGCTGATCGAGCGCGGTGCTCCGGCCGAGTTGATGGATCGCACCGACGCCCTGATCGCCCGCGAGGAAGCGCGCGCCTGGGCCGGGATCGAGCATTACAAGCAACGGCTCGCCGGCAAGAAGGTGCTGCTGATCACCGGTGGCGTGAAATCCTGGTCCGTCGTGGCCGCGCTGCAGGAGGCTGGGCTCGAGGTCGTCGGCACCAGCGTCAAGAAATCGACCAAGGAAGACAAGGAGCGCATCAAGGAGATCATGGGCGAGGACGCGCACATGATCGACGACATGAGCCCGCGCGAAATGTACAAGCTGCTGAAGGACGCGAAGGCCGACATCATGCTGTCGGGTGGGCGCTCCCAGTTCATCGCGCTGAAGGCCAAGATGCCCTGGCTGGATATCAATCAGGAACGGCATCACGCCTATATGGGTTATGTCGGCATGGTGGCGCTGGTCAAGGAGATCGACAAGGCGCTGTCGAATCCGGTCTGGCAACAGGTGCGCCTGCGCGCGCCGTGGGAAGAGCAAACCTGGGAGGAGGTGGCCGACGCTGCCATCGCGGCTGAAGCGGCCGCTTTGGCGGCGGACCCGGCCCGGAAAGCCGAGAAGCGCCGCGCGACGACCGTCTGCCAGTGTGCGGGCGTGGCGCGCGGCACGATCGAGGATGCCATCGTCGCCGGCGGCTTGACGACGGTCGAGGCCATTTCGGAGCAAACCCAGGCCGGCACCGGCTGCGGCAGTTGCATCGGCAAGCTCGACAAGATCCTGCAAACCCAGGACCACTGGAATCCCGAGGCCGTAGCCGCGGCGGCCCAGTCGCAACAGGCCGCCTGAGGCGACGCGCATGGCTACCGTCACCACTTCGAAGAAGTCCTGCACGGTCAACCCGCTGAAGATGAGCCAGCCGATCGGCAGCGCGCTGGCGTTCATGGGGGTCAAGAACTGCATGCCGCTGTTTCACGGCTCGCAGGGCTGCACCTCGTTCGGGCTGGTGCTGTTCGTGCGCCACTTCAAGGAGGCGATTCCGCTGCAGACGACGGCCATGAGCGAGGTCGCGACCGTGCTGGGCGGCTTCGAGAATGTCGAACAGGCCATCATCACGATCGCGAACCGGCAGAAGCCGTCCATCATCGGCATCTCGTCCACCGGCGTCACCGAGACCAAGGGCGACGACGTCGAAGGCTACCTCAAGCTGGTCCGTGACCGGCACCCGGAACTCGACCACATCGCGCTGGTGTATGTGTCCACGCCCGATTTCAAGGATGCGTTTCAGGACGGCTGGGCCAAGACGGTCACGCGCATGGTCGAACAGCTCGTCACCGAGACCCCGGCCGATGCACCCCGTGAGCGCGACCGGATCAATGTGCTGCCCGGCGCGCACCTGACGCCCGGCGACATCGACGAACTGCGCGACATCCTCGACGGCTTCGGTCTGGAAGCGGTCGTACTGCCCGATCTGTCCGGTTCGCTGGACGGGCACGTGCCCGACGATTTCACGCCGACGACACTGGGCGGCATTTCGCTGGACGAGATCGCCGCGATGGGGAGCGCCTGCCACACGCTCGCGATCGGCGAGCAGATGCGGCCGGCGGCCGAGGCGATGGAGCAGCGGACCGGCGTGCCGTTCACGCTGTTCGACCGGCTCACGGGGCTCGAGGTCAACGACCGGCTGATCGCGCTGCTGGCCGAACTCAGCGGGCGGCCGGTGCCGAATAAGATCAAGCGCCAGCGCAGCCAGCTGGTCGACGCGATGCTCGATGGCCATTTCCATTTCGGCGGCAAGAAGATCGCGATCGGCGCCGAGCCGGATCTGCTGTGGACACTGAGCCAGTGGATTACCGAGATGGGTTCGGAAGTCGTGGGTGCGGTCACCACGACGGCCTCGCCGCTACTGGAGCAAGTCCCGGCAGCGGAAGTATTGATCGGCGATCTGGAGGATCTCGAAGCCCGCGCGCGCGGCTGCGATCTGCTGATGACCCATTCCCACGGGCGGCAGGCGGCGGAACGACTGGCGATCCCGTTCTACCGCATCGGCATTCCGATGTTCGACCGGCTCGGCGCGGCGCACCAGACCATCGTCGGCTATCGGGGCACGCGCAACCTGATTTTCGAGATTGCGAACATGTTCATGGCCGATGGACATGAGCCGCAGCCCGACACGTGGGCCCTTCCGGAGAATACAGAGCATGTTGGCGAGACGGCGCTTGCGGCTGGTTAAGTCAAACGACCCGGTGATCGAAACAAAACCTTTCGGAGGCAGTATGAAAGTCGCCTTTGCCACGCAGGACCTGCAGCGAGTCGACGCCCACTTTGGCTGGGCCAAGAACATCGCGATTTATGAATTGTCGGCGGACGGCTACCAGTTCCTGGAAGCCGTCCAGTTCGAGGGCGACCTCCAGGAAGACGGCAACGAAGACAAGCTCGCGCCCAAGCTGGAAGCCGTCAAGGACTGCGCGATCCTGTATGTCGCCGCCATCGGCGGCTCCGGTGCGGCCCGTGTGGTGGCGCTCGGGATACACCCCATGAAGGTGCCGCAACCCGAGCCGATCACCGATCTTCTGGAGAAGTTGCAGCAGGTCCTGAAGGGTACGCCGCCCCCCTGGCTGCGCAAGGTCCTGGCCAAGGATGCGAAGGGTGAGGAACGAACATTCGATTTTGATGAGGAAGACGAGGTGGAACATGCCTGAAGCGGCTGCCCTACAAACCCCTGCGGAACCGTCCCCGATGGACTCCGTGTTCATCAAGGAACTGGTCAAGCAGTGGCGGGCCCAGGACACCCACGGCACGTGGGAGCGCAAGAGCGATGAGGACTTGCTCGAGCCTTACATTCTCGACAAGGAAAAGCGCAAAACCATCCCGATCATCGGCGATCCGGACCCCGAGACGCTGTGGCGGATGGAGTTGTATTACAACGCGATCGGCCTGTGTATCGAGCGCGCCAGCGGCGTCATGGTGTCGCCGATGATGAAGATGTCGCATGAAGGCTTTGGCCGGCAGATTCTGCTGGCCGGTCGCCTGGTGGTGTTGAACAAGCAGCTTCGGGACGTGCACCGCTTCGGCTTCCCGACGATGGCGAAACTGGCCGAAGAAGGCGAAAAGGCCGTCGCGGCCGGCTTGACGATGATCGAAACCTACCCGGATGTAGCGAATTACGGCTGAAAGGACGGGCCGGTAGTGGGTAATTGCAGAGATGAAAGAGCGAATAGTTGAAATCTTCGCCCCGCGGGCGATCGTGGCACTGATGATTTACGTGCTGCTCTGGTCAATCCTGGATTTCACGCAGGGCGGTCTGTAGCAGGCCCCTGGCGACAAGACAGTAGCGCAGCGAGGTTAGGTATGTCGGAAGTAGAGGACCTCAAGGTCAAACTGAAAAAGCTGAATGCCCAGGCAACAGCCCTCAAGATGGATCTGCACGATCTGGCAGAGGACTTGCCCACCGGGTGGGAAAAGATCCCGGAGCTGGCTCAGAAGACCTTCGAGGCGTACCGGTTATTGGATGAATTTCGCAAGGCCAACGCCTAGGAGCGAACGAAGATGAGCGAGTTCAGTGTAGTGCTGCCCGGCGGGAAAGTTTGGGTCCCGCAGTTTGTCGACGCCATCGATCAGGAGAAGTGCATCGGCTGTGGACGCTGCTACAAGGTCTGCGGCCGCGAGGTGCTGGAACTGGTCGGTATCGACGAGGACGGCCAGGTCGTGCACCTCAGCGGAGACGATGACGACGATGACGAGTACGACAAGAAGGTGATGTCGATCGCTCACGTCGAAAACTGCGTCGGCTGCGAGGCCTGCTCGAAGATTTGTCCGAAGCAGTGCTACACGCACGGGGCCGCGGCCGCTTGAGCCGTCGGGGCCGGATCCGTCCATTCACGCTCGCAGGGGAGTCGCGCACTTGTTGGCAACGAACGAATATCTCACCTACGACCCGTTATTGAGGTATGCCCGGGACCCGGGAGATCCCATGACCCTCGCGTTCGCCTCGGCGATCGAGATGGCACGGAGTTCGTCCCGCCTGCCCGGCATGGATGGCTTCGGGTTGGATTTAGCGGAATTCGGCGCCCTGCTCGATACTTATTTTCCTGGAGCGCGCAGTGCCTATCTGCCGTCTACCGCGCGCGCTGCGCTGGTGGATGCGAGTGCCAGCCGCGGCTTCGACGAGTTCGAGGATCTGGCCGCGCTGCTGCTGAGCTACCGCCGCGACGACCGGCGCGAAACCCGCTGGCTGGCTTATGCGGTCACGGCCTGCAGCATGGGCGAGGACCATCTGTGGCAGGATCTGGGCCTGCCCAGCCGACAGGCCCTGTCCGATCTGCTGGCCACCCATTTCCCTGACTTGTACGCTCGCAATACCGGCGGCATGCGCTGGAAGAAGTTCTTCTACAAGCAACTCTGCGAGCGCAACGGCGCCTTCGTCTGCCGCTCGCCGAGTTGCGCGGATTGCAGCGAATACGCAGTGTGCTTCGGGCCGGAGGAGGAGGGTGCATGGCAGCCGATACAGCGCTAGAGAGCGCGTCCTGCGAGTCCGTGTTAACGCCTTCGATTACGGCCGTGCCGGCCGGCGATGGGCTCGCCGATCTATCCCATTTCGGCCTGATCGCGGTCGAGGGTCCCGAAGCCGGGCAGTTCCTGGGCAGCCTGTTCACCGGCGATGTGCGACTGGTCTCGCCGACGCAGGGACAGTTCACGAGTTGGTGCGACGGCAAAGGGCGCATGCTGGCGACGTTCTGGCTGTTCATGCGCGGCAACACCTATTTTCTGCTGCTGCCGATGGCCTTGCTGCCCACGACCGTGAGCCGCCTGAAGCAGTTCCTGCTGCGGACCAAGGCGACCATCAGCGATGCCAGCGATACCCTGGCGCGCGTCGGCCTGTCCGGTGCGGGTGTTGCCGCCGCCCTGGGTAGCGCCGGCATCGACGCCGCGGCCGCGCGAGGCAGCACTTTCGATCTGGATGAATGCACCGTCGTCGCGCTCGGTCCCGCCCCGCAGCCGCGCTGGCTGGCGGTCGGACCGGCGGGAGCGCTCGACTCCGTGTGCTCCGGCCGGTTTCCGGCCGCTCAGCCGATCGACGATGCCGCCTGGTCGTTGCTCGACATTCGCGCCGGAATACCGCTGCTGCTGCCCGAAACCAGCGGTGAGTTCATACCGCAAATGGTGGATCTCGAAGCGCTCGGTGGCTTGTCCTTCAAGAAGGGCTGTTATCCGGGCCAGGAGGTCGTCGCGCGCCTGCACTACCGCGGGCAGCTCAAGCGCCGCATGGTCCTGGCCATGGTCCCCGTCGATCCGGCTCCACCACCGGGTGCGAAGCTCTATGGCCCGGGCACCTCAGAGAGTATCGGTATGGTGCTTGCCGCCGCCCCCACCGGGCCTGGACAGGCGGCCATGCTGGCGGTCGTGGTCATCGAACAACTCGAGCAGGGCGATATCCGTTTGCACAACGCGGAAGGGCCGCGGCTCACCGTCACAACGAGCGGTGCGGATTGGGGTTGCCTGCCGATGGAGGGCTGACGCGTGTCCGGAAACCTGCCAAAGCGGCGAAAGTCGCATGAATGGACCGTGGCAGTCGAAACGGTCTATCTGGGGTCGGAATCGCAGCCGGAAGCGAACCGCTACACCTTCGCCTACACCGTGACGATGCAGAACACCGGCACCATACCTGCCAAGCTGCTGGGTCGGCGCTGGGTCATCACCGACGGCAACGGCAAGGCCGTCGAGGTCGTCGGCGAAGGGGTCGTCGGGGAGCATCCGCATCTGATGCCGGGCCAGGCCTTCAAGTACACCAGCGCAGCGACGATAGAGACGCCGGTCGGCTGCATGCAGGGCAGCTACCAATTGATCGCCGATGACGGCGTTCCGTTCGAAGCGCCGATCAGTGTCTTCAGTCTTGCGCAGCCGCGGGGACTCCACTGATGAGGATAGGCATACCGCAAGAGATCAAGGATCGCGAAGGGCGGGTCGCGTTGACCCCGGATGGGGCTCGCGCGCTCGTCGGGCGCGGGCACCAGGTCCTGGTGCAGCAGGGCGCTGGGCTGGGGTCCGGCTTCGCGGACGATGAGTACCGAGCGACGGGTGCGTCGATCGGGACCGTGGGTGAGGCCTGGGCCGCCGAGTTGGTCGTGAAGGTCAAGGAACCGATGGAGGCCGAGTATGGCTATCTGCGCGACCAGTTGCTGTTCACGTACCTTCATTTGGCGGGCGTCACGCCGACTCTGACCGAGGCGTTGCTGGCGGCCGGGACCACCGGGATCGCCTACGAAACGCTGGAGGATGCCGAGGGACGCCTGCCACTGCTGGCACCCATGAGCGCCGTGGCCGGCAACATGGCGGTTACGGTTGGGGCGCAGTATCTGGCCCAGCACCATGGCGGACGGGGCGTCCAGCTGGGTGAAGTGCTGGGCGTCCGGCACGGCCAGGTGCTGATCGTCGGGGATGGCGTGGTTGGCATGCACGCGGCACGCACCGCCCGAGGCCTGGGTGCACACGTGGCCGTGGCGGGCCTCGATACCAAGAAGGGTCTGCAGATGCGCCGCGAGATCGCGGACGACATCCACTTCTTCATTTCGGATCCCGGCCGCATCGCGGCGCGCGTGGCCGATGCCGATCTGGTGATCGGCGCCGTGCTGACGAAGGGTGCCAAGGCCGACTCGGTGATCACCGAGGCCATGATCCGCTCGATGCGTCCCGGTGCGGTGGTGGTCGACGTCAGCATTGATCAGGGCGGTTGCATCGAGACGTCGCGGCCGACCTCCCATTCTGATCCGGTTTACGTCTGCCACGGCGTGATCCACTACTGCGTGACGAACATGCCCGGCGCCTATCCGCGCACCTCGACGATCGCACTGACCACGGCCACCTTGCCCTACGTCACGGCGCTCGCCGACAAGGGACTGGATTTCCTGGCGGACGATGCCCGGCTGGCGCGCGCGGTGAACACCTGGCAGGGGTCGCTGACCTGCCTGCCGGTGGCGAAAGCCCTGGGCCTGATGCACCGCTATCAGGAATTCGCGCCCCAGTTCGACACCGTCGCGTAGCCCGGCGACTGCCATACAGCACTGACCACCGCCCTTGAACCGATGAGCAGCTTGATTCAGCGTCCCGCTCCAGGCCGAAACGAGCCGGTCGCGAATGTCCTGGTGCCGGTCGTCGTCGAACAGACGCCGCGCGGCGAGCGCTCGTTCGACATTTATTCACGGCTGTTGAAGGAAAGGGTGATCTTTCTGGTCGGTCCGGTCGAGGACCACATGGCCAACCTGGTGATCGCGCAGTTGCTGTTTCTGGAGTCGGAAAATCCGGACAAGGACATTCATCTGTACATCAATTCCCCGGGCGGGCTCGTGACGGCTGGACTCGCGATCTACGACACCATGCAGTTCATCAAACCCGATGTCAGCACGCTCTGCATCGGGCAGGCGGCCAGCATGGGCGCCCTGCTGCTCGCGGGTGGCGCCGAGAACAAGCGCTACAGTCTGCCGCACTCCCGAATCATGATTCATCAGCCGCTGGGCGGGTTCCGGGGACAGGCCAGCGATATCGAGATCCACGCGCGCGAGATCCTCGATCTCCGCGAGCGCCTGAACACGATCCTGGCCCGGCACACGCGACAGCCCATCGATAAGGTCAGGGCGGACACGGATCGCGACAACTTCATGAGCGGCGCAGAGGCCGCGGCCTACGGTCTGATCGACAAGGTACTGATGAACCGGGAAGCGTTGTCGGCCGGATGAGCGCCATGCCGGCAGAACGACCTGTACTTAATGTGGCAGATGAGGGGCAACGCGATGAGTGACGAGAAAGCGGGGCAGGAACCGGGCGGAAAGTCGCTGTACTGCTCCTTTTGCGGAAAGAGCGAACATCAGGTCCATAAACTGATCGCCGGGCCCGCGGTGTTCGTCTGCGACGAATGCGTGGAACTGTGCAACGACATCATTCGCCAGGATTCGGAGCAGAAGGCTTCGGAAGCGATGCAGGAGTTGCCGAAGCCGGTCGAGATCAAGGAGGTACTGGACGAGTACGTCATCCGGCAGGACCGTGCGAAACGGATCCTGGCGGTTGCCGTGTACAACCACTACAAGCGAGTGCATCTGCAGGCCGACAGCGATGACGTGCAGCTGGCCAAGAGCAACATCTTGCTGATCGGCCCGACCGGCTCGGGCAAGACACTGCTGGCCGAAACCCTGGCGCGCGTGCTGGACGTGCCGTTCACGATTGCCGATGCCACGACGCTGACCGAAGCCGGTTACGTTGGCGACGACGTCGAAAGCATCATCCAGAAGATCCTGCTGAACTGCGATTACGATATCAAGAAGGCCGAGACGAGCATCGTCTACATCGACGAGATCGACAAGATCGCGCGCAAGTCGGACAGCCCCTCCATCACCCGCGACGTTTCCGGAGAGGGCGTGCAGCAGGCGCTGCTCAAGCTGATCGAAGGCACCGTCGCGTCGGTGCCGCCACAGGGCGGGCGCAAACATCCGCAGCAGGAACTCATCCAGGTCAATACGGCGAACATCCTGTTCATCTGCGGTGGCGCTTTCGCCGGTCTGGAGAAGACCATCCGCCAGCGTTCCGAGCGGGGCGGCATCGGCTTCTCGGCCGAAGTGAAAAGCCGCGATGACCGCCGCAACGTCGGAGAAATCCTGGCCGGGACCGAGGCGGAAGACCTCATTCGTTACGGCTTGATACCGGAATTCGTCGGGCGCCTGCCGGTCGTCGCAACGCTGGAGGAACTCGACCAGCCGGCGCTGGTGCGGATCCTGACCGAACCCAGGAACGCGCTGACCAAGCAGTACCGGAAGCTGTTCGAACTGGAGGGCTGCGATCTGGACTTTCTGCCGGGCGCGCTGCAGCGCATCGCTGAAAGGGCATTGGAACGCAAAACCGGGGCGCGAGGTCTGCGGACGATCATCGAGCAGGCCCTACTCGACACGATGTACGAGATTCCGTCGATGGAAGGTATCAGCAAGGTCGTTGTCGACCAGCGCGTCGTCGATGGCGAGGTGGCGCCCTATCTGATTTTCGAGGGTGACGAGCCGCAGTGCGCATCGGCATGAGCCGGCGCGGCTGCCGGGTTTCCCCCGGCCCGGCGCGAGTGTGCTGATCGTCCAACACCGGGGTTATGGAGTCGGAAGCGGTCAATGCGGCAACGTGATAGACAGTTTGCGTAAGCTTTTTTGAGAGGAGATAGGTATGGGTAAGATAGGCATATTCTTCGGTTCGGATACCGGCAACACGCGCCGTGTCGCGAAATCCATCGCCAAGAAGCTCGGCGATGCGGCCGATGCGCCCGTGGATGTCAAGAAAGCCAGTGTCGATGACCTGCTCAAATACGATGCGCTGATCCTCGGCACGCCGACGCTCGGTGATGGCGAATTGCCGGGCTTGTCCGCCGGTGCCAGCGACGAAAGCTGGGAAGAATTCCTGCCGAAGCTGGCCGGACAGGACATGAGTGGCAAGGTCGTCGCGCTGTTCGGGCTCGGCGATCAGGAAGGTTATGGCCATGAGTTCGTCGACGCGATGATCTTCCTGTACGACACGGTCATCGACGCGGGCGCCAAGGTGGTCGGTTTCTGGCCGACCGACGGTTACACCTTCGAAAAGTCGAATTCCATCGTCGACGACCAGTTCGTCGGCCTGGTCATCGACCACGAAAATCAGAGCGACCAGACTGACGAGCGCCTCGACGCCTGGCTCGAGGAGATCACACCTGCGCTGACCGGCGCCTAGTCGCGACCGGTTTCCCGAAACGCGTCTTCTGCCGCTGACGCTCCCGCCTCCGATTCGGGGCGGGTTCGTCGAGGCCCGCGGTCCTCGCACCCCCAGTTGGCGCGTCGCGTCCTCGGGCCATTTCCTTTGGCCGAGCGCGAAAAACGCGGCACGTTACGAAGCCGACAATCCCCAGACTGCACCCCTTCGAAATGTCGTAAATGCGCCAAGAGTTCAGCGGCCGCAAACGACCCGCCTGCAGTTCGGTCTGAGATCGCAGGGTATTGAACCAAAAGCGGTTTCTCCCGAGAAAAAGCAAAGATGCCGGGTGCTATCCGGTAATGGCGCAAAGCTTGCTGCGTGTTCTGGGTAATCACTCCCGGGAGAACCCAGTCATGCTTGAAACGGCGATCGTAGGCGCGGGTCTGTGCGGATTGAAGCTGGCCCATCATTTGCACGCCCAAGGAAGCACGTTCGCCGTTTTCGAGGCGCGCGGCCGGCTGGGCGGCCGCATATTTTCCGTGGATGGCGGCGTGGCCGGCATGGCGCTCGACCTCGGGCCATCCTGGTTCTGGCCGGATACCCAGCCGCGTATCGCGCGCCTGGTCGAGGACCTCGGCTTGCAGAGCTTTCCGCAGCATGACACCGGCGAAGTCCTGAACCTCACCGATCATGACAAGCCGGCGGAGGCGCTCGCGAGGCCGGACCTGCATGGCGGCGCCCGGCGTATCGAGGGTGGCATGGGTGCGTTGGTGGCAGCCCTGAGCCGGGACCTCCCCGCGACCGCGTTGCATTTCGACCACGTCCTGACCGGTGTGGTCGACCGGGGTGATCACGTCGTGCTGAACTTCCGCTGCGGCAGCGAAGTTACGGAGATTCTCGCGCGGCGGGTGGTGCTGGCGATGCCGCCGCGCCTGGTCGAGGAGCGAGTGCGCTTCGAGCCTCTTCTCGATGGCCAGCTGCGGGAAGCGATGCGCGAAACCTACACCTGGATGGCCGATCAGGCCAAGGCGGTGATCGGCTACGACCGCGCCTTCTGGCGCGCCGCCGGCCAGTCCGGCAACGCCTTCGTCCACCACGAGCATGTGGTCCTCGGCGAAATCTACGACGCCTGCGACGCGAGCGGCGACAAGGCCGCCCTCGGGGCCTTCTTCGCACTGTCCGCGGAGCAGCGGGCGGCCTTCCGCGGCGGCATGCCCATGCTGATCGCCAGCCAGCTGGTCCAGGTCTTCGGGCCCGACGCGGACTCGGGCGAGCAACACATCCAGGATTGGGCGGACGAACCCTATACCTGCAGCATGCGGGACCGGACTCCGCCCGACGACCATCCCGAATACGGACATCCCGCTTTGCGGCGGGCCCAGTGGGGTGGCAAGCTGCTGTTCGGCGGGTCGGAAACGGCCAGCTACGGCGGCGGTTACCTGGAAGGTGCACTGGAGGCGGCCGCGCGTATCCAGCGCACGCTGATCCAATCCATACCCGTCACCCGCGCCGACCTGATTCGCGGCGATGCGCCCAACGCGGCGAGCCTGTCGAGCTTCCGGACCTGGGTAAACACGCGGCGCAGCGACGCGTTCGAGCGGTATCGCCGTCACCTGAACCAGAAGCTGGCCAGTCAACTCAGGGAGCAGATCACCCAACGCGCCGTGCTGGGCACGATGGAGCAGATCTACAGCGAGGCCCTGGCGGTCATTGAGGATTTGCCCTTCGAGCCGGATCAGGAAGCCAACTCTGAACTGACGCACCAGCTGCTGTCGCCTTTCGTGGGCTTCAACAAGGCGCTGCTGGATCAGGTTCTGGCCTTCAACCGCACGTCCTGTGCGCTGTCCAACTTCCCGGATGAGCACGTCGTTTCCCCGGAATACCTCGAAACGATTGCGCGGGACTTGGCCGCGGCCTGGCGCGAGTTCGCCTTCGGCGTCGACGCGCAGATCGCCCGCCGGGTTCCTGCGGTCGATGACATCGCCAGTGCAGCCTGATGGGGCGCTCCTTGGGATCGGCGTCCGACTTTCAGGGCTTGCCACGACGCCCTGGCGTTCCGTCCTTTGCGGGCGGCCGCGGCTCACCGAGGCTCGGCCCCGGCAGTTCGTCACGGATCGGGTCGGCGAACGCGCCCGGTGCGGTTCGGCCGACGCAATGGATCGGGGCGGGGCGGGTCACCGACGCCAAGGAACGGGGCAGGACTCATGCTTGAGCTGGACGTCAAACTGAGTCTGGACCGCTTCGATCTGGCGGCCGCGCTTGCCGTCGATAGCCCCGTCACGGCCTGTTTCGGTCCTCCGGGGTCGGGCAAGAGCACCCTGCTCGGCATGATCGCCGGCACCGTGAATCCGCAGCGCGGCTGGATCAAGCTCGAAGGGGAGACGCTGTTCGATAGCGGCCGGGGCATACGCGTCCCGCCCAGGCGGCGCCGGGTGGGACTGGTCACGCCTGATCCGACCGTCTATCCCCGCTATCCGGTCAAGACACACCTGCAGGTGGCCTATGGCCAGGCACCGTTTCGGAGTGACGGCATCCGCTTGCGCGACGTCGTCGAACTGATGGAGCTGGACAAGGTGCTGGACTGCCACTCCCATCAGCTTTCGCCGGGCGAGAAGCAGCGTGTCGCACTGGCGCATGCGCTGATGAGTTCGCCCCGGCTGCTGTTGCTCGACGATCATTCGCAAGTACGGGACGGTATGGGCGTGTCGCGCATCCTGCCGTTCTTGAAACGGGTGCGGGACGATCTGGGCGTTGCGGTCATGTATGTCAGCCCCACGCTGGGAGGGGTGCTGCAGCTGACGGATCAGATGGTCCTGATGGCCAATGGACGTGTGCTCGGCGTCGGCGACGTGCACGAGATCATCGCCGACCGGATCCTGTTGGCGGGCTCGGCGCTGCAGGGGGTCGACAACGTCCTTCCAGTCACGATCCTCGGCCACGAGGCCGACACCGCTTGTACCACGGCCTACTACTATGGTGCCGAGTTGGTATTGCCGATCGCTCCGCACCTGCCGCTGAACGAGTCCGCGCTCGTCTCGGTCAGTTCGAGCGCCATCGCCCTCTCCAAGAATTTTCTGGACGGCATCTCCATCCAGAACCAGATCAAGGGGCGCATCGGCGCGATCATCTGTGCGCCGGACCACGTCGTGGTGCAGATCGACTGCGGCACGACGCTGCTGGCCGGCGTGTCGCTGCGGGCGCTGAGCCAAATGGATCTCCGGGAGGGGGATAACGTCTACTGCCTGATCAAGGCACATGCGTTCGTCCATGTCGCCGAGAGCCCTTCACCGCCAGCCAGGCGGGCCGTCTCGCCGCCCGCAACGAGCGCCGGCACGGGGACTGTCGCCTTACCGGGTGGCGACGAACGGGAGCGGGCTGCCGTGCCGGCGCTCGAGAAGCCGTTTTCCCCGACCCGGCACTAGACCTCCCGGGCATGCCCGTTCTTTCAGCCACCACGAGAGCAGCGATGAGCACCTACATCAAGACGACCCAGGACGGCCGCAAGGTCGAAGTCATCGACCAGGCCATCTGTCTGGACGGAAAAACGGAAGCGGACCATCTGGTGCCGGTCGCGGAACATCCCAACCGGGCCAACATCCAGCAAGCGGCGCCGGACGCCACCCACATGGCCGGCCGCTTGGCACTGACGGCGGCGGAAGCGACGGCGGCGCTGGCCGCGCTGGAAGCCAACCGACTGGCTTACGAGACGAGCCCGAAGGGCTTGGCGGAACGCATGCGCAAGGCGCAGAACACGGCGCTGGCGAACCGGGACGGATAGCGCCGCCGATGATGCGGTAGCACCGTCGCGTGTGCTGTGGATTCCCGCTTGCGCGGGAATGACCATTGGGCTTGCGTGAATTGCGTGCTGGCCGGCGGCTGGAGTGAGGAGTGGCCTTTCCTGAAAGACGGGCGGGTCGGCCCGAGTCCGTCCTCGCAACCCGCTATTTCAAGCGGAGGCGGTGCTGAGGCCGGTGCAGCGGGTCGGGCGGCTCGTTGAGTCGCTCTTCCCAGGCGACGCGGGCCAGACGCAGAACCTCCTCCAGACAGTTGCGGTTTTCGGCCGTGAAACACAGGCGGCCCACCAGTTCCTCGACGATCAGATCGATGTCCGGAGTGATGTCGAGGCCGAGTCGGCGCGCGACGCGGCGTCCGAAAGACTGCCAGCGCGAGGGCTTGACGGGCGCAACGGCCAGCCGGAGATAGCTCTCGAAATGCCGTTTCGCGAACTCCGACCACGTGCTCCGCACGAAATCCTCGTCCTGCAGGTAGCCGTCGAGTTCCGCGAATCGGCGGAGCATGCGGTCGCGGGCTGCCCCCTTAGCCGGATGCGGGCGTTCTTCCGGTGGAGGCATTATTTCGAAGGGAATGCGTTCGAAGGATCGCACGCCGTCCTTGGCGACCTCGGCGAGCAGCACGAAGGAATAGGCGGAATCGGCCCGATGCCGCTTCATGTAGGGGAGGCTGTACGCGGGAAAGATGAAATTGCCTAAGGAGTAGGCCACCAGGCAACCGTCGATCATTTCGCAGCCCTGCGGCACATGCGGGTGATGGCCCAGGATGATGTTCGCTCCGCTGCGCGCAATGCGCCGGAACTGCTCCAACCGCGGCACGCTGGGCGTCGGCATGAACTCGATGTCGGCGTGAACGGACACCACGACGATATCGACCGAATCCCGCAGCGTGGCCACGTCCTCGAGCACGGCGTCCAGCGTGTAGTAGGCATAGCATGGGCCGCGCGTTCCCAGCGAGTAGTTGGAATCCTCCCCGTAGCACAGGAAGCCGAAACGGATGCCGTCGACCTCGACCAGCGCGGGCCGGCGCGCTTCGCTCTGCGTCCGTCCGACACCCGCCGTGACCAGCCCCGCATCTTCCAGGGTCTGTTGCGTGTACTCCATGCCCACCACGCCCGCATCGAGCACGTGATTGGCGGCGAGATTCAGGAAATCGAAGCCCGCGTCCTTGAGGGCGCGGGCGCAGTCGGGACCGGCGAAGGTTGCGATCAGCGCCTTGCGGTCTATTTCATGCTCCGGATAGTCCGGCGGTGCGAGCACCGTTTCCATATTGCCAAAGAGCAGGTCAGCACGAGAGAGGATCGGCGCCATGCGCTCGAAGGGCCACTGTACGCCGCTGGCTGCGATTCCCTGGCTGACGCCCATCGCGAGCGCAATGTCGCCGACGGCACCAAAGGTCACGGTGTTGCCCATGTCTGAGGATTCCCGGGGTCTGTGGGTTTAGTCGCGCATTTTACGCTCGCGAAAGACGCGCCACTATCGACGCCGGAGAGAAGGTCATGCACGACTTTAGACCGACCGCTTCGTGTGTGGGCCATCCGAACTCGATCCGGGGGCCTAATCCTTCTGACTTTCCCACCCGGACCCGACATCCGGGCTAGAATGGCTCGCCCCAACGGCTCGAGGACAGATCTCGAGGCCGGCACAGAGAGATCCGCCCTCCTGAATTTCGCGCTCGGAGAAGAAGCAGATGCCCGACGTAGCCGCCGATCTGAATTTCTGGATCGGACTCGGCCAGATCATCCTGGTCAATATCGTTCTGTCCGGCGATAACGCCGTGGTGATTGCCTTGGCGGCCCGCTCACTGCCGGCTACCCAACGCAAACTGGCCGTGATCTGGGGTTCGGGGGCCGCGGTCGTGATGCGTATCGTGCTGACCCTGGTTGCACTGGAATTGCTGCGTCAGCCCTACTTGAAGCTGATCGGTAGTGGCCTGCTGTTCTGGATCGCCCTGCAGCTGATGCTCCCCGCGGAGGATGGCACTAACAAAATCAGTCCACGCGACCATTTGTTCGCCGCCATCCGGACGATCCTGCTAGCCGACCTGTTGATGAGCCTCGACAACGTGATCGCCGTCGCGGCGGCGGCCAAAGGCGATATGAACTTGCTGATCATCGGACTGGCCATCAGCATCCCGCTGGTGATCTTCGGCAGCACCCTGGTGTTGCGCTTGATGGACCGGGTCCCGATCGTCATCGAACTTGGCGCCGCGCTGCTCGGATTCGTTGCCGGTGAGATGCTGGTGACCGACCCGGCGCTAGAACCCTGGTTCGAGACGACGGAGGTCTTCTGGCTGGCCGACCTGATTCCGCTCGTCGCAGCCATCCTGGTCATTGTCGGCGGGCTGTGGCTGGCGGGGCGCAGGAAGAAGCTTCGGCCGCGCGAATTGGTCGATCTCGCCGAGGGCGAGCAATCCAGGACCGGCCGCTGAGCCGAAGGAGCAAGCCATGAAGAAAAAGATCCTGGTTCCGGTGGACGGCTCGGAACCTGCGCTCCGCGCCATCGATGACCTGATCGGTGGAATGTCCGGGAGCCATGCTCCCGAGCTACACCTGCTGAACGTCCAGCACCCCCTGATCGGAGATGTGGGCCGGTTTCTCGATCATGAGCAGATCAGTGGCTTTCATCGCGAAGCGGGGTTGAAAGCCCTGGCGGCAGCGCGCAAGAAGTTGGACGATGCCGGCATTCCCTACGCCGTTCACATCAGCGTGGGGGAGCCGGCCGACATCATCGTTCAGTATGCGAAGGAAAAGGGTTGCGACGAGATCGTCATGGGCGCCCGCGGGCATGGCGTCATTGCGACGCTGTTGCTGGGTTCGGTAGCCCGAGCCGTTCGCGAACATGCCGGCATACCGGTGCGCGTGGTGGAGTAGTGGGATCTCCGGGTTGCGACCGAGGCGTCAGCGCGCTGCGTCAATCATCCCCCAGATCGACCTGCAGCATGCCGCCTTCGAACCGCATCGGGTATTCGGTCATCTGCCAGCCCTCGGGCTGCAGGCAGCGGCCGTTGCGGCCATCGAACACCCAGCCGTGGGCGATGCAGTACAGGATGCGGCCGTTGAAATCGCCGCGGCCCAACGAAACCCCTTCGTGCGGACAGCGGGCGTCGTAAGCCTTGGGCTCACCGCCATCGGGCCACATGATGACGATTTCCTTGTCGCCGAGCTTTAAAGGCACCAGTTCGCCTTCCCCCAGCAAGCTTTGCTTGCAGACATTCTCGTAAGCCATCGCGTTTGCTCCAGGGCAGCCGAAAAATCAGGTTCGCATCGAACTCAGCCGCGTCGCTGCGTCACGACGAACAGCTGACCTCGATATCGCGCCGGTCGGCCGGCGGTTCAGCCGCGTAGGCGTCCATTCCGGTCTGTTCGTCGTAGGGCCGGCGCAGCAACTCGAACAGGACTGCGATTTCCGAATAGTCGCCGGTCTCGGCTTTCTCGATCGCTACCTGGGCCAGGTGGTTGCGCAGCACGTACTTTGGATTGATCCGATTCATGGCCTCGGCGCGGCGCGCATCGTCGGTGTTCTGCTCGGCGCGCAGGCGCCGGCGATAGTCGACGATCCAGGCGTCGAAGGCCTCGATGTCGGTCAGGTGTTCGCGCACGCCGTGGGCGGGCCCATCGGTATCCGTGCGGATGTCAGCGAGATGGCGGAACGTGCGCGTGAAATCGTTGCGACCGCGCTGCATCACCGCGAGCAAATCGTTGACCAGTCCCGTGTCGCCCTCACGCACTTCACGCAATCCGAGCTTGTCGGCCCAACGGCGGCGCATGGCTTGGTGGTAGGCGGGGGCGTAGCCTTCGAGGATGCCGTTGGCCGTCTCTCGCGCGGCTTCCGGCTGTGCGGATAGCAGCGGGAGGCAGGCGCGCAGCAGGTGCGAGCAGTTCCATTGACCGACTTTCGGCTGGGCGCCATAGGCATAGCGGCCGTCGAAGTCCGAGTGGTTGCAGACGTGATATTGGCGGAACCGGTCCATGAAGCCGAAGGGTCCGTAGTCCAGCGTCAGACCGAGGACCGAGAAATTGTCGGTATTCATGACGCCATGGCAAAAGCCCAGCGCCAGCCATTGCGCAATCAACTCGGCGGTTCGTTCGACCACGGCGGTGAGCCAAAGGGCGTGGCGATCGGCGCGTCCCTGAAGGTGCGGGTAGTGCTCCTCGATGACGTGATCGGCCAGCCGGGACAACGGCTCGGACTGCGCGAGGTAGGAGAAATATTCGAACTGTCCGAAACGGACGAAACTGGGCGCAACGCGGCAGACCACGGCGGCAGTTTCCGATGTTTCACGTTGCACCGGTTCGGCTGAAGCGATAAGGCTCAGGCAGCGGGTCGTGGGCACGCCGAGCGCGTGCATGGCCTCGGAGCACAGGTACTCGCGGATCGACGAGCGCAGAGCGGCCCGGCCATCGAGACCGCGGGAATAGGGCGTCAGTCCGGAGCCCTTCAGCTGGAGTTCCCGGCGTTCTCCGCCGGGCGTGCGCAGCTCGGCGATCAGCAGCGCGCGGCCGTCGCCGAGTTGCGAGACCCAGTGACCGAACTGATGCCCGGAATACACCGATGCCGAAGCCGAATAGCCCGGCCAGGGACGGTCGCCTGCCAGCGCCGCAGTCAGTTCGGGCCCGGCCTCGACCGGGAGTCCCAGTTCGTCGGCCAGTCGGGAATTGAAATGGGCCAGATGCGGTCCGCGCAACGGCGTGGCCGCGACCGGCACGTGGAACGGGTCGCCGAGTCTCGCATAGCGCGGGATCAGCGGCACCGCCGCCAAGTCCCGCTCGGGCTCCGTCAGCCGCCCCGGTCGCGCGGCGCCGGCGAGATCGGGAGCGGTTGCCACGCCGGTGTCAGACCTGCTCCTCGGAGGGCGCGATGGCTCTGATGCTGAGCGCATGGATTTCCGCGGGCATCATGTCGGCCACCGCCCCGTATACCATCCGGTGTCGCTCGACGAGGCTTTTCCCCTCGAAGCGGGCGGAGGCGATCGCCACGGTGAAATGGCCGCCGCCGTCGTGACGGTGTCCGGCGTGGGCGTGGCTGTCGTCGTCGATGGACAGCCGCGTCGGTTCAAAGGCCTGTTTCAAAGCGGTTGCGAGACGTTCGGTACGGTCCATGGCTTACCTCACCAGCGCGGTGCGCGTCATGCCACGGCCGCGACCGGCATCGATGCGGTATCGGCGACGAGTAGCGCGTTGAACTCGGCGAGCGGCAGCGTAATCCGCTCGATGCCCTGTTCCTCCAGAAAGCGCGCCTCGTTCCGGGTCAGCTCGTCCGGCAGCACGGCCCAATGATGTTCCGACGACCGCTTCATGATCTGGCGTGCGTAGGTGCGCTCCAACTGGGTGCGGAAGCGGCAACCGAGGAACAGGAAGCTGCGGCCGACGCGCAGTTCCTGCACGCGCTCGGGGATCGGGGTCTGGATGTCGATTTCCGTCAGCACTTCCACGTAATCCGAATCCGACAGGATGAAATTGCTGGCCGGCGCGATCGAACCCAAAGGCTTGTACAGCACCGTGGCCCAGCGGCTGGCTTCGGTTGGCTCCACGCGCGATCCGTCCGCGGCGAAGTAGTGCACCCAGTCCTGGAAATGCTCGGAGCGGCTGACGCCCTGGATCTGTCCGAAATCGGCGCGCCCGGCCAGCGCGTCCGCCATGCCGCGGTCGTACCACGCATCGACGATCAACGGCAGCGGCAGTCCTGCGAGAAAGCGGTGCAGCGAGGTCGGTTCCGCTGTCGCGGCAAATGCATCGTTCAGCAGGCTGACGAGCGTTTTGCGATGCTTGAAGTTCTCGATGTACTGGCCGGCGGCCGTCAGGTTCTTGCGGATCTTGTGCGGGACGGTGACCTTGGCCGTCAGCAATTCGACCAGCGTTTCGGGCGCATCGGGCACGCTCGAACTGCCGTCCAGCGTCAGCACGCCGGGCCCGAGGTACGGAATGATGCGTCCGGCCGCGAGCCCTTCGCGAATGGCGGGCGATAACGGGGTGCTCATGACGCTTGCTCCGCAATCGCCGCCGCTTTCAGCGTATCCACCTCGGTGCGGGGCAGCCGGAAGAGGCCGCGGCCGCCGGCCAGTGCCTGATAGCAGTTCAGCGTCTTGCGGCTCAAGAGCTTGAACCAGGCGTTGGGGGTGAGCGCCTCGGGGCACTCGCCAATTTCCATCACCGTGCCGTCGTTGTTGAAACGGACGTGCACGACGCATTCGACGGTGGTGGTCTCCTTCGAGACCGTTTCAGTGGCTGTCATGGTAACTCCCAACAAATTCAGTGATTGACCCATTCGATCGTGACCCGGTGGTGGCCCAGCAAGGCCTGGCACGACAACCGGGAGCGCAACGTATTTCCGCCGATCAGGGCGAGCCGATCACTCTCGCCCTTGCGGACCTTCGACAAGCCGCGTCCTCCCTGCAGCACCGTGACGTGGCAGACCCCGCAACGCGCCCGTCCGCCGCAATGCCGGGTGACGATGTCCCCGGCGAGCTTGACCGCGTCCAGCAACCGTGAGCCGCTGGCCAACTCGAAGGTCTTCCCCAGCGGCAGCACGGTCACGCTGACCTTCCCGTTGCGCCTGGTGCTGCTACGCAGGAACCCCGACATGCCCGGTTCTCGTCAGTAGATCGCCGCGCCGGCCCCCACATTGACCGAGGCATCTTTCGCGGTCTTCACGATGAAGCCGATCTGGTCTTCGGTCAGATGGCCATGGAACGGCAGCGCAATCGCACGGTCGGCCAGCTTCTCGGTCACGAAGAAATCGCCCTTGCGGTAGCCCAGCGTGCCGTAGTGGCTCTGGGTGTGCAGCGGGTAGCAGAACGCCGCCGCTTCGATCCGCTCGGTGGACAGGTCCTGCACGATGGCGTCGCGGCTGGACTTCGAGAAACGGGTTCCCAGGTGGATCAGGTAGACGGTCCAATGGATTTCGTCGACTTCAGGGGCCATGTAGGCCGGCTTGATGCCTTCGAACGACAGCATGTGCCGGTCGTAGTAGTCGGCGACGCCCTGGCGGCGATCGAGGATGTCATCCAGCCGCTGCAGTTGCGTCAGACCCAGCGCGGCGTTCATTTCCCCCATTTCGGCTCGATAGGGCGGGAAACCGCCGGCGATGATGGAATGCCGCTCGTCGCTGCGCCGCCCGCGGCAGGACCGCAGCTTGGACGCCAGCGCCGAGTCGTCCGTGACGACCATGCCGCCTTCGCCGGCCGTCAGCGGTCCGGGCTGGCTCAAGTCGAAGATCGCGCAATCGCCGAAGGAGCCCACCAGCCGACCCTGATAACGTGAGCCGATGGCCTCGCTGGAATCCTCCAGCAGCAGCAGGCCGTGTCGGTCGGCCAGTTCGCGCAGCGGCGCCCACATCGCGGGGTGGCCGTTGACGTTGCAGGCCACAATCGCCCGCGTCTTGTCTGTGATCGCGGCCGCCGCCTTTTCGGGGGCGAGGGTGCACGACCAATAATCGATGTCGGCAAAGACCGGTTTGGCACCCGCCAGCGTGATGGCGTGCACCGTCTCGCGAAAGCCGAACGGTGGGGCGATGACTTCGTCGCCGGGGCCGATGCCATAGGCCCGCAAGGTTGCCAACAACCCCAGCGTGGCGCTGCCGACGGCGACGGCGTGCCGCCGACCGAGGTATTCGGCAAAGGCCGCTTCGAAGGCCTCGACCGTCGGCCCTGCGGACAGACGGGGCGACTTCAGGACATTCTCGACCGCTTCGAGCTCGGCCAGGCTGATGTCCGGGTCGGAAAGCAGAATACTCGGTTGATCGCTCATGTCGGGTTCCTAGCGCTTTTCGGCCACGATCAGGCCGCTGGCGGTTGCGGGATCCGCTGTGATCCGGGGGCAGTGCTCCGAGGTGTCGATGAAGAACACATCGAACCCGGCCGTTTGCAGCGCGGGCGTTTCGGTGTCCACGTCGCTGGCATCGCAGCGTGTCAGCGACACGCCCGGCAAGGCCAGCCGCAGGTTCGCGAGCCGTTCCGCCGTGGTGCCTTCGGCCTCCAGGACGGACCGGATCCGTTCGAGTGCATCCGCGGGCAGCGCCACGTCTAGTCGCTCACCTTGCGGGCCTCGACGGTGATCGGCAGGGTCGTGCCTTCCGCCATTTCGGGTAGCGCGAGTTGCCAACCGTTGGCCAGGGTCACCATGCCGCCCCACAGGTCCGGTTTCTCCTGCGACACGATGGGTTCCTCGAGATCCTTCTTCGGGACGTAGGCTGAAAGGACGCCGGCGTTGTCTCTGCGGATCATGACCTTCATACGGGTTCCTGGCTGATTGAAAAGAGGCGGTTGCGGATCGGGCTCAGGCGGCAGCGGCGGGTTGAGCCGGCGTCAGCGCCGGTAGGATCCGGATGACGTGATCGATTTCCCGGGGTGTGGTGAACCGGCTGAGCGAAAAGCGGATCGTCGACAGCGCGTCCTGCGGTTTCAGTCCCATGGCCAACAGGACATGGGACGGCTCGGTGCCGGTCGCGCTGCAGGCGGCCCCCGCCGAGGCGTGGATTCCGGCGCGGTCGAGCTTGTCGAGCACGAATTCGGCTTCCGGGCCGCCCAGATTCAGGCTGGTCGTGCCGGCCAGACGAGTGGCCCCGGCGCCGTTGATGGAGGCGCCCGGCAACTGGGCCAGCAGCCCGCTCTCCAGACGTTCGCGCAGTGCGGCGACCTGCGCCGCGTAGCCGTCCAGACCGGTGGCCGCCAATTCGGCCGCGGTGCCCAGGGCCGCGATCGCGGGCACGTTCTCCGTGCTGCCGCGCCGGCCGCGCTCCTGATGTCCGAATAGCAGCGGCGGAATCTTGTGGCCTTTTCGCACGAACAGCGCACCGATGCCCTTGGGGGCGTGCAGCTTGTGGCCCGACAGCGACAGGAAGTCGACGGGCAAGGCGCGCAGGTCGATCGGCGTCTTGCCGACGGCCTGTACCGCGTCGGTGTGGAACAGCACGCCTTTCGCGGCCGCCAGTGCCGCGGTTTCCGCGATCGGGAACACCACGCCGGTTTCGTTGTTGGCCCACATCAGCGTGACGAGGGCGGTGTCGGCCGTCATCGCCTGATCGACCGCGTCGAGGTCCAGTCGGCCTTCTCCGTCGACCGGCAGGTAAACGACTTCGACGCCTTCCTGTTCCAGATGCTTGAGCAGCAGCAGCGTGCTCGGATGCTCGACCTGGCTGGTGACGATGCGCCGTTTGTCGGGGCGTAGCGCCAGCGCACCAAGGATCGCCTGGTGCGTGGCTTCCGTGCCGCTGCCGGTGAACACGATCTCGGGCGGCGAGGCACCCAGCAGCGCCGCCAGTTGACCGCGCGCGCGGATGGTTTCGACCTTGGCCGTTTCGCCCGACCCGTGCTTGCTGGACGGGTTGCCGTAGCAATCCCGGAGGCAGCGCAGCATGGTCTCGATGCATTCCGGGGCGACCGCGGTGGTCGCGTTGTTGTCGAGATAAATCAGCGGGTCGTTC
This sequence comes from Methylolobus aquaticus, assembly GCA_004168015.1. Taxonomy (GTDB): domain Bacteria; phylum Pseudomonadota; class Gammaproteobacteria; order Methylococcales; family Methylococcaceae; genus Methylotetracoccus; species Methylotetracoccus aquaticus. The sequence continues at coordinate 236,937 of SEYW01000003.1, forward strand.
ATTGCCAGAAGCGCCGGTTCGGATCTTGGTTCAGCAGTTCGATGACCTGGGGCAGCGTTGCGTATTCCCCGTGCATGATCCAGTGATCGATCTGGTGGTCCTTGTGGTACAGCCACCAGCAGCCGCGCTCCGCGCGGTATTCGATCCGGGCGATGTCGATCACGCCGCCATCGGGGTCGACATTCCTGGAGCAGCACGAACTCTGGATCAGATAGCCATTGACGTCCGGCTGCACTTCCGGCGTCACGTAGCGATAGCGCTTGCGGCTTTCGAGCGCGCGTTCGATGCGCCGGCGATCCACCTCGTTCGGGTGCCGTTGCAGGCTGGTCACTTTCGCCTTCGCCACGTTGGCATTCATACGCTCGATGTTCTCCGTCAGGGCCTTGGATTACCGGAGTCCCTGCGCTGCGCTCTTCGGAGTGGCCATTGCCGCGCCGCGGAACCTGGGTTCAAAGGATCCCGGCAATCGTCCCCGCCTGCTGTTCGGCGTGGATTTCCTCCTCGAAGCAGCCGATCACATAGCCGCCGGGGAATTCCACCAGGTAGATGGGCAGGTTGGCTTCCTCGTGATGCCCGACCTGCACGATCTCGCCCTCGGTGCCGGCTGCCACCAGCAGCGCATCCGGCGGGTGGTCCGGATAGCTGCCGTCGTTGAACAGATCAGACTCGGCATAGACCTTCTGTCCCCATTGGTAAATCGCGGTGCGTGGTTCGATCATGCGTGCTGCTCCGTTCCGGCCACGGCTTTGGGCGGCGGCGGGTTGTCGAGCGACTCGATCTCGCGGCCCTTCATGCCGACGGCGTAGCCGTGGTCCGGGAAGTCCACGGCGTAGATGTAAAACTGCTGCAGAAAGGTGTTGATGCTCTTGATGTAGCCGACATCCCCTTTCTTGACGAGCACCTCGCCGATTTCCGCGCCGGTGAACGTGCCGTCATTGCGGATCACCTTTTTCGATTTCACCTTCTCGCCGAAGTTGAAGCGCGGTGGATCGTTCAACTCGTTGCTATCGCTGTCGCGACTGATATCACCCATCGTTACATCCTCACCCTAGTTGGCAGGCCTTCGGTAATTCGGTTCGGTGCCAGTAATCGGCCAGACGCTGCTCCACCAGTTCCCGCACCTCGCGGTCCGGGTCGGCGCGCAGTGGTTCGAGTTCGGTCGGATCGAGCCGACTGGCGACCTCGTAGCGCACCCGCCAGTCCGGATCCCGGATCATCAGTTTCAGTTGACCGGGGCTCATGCGGGAGACAGCGGCCAGACGGACCACGAGGTCGGCGTCGCCCGCCATGGTCGGCAGCCATTCGGTGGCCACGCGCTCGGCCACGACCTTCCGCACCTGGGGATCCCGGTCGCGGACCATGCGCACCAGCAGCGCACAGGGCAGTCGCCGGGCCACGATCTGGCGCACGAAATAATCGGGATCGTCCATCAGCGTGACGAGGTCTTTGGGTTCCGCGCGTTCGGCCACCCGGACCCGGACCTCGCGGTGCGGGTCGCCGAGCAGACCCCGGAAGTGCCGGGAGTGCAGCGGCAGCCGCTGGGCGACGCTTTGCCGGACGGTCTCGTCCGGGTCGTCGATCAGGCGCGGGAGATAGAACAATTCGGCGTGCTTGGCCGCGACGGCACGCGTCTCGAAATAAGGATGCTCGAAATAGTCCTTCGCCAGATACGGGTTCCAGCGAAAGAAGCGGTCGATCCGGCGCGCGTAACGGTCATGTACGCAGGCATGGCCGAGCTGGCAGCGCGCATTGGACTTGCCGGAACCGTGCTCACAGGCGGCACAGTCCAGCAGTTCGCCTTGCCAGTCGCGGGCTTCTTCGATTTCAGTCGTCGTCGCCATCGATTTGCCTCTGCAATACCGTCAGCAGCACCTTGGCTCCCACCTTGTCGGTGGGGTCGAGCTCCAGCAGTTTCTCCGCCGCGACGCGTCCTTCCTCCAGCGCGCCGAGGCGCATCTGCAGGTAGGCATAACCCTTGAGCGTGAACAGAAAGAAGCGGGGCAGCAGGGCGCCGAAGTTGCTGAAATCCGCGTCCGTCGGTTTTGCCTCACGCCAGTCCGGTGCCATCCCGTTGTCGACCGCGGCCTTGGCGAGGCATTCGGTGCAGACCGCCAGCGCCTCCGGCAACCGGTTCTTGTAGAAGAAGTACCGGTAGCGACCGATGTAGACGGCCGCATGCCCCGGGGCAATGTCCCAGGCGGCTTGCAGATGCGCCTGGGCCGCCTCGTCGCAGTGATAGTTCTGCCCCGCCAGCCGCAAGTGCGCTTCGGCTTCCGGAGGCAGGCCGGCGCCAAGACATTCCGCGACACGCTCGTCTTCGGTCAGTTCATGGTCCGCCACCCAACGGGCCGGGCCCGGTTCCGTTACGCGGTTCCCACTGGCGACCACGGCGGTGCTAGGCGCTTTTGACTGGAATGGCGCTGAGTGCGACCGAGACCTCACCCGGGGGGGTGGCCGGCGCACTGGTGCTGCAGGTGCCGCAGCCCGTCGCTTTGGGGTCCGTGAACACCAGTCCGCTCTGCAGCGGCGTGTCCTTGAAATCCATGATCACACCCTGCAGCAGCAAGCGGCTTTCTGCCGGCAGGAACAGCTTGACGCCCTGGATGACGACCACGGCGTCGCCGGCCAGGGGCGCGGCCTCGACGCTGAACTCGGACGCCAGCCCGGAGCAGCCGCCCGGGCTCACCGAGAGCCGAAAGCCGGCCTCGGGCCCGGCTCCGCCGAAGCGCACCATGCGCTGAATGAATTTCTCTGCACTGGGTGTAATCGTTAGATCCATGATGTTTTACCTATGCCGCTTCGTAACGCGGGTAATCGTCGTCGATGATGCAGGTGAGATCGATCGGGCACACGGCGACGCATTGCGGCTCGTCGTAGTGGCCGAGGCACTCGGTACATTTCGCGGGTTCGATGATGAAGAGCCCGTTCTTGGTTTCCGAGATGGCTTGATTGGGGCATTCCGGCTCGCATGCGCAGCAGCCGGTACAGTTTTCCTCAACGATCTTGTAAGCCATGGTCAGCTCCTCAACGCGGTGGATCAGTCCCGGGCCGTCGTGGCCGGCCCGGGACGGGCGGGTACCAGATCAGCGGAAGCCGCTGCACCTAGGCGGCGATCAGCGCCCCCTGGCGGATCTGCGCATCCCCGCGCTCCACGTGTTCGATCTCGCCAGCCGTCACCTTGTCCAGGTAGTCCTTGAAGTAGGCGATGGCCGATTGCTCGATGAACTCGTTGGCGTACTGGTCGACCGGGTCGATGCCAGCGGCCTTCAGATCGCCCTTAGGACAGCCGCCGATCTTCGCGACGAACACCGCGTGGCAGTCGTTGATGGCCCGGATCACGGTCTGCAGCGCGTCTTCCTCACCGTAGCCGCCCTGACAGTACAGGTCCACGCGGCGGTGTCCGACGAACTTCGCGCCGGTCGTGCTGAGCTCGTAGATCTGGAACTCGGTCGCGTGACCGAAGTGTTCGTTGACCTTGCCGCCACCCTTGGTCGCGACCGCGATCAGCATCTTGATGTCGGATTGCGCGCCGGCGAGGCTCTGCATTTCCTCTTTCTTGGCCGCGACGACCGCCTGCCGTTCCTGTTCCACCGCGGCCTGATAGGCCTTGCGGGTTTCGAGGTCGTAGGTGACTTCCATCGCCTCGATTTTCTCGGTCGTGAACTCGGCGCTGCGATCTTCGCCCAGCAGACCGACCGCGTCGGCCCGGCACTGGCGGCAGTGCCGCATCATATTCATCTGGCCTTCTTCGCACTGATCCTGCAGGGCCTTCAGCTCCTGGGCCGTCGGGCCGCGCTGGCCGGTCAGGCCGAATACCGTGCCGTGCTCGGGCGCCGAGATCAGCGGCATGATGTTGTGCAGGAAGGCGCCGCGGAATTTCACCGCCCTGTTCACCTCGACCAGGTGCTGGTCGTTGATGCCGGGAATCATCACGGAGTTGATCTTCGACAGGATGCCGCGTGCGGTGAGCATCTCCAGTCCCTGCAGCTGTCGGTCGGTCAGGATCTTCGCGGCCTCGACGCCCGTGTAGCGCTTCTTGTTGTAGTAGATCCACGGATAGATCTTGGCGCCGATCTCGGGATCGATCATGTTGATCGTGATCGTCACATGGTCGATGTTGTACTGCGACAGACGATCGACGTGATCGGGCAGCGACAGCCCGTTGGTGGATACGCAGAGCTTGATGTCGGGCGCGGTCTTCGCGATCAGTTCGAAGGTCTTGAACGTCTTTTCCGGGTTCGCCAGCGGATCGCCGGGGCCGGCGATGCCCAGCACGGTCATCTGCGGGATCGTCGAGGCGACCGCCAGCACTTTCTTGGCTGCCTGTTCCGGGGTCAGCTTCTCGCTGACGACGCCCGGCCGACTCTCGTTGGCGCAGTCGTACTTGCGATTACAGTAGTTGCACTGGATATTGCAGGCGGGCGCGACGGCGACGTGCATCCGCGCATAATGGTGATGCGCTTCTTCGCTGTAGCAGGGGTGGTTCTTGACCTTGTCCCAGATTTCCGCCGGCAGGTCGTTTTCGCCCGCGCTGGACCCGCAACTCGCCTTGCCCGAACCGCCGGAGGTTCCGCAGCCCTTGTGCTCGGCAACCTTCTGCATGATCTCGTCCGGTACGACCGTGCCGACGCCGCCGGCGGCCGCTGCGGCTTCGTTGTGAACTGCTTGCATCGTTTACTCCCAGGTTCGTTGGTTCGGCATGGGCCTGCGCACTGCCGTTTACCGGTCTCGCAGGCTGCCCTTCAGACGGGCGATCTGCAGCCGGTGGGCGTAGCACTTGTGTCAGGCTGATCGAAGCAAACGGCGTACCATTAAAAAGTTGCCAAGAAAAACAGTCAGATAAGCTCCGGTTGGGTGGGTCTGGCGCTGTTCGGAGGGGAACAAAACCTTTGTGCTTTGTCGGACTTTGTCGGAAAGACGACAGGGGCGGGAGGCGGATCGCTGGCAGGGTCTCGGTATGCGGCACTGGCGGAAAGATCCGCGCCGGCGGCGAGTCGAATCCTCACCTACCGGCGTATCTCAAGGACGCGTTGGGGAAGGGCCCGTGTCCGGACCGCACGCGATGGATAGGTTGTTCGCAGCGACGTAGGTCCGATTAGCGCAGCGTAATCGGACGCATGAATCATTTATCGCCGGGCACAACGCCGGACGCATCCCCGCACCCATTGGCAGGATAGGTGCCCCGCGTACCATAAAGGTGAAGGGTGGAGTACGCCCAATCCGACATACGCGTTACCAGACCACGTTTTCGCGGATTCACGTGGACATAATCCACGTGCCTCTGAAATGAGGCTTCATCGCGGATCAGGTGTTTCCAGTAACGCCAACGCCGATTGCCTCGCGTCCCGGGCGCTTTGGCTGCATCGGGAAGTCCTTCGGTCTTGGGCAATGCAACGTAGAAGCCCTTCGATCAGACGCCAATAAGTGCTGAAGTCCGGGTCGTCCGGCGGCAGCGTGCAGACACAATGCAGATGATCGGGCAATACAACCCAGGCGTTGATGTGGAAAGGGTAGCGCACGAAAACGCGCCGAACGGTTTCTCGCAAACGATCGATTTCGCGCAACAGCCAATCGTTTCGATGCCGCTCCAGTAGGTTCACCTTGAATGACCAGGTTCCTCCGGGGATGAGCGCGCGTCGATAGTTGGCCATGGCTTGGCTCTTCCTTGATGCCGCGCTTACCGCACTGGCAACACGCGTCCGATTACGCTGCGCTAATCGGACCTACGCGGGCTTGCCGTCGCCATTAGTCGCTAAACGCACACGTTGTTCACGCGTCATGAATCAGTGGGCCAAGGCAGTCACAAGCGCTTGATCTCGATGTTGTATTTCTGTAGCGCGTAGTTCATCTGCCGGGTCGTCATGCCCAGAAATCGTGCGGCCTTGGCCTGCACCCAGCCGCATTCCTCCATGGCCCAGATCAGCTTCTCGCGGGTCGAAGCGAACTGCGGCGCCTCTTCGCCATGCCGATGCGAGATCGCATCGCGCGCTGGCAGCGGCGCGCTGGCGGACTCCGGCAGTTTCGGGGTCGGACTGACCATCTGAGTGACCGGTCGCAAGGCCATCGACAGACACATGTTGCGTTGGCAGGGCAGGTTGATGTCCTGAATCGTTTTGCCCTTGGTCATGGCCGCCGTCCGCTCGACGCAGTTCTCCAGCTCGCGCACGTTGCCCGGCCAGTAGCAGTCGGTCATGATCTGCATCGCTTCAGGCGACAGGCTGACCTGACGCCCATTGGTGCGATTGAAGCGCTCCAGAAAGTGCTCGACCAGCGGCGCGATATCGTCGCGTCGCTCCCGGAGCGGCGGCAGGATGATCGAGATGACATTGATGCGGAAATAGAGATCGGCACGAAAATCGCCCTCCGTCACGGCCGCTTCGAGGTTACGGTTCGTGGCCGCAATCAGACGCACGTCGACCCGGATCGGCGTGTTGCCGCCTACCCGTTCGAATTCGCGCTCCTGTAGTACGCGCAACAGCTTCACCTGAAAGGCCGGCGAGATCTCGCCGATCTCGTCGAGAAACAGCGTTCCGCCGTGGGCCAACTCGAAGCGGCCCTTGCGTTCGGTGGTCGCACCGGTGAAGGCGCCCTTCTCATGCCCGAACAATTCCGACTCTAGCAGCGTCTCGGACAGGGCACCGCAGTTGACTCGGACGAACGGGCCGTTGCGTCGCGGGCTCAGTTGGTGGATGGCGTTGGCGATGATTTCCTTGCCGGTGCCGCTTTCGCCGCGCAGCAGTACGGTCGAGTGCACGGACGCGGCCCGCTCCACGTCGCCGAACACGTCCTGCATCGGGCGACTGTTGCCGATGACGTTCACCAGCCCCTGTACGGGGCGAACTTCCTTTTGCAGGCGATGCTGCTCGTGCATCAACTGCTCACGCTCTGTCGCGACATGCCGGTGCAGCCGCAGCGTGTGACTGATCAGGTTCGCGACCATCTTCAGCAGCCGGACATCGTCCTGCAGCGAGCCGCGATAGGCGCTCATGTCGCGATCTACGCTGACCACACCGATGGTTTCGTCAGCGATCTTGATGGGGATGCCGACGTAGGCGATTACATCGCCGTTAGCCAGTTCGCGCGAGCCGGTGCGATTCAGGAATTGGGGCTCGTCGGCAACGTTCGGAATAACGATGGGCAGGCCGGTCTTGATGATCTGGCCGATGATACCCTCGCCTTTGCGGAACCGGCCGCGATCGATCTGGTCCTGGCTCAGTCCGCTTGCCCCAATGATATGCACGTCGCCGCTGTCCTGCACCAAGGCGATCATGCAGCGGCACATGTGCATGTGCGACGACAGCAGGTTCAGGACATCCCGCATACCCTTGCACAGATCCAGGGACGAGCCCAGGATCTTGCTGATCTCGTAGATCGTGATGAGCTGTAAAGTATCAGCAGTTTCAGCTGCTTGCGATTCGCTTTTGGCCAACACAGGTAACTCCGCAAAGTGGGTGGCAGCAGGGGCACGAGTGGGTGCCGATCCGGGAGCAGCCGTTCCCTCTTGGTGCTGTTGACGTTCGTCTGTAGAAGATATCAAGCAACTCGGGTGCCAGGATTTGGCGCTCCGCTGCGGTGCGATGGGGATGTGAGGCGTGGCGGTCTGTGATACCCGGCCGGCGCGATGCCGGCCTGGGACCCCGCGGGATGCCCCGGATGTAGTGTCCGGTGAGCCTATTGGAATCCGGGTTTGGATTGCCTGTGCGGGGTGGCGCAGGCGCAGGTGTCGACGGCTTCCAGTTTCGGGATCGGGGCCCCGGCATCCCGGATGTCGGTGGGCTGGGCCGCTTCCAGGCGGCCCTCGAGCACCGCGATCCGGTCCAGTAGTTCTGCCAGCGTCTGGTTGATCACATCGGGGATCCGGTTGTGGTCCAGATGGACCCCGCTCGGGTTCATCGCGACGCCTTCCCGGGATTGCACCACGCGCCCCGGAATGCCAACGACGGTCTTGTTGGCTGGCACGCTTTTGACGACCACCGAGTTGGCGCCGACACGGACATTGTCCCCGAGCGCAATCGGGCCCAGGATTTTCGCGCCGGCGCCGACCAGCACACCATTGCCGAGCCGGGGGTGGCGCCGGCCCTTGCTCCAGCTGGTGCCGCCCAGCGTCACGCCATGGTAGAGCGTCACGTCGTCGCCGATGACCGCCGTTTCCCCAATCACCACGCCCGCACCATGATCGATGAAGAAGCGGCGCCCGATCCGCGCACCCGGATGGATGTCGACATTGGTGCAGCAGCGTGAAAAAAAGGCCAGCCAGCGCGCGGCATAGCGGAAGCCGCGACGCCAAAGCCGATGATTCAGACGGTGCAGCAGGATGGCATGGACCCCGGGATAGGTCGTCACGACTTCGAAGCGGTTCCGCGCGGCCGGATCGCGCTCGAAGACGCAGGTGACGTCTTCGGCCCACTGTGCGAAAAGCTTTAGCGGTGGCGCCAGCGGCGTTGCCGCAGCGGTCCACCGGGGCGCTGTGATGCCGGGTTGGGTCGGAGTCTTGCGTTGCATGGTCTGCGGTGGCATCCGGTTGGTCATGGTTCGGTGTCTCCGACGGGTTGCTCGCTGCATTCGTGCGGTTCGGCGCAGGGTCGTGCCGGAATGCCGATTCGCTGCATCTCACCGAAACGGTGCGAGGGCCCAATCGTCTCGCCGAAAATGACCGATGGCGCTTGTGCCACCAGTCCGCTCGTGCTCGCCGTCGATCGGGCAACGGGTGTTACCTGTCGGAGCAAGCAAGATGTCCGCCATCCCCGTTGTGTGTTACAGGTGTCTGATTATCATGATGTTGTACCGGCCGTGCGATCGTTTCGTCCCTGTCGCAAAGCTGACAAAGCGGGCCTTGCCACACCGACGAAAGTCCGGGACTTGGAGCTTTTTGTCAGGGTTGCGACAGGGCGGGGGCTTTCCGTTGCTCGGGTCGTGCGACGAGTTGCCAGCAAATTCCGTGGCTTAGGAAGGACCGTTTCCTGGCACCCGATTTGCTGCACCAAGAATCGGATCTGAGCTGCAGCCACGCTGACCCGATCCCGGCTCGTCCCGGCGGGAGGCGTTGCCGGGATACCGGCGCATCGGTTGCGGCAGCGATCGCGTCACCAAGCCGCGCGACCGGCCCCAGTCGCCTCTCGATCCAGACCGTGGACGCAGGAATTGATGGATACCGAACTCGACTGGTCGCCCTACGACAGCTATGGACTGGGCGACGCCTTTGCCGCCACGCCGTCGGCTGGCGGTGCGTTCGGCAAGGCGGCCGCCGTCTGTATCGGTAACCGGCAGTGTCAGCGCACCGGGAACGGGGTCATGTGCCCGAGCTTCCGGGTGACGGACGACCCGGCGCATTCGACCCAGCATCGCGCGGCGACGCTGAAGGCGGCGCTGAACGGGGAATATGGCCCGCAGCCGTTCATCGGCCCCGAACTGGAGGCGGCGATGGATCTGTGCGTCGGGTGCAAGGGCTGCAAGCGTGAATGCCCGAACGGCGTGGACATGGCCTTGCTGCGCGTCGAGTCGCTTGCGCAGCGCTGGGCCCAACTCGGCGGTCCGCCGGGGCGCGAGCGCCTGTTGGCCAACCTGCCGCGCCTGGCACCGTGGTTGGGGCGTCTCAACTGGCTCATCCGGTTGCGCAACCGTGTGCCGATACTGGCCCGCCTGGGGGAGCGCTGGCTCGGCATTGCGGCGCAGCGTTCGCTGCCGGAGGGCCGCTCGAGCAGCTTCCTCGACGGACAGTCACGCGAACCGCTAGGGATGCCGCAGGGGCGCGAAGTGGTGCTGCTCGTCGACACGTTTTCGAACCATTTAGAGCCGGCCAATGCGCAGGCGGCCGTGGACGTGCTGCTGGCAGCAGGCTACCGGGTCCATCTGGCCCGTCCCACGGAGGGGCAGCGCCCCCTGTGTTGCGGTCGCACCTATCTGTCGAACGGGCTGGTGGCCCAGGCGCGCGCCGAGGCGGAGAGAATGATCGCTGCGCTCGTTGATTACGCCGAGTGCGGACTCCCGATCATCGGCTTGGAACCCTCCTGCCTGTTGATGTTGCGCGACGAGTATTTCGCGCTCGGGCTCGGACCGGCGGCGGCCAAGGTCGCGAAATCTGCGCTGCTGCTGGAGGAGTTCCTGGCCAAGGAGCACGACGCCAAGCGGCTCGAACTGCCGCTGCGGCCCTTGCCGGCACGGCGCGCATTGGTGCACGGCCACTGCCACCAGAAAGCCTTCGGGGCGATGAAATCGATGCGCAAGGTACTGGGTCTGGTTCCCGACCTGGAATTCGAATTGATCGAGTCGAGTTGTTGCGGTATCGCCGGCGCGTTCGGCCTGGAAGCGGAGCACTACGCCGTGTCGATGCGCATGGGTGAGCTGTCGCTATTGCCGGCGGTGCGGCAGGCCGAGCCCGATGCGCTGGTGGTGGCCAACGGCACCAGTTGCCGCCATCAGATTCACGATGGTGCGGGCCGGGAGAGTGTGCATCTGGCGCGGGTGCTGCAGGCGGCGCTGGACCGCCCGGGCTGACATGCCCGTCCGTGGGTTTACGCGATAGGTAGGGGGTTACCGGCGCGAACGCCACGAATGCGGGATTCGGTTGGCACGTTACCTTGGCCTTGGCCGCATTGCCGTAGGTTGCGCCGTTCTTCAGTTACGAAGCGAAGGCCATGCGTGATGAATCGCGGTCGCGCTGACGCCCGACTCGACCTCGACCGCATCCGACTCCGCGAACTCCATCCCTTGCAACGTGGATTAGTCCGTTTGCGGTTCTGTCGCTCCTAAGCGGTCGTGCTGGTGCCAGGGCAGGCGGCGCATCTACCCACCGCCCATCGAGGCCGGCCTTCCTACAGGTCTTTCTTGAAGGGGTGCAGCCGCTACAGTGGCGCGATGCTCCAGCTCATCTTGCCGGGCCTCGGTGGTGCGGTGACGACGAGGACGGTTCGCTGGGCGCGGTCGGTGCGTTCACCCTTCGTTGGCGGCGACGAACGATCGAGTGTCGCGACATCGGCCGGTTTCACGTCAGTCGTTTGTTGTGGCATGGCATTACCTCGTCAATATCGGCTATGGGCTGGATGGCGACGGGATCCGGCTCGCGGGTGCGGCCCCTCGTTGCGACGACAACCGCTTGCGTCTCGGCCGCGCATGTGCCGCTCGATCGCTCTCTCGCTGAAATTCAGGAAATAATCGTGCCATTAGCATAAGTTATTGTCTAAATTATGGAAACGTCATCGTGTCAGGCCTGTGTCCCATGCTGACTTTGTCATTTTTTCGACAGATGACAGTGGCTTTGTCATCTTTGTGACAATGGCCCGGAGTCGGTTGCATGCCGACCGTCACGGAACGCACGGAATTCGGTCGACGACACGATCACCATGGCTCGAGGCGCGCCGGACCCAGCTGCGGCAGCGGCTCGATCCCGACAACGTCTTCCTGACGCCTTACGGGAAGGCGTACCTCGACCTGTAGTCCCACTGCCGGAGCAGGGCCGGGGGCAACCGCCGATGCGGAGGTTGGGAATGTTCCGCCCCCGGTAGAAAGGGCGGCGCATTGGGGTGAGATATTCTCGCTCCCGGGTGCTGCGGATGTCGAAAGGCTCCCAGCCTTTCGTGGTTCCGCTGGCCGGCAGATGAGGCCATGCGAAGGACACGACAAGGTCCGAGTCGTGCATCGGGATCGTTACGGATTCCCCAGAAATCCGCTGCGTTGCAAAATTCCGGTGAAGGGAGTATTTCCCCACGCAAGTTTCAAGGCCAGACCGAGCGTGACCTGAAGACGGAACGCCTCCTGATGACCAAGGACCGCCGAACTGCCTCCAGTCAGAGATAGACTTCCCAACTGGAAAAAGGGAATCCGGATAGTCACGGGGTGATTGGGCATCCCGTGGTGAAGAAGCCAAAAGCGACGTCGATGATGACCGAAGGATTCAATAAGGATGGCATAGACTATCGCGCAATCGTCGATGGTTTGCCGGGCCTCTTTTTGATACTCGACGACCAGCTGAATATCGTAGCAGTCAGCGATGCCTATGCCCGGGCCACCATGACCCGGCGCGAAGAGATACTCGGAAAGAGTATGTTCGAGGTATTCCCGGACAACCCGGAGGATCCGCATGCCGATGGCGTGCGCAATCTCCACGCCTCGCTTCAACGAGTGCTGATATCAGCCTTGCCTGACACGATGGCAGTTCAGAAATATGATGTACGGAGGCCCGAGCAGGAAGGCGGAGGCTTCGAGGAGCGGTATTGGACGCCGATCAATTCCCCCGTACTCGGGGAAGACGGACGTGTTCGCTACATTATCCACAGGGCTGAGGACGTCACCGAATTCATCCACCTCAAACAGAAGGGGCTCGAACAGGATCGTTGTAACGAGGACCTGAGCGGGCAGGCGGCGCGAATGGAAGCGGAAATTTTTGAACGAACTCGCGAAGTCGCTGCCGCGAGTGCCTCGCTCAAGACAGCCAATCAGGCGCTTGCTGAAGCGAAAATCAGGGCTGAAGCCGCCAGCATCGCCAAGAGTGCGTTCCTGGCCACGATGAGCCACGAAATCCGCACCCCGATGAACGGTGTGTTGGGTATGGCCAGCTTGCTGCGGCGAACTCAGCTGGACAAGAGACAGCAGGAATACCTTGAAAAAATCCAGATATCCGGTCAACACCTGCTGGCCATCATCAACGATATCCTCGAGTTTTCAAAGATCGAGGCCGGCAAGATCGAGCTGGCTACCGAGGACTTTCTTCTCGCCGATCTCGTCCGCGACACCTGGATACTCATCGGCGAGCGCGTCAAGGCCAAGGGATTGGAGCAGAAGACCATCTGTGACTATCCCGGCCTCATCCTACGCGGCGATAAGACCCGACTCGCACAGGCTCTCGTCAATTTCCTCAGCAACGCCATCAAATTCACCGACGCAGGCAGTGTCACGCTGAGTTGCCGGGTAGAAGAGGAAAAAGCGACAGGCTATCTGATGCACTTTGAGGTGACGGATACCGGCATCGGGATGACGGATGAACAGCAGCAACGGATCTTCGATGCCTTTGAACAGGCGGATAGCAGTACCAGCCGCAAGTACCAGGGCACCGGGTTGGGGCTGGCCATTACGCAACGTCTGGCGCAGCTGATGGGCGGTGGGACGGGGGTCAGGAGTACGCCCGGCCGGGGCAGTACCTTCTGGTTCACCTGCCGGCTTGGCAAGGGGCAGGAAGCCCGGCCAGCCCTTGCTCCGGTCGCCGAAGCGGCCGAAATGATCCTGGCCCGGGACTACCTGGGACGAAAGGTCCTGGTCGTAGACGACGAACCGATCAACCGGGAAGTCGTTGGTTACATGCTGGAGGATGTCGGGCTTGCCGTCGAGATGGCTGAAGACGGCACGGAAGCGTTGTCGAGAGTCCGGCAGGCGGACTACGACATCGTGCTGATGGACATGCAGATGCCGGAGTTGGACGGACTCGGTGCGACACGGGAACTGCGTGCCATGCCGGGCCGGGAGCGTCTCGTCATCATCGCTATGACAGCGAATGCGTTCGACGATGATCGCATAAGGTGCCTGACGGCCGGGATGAATGACTTCATCGCCAAGCCTTTCAAGCCCGAGATTGTCTTCGAGAAGCTGCTGCATTGGCTCGGGACTGTGACGCACTGAAACGCTTGGACCGTGATCCGTTCGGCAACCATGTCGATGCAGTTGCCGAGCCTGCCAATGCTGGTTCGAGACCAGCGTCGTGCTTGCGGGTAAAGCACCGTGGGGTCCGTCGCCCGATGAATTGCCGCTGAAATGATTGGCCTATTGCCGGCCGATCTGCGTCGTCACCGCTCGGATGCGATCGGCTGTGGGCCGCGAAGAGCGGGACCCGCCCGGTGATCGAGGCTGCCTTCTGGATCAGTCGGAAACGTGCCGGTTTTCCGCCGCTCAGGCGGAAATGGCCCTGCATGGCCTGCAGCATCGGGCAGTCGGTTATTCCAGACCACCGCTACGGGTTGAGATGCCAGACGGGCGGATGGTAGATGCCAACACGTGTCGGCAACGAGATCCCGTCGACGATCGTGAAGGGTGGCTGACAAGCGCGGATTTCCGGCGCTTTGGGTGATGGGAGGCGCCAAGGGTCCTGATGGGGCCTTTTTTCCAGGGGGATGGATTCTGCGCGAAGGTCAGAGTCATGAGTTGCTCGCGGAGAAGGATCACTGCCGCGCGAGAACGGCACGGAACAGCAGGTCCACCGGGATGACTGTCAGGAACAACGCCAACGACACTTGTCCGTCAGCTGACGCCATGTTAGAAGCGGTGCGGAGGATCCACCGAAGCCCTGCGACTGCGAGTCGGTAGTGAGGCACGCGATCCGGTTTCTGTTTCTTGCAACACGAAGCCCTTTTCCACTCCGCAGGAGTCGCCTGATGAAGGTTCACAAGAGTACCAGCGGCCGCAGCGTCGTCGGCGCACTGGCTGCCGTCACCGCTGCCCTCGTGGCGTGGCAACCGGAAGTCGATGCCTGTTCCCGCATTCTATGGAATGACAACAAGGTCGCGGTCGTCGTCGCCCGGACCATGGACTGGCCTGAATCCACCGAGCCCGTGCTGACCGTGCTGCCGCGCGGCATGAAACGCGACGGCGGTCGCGCGGGGTCCGAGGTGGTCGTCAGGGAGAACCCCGCGCGCTGGACGTCCAAGTATGGCAGTCTCGTCACGACCATTTACGGGATCGGCACCGCCGACGGGCTCAATGAGCGCGGACTGGCCGCCCACATGCTCTACCTCAACGCCGCCGACTTCGGACCGCGCGACCCCAGCAAGCCTGCGCTGCATGCCGCGTTATGGGCGCAGTTCCTGCTCGACAACGCCGCAAACGTCACGGAAGCGCTGGCATTGCTCGACACCGTTCAAGTCGTCCTCGTGGAAGCGCGCGGCCACAAGGCCAATGTGCACCTCGCGATAGACGATGCCAGCGGCGATTCGGCTATCATTGAGTTCGTCAATGGCAAGCGGGTCGTGCACCATGGGCGAGAGTATCGGATCATGACGAACGACCCGACCTATGACGAACAACTCGCGCTACTCGGGAAGCTCGACTTCTCGAAACCGAGCAGCGATTTGCCCCTGCCCGGCAACGTCAAGGCGACTGACCGTTTCCAGCGCGCCGCGTACTACGCAGCCATGCTGCCGGAACCAAATGACGATCGTGAAGCCGTGGCATCTGTCCTGGCGATCGCGCGCAACGTGTCAGTGCCATTCGGCGCACCCTACAAGGGGTTCGGAATCTACAACACCGAATACCGCACCGTGGCCGATCTTACCGACAAGCGCTACTTCTTCGAGTTGACGACCAGCCCGAACGTGTTCTGGGCCAACCTCGGGAAGTTCCAGCTGAAGCCCGGCTCGCCGGTCATGATCCTTCAACCCGACAACATCGCGTTATCGGGGGACGTCACGGCACGGTTTCACAAGGTTTCGAAAGCGCCGTTCTGACCGACGGAAAAGTATCGGCAGGCAATGCTGCGGCAGGCGAGCCTGGAACGATGACGCCGGGCGTCGAGGTTCCATCCAGACCAACGCAAGGGAACCTCAACCACCTGCGAGCTGATGCGACCCATCTCGCAGCTTAGGGTCGGCAGTAAGCCGTGGCCGGATGCGAAAGCTGCCGTTCCCGTTCCGGCGCCCCTTCGACAGCAAAACGTCGACTTGTTGCCCCACAGGATATCCCAGCCGACCGTCGACACCGGCCGACATTACTGGGGTCCCGTCTGCAAGGGTTGGCCATCTGGGCGCAGGAGGCGTTACCTGGACGCACTCTTGGACCAGGGAGTAATACCCGTTGATGAAACGGTCACGATGGGGGAGTGCGTTGCGCAACTGGCCAGCCCGCCGGATTATGGCAGAGCGGCAGTGAACCCAGCTCAACCGGCCAGCCGGCCCGGACGTCGGGCTTAGCCCAATGTATCCGGCAGGATCACGGGTACCCGGCGCTGAACGCAGAAGGTTTGCCACGCTTCGTTGAGTTTGCGCCGGGTTTCCACGTGGGCGTTTCTGCCCGCCTCCCAACCGGCCAGCCAGAGTGGGTGTTCGACGCCGGCCGGGGGGATGTTGGCCCAGCCGGCCGCAGCCGAGTTGAAACCCAACTGCCAAGTATCGCTGCGCTGATCAATGCGGTTCTTCGACACCGGGGAGTCTCCTTACGATCAAATCCCAATCAACCCTGCGCAGGGCCGATACCCATGCGCCGAGAATGGGAAAGCGTGACAGGCTAGCGCCAGATAGTCTATAGGCGATACTACCTAAGGCGCGGCAAAGGCAAGGATTCCGGCGCTGCCATTGCGGCATGGCTGCAACACGGTCAACGCCTGCAACGCTGACGGCTTGATGTGTCAGGTAAGCGATGGATGTTGCGCAACCGGCCGCGAGCAGCCGTCGCTGCTGATCGTTCATCGTCCAGAGGAGCGCATCGCGGCTGTCCTCCTCGACCTGATGGAGACATTCGAGGCCTTAATCACCGGCCGTTCGGGCTTGATCAAGCGACGGAACGCGGAGCACCTGCATGGCCTCACCATCGCGACTGTCGTCGCGAATACCCGGCGCTTCGGAGCGGAGCCAACACGCCCAGTGCGTGAACCACGAGCACCTGACGGTCTTGCCGCTCGGTTGGATGTGAGCGTGCAGTCGGTATGGTGCGCGGCAAAAGTCACCGCAGGTCACCCGTGGTCGTGCGGACGTTGCGCCGACAGGTAGAAGAACCTAGCGCGCTGCTCCGGTCGACGACTGCTCGCCTCGATACGTTCGCTGATCGCGATCTCAGTGTACCCGGCGTCCTGCAGCAGGGTCCGTAACTCTTCGCGGTTGAAATGATGCGTGCGATAGAGCACCTGACCCGCGGCATCCCGCGACAGATAGGTAAAGGGCTCGCCGGTCACCGCAGCGTCGGTGGCATAGAGGTGTGCGTAATCGGTATTGATGTCGTTGGAGGTACCGGACGCGGACAGGTAGAGCGATCCCCCGGGCTTGAGTACGGCAAAGGCATTGCGGAGCAATTGGTGTCGATCTGCGGCATCGCCGATGACCGAGAGTACCAATTGAACAACCACGCCATCGTAGAGTGCGTCCGGCGGTCGCAATCCATTGGCGGCCGCGATGTCCGCGACGGCGAACGAGACCCCAGGCAGGCTGGTTTGGGCCTGGGCTATCGCGGCTGGATTGATGTCGAGACCGGTCACCGCATGGCCGCGGTCGAGGAGCCAGGCACTCACCTGGCCGGTGCCACAGCCGAGATCCAGGAGGCAGCTGGGGACGGGTAGAGTCTCCAGCCACGCTTCAAGTTGAGTGAGATCATGCTTCGTGGGGATCGCCCGCGGTGCGCAGGCTCGCCAATCGGAACGGCTTTGGGATTCGGTCATCGGCGTAGACGGCTTGGCGTTGCGGATACTGTCACGCAGTGGATGACAACCATTCCAGGGAGTCAAGCACCGAGCCGCGCATCTTCCGGCGTGTCGAATCCGCCCTATCCTTGAGTTACCGCCGGAAATCAATCTCGCTCGGCGGAATCACTTCAAAACGCGAGTCACCGCCACGGCTTCCTCCTCCGTCCGTGGCGGCAACGATCCACCCTTCCTGGCCACCCGACGCATCAGCCGATGTGTCGGCGTGATTCTGTGATGCAAGTCGCAAAACCGCCCCTCGTGTTTTCTGCACGCGTGCCG
>SEYW01000029.1 GCA_004168015.1 Methylolobus aquaticus
CAAGGCCCGCGCCTCCCGTTTGGGCTGCCGCTGCGCCAACTCGGGCAAAGCAATCGCAAACTCGCTGACCGCGAACGTTCGGAACCGTTCCGGCGAGAGATGCGTCAGCAGTTTGACCAGATTCTCGGCATCATTCATGGAAATCTCCTTATACAAGCTCGGGACATACGAGCGGTCCGATGCATCGCGGCCAATTGAGGGCGCCTTGGGGCCACTCTTCCGGTGTTCAAGGGCAAATTCTCCGGCCAGCGCGCCTCCTTTCGGAGTAGCCGCGTGGTTCCCTCAAAAGTAATGGTCCCGCTGACGAAAACGAAGGTGAATATTCACCTTTTTAGCGTCTCGACAGGCAGTGGAGATGTGTGATACACGCGCCGCAGAGGTGACCCAGGCGCAGTCGTCCCGCGCGCACGTCAGCGCAACGGAGCTAGTAGCTCCGGGTAGTCATTGCGGGCTTGATTCACCGCGGGCGTGACCGGCCAGCCGCGCAGCTGGTCGGCGTCGAAGGGTTGCAGCAACGCGCGGACCGTATCGAGCGGCGCCGCGGGATCAAGCCAGGTCCGATACGCGCTGTCCGGCAGGATCAGCGGCATGCGGTCGTGCACCGTCGACACGAGTTCGTTCGCGGGCCCGACCAGGATGGTGCAGGAGCGGAGCGTGAAACCATCGGGGGCGTGCCAGGTATCCCAGAGCCCGGCCAGGGCGAGGCCTTCATCCCCGGCACTGGTGAAATAGTGGGGCCGCTTTTTGCCATCCTCCGTCTTCCACTCGTACCACCCGGAGGCGGGGATCAAGCAGCGGCGGGTCTTGAACGGTACCCGGAACACCGGCTTGGTCTCGACCGTTTCGAGCCGCGCGTTGAAGGTGCTGTAGGGCAGCTTGGACTCCTTGGCCCAGAACGGCACCAGGCCCCAGCGGCAATCTTCCATTACGTAGCCGCCGTCCTCGGACTGCCGGATGGCAGCGAT